>CAVWIJ010000014.1:0-132970 GCA_963754985.1 uncultured Holophagae bacterium | reverse complement strand
ATTGACTCCTGCGTAATCAATGTCCTATTCTATGTGCAGGGGTAGGACATGAGACCCACCGGTAGCCCCGAGGAGCTCGAGCGGAGACGGCAGAAAGGCATCGCCTTGCTCAAGGGAGGATTGATGCCGGTGGAGGTGGCACGCCGACTGGGTGTGGATCGGCGATCAGTACGGCGGTGGCGAGCCAGTTTCGAGCGGGGTGGACGGCAGGGTCTGGCAGCGAGGCCGGTTCCTGGTCGGCCGGCGAGGCTCGACGCCGAGGCCAAGGCGCGGCTGGAGGGTCTGCTGCTTCGCGGAGCGCGAGCCTCTGGCTTCCCGACCGACCTGTGGACCTGCCCGAGGGTTGGCCAGGTTATCTGGAAGGAGTTTGGCGTCCGCTATCACGTCGACCACATTTGTCGTCTCTTGCATTCGCTGGGCTGGACAGCGCAGAAGCCTGAGCGTCGGGCCCGAGAGCGCGACGAGGAGGCGATCCAGCGTTGGGTGAGGGTGGACTGGAAGAGGGTAAAAAAACGCCAGGCGGCTGAATGCCCATTTGGTCTTCTTGGACGAGAGTGGTTTGCTCACCACCCCGCTGGTCCGGCGGACCTGGGCGCCACGCGGCCAGACTCCGGTGCTGTACCAATGCGGCCGTCACTGGGAGAAGGCTTCGATCATCGGAGCACTGACGGTGTCGCCTCGACGGCGGAGAGTGGGACTTTACTTCTCCCTCGCAGCAAACAGAAACGTCGACATCCCGTGGGCCATCGACTTCCTCCGCAACCTCCTGCGCCACCTGAAGGGTCCAGTCGTCCTGGTCTGGGATCGACTCGGCGTCCATCGCAGCCGCGCTGTCTCGAGCTTCATCCGTCGCCATCACCGCCTTCACGTGGTGTGGCTCCCGGCCTACGCACCGGAGCTCAATCCCGTGGAGCAAGTCTGGGGCTATCTGAAGCACAACCCGCTCGCAAACTTCGCTCCGGCGGAAGTCAAACAGCTCACCGCGACTGCTTACCGTCATGCTCGACGGATTCAGCGCCGCCAAGACCTCCTGCGGTCATTCATTCACCACGCACGCCTTCCTTTGCGTCTCAAATAGGACATTCTTTCAACAGGAGTCAATAGGGGGAAGTGCAAAAGTGTCGGCCCTGGCACCTTGACGCTCTGACGCTCAGCTCCCGGGCTCGACCTCGAAGAAGCGCGGGTAGAGAGTGACGAAGCCCGCTGCGTTCACCTGGAGGTCGGCGGTGAAGCCGCTGTGCAGACTCTCGTAGCGGTACATATCCTCCGCCAATCGGCGGTAGCGCTGGTCGAGCGGCTCGAGGGTGAAGCTCGGGAAGCGGAGCCAGGCGGCGCGTACCCGCGCCTCCTCGCCGACCGCGAGGCCGAGCCTCCGGATCGGCAGCAGGTTGGTGGACGGGCTGAAGTTCAGGTCGAGGTCGGTGGAGCCGCGGACGGTCGGGACCTCGGCGCCGTTCAGCCACCAGCGGCGCTCGAGATCCGCGGCGACCACAATCGCGATGCTCCGGTCGCCGACCCATCCATGGATCGCCCCGGAAACGGTAAGCCAGGCTGGATCGCAGGCCACGGCATAGTCCAGCCGGCACGGCTGGCCGTCGTGGGCGAACACCGCCGCTCCCTCCAGGCGCCAGCCGGAGTCGGTTGCTAGGCACCGGCACGACTCGTGTCCCGGCGCATCCAGTCTCCGCCACAAGATCGTGTGGTCTGTCATGGTGCCCTTCTCGGGCCACCCTCAGCCTGCGGCTTCGACCTCATCACCCTTCCAATCTCCGTTGCAACGCCGGTCATTCCGACATCGCCATCGCCGGTCGGGCGGCACGAGCGCCACCATGTCGGTCCCGGTACCGACACCTTCAACCGCTTGCCGAAAGCCACACCGCCAATGCGGCGATGACCACACACAGCGGCGAGTAGACAAGCGTGTCGTACCGCGCGAACGCGGTGTCGCGAACGCGTTTGAAGAGGCCGCAATAGTGAAAGTCACCAACCGCGCGAAGCGCGAAAACCACGGCAATCACCCATATGCCGACGCGGGGTACCAATTCGGGACCGATGCTCAGCCCCAGCTCGCCACACCGAGACAACCGCTGCGGCAAGCAGCGCGGCCGCAACCGCCGCGTCGCCGCCTTCCCCGGGACGAAGACAGGAGCTCCGTCCTTGGTTGGGACCACATTCCCGAGGCTCCGCCCGCCACCAAACGCCCAGTAAACGTGGACCGCTGCAAGGACCACGAACACAGCACAGAGAATAGCGGCGGGAATCGTGATCACGTTGCCTTCTCCGACGTTTTCGACCCGCGCTCTCGTCTGGAGAGGGCATGGCTGGCTGAGAACAACGCGATCAGAGCGATCTGGAAGGCCAGCAATGGCGCGACGGACCGCGCCGGCATGAAGCCAGCCGACAGGGAAAACACACTGCTCCCCATCCAGCCCGAGGATGACGACAATGGTGATGATCAGAACGCCACGCCGCTCGACTGGCCTGCGATCAGCCCAGAGGAGCAGGATGGTCCACCCGAACATGAGCGAGCCGGCGAGGCCCATGGCGTAGCGGAGGGAGTCTCCGGCACGTACCGAGTGAGCGGGCTGGGGAGCGCGAGGATCGCCTGAGCGAACATGACCGCGGCGACGATACCGTCGGCCACCGCTCCCACCCAATAGCTGATCCGCAGCCAGGTCGTCGAGCTCCTCACCTCGGTCTCCTTCGTCGCTTCGCCAGCGCGACCACTGTTCGCGATGCATGCTGGGTACACGATTGCACAGTCCGGCTCCCCACCGACCATAGGTTTCGCTGGCGAGACCTCGCACCATCGCGCATGTGTTGACCCGACACCGTCGCCAGAGCACGGCTCAACTGCCCCACACTGCCCCACAACGGCGACAAGGTGGACCCGGCACCGTCACCTGCCCAGGTGCCGCGGGCAGAGCGTGGGAAGCTAGAACGACGAGCCGGGCTCCTCGAGGAACGCAATCTCTGCCGGCGTGGACGGACGCGCGAGGATCGCATTGCGATGTGGGAAGCGGCCGAAGCGCTCGACGATGGCCCGGTGCCGGAGCGCGTAGTCGAGGTAGTCCTCGAACAGCGGCGTGAGCCTCGGCTCGACGTCGGCGGCGAGGGCACGGAAGAGCTCGACCGCGCGGTCCTGGTCGGTCAGGCTCTCGGAGTGTTCGAAGGGCAGGTACAGGAAGACTCGCTCGATCGGCCGCAGCTTGCGGTCGCTCCCGTCGGCCAGGCTCTCCAGGCACATGCTCCGCGCAATCGCGTCGAATGCGAACGCCGCCGGCGTGCCGCGGTAGATGCTGCGGGGGAACTGATCCGTCAGCAGGACGAGCGCGAGCCGGCCCCGGATCGACGACCGCCACTGCTCGAGCTCGCCGACGCCCGCGGCGATGACGAGCGACTCGAAGCGGCGGCGGATCTCCGCGTCCATCGCTGGCTCCTTCGACCACCAGAGCGACGCGAGCTCCGCCGCGACGGCGGCTTCATCGAGCTCGTCGCCGAACCAGAACCCAAGGATGCTGTCCTGCGACTCCATCTCGGACGATTCTACCGGGCGCTGCATCAGTACCAGACGGTGTGCTCCCACACCCGGGTGTCAGCCACCCCTCGGGAACGGGAGCGGGCGGGTGGTCCACTGCCTGAATTCCTCACAGCCTCACTGCCTCACTGCCTCACCGCCTCACAGCCGGGTCACCACGGCCGACGGGAACGAGCAGACGACGCTGGACGCTGCAACGGCAGCCCGCCATCCGGGCGCGGAAGGGGAAGCGGGCGCGGATCCGGCGTCGCTTGCAGCTACGCCGTGACGAGAGCGGGCGAACCCGGTGTCAGCCAACCCTCGGGAACGGGGACGGAACGGGAACGGGAACGAAGGCAAACTCAATACAGCGGGAAGCGAGCCGTGAGGGCGTGGACCTCGGCCTTGACCGCCTCGATTCCGGCGTTGAAGGCGGCCGTCTTGGCCGCGTCGTCGGTGTCCTCGTCGAGGCGCAGCACCCGGTCGATGAGCCCGGCGATCTGGACCATCTCGTCCGGGCCCATGCCGCGGGTGGTCACCGCCGGGGTGCCGATGCGCAGGCCCGAGGTGATGAAGGGCTTGCGGGTGTCGAAGGGCACCGTGTTCTTGTTGACCGTGATGCCGGCGAGCCCGAGCCAGCGCTCGGCCTTCTTGCCCGAGATGAAGTCGGGGCCGAGGTCGATCAGGAACAGGTGGTTGTCGGTGCCGCCGGAGACGATCCGCCAGCCGCGCGCCTGCGCAGGCCTCGCAGAGCACGCCGCGCGTTCTCGACGACCCGCTTCTGGTAGTCCTTCCACTCCGGCCGCAGCGCCTCGGCGAAGGCCACCGCCTTGGCCGCGATCACGTGCATCAGCGGCCCGCCCTGGATGCCCGGGAAGACCGCCTTGTCGATCGCCTCCGCCCACTCCGCGGTGCACAGGATCATGCCGCCGCGCGGCCCGCGCAGGGTCTTGTGGGTGGTGGTGGTGACGAACTGGCAGTGCGGCACCGGTGACGGGTGGAGGCCGGCCACCACCAGGCCGGCGATGTGGGCGATGTCGGCCATGATCAGCGCCCCCGCCTCATCCGCGATCGCGCGCAGGCGCGGAAAGTCGATGATCCGCGGGTAGGCCGACGCCCCGCAGACGATGAGCTTGGGCTTGTGCTCGAGGGCGAGTGAGCGCAGCCGCACGTAGTCGATGGTCTCGGTTTCGCGGTCGACGCCGTACGGCACCACCCTGAACTCCTTGCCCGAGTAGTTGAGCGGGTGGCCGTGGGTGAGGTGGCCGCCGTGGGTGAGGTCCATGCCGAGCATGGTGTCGCCGGGCTGCAGCACCGCCAGGTAGACCGCCATGTTGGCCTGGGCGCCGGAGTGGGGCTGGACGTTGGCGTGGTCGGCCCCGAACAGCTGCTTGGCGCGCTCGATCGCCAGCTCCTCGCCGATGTCGACGAACTCGCAGCCGCCGTAGTAGCGCTTGCCGGGGTAGCCCTCGGCGTACTTGTTGGTCATCACCGAGCCCATGGCGGCGAGCACCGCCAGGCTGACGAAGTTCTCCGACGCGATCAGCTCGAGCCCCTCGTTCTGGCGCGCCCGCTCGCTCTCGAGCGCGGCCGCCACCTCGGGGTCGGAGGCCAGGACGGCGCGGTGGTGGATGTCGAAGAACTCACGCTTGAGCGATTTGGTCATTGCTCCTCCTGACGGTCGGGCGGCGGCTCGATGAGGCCGGCCCGGCGCTGGTGGCGGCCGCCCTCGAAGCCGGTCGCCGAGGAAGACCTCGACGATCTGCGCCGCGACGCCCGCGCCGACCACCCGGCCGCCCATGCACAGCACGTTGGCGTCGTTGTGGCGGCGCGCCATCTCCGCGGTGTAGGCGTCGTGGCAGAGGGCGGCGCGGATGCCGGCATGCCGGTTGGCGGCCATCGACATGCCGATGCCGGTGCCGCAGATCAGCACGCCGCGGTCGGCGCGGCCGGACAGGATCTCGCGCGCGAGAAGGTGCGCGAACACCGGGTAGTCGACCGAGGCGTCGTCTGCGGGCCCGAGGTCGAGGTACGGCTCGCCCCGCGCCTCGAGCAGGCGGACGACCTCGGCCTTGAGCCCGACGCCCGCGTGGTCCGATGCGAGCACGATCATGGGTCGCCTCCCCGGAAGCTCTGGTCCGGCGCCGGCTGCTCCAGGGCCCGGTACTCCTCGAGCGCGAAGCGGTCGCTCATGCCGGCGATGTGATCGGCGACCAGCCGCGCGAAGCCGGGCGAGGCATGGTAGCGGCTCGCCACCTCGCCCGCAACCGACGCCATCGGCAGGTCGCGCAGGTGGGGGAAGCCGAGCTCGTCGCGGGCCCGCAGCAGCACGTAGCTCGGCAGGGTCAGCGGGTTCGTCCAGAAGGCCCGGAACAGGGCCGTGATCACCTTGCGCGCCCGCCAGTCCTGCCGGTTGACGGTCGCGTGGTTGATGATGAAGCGGTAGATGAAGGCCTTGAGCTCGTCGAACAGCTCCTCGACCTCCGGCGAGAACCACACCGTGGTCTGCGACACCTCGCGCGAGCGTGCGATCCACCCCTCGTGGTCGGTGATCCCGTGACGGGAGCAGAAGCGCTCGATGCGCCCGGCCGCGGCTGCGGTCACGTCGGTGACGAACAGCCGGATCATGCCCCGCACGAGCAGGTGCTGGCGCAGCCAGCGCCGCCGTTCCTCGCGATACGAGCCGCCGAACGCGTCGATGACGCGGCGCGCCACCGCGAGCTCCTCGACCGCGTCGAGGCTGACCGCGGCGGCGCGCAGGCCGTCCTCGAGGTCGTGGGTCTGCTGCGCGATCTCGTCGCCGGCGGCCACTGCCTGGCCTTCGAGGTGGCACGCCCGGTCGAGGTGCAGGCTCGCGGCGTGCTCGAGCGGGAACGGGAAGCCGACCCTCCACGAGGTGTGCTTGAGGATGCCCTCACGGACCTGGTCGCTGAGGTCGAGCCCCGGTCGCTCGTAGCGCCACTCGAGCAGGTCGACGACCCGCAGCGACTGGTAGTTGTGCTTGAAGGCGCCGACCTCGGCGGCGACCGCCGCCGGCAGCGCCAGCTCCGGGCTCGAGCCGCGCAGGATCTCGTCGAGCACCTTCTCGCCGGTGTGGCCGAAGGCGGTGTGGCCGACGTCGTGGGCGAGCGCGATCGCCTCGACGAGGTCCTCGTTGAGGCCGAGCGAGCGGGCGATGGTGCGGCCGAGCTGGCCGACCTCGAGGGTGTGGGTGAGGCGGGTGCGGGGATGGTCGGCGGTGTGCGGAACGAAGACCTGGGTCTTGTGCTTGAGCCGCCGGAAGGCGCGCGAGTGGAGGATCCGGTCGCGGTCGCGCTGGAAGGCGAGGCGCTCGTCTCCGGACGAGCCGTCGTCCGCGGCCCCGCGTTTGGTCGCCTCCGACGAGCGGGTCGCGAAGAGCGCGAGCCGCCGCGCCTCGTCGGCCTCCAGCCAGCCCCGGTCACGGAGCAGCGCGCCGCTCATGCCGCCGCCTCTTCCTCGGCGCGGGCCAGCAGCTCGCCGGCCACCCGGAGGCTGCCGGCGGCGATCACCGGGTCGGGCAGCCGCTCCAGGGCGGCGTCGACCGAGGGCGCGACCTCGGCCTCGGGGAACGCCGCGCGCAGCCGCTCGAGCGGCATCGCGCGCTCGTCCTCGAGCTCGAAGACCACGACGTTGCCGACGTGCGGGCGCAGCACCCGCGCCATCGCCTCCACCGGCTTGTCGTCGAGACAGGAGAAGAGCAGGTGGTAGAGGATCGGTCCCTCGGCCAGGTGGCTCGCCAGCGCCGCGGCGCCCTCGAGGTTGTGAGCGCAGTCCACGAGCACCCAGCGGCCGAGCACGCGGTGGAGCGACAGCCGCCCCGGCCAGTCGGCCCGCGCCAGACCGTCGCGGACCGCGTCCGGCCGCAGGCGGTCGATCCAGCCGGCGGCGGCCGCGCAGTGCGCCAGCGCCACGGCAAGCCGCAGGTTGGCGCTCTGGTGGGCGCCGGCGAGGGGCGCCGCCACCTCGACCGAGCCGTCGTCCCACGCCAGCCGCAACCGACCGCGCGGCCCCGGCTCGAGGCCGACCAGGCCGGCCGCCGGCAGGAAGGGCCCGGCGCCCAGGTGCGGCACCAGCTCCGGGGGCACCCCGTCGCCGAGCACCCGCCAGCCGCGCCGCCATCAGCGCCGCGCCCTTGTCCGCGGCGCGCTCCTCCACCTGCTCACCGAGCCAGCCGGCGTGGTCGGAGCCGACGTTGGTCAGGCCGGCGATCGGGCTGGCGGCGACCCGGGTCGCGTCCCACCTCCCCCCCATCCCGGCCTCGAGGACGGCAGCGTCGAGCCCGGCGCCCGAAAAGGCGAGAAAGGCGGCCGCGGTCAGGGTCTCGAAGAAGGTCAGGTCGGGGTAGCGTTCGAGCGTCGCGAGGTGGGCGGCCAGGTCGGCGGCACCGATCGGCGAGCCGTCGATCCGGATCCGCTCCTCGACCCGCACCAGGTGGGGTGAGGTGTAGAGGCCGACCTTCAGCCCGTGCGCCGCCAGCACCGACTCGAGCATGGCCGCCGTCGATCCCTTGCCGTTGGTGCCGACGACGAGGATCGACGGCAGCGCGAGCTGGGGGTCTCCGAGCTCGCCGAGCACCTCGCGGATGCGGTCGAGCCGCGGCCGGATCCGCGCCGGCTGCCGGCGCTGGAGGCTCAGCGGAAGAAGCCGATGCATCGCGCAACGGTCTCCTTGAGCTCGTGGCGCGGCACCACATTGTCGAGCATGCCGTGCTCGAGCAGGAACTCGGAGCGCTGAAAGCCCTCCGGCAGGGTCTGCCGGATGGTCTGCTCGATCACCCGCGGCCCGGCGAAGCCGATGAGCGCGTTCGGCTCGGCGATATTGACGTCGCCGAGCATGGCGAAGCTCGCGGTGACGCCGCCGGTGGTCGGGTCGGTGAGCACCGAGATGTACGGCAGCCCTTTCTCCCGCATCCGGGCCAGGCTTGCCGAGATCTTCGCCATCTGCATGAGGGAGAGGATGCCCTCCTGCATCCGGGCGCCGCCCGAGCAGGCGATGGACACCAGCGGCAGTCGGCGCTCGACGCAGCGCTCGGCGGCGCGCGTGAACTTCTCGCCCACCACCGAGCCCATCGAGCCGCCCATGAACTCGTACTCCATCGCGGCGACCACCGTGCGATGCCGGGAAATCTCGCCCTCACCGACCAGCAGCGCATCCCCCACGCCGAGCCGCTTGCTGTAGGTCTTCAGCCGCTCGACGTACGGCTTCGAGTCCACGAAACCCAGCGGGTCGATGGAGCGCACGCGCGGGTAGAGGACCTTGAATCGAGCGTTGTCGAAGAGCTGGCGCAGCCGGACATCGGCGGAGATCCGGAAGTGGTAGTTACACCGGGGGCAGACGTGGAGGTTGTCGGACACCTCCCGGTGGTAGAGGATCTCGCGACACGAGTCGCACTTGATCCAGAGGCCCTGGGGAACGCTGTCGTGCGCCATGTTTGCTCCGAAGCGCGCCGGGCGACGCGGCCGCCGACTCGCGGCGCGCCACGGGGCTGATCCCCGCTCGCCCGGCGTGGCATCACCACCCGTCCGGAGACACCTGCAAACGGTGCCGCGCCGGGCCGGATGGCAACACCTCAGCCGGAGGAGTTCTCCTCCTCGAGGTCGTTCGGGATCCCCAGGCGTTGGCAGGCCGCGTCGTACATCTGGCGGGCCGCCTTCTGGCCCGACTGGAGGTCCGCGATCCGCTGCTTCACCTTCGCCAGCTCCTCCTGGATCTGCCCCTCGAGGTCCTCGATCTCCGCCTTGGTTTGCTTCAGCGCTTCCTCGTAGAACTTCTTCTGGGAGTCCGAAAGCGTCGTCATCCTTGATCCTCCGCAGCTCTATCGTAGCGTCAGTCGGACGCGAGCCGGCACCCACATCCGCACATTCACGTCACTTTTGGTTGCCGGCTTGTAGCGCCACTGCCGGACCGCGTCGATGGTCGCCCGCTCGAAACCGACGCCGGTCCGCGACACGTTGACCACCCGGACGTCCTCGACCGCGCCGTCGGGCCCGACCAGGACCTCCACCTCGACCTCGCCGTCGATGCCCATCCGCTGGGCCAGCTTCGGATACTCGGGGTCGACCTGGCGGACGAGGACAGGCCGGGTCACACCGGGCCCCGCGGTCACCAGGTCACCCTCGCGCACTGCGGGGGTGAAGGTGGCGGTCGGCGGCGCCGGCGTCGCCGTCGCGGACACCCGGGTCGCGGTGGGCGCTGCCGGCAATGGCGTTGCGGTCTCGGTCGGAGTCTCGGTCGGAGTCTCGGTCGCGGTCGGAGTCGGCGTCGGCGGTCTCGGGCTGGCGGCCGCAGGCACGACGATCGGCTCGGCGGGCGCCTCCTCCAGAGGGGCGACGGGGGTCTCGGTCGGCGGCAGCACCACCACCGGCGCCGGCGTCGGCTCGACCGGCTGGTCTCCGCCCCCACCCCTGGTCAGAACGACGACCGCGACGACCGCTACCACGACCGCCGCGATGGCGGCCGCGAACAGCCACCACGGCTGGCGCTTGGGGGCGACCTCGCTCTCGAGGAACGGGCTCGGGGAATCGAGCTCCTCGGCAGCCACCTCGATCTGCGACATCGGCTCGGGCTCGGGGGCGAACGGCGGCGGTGCAGGCGCCTTCGGGGGACGCGGGGGCGGGACCACCGGCGGCGGGGCGAGCGTCGCCACCGCGACCGGAGCCGCCGGGTCGCGGACGAAGGCGGCCAGGGCTGCCGCGTCGGGCGCCCAGCCGTGGCCGCGGATCGCGGCCTCCAGGGCCTGCCCGATCGCCGCCGCAGACTGGTAGCGCGTGCTCGGGTCCGCCTCGAGAGCGCGCAGAACGATCCGGTCGACGTCCGGGGGCACCGCCGGGTTCACCGACGATGGGGCCTCCACCCAGGGATCGCGGGCCTGCTCCAGGATCTCCGCCTCGGAGGTGCCGTCGAAGACCTTCCTCCCGGTCAGCATCTCGTAGAGCACGAGGCCCAAGCGAGAAGATGTCGGAGCGGTGGTCGATCTCGCGCCCGGAGGCCTGCTCGGGCGACATGTACCTCGAGCTTGCCCTTGAGCAGGCCGTCACGGGTGTGGGTCGCCTTGGACAGGGCCTTGGCGATCCCGAAGTCGCACAGCTTGACCTCGCCGTCGTTCGAGATCAGCACGTTCGGAGGCGACACGTCGCGGTGCACCAGACCGAGGTCGCGCTTGTCGAAATCCCGGGTGGTGTGCGCGTGGTCGAGGGCCGACGCCAGCTGGGCCGCGCAGTGGAGCGCGAGCGGCACCGGCACGGTCACACCGGCATCGCGGCAGCGGCCGAGCACCTCCCGCAGGTCATGGCCCTCCACATACTCCATGGCGATGTAGAAGGAGCGGTCGATCTTGCCCAGGTCGTAGATGTCGACGATGTTCGGGTGCTTGAGCTGCGCCGCCAGCTTGGCCTCGTCGATGAACATGGTGACGAACTCGTCGTTGCCGGCCATGTCGGCGAGGATCCGCTTGATGGCGACCGTCTTCTGGAAGCCCTCGACGCCCATCATGCGGGCGCGGTAGACCTCGGCCATGCCCCCCTTCGCCACCCGCTCCTCGAGGAGGTACTGGCCGAAGCGCGTTCCGGCCGGCGGCGGCGCGGCCTCGACGGGCTCGGGCGACGGCGGCTGGGCGGGCTCGGCGAAGGGCTCGAGATCGGGCATCGGCTCGGGCTCGACCGGCGGCGGCGCGGCCGGCGCGGCGGACGGCGGAGGTGCCGGCGCCTCGGCCTTCGGCCTCCGTGCCGCCTTGGCGCCCGCGAGCTGGATATCGAGGCCGGCGAGGGTCTCGGACAGCATCGCGTCGACGTCGCGTTCCGCGGGCGCCGGCTTGCGCGGCGCCGGCGTCTTGGGACCCGCCATGCCGAGAGCTTCGGCGAGCGCCTCGTCAACGCCGAGCTTGCCACCCTTCGCAGGCGCGGCGGGCGGAGGCGGGGCCGGCGGGGCGACCGCCGGCGGCGCGGCCGCCGCCGGCTGCCCGTAGCTCTCGACGTCCGACAGGATGTCGCCGAACAGATCGTCCGAGGTCAACGACGCCGCGCCGCCACCCGAGCCCCGGCGCAAGGCGGCCAGGGTCTCGGGCGGGATCGCCTGGGTGGCACCGGCGCCGGCGTCGAGGCGCACGAGCCGCTCCACCTTCTCCACCAAGGCCTGGCTGCCGTAGGGACGGGCCATGATGTCCTGGGCGCCCAGGTGGGTCGCGTCGGTCTCGCTGCTCTCCCCCTGATACCCGGCCATCAGGATCAGGAAGGGAGTGGCCCGCAGTCCGGCACGCCCCCGCAGCTGGGTGATCGCATCCTCGACGGCGACCCCTGGCAGCTCGGCGGTGATGATGACCACCCGCGGCTCGAAGTGGGCACAGATCTCGACGGCTCTGTGCAGGTCTCCAGCAACCTCGAGCGTGTGCTCGGTCTCGGCCAGCGCCCGCCGGACCTGGTCGACGGAGCGACGCTCGTACTCGATCAGCAGGATGTTTGCTCTCATGAGGCCTTTCTCGGATGGCGAGACAGTTGCAGAAGCCCCAATTTCATTATGAGAAAGCCCCCCTCAAAGTCAACCAGCGCCGGCTGCAGCCAGGCGCTCAAGGCTGTATAATACCGGGGTTTGTCGGCCCTCGATGGGCCGAGCGCCCGGAGGCGCCATGTCCGGACACAGCAAGTGGAGCACCATCAAGCACAAAAAGGGTAAGGCCGACGCCAAGCGCGGCAAGGTCTTTACCAAGATCATCCGCGAGATCACGATCTCGGCGCGGGAGGGCGGCGGCGACCCCGAGGCAAACCCTCGGCTGCGCGCCGCTGTCGCTGCCGCCAAGGCCGCCAACATGCCGGCCGACAACATCAAGCGGGGCATTCAGCGGGGCACCGGCGAGCTGCCCGGCATGAGCTACGAGGAGTTCACCTTCGAGGGCTACGGCCCGGGCGGGGTGGCGGTGATGCTCGAGATCATGACCGACAATCGCAACCGCACCACTCCGGAGATTCGCCACCTGTTCTCGAAGCACGGCGGCAACCTCGGTGAGAACGGCTGCGTGTCATGGCTGTTCACCCGCCAGGGGTCGATCCTCATCCCGCGCGGATCTGCGCCCGACGAGGACAGCATCATGGAGATCGCGCTCGAGGCCGGCGCCGAGGACCTCGACACCTCCGATGCCGACTACTACCGCATCGCCACCGCGCCCGAGGACCTCCACCGCGTCAAGGAAGCGCTCGAGGCGCGCGGCGTCGAGGTGGAGACGGCGGAGTTCGAGATGGAGCCGTCCACCACCGCCCACCTCGAGGGCAAGCCGGCGATGCAGATGCTGCGCCTGATGGAGGCCTTCGACGACCACGACGACGTCCAGAACGTCTGGGCGAACTTCGACATCGACGACGATCTCATGGCCAACGTCTGAGGCCGCCGGGACCCTCGGCCGGAAGCGCACCACCATGGCCCGTCGCGTGCTCGGCGTCGATCCCGGCTCGTCGGCCACCGGCTGGGCGCTGGTCGTGGCCGAGGGCAACCGCTACCGGCTGGAGGCCGCCGGAGTGGTGCGGCCCAAGGGCGGCGACCGCGTCGCACGGCTCGCCGACCTCGAGCGGCGTTTTGCGGAGTTGCTGGAGCGCCTGCGCCCGGACTGCGCGGCCGTCGAGTCGTCCTTCTCCGGCCGCAACCCGCGCTCCGGGCTGGCGCTGGCCGAGAGCCGGGGGGTGATCCTGGCCGCCCTCGGGCGCGCGGGCGTAGCGACCAGCTCCTACTCCCCGGCCGAGATCAAGTCGGCGATCGTCGGCCACGGCCGGGCCGAGAAACAGCAGATCGTGTACATGGTGACGCGCCTGCTCGGCCTCGCCGCGGAGCCGGCGCAGGACGCGGCCGACGCCATCGCCGTGGGCCTCACCCACCTCCACTCCAGCGGCCGGATGGCGCTCGTTGACGGCCGAAAGGGCTCGTGCTAGCATGCGGCGCCTTGACCGTCGGGATGAATGCTCGCACGCTTCCTGGATCCAAGGCTGGCAGGGCAGCCTTGTGGACTCGCACCGAATTCGTAGACAATGTGCTTCCGGATGAGGTGGAACCCATCCTGGCCGCAAGACTCTGAACCAAGGGGAGGTCGACCGTGACTGGACAAGTGTACGAGTACTTCATTCAGGGCGGGATCTTCATGTGGCCGATCCTGCTGTTCTCGCTGATCGCCCTGACCGTCATCATCGAGCGCTTCATCGTGTTCCACAAGGCGAAGATCAACGTCAACGAGTTCCTGACCAAGATCCGCAAGGCGCTGCTGGTCAACCGCAACGTCAAGGAAGCGATCAAGGTCTGCGAGCAGTACCGCGGGCCGGTCGCCTCGGTCATCAAGGCGGGCCTGCTGCGCTACGGCCACGACCGCGAGGACATCGAGAAGACGATCGAGAACGCCGCCCTCTATGAGCTCGACCGGCTCGAGCGGCGGCTCGGCGATCCTGGCGACCACCGCCAACGTCGAGCCGATGCTCGGCTTCCTCGGGACGGTGAGCGGCATGATCAAGTCCTTCGGCACCCTGGCCACGTCAGGGCCTGTCGAACCCGGGCGCGGTGGCTGCCGGTATCTCCGAGGCGCTGATCACGACCGCCGCCGGCCTGATCATCGCGATCCCGGCCCAGCTCGCCTTCAACTGGTTCACGACCAAGGTCACCCGCTACGTCCGCGACATCGAGACCGCGAGCAACATGCTGCTCGAGACCTTCATCGAGATGGACAGCAAGGGCGGCGGGACCGGCGCGAGCGCCTGAGAAGGGAGTCCGCGATGATTATCGCTCGCGGTAGATCGACTCAAGACCGAAGCCAAGGTCTTCACCGGCTCGATGGCGGACATCATCTTCCTGCTCATCATCTTCTTCGTGATCACCTACAAGGTCGAGGTGGACAAGACGAAGATGGAGCTTCCCGACACCACGGTCCGCGTGACCATCCCCGAGTCGGAGAAGCCGGCCTGGATCTCGATCGCCGCGCGCAGCGAGGGCTACCTGATCCGCGTCTCCACCGGCGAGGAGATGTCCCTGCCGATCGGCACCGACGAGGAGCTGGTGACCTTCGCCTCCACCGAGGTCGCGCGCGACCCGGAGAAGGACTTCATCATCAAGGCCGACCAGGAGGTGCCCTACGAGCGCTTCGACGCGGTGCTCGACGCCCTCAAGCAGTCGAAGGTGAGGAACATCTACCTGCTGTCGGACCAGAAGATCGTGGAGCAGTAGGGGGCCGCCATGAAGTTCACGAAGAAGCCTCTCGACTCCGAGATCTTCACCGGCTCGATGGCGGACATCACCTTCCTGCTGATCATCTTCTTCATGGTCACGATGGCCTTCTCGTCCAATCGCGGCGTCGACTTCGCGCTGCCCGAGGACACCTCGAACCTGCCCGAGATCTCCCAGCAGGACTCGGTCGACGTGCTGGTCCTGCCCGGTCCGGTGGACGGCCCCCCGGTGATCCAGGTCGACGGCAGGCCGATGGCGATCGAGGCCCTGCTGCCGTACGTCGCGGAGAAGCTCAAGCAGACCAAGGACAAGCCGGTCATCCTGCGCACCGATCCAGGGGCGGTCTACGGCAACATGATCGCGGTCTTCGACGAGCTGCGCCAGGCCGAGACGAAGATCGGCTTCAAGATCGAGACCATCTCGATCCCGACCCAGCGCGAGATCGAGAATATCTGGACGATGCTCGGCATTGGATCAGTAGCGGGAGGCGGCTCATGACTGACGAGCAGAAAAACCCCCGGCAACCCGCCCCCCCGGCGAGCCCGAGCTGCCGCCGACGGTGATCGAGATGATCGCCCACGAGGAGGCAGCAGGACCGCAAGTTCTCCGCATCGCGATCGCTGCTGGCAGCGATCTTCCACGTCGTCATCTTCGCCATCACCTGGCCGAGCTTCGCCGCCGCCGATCAAGGAGACCAAGCAGATCAAGGCCAAGATCTACGTGGTCAAGCAGGTCAAGTTCAAGCAGCCGCCGCCGCGCCAGGACCAGCAGCAGATCCTCCGGCCGAAGAGCAAGAAGGTCCCGATCCCGGACCCGACCCCGGACGAGCCGGAGCCGATCCGCGAGAACGACAACCAGGCGGAGATCGACTTCATCGCCGACGACAACCTCATCCTCGGAGTGCCCGACGCGGCGCCGCCGCCGCCCTCCGAGCCCACCGGGCCGATCCGCTTCGTGGTCGGCGGCAAGATCACCGAGCCCGAGAAGCTCAGCGGACCGGTGCCGCTCTACCCCGAGGCCGCCCGCAGGGCGCGCATCCAGGGTGTGGTGGTGCTGGAGTGCATCATCGGCAAGAACGGCGACGTCACGGACGTCAAGGTGCTGCGCGGCCTGCCGCTCGGGCTGACCGAGTCGGCCGTCGACGCGGTCAGATCGTGGAAGTTCAAGCCGTCCACGCTCAACGAGAAGCCGGTCGAGGTGCTGTACATCCTGACGGTGCGCTTCAACCTGCAGTGACCGCCGGCCGATAGGTCAAACCGGGGTGCGGCGGCGTCCGTACACCCCATGGGAGGCTATTCATCATGACGCGTTCGCACCGCTGTCGACTGCTCGTCCCTCTCGCCCTCGTGCTCGCCTGTGGGCTGTCCACTGTGGCTCGAGCCGAGTGGAACCGGGGGATCGAGGCCTACAACAAGCGGGACTGGGCGACCGCGGCCAAGGAGTTCGAGGAGGTCACCAAGACCAACCCCGATTACGCCGCCGGCTTCTACTACCTCGGCCTCTGCCAGCGCTCCCTCGGCAACCTCAGCCCGGCGCTCGCCAGCATGCAGAAGGCGGTCGAGCTCGACCCGGCGAATGCCTCCTTCAAGATCGGCCTCGGCCACGCGCAGCTCCAGGGCAACCGCCCCCAGGACGCGTACACCACCCTGAAGGGCGTCGACATCGCCGCGGTGGACGCCAAGCAGCGCTCGACCTATGCCGTGCTCTTTGCCCAGGCCGCCGCCAAGACCAACCGGGGCGGCGAGGCCGTGACGGTGGTGACCAACCAGCTCAAGGCCGACCCCAACAACGCGGGGCTCCATCAGGCCCTCGGCGTGGCCTACAGCGCCGACGGCGACGACGCCAAGGCCTTTGCCGCCTTCAAGCGCGCCTTCGAGCTCGACCCCAAGGACGAGGCGAACGCCCGCAACGCCATCACCAGCGGCATCGCCGCCGCCCGCCGCTCCTCCGGCGCGCAGAAGGACCAGCTCTACACCTCGGCCGCGGCCATCGCCGAGCAGCTTGTCGCCTCCGAGCCGACCTTCGACCACAAGCTGCTGGCCGGCGAGACCTGGCTCGGCGCGGGCGAGTACCAGAAGGCGCTCGGCTACTTCGACCAGGCCAAGGCCGCGCAGCCTCAGAACGCGCTCGTCCACTACTACCACGCCCAGTGCAACACCTCCTTGAACCGGCTCGACCCCGCCATCGAGGACCTCCAAACGGCCCTCAACATCGGCGCCTCGGGCAAGCTGCGCACGCAGATCTACAGCCAGTTGGGCTACGTCTACGACAAGAAGCAGGACTACGAAAAGGCGGCCAACGCCTACCGTGATGCCGGCAACTCCAGCAAGGTCGCCGAGATGCAGGGCAAGTCCACGGCCAAGGCCCAGAACGTCCAGGCCGACGCCGAGCAGGACGAGTACCGCCGCCGGCTCGCCGCCCTCGAGATGCAGATCAAGGAGCTCGAGGCGATCGGCGAGGTCGAGGAGGCCAACGAGCTGCGCAAGCAGCTCGAGCAGCTCAGGAAGGCGCTGCCGTAGCCTTCCCTGACAACGGAGCACGTTCGGGGCGCCCGCAGGGGCGCCCTTTTCGTGTCTCCTGAGGCGCGCGATCCGCCGCTTGCCCTCCGTTCCCGTCCCCGTTCCGCTTCCGACGGAGCCCTCGCTCGCGTCCGCAAGCCACGGGAACTCGGGCGCGGGCACGGGCACGGGCACGGGAGCGGGACGCGTGACGACACTCGCTGCCCGAAGCCGCGGGATCCCGCTACTCCTCCTCGACCGCCGCGTGCCGCATCAAGGTGATGGTCGCCGCCGCGAGCGGCAGCACCACGCCGGCGCCGGCCTGCGCCGCCAGCAGCCCGGGCGAGACGGTCAGGGCCGGCAGGCCCAGGGCCTCGGCCAGCCTGGACAGTCCATCGACCACTGCCGACGTTCCGAGCAGTGCCAGCACGCCGGCGACGAGGCCCGGCGCCGCCGTCGCCACCAGGAAGGGGCCCCGGATCGCCGACTCGGTGGCGCCGACCAGACGCATGATGGTGATCTCGTCGGCGTGCCGGTAGAGCTCGAGATGGACCCAGACGGCCGCCAGCAGTGCGGCCGCGAACAGCAGCACTGCGCTGGCCGCGGACAAGGCCATGACGAGGCTCCGCGAGACCCGGCCGAGCAGGCGGGTCAGCGGCGTGCGCGGGCCGACGGCGATCACCGCCGGGCTTCGCTCGAGGACCGCGACCGACTCCGGATCCGCCGTCCTGATCTCCACGAGCGGCGGCAGCATCGCCCCGCCTTCGCGCTCGAGGAGCTCCTTCAGGTACGGAAACCAGTGGGTGAGGCGCTGCGCGAGCTGCTCGGGCGGCACGACCTCGAGCCGCCACTCCGGGTGGTCCCGGCGCTGGCTGGAAAGCCACGCCGCCCGCTGGTCATCACCCATGTGAGGGTGGAGCAGCACCCCGACGACGTTGGCGCGTTCCGCCGTGCCGACCACCGGATCGAGCCAACGCATCACGGCGAAGGTGACGCCGGCCAGGCCGATCGGGATCGCGAGCGCCAACGCCAGAAACAGGCTGACCAGTCCACGGTGGCGCAGCAGGAGCCAGCCCTCGGCGAGCGCGTGCCGGATCACGGCGGCCACATCCCGTCGTAGTGGATGGCGCCCCCGTGCAGGACGATGGCCCGCGCCGGGATCGACGCGAGAAGATCGTTGTCGTGGGTGGCGAGGACCACCGTCGCGCCCTGGTAGTTGATGTCGCAGAGCAGGCTCAGCAGCTCACCCGCGAGCTCCGCGTCGAGATTGCCGGTCGGCTCGTCGGCCAGGATCAGCCGCGGCTGGTAGGCGAGGGCGCGGGCGATCGCGACCCGCTGCTGCTCGCCGCCGGACAGCGCGTCGGGCAGCGCCGACTGGCGATGGTGGAGCCCGAGCCGCTTCAGCACCAGGTAGGCGCGGCGGTTGGCCTCGCGCGGCGCCACGCCGTGGAAGCGGAGCACGAAGGTGATGTTCTCGAGGACCGTCTTGCGCCGCAGCAGCTTGAAGTCCTGGAAAATGACCCCGATCTTGCGCCGCAGCCCAGGCAGACGGGCGCGCGCGATGGTGTCCACGCGCTCGCCGCCGACCCAGACCTCGCCCGCGGTCGGTCGCTCGGCGGCGTAGAGCAGGCGCAGCAGCGTGGTTTTCCCGGCCCCCGACGGCCCGGTCACGAACAGGAACTCACCGGCGTCCACCTGCAGGTCGAGGTTGCGGAGGACCTTTCGACCGTCGTACTCCTTGTCGATGTTGCGCAGACGTATCACAGGTCGTAGAGCCCCCGCGCCGCACGGCGAGCGGGCGCACGCCGGGCGCCGTGGTCCGGCCGCCCCGATCGCTCTCCTGCCGGCGGCGCCGGAATTGTACCATTGGGGCCGCAGCCTCCGGAGGTGCGGATGAGCCGTGTGCAGGAAATCGTAGTGAGTGCGGCGAGGGTCGCCGGCGAGCCCGCACTCGAGCTGCGGCACGGCGACGCGCACCTGCTCTTCGGTCTCGGCCCGCCGGCCGCGGCGGTTCCGCCGGAGCGGCGCGCCGCCGCCATCCTGGCGGAGCTCTCACCCGCCCTGCGCTGCGTCCGCTGGGCTCGACAGGTCCATGGCGCCACGGTGGTTGACGTCGCAGCCCCCGGCAGCGGCCCCGCCGCCTGCGTCGGCGACGCGGACGGCCTGGTGAGCTGCGATGCCGGCACCGGGCTCGTGGTGTGGACCGCCGACTGTGTGCCGGTCGCCCTGGTCGGCCCCGGCGCCGTCGCCATGGTCCACGCCGGCTGGCGCGGTGCGGCCGCCGGCATCGTCACGGCGGCCGTCCGCCGAATCGCCGCGGCGGGGATGCCTCCCGGCCAGCTGCGGGCCTTCCTCGGCCCGGCCGTGTGCGGCCGCCACTACCAGGTCGGGCCGGAGGTCATCGAGGCGCTGGAGCGGGCCTGCGTCCCCGGGACCGGATGGCTCGACGGCGATCGCGTCGACCTGCGCCGCTTCCTGGCCGGCCAGCTCGCGGATCTCGGCGTCACCGGCGTTCAGGCGGTCGGCCCGTGTACCTTCGACACGCCCGAGCTGGCCTCGTACCGACGCGACGGCGCCGCGGCGGGCCGCCAGTGGTCGCTGATCTGGCGCGCCTGAGGTTCGGGCTCCGCTTTCAACTCGCTTCCGCTTCCGCGCCCGCTTCCGCTTCCGCGCCCGTGGAGCCTGCCCTGAGCGAGCGGCGCCACGGCGCCGCGAGTCGAAGGGTCCCCGTCCCCGTTCCCGATTCGACCTTCGCCTCAAGCTCCCGAGGCGAGCCGTCGTCCCTTGAGCTGACCGCACGCCGCGGCCACGTCGCGGCCGCGCGACCAGCGCACGGTGACGGTCAGGCCGGCCTCGGCCAGGGTCCGGCCGAATCGATCGACCGTCGCCGCGTCGGGCGTGCGCCATCCCGGCAGGTGGTCGGGGTCCTCGTTGAGGGGGATGACGTTGACCTTGCTCGGGATGCCGGCGAGCAACCGGACGAGGAGCGAGGCGTCGGACTCGGCGTCGTTGAAGCCGCGGATGAGCACGTACTCGAAGGTGACGCGACGGCCCCGCTCGAGGGGGAAGCTGCGGACCTCTCGCATCAGCTCATCGAGTGGATAGCGGCGGCTGATCGGCATGATCTCGGCGCGCCGGTCCTGGTCGGGCGCGTTGAGCGAGATCGCGAGCTTGGGACGCCTCTGTCTCCCGGCCAACCACCGGATGCCGGGCAGGATGCCGGCGGTCGACACCGTGATCCGCTTCGGGCTCACCCGCTCGCAGAGCACCTCGAGCGCGGTGCCGAGGTTCTCGGTGTTGAGCAGCGGCTCGCCCATGCCCATGAACACGATGTTGACCCGATCGCTGTCGACGCCGGTTGCCCGCAGCATGACCCGGTACTGGCCGACGATCTCGTCGGGACGCAGGTTGCGGCCCGGACCGAGGACCCCGGTGACGCAGAATCGGCAGCCGAGCGCACACCCCGCCTGTGACGACAGGCACAGGGTCAGCTTGCGGTCCTCGGGCATCGCGACGCCCTCGACGCTGGCGCCGTCGTCGAGCGCGAACAAGAACTTGCGCGCGCCGTCGGCGCTCGCCGTCGCCTCCACCAGCTCGGGGTCGCCGATGGTGAAGAGCTGCTGCAGCCGGCGGCGCAGCTCGGCCGGGAGATTCGTCATCTCATCGAAGGAGACTGCGTGGCGCTGCAGGATCCAGTGCGCCACCTGCCGGCTGCGGAACGGCAGGTCGCAATACGGTGTGAGCTCCCTTTGGATCTCTGCCGGCGGCTTACCGACCAGGTTCGTCATCGATCTCGGGACGACGGCGGGAGGAGCGGGCCCGGTGCCGGGTCGGCGAGATCCCGAGCGACGCCAGCAGCCTGGCGTCCTCCGCGTCGATTCGATAGGCGGCCTCGACGGCCGACGGGTCGACGTGGATGTGGATCGTCCCCTCCGTGGCGTGGACGAGCCCGGACTCGCGGCAGACCAGCGACGACTCGAGCAGCATCACCGCCCGCCAGCCATCTCCATGCAGCTCCTCGAGACAGCTGCGAACCTCGTCAGACTGTACGACCGAGCCGTGCACCGCCTGACCGAGCCGCTTGAGCAACTCCTGTAGCCTCTTGGTTCGAGACTCCTCCATCCGTCCTCCCCTCCCCGCAACCGCGCCCCGCGGCACGGTCTTCCCATCCTACCCTCGACGAGAGCCGCGTTGCCCCGCCCGGGCCGCTGTAGTAGCGTGCGCGCCGTGACCGCCAGGTTGCCGTCGCTGAGCAGCGCCTCAGACCGCTGGGTGCGCAGCGAGCCGCTCGCGGGCGACGCCTCGACCCGCCGCTACTCGCGGCTGACGGACCGGCGCGGGCGGACCGCGATCCTGGCCGAGTACCCGCCCGACCTGCGCCCCATCCTCGCCCGCGATCTCGAGGTCATGAGCTGGCTTGCCGGCGTCGGGCTGCGGCTGCCCGCGGTCTTCGACCGCGACCTCGCGTCAGGCCGAGCGCTGCTCGAGGACCTCGGCCCGGCCGATGCCGATTCCGCACTTCGCGCGGCGCCGGAGGCCGAGCGGCCACGGCTGGCGGCAGCGCTGCTGTCGCCCCTCGAGGTACTGGCGGCGCAGCCGGTGGCAAGCCTTCCCGCATGGAACCGGCCCCTCGACGCGACGCGCCTGCGCTGGGAGCTCGCCGGCTTCGAGCTGTGGTTCGTCCGCTACCGTCAGGGAGTGGCGCCGGGCCCCGCGCTGGACCGCTACCTGGACGATCTTGCCGAGCAGATCGCGAACCACCCCCTGCGCATCTGCCACCGCGATTTCCACCTCAACAACCTCTACCTCGTGGCGTTCGGGCGAGGTGGCGGTGATCGACGCCCAGGACGCGCTGATCGGACCCGACACCTACGACGCGGTGTCGCTGCTCGAGGAGCGCGCGATGCCCGAGCTCCTCGGGGACGGCGATCGCGCCTCCCTGCGCCGGGCGTGGGCGCGAGCGCACGCGGGCGGCGGACGGCTGGGAGCGGCGCTGGCCGCGCGTTCGCGTGCAGCGGGCGCTCAAGGTGCTCGGCACCTTCGCCCGCCTCGAGGCCGCCGGCCGGACCGGCTACACCCGCTGGATGGAGGCCGTCGCCGCTCGCCTGGTGGCCGACGCCGGTGCGCTCGCGCTGCCGGGCGCGGTGGTCGACCGTCTGCTAGACTAGGAGGGTTGAGGAGGACGCCATGCTGGGACCGATCGGTGTCACCGAGCTCATCATCATTCTGGTGATCGTCGTGATCCTGTTCGGCGTCAACAAGCTGCCCAAGCTCGGCAAGGGTCTCGGCGACGGCATCCGCAACTTCAAGGAATCGATGCGCGCCGGCCAGGACGACGCCTCCTCCGACAAACGGCCCAGCGACGACACCCCGAGCGAGCCGAAGTAGCGGATCGGTCCGCGACGCGAACCGACAAAGAAGTACACACGACAGTCGCGGAGACGTTTCCCGTCGCCATGCGAGGTGCGTTGATGGCGAGCTCCCGAGCCCAGACGATCGAGCAGCTCCTGAGGGAGACGCTCGATGCGGTGCACGTCGAGGTGGTCGACGACAGCGCCGGCCATTCCGGCCACCTCGGGGCCGAGGGCGGCGGCGGGCACTTCCGCGTGCTGGTGGTGTCGCCGCAGTTCATCGGGCTGAGCCGGGTCGAGGCCCACCGCCTGGTCTACCGCGCCCTCGTCGGCCTGATGGCGAGCGACATCCACGCTCTCGAGATGCGGACCTTCACGCCCGAGGATTGGGAGGCGTCGCGGCGCCGCGGCTGAACCGGGCGGCGGCCCGCCCCGGTCGCCGCTCCGGCGAGGACGCAGCTCAGGCCGTCGCGGTGGTCGTCACGCCGGTGCGGCCATGACGCAGCCGCGCATACTCGGCGATGTCCGCGACCGCGTCGATCGCGCGCTCGACGTCGCGGTCGCTGGTGAAGATCCCGGGCGAGAAGCGGACGGTCCCGTCGGCCTCGAAGGTGCCGATCCCTTCGTGGACCCGCGGCGCACAGTGCAGGCCGGTGCGCGTGATCACGTCGTGCTCGACGTCGAGCAACTGGCCCGACTTGTCGGCGGGCAGCCCGTCGATGTTGAACACGAAGACCGGCAGGTGGTCGCGCGCCATGTCCGCACAGTACAGCCGGACCCCTTCGATCGCCGCGAGCCCATCGCGCAGCCGGCGGGCGTGCGCCATCTCGTGCTCGTAGATCGCGGGCACGCCGCCGCGGCCAGCGATCCAGCGCTGGGCGGCGAGCAGGCCGGCGATCCCCATCGTGTTGAGGGTGCCGAACTCCATCCGCCAGGGGTACTCCGCGACCTGGGTCTTGAGCGCGCTCTTGACCCCGGTGCCGCCCGAACGGCAGGGCCAGATGTCGACGTGCTCGGCGACGTACATGCCGCCGGTGCCGGTCGGCCCGAACAGCGACTTGTGGCCGGTGAAGCAGACGACGTCGAGGTTCATCGCCGCCATGTCGATCTCGACCAGGCCGGCGGTCTGCGCCGCGTCGATGGCGAACAGCACGCCGCGCTCGCGGCAGATCCGCCCGACCTCCGCGACCGGCTGGATGGTGCCGATCACGTTCGAGCCGTGGTTCAGGACCACCAGCCGGGTGTTGCCCTTGATGCGCGCCGCGATGTCCTCGGGGTGGACGTAGCCGTGCTCGTCGAAGGGCACGAAGTCGACCTCGACGCCGCGCCCTGCCTGCTGGTAGGCCGGCCGCAGCACGGAGTTGTGCTCGAGGCAGCTGGTGATGAAGTGATCGCCCGGCGACAGCGCGCTGCCGATCAGCAGGTTGAGCGCGTCGGTGACGTTGAGCGAGAAGACCAGCCGGTCGCGCACGGTGCCGCCGAAGAACCTGGTCAGCGCCTCCCGCGCATCGTGCACCGTCTGCTCGGCCTCGAGCGCGAGGTCGAAGCCGGTGCGGCCCGGGTTGACGCCCCGCGTCTGGTAGAACTCGCACATCTCCCGGATCACCTCGGGCGGCTTGGGGAAGGTGGTCGCGGCGTTGTCGAGGTAGACGAAGTCGGGCATCTCTCACCTCACTCCAGGGGGATGTCGAAGCGACCGTTGACGAGCGCCTCGAGGATGCGGTCGCGGGAGGCCAGAATCTGACGCTCGAGGCAGTCGCGGGCCTCGCCGATCGCGCCGGCCTGCAGCCTCGCCACCAGCTCCTCGTGCTCGCCGCGCATCTCGGCCGCGAAGTCGCCGAGGTCCATCCCGAGCAGGAAGAAGCGCCGCATGGCGCCGATCAGGTCGCGCAGCACCGCGACCAGACGGCCGTTGCCGGACAGCGCGGCGAGCTGGACGTGGAAGTCCTCGTTGCGCTCCAGGAACTCGGTGTAGGACTCCCAGTCGTGAAAGGTGTACTCGGTGCCGGCGAGCTCCGCGAGCCGCCGCAGGTCGGCTGCGGTGGCGCGCTCGGCGGCCCGCGCCAGCGCGTGGCACTCGAGGGCGAGCCGGAGCTCGACGCTGTCGTAGATGTCCTTGACGGACACCCGCTCGACGAAGTAGCCCTTGTAGGGGACCGCGGTCAGCAGGCCCTCCTGCTGGAGCCGGCGGCAGGCCTCGCGCACCGGCACCCGGCTCGAGCCGTAGCGCGCGGCGAGCTCCTGCTCGGTGAGCGCAGCACCCGGCCGGTGCCGCAGCGTGATGAGGTCGCGCTTGAGGGCCCGGTAGACCTGCTCGGCCATCGTCCGTCGGGTGCCCCGGGCAGCGGTCGTGTCGGCGCTCACGTCGGTGATTGTATACAATTCGTATACATCATTCAAATGGACCGATCAGACGGCGACCCCAGGGGCGTCAGGATCCCGACCGGATCTCCGATCAGGCCGCGTCGGCCCCGGTCGCCGGCGAGCTCAGCACCCGCCGGACCATGTACCCGACTGTGGCCAGGGCGGCCACGAGCAGCACTACCCAGAGTGTGAAGTTGAACCACTGCGGCGCGACCACCGGCTCGGAGAGCCCCGTCGCCGGCGCGAGCGAAAGGACCCGCAGCTGGTGGCGGGTGACGCTCATGACCGCGATTGCCAGCACCATGGCCGAGAGCGTCCCGGCGACCGTCCCCGGGCTCGCCACGGGGTCCGACACCCTCGCGATCATCACCAGCAGCCCGACCCCGAGCACGATCGCGAGGGTCAGCGGGATCATGGTCGCCGCCCCACCCTGCATGAAGCCGATCAGCAGCGGCCGCGGCAGGAGCAGCAGCAACACAAAGCCGTCGACGACCTGCAGCACGGTGGTCCACAGCAGCCACTTCCAGGCGAAGCCGGCGATCGTCCTGTTGAGCTCGGGCTCGACGCCGGTCCGCGCCTGGCGCACCGCCCACCACGTGGCCACGAGCGCCGCGAAGCCGATTCCCGCGAGAACGAAGTGGAGCAGCCGCGGCAGGTAGGTGGGATCGAGGAGCACGCACGCCGCGCCGCTCGCGAAATCGGCCCAGCGCTCGGGCTGGGAGTGGATGAGGTGGACCGCGACGTGCACCATCGCGATCAGCAGGAACATGACGGCGGAGACGACGAGCCAGAGCCCGCCCCCCTGGCCCCGCGCGGGCGCGCCGCGGAACTTGTAGAGGTAGGCCGAGTAGTAGCCGAGGGTGAGCAGGAGGAGGAAGGCGAGCCAGACCCCGGCGATGAGGATGGTCGCCGTGTAGAAGTACGGCTGGTAGAGCACCTGGATGAACAGCAGCGGTGCGATCCCGGTGGTGATGGTCAGCGAGATCCCGTAGCTGTTGACCGCCATCAGCCGGCCGGCGAGCGCGCCGCGTGGGTCGTCGCGGCGACCGCCGCCGCGGAAGTGCGCGACCGCTGCGAGCAGGGTCCCGCCGAGAGTCAGGTTCATGAACAGCATGTGCAGGAAGAAGGTGAAGACGAGCAGGACGTGGAACAGCCACGGCGGCCCCGGGAGGCCGGCGGCATCGAGCGGCGGAATCAGCTGGGGGTTCATCGCTCGCCTCCGTGCATCGCCATCCGCGGTTCGCGATCGTCGACCAGGCCGCCGAGGTAGCCCGCCAGCGCTTCCAGCTCCTCCTCGGTGCCGACCAGCGGCGGCATGTGGGGGAAGCGCAGGGAGCTGGCGTCGAACATCACCGTGCGATCGGCCGCGGCATAGGCATCGCCCATCGCGCGCAGCTCCACCAAGGTGGCGGTGATCATGCCCTGATTGAGGTCGCGGACCATGGCGGGGTCGCTGCGGATCTCGTCCGGGCTCGGCAGCATGCCCTTCATGTCGTCGAAGCTGACATCCCGATGGCAGGCCACGCACTGCTCACGGTACGCGCGCGCCCCCGCCCCGGCGGGTTCGTCCACCGCCACGGCCAGCGCGTCGGCGACCGACGGCAGCGCCTCCCGGATCGACTGGTAGCCGTCCAGGGTGTGGCAGCTCGCGCACTGGGCACGGAACACCTGCCGGCCGGTGTCGGCCGGGTCCCGGGCGGCGGCGTGGCCGGCCCAGCCCGCGACGGCGAGCACTCCCCGCTGGTTGACCTCCGCGATCTCGGCGACGCGCAGCCCGTTGGAGAAGAGGAGGCTGTGGATGAGGAAGGGCTTGCGCACGCCCTCGCGCAGGCGCTCGTAGGCGCCGAAGAAGCTGAAGGCCGCGATCGCCAGCACCGCGGCGGTCGCCGGCCGCGCCAGCCGGGGGCGAAGGAGGAGGAGGATCACCGACAGCGCCAGCGCCACGGCCAGCGACCACAGCGCGACGTGGCGGGTCGCGGCGAGGGTGGCGAGCGTCGGCGCCGCGCCCCGGAACAGCCCGTGAACCGAGTCCGGAAGCGCGGCCTCCCACCACCGGTAGCCCGCGTAGGCGACCAGCGCGCCGGCCGCGAACCACCAGCCGAGGTAGCGGACCAGGCGGTCGCGATGGGGGGCGGCGGCGCGCATCGCGGGGAACACCATGAAGGCGGTGGCCATCATCAGGCACAGGCCGGTGCGCAGCACCAGGCTCGGCCAGTAGGTCGGGTTGAAGAAGCCGTCCCAGAAGGCGCCGGTCGCGAGGAAGCGGCCGGGCGTCAGCATGAAGGTGATGATGCCGTTGATGATGACCAGGCTCAGGTAGGCGGCCACGAAGTACAGCCAGCCGACGAGCAGGTGCGCGCCCTTGGAGATCTTGTCCCAGGTCGTGTAGTAGACCAGCGCGGCCACGATCTCGAGCACGAAGAACACCCACTCGATGGCCCAGCCCCAGACGTAGGTGTGGATCAGCGCGGAGATCGCGCCCGGCGACACCAGCCCGGCCACCACCCAGATCCCGACCCCCGAGATCGCCCCGAAGACCGTGGACACCAGGATCAGCACCAGCGACGACCGCTTGGCGAGCGCGCGCAGCTCGGGGTCGCCGCGCCGGACCGCCAGGGTCTCGGTCAGCGCGATGAGCAGGCCGCCGCCGATCGCGAAATGGGACACGATCACGTGCGGAATCGCCACCAAGGCCATCAGCAGCGGCCCGCCGATGGCCACGTCCCAGATCGGATAGCCCATCTCGACCTCCCCGGCCAATGCTGTCGTGGCGACCGTAGCACCTGCTTCGCGCAGCGACAAGTTGCTGAATCTGATGGGCGACTCCGCCCTCGGACGGTGGCGGGCGGGCGCCGCCGCGGCCGGGGCCTGGGGACACCTGGCTCCGCCGGTGCGCCCGGCCCGGGGGCGGCTGCGCCCTCCACGGCGACCCGGGTCGGAGATGTGTGCCTGTCCTCTTGACATTGTGTCGCAGTGGCAGTAGCGTTAGCTGAGACACTGAAAATGAGTCTGGATTAGAAAAATGAGCAAACTCGCACAACGGGCCCAGAAGCTCTTCATCCAACACCTCAGGGAGAACAACCTCAAGGTGACGCAGGAGCGTCTCGCGCTGCTCGACGAGATCTTCTCGAGCGACGAGCACCTTGACGCGGACGACCTGCTCGCACGGATGAAGGCGAAGAACCGCAAGGTCTCCCGCGCCACCGTGTACCGCACGCTCGACCTGCTGGTGCAGTGCGGCCTGGTCCGCAAGAGCCGGCTCGGCCGGGAGCACTACTTCTACGAGAAGATGGAGCCGGGCGGCGGCCACCACCACATGGTGTGCACGGCCACTGGCAAGATCATCGAGTTCTGGGACGCCGAGCTCGACGAGCGGCTGCGCCGGATCTGCCAGGAGCACAAGTTCCGTCCCTCGTTCATCTCGATCCAGATCCAGGGCCTCAGCGACGAGGGCCAGAAGGTCGAGCAGGAGACCTCGTTCTTCTGAGCTCGGTTCGCGTCGCCCCGAACGGGGCATGAGACCAGCGCCGGAATCGACCAGCTCACGGGGCGAAGGCCGCTCGTGGGAAGGGTTGCACGCTGGAGCACCGCAACCCGACATCATCCGGGCGCGGAAGGGGAAGCGGGAGACCTACCTCGAAAAGCGGACGCGGGCGAAGCGGCGCTTGCCGACCTGGATGAGCAGCGGCGCCTCGCGAGCCGTCGGCAGCTCGCACTTCGGGTCGCGCAGCACCTCGCCGTCAACCTTGACCGCGCCCTGCTCCATCAGGCGGCGAGCTTCCGAGTTGGAGCTCACGAGCCCGGCTGACACCAGGAGCTTGGACAGCAGCATCGTCTCGCCCGTCGCCTCGACGCAGAGCTCGGGAACCTCGGTCGGCAGGTCGCGGGAGGAGAACACGCGGCTGAACTCCTGCTCGGCCTCGGTTGCCGCCGCCGCGCCGTGGAACTCGCCGACGATGGCGCGCGCCAGCTCCTTCTTGACCTCCATCGGGTGACGATCCCCGCGAGCCGTCGCGGCCTTCAAGGCAGCGATCTCATCCTCGCCCCGGTCGGTCAGCAGCAGCCAGTAGCTCCACATCAGCTCGTCCGAGATCGACATCAGCTTCCCGTACATCTCGCCCGGAGGATCCTCGACCGCCACGTAGTTGCCGAGCGACTTGGACATCTTGTCGCTGCCGTCCAGCCCCTCGAGCAGCGGCACCGTCATGACCACCTGCGGCTCCATCCCGCGCTCCCGCATCACATGCCGGCCCATCAGCAAGTTGAACAGCTGGTCGGTACCACCGAGCTCGACGTCAGTTTCGAGCGCCACCGAGTCGTAGGCCTGGGCGAGCGGGTACAGGAACTCGTGCAGCGCGATCGGCTGCTGGCTTGCATAGCGACTCCGGAAGTCCTCGCGCTCGAGCATCTGCGCGACGGTGACCGTGGCCGCGAGCCGGATCCAGTCCTCCGAGCTCAGCGCCCCCAGCCAGCGCGAGTTGAAGTCGATGACCGTGACCTCGGGATCGAGCAGCTTGAAGATCTGGCGGCGATAGGTGGCGGCATTGGCCTCGATCTGCTCGCGCGTGAGCTGGGGGCGGGTCGCCTTCTTGCCGGTCGGATCGCCGATCAGCCCGGTGAAGTCGCCGATCAGGAACACCACCTTGTGGCCGAGCTGCTGGAAGTGCCGCATCTTGCGGATCACGACCGTGTGGCCGAGATGAAGGTCGGGCGCCGACGGGTCGAAGCCGACCTTGACCGACAGCGGCCTGCCGCTTGCCTGGGCCCGGCGGAGCTTGGCCTCGAGCTCCTCCACCGGGATGACATCGGTGCACCCCTTGGTCAGGTAGTCCAGCTGTTGCCGCAGCGTGAGGTCGCCCACGTCGCCTCCTCGAGGATCCGGTCGAGGCATCATGGTAACCCGCGACGGCCCTCTAGGAGCGTGTCGGCATAGGCCACTGGGCGGGTTCCTGACGTGGTCGTTGTTGTTGGCCCTGCCCACACGCTCCTCGGGATGCGCACGGCGCATCCTCGCGAGTTCGTGCCGAAGTGGCCGTCCAACCACGACTCGGTCGACCACGTCCGCCGAAAAGGCCAATGCGGTACGAACTCTCAACGCGGCAGAGCCGCAATCCAATGCGAGTTCTGTGTTTCCTGCCCGCCCTGGGACGGCGGGGAAACTCCCTGTCTTTGATCTTCAATCTTCGACCACTTAGGCCTCAGCGACAGGCAACTGCTTGGAATTCTCGCGGTTCGCCGGGGGTACGGGACTAATGGCGCGGCGCCCCGGGAACCGGCAGCACCCCGGCGCCGGTGGTCGCCAGCTCCTGCCAGCGCGGCAGCTGACCGAGCGCCGCCGTCAGCTGCTCCGAGGACAGCGCGAGCAACTCCCGTTCGAGGTCCTCCGAGCTGCGCCACGGGCTGTCGCCCGCCGCCACCGCCGCGCAGCGCCGCGCCTGCCCGAGCGCTCCGCTCGCCTCGGCCGCGAAGCGAGGCGCCAGCGCGCGGCCGGCCGCGGCGGCCTCGTCGTCGCGCACCGCAGCGGCCAGCCGGGGCCACGCCTTCGCGAGCTTCGTTTCGAGCTCGCCGAGCGGCCCACCTGCCTGCACCACCAGCAGCAGCACGCGTCGGCCGGGCACCAGCGGCCGGAGCAGCTCGACTTCGCGGGCGATCTCGAGCTCCGCGGCCCGCCGCTCCAGCACCTCGGCGACCATCGCCATGAGGAGCTCGTCGGTCGTCGCAGGGAGGTCGAGGGCGGCGACGAGCACCGAGTCACCTCCCGGCGCCGCCTCGCGGGTCCTCGGGACCGGCTGCACCTGCTGACCGATCGGCGCCGAGGAGCGGACGACCCCGCCGAGACCGAACTTCTCGAGCACCTCGACCGCGGTCTCGGCGTCCGGGCCAACCACGCCGACGGCGAGGTTGCTCGGCCGCAGCAGCGACGCCGGCGACAGCGGCCCGCCCTCGCCGAGACCGAGCACTCCCGACATCAGCTCCAGCGCGCGCCGCCGCGCCGACCCGGAGTCCGCTGCGACCGGACGGTCGTCGTCCGCCACCCGGTCGAGAGCCTCCTGCAGCACCTCGACCAGCTCCGGCAGCCCGTCCGGCGAGGTCGCGAGCTCGAGGGCCGGCGGAGCGCTGCGCACCCGAATCCAGCCGGGGGGCGCCTCCGACGCGCGGAGCTCGGCCGCGATCCGCGCCAGCACCGTGGCCGAGAGCTCGCCGTCGACATCGGGCAGCAGGATCGGCCGCAGGTTCACGACCCCGAGGCCGGCGATCTCACGCTCGAGGATCGCCGCCGTGGCGTCGTTGCCGAGCGTCACCAGCTCGGGACCCGGCGCGAACCTCGGGTTGAAGACCCGCGGCGGGAGCACCAGCACCGCCCGCCCGGGGTGTTGGGGAAGCCAGCTCCTCGCCGCCTCGCGCACCGAGGCCTCGGTCACTCCGGAGATGCCGAACAGGAACTCCCGCACCGCCGGCACGCCGCCACCCTGCCAGCGCTCCAGCACCGCTCGCGCCCCGTCCGGGTGGGCTGCGAGCAGCGCCCGGCGCCGCACCTCGAGCCGCGCCCGCGCCGCCTCGACGCGGTTCCCATCGAGCGCCACGCTCTCGCCGAGCCGCGCGATCTCAAACCTGAGCTGGCGAAGCTGGAGGTCGACGACGTCCGCGTCCACCGGCCCCTCGAGGAACGCCCAGTCACCCTCCGTGCGAGTCCGGAAGCCCGGCTGGCCCGCGGAGAGCAGCTCGGGCATCAGCTCCCACAGCACCTCGACCGTGCTCCGCCGCCCGTCGGCGGGAGGCGGCAGCGGCAGCTCGATCCTGACGGTGGCTTCGCCGTCGGCAGCGCCCAGCCGGCGGTCGATGCCTCCCTCGTCCACCACCGGCTGTGCGGCCGGGGAGCCCACGGCGGCCCGGCCGGCGAGCACCCGCTCAACCGTCGACCGCAGCTCGGCGAACTGGGCGCCGCCGACCACCACCACCACCCGGGGTGGCGGATCGAGCGCCTCGAGCTCCCGCTGCACGTCAACCACGAGGTTGAGCTGACCGAAGGTGCGGACGTGGACTGCGCCGCCCTCCTCCGGCCAGGCCACGGTGGTCGCGCCGGTCAGCGGCTGGGTGACGAACACCAGCTCGCAGCCGCCCTCGAAGCGCTCGCTGTGGAGCGCCTGCCCGGCCGCCGTCCCGGCGCCGAAGCAGGCCGCGGCCATCACCGCTGCGGTGACGACAAAAGCCTGAAACAACGAATGTTGTGAGCTCATATCCGGCCCATGGTAGCATGCCGAAGATGCGCCGCGAGGTCGACGTCATGGGCGCGAAGGGGCTGCTGTTCGGGCTGCTCGCCGCGCTCGCCGCCTTCCCGGGCGCACTGCTCCTCGCGGTGGCGGGTCAGGGCATCGGAGCGCTGGCCGGCGGCTGCGGCTGGATCGGGATCTCGACGGCCGTCGACCGCCAGGTCTGGGCGCTCGTCAACCAGCCCACCCTCGACTTCGCCACCCAGCTGCGATCGCTCGGCTACTGGTCGGGCTCGACCGTGCTGCCGCTGCTCATCGCGCTCACCGTCATAGCGCTGCTGCCCAGGGCGCGCTCGCTGGCCGCCGAGCTGATCGTGCTCCACGCCGCGTGGGCCTGTGCCGTGGTCGGGCTGGCCTGGCTGCCGCTCCTCGACTCGCAGGACGGCCACCTCGCCCGCTGGCTCGAGCTGTGGGGGCTGCCCGCGCCGCTGGTCTTCCTGGCACCGGCGCTGGCGATCCCAGCGGTGCTGCCGCCGACCCTGCGCCTGCTGGCCCTGCTGCGCATCGGACGTCCCAACACCGGGCGAGCATTGCGCCTGGCCGCGGTGACCCTCCACCTCGTCGTGCCGGCGGCCGCGTGGGTCGCAGCAGTGACCCTCCTGCTCGGCGCCCCACCGGTGCCGTCGGCACTCGCCGCCGGCGCGGCCGTGATGGTCGCACTGAGCACGGCATGGTTTGGCTATCCGCCGGCCTTCGTGTACCGCCTCCGCGGCCTGACCCTCGGCAGCTGGTTGCGGCTGGCGGCGGTTGCCGCCGCGGCCGCCGCCATCGTCTGGCTCGCCGGGCGGCCGCTGCCGGATGCCAGGCGTGCGGGCCTGCTGTGGGCCCGGCCGGCGGCCTCCAACAACATCCGGCCGTGGATTGACGCGGTTCCACTGACCGAGCTCGCACCCAACCGCCCAACCTCCAGGGATTAGTGGCGCACAGGGGCCTTTGCCCGACACGCTCTGATGGCGGCCCGCTATAATCGACGCGGACCCCCGACAGACGGCCGCGTTCTAGGCGGCCGCGGGATGAAAGGACGACACACCATGAACGTCAAGGTCGAGAAGGCCATCAACGAGCAGATCGATGCCGAGTTCTTCTCCTTCTACCTCTACCTGTCGGTTTCCGCCTACTTCTCTTCCCAACACCTGGACGGCTTCGCGCACTGGATGAGGATCCAGGCTCAGGAGGAGTTCGGACATGCCATGAAGCTCTTCGACTACCTCAACGAGCGCAGCGGCACGGTCCAGCTCGGGGCGATGGAAGCGCCCCAGCGCGAGTGGGCGTCGCCGTCGGCCGCCGTCGAGTCGGTGCTCAACCACGAGCGCTACATCTCGGCGCGGATCAACGACCTCGTCAACTTGGCGAACTCCGTCAAGGACCACGCCACCACCGTTGTGCTCCACTGGTACGTCAACGAGCAGGTGGAGGAGGAGGCGACCGCGGAGACCCTGTTCCACCAGGTCCGGATGATGGAGGACAGCCCGCACGGCCTGCTCATGCTCGACCGCGAGCTCGCCGGACGGACGCTCTCGGCCGCGCCGCCGGCGGAGTGATCCCGGCGCCCGCGCGGTCGGGGTCCGGAAGCGGGCGCGGAAGTGGAAGCGGGCGCGGGCGAGTGTGGCGCCCTAGACCCCTAGCCCCTAGCCCCTCTTCCGAGTGCGTGCTCGACGAGGGCGCGCGCGACGTCGATCCCGCTTGCGGCCTCGAGGTGCCGGAAGCCAGGGGTGGGATTGACCTCGACCACCACCGTGCGCTCGCCCGGCAGCAGGTCGACGCCGCAGTGGCCGAGGCCGACCGCGCGGGCAGCCGCCAGCGCCAGGCGCTCCTCCTCGGGGCTCGGCTGGTGGGCGGTGGCCCGGCCGCCGCGCGCCGCGTTCGACCGCCAGTCGCCGGTGGCGGCGCTCAGCCGCGCGCTCGCGGCCACCCGCTGCCCAACGACCAGCAGCCGCCGGCTCTCGCCCCCGGAGTCGTGGAAGCGCTGGACGATCACCTCGTCGCCGAGCCGCCACAGCGAGTCGAGCACGGCGTCGAGCTGGTCCCGGGCGTCGCAGCGGATCACGCCGACCCCCATCCGTGAGCGGCGTTGCTTGACGACCACCGGGAAGCCAAGCCGGATCGCAGCGGCCGCAGCCAGCGACTCCGGGTCGGCACCGGCCAGGGTGTGGGGGACCGGCAGCCCCGCCGCGGCCAGGGCGCGGACCGTGCGCCAGTGGTCGCGCCCGCAGCGGATGGCCGGCGGCGGGTTCGGGGTCGCAACCCCGCGGTCGACCGCCACCTCGAGCGCCGCGAGCACGCTGTCCGGGCGCCAGTTGCCGACCCGCGCGAGCGTCGCGTCCGGGAGCGGGTCGAGCAGGTCGACCCCGTGCTGCTCCAGCGTCGGCCGGGCGCCTGCTCCGGCCACCAGCGCCGTGGCGTCGACGATCTCCGCCTCCGCGCCGAGCTCGCGGGCGGCGGCGGCGAGCCGCTGGTTGGCGCCGGTGTCCGGCCGTGCGGAGAGCAACAGCACTCGCACCAAGTCATGGTACCGTAGGATGGGGTGCTGTCAGGTGGAGGTGTTCACTCATGCGACACCTCATGCTGGATGCCGCAAGAAGCTGTATACTGGTGATCGGTGATTCAAGGTAATCTCGACCGCCTCCACTTGGGGGATCTGTTGCAGTGGCTCCAGTTGGGCCGGCTGAACGGCCGTCTCACGCTGATCGGCCGCCAGAGCAAGCGCCACCTCGATTTCCTCGACGGCCAGATCGTCTACGTGTCATCGTCGGTGCCCCAGGAGCGGCTGGCGAGCTGGCTGGCCACCGAGGGCCTGCTGCCGGTGTCACAGCTGCGCCGGCTGCTCGGCATCTCGCTGCTGCGCCGTACCCTGTTCACCAACCTGCTCGTCGAGCGGGGCGGCTTCTCGGCGGAGGGTCTGCGCCGCAGCCTGACCCGTCTGGCGGAAACCATCACCAGCCGCGTCCTCGCCACCGGCGAGGTCCGCTTCGTCTTCGACCCCAAGTACCCGGTCGCCTCGCTGCTCGGCCTGGCCCTGAAGGTCGAGCCCAACACTCTGGTCCTCGAGGCCGCCCGCCGTTCCGACGAGAACGGCCACGACGCACCGCCGGAGGAGTTCTTCCCGACCGAGTTCTCCGGCGAGGCCTTCGACGTTTTCTTCTGGGACCTCATTCGCAACGGCATCTCCGACGGCGAGCGTGTCGACGGCGAGGAGATGGTGCAGATCCAGACCGCGATCCGGAACATCCTCGGTGTGCTTGCCGACTGGCTGACCTCCAGCCCTGGCCTGGTCCCGCTGCCGACTCGTCAGGCGAGCCGGGTGGCGGCGCGCCTCGACGGGGAGGAGGCGGTCGAGCTCGACGGGCTCCCCCACGCGGTCTGGAACCAGATGGTGCTGGCGTGCTGCATCCGCAGCCCGCACCTCGAGCCGCCGGAGACGCTCCTCGAGCTCGCCCAGACCGCGACCGAGCTCGACCTGTGGCGGGAGATGGTCGACAACGAGACCTGGCTGCGGCCTGCCGCCCGCCGCATCGACGAGCTGGTCGAGGAGGCCGCCTCGTCGTGGTCCGCTGCGTCGATCGCGGCCGCCCCGCACTGCGGCGTCCCGCCAGGTGCCGCCTCCCTTGCCGCCCACCTGGTGACTGTTCCCACCGACCTCGTGCTGTGGGTGCTCTCCACCCTGCCGGTCTCCCACCCCCAACTCCAGCGCACCCTGGTGCGAGAGCTTCCCCGCCGGCTCGGCAGGAGCCTCGCCCACATGGCCGACTTCCCGCCGGGAATCCGGCAGCTGTTCGAGGGCTCGCTCGTCACCCATCTCGGCGCCTGCCTCCACCTCGGCCGCGACGCCCTGCCCACCGCGCACGTCTGGCCCACGACCGTGCCCGGGGACACGGAGCTGCTCGCCACCATGCTCCCCAACGGCAGCCTCGAACAGGCCGAGGCCGCTGTTCGCGAGACGATCGCGAAGCGGGACCTTCGCTCGGTCGCGAGCTGACCCGGCTCCGCCCGGGTCCTCCTGTCCACTCGACAGGACATCCTCCCCAGCGATCCCCGTCAGAAGCTCACAGCCCGGGCTGGCACGTCCCGTGCAATCGTCCGGGCGAGGAGGTCACCATGCGACACGTCCGCCGGGCCCTGATTCTCGTCGCGCTCGCCGCCCTGCCCGCCCATGCCCAGCTCGCCGCCGACTGGATGGTGGCCGCGGCGGCACACACCGGCGGTGTCGGCGGGACCTTCTGGCGATCCGACCTCTCGCTCCACAACCCCCAGACCTACGACCTCCCCGTGGTGATCCAGATGCTGCCGTCGGGCTCCGTCAACTGGGAGGCGCCCGTCATCCGCGTCACGCTCGCGCCCTGGGAGACTCTGAACCTCTGGGATGTGCTTCGCCCGGAGTTCTTCGACCACCATGGGACCGCGGCACTCATGGTGTACGCCGAAACCTGGCTCGACTGTGACCCGATCGAGCGCTGCCACTTCCTCGTCACCTCCCGGACCTACACCCTCGATCCGCGGAGTCACGAGGGCGAGTTCGGCCAGACCCTGCCCGGCATCGACTACTGGGACGGAGTGGACTGGGCTCGCTACGGCTATGCGGCCGGGATCCTCAATGACGGCGAGCTCTTCCGCTGCAACATCGGGGTCGCGTCGTGGTCGGCGGACTGGACGGTCGTGGCCGTGGACGTCCAGGACAGTACCGGCAACATCCTGGCCACCCACGAGCTCGAGCTGCCGCCCTTCGGGCATGTCCAGCAGCGCCTGCCGACCGCGGTGGAGGGTGGCAGCCTGGTGTTCTACCTCGTGGACGGCCCTGACGACGCCCAGGTCTTCCCCTACGCCTCGGTGGTCGACCAGACTACCGGCGATCCCAGCTACCAGGGCGCCATCGCGTCCACGGTGGGCGTCACCGCCGCCAAGGTGATCGCGCGGCCGGTCGAGCGCCCGCGCCGTCCCGTGGCCGCTTCCGTGCCCGTGCCCGCTTCCGCTTCCGCGCCCGCTTCCGCGCCCGAAGTCACTCTGAGCACCCCCGGAGCCCCGGGAGCCAACAAGTAACAGAAATAGCTACAGCGAAGCAACTTGGGTGCGAAGGCCTGGTGCCGGTGGAGCGTAGTTATTGAGAAGAACGCTAGGCACCGGCCTGCAGCCAGACCCGACGATCGACACCGGCGGGGGCGGGGGACGAAAGCCGGGCCCGGAAGCGGGTGCGGAAGCGGGAGAAAAGGTACCGCTGCTGGCTTCAATCCCGATTCCCGGTGACGACGGGCTCTATACTCGATCCGGGGAGGCCGCCATGCGCCTGGTCGGGACGTTGGTCATCGTCATTCTCATCGCCCTCGCCGCGGTTCTCTACCTGCAGCGGGACACCGCCACAGCGAGCTTCCACGCGGTCCGGGCGATCGCCACCGATCTGCGTGAGGAGGGGATGGCCGGTCGCCGCTTCGAGCCCGAGCAGGCGGCCCGGATGGCGTCGTCGATGCAGGAGCTCGTCGACCACCCCGAGGGCATCGCCGACCACCTCGACGAGCTGGCCACGATCGCGGCCACCGCCGCCTCGTGGGCCGAGGCGGCGCCGTCTCCAAGCGTCGCCTTGACCGCGGCGGTGGCGCTTCGCGCCGCCGCCGCCGACCTGCGGGGCTACCGGGCGAGCTCGACCGTGGCGTCGCTCGGCTCGGCGCAGCGCAACCTCGACCGCGCCCGCTCCGCCCTCGCCGGAGAGCCGATCGGCGCGTCGCCGGTCGATGCCGTGCGCGACCGGCTCGACAACCTGGACAGCGCCCAGCAGGAGCGGACGCAGGAGGTCGAGGAGGAGCTGGCGAACTGACGCGACGGGGATCGGGCCTCGGGGCTCGGTTCCGGCACCCGCCGCTGGAGTGGCAGCCCCGATGTGCTCGCGCGTCGCTCACGAGGGTGGGTCGCCGACCCGGATACCTGCCGACTCAAGATCCTCCCGATCGACCGAGGCCCGGTGCCCGAGCCCCGGTGCCCGTTATCTCAGGGTCCACCCACCCCAGGAGCGAGCTCGAGATCGAGGTCACGCCACAGCTCCTGCGGGATGTTGGTGAGCTTCACCGGGCCCGCTCCCTGGCGCTGCAGTGCGAGCGCGAGGAGCCCCAGCCAGCGCTGCACCGCGCGCGTGCGCTCGACCGGCGCCACCGGCCACAGCCGGACGATGGTGTCGCCGTGGTGCGGCGCCACCAGCGCCACCGGATGGAGCGGGCGCACCAGCTCGACGACCACGCCCTCGACGAGCAGCGCGTCGGCGCCGCGCCGGCTCCAGCTGCCCTCGGTCTTGATCACCGCCCGGCCCCAGCGCTGGACCTCCTGCGGCAGCACCACCGCCTCCAGCTCGAGCCCCCCGGCGAGCACGAGGTGGGGCATCAGCCGCCGCCCTCCCGCTCGCCGATGAAGGTCAGCACGACCCGGCGCCGCCGGGCCCCCCTGTCGCACTCGACGAGCACCACCTGCTGCCAGGTCCCGAGGGCGCACCGGCCGGCCGCCACCGGCACGGTCAGCGATGGGCCGATCAGGGCGGCGCGCAGGTGGGAGAAGCCGTTGCCGTCGCCCCAGCGGCGATCGTGGTGGTAGGGGCGGTCGGAGGGCGCCACACGCTCGAGCGCCTCGTCGAGGTCACGGACGCATCCGGGCTCAAACTCGAGCGTCGTGACCGCGGCGGTGGAGCCCGGGACGAAGACATTAACCAGGCCCTCCGCTCCGCGGATATCGGCGAGCCAGCGCTCAAGGTCGGGGGTGAGGTCGACCACCTGCCCGTGGCCCGTGGTCGTGAGCTCCAACTCGTGACGGGAGACAGCCACGAACCGAGTATATCGGCTCGCGCGACGCTCCGCGGCGGTCGCCTCCTTGAGGATTGGTACGAGGGGGTATGGGACATGTCGGCTGGAGGACCGAGCTGGCGCACTCTCCGGTGGTCAATCCCCGACCTCGGCCGGATCCCGCTCCGGCCGGTCTTTGCTAGGATGTGCGTCGTGCGACTGGCGGGTGTGATCTCGGAGTCGTGCGAGGCACTCCTCCCCTGCCTGTGCCTGCACTGCGGCGAAGCGATCGCCGGCGACCAGCTGGGGCTGTGCGGGGCGTGCTGGCCGACGGTGGTGCCGCGGGCCGGCGCCGCGTGCCCCCGCTGCGCCGCACCCTGCGACGCCGAGCTCGCAACCTGTCTGAGCTGCGAGAGCCGGGCGCCGGCCCAGCACGGGACCGTGGCCTGGGGCGAGTACGACGGCGCCCTGCGCAGTGCCGTCCTCGGCCTCAAGGCGCGCGGCCGCGACGAGCTCGCGGAACCGCTTGGCCGTCGGCTCGCCGCCAGGATTGCCCTCGAGGACTGGGCCCGCGACGTCGAGCTCATCGGCCACATCCCCTCGCACCGGCTGCGCTCGCTGCGGCGGGGCTGGCCGGCCGCCGCGTCCCTCGCCAGGGTGGTGGGCCGTGAGCTCGGCCTGCCGTCGCGAACGCTGCTCACGCGCCGCGGCCTTCGCCGACAGACCGGCCGCAGCCGGGCGGAGCGAGCCGCGCTGCCGCGGCGGGCCTTCCGCGCCGCGGGGTCGGTCAGCGGGCGGCGACTGCTGATCGTCGACGACGTGACCACGACCGGCACCACCCTCAGCCGGGCCGCCGAGGCTCTGCTCGCGGCCGGTGCCGACTCTGTATTCTGCGCCGCCATGGCGGTGACTCCAGATGCCAGGAGAGCGACATGAGTGCATTCGACCGGCTCGTCAAGCACGGACTCCCGCTGGTCCCGAAACCGATCGTCGGCCGGGTCGCCCAACGCTACGTCGCGGGCTCCTCCCTCGATGACGCGGTCGCGACGATCCGTGCCCTCAACGCGGAAGGCGCGATGGCCACCGTCGACGTGCTCGGCGAGGAGGTCGTTGAGCTCGCGAAGGCGGAGTCCGCGGTTGAGGAGTACACCCGGCTCCTGGAGCGGATCGCGGCCGAGGGAATCGACGCCAACGTCTCGATCAAACCCACCCTCGTCGGCCTCAAAGTCGGCGAGGGCCCGTGCGCGGTCAATGTCGGCACCATTGCCGCGCGCGCCAAGGCACTCGGCAACTTCCTCCGCATTGACATGGAGGACCGCACGACCACCGACGCCACGCTGCGCATCTACCGGGCGACGCTCGCCGCCCACGGCAACGTCGGCGCGGTCCTCCAGGCCTACATGCGGCGGACCGCCAGCGACATCAGAGAGCTCCTCCCGTTGCGGCCCAATGTGCGCGTCTGCAAGGGCATCTACCGCGAGCCGCGGACGGTCGCGTGGAAGGACTTCGACACCATCCGGGCCTGCTTCATCCACGCTGTGGACACGCTGCTCAAGGCCGGCTGCTACGTCGGCATCGCGACCCACGATCCCTACCTCGTCGCGGCCGGCATGCATATCGTCGACCGACTCGGTCTCGAGCGGCACCAGTACGAGTTCCAGATGCTGCTCGGCGTCGATCCCGAGCTGCGGAAGATCATCCTCGACGCCGGCCACCGGCTCCGCGTGTACGTGCCCTACGGCCGCGACTGGTACCCGTACTCGATGCGGCGCCTGCGCGAGAACCCGACGGTGGCGCGCCATGTGCTGCGCGCCATGTTGCGCGGCGCCCCCTGAGCGCCCCGACGCTGTCCGATCTTGAGACACGACCCGGTCAGGAGTATCCTGACCAGGCGGAGGTGTACGATGCGTGAGCTCGCCCGCTGGCTCGCGGTTTCGCTGCTGGTGATCGGACTTGCCGCCCCACTTGTCCTCGCATCCGGCCAGGCGCGGGTGTCCGGCACCGTGGTCGACACGAACGGAAAGGCGATCGCCGGCGCCACCATCACCGTCACCTGCCCCGAGGCGCCGACCTTCAAGAAGGTCCTCGAGGTCGAGCAGAACGGGAGCTTCAAGCTGCTCCTGCTCGACGCCACCAAGACCTATGACTTCCACGTCGAGGCGCCCGGCTACGCGCCGTACGACCACGTGATCAAGGTCGGCATCGGCACCATGGACAACGAGTTCACCTTCGCCATGCAGTCGGATCGCGAGGCCACTGCCGCCCAGCAGCAGGCGATCCTCCAGCAGCCCGGCTACAAGGAGCTCGAGGAGGGCCTCGTGCTGCTGCGCGCCGGTCAGGCGGACGCCGCCCGCGTCAAGTTCAGCGAGGCGGTGGCGGCGGTTCCTGGGCTTGCCGCGGCCTGGGCCGGGTTGGCCGACATCGACTACCGGTCCGGCAACCACGCCTCGGCGCTCAAGAACGCGACGTCGTGCCTCGAGCACGACGCTGAAAACATGAAGTGTCTCGCGATCGCCGCCAACTCCTCCAAGGAGCTCGGCGACCTCGAGGCCCACCATGCGTTCATGACGCGCTACCAGGCGCTCAACCCCGACGATCCGGCGACCCTGTTCAACCAGGCGGCCGAGTTCCTCAACGCCCTCGATGACGAGCACGCCAGGCCGCTCCTCGAGCGCTGCCTCGCAGTCAACCCGGCCTTCCCGGAGTGCCTGTTCGAGTACGCCATGGTGCTGCTGCGCAGCGGCGACCTCGAGGGCGCCAAGGCCCACCTGCAGCGCTACCTCGAGGTGGCCCCCGACGGTCCCGATGCGGCGGCCGCCAGCGAGACCGTCAAGTACCTCTGAACGTGCCGGCGCCCTCCGCTCCGGAACGACACCCCCCAGCGCGCCGAGGGGGCTGAGGCGATGGCGACCGTCTGCGTCGGCGTGTCCGGGGGGAGCGGATCTGGCAAGACCACCGTCGCCTGCGAGATCGCACGCCGCATCGGCCCCGAACGGGTTGTCCGCATCAATCAGGACCGTTACAACCGCGACCTCGCACATCTCGACGGCGCGCACCTCCTCCGCCACAACTTCGACCACCCGTCAGCGATCGAGAGCGAGCTGCTGGTCGAGCACGTGCGACAGCTCAAGCGCGGCCACCCGGCCGAGCTGCCGGTCTACGACTTCGCCCACCACTGGCGCACCGCCGCCGTCGAGCGGGTGGAGCCGCGTCCGCTGGTGCTCGTCGAGGGCATCCTGGTCCTCGCGATCCCCGCGCTGCGCGAGCTCTTCGACCTGTGCCTCTTCGTCGACACGGAAGCCGACCTGCGCTTCATCCGCCGGCTCCGGCGCGACCTCGCGGAGCGCGGCCGCAGCGTCGACGAGGTCGTCACCCAGTACCTCGAGATCGTTCGCCCGATGCACCGGGAGCTCGTCGAGCCGTCGAAGAGCTGGGCCGAGCTCATCATCGAGGAGGGCGCCGACAACGCGACCGCTGTCGACAGGGCGGTCCGCCGCATCGAGCAGCTGCTGCGGGACGGACGAGGTTGACCGCGATAGCCCGGAGGTCCTGGCCGTGCGCCCCCGGGTGGCCCAAGGAGTTCGTACCGAATTGCCCTTTTCGGTGGTCGTGGTCGACCGAAGTGTCGGCGGACGGCCACCGCGGCACGAACTCGTCAGGATGCGCGCAGCGCATCCTTTTCGGCGCGCGTGGGGCGTAGGCCAGCCAGCGATTGCGACGCCTCACGCACACCCAAAGCCTGCGACCCGCGTGCGCCGAGGGGCCTATGCCCTACACGCTCCTGGGCGGCGTCCGGCGACGACGACGGCCGTCGCGCTCCTCCTCCTTGAACATGAACTTGATCGAGTGCTTGAAGAGCAGCAGGTTGGGGGCGTCGTTGCGATTGAGCTTGATGCAGCCCTTGTCGTACCACTCGATCCAGCCGGTCAGCTCGGTGCCGTCGGTCAGCACGACCACCATCGGCGTGTGGCCTTGCATCTGCTTGAGGTAGTAGAAGCTCTCAGCGTTGGTCTGCTCGGCCGGCACCTGCTTGCGACGGCCGCTGGAACGGCTCGGAAACCGCTCCATCATCTCGGTCATCGAGGGGCGGATCAGTTTACGGTCTGACATTGCGAGACTCCTGACATCGGCAAGGCGCGGGATCGGCAACGTGTCGCCGCTTGGTTTTGGGATAGCCTAGCAGACTCCGTGCCGCCTGTCTCCCATGGCGGCCCGCGGTGATCGGCTGCGTCCTTACTGGGAGCGGCGCTCGGCGGACGGGTACTGGTCCACCTCGTGGGCGAGGCAGCACATCAGCCGTCCGCACATCCCGGAGATCTTGGTCGGGTTGAGGGTCAGGTTCTGGCGTTTCGCCATCCGCACGGTGACCGAGTGAAAGCGGTCCATGAAGGTGGCGCAGCACAGGCAGCGGCCGCACGGCCCGAGGCCGCCGGTCAGCTTGGCGCCGTCACGGACGCCCAGCGGGCGCATCTCGACGCGGCGCCGGTACCGGCGCCCGAGCTCGCGCAGCAGCGGCCGGAAGTCGACCCGCTGCTCGGTGGTGAAGTACACCACAGCCTTGCGCCCGGTCAGCGGCAGTCGAACCTTGAGGGGGCGCATCTCCAGGGACAGCTCACGGGTCCGCAGGCGGAGGTAGGACATGATCTCCCGCTCGAGGTGCTCGAGGTCGTCCCGCCGCCGGAGATCGTCGGGCGTCGCGCGGCGCAGCACCCGGCCGCTGCCTCCGCGCGGCTCGCCTCGCACCGGTGCGGCGTACGCCGACGCGCTGCCCAGGAACAGCCCGTCAGCCGTCTCGACCACGCACAGACCGCCGTGCTCCACCGGAAGTCCGCCCCAGCGGCACGGGACAGGCGGCACGTCGGGGTCGAGGAGCACCGGCAGCCAGTCGCCGCGCTGGGCCGCGAGCGGGCACTCGCAGGGAATCATCTCCAGCTCAGACACTGCCCTCATCCCAGTCGGAGCGCAGCTCGCGATCGGCGGCGAGGATCTTCTCGGAGCCGGCTTCGCGAGCTCGCCGCAGCGCGGCCCCCACCTCGGGCCGGGCCCCGGCGACGATCTCGGCGGCGAAGAAGGCGGCGTTGCGGGCTCCGGCCGACCCCACGGCGAAGGTCGCCACCGGCACGCCGCCCGGCATCTGCACGGTCGACAGCAGGGCATCGACGCCGTCGAGCACACCACCGGGCAGCGGCACACCGAGCACCGGCACGAGGGTGTGCGCGGCGACCACGCCCGCGAGGTGAGCCGCCATGCCGGCGGCGCAGATGAAGGCCTGACAGCCGTCGCGCTCGGAGGCTCTCACCAGCTCGACCGTCCGCTCCGGCGTCCGGTGGGCCGAGCTGACATGGACGCGGAAGGACAGACCGAGCTCCCGCAGCACCTCCACCGCCGGCCGCAGCTGCGCCCAGTCGCTCGATGACCCCATCAGCAGCACCACGTCAACCCGGCTCACCGCTGCCCCCCCCGAGCGCCGCCAGGGTGTCAGCACCGATGTCGGCTCGGTAGTGCATGCCCTCGAAAGAGATCGCGGCGACGCCCTGGTAGGCGAGGTCGATGGCGGCGGCGAGGTCACCGGCGCGAGCGCACACGGAGAGCACTCGACCACCCGCGGTGACCAGCTCGCCGTCCGCCAGCTTGGTCCCGGAGTGGTAGACGGTCAGTCCCGACAATGCCTGGGCGGCATCGATGCCGGTGATCGCATCACCCTTGCGAGGCATGCCCGGGTAACCCGCGGCCGCCAGCACGACGCAGATTGCAGCCTCCCGCCGCCAGGAGAGCTTCGCGACGTCGAGCCGGCCGTCGGCGGCGTGCCGCGCCACCTCGGCGAGGTTGTCGTCAAGCCGCAGCAGGATGGCCTGTGTCTCGGGATCGCCCAACCGGCAGTTGAACTCGAGCACGGTCGGACCCCGGTCGGTGAGCATGAGGCCGACATACAGCACCCCGCGGTACTCGCGGCCTTCCTCGGCCATGCCCCGAATGGTCGGTTGGACGATGCTGTCGAGGATGTGCCGGCTGGTGCCGGGCGGAATCACCAGCGCCGGGGAGTGCGCCCCCATGCCGCCGGTGTTCGGACCCTGATCACCGTCCAAGGCGCGCTTGTAGTCGTGGGAGGTGGCGATCGGCACCAGATTAGTGCCATCGCTGATCACCATGTACGACACCTCGGTGCCCTCGAGGCACTCCTCGACCAGCACCCGTCCCGCCGCGTCCCCGAAGCGGCGGCTGATGAAGAAGGCGTCGATCGCGGACTCGAGGTCGGCCTTGTCGCGCACGACGACGACGCCCTTGCCGGCGGCCAGACCGTCGGCCTTCATGACCAGCGGGAAACCGCGTTGACGGGCGGCCGCGGCAGCCTCGGTGCTCGAGCCGACGATCTCGGCATCGGCGGTCGGGATCCCGTGGCGAAGGCAGAACTGCTTGGCGAAGACCTTGCTCGCCTCGAGCTCGGCTGCCCGCTGGCTCGGCCCGAACAGGCGAAGACCGCGCTTGGCGAACTCGTCGGCGATGCCCAGGGCCAGCGGCAGCTCCGGGCCCACCACGGTGAGGTCGATTCGCAGGTCGGCGGCGGCGTCGGCCAGCGCCGGCAGGTCATCGGGCCCCACCGCCAGCAGATCGGCGATCTGAGCGATCCCCGGGTTGCCGGGAGCCGCATAGATCTCCTCGACCCCCGGGGATCTGCGCAGCGCGTGGACGATCGCGTGCTCGCGACCTCCCGATCCCAGCACCAAAACCTTCACCGGCAGCCCGCCCTTCGCCCGCGTCGGCGGCAGCAGCTGCGGCCACCGGTGTGCTTCTTGGTCGCCTTCGCCACGTCGTCCCCACGACATTGTACCTCACGGCACGAGGCCCGCCAGCGCGGCGAGATCTCGGCACTGAGGCGCCACCTTCCAGGGCCGAGGCGCGGTGACTCGCGGCGGCGGCCGTGGTAGGCTGGCGCGGTCCTGCGAAGGCGTCTTGGGGCGCCCGCGGTCGACGCAACACTTCCTGAGGGGATCAGCACCATGTCCAAGAACCTCTACCTGACCACCACCGGCCCGGCCGCCGGCAAGAGCGCCGTCGTCCTCGGACTGATGTCGCTGCTGTCGCGGGAGATCCACAGCGTCGGTTACTTCCGCCCGATCGGCCGCTACGGCGACGAGTCGCGGCCCCAGGGCGACCCGCTCGTCGAGCTGATGTGCTCGGTCTTCGATATCCCCGGCGACCGCAAGGCGATGGTCGGTCTCTCGGATCGGGAGGCCACCGGCCTCATTACCTCGGGCCGGCAGGACCAGATGCTGGAGCGCATCCTCGAGGCTTACAAGAGCTACGAGAAGGGGCACGACTTCGTGCTCATTGAGGGCACCAGCTACCAAGGACCCACGGTGCCTTTCGAGTTCGACGTCAACGCCGATCTCGCCCGAACTCTGGCCGCGCCGGTGCTGGTCGTCGTCAGCGGCAAGGACCGCTCGGCCAACGACATCTTCGACAACACGATCCTCTCCAGAGAGCGCTTTGCGCAGCGCGGCTGCGACGTGCTCGCGGTGATCGTGAACCGGGCGCGGGCCGAGGGCTTCAACGAGCTCGTCGCGACCCTCCAGGACCGCTTCCGGGCGGCCACGATCCCGTTCGCCGGCGCCATGCCCGAGGAGGAGATCCTGGCCAGGCCCCGTATGGACGAGATCGCGACCGTGCTCGGCGCCGAGGTGCTGTACGGTGAGCGCTACCTCGAGAACCTGGTCTTCGGCTTCAGGATTGCGTCCATGCAGTTGATGACGCTGCTCGAGCGGCTCGAGCCCGGGGCGCTGGTCATCACCTCCGGCGACCGCGCCGACATCCTGCTCGGGCTGATGGCCTCGCAGATGTCGAGCAAGACCCCGAGCCTGGCGGGCGTCCTGCTGTCGAGCGGGCTGCGCCCGACCGAGACCCTCGATCGCGTGATCCGCGGCCTTCGCAACACCCAGCTCCCGGTGCTGCTGGTCAACACAGGCACTTACCAAACCGCCATCGACGTCTCCAACGTCGCCTCCGCGATCACCCCGCAGAGCTTCCGCAAGATCGAGACGGCCCGCATCCTGTTCGAGGAGAACATCGACGCCAGCGTCATCCGCGCCGGCATCTCGGCGCCCCGCAGCGCCCGCATGAACCCCCAGCTCTTCCTCCACTCGCTGATCGAGAAGGCCCGCTCCGACCGTCGGCGGATCGTGCTCCCCGAGGGCACCGAGGAGCGGATCCTGCGCGCGGTGGACTCCCTGCGCCGGCGCAACGTCGTCGACCTCACCTTGCTCGGCAACGAGGACGAGATCCGCGACCGAGCCGCGAAGCTCAAGGTCCCGCTCGACGGCGTCGAGGTCATCGACCCGGCGACCTCGGACCGACTCGACGCCTACGCCGCCGCCTACCACGAGCTGCGCAAGCACAAGGGCGTGTCGCCGGAGGCGGCGCGCGACGTGATGCAGGACGGGACCTACTTCGGCACCATGATGGTGCACCTCGGCGACGCCCACGGCATGGTGTCGGGCTCGATCAACACCACCGCCCACACCGTCCGGCCGGCCCTCGAGTTCATCAAGACCCGCGAGGGCTTCAGCCTGGTGTCGAGCGTGTTCTTCATGTGCCTGCCCGACCGCGTGTTGGTCTACGGCGACTGTGCCGTCAACCCCAACCCGACCGCCGAGCAGCTCGCCGAAATCGCGCTCGCCAGCGCCGACACCGCCGCCGCCTTCGGCATCGAGCCGCGGGTCGCTATGTTGTCCTACGCAACCGGCGGCTCGGGATCGGGGGCCGACGTCGAGATGGTGCGCACCGCCACCGAGCTCGCCCGTCAGCGTCGCCCGGACCTGGCGATCGACGGGCCGCTGCAGTACGACGCCGCCGTCGACGCGGGCGTCGCCCGCACCAAGCTCCCGGAGTCGAGCGTCGCCGGGCGGGCCACGGTCTTCATCTTCCCGGACCTCAACACCGGCAACAACACCTACAAGGCGGTACAGCGCTCGGCCGGGGCGATCGCCGTCGGCCCGGTGCTGCAGGGCCTGAAGAAGCCGGTCAACGATCTGAGCCGCGGTTGCACGGTGCCGGACATCGTCAACACGGTGGCGATCACCGCGATCCAGGCCCAGGCCATCACGAGCGGGAAGTAGACGGAGGTACACGAGGGCCCGGCTCCGCGTCCGCGCCCCCTTCCGCTTCCGCGCCCGCTTTCGGGCCCGGCGCGGGGGTCGCGCTACCACCGCACCGGACCGACGTCATGCCCGTCTCCGTCTCGGTCATCCTGAGCAAGCCGCCCGCCAGGGCGGCGAGTCGAAGGACCTCTTAAGCAACAGCCATTTTCGATCGGGCCCCGGCGACCGGCCCTGACTCCCGGCGCGTCGCGCGTCGCTCGGGCAGGCTCCTCGGGCGCGGAAGCGGGCCGCACTTGATCCCCCCGCCATCGGAGAATATGTCTCAGGTGTCACGGGTTGGCCCTCGGGGGGATCGACCGATGAAGATCGCATCCGACGTGACCCGGCTGATCGGCAACACGCCGCTGGTCCGACTCAACCGGATGGCGGCCGGCCTGCCCGCCGAGGTCGTTGCCAAGCTCGAGTTCTTCAACCCCGCACACTCGGTCAAGGACCGGATCGGGGTTGCCATGATCGAGGCCCTGGAGCGGGACGGGACGCTCGTCCCCGGCACGTCGACCATCGTCGAGCCGACCTCCGGCAACACCGGCATTGCGCTCGCGATGGTGGCGGCGGCAAAGGGCTACCGCTGCGTCCTGACGATGCCGGACTCGATGTCCAAAGAGCGTCGCAGCGTGCTGCGCCTGCTCGGCGCCGAGCTGGTCCTCACCCCGGCTGCGGAGGGCATGAAGGGTGCCGTCTCCCGGGCCGAGAAGCTGCTCGACGAGATCCCTGGGGCGGTCATGCCGCAGCAGTTCTCCCACCCGGCGAACCCGGAGGTGCACGCGGCGACCACCGCGCACGAGCTGTGGCAGGACACCGACGGCACGATGGCGGTCTTCGTCGCCGGCGTCGGCACCGGCGGCACCCTGACCGGCGTCGGCCGCTACTGGAAGCCCCGCAAGCCGCAGCTGCGGATCGTGGCGGTGGAGCCCGCCGACTCGCCGGTGATCTCCGGCGGTGCGCCCGGCAGCCACAAGATCCAGGGCATCGGCGCCGGCTTCGTCCCGGACAACCTCGACACGTCGCTGGTCGACGAGATCGTGACCGTCGCCAACGACGAGGCCTTTGCCACGGCGCGCCGCATGGCGCGCGAGGAGGGCATCCTGGCCGGTATCTCGTCGGGAGCCGCCTGCGTCGCGGCCCTCCGGATCGCGGCGCGGCCGGAGCTCGCTGGACAGCTGGTCGTCTTCGTCGTGCCCTCGACCTCCGAGCGCTACATCTCCACCGCCCTCTTCGAGGGTCTGGGGGAGTAGGGTCCCCTTCCGCTTCCGATCCCGCTTCCGCTTCCGCGCCCGGATTCCTTACAAATTCGGAATCACCGACCGAGACCCCGTCCCGAACCCGGGCTCGGAATCGGAAGGGGAAGCGGGTCTCCCCGCCGCCCTCGCCCGCTTCCGCGCCCGACGCTTCGTCCGTGCCCGCGTGAACCGAAGGTCGAATCGGGCGCGGGCGCGGAAGCGGAAGCGGGGGCAGGTGGAATAGCCTGCCCCTGGTGGCGGGGTGCTCGGTCGCGAGCGCTGCGACCGTCGGCTAGCCCCTCTCCGGCACCCTGATCAGCAGCGTCCTCGGATCGACCTCGAGGGTCACCGGCAGTGCCATGATCGGGTCGCCGTCGACCTGGTAGGGCAGCTGCTCCCCGTCGATCGCCGGCTCGATGACCACCCGCTCGCAGCGCCGCCGCACCACGTCGCGCCGGCCGAGGTGGCGGCCGAGAGCGAGCGCCAGCGCGAAGCCGATCGCCGGCGACCGGCCGACGCGGGTCTGCGCCACGAGCTCGAAGCCGGGCTCGAAGGGATCGGCGCCCGGCGTCGCCCGAAACCGCCCACCGTAGGAGCGGGCGTTGCCGACGACCACCCATCCCCCCTCGACCGTGCTCCCGTCCGCCCGCACCCGGACCCTCGGCAGGGGCCGCCGCCGCGCCAGCTCTCGAGCCGCCTGGACGGCGATGCCGGTCTTGCCGCGGAAGAACCGGCGGCGGCGAAAGGCCTCCTCGACCACCAGCGCATCCACGCCCGCGGAGAGCATCAGCAGGACGAGGTCGCCGCGGTCGCTGCGGCCGACGCTCATCGCGCGGTCACGACCGCGCAACAGGGGTACGAGCGCGCGCGGCGCGGGGCGCGGCACGGCAAGCTCGTAGGCGAAGACCGAGGTCGTGCCGCCCGGGAGCACGCCCATGGCGGTGGCGCTGCCGACGAGCCCCCGTGCCACCTCGTTGTAGGTGCCGTCGCCGCCCCAGGCCAGCACCAGCGGATGGTTGGCGGCCGCAGCGCGACGGGCGAGCTCCTCGCCGTGGCCGCGCTGCTCGGTCAGCCACCATGAGAGCTCGACGTCCAGGCCCCGCGCTGCGGCGCTCAGCTCGCCCTGGCGGCGGAGCAGGCGCCCGCCCCCGGCGGTTGGGTTGACGATCACCGGGATCGACGTCAATCGGACCCCTCGAACAGCGGGCTGGACGAGCTCTGCGGCGTGAGGCCGAGGTGCCGGTAGGCGGCGGCGGTGACCGCGCGCCCGCGCGGCGTGCGCTGGAGCATTCCGATCTGGAGCAGGTAGGGCTCGTTGATGTCCTCGAGGGTGCCGCGATCCTCGCCGAGCGAGGCCGCCAGCGCCCTGAGGCCGACCGGGCCGCCCCCGTAGACCTCGATGATGGTGGTCAGGATCCGCCGGTCGAGGTGGTCGAGGCCGAAGCCGTCCACCTCCATCTGCTCGAGGCCCCACCGCGTCGCCTCGAGGGTCACCGTCGCCTCACCGAGGTGGTGCGCGAAGTCGCGGACCCGCCGCAGCAGCCGGTTGGCGATCCGGGGCGTTCCCCGGGCTCGCCGGGCGAGCTCACCGCCGGCCTCGGCAGCGACCTCGAGGCCGAGGATTCGCGACGAGCGCACGATGATCGCCTCGAGGTCCTCGCGAGGGTAGAAGTCGAGGCGATGGACGATCCCGAAGCGGTCGCGCAGCGGGGCAGTGAGCAGCCCGGTGCGGGTCGTGGCGCCGACCAGGGTGAAGCGGGGCAGAGTCAGCCGGACGCTGCGTGCCGCCGGCCCCTGGCCAATCACCAGGTCGAGCTCGTAGTCCTCCATCGCGGGGTACAGGATCTCCTCCACCGCCGGCGGCAGGCGGTGGATCTCGTCGATGAAGAGGACGTCGCCGGCCTTGAGGTTGGTCAGCAGGGCGGCCAGGTCGCCGGCCCGCTCCAGCACCGGACCCGACGTGATGTGAACGTCGGAGCCCATTTCGGCGCCGACGATGTGCGCCAGCGTGGTTTTGCCGAGGCCCGGAGGGCCGAACAGGAGCACGTGGTCGAGCGCCTCGCCGCGCGCCCTGGCGGCGCCGATGAACACCGCGAGGTTGCTCTTGAGCCGGGCCTGGCCGACGAAGTCCTGAAGGCTGCGCGGCCGCAGCGACTCCTCGAAGTGGATCTCCTCGGGCCGCGGCGCGGCGGCGAGCACATCGCCTTCCATGCCTCGACTCTACCGCGTCAGCCGCTGCAGAGCCAGCCTCAGGACGTCACCGATCTCGCCTTCCGGATGGTCGCCCAGTACGGCGTCCACCGCGCGGCCGGCGTCACGTTGCGAGTAGCCGAGATTGACGAGCGCCGAGACCGCATCCGAGCGCCGGTCGCCCGCCTCCGCGGCCAGCAGTCCGTCGAGCCGCCCGCGCAGCTCGAGCACGATTCGCTGCGCGGTCTTGGTGCCGACGCCCGGTGTCTTGCGCAGCCGCTCCGCATCCCCCGATTGGACCGCCTCGGCGAGCTCGGCCGGGCTCAGGGCGGACAGCACCGCGAGCGCGATCCGCGGCCCGACGCCGGCGACACCGATCAGCCGCTGGAAGGTCTCGAGCTCCGAGCGCTCCGGGAATCCGAAGAGCTCGATGCCGTCGTCCTTGACCCTGGTGTGGATCCACAGCGCCGCTCGCTCGCGCCCGGCCAGACGCTGAAAGGCGCGCAGGGTGGTCGAAACCAGGTACCCGACACCGGCCACGTCGACCACCAACGTCCCGGGGCTCACGAGCTCGAGGCGACCCTCGAGGCGACCGATCATGGCGGTGCCTCAGCCCTGCGGAGCGAAGCGCTCCATCAGCTCGTTGTTCACGGTCACCGGGGTGTCCCGCCGCCGCTCGTTGATCAGCGCGCGCAGCAGCAGCTGCCCGCGCTCGGCCGCGAGTCGCTCACGGGCTCCCGCGCGGTCTCGCTCGAGGGCGGCGCGATCGATGAGGTTCACCCGCTCGACCTTGGCCACCACCACGCCACGATCGCCGATCCGGATCGGCCCGACCACCGTGCCCGCGCCCGCCGCGAACACCGCGGCGTCGACGGCCGGCGCCGGTCCGATCGCGCCAACCGCTGCACCCCGCCGGTGGTCCCGCGCTTCGATGACGCTGGTGCCGTGGGCGGCGGCAATCTCCTGCGGGTCACCGCCGGCCCGCCAGCGCCCGGCGATCTCCGCCGCCGCCCCGGCGGCGAGATCGAGCGCCTTGAGCTTGCGGACCTCCTGATCGACTGCCGGCCGCACCTCGTCAAAGGCGGGCACGCCGCCCGGGCGCACCTCGGCGAGCTTCCAGACCATCCAGCCGCGCGGGATCGCCCGCGGGCCGCCGATGTCGCCGAGCTCCGCCGCGAAGACCTCCGCCGACAGGTCAGCGCCGCCACCGGTCCCCGGCACCGGGTTGTCGGGGCCGAACGGCGGGCTGACGTTGAGCACGACCGACTCGTCCTCGTCGGCCATCTTCTGCCAGAGGTCATCTCCGGACGCCTCCTCCGAGCTCAGGCGCTTGAGCAGCGCGGAGGCCCGGATTTCCGCCTCGGCGGCGGCGCGGCCCTCGAGCACTCGGAACTTCACCTGCTCCTCGACCTCCTCGAAGGGCTGCTGCTGCTCGGGCGTGAAGCCCTCGACCTTGATGATGTGGAAGCCGTACTGGCTCTCCACCGGGCCAACAAGTTCGCCGGGCTTGGCGTTGAACACGGCCGACTCGAACTCGGGCACCATCTCGCCCCGCGCGAACCAGCCGAGGTCGCCGCCGCTGTCCCGCGACCCCGGGTCCTCGGAGTGTTTCTTCGCGAGCTCGGCGAAATCGCCGCCTGCCTGCGCGATCCGCAGCACGCCGTCGGCCCGCAGCTTGATCTCAGCGCGCTGGTCGGCGGTGGCGGACGGCGGCAGCCGGAGCAGGATGTGGCGGGCGTGCGCTTTTTCGCCGACCATGAACTCCGCCCGGTGCTGGTCGTAGTAGGCCTGCAGCTCGGCCTTCTCGGCCGGCAGGGTGCGTCGCAGCCGCGAGGTCTCCACGACCAGGTAGCGGATCACCCGCTGCTCGCCACGGCGGTAGTCCTCACCATGGGCTGCGTAGTGTGCCTGCAGCTCATCGTCGGTCACCGTCACGCCGTTGAGGAAGCGCTCGTAGCGGACCTGCACCGCGGCGAGGTCTGCGGTCTCCGCCTGTCGGCGGAGCTCGGCGTCGATCTCGACGTCGGAAACGAACACGCCGCTCTCGACCAGCGAGCTCAGCTTGGCGATCTGCAGGTCCTCGGCAAAGCGCCTCTCGAACTCCTGCGGCGTCATCTGGAAGTAGCCGCGGATCATCCGCTCGTAGGACTCCTGGCCGACGAATCGACCATCCCTGTCCTTGAACATCGGATTGTCGAGGATGGCCTCCTGGAGCTCCCCGTCGGACACCACGAGGCCGGCCTTGGCGGCCTCGGCGAGGTGCATCTCGCGCTCGACGAAGTACGACACCGTCTGGCCGGCGAGGTCGACCTGCCCCCGAAGCTCATTCCACTGGTCACCGAACTGCTGCTGGAACCGGTCGTTCATGCGCCGCATCTCTTCGATGAACTCACCCTCGGTGACCTGGCGGTCGCCGACCGTCACCGCGACCGCTTCGCCCCCGCCGCGGCCGGAGCGGCCGGTTCCCCAGTCCACGAAAACCAGCAGCACGAAGATCGCCACCACGCCCCACAGGATGAACTTCAGGTGCTTGAGATTGTCTCGCAGCCACTTCAGCGCCATCGTCGTAGTCCTCCCCGGACCCTCCTCGGAGTTGCGAAGTGTAGCGAAGCACACGGTTTGGTGCAAGCGCCACGACCCGCTTGCCGCTCGGTGGGGAGCGTGTTACGGTTCAATTTGGAGAGTGTGGCTTCGTGGCACGCGGCTTGCAACTCGACTGGGTCCTAGTGCGGGTCAACACGATCCGCCGGATTGTCTTAGCGACGCTGCTGTTGCTCGTGGTCGCGGTGATGGTCGCCATCGGCTACCGCCACCTCAACCCCCGACCTGACGAACGGGCGCAGCGCGCCATCGAACATGCCGAGCTGCTCCGCGAGCAGGTGCTCGCGCTGGCCATACCTGACGCCTGGAGGGACAACGTGGCCGCCGCCGGGCGCGAGCTCGAGAGCGCGCAGGCCGCCTACGCCAACCAGCTCTGGGACGAGGCCGCGAGCCACGCGGACAGCGCCGTCAGCCGCTACCAGACGATGCTCGGCGTCGGCCGCACCCAGGTCGGCGGCGCCGGCCACTTCTACAGCCTGGAGGGGCGGGTCCAGGTCCAGCGGACCGGCAAGCCCGAGTGGCAAACGGCGCAGCATCGGATGCCGGTCTTCGAGGGCGACTTCGTGCGAACCGGCCGCGACGGCTCGGCCGAGATCCTGTTCGATGACGGCAGCCTGTACCGGGTCGGCCCCGACTCGCTGCTCGAGATCCATCGCCGGGCCGCCGCCACCACGGCGGCCGGCACGATCAAGATGGTGGTGGGCCGCATCAACGTCTACACCTCCGACAACCCCTCGACGGTGACCACGGATGCCGCCGAGACCGAGATCGACAGCGACAGCCGGGTCGCGGTCGGCGTCGACGAGGCGGACCGGAAGACAACGGTCGCCACCTTCAAGGGCCGCGCGCTGGTCCGCAACCCACGCGGCCTGGAGGTCGCCCTCACCGACCGCGAGCAGGTTGCCGCCGCCACCGACGGGACCATCTCGAAAAAGCGCCGTATCCCAGATCCGCCCCTCCAGGTGGAGCCGGCCAACAACGCCGGCTTCGACCTCACGTCGGCGAAGGTCATCGAGGTCAGCTGGCGGCGGCCGGCCGCCGATTTCGCCGTCCACCTCCAGGTCAGCAGGTCACAACGTTTCTCTCCCGACGAGATCGACGTCGATGCGCCCCGGCTCGAGAAGGACCAGGCGCGGCTCGAGGCAATCGCCTCCGGCACCTACTTCTGGAGAGTGGCGACGGTTGCCGACGACGATCTGAGCTCCGAGTGGAGCACCGTCCGCCGCTTCCGGATCTTCTCGTCGAGCGAGCCGACGCTGCTGCAGGACGGGGTCCCTCCGGAGCTCGAGGTGCGGCCGCCGCAGCAGCTCGGCAACATGTTCATCATCGAGGGTCGCACCGAGGTCGGAGCAACCGTGACCATCAACGGCGAGCTGGTGAGGCTGGACAGCGAGGGTGGCTTCCGCAAGACGGTGGAGGTCATGCGTGACGGCTGGAATGACCTGATCATCCAGGCCGAGGATCCCTCCGGGAACCGCACCGAGCGCCGCGAGCGCGTGTACGTGGAGGTCTTTTGATGAGTCTTTCCAGCCTGTTCGGGCTGTTTTCCTCGGACCTCGCCATCGACCTCGGCACCGCCAGCACCCTGGTGTACGTTCGCGGCCGAGGGATCGCGGTGGTCGAGCCGTCGATCGTGGCGGTCAACCGCATCACCAACCGGGTGGAGGCGGTGGGCACCAAGGCCAAGGAGATGCTCGGCAAGACCCCGCAGCAACATCCAGGCCATCCGTCCGATGAAGGACGGCGTCATCGCCGACTTCGAGGTCACCGAGAAGATGCTCGAGCACTTCATCAAGAAGGCGCACGGGCGCTCGTTCCTGGTGCGCCCGCGGATCGTCATCTCGGTGCCGAGCGAGATCACCCAGGTCGAGAAGCGGGCGGTCAAGGACACCGCTCTGAAGGCCGGCGCCAGCGAGGTCTACCTCATCGAGCAGGCCATGGCGGCCGCGATCGGGGCCGGCCTGCCGATCACGGAGCCGTCAGGAAACATGATCGTCGACATCGGCGGCGGCACCTCGGACGTCGCGGTGATCTCGCTCGCCGGCGTCGTCTACTCGCGCTCGGTGCGGGTCGCCGGCAACGAGATGGATGAGGCGATCATCCAGTACCTCAAGAAGAAGTACAACCTGCTGCTCGGCGAGCGGACGGCCGAGCAGGTCAAGATCGAGATCGGATCGGCCTACCCCCTCGACGAGCCGCTGACCATGGAGGTCAAGGGCCGTGACCTGGTGGAGGGCATCCCCAAGAACCTCACCATCGGCGACGAGGAGATCCGCGAGGCGCTCACCGAGATCGTCGCCACGATCGTGGACGCGGTCCGCAACGCCCTCGAGCGGACGCCGCCCGAGCTGTCGGCCGACATCATGGACAAGGGCATCATCCTGGCCGGCGGCGGCTCGCTGCTGAAGAACCTCGACAAGCGGCTGCGCGAGGAGACCGGCCTGCCGGTGGCGCACTGCGAGGAGCCGATCTCGGCGGTCGTCCGCGGCACCGGCATGATGCTGACCAACATCGACCTGCTGCGCAAGATCGCGATCCCGGACTCAAGGGGCTAGCCCGGACATCTCACCAACTTTCTACTGCGGCCGGCGATGCGCCGCACTCAGCGGTGCTTTCTCGCCTCGGGGTGCTCGACGTACTGTCAAGTACGCCTCCGCGCCCCTCGGGTCGAAAACCCCACTGCGCACGGCACCTCGCCACCCTCGCGACGAAACCCGGTGAGATATCCGGGCTAGGATCCGGGATCTGGGGGCTGGGGATCAGGGCCCCGCCCGCTTCCGCTTCCGCGCCCGCTTCCGAACTGGCGCGAAACCACCATCCGCGGCACTGAGCGCGGCTCGACCCCCACCCGCTTGCCCTTCCGCTTCCGCTTCCGATACGTGACCGTCGTCGTCGAGGATTGTCGATCGTTAACTCGGGCGCGGAAGCGGATGCGGGCGCGGAAGCGGGAATCGCTCATCCACCCCCCCCACTCCCCCCGTGCCCGCAAGCAGCTATGATGACCCCATGGCCGGCGGCCGGTGACCGAAACCCGCCTCTTCCTGCTTCGCATCGGGCTCGTCTGGGTCGTCCTCGAGTTGCTCGCGGCGACTCAGGCGATGACCCCTGAGGGCGAGCGGGTCGCCTGGCGCTGGGCGCGCGCGGTCGCGCAGCCGCTGGCGCTGGGTGTGAGCCAGGCCGGCTCGGCAGCCGCTGATCTGGTCGAGGCCGTCCGTGAGACCGGCGCGCTCCTGTCCGACAACCGCCGGATGCAGCTCGCGATCGAGGAGCTGCGGACGAGGAACCTGCTGCTCCGCGAGGACCTCGCCGCCCTCCGCGAGGGATCCCGCCTGCTCGCCACCGTCGACGGGCTCGAGCCGGGTGCCACGGTCGGCCGTTGTGTGTTCCGCGACCCGACCCGGGGGCGGATGGAGGTCCGGGTCGCGGCCCCGTTCACGGTTCCGAAGGACACCCCGGCGCTCGGTGCCGGCGGTCTGGTCGGGCGCGTCGTCGAGGCGCGCGGCGTCAGCGTGTGGGTCCAGCTGCTCACCCACCCGGCGGCCGCCACCGCAGTCCAGACCGCGAACGGATCGCTGCAGGCGCTGGCAACCGGAACCGGTCGGACCGACCGCCTCGACATCCAGTACGTTCCGCGCACCGCGGATCTCCTTCAAGGCGAGGTCTTCGTGACGAGCGGCGCCGACGGCGTCTATCCGGCCGGCATCCCGGTGGCCTCGGTGGTCTCCATTCGCGAAACCGAGGGGGCCTTTCTCGAGGTCCGCGCCACCCCCGGCGTCGACTTCGCGCGGCTCCGGTCGGTGCTGCTGCTCCCCGGCCTGGTCAAAGGGCCGCGGCCGGGAGGGTGGCGGTGACGGTTCCTCTGCTGGTCGCCGTGACCCTGCTGCTCCAGCGCCTGCTCGGCGCACCGGGCGGCCCGCAGTGGTCGGGTCTGCTCCTCCTGCCCGTGGTGTGGGTGGTCGGTCCCGCCTTGCTCGGGGGCGGCCGGCGCTGGGTCTGGTTCGGCCTCGCCATCGGCCTCGGCTGGGACCTCCTGCTCGAGCCGGTCATCGGCCCCGGCGCCATCGCCTGGAGCGCCTCCGCCCTCCTCCTCCTCTGGCTCGCCACCATCGTCGCCGACCGATCGCCCAAGGCGTGGCTCGCGTTCGGGGCCGTCGCCGCCGCGGTCATCATCCTGGTCCACCGGCTGGCGCTGCTGCCGCTCGGTGTGAGCCGGCCCGTGCGCTGGATCGACCTCGCGCTCGCGGTGGCCGTGACCGCGGTGTGGTGCGGCCTCGTCGGCTGGCTCCGCGCCATCGACCTTCCGAAACGATGGCGCGCCCGCCGGGCGCGCACGCTGCGCTAGACCATGGAGCTGCGTGAGGACCTCGCCCCGGTCAAGCGGCGGGCCGCGGTGCTCGTGGCCATCGCCCTCGCAGCGCTCGTCGTCCTGCTGCTGCGGCTGATCCAGCTCCAGATCATCGACGGCGCGAGCTGGCGGCGGGCGGCCGAGAACAACCGCTTGCGCCGGATCCCCGTGGCCAGCCAGCGTGGTCGGATCTACGACCGCCGGGGAACCGTGCTCGCCGACAACGTCCCCACCTGGCAGCTGCTCCTGTTCCCGGACGAGGCGCAGAACATTCAGGAAACCCTGCTGTTCGTGGCGCGGATGGGAATCGCCGACGTCGCCACGCTGCGCAACCTGGAGGCGGAACGACGGCTCGCCCGGCTCGCACCGCTCGTCGTCGCGGACGCCCTGAGCTGGGAGCAGGTGGCGAAGGTCCGCTCCCATCAGAGCGATTACCCGGAGCTCGCGGTGGTCAACGCCTTTCGCCGCGCCTACCCCCTCGGCGGCATCACAGCGCACGCCGTCGGCCACCTGCGGCTGGTCAGCCGGCAGGAGGTTGACGCGGATCCCGGGCTCGATCAGAACACCCTCGTCGGCGCGACCGGGGTCGAGACGCTCCGCAATGCCTTCCTCGCCGGCAGCGACGGCACCCGCTACGAGGTGGTGTCCGCCGTCGGCCAGCCGATCGGTGTGGTTCGGGAAAGCGCGCCGGTGGCGGGACGCGACGTGGCGACGACCCTCGACGTCCGCCTCCAGCAGACCGCGGCCCTCGCGATGGGCACCAACACCGGCACGGTCGTCGCGCTCGAGCCGGCGACCGGAGCGGTGCGCGTGCTCTACTCCGCGCCGAGCTTCGACCCAAACATCTTCGTCGGGCGGCTGTCGCGGACCGAGTGGCAGCAGCTGACCGAGGATCCAGGCCGGCCGCTGAATGACAGGTCGCTGCAGGGCGTGTACCCCCCGGGATCGACCATCAAACCGTTCTTCGCGCTCGCCGGCCTGGGCGAGGGTGAGATCACGCCCGACAGCGCCATCACCTGCCGGGGCGGCGTCACCCTCTACGGCCATCCCTTCCGCTGCTGGCGCCGGGGCGGCCACGGCGGGGTGGGCCTCGTCCGCTCACTCGAGGTCTCCTGCGACTCGTTCTACTACCAGCTCGGGTACCGGATGGGCATCGACCGGATGGCGCGGTGGCTACGGCGCTTCGGCTTCGACGGGCCGACCGGGATCGGCTTCGGCCAGGAGCAGCCCGGTCTGGTGGGAACGCCGGAGTGGGCGCGCGAGGTGCGCGGGACCCCGTGGTACGCCGGCGAGGCGATCTCGGTGGCGATCGGCCAGGGCCCGGTGCTGGTCACCGGGATGCAGCTCGCGCGCGCCTACGCGGTCCTCGCCAACGGCGGCCGGCTGGTCACGCCCCATCTGGTGGCGTCGGCCGACGTGCGGCCGCCGGTCGACCTCGGGCTCAACCCGCACCACCTCGCGCTGGTGGTCGAGGGGCTGACCCGTGTCGTCCACGGCGGCGAGGGGACCGCGCACGCCCTGTCCCGCCTGCCCATGGCCGGCAAGACCGGCACCTCCCAGGTGGCGCGGCTGCAGGAGGGGGTGCGCGCCCAGGACCTCCCAGAGCACCTGCGACACCATGCCCTGTTCGTGGGCTGGGCGCCGCTCGATCGCCCCCGGCTGGTGGTCGCGGCGGTGGTCGAGCACGGCATCGGCGGCTCGACCGCCGCCGCGCCGGTAGTGGGTGCGGTCATCGAGGCGGCCATGGCGGAGTGGAACGGCACGGGCGAGGAGCAGGGTGAGGGAAGCCCGGCCAGCGACCGCTCCGATCCCCCTTCCGCGCCCGCTTCCGCTTCCGCGCCCGAAACCCAGCCCACCGCCGATCCGGGCCGGTAGCCCGGACATCCCACCGACTTTCTGCTGCGGCCGGCGATGCGCCGCACTCAGCGGTGCTTTCTCGCCTCGGGGTGCTCGACGTACCGTCAAGTTTTCCACCCCCCGCCCGTCACAGACCCGCCGCCTCCTCCCGCACTCCCCCCACCCACCCCGGCGGGTTCGCCTCCGCGCCCCTCCGGTCGAAATCCCCACTGCGCATGACACCTCGCCACCCTCGCGATGAAACCCGGTGGGATATCCGGGCTAGAATCCTCCCGTGGAGCACCGCATCGACCCCTGGCTGATCCTGGCGGTCGTCGGCATCCTGGCCGCGTCCCTGGCCACCCTGCACGCGGCTGGCCCCGTGCTCGGCTCCGGCCTCCTGCTGCGACAGGCGCTGTGGGGGGCGTTGGGGCTGGCGCTGGTGTGGGCGCTGTCCCTGCCGAACCTCAGCTTCTACAGCCAGCTCGCGCCAGTGGCGTACGCAGCCGGCATCGTCGGCCTCACGCTGGTGCTCCTGTTGGGTGAGGACCGCGGCGGCAATCGGGCGTGGTTCGCGGTCGGCCCCCTGACCATCCAGCCGAGCGAGTTTGCCCGGCTGGGGGTGATCCTGATGGTGGCCGCGTGGCTGGGCCGGAGCCGGTCGCAGCGGCTGTCCCTGGCCGGCGGTGCGATGGTGATCGCCATGGTCGCCGCCGCGATCCTGCTGGTCGTCCTCGAACCCGACCTGGGCGTCGCACTGACCTACCTGCCGATCGCTGCAGCCGCCCTCTGGATCGGCGGCGTGCCGGCCCGGACCTGGGTCGTGCTGGCGGTGCTGGCGGTGATTGGCGGCGCCATCCTGTGGCAGAGCGGCCTCGAGCCCTACCAGAAGGAGCGCGTGTTCACCGTGATGGACCCCGAGCGCGACCCGTATGGCGGCGGCTATCAGGTTCGTCAGTCGAAGATCGCGGTCGGGTCCGGCCAGCTGGTCGGCCAGGGCCTCGGCCACGGCTCGCAGTCGCTGCTGCTCTTCCTGCCGGCCCAGCACACCGACTTCGCGTTCTCGGTGTGGTCGGAGGCGACCGGCTTTGTCGGCGCCACCGGACTGCTGGCAGCCTACGCGCTGCTGCTGGCGCGGATCGGCTGGACCGCTCTGGCCGCCCCGACCCGCCACGGGCTCGTGCTCGCGATCCTGATCGGCAGCTGGCTCGCCTTCCAGGTGGTGGTCAACATCGGCATGGTCCTCGGCTGGCTCCCCACCACCGGCATCACCCTGCCGCTGTTCTCCTACGGCGGATCGTCGCTGCTGTCGACCTGCAGCGCGCTCGGCCTCGTCCAGTCGGTGTGGCGCCATCGGCTGCTGTACTCATGATGAACTCCATCCTCTTCCTGTCGGTCAGCCCGTTCGAGACGCGGGTCGCGCTGCGGGAGAACACCCGGCTCGTGTCCTACCGGGCCGAGCGGCACCGAAGCTCGTCGGTGGTCGGGAACCTCTACAAGGGCCGCGTCACCAGAGTGCTGCCCGGCATGCAGGCAGCCTTTGTCGACGTCGGTCTGGCGCGCGATGCCTTCCTGTACGTCCGGGAGGCGGGCGGCATCCTCGACGACTTCAGCGACATCTTCCCGACCGCGGACGGCGAGCTCGGCGCCCCCGGCCCCCTGGCCTCCGACATCGGCGACCTCCTGCGCCTCGGCCAGGAGGTGCTGGTCCAGGTCGTCAAGGACCCCCTCGGCACCAAGGGCGCGCGGCTGACCACCCACGTCACGCTGCCCGGGCGCTTCCTGGTCTACCTGCCGACGGTCCGCCAGCGGGGTGTGTCGCGGCGCATCACCGACCCCGACGGGCGCGCCCGCCTCAAGGCGATCATCGACGGCTTCCCGGGCAATCACGGCTGGATCGTGCGCACCGCGGGCGAGGACCGCGGTCAGTCCGAGCTCGAGGCCGACCGCGACTACCTGCAGCGGCTGTGGGGCCGCATTCAGGGCGTGTGCGAGCGCAGCCGCGCCCCGTCGCTGACCCACCACGAGCTGAGCCCGGTGCTACGGACGGTGCGCGACACCTTCACCCAGGCGATCCAGGAGCTGTGGGTCGACGACGAGGAGAGCTTCCAGGAGACCCTCGACTTCCTCGAGCAGTGCGAGCCGGCGCTGATTCCGCGCGTCAAGCTGTTTCGCAAGACCAGCGACCTGATGGCCGCGTTCGGCATCGACCGCGAGCTCGAGAAGGCGCTGCGCGCCAAGGTCTGGCTCAAGTCGGGCGGCTACCTCGTGGTCAACCAGACCGAGGCGCTGGTGGCGATCGACGTCAACACCGGCAAGTTCGTGGGCTCGACCTCGCTCGAGGAAACCGCGTTCGCCATCAATCTCGAGGCGGTCCGCGAGATCGTCCGCCAGCTCCGGCTGCGCCACCTTGGCGGCATCATCGTGATCGACTTCATCGACATGCTCTCGGCCGCACACCGCGAGGCCGTCTACCGCGCCCTCGAGGAGGAGCTCGCGAGCGATCCCGCACGCACCCAGCTGCTGCCGATGAGCGACATCGGGCTGGTCCAGCTGACCCGCAAGCGGACCCGTCCGAGCCTCGAGCGGACCCTCAGCCGGGAATGCCCGTACTGCCATGGCTCCGGGCGCATCAAATCGCTCCCCACGATCTGCCTGGAGATCCGCCGCCGACTGCTGGACACGGCGGAGGTGGAGACCGGCGACCAGATCTCGCTGACCGTCCATCCCGAGGTGTCACACTACCTGCAGGGGCCGTTCCGCGAGCTGCTGCGCGAGCTCGAGGAGGTGCACGGGCTGCAGGTCATCCTCCGCGAGAACCCGATCTTCCACCAGGAGCAGTACGAGATCTCGCGGTGAGGCAATGGTGCCTCCGTTCCCGTCCCCGTTCCCGAGAATCGTCTCGCCTCCACCCGACGTGTCGCGCGCAAAGGCGGGCACCGAGACGGTCGGGAGCTTGCCACGGCGCCCCATTGCCTCACTGCCTCACTGCCTCACGCGTCCTACAGCGGCTCGTAGAGCGTCCGCCGCTGCCTCGGCACGTAGCCGGCGCCGCGGATGATCCGCTCCATGTCGCGCTGGCTCATCCGGTGGCGGGCGCCGGCCGCGGCGACGACGTTCTCCTCGAGCATGATCGACCCGAGGTCGTCGGCGCCGAAAGCGAGCGCCAGCTGCCCGACCTTTTCACCCTGGGTCACCCACGACCCCTGGAGGTGGACGATGTTGTCGAGGGCGAGGCGCGAGATCGCGAGCGTGCGCAGGTAGTCGCTGCCGCCGGAGGGCTCGACCTCGCCCTCGAGATCGGTGTTGGCGGCCTGGAAGGTCCACGGGATGAAGGCGGTGAAGCCGCCGGTCGCGTCCTGGACGCCGCGCACGCCGAGCAGGTGCTCGACCCTGGCGGAGAGCGGCTCGCCGACGCCGAACATCATCGTCGCTGTGGTGCGCAGGCCGAGCTCGTGGGCTTGCCGGTGCACCGACAGCCACTCCGCCGTCGGGGCCTTGGCGCGCGACCAGATCCGGCGCCTGGTGTCGTCCTCGAGGATCTCCGCCCCGCCGCCCGGAATCGAGTCGAGCCCGGCCGCGATCAGGCGCTCGAGGACCTCCCGAACCGGCATCCTCTCGACCTTGGCCACGAACAGGATCTCGGGGACCGAGAAGGCGTGGAGGTGGAGGTGGGGGAAGGCGCGCTTGAGGCCGCGCAGCAGGTCCTCGTAGTCGGCGAGGCGCAAGGCGGGGTGGACTCCCCCCTGGAGCAGGATCCCGGTCCCGCCCGCCGCGACCGTCTCGGCGACCTTGCCGATGATCTCGTCGAGCGGCAGCAGGTAGGCGTCCTCGTCCGCGGGCGTCCGGTAGAAGGCGCAGAAGCGGCATCGGTAGACGCAAACATTGGTGTAGTTGATGTTGCGGTCGATGATGTAGCTGACTGAGCCGGGGTCGACCAGCCGCTCGCGCACCGCAGCGGCCGCCTGGCCGAGCTCGAGCAGGGGAGCCTCGTCGAAGAGGAGCTGGAGCTCGCCCCGGTCGAGCCGCTGGCCCGCCACCGCCCGGTCGAGGATCGCCGTCACTTCAGCGACATGCCTCATCGAGTGCTTCAACCCCTCCAGCTCCGTGCGCGTTCCCGTCGAACTCGGCGCGACGGGTTCTTCCCGCACCCGCGCCCGCTTCCGCGCCCGCGCCCGACGGACGATCGGTCCGGTGTCACGCCCTCGAAGAAGCAGCCGAGCTCGAAGACGGGCTCGAAAACAGGCACGGAGACGGAAGCGGCCTCGGAAGCGGGCTCGGAAGCGGAAGCGGGCGCGGGGGCAGGCGGGGTTCCGAACCCCAGATCCTAGATCCTAGACCCTAGCCCCTCACCCCTGGGACATTCCCTCCAGGAACTCCCGGTTGGTCCCGACCTTGTCGAGTCGCTCGAGGAGCAGCTCCATCGCCTCGACCGGGGAAAGCTGGGACAGCACCTTGCGCAGCACCCAGATCCGGCGCAGCTCCCACTCGTCGATCAGCAGCTCCTCCTTGCGGGTCCCCGACTTGTGAATGTCGATCGACGGGAAGACGCGGCGCTCGACGAGCTTGCGGTCGAGGTGCACCTCCATGTTGCCGGTGCCCTTGAACTCCTCGAAGATGACGTCGTCCATCCGCGAGCCGGTGTCGATGAGCGCGGTGCCGACGATGGTCAGGCTGCCGCCCTCCTCGATGTTGCGCGCCGCGCCGAAGAAGCGCTTGGGCTTCTGCAGGGCGTTGGAGTCGACGCCGCCGGACAGCACCTTGCCGGATGGCGGGACGACAGTGTTGTAGGCGCGGGCGAGCCGGGTGATGGAGTCGAGCAGGATGACCACGTCGCGGCCGTGCTCGACCAGCCGCTTGGCCTTCTCGATGACCATCTCGGCGACCTGCACGTGGCGGGTCGCGGGCTCGTCGAAGGTCGACGAGATGACCTCGCCGTGCACCGACCGCTGCATGTCGGTGACCTCCTCCGGCCGCTCGTCGATCAGCAGCACGATCAGCGTGACCTCGGGATGGTTGGCGGTGATCGAGTTGGCGATCGCCTGCAGCAGCATGGTCTTGCCGGTGCGGGGCGGCGCCACGATCAGGCCGCGCTGCCCCTTGCCGATCGGCGTCACCAGGTCCATGACCCGCGCGGTCATGTTGTCGGGCACCTCGAGCACGATCCGCTCCTCCGGGTAGAGGGGCGTCAGGTTGTCGAAGTGGACCTTCTCCATGGCCACCTCGGGAGGCTCGAAGTTGATCGCCTCGACCTTGATCAGCGCGAAGTAGCGCTCGCCCTCCTTCGGCGGCCGGATCTGCCCGGACACGGTGTCGCCGGTGTGCAGGTCGAAGCGGCGGATCTGCGACGGCGACACGTAGATGTCGTCCGGCCCGGGCAGGTAGTTGTACTCCGGGGCACGGAGGAAGCCGAAGCCCTCCGGCAGCACCTCGAGCACCCCCTCCCCGAAGATCAGACCCTCGCGCTCGGTCTGGCGCTGGAGGATCCGGAAGATCAGGTCCTGGCGACGCATGCCGGTGGGGTTCTCGACGCCGAGGCCGCGGGCCACCCCGCTGAGCTCGTTGATCGACATCTCCTTGAGCTGCGTGAGGTCGAGCCGCCCCTCCTGCGGGGTCTCCGCCGAGCTCTCGTACTGCTCGATCTCGTCGTCGAGGTCGAGCGGGATCACCACCGGATCGTCCTGGGTCTCTTTCTTCTTGCGTCCCATCTCAGTCTCCTCGTGATTGTCTGCCGCGCCACGCGCTCACCAGGCCGTCGATCTCGGCGAGCAGCTCCCGGCGGCCCTCGCCGGCGTTCACGCTCACCGCCAGCGGCAAGGCGGCCAGGTCGAGCCGCTGCTGGACCTCACGCTGCATCGTCGCCCGCTGGCCGCGGCTGAGCTTGTCGGCCTTGGTCAGCACCACTACCCGCTCGCGCCCCGCCGAGCTCAGCATCTCCTGGAGGTCCAGGTCGAGCGCGGTCGGCCCGTGCCGGATGTCGATCAACGTCACCACGCCGGCCACCCGCTGCTCCTCGAGCAGATAGCGCGCCAGCTCCTGACCCCACTCCTCGCGCAGCTGCCTCGCCACCTTGGCGTAGCCGTATCCCGGGCAGGTCGACAACGTAGAACGAGGAGTTGACCAGGAAGAAGTTGAGCGTCCGCGTCTTGCCGGGCGCCTTGGCGACCCTGGCCAGCCGGCGCTGGAACAGCCAGTTGAGCAGGCTCGACTTGCCGACGTTCGAGCGGCCGGCGACCGCGACCTGCGGATACCACTCGCGGGGCCTGTCGGAGGCCCGCAGCGCGGCCGCGCGGAAGGTGACGTCGAGAATATCCACATCTAGTGGGCGAGCGGCGGCGAGTCGAAGCTGGAGTCGGGCGCCGCCGGGGGCGTTGGGACACCGGCCGCGACATCGTGCACCAGCGCGTTCTCCAGGACCTTGTCCATGTGGTCGGCGAGGTGGAAGGTCATCTCCGCCCGGACATCGTCGGAGATCTCCTCGAGGTCCTTCTCGTTCTCCTCGGGCAGGATGATCTCGCGGATGCCGGCGCGGTAGGCGGCCAGAATCTTCTCCTTGATGCCGCCGACCGGCAGCACGTTGCCCGCGCAAGGTGATCTCTCCGGTCATGGCGAGGTCCACCCGGACCGGCGTTCGGTGAAGGCCGAGATCAGGGCGACGGCCATGGTGATGCCTGCCGACGGTCCGTCCTTGGGGATCGCGCCCTCCGGGACGTGGACGTGCACGTCGGTCTTCTCGAAGACCTCGACGTCGATGCCCGAGCTTCTCGCGCGCGCGATCGCACGTAGCTGAGCGCGGCGCGGGCCGACTCCTGCATGACGTCGCCGAGCTGGCCGGTGAGGGTGACGTTGCCCTTGCCGCGCATCAGCGTCACCTCGGTCGAGCATCAGCTCGCCGCCGACCTGGGTCCACGCCAGGCCCGACGCCGCACCGACCTCGGGCACCTTCTCGCGCTTCTGCTCCCGGTAGCGGGGCTGGCCGAGCAGCTCGCGCACCAGCGCCTCGGTCACCTGAATCGTCGACCGGCGCTGGGTCTTGTCCTTGAGCACGCGCCGCGCCAGCTTGCGGCAGATCGACGCGATCTCGCGCTCGAGGTTGCGCACGCCGGCCTCGCGGGTGTAGCGCTCGATCAGGTAGAGCAGGGTTTCCTTCTCGAACTCGATCTTGAACTTGCCCTCGAGCCCGTGCCGCTCGAGCTGCCGCGGGACCAGGAACTGGCGGGCGATCTCGAGCTTCTCGAGATGGGTGTAGCCGGACAGCCGGATCTGCTCCATGCGGTCGATCAGCGCGGGCGGAATCGAGTGGGTGACGTTGGCGGTGCAGATGAAGAACACCTTCGACAGGTCGTACTCGACGTCCAGGTAGTGGTCGTGGAAGGTGTGGTTCTGCTCCGGGTCGAGCACCTCGAGCAGGGCGCCGGCGGGGTCGCCCCGGAAGTCCGCGGCCATCTTGTCGACCTCGTCGAGCAGAATGACCGGGTTGACGGTGCCCGCCTTGCGCATCATCTGGATGATCTGGCCCGGGAACGCGCCGATGTAGGTCCGGCGGTGGCCGCGGACCTCGGCCTCGTCGCGCACGCCGCCGAGCGACAGCCGGACGAACTTGCGGCCGGTCGAGCGGGCGATCGAGCGCGCCAGCGAGGTCTTGCCGACGCCGGGCGGACCCACGAAGCAGAGGATCGTGCCGGTGGTCTTGCGGACCAGCTGCCGCACCGCCAGGAACTCGAGGATCCGGTCCTTGACCTTCTCCAGGCCGTAGTGGTCCTCGTTGAGGACCTTCTCGGCGCGCCGGATGTCGCGGATCTCGCGCGACGCGTTCTTCCAGGGGACCGCGAGCAGCCAGTCGACGTAGTTGCGCGACACGCCCGCCTCGGCCGACACCGGCGGCATGCCCTCGAGACGCGGATCTCGATCAGCGCCTTCTCCTTGGCCTCCTCGGTCATGCCCGAGCTCTTCGACCTGCTCCTTGAGCCCTTGCAGCTCCTCCTGGGAGTCGTTGCGGCCGAGCTCCTCGTTGATCGCCTTGATCTTCTCGGACAGGTAGTACTCGCGCTGCGCCTTCTCCATCTGCTTCTTGACGCGCGACGAGATCCGGCGGTCGATGTTGAGCTTCTCGATCTCCACGTCGAGCAGGTCGTTGAGGCGCTCGAGCCGCTCGAGCGGGTTGCAGGATCTCGAGCAGGTTCTGCTTCTCGGGCGTCGGCTGGTTGAGGTGGGCGGCGAGGATGTCGGCGAACTGGTCGGGGTCGTCGGTCTGCAGCGACGCGAGCACGCCCTCCACGGCAAGGTGGTGGGACAGCTTCGCGTACTCCTTGAAGAGCTCGGCGAGCTCGCCCATGTACTGGGTCACCGCCGGACCGGTGGGGACCTCGGTCGCCACCGGCACGACGCGAGCCATCAGGCAGGACGGGTCGGCGACCGCCTCCACGATCCGCGCCCTGGCCAGGCCCTCCACCATCACCTTGATGTTGCCCGAGGCGAGCTGGAGGTGCTGGACGACGCGAGCGGTCACGCCGAGCTCGAAGATGTCGCCGGGCTCGGGCTCGTCGACCTTGGGGTCGCGCTGGGTGGCGAGGAGGATCTTCTTGTCCGGGCCGCCCGAGCGCGCGCTCGAGCGCCACCACCGACGGCTGCCGGCCGACCACGAACGGCGCCATCATGTGCGGGAAAACCACCATGTCCCGCAGCGGGACGACGGGGAGCAGCTTGGGCTCGAGGTCTTTCTTCATGTTCTCCACTCGGATGGGGTTTCTCGACGTGTGACGCGCCGGGCTGTCAAACCGGATCTGCAGGTCGCCGGCTGTCCTTGCCGGCGGGCGTGTACAGCCTAGCTCACCTTGCGAACCGCCGTCAGGGGTGGCACGCGCCGCTCCACCACATCCCGCGAGATGACGATCTCTCTGATGTCGGGCACCGATGGGACCTGGTACATCACGTCCAGCATCAGCTCCTCGAGGATGATCCGCAGGCCGCGCGCCCCGACCTTGCGTTCGATGGCCTGGTCGACGATCGCGCCGAGGGCCTCCGCGGTGAAGCTGAGGTCGACGCCCTCGAAGGAGAGGATGGTCTGGTACTGGCGGACCAGGCAGTTCTTGGGCTCGGTCAGGATCCGTACCAGGGCGTCGTGGTCGAGGTCGTGCAGCGTCGCCGACCACCGGGATGCGGCCGACGAACTCCGGGATCATCCCGTACTTGATCAGGTCCTCGGGGTGGACGTGCTCGAGCAGCTCGCTGGCCCGCTTCTCGTTGCCGCCCGAGATCGACCCCGAAGCCCATGCGCTTCTGGTTGAGGCGGCGGGCGATGACGTCCTCGATGCCCACGAACGCGCCGCCGCAGATGAACAGGATGTTGGTGGTGTCGATCTGGAGGAACTCCTGGTGGGGGTGCTTGCGGCCCCCCTGGGGCGGCACGTTGGCGACCGTCCCCTCGAGGATCTTGAGCAGGGCCTGCTGGACGCCCTCGCCCGACACGTCGCGGGTGATCGAGGGGTTCTCGGCCTTGCGGGCGATCTTGTCGATCTCGTCGATGTAGACGATGCCCCGCTCGGTGGCCTCGCGGTCGCCCTGGGCGGCCTGGTAGAGGCGGAGCAGGATGTTCTCCACGTCCTCGCCGACGTAGCCGGCCTCGGTCAGGGTGGTGGCGTCGACGATCGTGAACGGCACCTGGAGCTGCCGGGCCAGGGTCTGGGCGAGCAGCGTCTTGCCGGTGCCGGTCGGGCCGATGAGCAGGATGTTCGACTTGGCGAGCTCGACGTCGCTGTGGCCGCGCCCGGCCTGGTACTCGATGCGCCGGTAGTGGTTGTAGACCGCCACCGACAGCTTCTTCTTGGCCGACTCCTGGCCGATCACGTACTCGTCGAGGTGGGCCTTGACCTCGTGCGGCTTGGGCAGCTTCTGCTGCTTGCGACTTGGCCTCGTGGACCCGGTCCTCGGCGATGATGTCGAGGCAGACCTCGACGCACTCGTTGCAGATGTACACGGTCGGGCCAGCGATCAGCTTCCTGACCTCATGCTGGCTCTTGCCGCAGAAGCTGCAGCGGAGCACATCTCCGTCACGCTGGGACATGCGGGTCCCTCCATCGACTATTGTAACCCAGGGTGCCCCGCAAGGAGTCTCCGTTGAGCACTCTACTCCCTGGAAACAATGATCTTGTCGACCAAACCGTAGTCCTTGGCCGCCTCCGCCTCGAGGATGAAGTCGCGCTCGGTGTCGAGATTGATCTTGTCGATCGGCTGCCCGGTGTGGAGGGCAAGGATCTCGTTGAGCCGCTCGCGCAGGCGCATCAGGTCGCGGGCGTGGATGTCGATGTCGGTGGCCTGCCCGTGGAGGCCGGACATCAGCGGCTGGTGCAGCAGCACCCGGCTGTGGGGCAGCGCGAAGCGCTTCCCCTTCGTGCCGCCGGCCAGCAGCACGGCGCCCATCGAGGCCGCCTGGCCGAGGGCGATGGTCGCCACGTCAGGCTTCACGTACTGCATGGTGTCGTAGATCGCGAGGCCGGCGGTGATCGAGCCGCCCGGCGTGTTGATGTACAGGAAGATGTCCTTCTCCGGGTTCTCGGCCTCGAGGAAGAGCATCTGGGCGATCACCACCGACGCCACGTAGTCGTCGATCGGCAGGCCGAGGAACACGACGTTGTCCTTGAGCAGCCGCGAGAAGATGTCGTAGGAGCGCTCTCCCCGGTTGGTCTGCTCGACCACCCACGGAATCGGAAACGACATCACTCCACCTCCCCGCCGGCCCGGCGGATCATCTCGTCGACCGTGGCGGAAATCCGCGCCGAGCCGCGCAGCTCCTCGAGCTTGCGCTCCTTGGCCAGGTTTGCCTTGTGCTCGCCGGGCGGGATGCCGTGCTGCCGGGCGTCGAGGTTGATGTAGGCATCGACGTCCGCCTCGGGCACCGCGATCTGCCAGTCGTCGGCAAGCTGCTCGAGCACGAGCATGTCGAGCACCCGCCGCCGCGAACCGGGCTCCATTCTGGCGGCCAGCTCCTGCCAGTTGACCTCCGAGGATTCGGGTGCAACCCCTTGCATCGCCATCGTGTAGGCGAAGCGGTTGAGATCCTCCCGGACCGCCGAGGAGATCAGCGAGGGCGGCAGCTCGTTGACGTCGGTCCCGGCCTCGAGATGGTCGAGTAGGGCGCGCCGCCACTGCTCGCGGCGCTGGCGGCGCTTGCTGCTGCCGAGCACCTCGCCGACCCGCTCCCGGAGTCCGTCGAGGGAGTCGAAGCCGAGCGTCCGGGCGAGCTCGTCGTCGACCGCGGGCCGCACTTTGCGCTTCAGCGCCGTGACGTCGATGGCGTAGCGCACCGTCTTGCCCGCCCGCCGCTGGTCGGCATCGTCGTCGGGGAAGCGCCGCTCGGCCATCCGCTGCTCGCCGACGCGCACGCCCTGCAGCGCCTCGTTGATCGGCGGCGGCACTGAGCCGTGGCCGATGACGAAGCGGGCCCCCTTCTCGTCGTAGGGCTCCTGGTCCGACCCTTCCATGTGGCCGTGCAGGTCGGCCTCGACCAGCATGCCGTCGGCGCCGGCTTCGTCGTCTGCAGGCTCCCAGGTGGCATGCTCCTCGGCGACCGACTCGAGCTCGGCCGCGATCTCGGCGTCGCTGACCGCGAGCGAAACCTCCGGGAGCTGGAACCCGTCGAGCGGCGACAGCTCGAAGCGAGGCCGAAGCTCCATCTCGGCCTTGAGACGGAATCCGCCGGTTTCGTCGAAAGTGGCGTCGCTGACCTCGGGGTGCGTGATCGGCTGCAGGCCCGCCTCGCCGTCAAAGACCTCGCCGAGCAGCTTGCCCGCCAGGTGTTCCTTGAGCTCGTGCTCGATGTCCTCGCCGAATCGGGCGCGGACCGCCGAATCGGGCGCCTTTCCCGGGCGGAAGCCGGGCACGCTGGCCTTCCTGCGGAAGCTGCGGACGATCTCGGAACGCTCGGCCTCGACCGCCGCGGCATCGAGCTCGGCGGTCACCTCGACGGTGCTGTTGGCACGGTGGGACAGGGTGTAGGGCATGGATTGCGACTCCAGGTGGTGCGAAAGGGGGGACTCGAACCCCCACGGGGTGACCCCCACGAGACTCTAAATCTCGCGCGTCTGCCAGTTCCGCCACTTTCGCAGCGAACGGTGGGGGGTGGTGAGCCGTGGAGGAATCGAACCTCCAACCTAGGGATTAAGAGTCCCTTGCTCTGCCAGTTGAGCTAACGGCCCACGCCGGCGCACAGTCTACCGGAAACGGCCTCGCGAAGCAAGCGCTGGACGCTTCCCCGCCCGTTCCCGCGCCCGCTTCCGCGTCCGCTTCCGGATGGTCGTCATTCTCACCTCGGACCCTGCCCGAGCTTCCCCTGCGGGTTCTCTGGACTGGGGGTTGCGTCGCCTCCGCCCGTCGTTCGGGCGCGGGCGCGGAAGGGGAAGCGGATGGGGGCACGGAAGAGCAGGCGTGCGAGACGGTGGATCAGCGATGAACCAGGTGCTTGATCTCGGACAGGCCGAGCTCGGAGTTGGCCGACACGACGATCGCCGAGGTCCCGCCGTTGTACGCGGGCAGGGCAACCTCATCGCGGAACTGGCCGTCCGGGCCGGTGACGCCCTGGGCCAGCAGCACCCGGTGGGGCTCGGCGGTCGACTTGAAGAGGACCACGATCTCGACGCCCTGCATCGGGGAGTTGGTCTGCGAGTCGAGTGCGGCGATCGCGATCCGGGCCCGCGCCCCGTACGCGAAGTCGTGCTCGCGCACCGCCTGCAGCACCAGGTGCGCGCGCCCCCGCTGCGCCTGCAGGTAGTCCACAATGACCTGGTCGAGCGAGGCTTCGCTGACCGGAGCCACGGCCTGGCGCGGCCGCACGATGGTGGTGTCGTCGTCCGACACCTCCTCGTCTCGCGACATCAGCTGGTGCAGCCGCCCGCCGCCGATGGCATCCACGATCGAGCGATGCTGCCGCTCCATGATCGCGGCCACCGCCTGCGGCTCCACCCCCTGCTCGACCAGATCGTGGTACGGCGTCCGACGCGAGTACAAGATCTCACCGCTCGCGTAGACCAGCGACTCGACGAAGGGGTTGGAGCGACCCTTGTCCTCGGTCTGCACGTGGTACACGGTGCCCGCGTAGTCGATGTCGGTGTTGTAGCCGGTCAGCACCACAGCCTGTCGCCCCCCGGATCCAGCCAAAGGCTACCTCGGCCACCCTCCGTGGTCAATCCACCGGCTCCTTCGTCCCGGTCGTAAACTGCAGAGGGGCTTCGGCTTCGCCGGCCACGCGGAAACCCGCGACGGCGGCCCCGTGCCGACCGCGCTGCGCCAGGGTGCAGGCCCGAGAGGCCGGACCACGGTCGCCCCGCCGGCCCGCGCGCAGGTGTAGAGTTGTGACCGCGGCACGCGCCGGCTGCCGGCCGTTTCCGCGCGCGCCGACAAGGTGGATCATGCGCACCATCATTGAACCGTTCCGGATCAAGATGACCGAGCCCCTCAAGATCACGACCCGGGAGGAGCGGGAGCTCGCGCTCGCCGCGGCCCACCACAACGTGTTCCTGATCGACGCCGACGACTGCTGCATCGACCTCCTCACCGACAGCGGCACCGGCGCCATGTCGACCCACCAGTGGGCGGCAATGATGCTCGGCGACGAGTCCTATGCCGGGAGCCGGTCGTGGAAGCACTTCGAGGCCAGCGTGCGCGAGATCACCGGCATGGAGCACGTGCTGCCCACCCACCAGGGGCGAGCCGCTGAGGGCATCCTCGCTGAGTGCGTGGTCCGTCCGGGCGACATCATCCCCAACAACAGCCACTTCGACACCACCCGGGCCAACATCGAGTACCGCCGGGGCGTCGCTCTCAACCTGCCCTGCGCCGAGGCCTACGACACCGAGAGGATCGCTCCGTTCAAGGGCAACATGGACGTCGGCGGGCTGCGCCGCTGCATCGCGGAGCACGGCCGGGAGGCGATCCCCTTCGCGATGATGACCGTCACCAACAACACCGGGGGCGGGCAGCCGGTGTCGATGGCCAACCTGCGCGAGGTCAAGGAGGTGCTGTCGGCGCACGGGATCCCGCTCATCCTCGACGCCTGCCGCTTCGCCGAGAACGCCTACTTCATCCACGAGCGCGAGCAGGGCTTTCGCGGCTCGAGGCTGCTCGAGATCGCGCAGGAGATGTTCGCGCTCGCCGACGGCGCGACCATGAGCGCCAAGAAGGACGGCCTGGCCAACATCGGCGGCTTTCTCGCGTGCCGCGACCCGGAGTGGGCCGAGCGCTTCCGCAGCCTGCTCATCCTCAGGGAAGGCTTCCCGACCTACGGTGGCCTCGCCGGCCGCGACCTCGAGGCGATTGCGGTCGGCCTCATGGAGGCGCTCGACTACGACTACCAGGTCTACCGCCATGCGACCGTCGAGTACATGGTGTCCCGGCTCAGCGCGCTCGGCATCCCGATGGTCCTGCCCGCGGGCGGGCACGCAGTGTTCCTCGACGCCCGCCGTATGCTGCCCTCCATCCCGCCGCTCGCCTATCCGGGTATCGGCGTGGTCAACGCCCTCTACCTCGCCGGCGGCATCCGCTCGGTCGAGCTCGGCAGCGTCATGTTCGGTCACACCGACGCCGACGGGCGGGAGCAGCCATCCCCCCTCGAGCTGGTGCGGCTGGCCTTTCCCCGCCGGGTCTACACCCAGAGCCACTTCGACTACATCGTCGAGGTCATGGAGGAGGTGTGGCGCGAGCGGGCGCGGATCCCCGGCCACCGCATCAGCTGGCAGCCATCCATGCTGCGCCACTTCACCTGCCATTTCGAGCCGCTCGCGCGCTGATCGCGGTCAGCCCTCCAAACGCAGCGAATCCGGGCGAAAGCGGGGGCCCTCGCCCGCGCTTGTCACGGCGGAGCCGCAGGCGAAGCCGGATCCGCTTCCGCTTCCGGCCCGACGTTGTGCCCTCGCCCGCGCCCGCTTCCGGACGATAACCTCCACGAAGCCATGCCAGATCGGGCACGGGCGCGGAAGCGGGTGGACCGCCTCGGGCACGGGCGCGGAAGGGGGCGCGGAAGCGGGTGGACCTGCTCCAGGCGAGCGTTACACTGCGGCGATGCGACCTCTCACCCTGCTCTTCATCTGCATCGGCAACACCTGCCGGTCGCCGATGGCCGAGGCGATCGCGCGCGGCCTCGGGGGCGAGCGGGTGGCCGCCCACTCAGCCGGCCTCGCGCCGACCGGCCGGGTGGCCGAGGGCTCGCTCGATGCCCTGCGCGCTCTCGGCTACCCCAGCGATGGGCTCGCCTCCAAGGGCCTCGACGAGGTGCCGCTCGACGGCCTCGACGTGGTGGTGTCGCTGGTCGGGCCGCTGGGCCTCGCCGGCCTCCCCGCAGGCCGCGCCATCCGCCGCGAGGCGTGGTCCATCCCCGATCCCTACGGCGCCGACGAGACGACCTACCTCGCGGTCGCCCGGACTCTCGAGGAGAGAGTGCGCGCGCTTCTCAGTGAGCTCTTGGGTCCGGAACCTCCGGCTCGCTGAGTGCTCTCACCTCGGGAGGAGGACGGCTGCGGCGCGGGCGGAGCGGCTCTTGTGGCAGTATGGAGGCGTGACCTTCGACGAGGTCTACGATCGCTTCCGCCGCCCGGTCTGGCGCCTCGCCCGCCGCATGACCGGTAGCGAGGAGGACGCACGTGACGCGACCCAGGAGATCTTCCTGCGCATCTGGCGCGGGCTCCCCGGCTTCCGCGGTGAGGCGAAGCTCTCGACCTGGGTGTTCCAGATCGCCTGGAACTACCTGCGTCTGCTCCGCCGGCGGGCCGGCCGCCAGCCGCCCCTCGCGGCCTCGTCGGACGAGCTGGCTCTGGTCGTGGAGCGGGTGCCCGACCGGGGCCCTGACCCGGAGCGGCACGCCGCCGCCAGCCATGAGCTGGAGCGGGTCGAGGAGGCGATCGATCGGCTCCCGGAGCAGTTCCGGGCGGTTCTCTGGCTGCGCGACGGCGAGGGCCGCAGCTACGAGGAGGTGGCCGAGGTGCTCGAGGTTCCGATCGGCACGGTCCGCTCCCGCCTGTCGCGGGCCCGACAGGCGCTGAGGCGCGAGCTGGAGGGGTGATGGACGAGGCGACCGCGGAGCTGCTCAGCCGCTTTCTGGACGGCGACCTCGACGCCGCCGAGGCGCGGCTGCTCGAGCAGCGGCTGGCAACGGAGCCTGAGCTCGCCACCGAGCTCGAGGCGCTGCGCCGGCTCCAGCTGCAGGTGCGCTCCGTCGCCGAGCGCATGCAGCTCCCCGCCGAGCTCGAGGCCCCGCCGCGGCTGCCCGGCCGCGGCGCCGCCCCCCTCCCCCGCCGCGTCCCGCCGGCGGTGCGCTGGCTCGGGCTCGCCGCCGGCCTCGCCCTGGCGGTGACCGTGGCGCTGGAGGTTGCGCGGAGGCCGCCGTCACCCCCGGCGCCGGCACGAGACGCCGCGCCACCTGCGGCCGCGGCCCCGGACGTCGCGTCGCCCGCACCGCCGCGGTTCCAGGCCCACGAGCCGGCGGCGCCAGCGCCGGCGGACGAGCTCACGAAGGCCGCCGCGGGTCCTCCCGCCGAGTCCTCTCAGACCGCCCCCCGGCCCGCGCAGAGTCACCCGCCACCACCCGAGCCGCAGCTGCCGGCGGCGACCCGTGAGAAGCGGACGGTGGCGGTCGGCGGCCGTGGACCGGCAGCCCCGGCCGAGTCCCTCGGGGAAGCCGACACCGCTCGCGCCGACCGCGCACCCGACGCCAGGCTCGCGGGGGCCGGCGGCTGCCAACGAGGCGGCCCGGGAGCGCGAGCCCGCCCCGTCCGCGGCCTCGAACGAGCAGGCGGCCTTCGCGGGCATCGCGGCAGGCGCCGCGAAGCAGGAAGGCGCCGCCGGCGCCCGGCTCGAGCTGATCGGGGAGGACGGCACCCCGGTGGCCGCGCTCGCGCTCCCCGGTGCAGCGCCGGCGCCCGGCTCACGGCTGGTGGTGACGGTGGCCGGCGGCGTGATCGTGACCATCGAGCCGGAGGCGGCACCATCGGCGGCCGACCCGGCGCTCGACGGGCTCATCGGACAGCAGCTGCCGGGAGTCGCTGACGGTCGCTACGTCGGCGTGGTGGTCGGGCGCGACCCCGTGCCCTGACCGCGGCGACGGTCCACCCGGCTCCGTCCCCGCGCTCCTCAACCGAAGGAGCTGACGGCCTCGGCCTCGTTGTCGAAGACCTCGAACACGGTGATCAGCTGCGTCACCTGCAGGATGTCGTTGATCTTCGGGGACAGCCGCAGCAGCTTGAGGTGGCCGCCCTTCTTGGTGACCGTCGTGTAGCAGGCGACCATCTCGCCAATCCCCGACGAGTCGATGGTGGTCACGCCGGCCAGGTCGAGCACGAGGTGCTTCTTGCCGGCCGCCAGCGACTCGTCGATCAGCTCGCGGATCTTGACGTCTCCGCTCCCGATCGTGATCTTCCCCGACAGCTCGACGATCCGCACATCACCGCGATCTCGGATTTGGCTTTTCATTCTCCGAACTCCTTGTCGTAGGCTGCAGCAGCTTGACCATGAGCACCGAGGTGCCACCGCCCGGAGAGCGGCTGAACTGCACGCGGTTCATGAACTGCTGCATGTAGAAGATACCTCGCCCGGTCGGGCGGAGCAAATTCTCCGGAACTGTCGGATCCGGGATCTGGCTCGGATCGAATCCCTCGCCCTCGTCGTCGATGCGGATGGTGACCGCCCGGGAGTCGATGCTGAGGTCGACATGGACCTTGAGCTCGGGCTGCAGTCGGTTGCCGTGGCGAACGGCGTTGGCGATCGCCTCCCGCAGCGCCGTCACCACCCAGTAGAGCTGGTCACCGTCGCAGCCGGCCGTGGCGCAGAGGTCGTGCAGGGCGCGCTCTGCCACCTCGATGTTCTCGAAGCGGCTGGCCAGCACGAGGTGGGCGCTCAGCGGCTCGGGGGCGTTCACGAACGGCGATTATACCAACTGCCCGCGCCGGCCGGCCGGTCAGTCGTACTCCGGGGTGTCGTCGTCCTCGCCATCACCCTCGTCCGGCTGCACCATCCGCAGCACCCACTCGTGGAAGTGAGGCTCGGCGTTGGCGATCGGGAAGCCGAGGATCTCCGGCAGCTCGTAGGAGTGGATCTCCCGGATCGCCTCCGACACCTTGTCAAAGAAGCGCTTGGGAGTCTTGATCAGCAGCAGGTACTCGGTGTCCTCGCAGACCTTGCCCTTCCAGCGATAGATCGACCGCAGGCAGGGGACGATGTTGATGCAGGTCGCGAGGCGGCGCGCGATGAGCTCCTCCGAGATCTCGACCGCCTGCTGCTCGGTGCCGACCGAGGTGATGATGAGGGTGATCTCCTCGAGCTCCGCCATGGCGGCACGCTAGCGGAACTCGCTTCCCTCGTCAAGAAGCGCGGCGCCGCTGTCAGTACCGTCGCAACAGCCCGACCACGATGCCCTGGACCTGCACCTGCTCCGCCGGCACGACCAGCGGCGGCAGCGCCGCATTCGACGGCTGCAGGCGCACCCGCCCGCCCACCTCCCGGTACAGCCGCTTCAGCGTGACCTCGCCGCCGACCAGCGCGACCACCATGTCGGCGTCGGCCGCGGTGCCGGCGCGGCGGACGACCACCACGTCGCCGTCGTGGATGCCCTCCTCGACCATCGACTCGCCCCGCACCCGCAGCGCATAGCCGGGGTCGGCGCCGAGCATGTCCAGCGGCACCGCGATGCTCTCGTCGTCGGGGATCGATTCGATCGGCGAGCCGGCAGCAACCACGCCGAGCAGGGGAAGCGTGCCGGCCGGCGCCCCGGGCCGGCTGCCGGCGGCCAGCACGAGCCCCCGCTTCTGGTGCTTCTCGCGGCGCAGGAAGCCCTTGCGCTCGAGCAGGCCGACGTGCTTCTGCGCGCTCGCGGTCGACGAGAAGCCGAAGGCGTCGGCGATCTCCTGCAGGGTCGGCGCCACGCCGCTGCCGGCAATCCGGCGGCGGATGAAGTCGAGGACGTCCCGCTGCTTCTCGGTGAGGTAGGTCATGCGGCTGCCTCCCCACCCCGACCTTAGGCGACAACGAGGCGTAAGTCAATTGGGGAAGGGGTTAGGGGATAGGGACCCCCGCCCGCTTCCGCTTCCGCGCCCGCTTCCGAGCACGTGATAAGTGATAGGTGATAGGGGTCCCGCCCCTGGCCGCTTCCCCTTCCGCGCCCGCGCCCGCTTCCGGGTTCCTCCTCGTTCCCGTCCCCGTTCCCGTTCCCGCAGCCGCGCCAGTCCCGTCCTGCCGTCGCCAGAGTCTCACTCGCGCGGGGGAATCTCGGCGAACGTGGGCAGCTCCGCAGCGTGGGTGTACCAGACCGCCCGGGATTCCCAGAAGATGTTGCGCTCGGGGCGAGCGCCGGGGTCGACCTCGAGGCCGCCGGCGGGGACCACGACCCAGCGCCCGTTCTTGGTGGTCCAGGGCAGCGCCGATCCGCAGTGGGTGCACCAGGCGGTGGAGAAGCTCTTCGCGTCGGGCAGCTCGTAGCGACCGGCCAGCTCGCGGCCGGCCAGCCACTCGACCTGGTCGACGGCGACCAGGAGGTTGGCGCTGTGCGCGGATCCGGTGCGCTTCCGGCAGCGGCTGCAGTGGCAGTAGTGGAACCACGTGAAGGGCGGGTGGACGCGGTAGCGCACCTCGCCGCACAGGCACGATCCGGTGATCTCGGTCGTCGTCATCCTCGTCTCCTCCTGCACCTTCGCAGCTTAGCTGACCGTTCATCAATCCTCGAAAAGCGGGGTCGGAAGGGCGGGTGTGGAGCTTTTCGAGGGGGTGGGCGGGAGGGGGGAGATGGTCGGGGCGAGTGGATTTGAACCACCGGCCTCACGGTCCCGAACCGTGCGCTCTGCCAGGCTGAGCTACGCCCCGACGGCCGACGGATTGTAGAGCAGGCTGGACCGGAAGGCAACCGCCTGTGTCCGCGCCCGCTTCCGCTTCCGCTTCCGCGCCCGACTCCGTCTCCGTCTCCGCGCTCGCTTCCGCGACCGGAGTTGGCTCTCGACTGGGCAGAACTCTCCGGACATGGGCGGGGGCTCGGAAGCGGGCGCGGAAGCGGAAGCGGGCGCGGTGAGTCACTGAAGCCGCAGCGCCATGTGGTGCTCGACGAGCGTCTCGCCGCCGACCCGCAGGGCGTCCGGCTCGCTCCCCCATGCCCGGAAGCCGGCCCGCTCGTACAGCCGCTGCGCGTCCGGAGCAGCCGCGCTCACGCTGAGCCTCACCCAGTCGACCCCCGGCACGGAGCGGGCATGCGCGAGCGCCGCCGCGAGCAGCTGCGCCCCGATCCCCGAGTGGCGATGCTCCGGATCCACGTACATTCCCCAGAGGTGGAGCGTGTGCGCCGACTTGCGGTGGCGGTCGCGATAGAGCCCGACCATCCCCACCAGCCGCTCGCGGAAGGCCCCGATCACGACCGAGTCGGGCTCCCGGCCGAGCTGCTGCCGAAAGGCCTCGACGGTGGCGACGAGATCGTCCTCGGGTGACGCCGCGAAGGCTCCCGGGGTGTCGAGCAGGGCTTGCCGCCGCAGCTCGAGGTAGGCCTCGGCGTCGGCCGCAGCCAGCGTTCGGATCACCGTGGGACGCCCCGATCTCGAGGAGCGCGCGCTCCTGCCTCGCAGCTCGCGCGGGGCAGTCGCCCGCAGGTCATGTCGGTTTCACCCACGGCAGCGTGCGGTTCGCGAACCGCGCGTCGCCGGTGGCGAGGTGCCAGAGGTAGGAGCCGAGGCAGAACTGGCCGACGAGCAGCGCCGTCAGCGCCATGACCAGGAAGGCCTCGAGCACGTACGCCGCCGTGGTGTGCCCGAGCAGGAGGGCGAGCCCGATACCGAGATGTGAAGGTCGCGGCCATCGCCTGCGCGAACCGTCGCGGCGGCGGTGCCGGGGTGAGCCGCGTCGACTTCCTGGGCTCGGCCACCAGACGATTGTAGAGCGCGTCGAAGGGGTTCAGTGCCGGAACCAGCGCGTTCCACCACAGCACCGCCGACAGAACGAGAAACACCGGCCACGCCTGGAGGACGAGTCCGATCACGACAATCGCGCCGATGACTCGCGGCTGCCACATCAGGGCCGGGTAGCGGGCCGCGCACGACGCGGGCGAGGCGTCGCGAAATCCCTGCTGAAGAACGAAGTTCGCCGGGCGCTCTCGCTCATGGTCGCCTCCCGTGCCGTTTTCGAGCCGACCACCCGGCCAGCCGACGCGTCATTCCCGAATCGACGCTCGAGCCGGTTCGACGTCGCCCGCAGCGACGACGACGAAGCCCGCGCTGATGGGGAAAGCACACGCTCCCGACGCTTGATTCCTGCTCCACCTCCGGCATCGCGAGCGCTGCGTCGCGGAGCGTCTCGACGTGTTCTACCCGTCGAGTTCGCTGACGGCTTCGAGAGCGGCGACCTCGCAGCGTGGTCCGCGGCGGTCCCGTAGCCTGAGCTGCGGCCTCGGCCGCATCGCGCGCCGTCAGACCGATCAACGACCGGGTCAGCTAGTTCGTGCCGCCGCCGACCTCGAGGCGCGTCACCGCGAGGCGCAGAGCGTCGTTGAGCGCGTCGATGCTCTCGGCCGCGGCCTTGGGCAGCGCGGCCTCGGCCTCGGCGAGCTGCTTGCGAGCCGCCTCGAGGTCGATCTCGGCCGGCAGCTCGGCGACCCGGGCGAGCACGGTCACCCGGTCGGGCAGGACCTCGGCGAAGCCGCCCTGCAGGGCGAGCCGGTGCTCGCGTCCTCCCTGCGTGTAGGCGAGTGGACCGGTGCCGAGTGCGGTCAGCAGCGGAGTGTGGCCGGGCAGCACGCCGAGCTCGCCGAGGAGGCCCGGGATGCGCACCTCGACCACCTCCTCGGAGAGCACGCGCCGCTCTGGGGTGACCAGCTCGAGGAGCAAGCGGTCCGCCACCTCAGCCCTCCGCCTTCATGCGCTCGGCCTTCTCGATGGCCTCCTCGATCGCACCGACGTACAGGAAGGCCTGCTCGGGCAGCTCGTCGAGCTCGCCCTGGCAGAGCATCTTGAAGCCGCGGATCGTGTCCGCGACCTTGACGTAGCGTCCGGCATAGCCGGTGAACTTCTCGCCGACGAAGAAGGGCTGCGACAGGAAGCGCTGGATCTTGCGGGCGCGAGACACCGTCAGCTTGTCGTCGTCCGACAGCTCGTCGATGCCGAGAATCGCGATGATGTCCTGCAAGTCCTTGTAGCGCTGAAGGATGCGCTGCACCTCGCGGGCCACCATGTAGTGCTCCTCGCCGACGATCGCGGGGTCGAGGATGCGCGAGGTCGAGGCCAGCGGGTCGACCGCCGGGTAGATGCCGAGCTCGGCGATCTGCCGCGACAACACCGAGGTGGCGTCCAGGTGGGCGAAGGCGGCGGCCGGGGCCGGGTCGGTGAGGTCGTCGGCGGGCACGTAGATCGCCTGCACCGAGGTGATCGAGCCCTTCTTGGTCGAGGTGATGCGCTCCTGGAGCTCGCCCATCTCGGTCGCCAGGTTGGGCTGGTAGCCGACCGCCGACGGCATCCGGCCGAGCAGCGCCGAGACCTCGGATCCGGCCTGGGTGAAGCGGAAGATGTTGTCGATGAACAGCAGCACGTCCTGGCCCTCGGAGTCCCGGAAGTGCTCGGCCACGGTCAGGGCGGACAGGCCGACCCGCAGGCGGGCGCCCGGCGGCTCGGTCATCTGGCCGTAGATCAGCGACGCCTTGGAGTTCTCCCAGCTCGAGGGGTCGATGACACCGGCCTCGGTCATCTCGAGCCACAGGTCGTTGCCCTCGCGGGTGCGCTCGCCGACCCCAGCGAACACCGAGTAGCCGCCGTGCTGCAGGGCGACGTTGTTGATGAGCTCCATGATGATGACCGTCTTGCCGACGCCGGCGCCACCGAACAACCCGGTCTTGCCGCCCTTGGTGTAGGGCTCGAGCAGATCGACCACCTTGATGCCGGTCTCGAACATCTCGGACTCGGTCGACTGCTCGTCGAGGGTCGGTGCGAGCCGGTGGATCGGCATCCGTAGCTCGGCGTCCACCGGGCCCCGCTCGTCGACCGGGTTGCCGAGGACGTCGATCACCCGGCCGAGGGTGTGCTTGCCCACCGGCACCGAGATCGGAGCGCCGAGGTCGACCACCCGCATGCCGCGGACAATGCCGTCGGTCGGCTGCATGGCGATGCAGCGCGCCCGGCTCTCGCCGAGGTGCTGGGCGACCTCGGTGGTGACGTCGATCGGCGTCATGCCCAACGTCCCATCATCGACGATCTTCACCGCGTTGTAGATCGGCGGCAGGTGCTGGTCCGGGAACTCGACGTCCACTACCGGTCCGATTACCTGCGCGACACGTCCTTCGACCTGGTTGGCCATTGCACGTTCTCCCTAGTCGGCCAGCGCCTGGGCGCCGGACACGATCTCCAGCAGCTCCTTGGTGATGCCCGCCTGACGGGTGCGGTTGTAGAGCATGGTCAGGCTGTCGATCATGTCACCCGCGTTCTTGGTCGCAGCCTCCATCGAGGTCATGCGCGCGGCCTGCTCGGCGGCGGCCGAGTCGTAGAGGCTACGCTGCACCTGGGCCTCGACGTGGCGCGGCAGCAGCGACGCCAGCAGCGCCTCTGCATCCGGCTCGTACAGGTAGTCGACCGGCCGCCCTTCGGCCGCGACGCCCTCGGCGGCGGCGGGCGGCTTCACCGGCAGCAGCCGCTCCAGCGTGATGTCCTGCCGGATCAGGCTGACGAAGCGGTTGTAGAGCACCCACACCTCGTCCACTCGGCCCGAGTCGAAGGCCTCGATGAACATCGCGCCGAGCCGCGCACCTGCGACCGCCGACACCTTGGACATGGTGTCGCGCTCGTCGTGGACCACCGTCCAGCTGCGGCGCAGGAAGAAGTCCGACGCCTTGCGGCCGATCGCCACCACCTCCACGCTCTCCCAGCGGTCGGCCCGGACCAGAATCTTGCTCGCCTCCCGCAACAGGTTGGCGTTGAATGACCCGCACAGACCCTTGTCCGAGCTCACCACCACCAGCCAGGCCCGCGTGCGCGTCCGGCTCTCCAGCAGAGGGTGGCTGTGCTCGGTCCGGGCCGCCAGCGAGCCCAGCACCCGTGCCATGGTGTCGGCGTACGGGCGCGCCTGGGTGACCGCAGCCTGGGCGCGGCGCAGCTTGGCGGCCGCAACCATCTTCATGGCCTTGGTGATCTGCTGGGTCCCGTGGACCGAGCGGATTCGCCGCCTGAGGTCCCTGCTACTCGGCACGGGCCGCCTCCGGGTGCTCCTTGCGGAACAGGTCGACCGCGCTGAGGATCAGCGTCGCCAGCTTGTCGGCGGAATCGTCGCTGAGCTCACCCGTCGCCACGATGGTCTTGAGGACCTCGCCGCCCTGCTCGCGCGCGTAGCGGTGAAGGAAGGGCTCGAACGCGCGGACCGCCGACACCTTGAGGCTGTCGAGGTGGCCCTTGGTGCCGGCGAAGATGGAGACGATCTGGAGCTCGACCGGGACCGGCGCGTACTGCCCCTGCTTGAGCAGCTCCATCAGCCGCTCGCCGCGTGCGAGCTGGCGCTGGGTCGCCTTGTCGAGATCGGAGCCGAACTGGGCGAAGGCTGCCAGCTCGCGGTACTGGGCGAGGTCGAGCCGCAGCGAGCCGGCGATCTTCTTCATGGCCTTGATCTGGGCGCTGCCGCCGACCCGGCTCACTGACAGGCCCACGTTCACCGCCGGCCGCTGGCCGGCGTAGAAGAGGTCGGTCTCGAGGTAGATCTGGCCGTCGGTGATCGAGATGACGTTGGTCGGGATGTAGGCCGACACGTCGCCCATCTGGGTCTCGATGACCGGCAGCGCGGTCAGGCTGCCGCCGCCGTCCTCGTCGCGCAGCTTGGCGGCGCGCTCGAGCAGCCGCGAGTGCAGGTAGAAGACGTCGCCGGGGTAGGCCTCGCGGCCAGGCGGCCGCCGCAGCAGCAGCGAGATCTCACGGTAGGCCTGCGCGTGCTTGGTGAGGTCGTCGTAGAAGCACACCGCGTGCTGGCCGTTGTACAGGAAGTACTCGCCCACCGCGCAGCCGGCGTAGGGCGCCAGGTACTGCAGCGGCGCCGGCTCTGAGGCGGTCGCCGACACCACCACGGTGTGGTCCATGGCGCCGTGCTTCTCGAGCGTCGCCACGACCTGCGCCACCGTCGACCCCTTCTGGCCGATCGCGACGTAGACGCAGACGTTGCCGGTGCCCTTCTGGTTGATGATCGAGTCCAGGATCACCGCCGTCTTGCCGGTCTGGCGGTCGCCGATGATCAGCTCGCGCTGGCCGCGCCCGATCGGGATCATCGAGTCGATGGCCTTGACGCCGGTCTGCATCGGCTCCTTCACGGGCTGCCGATAGACCACGCCGGGCGCCGTCCGCTCGAGGGGATAGCGCTCAGTGGACTCGATCGGACCCTTGCCGTCGAGCGGACGGCCGAGCGGATCGATCACCCGTCCGACCAGGCCGCGGCCCACCGGAATGTCCAGGATGCGACCGGTGCGCTTGACCTGGTCGCCCTCGCGGATCAGGTACACCTCGCCCATCAACACGCAGCCGACGTTGTCGTCCTCGAGGTTGAGGGCGAGGCCGTAGACATCGTGCGGCAGCTCGAGCAGCTCGCCGGCCATCGCACCGTCGAGGCCGTAGACGCGCGCGATGCCGTCGCCCACCGAGATGACCGTCCCCACCTCCGACATGTCGATGGTGGTCTCGTGTCCCTCGATCTGACGGCGAATGATGTCCGCGATCTCGGCGGCTTTGATCTGCATCGGTCTACTCCCTGAAGGTCTGTCGGCTCAGCCGGTCGACCTGACCGACGAGCGATCCGTCATACAGCTTCGAGCCCACCCGGGCGCGAAAACCGGCCAGCAGCGTGGGGTTGCTCGTGAACACGGGAGCGATGTCGCTGCCCAGGACCTCGGCCAGCACCTGCGCAAGCTGCCGCTGTTGCTCCACATCGATCTCGCCGGGAACCTCAATGGTGGCCCGCACCCTGCCCTTGGCGCGGTCGACCAGCTCGCGGTAGACGGTGGCGATGTCGCGCATGTGCTCCATCCGGTAGTGCTGCTGCACGACCTGGAGGAAGCGGCGGGTCGGCTGCGTCACCTGGAGCGAGTCGAGCACGGACTCGAGGATCTCGGCCTTGGTCTGGGGCGAGACCATCGGCGTGGTGAGCACGCGAAGGAACTCGGGCACGGACTCGATGGCCTCGGCCACCCGCTCGAGCTCCGGGATCGGCGCCTCGACGCGATCGGGAGCCTGGCTGTGGACGACCTCATAGAGGGCCTTGGCATACGGGAGGGCTCGAAATCGCGCCATGGTCACTCCCCCGGCTTTGCCGAGCGCAACGCGGACAAGCTCTTGTCGAGCAGCCGGCGGCGATCCTCGCCGGTCAGCTCCCTCCCCAGCAGCTCCTTGGTCAGGCGCGCGGTCAGCTCGGCGGTTTCCCGGGACAGCGTGTCGCGCGCCTCCGCGGTCCGCCGCCGGATCTCCTCGTCCACCCGCACGAGGAAGCGCTGCTCGTCGCGGGCGGTCTGCTCCGCGATCTCCTTCGCCTCCGCCGCACCCTCGCGCTCGGCGCGCGCCTTCATCGCGTTGATCTCATTCTCAACCTCGGCCAAGCGGCGACCAACTTCGTCTCGAAGTGACTCGGCCTCGGCGAGGCGCTGCTGCGCCTGCGCGAGCTCGTCCGAGATGGCCCCGCTCCGCGCCTCCAGAAAGCTCGCCATCGGCTTGCCGACGAAACGGGCCAGGAGCCACAGAAAGAGGGTGAGGTTGGCGGCGAAGAGCACGTGGAGCACCGACTTCGGCACGCCGAAGAAGTTGCCGCCGAGATCGGGGACCGCGAAGGTGAAGCCGAACGCGCACAGGAAGACCAGCGCCCAGGTGCCGAGCCCTTTCACGACGCCACCTTTCTGCCGAGCAGCCGGGTCGCGAACTGCCGCGCGAGCTCATCGGCGTGGGCCCGCAGCTCGCCGCGCGCCGCAGTGGCCTCGCCGTCGAGCGCGACCAGCGCGGCGCCCAGCCGATCGTCCGCGGCCGCGCGCGCCGTTTCCAGGGATGCCTGGCGGGTGTCGAGCGCCCGTTGGCGGTGTTCGCCGCGGACCCGCGCCGCCTCGCGGGCGGCGTTTTGCATCTCCAACTCGAGCCGTTCCGTGGCCGACAGGTACTCCTGGTGCGTGGACTGCCACCTCACCGCGGCCTGGTCGATGCGACCCTGACGCTGCTCGAGCACGCCGCCAATGGGCCTGATCAGGAATCGATGCACCAGCCACATGGTGCACCAGAAGCAGATCATGACCAGCAGCAGGGACAGGTTTGGTGGGGTCATCAGCCGCTCCCCAAGCGCAGTCCGCGCCCGCCAGGTTGTGGGGGCGGACCAAGCTAACAGTTCTTCGGAAACCGGTCAAGAAACACTTTTCACGAGCGGCGGGGAGCTTGCGTTACCCGGGTCTTCCGCTCGACCGGAGGGTTGGGGTCGCGGGTGCCGCAACGGCCGCCACCGCCGCGCCGTCCTTCGCCGTGCCCTTGCTTCCCTCCATCGTCACCGTGCCCTCGAGGAACGCGCCCTCCTCCATCACCAGCGCGGGCGTGCGGATCTCCGCCCACACCCTGGCCGTGGCGTGGAGCACCACCTGCTCGGAGGCCCGCACCTTGCCGCGGACCTGGCCCCCGACCAGGCAGCGGGCGACCTCGATCTCACCCGTGACCACGCCCGCTTCCCCGACCACGAGCTCGGATCGCGAGCGGACCGTCCCCTCGAGCGTGCCGTCGATGCGGAACGAGTTGGCGAACTCGAGCTCGCCCCGGATGGTGCACCCGGAGTCCACGAAGCCGTTGAGTGCATCGCTGGCTCGAGCCATCAGCCTCCCCCACCCATCAGCTGATCGTACACGCGCATCAACTCGGCCTGATCGGCGCAGCGGATCACGATCACCCCCCCGCGGCGACGTGTCCTGATCTCTACTTTGGCGCCGAGTCTCAGGCTCAATTTTTCCTCGGCGCTGCGGATGTTGGGATCGCGCGGCGCCACCACGCGAGGCCGCCGCTCCCGATCTTCGCGAAGGTCGCGGTTCTCGGCCGCCGCGCGCTCGAGGTCGCGCACGCTCAAGCCGGTCTCGATGGCTCGCCGCCCCCAGGCGATGCGCTCGGGGTCGTCGGCAAAGGAGAGGAGCGCGCGGGCATGGCCGGCGCTCAAAGCCTCCTCCTCCACCCACTCCTGGACCTCGGCCGGCAGCCGGAGCAGGCGCAGCGCATTGGCCACCGTGCTGCGATCGATACCGACCCGGGCGGCGATTTCCGCCTGCGCCAGGCCCAGTCCGGTCTGCAGCTGCTCGAAAGCGCGCGCCTCCTCGATCGGCGTCAGGTCACGCCGCTGCAAGTTCTCGACCAGCGCGAGCTCGAGCAGGTGGTCGTGCCCGAGGTGCTCCCGGATTACCGCCGGCACGGTGGCAAGGCCGGCCATCCGCGCGGCCCGCCAGCGCCGTTCGCCGGCGACCAGCACATAGCGGCCTGGCACGCCCTCGCTGACGAGCAGCGGTTGGAGCACCCCGTGCTCTCGAATCGAGGCCGCGAGCTCCTCGAGGTCCTGGGCCGAGAAGCGCCGCCGAGGCTGGCTCGGGTTCGGCTCGATCCGGTCGACCGGGATCTCCACCAACCCGGTGCGGGCGCGTGGCGTATCGGGGATCAGCGCCTTGAGGCCTCGGCCGAGAGCCTGCTTGCTCACCTCACGCGACCTCCATCCGCTCGAGGTACTCCCGCCCCAGCAGCAGGTAGGCCTCCGCGCCGCGGCTGCGCAGATCGTAGGCCTGGATCGGCCGCCCGAAGGACGGCGCCTCGGCGAGCTTGACGTTACGCGGCACCACGGTCGAGAAGACCAGATCACCGAACACCGATCGGACCTCCTCCGCGACCTGGCGGGCGAGGTTCGTGCGCTCGTCGTACATGGTGAGCAGGACGCCATCGATGGCGAGGCCCGGGTTGAGGAAGCGCCGGACCTCATCGACCGTGCGCATGAGCTCTGACACTCCCTCGAGGGCGAAGTACTCGCACTGGATCGGGATCAGCAGCGCGTCGGCGGCGGCGAGGGCGTTCAGGGTGAGCAGCCCGAGCGATGGCGGGCAGTCGATCAGGACGAAGCGGAAGCCGTCGAGGGGCTGCAGCGCGTCGCGCAGCCGGAACTCGCGACCCACCATGCCGACCAGCTCGATCTCAGCGCCCGCCAGGTCCGGCGTGGCCGGAATCATCGCGAGGTGCGGAAACTCGGTCGGCACCACCGCCGCGGAGGCGGCCGCGTCGCCGGTGAGGAGCTGGTAGGTCGTGGCCTGGCCGGCGCCAACCTTCACGCCCAAGCCCGAGGTGCTGTTCGACTGGGGATCGAGGTCGAGGATCAGGGTCGCTCGCTCGTAGGCGGCGAGGGTGGCGCCGAGGCTGATCGCGGTCGTGGTCTTGCCGACGCCCCCCTTCTGGTTCGCCACTGCCAGAATTCGAGGCCGCATGCTCACCAGCCCATCCGTTGGAGTTTCACGTGAAACATGGTAGGAGCTGCACCAGCCGACCGCGCGTGAGGCTGGGCAACGGCGAGCTTAGCACACGCCAGCCCGGCAGCCGCCGCAGCACCGCCTCATCCTCCTCGGTCGACCACAGCAGCACCCGCCCACCCGTGGCCAGCCGACCCGCCGACCACTCGATGAGCTCGGCGTGGTGGCCCAGCCCACGCATCGTGACGAGGTCGAAGGCCTCATCGCCGTGCCGGTAGTCCTGGTAGCGCACCCGCTCGACGGTCGCGTCCAGACCGAGCTCGCGCACCACGAGGCGCAGAAAAGCCCAGCGTTTCTGACGCGGCTCGAGGAGCACGCCGCGCCAGGCCGGCCGGCTCAGGAGCAGCGGCACCCCCGGCAGCCCGGCGCCGCTGCCAATGTCGAGCAGCTGCCCGGACCCCACGAGCAGCTCGCGCGCCGCCAGCGCATCCAGCAGGTGCCGCCGCACGAGCTCCTCCCGGTCCCGCCAGCTGACCAGGTTGTGGCGTCGCGACCATCGCTCGAGTAGCTCGGCATAGCGCACCAGTCGCTCGAGCTCGCGATCGTCGCCATGCGGCCGCAGCAGCTCGGCGAAGCTCAGCTCTCCAGCCACGACTCCGCATCCCTTCCGCCACGCGCCGGCCCCGGGTCGGGGTCGCGGCCGCGACCGAGCCGCCCGACCAGGATCGCGACCGCCGCTGGCGTCACTCCGGGCAGCCGCTCGGCGTCGGCGACGGTCCGCGGCCGGTGCCGCCGCAGCGCGTCGGCGGCCTCGCGCGAGATGCCCGGGATCTCGCCGGGCTCGAGGTCGGCCGGGATCTCGAGGTGGCGCAGCCTGGCCAGCCGCTCGAGCTCGCGCCGGTGGCGGGCCAGGTAGCCGTCGTAGCGAAGCTCGCCGACCACCGTCCGGCGGTCCTCGGCCGCCAGCTCGCCGAGCAGCGGCAGGGCCGCCGCCACCTGTTCGGCATCGACGTCCTGCCGGCGCAGGATCCCGGCCCAGGTGGTGGGCGCCGTGGGATCGACGCCGGCGATCCGGCGCACCTCGGCCCGCGTCTCCGGATCGGGGTTGAGGGTCCGCGTCGACAGCTCCTCCCGCAGCTCGCGGCGGCGCTGCCAGCGACGCTGTTCCACGTGAAACACGCGCTCGGGGATGAGCCCCAGGCGGCGGCCGATCGGCATCATGCGCTCGCGCGCCGAGTCGACGCCGAGGACCAGCCGGTGCTCGGCGCGCGAGGTCAGCATCCGGTAGGGCTCACGGTGGTCCGCGCTGCACAGGTCGTCGACCAGCACCCCGAGGTAGGAGCGCTCCCGCTCGGGCACGAACGGCGGCTGCCCGCACCCCTGCAGCACCGCGTTGACCCCGGCCACGAATCCGAGGGCCGCCGCCTCCTCGTACCCAGAGGTGCCGAGCAGCTGGCCGGCCAGGAACAGGCCGGGGAGCGAACGGCATTCCAGGGTCGGTGCCACCTGGTGCGACGCGACCATGTCGTACTCGACGGCGTAACCGTAGCGCAGGAAGACCGCCGACTCGAAGCCGGGGATGGCGTGCACCACCCGCTCCTGGACGTCCTGCGGCAGGCTGGTCGACAGCCCGTTGACGTACATGCTGTCGCTGTCCAGGCCCTCGGGCTCGAGGAAGACCGTGTGCTGCCGGTGGTGCGGGAAGCGCACCACCTTGTCCTCGATCGACGGGCAGTAGCGTGGCCCGACGCCGTGGATCTGCCCCGAGAACAGCGGCGACCGGTGCAGGTTGTCGGCGATGATCGTCTGCACCGCCTCCGGGGTGTGCGCGAGCCAGCAGAGGACCCGGTTCGTCACCGAGCGCGTGCGCCAGGAGAACGGCTGCGGGGCGGCGTCGCCCGGTGCCTCCTGCAGGCGCTGGTAATCGATGCTGGCGCGGTGGAGGCGGGGCGGCGTGCCGGTCTTGAAGCGGCGCAGCTCGAGGCCGAGGGCCTGAAGCCGCGGACCGAGACCCAGGCTCGGGCTCTCCCCGAAGCGGCCTCCCGGCCGCTGCTCGCCGCCGGTGTGGAGAATCCCACCGAGAAAGGTCCCGGTGGTCAGGAGCACCGCGCCCGCCCCGAGACAGCGACCGTCGACGAGCCGGACCCCGACGATCCGGCCTGCCGCGTCGAGGACGTCCGCCACCTCGCCCTCAATGAGGTCAATTCCAGCCAAACCTTGCAATAATCTGCGCATGATGGCCGTGTAGTGCCGTTTGTCGCACTGAGCGCGCGGTCCCCACACCGCCGGACCGCGCGAGCGGTTGAGCACCTTGAACTGGAGTCCGGCACGGTCAGCCGCCCATGGCTGAACTCCGCCAAGAGCGTCCAACTCCGCCATCAAGTGTCCCTTCCCGATGCCTCCCATGGCGGGGTTGCAGGGCATCTGCGCCACCGTCTCGAGCGACAGCGTGACCACGGCGACCCGCGCCCCGAGCCGCGCGGCCGCGGCGGCCGCCTCGACGCCGGCATGCCCGGCACCGACCACCAGCAGCTCATAGTCCGGACGCGCCATCCCTACTTCCCGATGCAGAACGAGGCGAAGACCTCGTCCAGCACCTCCTCGGTGGCGAGCCCGCCGATCAGCGCCTCGAGCTCGCCCGCCGCCCAGCGCAGGCTCTCCGCCGCGAGCTCCGGCGCGGCCAGGTCGCACGCCGCGAGCTCGGCCACCGCCCGCTCGAGGCCGCGGCGGTGGCGCTGGGAGATCGCCACCTCGCCGCCGAGGTCCGGGACGCCGCCGGCCACCGTCTCGGCGAGCAGCTCCCGCAGGCGGTCGACCCCCTCGCCGGTGGCGCAGGACACGGCGAGCAGGGACGGGGCAGCGGGGTGGGGGAGATCGGCCTTGGACATCACCCGGATAGTGGCGGCATCCTCCGGTGGCGCTCCGGGCGGCGGCCCACCGTCGGCCGGCCACAGCTCGATCACCACCGTCGCGGTGGCCGCCGCGGCGCGCGCGCGGCGCACCCCCTCCTCCTCCACCGGGTCGGCGGCCTCGCGCAGGCCGGCGGTGTCCGACCAGAGCCACCCGCAGGCCCGCGATCTCGAGCTCGGCCTCGAGGACGTCGCGGGTGGTCCCGGGGTGGGGTCCCACGATCGCCCGCTCGCGGCCGAGCAAGGTGTTGAAAAGGGTGGACTTACCGGAGTTCGGAGGCCCCACGATGACGACCCGCACACCGTCGCGGATCCGCTCGCCCGCCGCGGCCGTGGCGAGCAGGGCCGCCAGCGCCTCGCGGCAGCGGGCCAGCCGCGCCAGCTCAGCGTCAGCATCGAGGGCGACGCCGTGGTCGGCAAAGTCGAGCGACGCCTCGAGACGGGCGAGCAGCTCCACGAGGCCGTCCCGTAGCCCGGCAAGGCGCCGCGACAGCAGGCCGTCGAGCTGCTCGCGGGCGTTGCGGGCCTGCCACGCGGTCTCCGCGTGGACCAGGTCCCGCACCGCCTCGGCCTGGACGAGGTCCATCTTGCCGTTGGCCACCGCCCGGCGCGTGAACTCCCCCGGCCCGGCCTGGCGCGCGCCCGCCGCGAGGCAGCGCTCGATCAGCGAGCGGACCACGAACGGGGAGCCGTGCACCGTCAGCTCGAGCATGTCCTCGCCGGTGAAGGACCTCGGTGCGGCAAAGGCGACCGCCACTGCGCGCTCGTCCAGCCCGTCCAGGGCGACCAGCCGCGCCCGCCACGGCTCGCCGAAATCGACCGCCGGGCTGATCTCGGAGGCGATCCGGCGCACGTCCGGCCCGCTCAACCGGACCACCGCGAGCGCGGCTGGCCCGGGCGCGGTGGCGCGCGCCACGATCGTCTCAGCGCCCCCGGACAGGTCGGATGACCACCCGCTTGAGGAAGCCTTCACCATCCGAAAGGGTCTCCACCCCGGGGTCGTCGGCGAGCGCGAGGTGGATCTCCCGTCGCGCCGCCGGGGTCAACGGTCCGAGCACGACCTCGGAGCGCGTGCGCACCGCCTCGTTCGCCGCCGCCGCTGCGCGCTCGCGCAGCTGCTGCGCGCGGCGGTCCTTGAAACCGTTCGTGTCGAGGTGCACCGGCAGATGGTGGCTGAAGCGACGCGTGAGGATCCGGTTGCACAGGTACTGCAGCGCGTCGAGGCCGCGGCCGCCGCCGCCGGTCAACAGGTGGAGGTCGCTGCCGTTGAGCTCGCCGTCCAGCGACTCCTCACCGAGCACGAGCTGCGCCGAGACCTCGAGCTGCCCGGCACGGAAGCTCTCGGACAGAAACAGGCCGAGGACCGCAACTGGATCGACCTCGGCGGCGAGCTCGACGCCGTTGCCGCCGCTCTCGTCCACCACCTCGTAGCGCAGCTCCCCGACCCGGGCGCGCAGCTCGGTGCACGCGACCGTCAACGCCTCATCGAGGTTGGCCCCGCGAAAGGTCCGTGCGGCCGTCACGGCTGCGCGTCCTTGCCGCGGCGCGCCCCTGCGCCCTTGCCCCGCTCCCCGAGCAGCCGGAAGGTCACCTCCTGCTGGACGATGGTGAGCACGTTGTTGGTCAGCCAGTAGAGGACGAGGCCCGACGGGAACTGCAGGAACATGAAGCCGAAGATGAACGGCAGCAAGCGCATGATCCGCTGCTGCTGGGGGTCACCGATCTGCGGCGCGAGCCGCTGCTGGAGCCACATCGTCGCCGTCATCAGGATCGGAGTGACGTAGTAGGGGTCCTTCGCCGACAGGTCCTGGATCCAGCCGAAGAAGGGGGCGTGGCGGAGCTCGATCGCGTTCAGGAAGAGCGTGTAGAGGGCCCACAGGATGGGCAGCTGCACGAGCAGCGGTAGGCACCCTCCCATCGGGTTGACGCCCTCCTCCTTGTAGAGGGCCATCATCTCCTGGTTCATCTTGGCCCGCGCCTGCGGATCGCCCTTCTTCTTCTTGTAGCGGGCCTGCAGCTCCTTGACCTTCGGCTGCAGCTTCTGCATCCGCCGCATCGAGACGGTCGAGGAGTGCATGAGCGGGAACAGCAGCAGCCGGATCGCCACCGTCAGCAGGATGATCGCAAGGCCATAGTTGCCGACCGCCCCGTAGATCCAGCGCAGCGCCTTCAGAAAGAGCACCGAGATCGGCCCGAAGAAGCCGAAGTCGAGGGTGCGCTCGACCCCGCCCCCGATGGCGTGGAGCAGGTCGTACTCCTTGGGAGCCCCGAGCAGCTGGCCGTCGATCTCGCCAGCGGCCGGCGCGAGCAGCACCTGGAGCACATTCCCCTCGACCGGCTTGCCGTCCTCGTCCAGGCTGGTGGTCTCGAGGACCTCCACCCGGAGCTCGGCAACCGCGGTCTGCGGCCGGAAGACCGACAGGAAGTAGGCGTCCTGGAAGCCCGCGAACGCGGTCTGCTGCGGCTCCAGCACCAGCCCCTGCTTGGGCTTGCGGTGCTTCACGACCTCGATCTTGCCATCGGCGCCGATGACCGCGTCGCCCCACACCGCGAGCCGGCTGTTCTGCTCGGCCTCGCCGAGGTCCCGCAGGCCGGTCCCGACGCTCATCCGCGACGACTGCAGGTCGCCCTCGAGGCGGATCGTCACGTCGACGCCGTATCCGGCGGCCGGCATGCGCACCGTCTTGATCACCGAGCTGCCGAGGCCATCGGACCAGCGGAAGGTCACGGCTTCGTCCCCGCGCTCGACGACATACAGGCGCTCGTCACGCTCCCCACCCACCACCAGCTGGAGCGGCAGCGTCCGGCGGGTATGATCCACGGTCTGGATCAGGTCCAGCGTCTCGCCCTCGTCCCCCTGGTAGCGGGTGAGCTCGAAACGGGTGATCGCGGCGCCCCGGTTGCTGAGCTCGACCACCATGTCGGCGTTCTCAAGCCGCACCGTCTCCTCGATCGCGGCCGCCTCGGCGGCAGCGGGAGTCGCGGCGCCAGCCGTCGCGGCGGCCGCCTCCGCAGCGGGCGGCTGGGCGCCGGCCTCGGGGCTCGGCTCCTGCGACGGCGCACCCTCGACGGCGGTCTGCGGCGTGACCGGCTGCGGGGGCCGCTGAGGCGGGAACAGCACCGACCACACGGCGAAGATCACCGCCGACGCCACGAACGCCAGAAGAAGACGTCTTTCCATCCTGTCCCCGCTCGCTTCCGCTGCCACCCGCGCCGGATGAGGCCGGCGGTCACGCTCCCGCGAGCCGCTCCGTCAGTCGCTCCACGCAGCGGCGATAGTCACGCTGCAGCTCGTCCCACGGCGCGTCTGCGCACCCGCGACGCGCATTGATCACCACATCCACATCCCGGCCCGCAAAGCCACGCGGATCGAGCCGATAGAGCTCGCGCAACCGGCGCTTGGCGCGGGCGCGAACCACCGCGTTGCCGATCCGGCGAGAGGCGGTCACCCCCAGCCGTCGCCCAACCAGCCCGCCCTCGGCCCGTGTCCACGCAAACACCACCATGAACCGCCCGGAGGCCCGGATGCCGTGCTCGTACGCTCGTTGGAACTCGACCCGGCGACGGAGGCGCTCGCTGCGCGGCAGCCGGAGCCGCCGCTCACACGGAGAGGCGCTTGCGACCTTTCCGCCGGCGAGCATTCAGTACCTTCCGGCCGGCTTTCGCGCGCATCCGAACGCGGAACCCATGCGTCTTCTTCCGGCGCCTGTTGTTCGGCTGAAATGTCCTCTTCATCGTGTCCTCACGCTTCTCCTAAATCGCGGGCGCGTCACGATATCGCAGAGACGCCCGCAGTGTCAAGGCGCGAGCTACACATCAGCCGCCGAGCTATGTTAGCGTAGGCGGATGGATCGCTGGAACGAGCTGCAGCCGCTGTTGCGTCAGATGCTCGGCGAGGATGAGTACGCGACCTGGATCGATCCGCTCCGCCCGGTCGCCGGCGATGAGCGCTCGCTGACCCTCGCCAGCGACAACTCGATCGTCACCGACTGGGTCCGCGACCACCTCCTGCGCGACATCGAGACCGTCGCCCGCGGCCACTTCGGCTCCTCCTACCGGGTCGAGATCGCGGCCAGCGGCGGCAGCAGCGCCAAGCGCTCGAGCGCGGCGGCGGCGCCCCTTTGCCACCCACCCGATCCACCCCGGCTTCACCTTCGACCGCTTCGTGGTCGGCCCCTCCAACCAGTTCGCCACCGCCGCCGCCGAGGCGGTCGCCGACCGCCCCGGACGAGGCCTACAACCCGCTCTACATCTACGGCGGCTCCGGCCTCGGCAAGACCCACCTCCTCCACGCCATCGCCCACCGCGTCGACGAGCGGCAGAAGCGCCGGAAGAACAAGCTCAAGGTCGTCTACATGACCACCGAGCAGTTCGTCAACGAGCTCATCAACTGCATCCGCCGCAAGCAGATGGAGCTGTTCCGCCAGACCTTCCGGGGAGTCGACATCCTGCTGCTCGACGACATCCAGTTCATCGCCGGCAAGGAGCAGACCCAGCAGGAGTTCTTCCACACCTTCAACACCCTCCAGTCGACCGGGCGGCAGGTCGTCTTCACCTCCGACGCCAGGCCGGCCGACATCCCGGGCCTCGAGGAGCGCCTGCGCTCGCGCTTCCTCCAGGGCCTGATCGCCGACATCCAGCCTCCCGACCTCGAGACCCGCTGCGCGATCCTCCGCGAGAAGGCGCGGGCGATCGGCTGGGAGCTCCCCGAGGACGTGGTGCTGTTCATCGCGCGCCGGGTCCAGAAGAACGTCCGCGAGCTCGAGGGCTACCTCAACCGCACCATCGCCTACGCCCAGCTCAAGAACACCAAGATCTCGGTCGAGGTGGTGCGGATGGCCCTCTTCGAGCTGCTGCCCGACCAGCGCCAGACCTCAGCCAGCGACGTCATCCGTTTTGTCGCCCAGCACTACGGCATCCGGGTCGCCGACCTCAAGGGCCGCTCCAACCGCCGCTCGATCGCGCTCCCGCGCCAGGTCGCCATGTACCTGATCCGCGACATCCTCGAGCTCAGCTTCCCGGAGATCGGCAAGATCTTCGGCAAGCACCACTCGACCGCCATGTACGCGGTCGACATCATCCAGAAGATGCGCCAGTCCAACCCCGACTTCGACGCCACTCTGACCGCGTTTCGCGACCACTTCGGCTGAGCGCTGCGGACTGCCCTCCGGAGATCCTGTGGAAAACCGGAGGGACGCTGTGGACAAGCTGCGAGTTCCACAGCCGCCCACACCCCGTCCACACCGCGCTCCGCAGCTGATGACCTCCTGATACAGCTGCAGCGATTGAAGATCCACCCTTTCTCCGCACTATGCACAGGCTCGACGATGAGGACGATTCTATGCTAGATTCCAGATCGTCCTTAGTCGAGATCGAAAGGACCCCCGATGGAACTGAAACTCCAGCGAAGTCTCGTCCTCCAAGAGCTTTCCATCCTGCAGGGGGTGGTCGAACATCGCACCACCATTCCGATCCTCTCGAGCATCCTCACCGAGACTGCGGATGACAGCCTCCGCATGGTGGCCACCGACCTCGACATGACGATCATGACCAAGTGCCCGGCCGTGATCCAGGGCGGCGGCCGGCTGACCCTGGAGAGCAAGGTCTTCCAGAACCTGGTGCGCAATCTCCCGGAGGAGGAGTTCGTGCTCCGGCAGGTCGGCGACTCGGTCGAGATCGAGTGCGGCCGTTTCCACTCCCGGATGTCGATCGCCGACGCCGAGGAGTACCCGACGATCCCGGACGTCCCGGACGGCGGCGACTACGGGCTGCCGCTCGAGCTTTTCCAGTTGATGCTCGACCGGGTGGCGTTCGCGATCACCAAGGATGACCCGAAGTTCCAGCTCAACGGGGCGCTGGTGAAGCTGATCCCGGGCGAGATCGAGATCGCGGCCACGGACGGGCATCGACTCGCGGTCGTGAAGGCGAACGCGCCCGAGGGCGCGCCGCCCTTCGAGCAGCAGCTGTTCCCGAGGAAGCTGCTCGCCGAGTTTGCCCGCTTCTCCGATCCGCGCGTCATCCTTTCGGCCGGTGAGAACCACCTCGGCTTCCGGATGGGCGAGCGCACGCTGGTGTCGAGGATCGTCGAGCTGCGCTTCCCGCAGTACGAGCGAGTCATCGTCCGGGACAACCCGAACCGGGTTCGCATCGATCGTCGAGAGCTTCTCGCGTCACTGCGCCGGGTCAGCTTGATGGCCCACGAGAAGGCGCGCGGAGTCCGTTTCCGGCTCGACCCCGCAGGTGAGCTGACGCTGGCCTCGATCGGCTACGAACGCGGCAGCGCCGAGGAAACCCTAGGCGTGAGCTACCAGGGCGACAGCCTGGAGATCGCGCTCAACGCCGCCTACATGATGGATGTGCTGCAGGTGCTCGAGTGCCCGACCATCGAGCTCCAGCTGCGCGACGCGAACTCGCAGACCGTGGTGATCCCGGTCGAGGATGACCCCAGGCTCGAGGAGTACATCTACGTCCTCATGCCGATGAGGCTGTGATCTCGGTTGCGTGTCCGCGCCCTCACCGCGCGGTCCTTCCGCAACCTGGGAGAGGCCTCGGCCAGCTTCGCGCCCGGCGTCAACCTGATTGTCGGCGGCAACGGCGAGGGTAAGACCAGCCTGCTCGAGGCCATCTCCGTGCTCGCCAACCTGCGCTCGTTCCGGACGCCGCGGTGGAGCTCGGTTCCGCGCCACGGCCACGCTGGCTTCGCCCTGCTCGGCGAGATCGAGGCCGCGGAGGGCTGCCTCCGGCTCGAGCAGGTGGTCGAGCTCGGACCGCCCCTGCGCCGTCGCCTGCTGGTCAACGGCGCACCGGCGCCCGTCGAGCGCTACCTGTCGCTGTGCCCCGTCGCCAGCCTGAGCTCGGCGGACAGCGAGCTCGTGCTGGGTGCGCCGGCACTGCGCCGCGCCCTGCTCGACCGCCTCGCGTTTCTGCTCGCGCCGTCCACCCTCACTGCCGTCCGCCGCTTCCAGCGCACGCTGCGCCAGCGCAACGCGGGCCTCGCCGGAAACGCGAGCGAGCGCGAGCTTGACGCCTGGGACGAGCAGCTGTCCGCCGCCGCGGCCGGGCTCCTGCTGCGGCGGCAGCAGGCCGTTCGCGTGCTCATCGAGGCCTTCGAGGAGGCCTACGAGGCGCTGCGCGGCCTCGCCTTCCCGGCGCTGGACCTCGGTTACCGGGCCGAGTCCTGGCTGAATGAGCCAGAAACCCGGCGGAACTGGAAGAATCGTACCGAAAACGGTATAATGAGACCCGGGTTCGTGACCGCCACGCGGGCCACACCCAAGAAGGGCCGCATCGCCACGACCTCTGCATCGTCGCAGGGGATCGACCGGCCAGGGAGGTCCTGAGTTCGGGCCAGGTCAAGGTCGTGGCCGCAGCTCTGCGACTGGCCACAGTCATTCACGTGGAAAGAGAACGGGGAGAGCCACTCCCAGTGATGGTTGACGATGTCGACGCGGAACTCGATCGCGAGGTGTTTGCCCGCCTGACCCGGGTGCTTTCGAGCGAGCGGCAGCTGCTGCTGACGAGCGCGCACCCGGAGCTGGTGGCGCCGGCCTTCCCGGACGCGCGAGTCCTGGTCATGGACCGAGGCAGCTGCCGACCCCGCGCCGCCAGTGGAGAGTGATCCGATGACCGAGTCCTACACGGCGAAGAACATCAAGGTGCTCAAGGGTCGCGACGCCGTGCGCAAGCGACCGGGCATGTACATCGGCGATGTCGGCGACATCACCGGCCTCCACCACATGGTGTGGGAGGTGGTGGACAACTCGATCGATGAGGCTCAGGGCGGCCACTGCGACCGGATCACGGTGACCGTCCACGCCGACCACACCGTCACCGTCGCCGACAACGGGCGCGGCATCCCGGTCGACGAGCACAAGGAGAGCGGACGCGCCGCGGCCGAGGTCATCATGACCGAGCTCCATGCCGGCGGGAAGTTCGACTCCGACTCGTACAAGGTGTCCGGCGGCCTCCACGGCGTCGGCGTCAGCGTCGTCAACTTCCTGTCCGAGTGGTTGCGGCTCGAGATCCACCGCGACGGCACGGTCTGGGAGCAGAGCTACTCGCGAGGGGTGCCCGACGCGCCCCTGGCAGCGATCGGCAAGACCCAGAAGACCGGCACCATCGTCAGCTTCAAGCCCGACTCCAAGATCTTCAAGGTCCTCGAGTTCCACCCCGACCTCCTGGTCCGCCACCTGCGCGAGCTCGCCTTCCTGTGCTCGGGCATCGAGATCGTGTTCGAGGACGAGGCCGCCGAGCGCTCGGAGTCCTTCCGCTTCACCGGCGGGCTCGTCGAGTTCTCCAGGTACCTCAACAAGTCCAAGACCGTGCTCCACGACCCGCCGATCCTGCTCCTCGACGCCAACGACCGCAGCGAGCAGGTCGAGGTGACGCTGCAGTGGCACGACGGCTACAACGAGAACGTGCTCGCTTTCACCAACACCGTCTACAACCACGACGGCGGCACCCACCTCTCCGGCTTTCGGTCGGCGCTGACCCGGACCATCAATGCCTACGCCCTGGCCCAGAACCTGCTCAAGGGCATGGATGACAACCTGTCCGGGGAGGACGTCCGCGAGGGCCTCACCGCGATCATCGCGGTGCGCGTCCGGGAGCCGCGCTTCTCGAGCCAGACCAAGGACAAGCTGGTCTCCTCCGAGGTCAAGGGCTGGGTCGAGTCGACGATCAACGAGCAGCTCGCTACCTACTTCGAGGAGAACCCGGCGGTTGCGAAGAAGATCGTCTCCAAGTGCCTCGATGCGGCCCGCGCGCGCGAGGCGGCGCGCAAGGCGCGCGAGCTGACGCGCCGCAAGAGCGCGCTCGAGAACTCGGCGCTGCCGGGCAAGCTCGCGGACTGCTCCGAGCGCGATCCCGCGCACGCCGAGATCTTCATCGTCGAGGGCGACTCCGCCGGAGGCTCGGCGAAGCAGGGCCGCGACCGCCGCTTCCAGGCCATCCTCCCGCTGCGCGGGAAGATCCTCAACGTCGAGAAGGCGCGCTTCGACCGGATGCTCGCCTCAGAGGAGATCCGCGCCCTGATCCAGTGCCTCGGAACGGGCATCGGCACCGAGGAGTTCGACCCGCTCAAGGTCCGCTACCACAAGATCATCATCATGACCGACGCCGACGTCGACGGCTCGCACATCCGGACGCTGCTGCTGACCTTCTTCTACCGCCAGATGGAGGAGCTCATCACGCGCGGCCACCTGTTCATCGCGCAGCCGCCGCTCTACAAGGTGTCGCGCCGCAAGCAGGAGGTCTACCTCAAGGACGACGGCGAGCTGTCGCGCTTCCTGCTCGACCGGGTGGCCGACGAGTTCCGCCTGGTGCTCGGATCGAGCGGCATCGATCTCGCCGGCGAGGAGCTGCGGAGTGCCCTGCTCGCCTGCGAGGACTGGCACCGTACGCTGGCGTCGCTCGAGCGGCGCGGTTTCCCGCCGGACATCGTGCTCGCCGCTCTCGACCTGACCGAGGGCGACGAGCACGCGCCGGGCAGCGCGGCCTACGCCAGCGCCCTCGCCGCCGAGCTCAGCGACCTCGGCTACGAGGGAGTCCGCGTCGAGCTCGACGAGGAGCACGGGGTCTCCGAGGTCGTCTGCGGCGTCGGCAGCAACGGCCGCGGCTGGGAGGTCCGCCTCGGCCGCGTCCTGTCGGACAGCGGGCACTTCCGGCGGGCCAAGCAGCAGCTCGCGCAGATCGCGCCGCTGCGGGTCGGCCCCTACCACCTCGAGCGCAACGGCGATCGGGCGACCCTCGACACTCTGCGCGAGCTCGTGGCTCATGTCTACGAGGTCGCGAAGCGGGGGCTCGCCATCCAGCGCTACAAGGGCCTCGGCGAGATGAACCCGCACCAGCTGTGGGAGACGACGATGGCGCCTGGCAACCGCCGGCTGCTGCAGGTCACGGTGGAGGACGCGGCGCGAGCCGACGAGCTCTTCACCATCCTGATGGGGGACGCCGTGGAGCCGCGGCGCCGCTTCATCGAAGAGAACGCCCTCGAGGCGCGCAACCTCGACATCTGATCTGGACCACGCGATGACTGACCATCAGACCTACTCCGAGGGAGATCGGATCCCGATCACGATCGAGGAGGAGCTCAAGAACTCCTATCTCGACTACGCGATGTCCGTGATCATCGGACGCGCGCTGCCCGACGTCCGGGACGGCCTCAAGCCGGTCCACCGCCGCATCCTCTACGGCATGTGGGAGGGCGGCAACACCTCCGGCAAGCCCTACAAGAAGTCGGCGCGCATCGTCGGCGACGTGATGGGGAAGTACCACCCCCACGGCGACGCCGCGATCTACGACACCGCGGTGCGGATGGCGCAGGACTTCTCGATGCGCTACACCCTGGTCGACGGCCAGGGCAACTTCGGCTCGGTCGACGGCGACGCCCCGGCGGCGATGCGCTACACCGAGATCCGGCTGACCAAGCTGGCGGAGGAGCTGCTCGGCGACGACATCTCCCGCGCAACCGTTGACTGGACCGAGAACTACGACGGCTCGCTGCAGGAGCCGGTGGTGCTGCCTGCGCAGTTTCCCAATCTGCTCGTCAACGGCTCCTCAGGGATCGCGGTCGGGATGGCCACCAACATCCCTCCCCACAACCTGCGCGAGATCGTCGACGCCACCGTGGCCCTCATCCGATCGCCCGGGTTGTCCGACCGCGAGCTGCTCGAGACCGTCCCCGGCCCCGACTTTCCGACCGCGGGCTTCATCCACGGCCGGCGCGGGATCGTCGACGCCTACACCACCGGCCGCGGCATCATCCAGGTCCGGGCGCGGGTCTCGATCGAGGAGGGCGACAAGAAGAAGCGACCCGCCCTGATCGTGACCGAGCTGCCCTACCAGGTGAACAAGGCGCGGCTCGCCGAGCACATCGCGTCGCTGGTCCACGCCAAGCGTCTGGAGGGGATCGCCGACCTCCGCGACGAGTCGGACCGCGATGGCATCCGCTTCGTCATCGAGCTCAAGCGGGAGGCGATCCCGGAGGTCGTGCTCAACAACCTCTACAAGCTGACCCAGCTCCAGACCACCTTCGGCATCATCCTGCTCGCCGTGGTCGGCAACCAGCCGAAGGTCTTCACGCTGCGCGAGCTGATCGAGAACTTCATCGACCACCGCAAGGAGGTGGTGGTCCGGCGCACCCGCTTCGAGCTCGAGCGGGCGCGCGAGCGTGCCCACATCCTCGACGGCCTGGTCATCGCGCTCGACAACCTCGACGCGGTGATCGCGCTGATCCGCGCCGCCGCCGACCCGGCGGCCGCCCAGGCCGGCCTGATGCAGGCGTTCGGCCTGTCCGAGCTACAGTCCCAGGCGATCCTGGAGATGCGGCTGCAGCGCCTGACCGGGCTCGAGCGCGACAAGATTGTCGAGGAGCACCGCGAGGTCCTCGCCCGGATCGCGCACCTCGAGGCCGTGCTCGCCTCGGAGGCGATGGTGCTGGACATCATCGTCGAGGAGCTGCAGGCGATCCGCAGCCGCTTCGGCGATGAGCGCCGCACCGAGATCATCGCCGACGAAGGGGACATCTCAGTCGAGGACCTGATCGCCGAGGAGGACATGGTGATCACGGTCAGCCGCAGCGGCTACATCAAGCGCAGCGCGCTCGCCGCCTACCGGGCGCAGCGCCGCGGCGGCCGCGGCCGGCGCGGGATGACGATCAAGGCGGAGGACGAGGTCGAGAAGCTGTTCGTCGCCTCGACCCACGCGGTCATGCTGTTCTTCTCCAGCGAGGGCCGGGTGTTCGCCCGCAAGGTCCACGAGCTGCCGGACGTCGGGCCGGGCGGCCGCGGGAGGGCGCTCGTGAACCTGCTCCAGCTCGAGAGCGAGGAGCGGGTGGCGGCGCTGCTCGCGGTCCGCGACTTCGCCGAGCACGAGAACGCCCTCCTGCTCTTCGCCACCCGCCTCGGCAAGGTCAAGCGGACCCCGCTCGCCGAGTACGCCACCATCCGCTCGAGCGGGCTGCGCGCGGTCGCCATCAACCCGGGCGACGACCTGCTCTCGGTCCACCTCACCGACGGCACGCTCCACGTCTTCATGGGCACCCACCACGGCATGGGGATCCGCTTCGAGGAGACGGAGGCGCGCCCGATGGGTCGGGTCTCGGCCGGCGTTCGCGGCATCAACCTGCGCGAGGGCGACTGGGTCGAGGAGGTCGCGACCTTCGACCCGACAGCGGAGAACGACATTCTGGTCGTCACCGACCTCGGCTTCGGCAAGCGGACGCCGGTCGCCGACTTCCGGCTCCAGCAGCGGGGCGGCTACGGGCTCAAGGCGATCCAGCTGACCGCCAAGAACGGCAACGTCGCCGCAATCCGGCACGTGCACGAGTCCGACCAGATCCTGGTCCTGACCGAGAAGGGCATCCTGATCCGGGTCAACGTCGACGAGATCCGCCGCAGCGGGCGCGCGACCCAGGGTGTGCGGGTGATCCGGCTCGACGAAGGCGACCGCGTCGTCTCGGTGGCCAAGCTGGCCGAGGACGACGGCGCCGACGGGGACGAGCCGGCAACGGACGACGCCGAGTCGCCCGCCGGCGACATCCCGGCCGACGCCTGATCGTCGGGCGGTGCCGCCGTGGCCAGCGAGCTCCCGACCGTGCGTCCGGTGCTACTGCTCCATCAGGAGGGCGTGATCGGTCTGGTGGCGGTGATCGGGCTCGGCCTGCGCGACGGCGACCCGCTCGGCGGGCTGGCGCCGGAGGGGCCACTCGCGTGGTCGCTGGCGGTGGGCGCGCTCGTCGGAGTCGTGAGCAGCGGCGCGCTGTGGCTGACCCGGCACGTGCCGCCTCTCGAGGAGCTGCAGCGCTTCCAGCAGCAGCTGGTGCGGGGATGGACTGTGGTCGACGCGGCCGCGGTGGCGTTGCTGTCGGGCCTCGCGGAGGAGGCGCTGCTGCGCGCCCTGCTGCAGCCGGCGATCGGCCTGGTCGGGGCGGCGCTGCTGTTCGCCGTGCTCCACCTGGTGCCGGACCGCCGGCTCTGGATGTGGCCGGTGATCGCGCTCGGCCTGGGAATCGTGCTCGGTTTCGTGTTCAGCCGCTACGGCTACCCGGCCGCCGCCACCGCGCACTGCGCGATCAATCTGCTCGCGCTGATGCGGCTGCGGCGGGGCGAGGCGGTCGCCGTGGATTGATGCGCGGCCCGCGGTGGCCGCTGTGTACAATGACGTGGGGTAGTGTCCCCCGGGAGGCGTGACCATGAGCGAATCGAGCGACCAGTTCCGCGTCAAGGTGGGGCTGGCCGAGATGCTCAAGGGCGGGGTGATCATGGACGTCACCTCGGCCGAGCAGGCGAAGCTGGCCGAGGATGCGGGCGCCGCGGCGGTGATGGCGCTGGAGCGGGTGCCGGCCGACATCCGGGTGCAGGGCGGCGTGGCGCGGATGGCGCCGATCGACAAGATCAGAGACATCCAGGCGACGGTGTCGATCCCGGTCATGGCGAAGTGCCGGATCGGCCACATCGCCGAGGCGCGCATGCTCGAGGCCCTCGAGGTCGACTTCATCGACGAGAGCGAGGTCCTGACCCCGGCCGACGAGGAGAACCACGTCTCGAAGCACGGCTTCACGGTGCCCTTCGTCTGCGGCTGCCGCAACCTCGGCGAGGCGCTGCGGCGGATCGGCGAGGGCGCGGCCATGATGCGCACCAAGGGCGAGGCCGGGTCCGGCGACATCGTGGAGGCGGTCCGCCACCTGCGCGCCGTGCAGCGCGGCATCCGGAGCCTGACCATCCTTGACGAGCACGAGCTGATGGCGCAGGCCAAGGAGCTCCAGGCTCCCTACGAGCTGGTGCGCTGGGTCGCCGAGCACGGGCGGCTGCCGGTGCCCAACTTCGCGGCCGGCGGCGTCGCCACCCCGGCCGACGCCGCGCTGTGCATGATGCTCGGCGCCGAGGCGGTGTTCGTCGGCTCCGGGATCTTCAAGTCGAGCGACCCGGAGCGGCGGGCGCGGGCGATCGTTCAGGCCGTCACCCACTGGCAGGATCCCGCCAAGCTGGTGGAGGTCTCGCAGGGGCTGAGCGAGGCGATGCCCGGCCTCGAGGCCGGCAAGCTGACCCCGGAGGAGATGCTGTCGCGTCGGGGGTGGTGATGCCGGTTGGGGTGCTCGCGCTCCAGGGTGACTTCGAGGCCCACGTCGCGGCGCTGCGCGACGTCGCCGTCCCGGCCGAGCCGGTCCGCACCGCTGCCGCCCTCGAGCGCGTCGACGCCCTCGTCCTGCCCGGCGGCGAGTCGACCGCCATGCTCCGGCTGATGGCCGACGAGAGGCTGGCCGAGCTCATCGTCGAGCGCATTCGCGCGGGGATGCCGGTGCTCGCCACCTGCGCCGGCGTGATTCTCCTCGCCCGCGCGGTCGAGCCACCGCAGACGTCGCTCGCGCTGCTCGACGTCGACGGTCGTTCGCAATGCGTACGGCCGCCAGGTGCACTCGAGCGTGGCCACGATCGATGTCGAGCCCGCCCTCGGTGGCCCCCCGGAGATGGAGGGCGTCTTCATCCGCGCGCCCCGCATCGTCAGCACCGGCGCCGACGTGCGGGTGCTGGGCCGCCACGGTGGCGATCCCGTGCTCGTCAGCTCGGGCCGGATCGTGGCAGCCACCTTCCATCCCGAGCTCGGGGTGGATCGCCGCGTCCACGACCTGTTCCGCCGGCTCCTGGAGGACCGCGATGCCTGACCGACCGATCCGCCACCACGAGCTCCACGGGATCCACCGCGTCATTCTCGACGATGGCGCCAATGCGCTCGACCTGCCGCTGATGGCCGCGCTCCGCGATGCCGTGGCCGATCTCAGGCGCCGCGGCGCGCCGCCCATGATGCTGGCCTCCTCGCACCCGGCACTGTTCTGTCCGGGCTGGGACCTCAAGCAGCTGGCGGCCGCCGACCGGGGGCGCGTGTGGGCGACCCTGGGGGTCTTCAACGCCCTCATCCTCGAGGTCTTCAGCTACCCGGGGCCGACGGCGGCCGCGATCACCGGGCACGCGGTGGCCGGCGGCTGCCTGCTCGCGCTGGCCTGCGATCTGCGGGTGATGGCGCTCGGCCGGCCGCGGCTGGGCTTCGCCGAGCTCAACCTCGGCGTGCCGGTGCCGGCAGGCAGCCTGCGCATGCTGCGCGTCGCGGTGCAGCCCGCTCGCGATCGACGAGGCGCTGCTGCGCGGCGAGGGCTGCACGGCCGAGCGCGCGCGCGAGCTCGGCCTGGTCCACCGCATCGAGCCGGTCGAGCAGGTCGTGGTGACCGTGGATCGCGAGCTGAGCCGGCTCACGACCCGGCCGGCGCGCGGCTACGCGGCGACCAAGGAGCTGCTGTTCGGCGAGGCCTGGCGCGCCATGCGGGCGGGCTTCGCGGCCGAGGATGAGCTGTTTCTGGACTGCTGGTTTTCCGCCGAGGCGCAGCAGCGGGTCAACGAGCTGGCGGCGAGCCTGAGGAGCTGATGGACGCGCGGGTGCTGGCTGCGGCCGGGATCGATCCCGGCATGCCGGCAGCGCAGGCGGCAGCCACGTTGGTGCGGCGGCTGCCCCTGCGGTGGCGTGCCGGCGGCGGGACGCGGGACGCCGAGACCGTGGTCGAGTCGCGCTGGTTCGCCGGGGCCGCGGAGTGCCACCGCGTGCTCGCGAGGCTGTTCCGCGGGAGCCCGGTGCGCGGCACCGCCTTTTCATCGACCTGGCCCCTGCTCGAGGCGGCCGGAGTGGTGGTTGCTCCCGCGCTCCCGGTGGTGGCGAACGCCGATGAGACGCCGGGACCGGATGCCGTCTACCAGCTCGCCGGCGGCGCCGTGTGGCGGGAGGCGGTCGGCGAGCGGCGGGCCCTGTTGACGACCGGAGGTAGCCCGGCGCCGGGCGACGGCGCCTTCGACCTGCTGTGGTTCGGCGGCGGCGAGCGCTTCCTGCTGCGCGGCGGCACCCTCGAGATCGAGGACCTGTTCTCAGTGGCCCGGGTACGGGCGCCGCGATCGCTGGTCGAGCGGATGGTGGTGCGCGGGCTGCGGGTCGACCCGGAAGTGCTCGATGGGGTGGCGGGGAGCGAGCGCGAGGCGCCGCCCGAGATCGAGGTGCGGCGGCCGGTCGAGCTGGTGGCGGGCGAGAGGTGGCGTGACCCGGCAGCCGTGCTGGCGGCCCGCGCCGACATCCGCAGCGTCCAGCGGCACGGTGACGAGCTCGCGGCCGAAACCGCGCGCGCGACGACGGTTGTGTTCCGGGTGGCCGAGGACGCCCGGGGCTGGCGGCTCTTCACCTGGGAGGGCGACTACCCGCTGCGCACTCTCGGCCTGATCGAGCGCGCTGGGCACCTCGTGTTCTCGGCGACCCTCGGCCCCGACCTCGATCCGTTCGAGCCCGGCGTCCGCGGCCGCCTCGCCTTCGACCTCCGCTCGGATCTCATCGCGCTCGGCACGGCGAAGAAGGCGCGCTGAGCGTTCGCGGCGGGCGTCGTCCTGCCCGTCTCCGTGCCCGTCCCCGTCTCCGTACCGACCCGCCACCAGCGTCCCCGGCGCGTCTCGGGCACGGTCGCCCGGAAACGGAGACGGGCTCGGAAACGCAATCGGAGACGGAAGCGGGCGCGGAAGCGGAAGCGGGCTCGGGCGAGTGGTCAGAACGTGTACGTCCGATCCTGCACGAGCTCGGTCACCGGGTGGGGCAGCGTGGTCGCGGCGAGCTCGGCTCGCAGCTCCTCCAGGTAGGGCGGCTTGAAGTGGTACAGGTAGACCGGGACCTCGCGGGCCAGCTTGGCGAGCTCGGCGGCGAGGGTGCGCGGCGTGAGGTGGAGGCTGACGTCGGCCACCGCCTGGAGCCGGTTGGGGAACGAGCATTCGGTGATCAGCCCCGACAGGTCATCGGCCGCGTTGGCAACCTCCCAGATCCGCTCGGTGGGGCCGGTGTCGGAGGTGAAGAGCAGGCTCGAGCTTCCCTGGCGGAGCAGGAGGCCGGTGGTCGGCACGACGTGATTCACATTCACCGGCGTGATCTCGAGCTCGCCCCGGCGACGCCCGCGATCGAAAACGGCTGCTCTGGCTCGATCACCTGGAAGCGGACCGACGGGTAGAGGTGATTCGGGATCGTCGAGAAGTCGGGCCAGGTGTCGTTGTTGAACAGATGGCGGCGGACCGCTCCCAGCACCGAGCGAGTGCAGTAGATCGACACCGGCTCGGAGTCGCTGCCGAAGAGATTCTCGATCAGGAACGGCAGCGACGAGGTGTGGTCGATGTGGGTGTGGGTGATGATGACGTGACGGATCGTCTTCTGCTCGGCGATGGTCAGGGCGCGGGTGATCGCCCCGGCGTCGACCGCGACCGTGCCGCCGATCAGGAACGACGTCATTCGGCAGGCCGGACTGTCGCCTCCGAAGCTCCCGAGTACCCGCAGCTCCACTTTTCGGAGTATATCCGAAGGCCGCCGCTGCCCACCTTGTGGTGGGTGGGGGATGGTGAGCTACGACACCGGCACCGCGCGATGGGCGAGGCTCGCGTTGCTGCTGGCCGGCGGCGGAGCCCGGTGCCGGCGGCTGCTGGCAGCCGAACCCCTCACGGACCATCCCTTCGAGGCCCTCGAGCGCGAGGGCGCTCCGGCCCCACTGCTCGGTGCCGCGGGGCGGTTGCTCCGCGAGGCCGTACCGGGCCTGCTCGCCACCCTCGAGGACATCGGCTGGCGATGGCTGGCGCCGGCGGACTCCGAGTTCCCCGAGCGGCTGCGGTCGACCGCGGACCCGCCCCTCGGCCTGTTCGTGCGGGGCCGGCTGGCGGGAGCGCCGGCGGTGGCGGTCGTCGGCTCGCGGGCCGCGACGCCCTACGGCCGCCAGGTTGCCCGGCTGCTCGGCGAGGAGCTGGCCCGCGCCGGCGTCGTGGTGGTGTCGGGCATGGCGCGCGGGGTCGACGCCGCGCTCATGAGGGCGCCCTCGCCGCCGCCGGATCCACCTGGGCGATCTGGGGAAGTGGTCCCGACCGCGTCTATCCTCCCGAGCACGCCCGCCTCGCCGAGGCGATCGCCGATGCCGGCGCCCTGCTCACCGAGTACCCGCCGGGGACGCCCGCCCCTGCGCCACCATTTCCCGGAAAGGAACCGCCTCATCGCGGGGATCGCCGACGCCACCGTGGTCGTCGAGGCGGCCGCCGGCTCGGGTGCGCTCGGCACCGCCCGCCAGGCGGTGGACGAGGGGCGCGAGGTGTTCGCGGTCCCCGGGCCGATCTTCTCCGAGCTGTCGGTCGGCCCGAACACGCTGCTGCGCCTCGGGGCGAGGCCGCTCGTCACCGCCCGCGACGTGCTCGAGGTCGTGGCGCCCGGCGCCGCGTGTGGCGCGGGGGCCAGGGCCGAGCGGTCCGACGACGGCTGGCTGCTCGCCAAGCTGCCTGCCGGGACCGCGCGCACCGTCGACGAGCTCGCGGCCGATGCCGGCGTCGCGGTGCCGCTGCTGCTCTCCGAGCTGCTGCGCCGCGAGCTCGAAGGCACGGTGGAGCGGTTGCCGGACGGGCGCTTCGCGCGGGTGGTGGGGAATGGGACGAGCTGACGCGCGGGTTGGCGGGTGTGGGACGTCGACGTGAACGAGCCGGTGCTGGTGGTGGGCGGCGGCCTCGCCGGGAGCGAGGCGGCGTGGCAGCTGGCCGAGGCCGGCGTCCAGGTGGTGATGGCCGAGATGCGGCCGGTGCGCCCGACCCCGGTCCACCGCAGCGACCGCCTAGCCGAGCTGGTGTGCTCGAACTCGCTGCGCGGCGACAGCGCGACCAACGCGGTCGGCCTGCTGAAGCGGGAGATGGCGGCGCTCGACTCGCTCATCATCCGCTGCGCGCGGGAGGCGGCGGTGCCGGCCGGCGGCGCCCTCGCCGTCGACCGCGAGCGCTTTGCCCAGGCGGTCACCGACGCCGTCACCCGCCACCCGAGGATCGTCGTCGAGCGGCGCGAGGTCGCGGAGCTGCCGGACGGCCCGGCGGTGGTGGCGACCGGCCCGCTGACCTCGGCGGCGCTGCACCAGGCGCTCGAGCGGCTGCTCGGCGAGGGCGCGCTCGCGTTCTACGACGCGATCGCGCCGATCGTCGTCGCCGACTCGCTCGACGGCTCGCGCCTGTTCCGGGGCTCGCGATACGGCAAGGGCGGCCCCGATCACTACCTCAACGCGGCCATGGATCGCAGCGCGTACGAGGGCTTCGTGGCGGCCCTGCTCGAGGCCGAGAAGCAGCCCTTCAAGTCCTTCGAGCTCGAGGACATCCGCTACTTCGAGGGCTGCCTGCCGATCGAGGTGATGGCCGAGCGCGGCCTCGACACGCTGCGCTTCGGTCCGATGAAGCCGGTCGGGCTCGTCGACCCGGCCACCGGACGCCGGCCCTACGCCGTGGTGCAGCTGCGCCAGGACGACCTCGCGGCCGAGCACTGGAACCTCGTCGGCTTCCAGACCAAGCTCAAAGAGGCCGAGCAGGCCCGCGTCTTCCGGACCATCCCCGGGCTCGGGCAGGCGCGCTTCGCGCGTTTCGGGATGATCCACCGCAACACCTTCCTCAACGCCCCCGCCCACCTCGACCCCTTGCTGCGGCTGCGGCAGCGCAGCGCGATCCGCGTCGCCGGCCAGCTGACCGGCGTCGAGGGCTACGTGGAGTCGGCGGCGACGGGCCTCATCGTGGCGCGGACCCTGGCCGCCGAGCTCGCGGGCGGCAGCCCGCAGCCGCCGCCCCTGGACACCGCCTGCGGCGGGCTGGTGCGGCACCTCACCGAGCGCAGCCCGAGCGGATTCCAGCCCGCGAACATCAGCTGGGGCCTCATCGCCACGCCGCCGCCCCTGGCGTCGATCCGCAGCCGGCGCGAGCGGCGGGAGCGCCACGCCGAGCACGCCCTCGCGAGCATCGCCGCCTGGGCCGCGACGATGGCGCGGCGCAGTGAGGCAGTGAAGCAGTGATTCGAACCGCCAAGGCGCAAAGGACGCGAAGAGCGAGATCACGCATGAGGATTTCGCCCGCGCAGTGAGGCTGTGAGGCAGAGATCCGAACCGCAGAGGCCGCAGAGGCCGCGGAGGAAGGTCAGCTGACCGGATTCGTTCCGAATTCGGTGAGCTCGAGAGTCACCGGACTGGTGGTACGACGTCCTGAGGCCAGGGAGTAGCCGAGACCATCGAGCCATTCTCGGGTATAGCAGCGTCGGGGCGTTCGCTTCACGCCAATCAGGCGGGTGCAATCGCAGCAAGAACGACCCAACAATGAACCACACCACGAGATGGCTTCACGAGTCACCGCCGCCTTTCGCCCGCGGATGGCTCTTCCGGTAGACGCTCATGAGGTGGGCGAGGTCGACGTTGGTGTAGACCTGGGTCGTCGACAGCGAGCTGTGCCCGAGCAGCTCCTGGATCGCGCGCAGGTCCATCCCCGCCTCGAGCAGGTGGGTTGCGAAGGCGTGGCGCAGAGCGTGGGGGTGGAGGTGGTGGAGCATGGCGGTGCGCCGGACGGCCGCGTCCAGGATCCGGCGCACCGAGCGATCGCTCAGTCGCCCGCCCCGTTGGTTGACCAGCAGCGGCTCCCCGCCGTCCTGGCAGCCGCGCCGCCAGCGGGCGCGGTGCGGCAGGTACCGGGTAACCGCTGCCGCGGCCTTGCGGCCGAAGGGCACCAGCCGCTCGCGGCGTCCCTTACCGCGCACGCGCAGCATCCGCTCCCGCAGCTGGAGGTCGGCGAGGTCGATGGCGACCAGCTCGCCGACCCGCAGCCCGGCCCCGTACAGCAGCTCGAGCGCCGCCCGGTCGCGGTCGCCGACGGGCGTCTCCGGCTGGCTGTCGAGAAGCTCCTCGATGGCATAGCGGTCAACCACCTCCGGGGCGCCGCGCGGGGCCCGCACGTGCGGCACCGACTCCGCCGGGCTCGCCGTGATCGCACCCTCGGATACCAGGAACCGGAAGTAGGTCCGCAGGCAGGCGAGCGATCGCTCGATCGAGCGTCCCGCCAGGCGCCGCTGGTGGAGGTGGGCCAGGTAGGAGCGCACTGCGGCCGGGGACAGCGCCGCCGGTCCCGCCGCGTCGAGCTCGTGGCACACGAAGTCGATCAGGCTCGCGGTTTCCCTGCGGTAGGCGCGGAGCGTCGCGGGGGCGAGATTGCGCTCCCACTCGAGGTGCTCGAGGAAGGGCTCGAGCTGCCAGATCGGATCGACGGCCTCGTCAGCCATGGCCGACCTCCGCGCCGGCCGACGACGGCCGGGCCGGCGGCAGCAGGCCGGCGGCGGCGCGCAGGCGCAGCCAGAGCAGATCGCGCAGCATCTGGGCGGAGTGCAGCAGCGGCTGGACCCGCGATGCCTCCACGTGCCGCCAGCGCACCGGCACCTCGACGAGCGCCGCGCCCCAGCGGCGGGCGAGGAACAGCAGCTCGACGTCGAAGGCGAAGCCGTCGATGCGCTGGGCCGCGGCAAGCGCCCGGCCGAGCTCTCCCGGGAAGAGCTTGAACCCGCACTGGGTGTCATGGATGCCGGGCAGGACCAGGGTCCGCACCGCGAGGTTGAAGGTCCGCCCCATGAGGTCGCGGTAGCTCGGCTGACGGGTGGAGATCAGGCTGCGGTCGAGCGCCCTGGAGCCGATTCGCACGCTTCCCCGGCTGCCGTGCGAGGCGAGCACGGCAAGCTGGTCGATGGGCGACGACAGGTCGGCGTCGCAGAGCAGGATCTCGTCGCCACGCGATCCCAGGAAACCGCTGCGCACCGCCGCTCCCTTGCCGCGGTTGCGGTCGTGCCGGATGAGCTCGAGGGCGAGGCCGCCGGAAAGCTCGGTACTGGCGGCGGCGTCCGCGGTGCCGTCGAGCGAGCCGTCATCGACCACGATCAGCTCGGCGGGCAGCCAGTCGGGAGCCGCGCCGAGGTAGCGGATGATCTCCGCAAGCGTCGGCGGCAGACGGTCCGCCTCGTTGAACGCCGGAATGACGACGCTCAGCCGGGCCATCGGGGAAGCCCCGCCGCCAGCGTCCGCCGAGCCTGCTCCGTTGCCGGGAAAAGCTGCGACAGTCGCTGGGGGCACTGCACCTCAGGTGCGCTGAGCGGTGCTACAATGCAGCTACTCTTCTGGAGCAACCTGGGAGGGAGGACGGCATGGACGCGGCGCGCTGGGAGTACAAGATCATCAACATCCGCTCGGAGAACTACCGCCTCGACCCGAACTACGGCAGCCAGCTCAACGAGCTCGGCGACGACGGCTGGGAGCTGGTGGCGATCACCGCCATCAACTTCAAGACCGGCGCCACCGACCACATCGGGATGGTCTTCAAGCGCCCGAAAAACTGAAGCCGCGGCCGCCGAGCCCCGGCTCACGGGAGGTCGTGCCCGGAGGCGGTGAGCGGCGTGCCGGCGGCGATCCGCAACACCCACCCCGGAGGGCCGACCGCCGACGGCAGGCCCAGGGTCAGGGCCAGGAGCAAGGCCACCAGCAGCACCACGGGGAGCCGGGCCGGCGTCACGGCGCCGGCGAACGAGACCCCCGCCGCCATCATGCCGGGGGTCCCCCGGCGGACCGTCAGCAGCACCGCGGCCGCCACCAGCCACCACAGCACCGCGACCGCGACTGCCCACGGCGCGGCCGCGAAGGGAGCGCCGTGGCCGGCGAGCTTGAGAGCCACCAGGGACGCGGCGGTGAGGCCCAGGATGACGGCCAGATCTCCCCAGGACCCGGCGATCACCGGGATCACCGCGACCCCCTCGTGCGGCTCGGCCTCTGGAGACCGCGGCCGGCGCTGGGCTGCCGGCGGGTCGATCGGTCGCTCGAGCTGGTCCCAGCCATCTGGGACGTCGGGAGGACCGGGGTGGGGCGAATCCTGGCTCACGCTGTCGCGGTGGGCGTCGGGGTCGGCTGGACGACGTCCGCGGGCGGCGCGGCCGGCGCCGACCACTCCAGCCTTTCGGGGAGGCTCTGGATGAAGACCTTGAGCTGCATGTCGACCGGCCGCGCCTTGTAGCTGTCGATGAACTCCAGGACGCGGTTGACCTCCTCGTCGTTCGGCTCGACGCGGACCAGCTCGTCGAGGTGGGAGCGGGCGCCGGTCAGGTTGTAGGTGCGCAGCTCGGCGAGCGCGGCGTTGAACAGGGAGCGCTCGAGGACCTCCACGAGATCGGGCTGCCCAGGGTGTTTGATGAGGAGGTCGTGGGTGGTCCCGACCGCCCCCCGGTGATTGCGGCCGGCGAGCTGGCTCGAAAGGGTGGCCGCCTGCGGCTCCCTGCCCTCGACCTGGTCGACGATCTCGAGCAGCCCGCCGTCCCCAGGGTAGGCCTCGATCCCCCGTTTGGCCTCGTCGTAGGCGCGGAACCAGAGCCCCGCGTCGAGCGACCTTCGCGCCTTCATTGCGATCGCCGGCACCGGCGTCGGCGTCGGGGTGGCAAGAGCGGCCCGGTATTTCGCGAGAAGGACGCTCAGTATCTTCTCGTCGCCCTCGTTTCGAGGCTTGAAACCCTCCACGAGCTGGAGCGCGGCGGCCGGTTTGCCCTGCTTATAGAGCTCGTCGGCCTCGGTGCGCAGGACGTACACGTCGTTCTCGGCAGTCGGCGTGCGGGCGTTGAGGATCGCTCGCACGCCGAGCGCGCCGGCGACCACCAGCACGATCGCGATCGCCGCCGCCAGCGCCAGGGTGCGGGGCGACACCCGCGAGCAGGCGCCGCGCCGGGCTCGGGAGTGCGGCCTCGTCGGCCGGCAGGAAGCTCGTCTCGAGCGGGGCCTCCGCCGGCGCGGCCTCGAAGCTGGCGAAGGGCTCTGAGAAGAGGTCCTCCTCGAGCTCCGGCATCGCGGGGGCGGCTGCGGCCGCGGCCGGGGCGGCGGGCGAGCTCTCCGCCTCGCCGCTGAGCCGGCGGTGCAGCGCGAGCGCCTCGCGGTGGCCCGGGTGCCGCGTCAGCACGCGGTTGACGAGATTGAGCGCCTTGTCGGAGTCGCCGCCGATGAGCGCGTCCTCGGCCTCGAACAGCAGGTGCTCGAGCTCGCGCCCCGCCTGCTCGAGCCGCTTCTTGGCCTCCGCGACTCGCGGGCCGACGTCCTCGTTCGTCGGATCCTCGAGCCAGATTCGCGACCAGGCATCGATCGCCGCCACGTACTGGCCGGCGTCGAGGGCCGCCGTTCCGCGGGTGAGCAGCTGGGCTACGAGCGGCTGGTCGCTGGAGGGCACCGCTCCGGCCGGCCGGGAGGTGGTCTCGAACAGGTCGGAGAGGTCGTCGGCCGGCGGCTCGCCGAGGTCGACGGCCGGCTCGCCGAAGTCGGTGTCGAGCGCGTCGGTCAGCGGCTCCGCACCGAAGTCGGTCGCCGGGAACTCGGCCGCGCCCGGACCATCGCCGAACAGCTCGTCGCCGCTCGAGCCCCACGGCGGCTCAGCAGCTGCGCTGTGGCCGCCTTGGATGCCGTCGGCGATGGCGAAGGAGCGCTCCGCGCCGGCGGTCACGGCTGCCGTCGCGGCGTGGGAGCCGGGGGGTCGGTGCGGTGGCCGCGCGGCCGACGCGTCCGCCTGGGCAGTGCCGCTGCTGGCGTAGATCTCGTGCAGGGTCGACGCGATGCCGCTGTGGTGGGGATCGAGGGCCTGCGCCATGAGGACGAAGTTGGCGGCCTCCTGCGGGTCGCCGATCGCGAGCGCCTCCCGCGCCTGGGTCAGGAACTGGCCGACCTGCTGCTCGACCTTGAGGGACTCCTGGAGCTGATTGAGCAGCCGGCGCGCCTCCTGGTGGCCGGGCAGCTCGAGCAGGACCCGCTCGACCTTGGACTTGGCGGCGACGAAGTTGCGGTTGTTGAAGTCCTCGACCGCCTCGACCAGGAGCTCGTTGATGGTGTCGGTCGTCGGCGCCTCGATCTGGGCGATGAGGTCCGACAGGTCGATCGCCTCCGCTCCCCCCTGGAGCTGTCGTCGCAGCTCGATCGCGGGCCTGAACAGGGGGTCGACGCGGAGCACGAACTCGAGCCCGATCAGGGCCTCCTCGCGCTGGCGTTGCTGGAGGTTGGAGATGACCTTGCGGAAGGCCGACATGACGCGGTCCTGAGCTTCGATCGAAAGCTCGCGGTTTCCCAGATACGCCATGTCTCGGATGGTAACAAGTGGTCAGGTAGTGGTCAACGAGCGCCGTCACATGGAGTTTGGCTCGCGCCCGTTGCCGTGCCCGTCTCCGTGCCCGTGCCCGCCTTCCGCTATCCCGCGGGGATCGTCCATTTCGGAGACGGAGACGGAGACCCTTCGACTCGCGGCGCGGTTGCGCCGCTCGCTCAGGGCAGGCTCCACGGGAGCGGGCGCGGAAGCGGACGCGGAAGCAGCGCGAGGCGGTGTCAGGCGGAGGAAGCGATCGTCGGAGGGACGCCGTCGACGATGGCCCCGGGCAGGGTGATCCTGACCAGCGCCCCGGAGGGTTGGCGGTTCGTGAGCTCGAGAGTGCCGCCGTGGTCGATCACGACCCGGTGCACCAGCGCGAGGCCCATGCCGGAGCTCTGACCCTTGGTGGAGTAGAAGGGCCGGACCAGGGTCTCGGTATCTTCGGTCGGCAGCCCGACGCCGGTGTCCGCCACCTCGAGGACGAGGTCGTCGCGGTCGGTCTCGAGCGAGATCGTGATCGCGCCGCTTCCCTTCACGGCGTCGGCCGCGTTGTCGAGCAGGTTGACCAGCGCCTGGCGCAGGGCGGCCGGGTCGACCATCGCGTGGACCTCGGCCGGCGGTGTCTCGATCCGGATGTCGAGCCCCTCGCGGAGTCCCTGATAGAGCGAGCCCACCTCGCGCACGATCTGGCTGACCGAGCTCGGGCGCGGCTCCACCCGCGGCATCTGCGCGTACAGCCGGAAGGCGTCCACCAGCTCCTTGAGCCCTGTGACCTGGGCGATGATCGCCTCGCAGGACGACTCGACGATGTCACGCACCTCGCCGTCCAGGCGAGCCGCCCAGCGCTGCATGCGCTCGGCCGACAGCCGGATCGGGGTCAGCGGGTTCTTGATCTCGTGGGCGATGCGCTGGGCGACCTCGCTCCACGCCGCCTGACGCTGGGCCTGCAGGAGCACCGTCAGGTCATCGAGCGTGACCACCGAGCCGCCACCCGGGAGCGGCTTGAGCGCGACCTCCAGATGGCGCAGCGAGCCACCGGTCTCGAGGTCGAGCTCGGCGCGGAGATCGGTGGGCCGGCCCGGCCGGAGCCGGTCGTGGAGCGGCGCGAAGCCGCGCCGGTCGAGCTCCTCGGCAGGCCGCCAGGTACCGGCCCAGTCGGGCTCGCCGAGCAGCCGCGCGGCGGCCGGATTCGGCCGGAAGCGGCTGCCGTCCGGGCTCACGGTCAGCACGCCGGTGGGCACGGTCGCGAGGAGGGTGCCGAGCTCCTGATTCGAGGCCAGGATCTCCGCCTCGGTGGCCCGCACCCTGCGGACCATGGCGTTGAACGAGTCGACCAGCACCGCGACCTCGTCGCTGGCCGGGATCGTCACCTCCTCGAGCCGGTTGCCTTCAGCCACCCGCTGAGTGGCGGCCGCCACCGCGAGCAGCGGCTCCGTGAAGCGCCGCGACAGGAACAGCCCGACCCATACTGTGGCGAACAGCAGCAGCAGCGTCACCGCGAGAAAGACGAGCACGGTGGTGGCGGTGACCGTCCCCCGTTGCAGCTTCATCTCCTGGAAGGTGGCGTGGGCCGCGGTGGTGCTCTCGAGGTCGAGCAGCAGCTCGCGGGGCAGCATGTCGCCGACCACGACGACGACGCCCGAGCCGTCCACTGAGGCCCAGCCGCGCACCAGCAGCCCGCCCCGCCAGCGGTTCGCGCGGACGCCGGCCGGGGGCAGCTCCTCCCAGCGCAGCGGCGGCGGCGTGGTCGGGATGGTGCGGGGGTCAGCCACCGCCTGGAGCAGCTGGGGCCCCTCGAAGAGCGCCAGCAGGTCGACCCCCATCGTGGCCCTCAGCTCGGCCAGACGCTGGGGGCTGGTGTCGCCCGTGAGCTCGTTCGCCGCGACCTGGGCCTGGCGGGACAGCCGCTGCTCGATGAGCTCGCGGACCTGGACGGTGACCGCGGCCCCGCTGCGCAGCGTCTCCTCGACCGGCGACGAGAACCACTGATCGATGGAGCGCTGGAGGATGTTGGTGGCGATCAGGAAGATGAAGATCACCGGCACGAAGGTCAGCACGACGTAGGTGAGCACGAGCTTGGTGCGGAAGCGGCTGCCGAGGACGCCGCGCCGGCGCTCCGCGATCAGACGGGTGAGGTTGCGGACCAGGATGAAGGTGAGGATCAGGATGAGCGAGATGTCGAGGTACCAGAGAACGAACAGCAGCAGTCGGTTGGTGAGCTCCTCGGGGGAGGCCACCTGGGTTCGCTGGAGCAGGTAGAAGGCCCCGGCGGCCAGGATGAGCAGGATCACGAAGCCGATGGCGAGGGAGCGGTTCTGTCGCCGGTGCTGGTTCCAGGCCTCGGCCAGATTGGTCATCCCTCAGCCCTCGGAGCTGCCGGGCGGCCCCTCCGGCGCGACCTCCAGCGTCGGCAGCTCGATCGGCGATTCGACCCAATCGGTGCCCTCGGTGTCCGGGAAGAACAGCCACTTGGTGGAGGAGGAGAAGACCGCCCGGACCCGCACCCACATCGAACGTGTCCCGAGCTCCTCGGGCAACGCGAAGCGCACCCGGCCGGGGTCCGAGAGCCACGACCGGGAGGCGTCGATCGTCTCGACCTCCTGGCTCCTGACGATGACGCCGTCGACCACGAGCTCGCACTCGTAGCGGCCGATGACCGGATCGAAGATCGCGGTCGCGACCGCCTCGCCGGTCCACACCTTTCTGTCCCACCACAGCTTGCGTGTCGAGCGCACGCGCACCTGATAGCGCACCTCGACGGCGGCGCCCGACGGCAACGCCGCTTCCAGCGTGTCCGGGAGGGGCTCGGTGAGACGGAACTCGACCGCCAGGGTGCCATTCTCGAGTACGGTGTCGACCACGATCGGCGCGGCCGTCGCCGTGGCCGCGGCGAGGAGGGCTGCCAGCAGCGCGGGCATCATCTCGTCATTGTATCCCGGAACCGGCGGTACCAGGCGGGTGCTACAGTGGAGGGTCGGAGGCCGAGCGGGTGATCGAACGGGTACCTGGCTGGACGCCGCATTGCGAGCGATCGCTGAAGGAGGTGCTCTACCGCTTCCTCGAGGAGCTCCACTGCACCAAGGCAGCCCTCTACCTGCGCACGCCGGCCAGCGGCTTCCAGCTCGCCGTGCGCTACGGCTTCGGCCGCGGTGATGCGCCGCCGCCCGCTCTCGAGGCCGACGACCCCTTGGTGGTCGCGGCCGGCGACCTCGCCGGCGCGGCGCTGATCGTCAACCGGGTCGACGAGCTGCCGCGGCTCGAGCAGCGGCTGCGCGCAGCCGGGGTCCAGCGGATGGTGCTGGCGGCCCTGGTCGACGGCGGGCGGCTCATCGGCCTGGTGGATGGCCGCGAGAAGGGCGGCCAGCTTCCCTTCGACGAATCCGACCGGCAGCGCGCGGCGGCGATCGCCGAGGTGCTGACCGCGCTGGTCAGGGAGCTCGGCCTGGCGCGCTCGCTCGACGGCGCGCCCGGCGTTTCCGGCGAGGGCGACGACCCGCCGGCGCCGGCGCCGACCGAGCCGCAACGAGTGGCGACGGAGCTGCTCGATGAGCTGGCCGTGGCCGAGCTCGTCGAGGCTGCGGCCGACGTCGTGATGCGTGATCGCAGCTACGCGGTCGCGGTCACCGTGGCGGAGGACGCCGCCGCCGCAACCCTGGTGCTCGGCGCCGGCGACGCGGCCGACGGCGACGCGGCGGCGATCAAGGCCCACCAGACCACGGCGCTGCTCGGCTGTGGCGGAACCGTGCCGAGGCAGGGCGCGTGGACGGTGCAGTGGCGACGGCTGCGCGCCGACGGCGAGCCGCTGCGGCCGTCGCTGATCGTCTCCGAGGTCCCGATGCAGGACGCCGGCTGGTCGCTCGCCGTGTCGGTGGTCGGGGCGGAGGGCTCTGCGGACCCGGCGCAGGCGATGGACCGGCTGCGGCAGGAGGTCGCGGCGGGGCACCGCCTCTCCTCGCTGCGCTACGCGCGGCGCTGCCTGGCGCGGCGGCTGCTCGAGCCCGGGGGCAGCCGCTACCCGGACCTCGTCCTGCACTCGCTCGCCGTGTCCCGACTGTGCTGGCAGATGGTTGTTGCCGACGGGGGCGGCGGGGAGCGCGCCGAGCAGGCGGCGCTCGCCGGCCTGCTCCACGATGTCGGGATGCGCGAGCTCGACTACGAGCGGCTGTACCGGCTCGAGCATGCGGGCCCCGAGCACCGTCGGGTCTACCGCAAGCACGCGGTGGTCGGCGAGCGCATCGTGCGCGGAGTCGGCCTCGACGAGGTGGCCGTGGCGATCCGCCACCACCACGAGCGCTGGGACGGCTCCGGCTACCCCGATCGGATCGGTCGCGAGGAGATCCCCGGGCTCGCCCGTCTGGTGCATGCGGCCGAGGTCTACGACGTACTGACGTCGCCGTCGAGCTACCTGGCTCCGATTCCGCCGGAGCGAGCGCTCGCCACTCTGGCGTCGGGGAAAGGCAGCCAGTTCGACCCCGAGATGGTCGAGCTGCTGGCTCGTGTGGTGACATGACCCGGGCCCTCGCCACCAACCGCAAGGCCCGGCACGAGTACCACATCCTGGAGCGTGAGACGGCCGGCCTCGAGCTGCTCGGCACCGAGGTCAAGGCGGCGCGCGACGGCCTCGTCAACCTCGCCGAGGCCCACGTCAGCTTCGACGGCGGCCAGGCCTACCTCGTCGGCTGCCACATCGGCGGCTACTCGCACGCCGGCTATGCGGCCCACGATCCGCTGCGCCGGCGCCGGCTCCTGCTGCACAAGCGGCAGATCCTGAAGCTGGCAGGGAAGGTCCGCGAGAAGGGGCTGACGGTGGTGCCGCTGCAGATGTTCATCGACGGCAACTGGATCCGGCTCGAGATCGCGCTGGCGCGGGGCAAGCAGCTCCACGACAAGCGCGAGACCTTGCGCAAGCGCACGATGGACCGCGAGGCCGAGCAGGAGGCGCACCGCCGCGGCTGATCGGCGATGACCCGCCGAGCGGCGGGGAATAGCGTTCGCGATGGGGGCGGTTGGCCCCGGGAGGACGCCGGCAGCGAGCCGGCGGGCACGGCTGGAGGAGATGCGGGACACCATCACGATCCGTGGCGCGCGCGAGCACAACCTGGCCAACATCGACGTCGTCATCCCCCGCAACCGGCTGGTGGTGATCACCGGCGTCTCCGGCTCGGGCAAGTCCTCGCTCGCCTTTGACACCCTCTTCGCCGAGGGCCAGCGCCGCTACGTGGAGTCGCTGTCCGCCTACGCCCGGCAGTTCCTCGATCAGATGGAGAAGCCGGACGTCGACACCATCGAGGGCCTGTCGCCGGCGATCTCGATCGAGCAGCGGACGACCTCGCAGAACCCTCGCTCCACGGTCGGGACGGTGACCGAGATCCACGACTACCTGCGCCTGCTGTGGGCCGCCGTCGGGGTGCCCCACTGCCCGGACTGCCAGCTGCCGATCCGGCCGCAGACCGTGGAGCAGATGGTGGACCGGCTGCTCGCGCTCCCCGACGGGACCCGCTTCCTGCTGCTCGCCCCGCTCGTCGCGCGGCGCAAGGGCGAGCACCGCACAGCTCTTCCAGCAGATGGTCAAGGAGGGCTTCGTGCGGGCCCGGGTCGACGGCGAGGTGGTCGACGCCGCTGACCCGCCGATGCTCGACAAGAAGCGCAAGCACACGGTCGAGGTGGTGGTCGACCGGCTGGCGGTGCGGCGAGCGGCCTGCGGTCGCGGCTCGCCGACTCGCTGGAGACCGCGCTCAAGCGTCGGCGACGGGATCGTGCGCGTCGCGGTCGACGGGCGGCGAGGAGATCGTGCTGTCGTGCCCGCCACGCCTGCCCGCGGCTGCGGCTTCTCGCTGTGCCGAGGTGTCGCCGCGGCTGTTCTCGTTCAACTCGCCGCAGGGCGCCTGCCCGGAGTGCTCCGGGCTCGGCTCGCTGCGCGAGGTCGACCCCGAGAAGCTGATCCTCGACCCGGAGCGGTCGCTCGCCGCCGGCTGCCTGGCGACGGTCGGCCACGTTCCCGGATCGTGGTTCCGGCGCCAGATCGAGCAGCTCGCCGACCACCTCGGCTTCGACCTCCACACGCCGTGGCGGCGGCTTCCCGAGGACGTCCGGCAGCTCATCATGTACGGCAGCGAGCGCGAGCTCGACTGCGTGTGGGAGGGCCGCAAGGGCGCCTACCGGTACCGCGACCGCTTCGAGGGGGTCGTGCCGCGCCTCGAGCGGAGGCTCGCGGAGACCACGTCGGAGGAGGTGCGGGGGGAGCTCGAGCGCTTCCTGTCCTTCGCTTCGTGCCGGGCCTGCGGCGGCGCCCGGCTGCGCCGGGAGGCGCTCGCGGTGCAAGGTGGCCGGCAGCAGCATCGGCCGAGGTGTCGGCCCTGCCGGTGCGGCGCGCTCTGGAGTGGTTCCAGGGGCTCGCGCTCGAGCGGCGCGACGCCGAAGTCGCCGCCAAGCTGCTGCGCGAGGTCGAGGACCGCCTGGCCTTCCTGGTGGCGGTGGGGCTCGACTACCTGACCCTGGATCGGATGGCCGGCACCCTGTCGGGCGGCGAGAGCCAGCGCATCCGGCTCGCGACCCAGGTCGGCTCCAAGCTGATGGGGGTGCTGTACGTGCTCGACGAGCCGTCGATCGGGCTCCACCAGCGCGACAACCGCCGGCTGCTCGAGACCCTGAAGGGGATGCGCGATCTCGGCAACACGGTGGTGGTGGTCGAGCACGACGAGGAGACCATCCGCGAGGCCGACTGGGTGATCGACCTCGGGCCCGGGGCCGGGCGGCAGGGGGGCCGGGTGGTGGCCGCCGGTCCGCCGGCGGCGATCGCCGCCCACCCCGAGTCGTTGACCGGCAGCCTACCTTTCCGGCCGGAGCTCGATCCCGGTGCCGGAACGCAGGAGCGGCGGGGGCAACGGCGCGATCACGGTGCGCGGCGCCGCCGAGCACAACCTCAAGGCCATCGACGTGGCCTTCCCCCTCGGCCGGCTGATCAGCGTCACCGGCGTGTCGGGGTCCGGCAAGTCGACGCTGGTCAACGAGATCCTCCACAAGGCGGTGGCCCGCGAGCTGTACGGCACGCTGGCGCGGCCGGGCCGGCACGCCGGGATCGAGGGGGTCGGCAAGCTCGACAAGGTGATCTCGATCGACCAGTCTCCGATCGGCCGCACGCCGCGCTCCAACCCCGCGACCTACACCAAGGTCTTCGACCCCATCCGGACGCTGTTCGCGGCCACCACCGACGCACGGGCGCGGGGCTACAAGCCCGGGCCGCTTCTCCTTCAACGTCAACGGCGGCCGCTGCGAGGCCTGCCAGGGCGCCGGGCAGATCCGGATCGAGATGCACTTCCTGCCCGACGTCTTCGTCACCTGCGACGTCTGCCACGGGCTGCGCTACAACCGCGAGACCCTCGACGTCCGTTACAAGGGCCTGACGATCGCCGAGGTGCTGGACCTCACCGTCAACCAGGCGCGGGAGCTCTTCGCCAATGTGCCCCAGGTGGCGCGGATCCTCGACACCCTGGTCGCGGTGGGGCTCGGCTACGTCCACCTCGGCCAGCCGGCGACCACGCTGTCCGGCGGCGAGGCGCAGCGCATCAAGCTGTCGCGCGAGCTCGCCAAGCGGGCCACCGGCCAGACCCTGTACCTGCTCGACGAGCCGACCACCGGGCTGCACTTCGACGACGTCCGCAAGCTGCTGGTCGTGCTCCAGGCGCTGGTCGAGCGCGGCAACACGGTGGTGGTCATCGAGCACAACCTCGACGTGATCAAGACCTCGGACTGGATCATCGATCTCGGCCCGGAGGGCGGCGAGGGGGGCGGCGAGCTGTTGGCGGCGGGGACCCCGGAGGAGGTCGCCGACAGCGCGGCGTCGTTCACAGGGCTCTACCTGAGGCCGTTGCTCGCCGCCGGCGCCACGCGCAAGAGCGCGTAGCGGCGAGGAGAGACTCACCGGCGGGGTTTGCGCACCGGCGCGTCTCCGTATCCGTCTCCGAGCCCGCGCCCGTCCGCAATCCTCGACCCGCGTTGCTTCAGGAGGTCCCTCGACTCGCGACTTCGTCGCTCGCTCGGGATGACAGCGGGCGGCGGAAGCGGCGCGCGGAAGCGGGCCAAGGGAGGAAGCTGCCAGCCCGATCGTCACGCGAGGATCGAGTAGCCGCCGTCGACGACGAGCACCTGGCCGTGGATCATCGACGCGTACTCGGTGCACAGGAAGAGGACCGTATTGGCGACGTCCTGCGGGCTCAGCAGCCGGCCCGCGGGCGTGCGGCGGCGGGCGGCCTCGAGCAGCTCCTCACGGTTGGGGAAGTGGAGCAGCGCGTCGGTGTCCACCGTCCCCGCCGACACCGCGTTGATGCGCAGACCCTCCGGCGCGAACTCGGCGGCGAGGTGGCGGACCATCGACTCGAGGGCGGCCTTCGACGCGCCCACCGCGGTGTAGTTCGGGATCGCGCGGGTGGCGCCGAGCGAGGACACCGCCACCAGCACCTTCTCGCCGTCGGACGGCATCTCGAGCAGGTTCTGGGTGAGCGGGAGCAGCGCGGCGGCGTTGATGTGCATCGCCCAGTCGAAGTGGTGGAGGGTGAGCTCGCGCGCCGGCCGGAGGACGCCGGAGGCGGCGTTGGACACGAGGATGTCGAGACCACCCCACTCGCTGCGGATGGTGTCGAAGATGCGGGCGACGTCCTCCGGGTCGGCGACGTTGCCCTTGACCAGCAGCGCGCGCACGCCGCGGTCGCGGATCTCCTGCGCGGTCTCCTCGGCGCGGCTGCGGTGGCGCAGGTAGTTGATCGCCACGTCGACCTTGAAGTCGGCGAGCGACAGCGCGATGCTCCGGCCGATGCCGCGAGAGGCGCCGGTGACCAGCGCTCGCTTGCCGCGTAACTTGAGATCCACTCGCACCTCCGTCAGCAACGTACACCTCGGGCCGCGCCGGCACAAGCCCGAAGATGCCCTTGCCGAAAGGATTCCCTTGACAGCGGCGGTGCGGATCGCCAATATGACGACGAATCCAGGTGAACTCAGGAGGATGAAATGAACAAGACCGAAATGGCGATGAAGCTCGCGAAGAAGACCGGTCTCAGCCAGGGTAAGTCGGCCGAGATCCTCGACGCTCTGTTCTCCGCGCATCCGCGCAAGGGGATCATCGCGGTCGCGCTCGACTCCGGCGAGAAGGTGACGATCCCCGGCTTCGGGACCTTCGCCACCAAGAGCCGCGGCGCCCGCCAGGGCCGCAACCCGGCGACCGGAGCGACGATCACGATCCCGGCCAAGAAGTACGTCCACTTCAAGCCGGGCAAGACTCTGCGCGAGCGCGTCGAGAAGTAGGGACCGAGCCGGTCGGATCCTGCGGGATCCCCACCGTTCGGCGGCGGGCCGCCTTCGGCGCCGCCCGCAAAGGAATAGAGCGGCCGAGCAGCATGCTCGGCCGTTTTCTCGTGTGCCAGTCTCCGTCTCCGCTTCTCACGCCGGAACTGAAGGTGAAGCCGGGTGCCGGCGCCCGTATGCTGGTGCCACCCTGGATCGTGTGCTTCGGGAACGGGAACGGGAACGGGATCGGGAACGAATCCGGAAGCGGGCGCGGAAGCGGAAGCGGGCGGGGGGCCGCCACCCAACCGACCCCACCTGCCGCCCGGAGACGGGCACGGAGACGGGCACAGGCAGTGGCCTCGATGCCTTGGTGTGCAGATTCTGGACCCTCGTCGGGCGGGGGCGCGGAAGCGGAAGCGGAAGCGGGTGTGGGGGCGACGACTCCCCTACAATGACCCCATGCGCTCTCTCGCCGTCGACCTCGGGGGCAAGCGCTTCGGGCTCGCCGTGGGCGACGACGCGACCGGCGTGGCCACGCCGCTCGACGTCCTCCCGTACCGCGGGGTCGCGGCCGCCGCCGCGACCATCGCCGCGACGGCCCGTCGCCACGCTGCCGGGCAGGTCGTGATCGGCCTTCCGACCCGCGCTGACGGCAGCGAGACCCCGGCCTGCCGTCGCAGCCACGCGGTCGCCGCCGCCCTCGCCGAGCTCGGGATCGAGGTCAGCTTGCAGTCCGAGTACCTGAGCACGAACGAGGCACGGCGCCGGGCGCGCGACGCCGGGCTCCCGAGCGATCGACCGGTCGACCACCTCGCCGCCCAGGTCATCCTCGAGGAGCACCTGCGCGGGGCCGGCCGCCGGGGACGCGCGTGATGGTGCGGCGAGCGCTCGCCGCGCTCGGCGTCCTCGCTCTGGTGGCCAGCGCGCTGCTCGTCGTGTGGGCGAGGTGGGCGCTGTGGCGGCCGCACTCGACCCGTGAGATCGAGATCACAGTTGCCGAGGGCGTGCCGGCGGGGGTGGTGCTTGGCCAGCTCCACGCGCAAGGGCTGCTACCGTCGCGGCTGGCCGGCCGCCTCTACCTGCGTCTGTTCGCCGCCGGCCGGAGCCCCCGCTGGGGCCACTACCGCTTCCCGGCAAACTCGCGGCCGGTCGACGCCATCGAGCGGCTGCTCGAGGGGCGAGTCGAGACGATCGCCGTCACGATTGTCGAGGGCTGGGGGATCGACGAGATCGCCGGGGCGTTCGCGGCGGCCGGCCTCGGCACCGTCGACGAGTGGCGGGAGGTCGCGCGGCGGCGCGAGCGGATCGCCGACCTCGCTCCCGATGCGCTGTCGCTGGAAGGCTTCCTCTTCCCGGACACCTACCGCTTCGCGGTCGGCCTCGCGGCACCGTCGGCCGGCGACCACATGCTCGAGCGCTTCCGTGAGGTGTGGCGCACGGAGACCGCCGCCGCGACCGCCGCGGGAGCTCCGCTGTGGGCATCACCCCTGGAGCTGGTGACCCTGGCCTCGCTGGTCGAGGCGGAGACCTCGCTGCCCGGCGAGCGGCCACGGATTGCCGGAGTCTTCCGCAACCGGCTCCGGCGCGGCATGCTCCTGCAGTGCGACCCGACGGTGGTGTATGCCCTGAAGCGGCGGGGTGAGTGGGCGGGCCGGCTGCTGCGCCGGCACTGGGCGACCGACGATCCTTACAACACCTACCGCTACCCGGGGCTCCCGCCGGGCCCGATCAACTCGCCCGGCCGGGCGGCCTTGGCCGCCGCGTTCCTGCCCGAGAGCCACGATTTCCTCTACTTCGTCGCGAGCCCAGGCGGCGGCCACAGCTTCTCGCGGACGCTCGCCGAGCACGAGCGGGCGGTCGCTCGCTGGCAGGCGTCGCGGCGGTGAGGCTCCGAGGCGATTGGCACAACTCGCCTCCGCGCCCGCTTCCGCTTCCGCGCCCGTGCCCGATGTTGATCCCCAGGGATGACGCAGCGCGCCGTGGCCTGGTGTCTGCGCCCAGCGTCCTCACGAAGCTCTCGCGTGCCATCGCCCTGTGCGGGGAGGGTGACGGTGTCGGGGATTGAGCCGTATGACTCGATGGCGTTCGAGCACGAGCGACGGAAACGGAGGTGGACACGGGCAGCGGGCCGCGGAAGCGGGAGCGGAAGCGGGCACGGCGCGGAAGCGGAAGCGGGCGGGGGAGCGAGATCCTCGCCCCTCATCATGAGACCCGGGATACAATTGCCGGAGTGCTCGCCCGGGTTCCTGCCACCGCCGGAAGGGAGAGTCGATGGACCACGCCGAGACCGCCGTCCGACCGACCCTGCGGGTGGCGATCGGTTCGGGTCGCGGGTGGGTGCCCGGGTGGCGGCAGAGCGCGTGAGCTGAAGTTGCGGCCGATGCGGTCTCTGGTCCCCCTGTTGCTGTGGCTGGTGCTGCTGGCGCCGGCGGTCCTCGAGGCGGCCGAGCCTGCCGAGGCGATCACGCTGACTGCCGAGGAGCAGCGATGGGAGGGCGACGTCTGGCGCGGCCTCGGCGAGGTGCGGATCCTCTACCAGGACATCAAGGTCTCCTGCGACGAGATGGAGTACAACCGCGCCACCCAGGAGCTGCTGGCGCGGGGCCAGGTCATCTTCGATCAGGGACCGAGCCGCTTCACCGCCGACGAGCTCCACTACAACCTGGGTACCAAGACCGGCCTGTTCGTCAACGGGTCCGGCTTCCTCGATCCCATGTACTCGTTCAGCGGCAGCCTCATCGAGAAGATCGACGAGACCCACTACCGGGTCGACGGCGCCCTGTTCACGACCTGCGGCCGCGACGACCCGAGCCCGCCCTGGAGCTTCAGCGTGAAGCGCGCCCTGCTCGAGGAGGAGGGCTTCGGGCGTTTCACGAGCTCGGCGCTCCGGGTGCAGAACTTCCCGGTCTTCTACCTGCCCTACCTGGTGTGGCCGATCAAGCAGGAGCGCGCGCCGGGACTGCTGATGCCGACCTTCGGCTACTCCGACCGTCGCGGCTTCAACCTCGGGTTGCCGGTGTTCATACCGGTGGGGCGCAGCTACGACACGACCATCTTCGCCGACTACTACACCAACGGCTACTACGGCCTCGGCAACGAGTGGCGCTGGGTGCCGCGCGCGGACGCCTCGGGGCGCTCCCTCGGCTATGCGATCTGGGACGAGGCCAACCAGGAGTGGCAGTGGCGCTACAACCTCGTCCACACCCAGGCCGACCTCTACGGCTTCCGGCTGCTCGTCGAGCTCGAGGACCTCTCCGACGTCGACTTCTTCCAGGAGTTCGACCGCACCTTCGAGGCCAACACCCGGCGCTCGCTGTACTCGCAGATCTACCTCACCCGCAGCTATGGCCCGGGAACGCTCAACCTGCGCGCCGACCGCCGGATGACCTTCCTCACGACCTCCGACGTCGAGCTCATGCAGCTGCCGGAGGCTGAGCTGAGGGTCCGCTCGACCAGCATCGCCGGCTCACCCGTGTACTGGGACCTGGTGTCGTCAATCAACTACTTCGACGTCGACCGCGGCAACGAGCTGGTGGGACGGTACGGCCGCGCCGACCTCTACCCGACCCTTTCCTACAGCCTGCCGAGCCCGCCCTGGCTGTCGGTGACGCCGCGCTTCGGCGGCCGCGGCACCTACTACACCCAGCGCTACTCCGAGGACCGACTGAGCTTCGAGGACGAGCCGATCAACCGCACCTACCTCGCGGGTGGCGTCGACATCGTCGGCCCCTCGGTGTCGCGGATCTTCAACCAGCCGTGGGGTCCGTACGCCCGTTTCAAGCACCTGGTGGAGCCGCGCATCCAGTACGCCTATCTCGGCGGCACCGAGGCCGAGGACACCACCCTGATCCCGGTCTTCGACGAGGTCGACTCGACGCCGTTCACCAATCGGGTGCGGCTGGCCCTGGCCAACCGGCTGCTGGCTCGCTCCAAGGAGGGCGTCAGCGCGCGCGAGCTGGGGACCGTCGAGTTCTTCCAGGAGTACTCCTTCGACGAGCCGCTGAACCGCGGCGACGGCCAGCGCGACAGCCAGTGGGGTCCGCTGAGCGCGCTGTTCCGGCTGACCCCGACCGTCGGCACAGGCTTCGATGCCCAGATCGCGTACGACACGCTGTTCGCGAACCCGATCTCGACCTCGCTCGCCGCCGCCCTGATCCGGCCCCAGGGCTCGGCCCGCCTGACCTGGTACCAGAGCTACGCCGCGCAGACCGGCGAGCGGGTGTCGTCCCAGGTCCGCACCCTGATCGACTTTCGCAAGCCAGGCTTTCCCCTGCAGGCCGGGCTGCATGTCGCCTACGACCTCGAGAAGGCTGAGTTCCAGCAGCAGCAGTACCGGGTGTTCTGGCAGGGCAGCTGCTGGAGCATCGCGGCCGAGTACCGGGACTTCAGGCTCGGCCTCTACCCGACCCAGGAGTACCGGATCGTCATCGAGCTCAAGGGCGTCGGCGCACTGCCCGAGATCAAGGGCTCGCTGGGAGGCTTCGAGTAGTCCGATTCGCGGTGCGAATCGGATGTGACCAATCCGCTGCGCGGATTGATCTTGTGGCGCCGGCATCCTGCCGGCTTCTCAAGAGTGCCAAAGTTTCGGCCCTGGAGCCGAGGGTTGTAGCGCAGGCTTCCAGCCTGCCACAGAGGCAGCCAAGATGGCTGAGACTCATAGAGAAGGCTCCTCCGTCCGGGGAGTTATCCTCGGACTTACAGAACAAACCCAAAAGGGGGAGGAGCCAATGTCACTGTACTGCGGAATCGACTTGCACTCAAACAACAGCCACGTGGCGGTGTTGGACGAGGAGCGACGGGATGTGGAGTGCCGGAGGCTTCGCAACGAGTTGCCGGCGGTGTTGGGTTTTTTGGAGCCGTACAAGGAGGAGCTCGAGACGATCGCGGTGGAGTCGACCTACAACTGGTACTGGCTGGTGGACGGGCTGATGCGGGCGGGTTTTGACGTTCGGCTGATGAACCCGACGAGAGCGACGGCGCACCGCGGGTTGAAGTACACGGACGACAAGCACGATGCGCGGTGGATTGCGAGTCTGCTGGCGCTGGGGATCCTGCCCGAGGGACACATCATGCCGGTGAAGGAGCGGGGGCTTCGGGACCTCCTGCGACGGCGGTTGTATCTGGTCCACAAGAGGACCGCGCACCTGCTGTCGCTGAAGGAATCTTTGCCCGGAGCACGGGCAAGCAGGTGTCGGTGGAGGACATTCAGAAATGGGACTGTGAGGAGATCCGGGAGGTGATTGGGGACCCGCTGGTGGTGGAGTCGATCACGGTGATGCTACCTGTCGTGCGGGTGCTGACGGCGCAGATCAAGGTGGTGGAGAAGAGGGTATTGGAGATCGGCAAGCTGCGGGGTGAGTTTGACCTGCTGCAGACGGCTCCAGGGGATTGGGAAGGTGCTGGCGTTGACGATCATGTGCGAGACCGGAGACATAGGACGTTTCCGGGGCGTCGGGAATTACGCCTCGTACTGTCGATGTGTGCCGAGCGATCGGATGAGCAACTTCAAGAGGAAGGGCAGCGGCAATCGGAAGAACGGCAACAAGTACCTGTCGTGGGCCTACTCGGAGGCAGCCCATCACGCGATCCGCTTCGAGCCTCGTGCCAAGCGTTACTACGACCGCAAGCGAGCCCGCAGCCACCTCATGGTGGCGTCGAGGGCGCTGGCGAACGAGATCGGCGAGAGCCTGTTATTACGTGCTTCGTGACCAGGTGCCGTTCGATCCGGCACGGGCCTTCTGCTGATGGATTTGCCGGAATGGGATCCCGTTGTGGGGATGGTGAAATCCCAATGGCTGAGTGGACCCATTCCGGCTCAAGCTGCTCTTCACATCCAATGCGACCAGGCCGTGAGCCACAAGCGGTTGGCGCCCTCACCGGCAGCCCGAATGTCTGTACCCCCTCCTGGACATGGCCTGGAGATCCAGATGGCTCTCTGGAGCGCGACACGCGGGAACGAGCCCCGGCTCGTACGCCTCGATCCCGATGGGTGCGAGGTGCGGACCTGATCCGACACCAAACCCGCGAGCGCCAGGACACGCAGCGGCACGAAGCGCAGCTGGTACGGCATCCCGTGAATCCGAT
>CAVWIJ010000013.1:0-109370 GCA_963754985.1 uncultured Holophagae bacterium | reverse complement strand
GTAGCCGATGGTCAGCAGGCGGCTCGCTGAGGGGTGCTTGAGCACGATCACGGTGTCCTCGACGAGCTCCGTGCCGGTGAGAAAGCGGCCGCGCGAGTAGAAGGCGCTGCCGTGCGGCGTCACCAGCTCCTGGCCGCCCTTGTAGTCGGCGCCGGGCATCTGCTCGACCTGGAAGCGGTGGCGATTGACCGCCGCCACCAGGTCGATGAGCGGCTCCTCGTCGCCGACCTCGAACACGACCCGGCCCCCGACCGCGTCCACGGCCGGCACCAGCTCGAGGCGCCGGCCGTCGTTGACCGCGACCGTGAAGTCCGTGGGCAGCGGGTCCAGACGGATGTCGAGGGTCTCGTTCGACACGCTCTCGACGACCGGCGCGGCCGGTTGCTCCGGGCCGCACGCCGCGGCGAGCAGCGCGATCGAGGCAATGGCGAGCGAGAGGGAAGAGCGTCGCATGGCGGCCTCCCGTCGGCTACTGGACGTTGGTCGGGATGGCCAGCGCCTCGCGCAGGTCGATCTGGTGGTCGGTGGCACAGTGCATGCACCGGCAGTGGTTGCCCCCGGCGTCGAGGCGGAAGTCGAGGTCGCGAGCGCCGCAGGCGCCGCACATGAAGTTGCGGGCGAACGCCCAGTCCATGACCACGTCCTTGAAGAAGGACGACTCCTTGTCCAGCTGCCAGGCCAGGGACTTGGCGCTGCCCTCCCCGGCCGGCAGCGGCGCCCGGAACACGAGCTGCATCCGGGTCTTGGACTTCTTGGCGACCAGGCCGCCCCCGAAGTTGACGTCCTCGATCATCTCGTAGGGGATCGACAGGGTGTGTTCCCGGTGCTGTGCGATGACCCGCCGCGAGCTCAGCAGGATCGGCCCCTCGTCGGAGTTCAGCCTCAGGAAGGGCAGCTCGCCCGTCGCGATCGGCTCGGTGATGCCGGCGGTGCCGTCTGCCGCCAGCGGGTGCGTCTCCAGGTAGTGCTGGGCGCGCTGGTACCACTCGTCGCGCGCCTTGATCGCCTTGGTGAGCGCGTCCTCGAGGCCGCGGTCCTGCTGCATCTGTTGGACCTGCTCGCGCTCGAACTTGGAAAAGATGAGGCCGCATCTCCCGCACTCGTTGCCGCCGGCTGGCTGGACGAAGCCGCAGCTCGGGCAGGTGTCGATCGGCGCCAGCTGGTCGCCCGCGCCGCGCGCGACGGCCGTCGACCGCCGGACCTCGAGCAGGGCGCCGGCTTCGCCGAGCGTCCGCGCCACCATCTGGGCGGTGCCCTGGTCGAGCGCCGTGAACAGCGGCTCGTCGAACGACAGCCGCGGATCCCGGTAGTCGCGTTGGGGCCTGCCGGTCAGGCGCGCCATGGCGTTCGCGTAGCGCGCCCGCGCGGGCTCCCCGGGCTTTGTCAGACCGAGCAGCATGATGTCGAATGAGACCATTTCGTACATGGATCGATCCCCGGTTGTCTTCGAACGATGCAGGCGGCGCTGTCGGTCGCCGGTGTGCCGTTCCTCGGCATCCAGTCTAACACCCCGGCTGCGGGCTCGGCGCGCAGCCGGCGGCGCCTCGTCGCGGCGCGATGCCGCCGCGCGAGCCCGTGCAGCGCGGCGCGGGTAGAATACGAGTCCAGGATGGTGGCTCGTCTCGTCGTCGTGGCCCTGACTGCGCTGGTGCTGGCCGCGCCGGCGGCGGGCGCCGTCGATGCCTCTGGTGAGCAGCTCGAGGCGGTGCGGACCCGGATTCGGGACCTGGAGGCACAGCTCGAGCGTCTCGAGGCGGAGACCTCCGCCGTCGCGCGCGAGCAGGAGGTGCTGGCCGCCGAGCTCGGTCTCGCCGAGGCCCGGGTCCGCGAGAACGAGCTCGTGCTCGACCAGAGCCGTGCCGAGGCCGAGCAGCTGCGCGCGGAGACGGCGGCGCTCGCCGAGGAGCTCGTCGCCAGTCGCGCGCTGGTCGCCAAGCACCTCGAGATGATGGCGCTGCTCGGAGGTCCCGGGCCGCTCCAGCTGCTGTTCGATGCGGCGCTTGGCGGCGACCTCGAGGAAGCGGTGTCGACGGTCTCGATGCTGACCGCCGGCCAGGTCCGCCTGCTCGAGGAGTACGACCAGCTGACCGCGCGGCACGCCGAGCGGCTCGCCGAGCTGAGCGTGATTCTGGAGCGCGCCCAGGAGGAGTCGCGGGCGCTCGATCTGCGTCGCGGCGAGCTGGAAACGGTGAGGGCGCGAGTCGACGCGCGGTTGCGGCGGCTGGAGCAGAGCCAGCGCGCGACCGGCGACCGGCTCGCCGAGCTCCGGCAACGCGAGCAGGCCCTCGGCCGGCTGATGCAGGTCCTCGCAACACGCGAGCGGCTTACCGGAAAGGACGACGTACGGCGCTACCGCGGCGCCCTGCCGTGGCCGGTGGAGGGGAGTGTGGTGCAGGCCTTCGGCCGTCACTACCTGCCCAAGTACGCCACCTACACCGTGTGCAACGGCCTTCGCTTCGCAGCGCCCGGCGGCGCGCCGGTGTCGGCGGTGTTCCCGGGGATCGTGGCATACTCGCAGCACTTCAAGGGTTATGGGAACATGGTGGTGATCGACCACGGCAACGAGGTGTACTCGCTGGCCGCGGGGCTGGCGGTTCTCCACGTGCGAGTCGATCAGCGGGTTTCCATGGGAACGCGGGTCGGCCTGGCGGCACCGCCGGGGGACGAGGGAAACGTCTACTTCGAGATTCGCGCCGCAGGGACGCCCGAGGACCCGCGGCGCTGGCTCCAGCTGGCGGAGGGTCGATGACGAAGCTCCGGATCACCCTGATGACGGTGTCACTGCTGACCGTGCTCGGCTTTGGCAGCATGCTGGCGGCCGGCAGGGACGACGAGGAGGGCCTGTACCGCGCGCTCGGCAACCTGGCCGAGGTGGTTCACCTGATCCGGACCGAGTATGTCGACGAGCTCAACGACGAGGCGCTGTCGCAGTCGCTGGACGCCGGCATCGTCGAGTCGGTGGACCGCTGGGCGGCGGTGCTGCCGACCGACATGGCCGGCACCTACCGCGACCTCGTGGCAACGCCGCCCGCGTACGGCCTCGTGCTCGGCTCGCGCCTCGGCTCGGCGGCGGTCCGGCAGGCGATCCCCGGCTCGCCGGCGGCGGCTGCAGCGCTCGAGCCGTGGGAGGTGATCGAGCGGGTCGACGGCGTCAACACCCGCGGCCGTCCGCTGTGGCAGCTCAGGCTCGAGCTGCGCGACAAGGAGGCGGCCGGGAGCTCAGTCGCGCTGACGGTGGTCGACCGCCGGGTCGACCAACGGCGCGAGGTCGTGCTGCAGCCGGCGCCGTGGTCGCCCGTGGCAGGAGCGCTCGAGGAGGTCGACGGGACCGCCGTGATCCGTCTCGAGAGCCTGCCGGCGGGCGCCGCCGATCAGCTCCGGGAGCTCCTGCCCCCGGACCGGGCGGTCGTGCTCGACCTGAGGAGCCTGGTGTGGGGATTCGAGGAGCAGGCGATCGCGGTCGCGGACCTGTTCGTCGACGAGGGAGTGCTCGGCGGGTGGAGTGGCCGCAAGGCCGGCTCGCAGACCTACGCGGCCACGGCCGGCTTGCCGCTCGGGCGCCGACCCGTGGTCATGATCGGGCCCGAGACCGAGGGAGTGGGCGAGATCCTGGCGTCGGCCCTGCAGCGCGCCGGGATGCCGCTCGTCGGCGGCCGAACCATGGGACATGCTCCGCACATGCGCTTCATCGAGGACGGCGACCTCACGTTGTGGTTGCCGGTCGGGAACTGGCTGCGCGCCGACGGTGAGCCCATCAACGGCAAGGGCGTCGAGCCCGACGAAGCGGTCGAGGCCGGCGACGAGGATGAGGCTGGCGATCCGGTTCTCGATCGCGCCCTCGAGCTGGCCGCAGCGCCGCTGGAGCAGGCCGCGTGACCCTCTTCGGCGGATCGCGGAAGCGGGGTGGGAAGTCGCGTTCCCGGCGCCGCCGCCTGCTGCTGGTGGCGGCCGGCGTCACCGTTGCCGTGGCGGCCGCACTGCTCTGGATCGTCCGCGGGCGCGAGGCCCCCGCGCCGCCGGCCGACTTCAGTGCGGTGCTCCTCGAGCTCGCCGCCACCCGAGGGGCGGACCCTGACCGGTTGGTGGCCGACGAGCCGATTCGAAAGGTCGGTGAGGTCTTTGTTCGCTCGTGGCGGATCGCGGTGCCGAACCGGGCTGCGATGGCGGCCCTCGGGGACGACATCGTCGGTGCGGCGGCCGCGCGCGGGGCGACCGTGAGCGCGCCGTCCGCGGCCGGCGACGATACGACGCGGGTGCGCGTAGACCTCGGCGCCGAGGCCTTCGACGTGCTGGTGGTGGTCGCCGCGCCGGTCCGTGTCGCCGAGCTGGCGCCGACCGCGGCGCCGACGCCGCGCCCTGTGCCGACGGCGACACCCCGCCCGCGGCCGTCGCCGGGCGCCCGCGGCCGGCTCGCGATCCTGCTCGACGATGCCGGCCAGACCATGGACTCGATCGCGACGGCGGCCAGCTTGCCGCCCGAGGTCGGGGTGGCGGTGCTGCCCTTCCTGCCGCACTCCGCCGAGATCGCCGAGACGATGCACGGCAGCGGCCACGAGGTGTGGCTGCACCTGCCGATGGAGCCCGAGGGCTACCCGGCCAGCAACCCCGGGCCGGGGGCCGTGTTCGTCGGCATGGCCGACGCTGAGATCCGGGCGGCCGTCCACGCCGCCATCAACAACGTTCCCCACGCGGTGGGCGTGAACAACCACATGGGATCGCGAGCCTCCGCCGACCTGCGGGTGATGACCTGGGTGATGCAGGAGCTGAAGGCGCGCGGTCTCGCCTTCATCGACTCACGAACCAGCCGCGACACCGTCGCCGAGGAAGCGGCGCGCGCCCTCGGCGTGCCGGCCGGCCGCCGTCACGTCTTCCTCGACAACGCGCGATCGTCAGCAGCGATTCGTGCGCAGCTCGCCGAGGCGGTGGAGAAGTGCCGGCTCGACGGAGCCACGATCGCCATCGGCCACCTCGACCCGGTCACGGTGCAGACGCTCGCCGACGAGCTGCCCGGGCTCGCTCAACGAGGCGCGGTGCTTGTCCGGCCGAGCGCCCTGTTGAGGTAGCGCCTCCCTCGTCCGGATCGGCTGCTGCGGGTACAATCCTCGCCGGAGAAGCGAATGACCGCGCAGCTGCAGCTCTACAACACCCTCACCCGGAGGCTCGAGCCCTTCGCGAGCCTCGAGCCCGGCCACGTCCGCATCTACACCTGCGGGCCGACGGTCTACGACTTCGTCCCACATCGGGAACTTCCGCACCTTCCTGTTCGAGGACATCCTGCGGCGGACGCTGCGCCTCGTTCGGCTACCGCGTCACCCAGGTCATGAACCTGACCGACGTCGACGACAAGACCATCCGCGGCGCCAACGCGGCAGGGGTGTCCCTGCGCGAGTACACCGACCGCTACGTCGGCGGCGTTCTTCGAGGACCTCGACACGCTGCGCGTCGAGCGCGCCGAGCACTACCCGCGCGCCACCGACTCACATCCCGGAGATGGTGCGCGCTGGTCCGGCGGCTCGAGCGAGCGCGGGCCACACCTACCGCTCCGAGGGCTCGATCTACTTCCGCATCGCATCGTTCCCGGGCTACGGCAAGCTGTCCGGGGTGCGACCTCGATGCGAACCGCGCCGGGGCCCGGGTGGACGCCGACGAGTACGAGAAGGAGGACGTCCGCGACTTCGTGCTGTGGAAGGCGGCCAAGGAGGGCGAGCCGTGCTGGGACACGGAGCTCGGTCGCGGCCGGCCGGGCTGGCACCTCGAGTGCTCGGCGATGTCGATGGACGCTGCTCGGCGAGAGCTTCGACATCCACAGCGGGGGCGTCGACAACATCTTCCCGCACCACGAGAACGAGATCGCGCAGAGCGAGGGCGCGACCGGCAGGCCGTTCGTCCGCATCTGGCTGCACGCCGAGCACCTGATCGTCGAGGGGCGAGAAGATGGCCAAGTCGCTCGGCAACTTCTTCACCCTGCGCGACCTGCTCGAGCGCGGCCACGACCCGCTGGCGATCCGCTACCTGCTGATCTCGGTGCCCTACCGGCAGAAGCTCAACTTCACCTTCGACGGGCTGCACGCGCGCGGCAGCAGGCGCTCGAGCGCATCGGCAACACGCTGCGCCGGCTCGCGCACACGCCCGCCGGCCGAGCGGCGACGGCGCGCTGGCGCCGGCCGAGGTCGAGGCGTTCCGGCAGCGACTTCGACGCCGCCCTCGCCGACGACCTCAACACCGCGCGGGCCCTGGCCGCGCTCCACGAGCTGCTCACCGGCGTCAACCAGGCGCTCGACGGCGGCGGCATCTCGGCGACGGTGCGCGCCGACGTGGCGCGGGCGATGGCCGAGGCGGATGCAGCCCTCGGGGTCGTCCCAACCGGCACGCCCGCGGCCGGCGAGGGGGACGCCGAGGTCGCGCGCCTGGTCGAGGAGCGGACGGCCGCCCGCACCGCCCGCGATTTCGCCCGCGCCGACGCCATCCGAGGCCGGCTCGCCGAGCTTGGTGTCGTGATCGAGGACACGCCCCACGGCACGGTGTGGCACCGCAGGAAGCCGTAGCGTCGGGCTCGCAGGCTCGAGGATGGCGCGTGATGTCCTGCCGGCCGCCGCTCAGCGCGGCGCGGCGACATGGGTAGAGCCAGCGATCGAGGATCAGGCCGGCAGCTTCCAGCTACTCCAGGAGATTCTCGCGGATGTAGGTGAACTTCCCCTTGTTCACCAGGCCGAAGCCCTCCTCGAACTCGTTGATCAGTCGCGACACGGTCTCGCGGCTGGTGCCGATGGAGTGAGCGATGTCGGAGTGGGTCGGGCGCCGGACCACGATCCAGCCCTTGCCCATCTTCTGGCCGTGGTCGCGGGCGAGGTCGAGCAGGTAGCGGGCGAGCCGCCCCGCGACGTCCATGTACGCCAGCGACTCCATCTTGGAGTTCGCGCGGCGCAGCCGGCGCGACAGGATCGCGAGCAGGCTGCGCGAGATCCCCGGCGAGGTGTTCAGGAGGTGGTGGAAGTCCTCGCGTTTGATTGCCAGGAGCTCGACGGCGGTCATCGTCATCACCGAGGCCGAGCGCGGCGCCTCCTCGACCAGCGCCATCTCACCGAAAACCTGGCCGGCGCCGAGCACGGTCAGGATGAACTCCTTGCCGTCGGTCGAGGTCGTCACGATCTTGACCTTGCCCGAGCCGATCACGTACACGGCGTCTGCGACGTCGCCGCTGTGGAAGATCACGGTGTCCTTGGCCACCGAACGCGTGGTGGCGACACCGGCGACAGTCGCCAGCTCGTCGGGGCTGAGCTCGGAGAAGAGCTCGACCTTGGCGAGCAGCTGGTGCAGTTCCTCAGTCATGGGACCTCCCCGGGGGCCGTTCGCAGCACCACGTCCGCCACCGCCAGGCCGCTGACCGGGGACGTCAGGTCGACGCATCCCGGGGCCTCCGGTGCTTCCGGCGCACACCACTGCGGCGGCACCCGGCCGAGCAGCGAGCACAGGGTGTCGATCGCGCGACGAGCCTCGCCCGGATCGACCTTTCGGTGCGGGTAGAAGCGGTGCTCGAGCCGGTCCGCCTGCATCGCCCCGATGCGGACCGCCGTCAGGATCTCCCGCTTCGCCTCCAGGCCGACGATGTCCGACAGCAGCGGCACCTGCCCGCCGCCGATTGCGTGCGCCTCGGGCACGAGCCCCACCAGCACTGCCGCCAGCCCGGCACGATCGAGCTCATCATCGACGATCGCCGCCTGAACGTATCCAGGCAGATTCTGCCGCCGCCAGTCCAGTTGGACGCGGCGCAGGGCCTCGTCGCGCCCGGGCACGCCGGCCGGCACGGCCTCCCAGAGAGCCATTGCGGCGGCGAGGTCGTCCCGTCCCTCCGCGAGCCGGGCGCGTCTGGCCAGCACCTCGGGGTCGTCGCCCATCGCGCGCAGGATCGCGTCGGCATCCTCGGTGCGGCCCAGCTCGGTCAGCACTTCCGACTTGAGCAGCAGCGCGTCGCGGTTCGCCGGAGCGAGCTCCAGCGCCGATTCCACGCTTCCCAGCGCGGCCTCGGCGTTGCCCTCGGCGGCTTGCGTCCTGGCCAGGGCGATGCGATCGGTGGCCAGTCGCCCTTCCAGCTCGCGGGCGCGGTGCGCCCACGGCGACTGCGGCCACAGCTCGGCGCTCCGGCGGGCGGCCTCGAGCGCGGTGGCCTCGAGCCCGCCCAGCTCGGCGGCCTCGGCCAGAGTCACCCATGCCGCCGCGTAGCCCGGGTTGTCGGCGCACAGCTGCTCGAGCTCCGGCACCGGCGGCTCCGCCGACTCCGCCATCGCGAACTGCAGCTCGAGCAGCCGGCGGGCAGTGCTGGGGCTCGCCTTGGCTGCGGCCTTTCGTGCAGCGGCGAGATCGCCGTCCTCGAGCTTGGCGACGGCCTTGCCGAGGCGCTTCGCATCGCGGCGTGCGACCTCGGGATGGCCGGGCCCCTCGAGAGGACCGGGAAGGGCCGGCAGCGCCGCCACGAGAACCGGCACGGCCGCCAGCAGGAGCGCGCCGAGGATCGCGCCCAGGCTGGCGGAACGGAGAAACGAGGGTGCGCGATCCATGTCTCGGGGTCGGCTACGCCCGCGACCGCGGTACCGGATCGTTGACCGATCGACCGGTCGAGCCCCCCGATCACCCTTTTTCTTCATCGGGACCGCTGAACGGGGTCGCCGGAGCGACGCTCGCGATCGCGTGCTTGTACACGAGCTGCTCCTGGCCGTGGCTCTCGAGGATGACCGCGTACCGGTCGAAGCGGCGGAGAATGCCGGTCAGACGCTTGCCACTCATCAGATAGATGTGGACGCTGCGGGCCTCTTTGCGAAGCTGGTAGAAGAACGGATCCTGGATGTTGATGGTGCTGCCCGCGGGCTTGTTGTTCATGGTCTGCTGCCCTCCACCGTTGAACCCATCCACTTCGCGACAACCACCGCCGCGCCGCCCTGCTCCGCGGGCGGTACCCACTCCAGCACGCCTTCGCGCAGCGACCTCAGCCATGTGAGCTGGCGTTTGGCAAGCCTGCGGCTCGCCTGCTTCGTTTGCTCGATGGCGGTCGACCGATCGCTCTGACCAGCCAGCAAGCGTACGACCTGGGCGTAGCCGATCGCCTTCAGAGCGTGAGCGCCGGCAGGGACACCCGAGGCGAGAATCTGCGTGACCTCCTCCTCCAGACCACAAGAGAACATGTCGACGACGCGCAAGTCGATTCTAGCATAGAGATCGCGGCGCTCCCGATGCGGCGCGGCGAGCAGCGCCCGGTAGCGCGCATGCGATTCGTGGCGCCGCCAGTGCTCGGAGATCGGCACGCCGGTGAGCTCCCACACCTCGAGCGCCCGCAGCACGCGCTGGCGGTCTCCGGCACCGATTCGGGCGGCCGCCGTGGGGTCGACGGCGCGCAGCCGGTCCACCATCCGCGCCGGGTCGGCGCCCCACTCGGCGGCGAGCCGAGCCCGCAGCGAGGCGTCGCTTGGCGGCGACTCGAAGAGGCCGAGCAGCAGGGCACGGATGTAGAAGTGGGTGCCGCCCGCGACGACCGGCACGTTGCCTCGCGCCCGAATGTCGTCGATCGCCGCGGTCGCGGCGGCGACGAAGTGCCCTGCAGAGAATCGCTGTTGCGGATCGGCGATGTCGACGAGGTGATGGCGGACCCGCCGGCGCGCCTCCGCCCCGGGCTTGTCGGTACCGATGTCGAGGCCGCGATAGACCGCGAAGGCGTCGGCCGACACGATCTCGCCGCCGATCGCCTCGGCGACCTCGAGAGCGAGCTCGCTCTTGCCCGAGCCGGTCGGCCCGGCAATCACGAGCAGCGGCGGGCGTGGCGCGGCGCCGTCCATCCGGAAGGCAGCTTAGCGCGAATCGGGCCGAATCAGGCGGGGAGATCGGCGCCTGGTCTGTCGCCATCTCGCCATCCGGGCGCGGAAGCGGAAGCGGGCGCGGAAGCGGGTGAGCACGGGAACGGGAACGGGGACGGGAACGGGGGCAGCGCTCGGGCGGCGAGGTCAGGGGAAGGGAGTCCAGCGGCCGTCGACCACGAGGGCCCCGCAGCGGCCGTCGCGGACCGGGTAGCGCACCGGGAGATTCCGGCGCTCGATCCTCGCGAGGGCCTCCAGGCTGGGGTGGTGGTGGCGGTTGAGAGGGCCGGCTGGCACCAGCACTACGTCGGGACCTACCGCGTCGAGCAGTGCGTCGGAGCAGGACTCGCGGCTACCGTGGTGCGGCACGACGAGCACTGCCGAGCGGAGGTGGCTCGAACGGGCGAGCCGCCGCTCGACTCCACGGTCGATGTCGGCCCCGACCAGCACGGCGCCGGCGCCAGACGCCACCTGCACCACCAGCGAGCGCTCGTTGTCGGCGTCGGTGCCAAGGCGGTGGGGCGGCCACAGCACCCGCAGCTCGGTGCCGCCGACCCTGAGCAGCGACCCGCGTGCGGCCGGTACCACGGCGATGCCGCGTTGCCGTGCGCTCAGCAGCAGCGGCGCCATGGCCTCGGTTGACCGGGCCCAGGCCGGGAGCACCAGCCGGTCGACCTCGAGCACCTCGAGCACCCGGGCGAGCCCGCCGAGGTGGTCCTCGTCCGGGTGCGAGGCGACGACGGCGGCGAGGCGGCGGACGCCATCGTCGGCGAGCAGCTCGGCGGCCTGGCCGAGCCAGCGGCCGCCGTCGACCAGAATCACCCCGTCGCGCGTCGTCACCGTGGCCGCGAGACCGTCGGCGACCTCGAGCAGCGTGACCCGGGGCGGCGGTGGCGCCGGCCGCAGCGACCACCACCCGGCGAGCGATGCGAACAGTGAGCACCAGGCCAGGGCGCCGATGACGCCGCAGCGGCCGGGCCGCAGCGCCAGCCAGCCGGCGACGGCGAACGCCGACAACGACGCCGCCGGCATGCCGGGGAGCCATCACCTCGAGCGCCCGTCCGGGTGCGCCGCCCAGCCAGAGCAGGCGCTCGGCGAGCCCGACCAGGTCGAGCACCAGGGCAGTCGCCGCCGGCCACAGCGGCGCGCCGAGCACGGCGAGCAGCGACAGGCCGAGTGCTCGGGCCGAGCAGCAGCGGCACCAGGAGGTTGGCGATCAAGCCGCACCGGGGACCGCGGTGCGAAAGTGAGCGGCCACGATCGGTGCGGCGGCACGCTGGGCGACGACCGGCACCGCGGCCACGGCGCGACCAGCGGCGCTGGCCCCGGGACCCGCGCGGCGGCCGGCGGGACCCAGCGCACCAGCGCGGCGGTCACCAGCACGGTGAGCTGGAAGCCGGCGTCGGTGACCAGCAGCGGCTCGGCGACGATGAGCACGGTCGCGGCGAGCAGCAGGCTCGACATCGGGATCACCGCCCGGCCGAGCTGACGCCCGCCGAGGTAGACGACCGCCATCAGCGCTGCGCGCACCGCCGACGGCGCCGCACCGGCGAGCAGGTGTAGCCTGGGACAGCGGCGAGCATCAGCCAGCGCACGCGTGCGCGGGTGGAGGCCGAGCGCCGACAGGGCGAGCCAGATGCCTGCCTGCCACCATACCCGACGTTGAGCCCGCTGACCGCCAGCAGGTGGGCCAGGCCCGAGCGGCGCCAGCCGTCGCGGCGCTCGCGCGCCAGCAGGTCGCGGCGCCCGAGGCGAGCGCTGCCGCCATCTCGGCGGCGCGGATCCGGCCGACGTCGGTGCCGGCGGCCGTCACCGCCGCCGGCGCGAGGTGGTCGCGGAAGGCCGGCAGCCCACGCGGGGGGGCGACGACGTCGAGCAGCCGCGGCGAGTCGACGACCAGCATCGGACGATCATCGTCGCCGCGGATCGTCGCCAGCGCAGCGACCACCGAGCCCGGAGGCGGCAGCTCGCGACCGGGTCGGTCGCCGTCCGCGCACCTCCAGCCGCCACTGGCCGCGCAGCCGGAGCGTCGCGGTCGCCGTGGCGGGCGGTGTCGACCGCGACCGTGGTCCGCCAGCCCCAGCGGCCGGGCTCCCAACCCTCCCGGATCGTGAGCTCGACGCGGAGGGCGGCGGCGTTGCCGGAGGCCGCCAGCTCTGCAATCCGAAGGCGCTCTGCGCTGGCGTCGGCGCCGCGACCGCCGCCGAGGGCGAGCCCGGCGACGAGCCACAGCGGCCACCACCGCGGGGCGACGAGGGCGGCCACAGCGGCCGCTGCGCCGCCCACGATCAGTGCCCTGCCGATCGGGGCGGAAAGAGTGAGGTCGGTTGCGATCGCGGCGACCGCGCCGAGGGTGGCTCCGGTCGCGAGCCACCACAGGGGACGCAACGCCCGGCGCTCAGCGCCGGCGCCGTTCACCCGCTCTCCAGAACCGCCAGGATCTCCACGTGGTGGGTCGATGGGAACAGATCCACCAGCTCGACGTGGGAGAGGAGGTAGCCGCGATCGACCAGGTAGGAGGTGTCGCGGCCCCAGGTCGCCGGGTCGCAGGCCAGCATCAGGATCCGCTCGGGATGCCAGCCGGCGAGTCGTCGTCGAAGCTCGGGCGTCATGCCGGCGCGCGGCGGGTCGGTCAGCACGAGCGCTGTGGCCGGCAGTGAGCCGGTCCCGGCCAGCGCGGCCTCGGCGGTGCTGACGGTGACGCTGGCGCCTGGCAGGTTGCGCTGCGCGGCCCTGGCCGACGGCCTGGCCGGCTCGATGAGATGCAGCTCGCGCGCCCCCGCGTGCCAGGCCGCGGCGGCGAGGAACCCGACACCGGCGTGCAGGTCCCAGGTCGGTACGGAGCGTGTGCCAGCCAATTCGACCACCCGATCGAAGAGCCACCCGGCGAGGTGGCGGTTCCCCTGGAAGAAGGAACCGATGGGCACGAAAAGGGAAACCGGCAGCGCCATGACGACGCCCGGGTCGCCCCAGCCGGACGTGATCTCACCTGCGGGCGACACGGTGTGCATCCCCGCGACCACGCCGGACATCGCCTCGGCCGGCGGCAACCAGTCGGGGCGCACCGGGGCCGCGCCGTGGCCGGTGGGCCGCAGGCCGGCCACCGCCCGGCCACCGTCGAGGTCCTCGAGCCACTCGAGGTCGACGTTCGCCGGGCAGCGGCCGGCGAGGGCGTGCTCCAGCGGCTCGATCGCCTGGGCGAGCCGGCTCGACACCACCCTGCAGCCCGGGATTTCGCGGACTCTCCGGCTGCGCTCCTCGAAGAACCCCAGGGTGCGCGCGGTCGGATCCCAGTGGAGCCGGGCGCGCAGCCGGTAGGCGAGGGGAGAGCTGCGGATGGGCGCGGCGCGGAGCCGCTCGGCCAGGGCCGCCGACGACCGGACCGCCTCCGCCGCGGCCGCCGCCTTGAGCTCGGCGCCCCGCGCCGGTTCGACGTGCGGCCAGTCGCAGCCCCCGCAGCGCGGCGCGTGCCGGCACGGCGCCGGCTCTCTCGCCGGGTGGCTGGGCCCGAGCAGCTCCACGGCCCTGGCCTCGACGATCCCGGCCCGGCGCAATGTGGGGACGGCGGCGACCCGCTCTCCGGGCAGCGCCCCGGCCACGAGCCAGGTCTCGTTGCCGGCATGAGCGAGGGCGCGGCCGCCGCCGACGAGCTTGCCCGCCGACAGGACGACCGGGGCGCAGCCGGACCGTTCGGTGTCCCCGGGCGGCGCGTTCACCCGAGCTCCAGCCGGGGCAGACCGAGAGCCCGGCGAAGCTCGCGGTCGCGGATCGCTCGGCAGGTCCGTTCGCGCGCCTCGCCGGTGGCGCCCGAGGCCGCGGCCGCCGCCGCGCTGGCCGCTTCGATTCGCTCCCGCTCGGCCGCGGGCAGGGCTCGCCAGCATCCCGCCAGCAGCACCGATTCGAGCGCGCAGAGTCGCTCCTCGAGCATCGCAGGCGGCAGGTCGATGCCGGCTTCCACGAGGTCGGCCACCGTGAGGATCGCTCCGGCGACGGGGACCATGTCGCCGCTGAGCGCTGCCGCGGCGGAGCGCAGCCCGGCGGCCAGCCCGACGGGCGGGTGGCGCTGGTCCGCGGCGCCGGCTGCGGGCGGCTCTGGATGCGCGCCGGCCCGCATCTCGGCGAGCCGCTTCGCGTGCCGCGTCACCGCGTGGCGGCAGTACGCCAGGCTGACCACGGGGTCGTCCTCGCCCCGGTCGCGGCGACGCGCGAAGACCTCGGAGATCCCTCCGGTCACCGCGGCCAGCGGCACGCCGTCCCTCCACCACGAGCGCAGCAGCTGGAAGTCCTTCGGCGAGAGCAGGTGCGGCACCCCCCGCAGCGCGGCGAAGAAGTCCTCCACGCCGCGGTAGAACTCGAGCTCCTCGTCGGCCTCGATCACGGCTCGAGTGTAACGTGGCGGCAGCCCGGTCACCCAACCGCGCGTCGCAGCCTGTCCGCGCCGCCGGCCGACTGGGTACAATGAAAGGTGTTGTACACCTGGTTTCCGCGAGGCCATCGTTCGAGGCTGGTGACGCTCGCCGTCGCCGGGGCGCTCGCCGCCGTCATGCCCGCGACGGCGGCCGCGACCTGGAGCGCGCTTCCCGAAGCGGTGGCGACGCTGCAGCGCGAACCCGGGAATCGCGCCGCCGAGGAGGTCATCACCGCCGCCGAGTCCTCGGTGCTGGCCGAGGCGAGCGCGGGCCATCTCGCCGCGACGGGGACCCTGCTGGACGCATTCGAAGCCCTCGTGTTGAGGCTCGATGACGGCGAAGAGCGCCTGGCCCGGCTCCGAGCGCGGGTGGCGGGTTCCCTCGTCGCGTACGGCGACGGATGCCTCGCCGCGGATCGCGAGGCGGCCGGCGCCGCGTGGTCCCTGGCCGCCCACCTCGAGCGGAGCCCGGAGATTCTCGAGCGCATCGGATCGCAGCTGCTGCCGCCGCCCGACGCCCAGCCGGGCGCGGTGTGGACGTCGCCGATCGACGGCGCCGAGCTCGTGTACGTGCCGGACGCTCGGTTCGTCGTCGGCTGCGTGTGGGGCGACAATGACTGCCGTGACGGCGAGAAGGGCCCGGAGGTCCGGCTGCAGGGTTTCTGGGTCGATCGCGTCGAGGTGACCAACCGCCAGTACCGGCGCTGCGTCGACGCCGGGGGCTGCGCGCCACCGGCTGATCCCGCGGCATTCGCGGTTCCGGCACGCGCCACGGAGCCGGTGGTAGGCGTCAGCTGGCACCAGGCGGCCGCGTTCTCGGTCTGGGCCGGACGGCGCCTGCCGTCGGAGGCCGAGTGGCAGCGCGCCGCGCGCGACGACGTGCTCGATGGTCGCTTCGCCTGGGGCAGGAGCCGGGGCCAGTCCACGGCCAACGTCCACGGCACGTCGCCGACCGACCCCTTCAACGGTGTGGCGCCGGTGGCCTCGTTTCCGGCCACGGGATGGGGCCTCTTCGACGTCGGCGGCAACGTCTGGGAGTGGTGTGCCGATCGCTTCCATCGCGACCTGGCCTCGATGCCACGGGACGGCCGGCCGTGGCTCGCCGGCGGCTGGGGCCGCTCGGTTCGGGGCGGGTCCTGGCGACGGACCCTTGACCTCGCGCGGGTCGCGAGCCGGAGCTGGCACGACGAGAGCTACACCGCGGACGACGTTGGCTTCCGCTGCGTCGCCGACACGCCCCAGCGTGTGGACGCCGAGCAGCTCGTGCAGCTCGCGGAGCGAGTCTTCCCGATGCGCAGCCCGCCCGGGCGGGAGCTCGATCAGGCCACCCTGTCCGGCTCCGACCGCCGCTACCTGGAACGGCGCGCGGTGACCTGGCTGGTCGTCGAGGGCCGGGTGTCGGAGGCCGTGCCGCGGGTCGTGGAGCTGCTCCGGCAGGACCCGGGAGACCGCGTGCTGAACGACCTCCTGGTCCAGCTCGAGAACGAGATGGGGGCCGGTGTCCGCCGCGGCGACGTGCTGACGGTGCGCGCCGCCATCACCGGCTATCGCTCGGCGGTGTCCGGCGACCGCAAGCTGAGCGGGCGTCTCGCGGCCTACGAGCGCCGATTGGCCGACGAGGTGCAGGTCTCCGGCAGGTCGTTTGTGGGTCGCGGCGAGTTTCGACTCGCGGACCTGACCTTCGACCTCCTGCGAGCGCTCGGCCCCGGCGGTCCGGCGCTGGGCGAGCTGGCGCGCCTCGCCGAGCCGCCGCCGGGGATGCGCAGGATCTCGGGCCGCGACGGGAGGCTGATGGTGTGGGTACCGGCCGGCACCTACCGCATGGGGGCGTCGCCGGACGACCCTGCCGCGGCCTACGACGAGCACCCGTCGCACAACGTCTCGATCAGCGGCTTCTGGCTGGATGCGAGCGAGGTCACGAACGCGGACTACCGCCGCTGCGTGGACGACGGGGCCTGCACACCTCCGCAGCGCCGGTCGTCGTTCGACGACCCCGAGCAGGCGGACCACCCCGTGCTCTGGGTCACCTGGTTCCAGGCCGCGAGCTACGCCCGTTGGGCCGGCAAGCGGCTGCCGACCGAGGCCGAGTGGGAGCGGGCCGCCCGCGGCGGGGCTGTGACGCGGCATCCGTGGGGGAACGACTGGATACCGGGGATCGCGAACGCGATCGAGTCGGTCGGCGACGATCGTTACGTCGAGACCGCGCCGGTCGGCAGCTTCCCGGCCAACTCGTGGGGGCTCACGGACATGCTCGGCAACGCGTCGGAGTGGGTGGCCGACCGCTACCACCGCAACTACTGGGACGCTCCTGGCGACGGCCGCGCCTGGGACCAGCTCACTGGCGAGTGGGTCGAGGACCAGCGGGTGGTTCGCGGCGGCTCGTACGTGACGCCGGCCAGCCGCCTGCGGGTGTCGTACCGCGAGCAGCGCCCGCCCGAGGTGGCCTCGCGCGCCACCGGCTTCCGCTGCGCGGCGGACAAGTAGGGGCTAGGGGATAGGGACTAGAACCCCCGCCCGCCCGCTTCCGCGCCCGCTTCCGCTTCCGCGCCCGCGCCCGGGAGGCGAGGTGAGTACGAGGAGACCGCGTCCTGCAGGGCGTGCGCAGCGTTGGCGATTTCGGAACGGCTTTCCGCCTGACGCACGCGTGAGATCCGAAATCGCCGAAGGTGGCTCCTCGGAAAGCGCCTCCAGAGGATCGGCGCGACAGCGCATCTGGAGGGCTGAGCCGCACGAGATGGGCCCGGGCTCGGAAGCGGGCGCGGAAGCGGCGCCTCGGAAGTGAGGGAGACGCCGAGTCGGGCAGGGCACGAGCAGCAGCGCTATCATGCATGGGTGACGTTCGGTCGGGCGCACGGCGGAGTTCCGCCGCTCGACCTCAAGGATTGGCTGCCCGAGTTCCCGATCCGCGAGCATTGCCTCTATCTCGATCACGCCGCGGTGTGCCCGCTGCCGAGGCCGGTCGCCGAGGCGATGCGCCAGCGGATCACCGAGCAGGAGCACACTGGCCTCGAGGCAGAGCAGGAGTGGCGCAACCACCGCCTCACCTGCCGCCACCTCGGCAGCCAGCTCATCGGCTGCGGGCCGGAGGACATCTCGATCATCCGCTCGACCTCGGAGGGGCTGTCGCTGATCGCCGAGGGGCTGAGCTGGAAGAAGGCCGATCAGGTGCTGGTGGGAGAGGAGGAGTTCGCCGCCAACGCCGCGCCGTGGCTCCACCTGTCGCGCAAGGGCGTCAAGGTCGTGCGCTACCCGCAGGCCGACGGCCGCGTCGACCCTGATCAGCTCGTGAGGCACCTCAACGCGCGGACGCGCCTGGTGGCGGTGTCGTGGGTGGCGTTTCACACCGGGTGGATCGCTCCCCTCGCCGAGATCGGCCGGCTGTGCCGGGGCCACGGCTGCCTGCTCGTGGTTGACGCCATCCAGGGACTCGGAGTGCTGCCGATGGACATGCGCGCCGTGGGCGCCGACGCGGTCGTCGCCGACGGTCACAAGTGGCTGCTCGGCCCGGAGGGGGCGGGTCTCATGGCGACCACTCCCGAGCTGCGCGGTCAGCTCCAGCCCGTGCTGAGCGGCTGGCGCAACGTTGATCGCCAGCCGGGCGACTTCTTCCTCGACCGGCTGGTCTTCGCCGAGGACGGCCGGCGCTTCGAGCCGGGCGCGGTCAACGGCGTCGGGGTGGCCGGTCTCGCCGCCGGCCTCGACATCATCGCCAGCGTCGAACGCGAGACCATCCAGGCAAGGGTCGAGATGCTGGCCAGGATGTTGACCAGAATCCTGATCGCCCACGGCTGGGAGGTCTTCTCTCCGGGCTCCGGCCAGCCGGTCGGCGGCATCGTGGCCGCCCGCCCTCGCGGCACCACCTCCCGGGAGGCGCACCGCCGGCTGGCCGAGCGCCGGGTCGTGTGCTCGGTCCGCCAGGGCCTGGTCCGCTTCTCGCCGCACTTCTACGTGACCCGCGGTGAGCTCGAGGCGCTCGACCGGATCCTCGAGAAGGTCGGGCTCTAGCCCGGATATCTCACCAACTTTCTACTGCGGCCGGCGATGCGCCGCACTCAGCGGTGCTTTCTCGCCTCGGGGTGCTCGACGTACTGTCAAGTTTTCCGCCCCCCGCCCATCACAGACCCGCCGCCCCCTCCCGCACTCCCACCACCCGCCCCGCGGGTTCGCCTCCGCGCCCCTCGGGTCGAAATCCCCACTGCGCACGGCACCTCGCCGCCCTCGCCACGAAACCCGGTGAGATATCCGGGCTAGCAGCGCGTGGTGCAGCGGCCCCTCGGCGCGTTGCCGAAGAAGCACCGTTTCGTTGGCCTCTGCCCACACGGTCCTAGCTCCACGCCGAGAGGTCGCCGCTCTCGAATCCGTCCTGAAAGATGCTGCAGCCGTCCGGCACCATCGCGTCGGCGACGTCGAAGATGACGATCGTCGCCACGCCCCCGACGGACGAGGCGATGTGGAGCCGGTCCCCGATGACCGCGACGCCTTCACCGTAGCCGTAGCCGGCGGCGAGGGGCCCCGGGAAGCTCTCGATCTCGATGAAGGCGAGGTCGTAGTGGCGCACCGTGTCGGTGCCGCTCGGCCCGCCGTCGTAGACCCAGTACGAGCAGCGATCGTGGTCAAACGCGAGACCGTCGGGCGAGGTGGGCACGATCGAGAAGGTCTGGACGAAGGTGCCGTCGAGGGTGAACTCGTGCACCTCGAGGCCTCCCTGCCCGTCCACCACGTAGAGGTGGCCGTCGCCGTCGTGCGCGAGGCCGACCACGTTGTGGTAGGGCGGGGCCGGGGGAATAGGAGGGTTGGGAAAGGTGAAGCTGCCGACGACGTCGCCGAGCTGCTCGGTCGCGGGCGAGAGCTTCGCCGATCAGTACCGATACCACTCCGGCTTGTACGGCCCCTCGATCGGCACGCCGATGTAGGCGGCCTGCGCCTCGGTCAGCGTGGTGAGCTTCGCGCCGAGCTTGGCGAGGTGGAGGCGGGCGACCTCCTCGTCGAGCTGCTTGGGCAGGGTGGTGACGCCGACCTCGTGCGGGTTCTGCCAGAGATCGATCTGAGCCAGCATCTGGTTGGTGAAGGAGTTGGACATGACGAAGCTGGGGTGGCCGGTGGCGCAGCCGAGGTTGACGAGCCGGCCCTCGGCGAGCAGGAAGATGGTGTGCCCGTCCGGGAAGCGGTAGGCGTCCACCTGCGGCTTGATGGTGACCTTCTCGACCCCCGGCCAGCGCGTTGAGAGCGTCGACCTGGATCTCGTTGTCGAAGTGGCCGATGTTGCAGACGATCGCCTGGTCCTTCATGCGGCTCATGTGGTCGGCGGTGATGATGTCGCAGTTGCCGGTGGCGGTGACGTAGATGTCGGCGTACGGCAGGGCATCCTCGACCGTCACCACGCGGTAGCCGGCCATGCACGCCTGCAGAGCGCAGATCGGATCGATCTCGGTCACCCAGACCTGGGCGCGGTGGGCGTACAGCACCTCGGCCGAGCCCTTGCCGACGTCGCCGAAGCCGCACACCAGCGCGACCTTGCCGGCCACCATCACGTCGGTGGCGCGCTTGATGCCGTCGACCAGCGACTCGCGGCAGCCGTAGATGTTGTCGAACTTCGACTTGGTCACCGAGTCGTTGACGTTGATCGCCGGGACCAGGAGCTCGCCCCGTTCCGCCATCTGGTAGAGGCGGTGCACGCCGGTCGTGGTCTCCTCGGAGACCCCCTTGAGCGACGCCACCACCTCGATGCCAGAAGCGGGGAGTCGACGCCCTGGATCTCCTGGAGCATCCGGTTCACGATGGCCAGGTCCTTGTTGGCGGTTGGCCGGGTGATGAGCTCCGGGTCATCCTCCGCCCGGTAGCCGCGGTGGACCACCAGCGTCGCATCGCCGCCGTCGTCGACGATCAGCTGCGGCCCTTTCCCGTCGGGCCAGGTCAGCGCCTGGCGCGTGCACCACCAGTACTCCTCGAGGGTCTCGCCCTTCCAGGCGAAGACCGGGACTCCGCGCTGCGCGATCGCTGCGGCGGCGTGGTCCTGGGTCGAGAAGATGTTGCACGACGCCCAGCGCACGTCGGCGCCGAGCTCGAGCAGGGTCTCGATGAGCACCGCGGTCTGGATCGTCATGTGCAGCGAGCCGGTGATCCGGGCGCCGGCGAGCGGCCTCGACGGCCCGTACTTCGCACGGGTCGCCATCAGGCCGGGCATCTCCTTCTCGGCGATCTCGATCTCGCGCCGGCCCCAGTCGGCGAGGCCGAGGTCCTTCACCTTGTAGTCGGTTCTGGTCGTGGTGCTCATCCCATCATCCTCTCGAGTCGATCGCGGACGGCCGCCGCCGTCCGGGTGACGATACTACCGCACTCTGCTCGCGTACCCGTCCCGGCCAGCGGCCCCGTTCCCGTTCCCGTTCCCGTCCCCGCGACCGCGGTGGGAGACGCCCGCTCACCGGACCCGCTTGACGGATCGGCCTGCCCTCGGGCCGAACTCGGTACAATACTGGACGATGGCGGCCAATCTCCCGATCCTGGTCACCGGCGTCGCTGGGTTCATCGGCTTCCACCTCGCCCGGCGCCTGCTCGACGACGGTCACGCCGTGCTCGGCCTCGACAACCTCAACGACTACTACGATGTGTCGCTGAAGGAGGCGCGGCTCGCCCAGCTGCGGAGCCGCCCTCGCTTCGAGTTCGTCAAGCTCGACCTCGGCAACCGGCTGGCCATCGACAGCCTGTTCGCCGGCAACAGCTTCCACCGCGTCGTCCACCTCGCCGCCCAGGCCGGCGTGCGGTACTCGCTCGTCAACCCGCACGCCTACGTCGACACCAATCTCGTGGGCTTCCTCCACATCCTCGAGGGCTGCCGCGCCCGCTCGGTGCCGCACCTGGTCTACGCCTCGTCGAGCTCGGTCTATGGCGCCAACACCTCGATGCCGTTCTCGGTCCACCACAACGTCGACCACCCGCTGTCGCTCTACGCCGCCACCAAGAAGGCCAACGAGCTGATGGCCCACACCTACGCCCACCTCTACGGCGCTGCCGTGCACCGGGCTGCGCTTCTTCACCGTCTACGGCCCGTGGGGCCGCCCCGACATGGCGCTCTTCATCTTCACCCGCAAGATCCTGGCCGGAGAGCCGATCGACGTCTACAACCACGGCCGGCATCGGCGCGACTTCACCTACATCGACGACATCGTCGAGGGCGTGGTGCGGGTCATGGACCGCATTCCCGAGCGCGACTCCGGCTGGAACTCCGAGCGCCCCAACCCGGGCACCAGCTGCGCGCCGTGGCGGGTCTACAACATCGGCAACAGCACCGCGGTCGAGCTCGAGCGCTACATCGCGACGCTCGAGCAGTGCCTCGGCCGCACCGCCGAGCGCCGGCTGCTGCCGATGCAGCCCGGCGACGTGCCCGACACCTTCGCCGACGTCTCGGCGCTGGAGGCCGACGTCGGCTACGCCCCCAGCACGCCCATCGAAACCGGCATCAGGAACTTCGTCGAGTGGTACCGAGAGTACTACGAGGTGTGAGCGTTCACGGATCAACAGCGACAGGCCGCCGCGGAGGCGTGGATGTGGCAGGCGCGGCGCGAGGACCACAGCATGCAGGACGGCAGGGACGTGGAACGCAACCAATGACCCAGCTTCGAAGCGACTCGCGCATCTTCGTCGCCGGCCACGGCGGTCTGGTCGGCTCGGCGGTGCTGCGCCGGCTCGACGCCGAGGGCTTCACCAACGTCCTCACGGCGACCCGCGAGCAGCTCGACCTGCGCGACCAGGCGGCGGTCAACCACTGGTTCGCGCGCGAACCGGCCCGAGTACGTGTTCCTGGTGGCCGGGCACCGTCGGCGGCATCCTCGCCAACTCCACGCGCCCGGCCGAGTTCATCTACGACAACATGATGATCCACGCCACCGTGGTGCACGCCGCGCACCTGCGCGGGCGTCGACCAAGCTGCTGTACCTCGGCTGCTCGTGCATCTACCCGCGCGAGTGCCCGCAGCCGATGCAGCGAGGAGTACCTGCTCACCGGGTCCGCTCGAGCCGACCAACGAGCCGTACGCGATCGCCAAGATCGCCGGCATCAAGCTCTGCCAGGCCTACCGGCGCCAGTACGGCTGCGACTTCATCTCGGCGATGCCGACCAACCTCTACGGGCCGAACGACAACTTCGACCTCACGAGCTCGCACGTGCTGCCGGCGCTGATCCGCAAGTTCCACGACGCCAAGGCCGAGGGCCGGCAGCGAGGTCGTCGATCTGGGGCACCGGCAGCCGCCCGGCGCGAGTTCCTGCACGTCGACGACCTCGCCGACGCCTGCCTGTTCCTGATGGAGCACTACGACGGCGACCTGCACATCAACGTCGGCACCGGCGAGGACCTCTCGATCCGCGAGCTGGCCGAGATGGTGCGCGACGATCGTGCACCCGAGGCCAGGCTCGTCGTTCGACACCTCCAAGCCCGACGGCACGCCGCGCAAGCTGCTCGACGTGTCGCGCCTGCACGCGCTCGGCTGGAGGCACCGCATCGGGCTGCGCGAGGGTATCGAGTCGACGCTACCGCTGGTTCCTCGCAGCAACCACGGAGCTCAGCGCGTCGCGGGGGAGGCGGCGATGAGGACCGACTTCTGCTTCGAGCCACCATGGCCCGACCGCAACGGCAAGCGCGCACTGATCACCGGCATCACCGGTCAGGACGGCTCGTACCTCGCCGAGCTCCTGCTCGGCAAGGGGTACGAGGTGTGGGGGATGGTCCGCCGCTCCTCCACCTTCAACACCGCGCGCATCGACCACATCTACCAGGACCCCCACGAGCCCGACGTGCGGCTGCAGCCTGGTCTACGGGCGACCTCAACGACGCCTCCTCGCTCAACCAGATCCTGAAGACGGTGCGCCCCGACGAGATCTACAACCTCGGCGCGCAGTCCCACGTCAAGGTCTCGTTCGACGTGCCGGAGTACACCGCCGAGGTCACGCGGTGTCGGCGCGGTGCGGGTCCTCGAGGCGATGCGCGAGCTGGGCCTGGACGCGCGCTTCTACCAGGCCTCGTCCTCGGAGCTGTTCGGCAAGGCCGATCGAGATCCCGCAGACCGAGACGCACGCCGTTCTACCCGCGCAGCCCCTACGCTGCGGCCAAGGCCTACGCCTTCTTCATCACCCGCAACTACCGCGAGGCGTACGGCATGTTCGCGGTCAACGGCATCCTCTTCAACCACGAGTCCCCGCGCCGGGGCGAGACCTTCGTCACCCGCAAGATCACGCGTGGCCGCGGCGCGCATCAAGGCCGGGCTCAGGACTAGCTCTACCTCGGCAACCTCGACGCCGAAGCGCGACTGGGGCTTCGCCGGCGACTACGTCGAGGCGATGTGGCTGATGCTCCAGGCCGACGCGCCGGACGACTACGTCGTCGCCACCGGCGAGACGCACGCGTGCGCGAGTTCTGCGAGCCGGCCTTCGCGCGCCTGGGCCTGCCGCTGACCTGGCAGCGGGACGGGCCTCGACGAGAAGGGGATCGGCCCGGACGGCCGGGTGCTCGTCGAGCGTCGACCCCCGCTACTTCCGCCCGACCGAGGTCGAGCACCTGCTCGGTGACCCCTCCAAGGTGAAGGCGCGAGCTCGGCTGGTAGCCGACCGTCGGCTTCGAGGGCCTGGTCCAGATGATGACCGACGCCGATCGCGAGCTGGTTGGCGCATGAGGACCGACGACCATGAGCTCCGCCTCGCGATGAACCCGGTGGACACCACATGAACGAAACCGCTCGTGCGCTGCTGGCCAAGATCGAGTCGAAGGACGCCCTCGTCGGCATCATCGGCCTCGGCTACGTCGGGCTGCCGCTCGCCCTCGCCTTTGCCGAGAAGGGCTTCACGGTGCTCGGCTTCGACGTCGACCCGGCAAGGTCGACGGCGCTCGGGCGCGGCGAGTGCTACATCAAGCACCTCGACGGCGGCCGGGTCGCGCCGCGGTGGCGTCGCGGCCGCTTGCACGGCGACCGCCGACTTCGCGCGCCTCGGCGAGCCCGACGCGATCCTGATCTGCGTGCCGACGCCGCTCGACCCCGCAGCGCGAGCCCGACATGACGCTACGTCGAGGGCTCGGCGCGGCAGGTGCGGGCGCGCCTGCGGCCGGGCCAGCTCGTGGTCCTCGAGTCCACCACCTACCCCGGCACCACCGACGAGCTGCTGCGCCGATCTCTCCGGCAACCGGCCCGAACGCCGCCAGTCCGGCGGCGACGTGTCCGGAGGGGACGTGGGCTTCCGCGCCGGATCGCGGCGAGCCGGGGCCGGGCGACCGCGCGCCTGGCGTGCGGCGAGGACTTCTTCCTCGCCTTCTCCCCCGAGCGTGAGGACCCGGGCAACCCCGGACTTCACCACCACCACCACGCCCAAGGTCGTCGGCGGCGTCGACGCAGGTCTCGGGCGACCTCGCCGAGGCGCTCTACGACGCAGGTCATCGAGCGCACCGTGCGCGTCTCCTCGGCGCGCGTCGCCGAGGCCACCAAGCTGCACCGAGAACATCTTCCGCGCCGTCAACATCGCGCTCGTCAACGAGCTCAAGATCGTCTACGACCGCATGGGCATCGACGTCTGGGAGGTGCTCGACGCCGCCTCGACCAAGCCGTTCGGCTTCATGCGCTTCAACCCCGGCCCGGGCTGGGGCGGCCACTGCATCCCGCTCGACCCGTTCTACCTGGCGTGGAAGGCGCGAGGAGTACGGCGTGGCGCCGAAGTTCATCGAGCTGGCCGGCGAGGTCAACGTCGCGGATGCCCGAGTACGTGGTCGAGAAGCTCGCAGCTGGCGCTCAACGAGCGCGGCAAGCCGGTGCAAGGGCGCCAAGGTCCTGGTCCTCGGCCTCGCCTACAAGAAGGACATCGACGACCCGCGCGAGAGCCCGGCCTTCGAGATCATCGAGCTGCTGCTCGAGCTCGGCGCCGAGGTCGCCTACCACGACCCGCACATCCCGGTCGCGCCGCGGATGCGGCAGCTGGCCGGACCTGCCGCCGATGGCCTCGGTCGCCGCTCGACCGCCGACGACGCTGCGCGGCGCCGACGCCGTCGTCATCGTCACCGACCACACGCGCGGTCGACTACGACCTCGTGTCCGAGCACGCGCCGCTGATCGTCGACACCCGCGGCGTGCTGCGCCACCGCAACGGCAAGGTCCGCCGCGCGTGAGCACGACCTCGACGGCGGCGGAGGGCGGGGCAGTGGCGAGTGAGAGGACGACGCTGATGAAGAACTTCGCCCTCACCGGCGTCGGCGGGCTACGTCGCGCCGCGCCACCTGCAGGCGATCCGCGACACCGGCAACCGCCTGGTCGCCGCGGTCGATCCGCACGACTCGGTCGGCATCCTCGACCGGTACTTCCGCGGACGTCGCCTTCTTCACCGAGTTCGAGCGCTTCGACCGCCACCTCGAGAAGCTCCGGCGCGGCCGTGACGCCGGAGCGCGTCCACTGCCTGTCGATCTGCTCGCCCAACTACCTGCACGACGCGCACATCCGGCTCGCGCTGCGCGTCGGCGCCGACGCGATCTGCGAGAAGCCGCTCGTGATCAACCCGTGGAACCTCGACGCGCTCGCGGAGCTCGAGCAGGAGACCGGCGGCCGGGTCTACACGGTGCTGCAGCTCCGCGTGCACCCGGCCCTCGTCGCGCTCAAGCAGCGGCTCGACGCGGAGCCCGGCGGCGCAGCGCACGACGTGCGAGCTGACCTACGTCACCGCGCGCGGCCCCTGGTACCGCGTACTCCTGGAAGGGCGACGAGGAGCGGTCGGGCGGCGTCGCCACCAACATCGGCATCCACTTCTTCGACCTGCTGATCTGGCTCTTCGGCCCGGTCGCGAGCGCAGCGAGGTCCACCTCGCGAGCGACCCGCGCGATGGCCGGCTTCCTCGAGCTCGAGCGCGCCGACGTCCGCTGGTTCCTCTCGGTCGAGGCCGCGCGACCTGCCGTTCGCCGCGGCGCCGGGCAGAGCGCACGACCTTCCGCTCGATCACCGTCGACGGCGAGGAGATCGAGTTCTCCGAAGGCTTCACCGACCTGCACACCCGGGTCTACGAGGAGATCCTGGCCGGGCGCGGCTTCGGCATCGACGACGCGCGGCCGTCGATCGAGCTGGTCCACGCGCATCCGCGACGCGCAGCCGGTCGCGCGCCAGGCGAGCGACGCCCACCCCATGTCGATGGCCGGCCGCGAGCGGGAAGCGAGCTCGCGATGAGCTACTTCGTCCACGAGTCCGCGTACGTCGACGAGCGGCTGCGAGATCGGCGACGGCACCAAGATCTGGCACTTCTGCCACGTCCTGACGCGGCGCCAGGATCGGCGGCGGCTGCGTCCTCGGCCAGAACGTGCAACGTCGGCAACGACGTCGTGATCGGCGACAACGTCAAGATCCAGAACAACGTCTCGATCTACACGGGCACGGTCATCGAGGACGACGTCTTCCTCGGCCCGTCCTGCGTGCTCACCAACGTCACCAACCCGCGCTCCCAGGTCAACCGCCACGCCCTCTACGAGAAGACGCTGCTCCGGCGGGGCTGCACGATCGGCGCCAACGCCACGATCGTCTGCGGCGTCACCATCGGCCGCTACGCCTTCGTCGGCGCCGGCGCGGTGGTGACCAAGGACGTGCCCGACTACGCGCTGGTGGTCGGCGTCCCGGCGCGCCAGGCGGGCTGGATGAGCCGCCACGGCCACCGGCTCGAGACGCCGGCCGCCGACGGCGTCATGACCTGCCCCGAGAGCGGGCTGCGCTACCGCGAGCGCCCGGCCGGGACGCTGCGCTGCCTCGACCTCGACGAGGACGCGGCGCTGCCGCGGGAGCAGCGCACCGGACGGGGTGCGTACGCCGAGCACAAGGGGAGGACGGTCACGTGAGAGCAGCGAGAGGCCCGCGGCCCGCCCATGGCCTTCGACCCGTGAGGTTGTCGGCATGAACCAGGCCTACTCGCTCGGCCTCCGCTCGGTCGGTGAGGATGTCACCATCTGGCCGCTCGCCAAGATCGTGTCGCCGGCGACGATCTCGATCGGGGACTCGGTCATCATCGACGACTTCGTCTTCCTCGCCGGCGGTTGCGGCACCCGGATCGGCAGCTTCGTTCACATCGCCGCCCACAGCCTGATCGCCGGCGGCGGGGAGCTGGAAATGGACGACTTCGCCGGCCTGTCGGGCGGGGTCCGGCTGTACACCGGGCAACGAGGACTACTCGGGGGGCTGCCTGACCAACCCGGCGGTGCCGGCGCCCTGGCGGGTGCCGGTCCGTGGCAAGGTCGTCCTCGGGCGGCACGCGATCGTCGGCGCCAACGCGGTGATCCTGCCCGGCGTCGAGCTGGGCGAGGGCTGCGTGGTCGGGGCCAACTCGATGGTCGCGCGTAGCTGCGAGCCGTGGACGATCTACGCCGGCACCCCGGCAAAGCCGATCAAGCCCCGTCCGAAAGGGCGGATCCTCGAGCTCGAGGCCGAGCTGCGGCGCACCCTCTACGATGCGAGCGGCCGCTACATCCCGAGGAGCCACCGCGACGGCAGCGCGAGCTCGTGACGGCGGGCCCCGGCGGCCTTGCGGCGCGGAACCCGAGCACCGGCAGGGAGGGCCTCGGCTACAATCCGTCGGCGATGGACACCGTCCGCTACTTCACCGAACGGCTGCCGCGCTACCTCGAGGAGCTGCGGGCGCTGGTGGCGATCGACACCCCGACCGGCGATGAGACGGGCGCCGTGCGCGCCGCCGATCTCCTGACGGCTGTCCTCTCCGGGCTCGGGATCGTCGAGCGCGAGCCGCTTCCCGGGTGGGGCCCGCTGCTGCGGGTGCGCCGGCCGGGCACCGGCAGCCGGGTCCTGCTGCTCGCCCACTACGACACGGTCTGGCCCCCGGGCTCATGGAGCGAGACCTGGTCGGAGCGCGAGGGCCGGATCTTCGGCCCCGGCGTCTACGACATGAAAGCCGGGCTGCTGTTCCTGCCGTGGCTCCTGCGCTGGCTCGACGACTCCGGCCGCGAGCACGCCGAGCTCGAGATCCTGTTCAACCCGGACGAGGAGAAAGGTTCTCCCGGCTCGCGGTCGAGGATCCTCGATGCCGCCGCGACGGCCGACGTCGCGCTCGTCCTCGAGCCGGCCACCCCGCTCGGCGAGCTCAAGCTCGCTCGCAAGGGCTCCGGCGAGTTCACCGTCGACGTGGCCGGCCGGCCGGCGCACCAGGGCGTTGCTCCGGAGGAGGGCGTCAACGCGGTGGTCGAGGCCGCGCACCAGGTGCTGCGGATGCTCGAGCTCCAGGATGCGGGCGCCGGCGCCACGGTCGGGCCGAACATCATCTCCGGCGGCTCGGCGAGCAACACCGTCGCCGACCACGCGCGGATCGTGGTCGACGTTCGCGCGTGGACCGAGCAGGAGCGGCGGCGGCTCGACGCGGGGCTGCGGGCGCTGACGCCGGTCGATGGGCGGGCCCGAGTCGAGGTGCACGGCGCCTGGAATCGCCCACCAATGGAGCCTTCCCTCGCCGCCGTCGAGCTCTTCGCGCGCGCCCGGGAGGTCGGCGCGGCGCTCGGCCTGTCGCTCGATCGGGTGGCATGGGGCGGCTCCTCGGACGGCAATTTGACCGCTGCCGCCGGGGCACCGACGCTGGACGGGCTCGGCCCGGTCGGCAACGGCGCTCACACCTTGAGCGAGCACATCGTGGTGGCCGAGCTGCCGTCGCGGATGGCGCTGCTCGCCGAGCTCGTGGCGTCGCTCGCGGTCCCGCCGGAGGAGTGGCTGAGCGCCGAGGCGCGCGCTTCGCTGCCGTCGCGCTCGCGTGGCTGAGCCGGCTCGATTCGCACAGCCACTGCAAAGACGACCCGGGCTCGGAAGCGAAGCGGTAGCGGGAAGTGGGAACGGGCACGATCCCCTGGGATCCTGGCCCCTCGACCGCTTCCTTCGATGCCCTCCGACGTCACCGATTGCGGGCCGGCTGACCCCCAGCGTCACTCCCGCTGCACGCCCGCCGGCCACTGGACGAAGACCCCGGAGGAGAACAGGATGTCGGCGTCGAAGGTGGTCGTCGGGCCCAGCGGATGGGAGCCGTCCTGGACGCCGTCGCTACCGAACGACATCAGCGTGTAGGCGTCCCCGTCGTTGCTGTACCAGTAGGTCCGGTGCCAGCCGTCCTTCGGGTCGAAGGGACGCACGTACATGGAGAGATCGCCTGCCAGCGCTGACACCGGCACGTTGTTGTGACTCGGGAAGAAGCCCCAGTCCTGCTGCGTACATCTCGATGCCCTCGGAGATCCCACGCATCGAGGACATGGTTCGTTTCTGGCGCGCGCTGTGGAGCGAGTGGACCAGGTTCGGGACCACGATGGCGGCGCAGCGCACCGAGAATCGCGACGACGATCAGCAGCTCGAGCAGGGTGAACCCTCGCTGACGCGGGTCGAGTTCGCTCCATCGAGCAGAATCCCATGCAAGCTGCGGGCCAGCCGCCGGCTCACCGCCTCGGCGGCGCGCGAGCCGCAGATTGCACCGTTTTCGGATCGTGTGCTAGAGTGAGGCTCCGCTCGGGCGGGCATAGCTCAGCTGGTAGAGTATCAGCTTCCCAAGCTGAGAGTCGCGGGTTCGAATCCCGTTGCCCGCTCCACCCCGATCGACCCGTTCCAACGAGGTTTCGACGCATGGGTATCTTCGGTCGCGACGAACACTCTACCTCGAGCAAGATCTTCCACCCAGGCCTCGAGCGGTGCCCGTTCCCACGCCGGCGTCTGCGGCGCACGCCGGCGGCTCGACCGTGATCGCGCGCGGGAACCGGATCGAGGGCACGATCTCCGGCTCGAGCCGACATCCAGGTCGACGGCGAGCTGCAGGGCTCGATCGACGGCTCGGGCGTCGTGCGTGTGGCCCCTCAGGGGCCGCGTCGAGGGGACGGTCGCGGGACGAGTCGTGGTGGTGGCCGGAACGGTGCGGGGTGACATCGCGGCCGCCGAGACCGCCGAGCTCGAGAGCTCGGCCAAGGTCACCGGCAACATCACCGCGCCGCGCATCCGGATCGCCGATGGTGCGTCGTTCGACGGTCAGGTCTTCATGAAGGAGGCCACCGCCAAGGCCGCCCCCCAACCGCGTCGGCGAAGCGGGAGCCGAGCTGAGCCCGCAGACCAGTGCGGAGCGCGCAGAGGGGCCTGGCTAGCCGGCGTCAGCAGCCGGCTCCGACCGGGTACGATCCACCGCGGGCGCCTTGGGAGCCTCTCCCGGCCCGTCCCCATCCGTGACCGCCGCCGCCGGCCCGCCAGAGGTCAGCGGCGACGGCAGCAGGAATGGCTGGTAACGGTCTCGGTAGATCTCGACCAGGGTCAAGAACACGGTCAACATCAACGGTCCGACGATGAGCCCGACCGGGCCGAAGGCGTCGAAGCCGCCGAGCAGTGCGAAGAAGACCAGCAGCGTTGGCAACTCGCTGCGGCGGCCGACCAAGACGGGTTTCAGAATCGACTCAGAAACCGTCGCCAGGATCATCAGCGGGATCAACAGTGCGAACGCGCGCCCGGGATCGCCGGCGAGCATCAGGATCACCCAGGCGGGAATGTAGACCGCCGAGATTCCGATCACCGGGATCCAGCCGAGGATGGCCATCACCACGCCCCACAGCACCGGGCCCTGCAGGTCGAGGAGGTAGAAGACGAGGGCGCCGCCGACCCCCTGGATGACGCCTGCGATGCCGTTGCCGATGACCAGCGAGCCGGCCATGTCCATGAAGCGGGCCCGCAGCAGGTCCTGCTCGTCGGCCGCCAGCGGAATCACCCCGCGAAACCAGTGGCGCACCGCGCGGCCGTCGACCAGCAGGAAGTAGAGGGTGAGCACCCAGATCAGGAAGCCGATCACGAACCGCACCAGGCCGGTCGCGATCGACACTCCCTGCCGGTAGAAGAAGCGGCCGACGCCGGCGGCCGCGGCACTGATGCGCTGGACGATCTCCTCGGCGGTGACCGTCCGGCCGAACGGGGCGAGCAGCCGATTGAACCGGTCGAGATCTTCCTGACGGGCGGCGATCGCGTCGCGCAGTGTGTGCTCGCTGAGCTGGTCCGTGCTCAGCTTGTAGAAGCCGAGCGTCTCGCGCGAGACCTCGACCGCGAGCCAGGCCGACGGCACCATCAGCCCGAGCACCAGCGCCAGGCAGATCAGCCCGGCCGCGATCCGGCGCCGGCCGTTGAGCAGGGCTGCCAGCTTGCGGAACGGCTGGGACAGCAGCCCGGCCGCGACCAGCGCCATGAAGATCACCGACGCGAAGACCGCGAGGATCCGGAGCACGACGAGCAGGCTCAGCAGCAGCGCGATGAGCAGCGCGATCCAGGCGGCCCGCGAGGGCCGGCGCCACGGCATGTGGACATACTCGACCATACCGTCCCATCGTCGCCGCCGCCTCGGGAGCCGTCAAGAGGCGTGGTACCATCGCGGCGCGCCTCGTGATGAACCGAGTATACGGCGGCTGGATGCGACGACTGGAGCGGCGACCCGTCCGGGTTGCCAGCCGAGGCCTGTGACGGCGGACCGGTATCGTGGGACGGGGCGCCGCTGTGCACCCCGGGCAGGTCGTGCATGCCGCGGTCTGGTGCTCGGTTTCGTCCTCGCTGGCGCCGTGCTGGCAGGTGCCGGGGCGCCCGAGGACGATGCCCCGAGTGGCATCGACATCGAGTTCGACCCCCACGGCGAGCTGCGCTGGGACCGCGGCCGGCAGCCGGTGCTGCTGGTCCGGCCGGAGCGGGGCGACGGGTGGCTCGCGCTGGCCCAACGCTACTGCGGGTCGGCGGCAGCCGGGCAGCGGATTCGCGCCGCCAACCCGGGGCTCGAGCAGCCACTGCAGGACCGCGGCGTCCAGATCCCGGTCGAGGCCCTGCGCGGCGAGCTCAGGCTCGCGGCCGTGCAGCGTCTGTTCCCGGTCGACCGCAGGGTCGCCGACGGCTGGGAGCACTGGGTTCTCGACCCCTTCGACGGTGACGAGGAGAGCTGGGAGTGGCTCGCCGAGCTGTTCACGGGCTCTGCCGGAGCCGCGGGCGCCCTGCGCGAGGCCAACCCCGAGCTCCCGCCCGGCGACCTGCGGCGTGGGCCGCCGATGCTGGTGCCGGAGCATCGCCTGCTGCCGGCCTTTCGGGTGGAGCCGCCGCCCGCGACGCCGACCCCGGCGCCCCCGCCCCCGACAACGCGGCCCACACCGGCCGGCGCCGGGGCAGCGGACGAGAAAGGGACGGAAGCTGCCTCGACCGCGGCCCTGAGCTACGGCAGCGATGATCGCGGACCGTACGCCGAGTACCGGCTGCGCCGGGGAGAAGCGCTGTACTCGGCCGTGGTGATCCGCTTCACCGGCCAGCTCGCTGCGAAGGAGGTCAACGCCACCGCGCTCGAGATTGCGCAGCGCTCGGGCATCGCCGACGTGACCTCGATCCCGGTCGGCTACCCGGTGCGGATCCCGCTCGACCTGCTGGTCCCGCAGTACCTGCCCGCCGACCACCCGCGCCGGGTGGCCTACGAGCAGGGCGAACTCGAGCTCGCGCGCTTCTTCGAGGTCGTACAGGCGACCGACCTGTCCGGGGTCCACGTGATCGTGGACGCTGGGCATGGGGGCGTCGATCCCGGATCGGTTGTCGACGGCCTGTGGGAGGCCAGCTATGTCTACGACATCGCGTGCCGCATCAAGGCCGGTTTCGAGCGCCACACTCGCGCCACGGTGTGGGTCACGAGGATGGACTCCGACCTCGGGCTGAAGGTCCCCGGCCGTGACCGGCTGGTTCAGGATCGCGACCAGTACCTGCTGACCCGGCCGCAGTACTTCCTCCAGGACGCGGCGCTCGGCGTGCACCTGCGGTGGTACCTGAGCAACGACATCATCCTCAACCGGGCCGGCGCGCAGGTCCCCCGCTCGCGGACCGTCTTCCTGTCGGTGCATGCCGACTCGCTGCACCCGAGCGTGCGGGGCGCGATGTTCTACGTGCCGTCGCGCCATCTGCGCCCGAGCAGCTACACGGTTGGACGGTCCGACATCCAGCGCTTTGCCGAGTACCGCAACCACCCGACCGTCCGCCTGGGGACCGACTTCAAGGCGAGAGTGGAGGCCTCGTCGCGCCACCTCGCGACGAAGCTCGTCGCCAGCCTCGATCGCAACGGCATCGCGCTGCACGACGAGGACCCGGTGCGCGATCGGGTGCTGCGCGGCCGCAGAACCTGGGTGCCGGCGGTGCTCCGCTACTCGGCGGCGCAGCACGCGGTGCTGATCGAGTGCTGCAACATGGCCAACGCCGGCGACCGCCAGATGCTGGTGGACCGCGCCTGGCGCGAGCGGTTTGCGCTCGCGGTGGTCGAGGGGACAGCGGCCGCCTTCGGCGCGAAGCCCTGATCACGCCGGGCGCCGGCGGATTCCCGTGGAATGTGACCGCAGCCCGGCCTCGCCCTGAGTTCAATGTCACGCGTGTGTCAAGAGTGCCGGCACCCATTGCGCGCGGCCGGATCGCGACCCACATTATGGTCAAGCCGCTGGCCGCGCAGCACGAAGGGAGGGGGCATGAGGTCGTACCTGGTCTTCACCGAAACTGGACCGATTCTCATCCTCACCTCCTGTTCGACCGCGACCGAGGCGGCGCTCGTCGGGTCCTTGCACCACAAGGGCATCGACAAGTTCATCGCCTACGAGCTGCCGCTGGCGGACGTCCACCGGCTCTACGGCGTGCCCTTCGAGGTGGTCGCCTCCGACGTCGCGCAGGGCCGGCCGGTGGGGGTGCTCGACTTCAACGGCCTGCACATCTTCGACAGCCTCTCGCTGTCCGATCTGGGGCGACCGATCGCGTACGAGCACTGAGGAGCGAGCCGGAGACAGCTGCCGCGCGGCGCGGCAGGGAATGTAGCCCGGGCCGGAGCGGGTTGCTGCGGGGCGAGGCTGATGGCATGCGCGCGTACATCGTCTTCTCGGGGACCGGCCCGATCCTCATCCTGACCACCTACCCGGCTCTGACCGACCATCGCCTGGTAGAGAAGCTGCGCCACAAGGGGATCCTCAAGTTCATCTCCTACGAGGTGCCGATCGGCGAGGTCCGGCGGATCTACGGCACGCCCTTCGACGTGGTGGCGGCCGACCTCGAGAACAGCGAGGACCTGCGGGTGCTCGACTTCAACGGGCACCACATCTTCTCCTCGTTCTCGTTCGCGCAGCTCGGGGCGCCGATCAAGGTTGGCGACTGAGCTCCCAGAAGTCGAGGCCGCAGCGCTCGAACAGCCCGGGCAAGCGTTGGATCGGCAGGCCGATGACCGTGCTCGGCGAGCCCTCGATGCCCTCGACGAGCAGCCCGCCACGGCCCTGGACGGCGTAGGCGCCGGCCTTGTCCATCGGCTCGCCGGTCGCGACGTACCAGCGGATCATCGCGTCATCGAGCGGCAGGAAGCGGACGAGTGCGGTGTCGACCAGCGACTCGCAGCGGCCACCGGCCACCAGAGCGACGCCGGTGTGGACGTGGTGGGCGCGGCCGGCCAGCTGCCGCAGCATCTCGGTCGCGTGGCCAGCGTCGGCCGGCTTGCCGAGCGCGACGCCGCCGACCTCCACCACCGTGTCCGAGCCGAGAACCGGCAGGTCGCCGCCGCGGCCGGCGACGGCGACGGCCTTGTCGCGGGCCGCCCGGAGCGCGAACGCGGCGGCGTCCTCCCCGGGCAGCTGCAGCTCGTCGAGACCGGAGGGAACGACCCGGCACGGGATACCGAGCAGCTCCAGCAGCTGCCGCCGCCGGGGCGAGCCACTGGCCAGGACGAGGCGCGGCTCGTGGCGCACCGGCTCAGCCGCCGGGAGCCTCCCGGAGCCGTTCATGGCTCTCTGCGCAGCAGCCACACCGCGCCCTCCAGATGATCCGCGATCACCCGGCATTCGTCAGCCTGCCCATCGATGTAGCCAGCGATATCCGCCGACAGCTCCGGATGGAGTGCCATCAGCACTCTGCTGTTCGGTGGCAGGCCGAGCGAGCCGACCAGGGCGATGATCTGCTCGATGGCGCTTCCCAGAGCCCAGAGATCCTGCAGGAGGTAGGGCAGGCACGGAAGCAAACGCTGGTCAACTTCGAGCGAGGCAGCGACGGATGCCAGGTCTGGGATCGGAGGTGTTCAACGGTCGGGGCCTCCATGCCCTGCGGGCTGAGTGTACCCCGCCGCTCATGGTCGTGCCGGCGGCTGCTCCTGCGACGTTGCTGCGAGGTAGGGTCTGAAGTCCGCAGGCGGCGGGCTGTCGACGTGGAGCCGCCGGCCGTCGCCGGGGTGCGGCAGGTCGAGGCTCGCCGCATGAAGCAGCGGCCGCGGCGCGCCGAGCTGGGCCGGCGCGTCGTACAGCCGGTCCCCGACCACGGGGTGGCCGACCGCGGCGAGGTGGACCCGAACCTGGTGGGTGCGACCGGTGTGCAACCGGCACTCGACCAGAGCGGTGCGGCCGGCGTGGCGGGCCAGAACCCGGACCGAGCTTCGCGCCGGCCGGCCGGCCTCGTCGACCCGAAATCGCCAGCGGTGGGCCGGGTCGCGAGCGATCGGCAGCTCGATCTCGAGCTCGTCGAAGCCGGGGTCGCCCGCGACCACCGCCAGGTAGCGGCGGTCCACCTTTCCCGCCCGCCACGACTCCGCGAGGCGTGGTAGCGCCTGTTCGGTGCGCGCGAACAGCACCGCCCCGCTCGTGGTCCGGTCCAGCCGGTGCACCATCCGCAGGAAGGGGCGCCGGCCTTCGCGCGCGGCCAGGGCGAGCAACAGCTGCTGCTCGATGGTGAGCTCGCCCCGCGGGCTGCCTTCGGCGGGCTGGGACAGCACCCCTGCCGGCTTGTCCACCACCACCAGCCACGCGTCCTCGAAGAGGATGGCCGGCAGCGGCAGGGACGGGACGGCCGGGACGCCCAGCTCGGCAGGCGAGCGCAGGACGTCGATGACGTCGCCCGCGACGAGGGTCCGGGACTGGACGCGAAGGACCTCGCCGTTGCGCAGCACCTCGCCGGCGGCGACCATCGCTCGGGACGCGCGGCGCGACAGGGAGGTGGCCGCGGCGAGGAAGAGGTCGAGCCGGGCTCCGTCGTGCTCCGGCGGAACAACCAGGCGGACCGATGGCGTTGCGGGCGCTCGCATAGGGTTGGCGCCGGTCCGGCGTCAGGGCCCGGCTGCCGGCGCAGTGGGCGGCAGCATCAGGCGGGCCGTCGTTCCTACGCCCGGCTCGCTTTCGATCTCGATCGACCCGCCGAGGGCGTGGGCGAGCTTCGCCGCCACCGCCAGCCCGAGGCCGGGCCGTCCCCGGTGCTGCGGGAAAAACGGCAGGAAGACCTTCTCGAGCAGCTCCGGCGCGATGCCGTTGCCCTGGTCGCGCACCGACACGGTGGTGGCGCCGTCCGCGGTGGCCGCGACCTCGAGCTCGACTGCGTGCGGCGGCGCGGTGTGCTGGACCGCATTGCGCAGCAGGCGTTCGAGAATGATCCGGATCGCGTCGGGGTCGCTGTTGATGGGAAGCGACGCGGCACCGCGCAGCTCGACAGTGGCGGCGTCGTCGCCGAGGCCGCGCCGGAAGCTCTCGGCGACAGTCCGAGCAACGGCGGCGACATCGGTGGCTCGCGGGTTGGGGTGTGCCGGCCGGCCGAGCAGCAGCATCTCCTCGATGTCGTCGGTGAGGCGTTTGAGCTGCCCCTGGACCATGGCGGCCGACCTCGACAGCTCGTCGCTCGGCCTCGCCTTGAGGGCGAGTGCCTCGGCCTGGACTGTGGCCGCGAAAATCGGGTTGCGCAGCGCGTGGGCGATCTGGTTGACGAGCCACTCGGAGTCCGGCGCGGAGGTGGCTTGCGACGAGCGGACGACGGCCGGCACGGCCTTACATCTCGGGTCTGCTGACGGTGGTGGCCGGCAGCGCGCGGTTGCGGGCCCACGACCTGATCGCCTTGAGCTGGTCCTCCATCGTGCGCGACAGGGGGATGATCTTGCCGAAGGCCGCGAGCATGTCGTTCTGGCTGACGTTGGTGCCTCTGGCGTGGCCGGTGATCCTGGCCGACATCACCGCCTGCTCGATCTCCGCGCCGTTCCAGTTGCGGGTGGCCGAGGCGAGCAGGATGAGGTCGAACGCGGCCGGGTCGAGACCATTGCGCATCATGTGGATGCTGAGGATCTCCTTGCGCTCCTCCTCGTTCGGGAGGTCGACGAAGAAGACCTGGTCGAAGCGTCCCTTGCGGATCACCTCGGCCGGCAGCAGGTTGATGCGGTTGGCGGTCGCGGCGACGAAGACCTCGGCCCGGTGCTCCTGCATCCAGGTCAGGAAGGTGGAGAAGATCCGGGTCAGCGAGCCGGACTCGCCCTCGTGGTAGCCGGCGATGCCCATCTCGATCTCGTCGATCCACAGCACGGCCGGCGCCACCGACTCGACGGCATCGAGGGCGCGGCTGAAGACCAACTCCGCCGTGCCCTGGACGCCGGCGAAGACCGAGTTCATGTCGAGGCGGAACAGCGGCAGCTGCCACTCACGGGCGATCACCTTGACCGCGAGGCTCTTGCCGCAACCCGAGATCCCCATCAGCAGCACGCCCTTCGGCACCGGCAGGCCCTTCCTCCGAGCGTCCGGTGTGAACAGGGAGCGCCGCTCGCGGACCCACAGCTTGAGCTGGTCGAGGCCGCCGAGCTGCTCGAGGCTCTCGTCCGGCGGCACGAACTCGAGGATGCCCTCCTTGCGGGTGATCTGCTCCTTTTCCTCGAGCACGGCCTTGAAGAACTCCTCGTCGATCGCGCTCTGGCGGTCGAGCAGGCGCCGCAGCATGTGCTCGACCTCGGTCAGGCTCATGCCCTTGAGCGAGTTGGTGAGGCGTTCGAGATTGGCGTCGGAGACACCCCGCGACTTCACCATGCCGCGGACCAGCGCGTCGAGCTCGCTCTCGTCGGGAAACAGTGACACCACGACGTAGGTGAGCGGCTTGAGGGGGTTGGGGAGGGACGCATCCTGCTTGAGGAGGAACAGGAACCTGCCGGTGTTGCGGATCTTCATCGCGGTGTCGCGCAGCCGGCGCAACACGCGGCGGTCGTCGAGGTACTCACCGAGGTCCTTGAACAGGTAGACGCCGCGCGGCGCCTTGTCGGCGACCCAGTCGAGGGCCGCCATCGGGTCGGTGAGCGCAGCCTGACCGTTGGACGGGAAGCCGTCGACGCAGTTCCACACCGTGACCGGCAGCGGCTCGGGCTTGGCGGCCGCGGCGAAGCGGCCGAGCAGGCGCTCGAGCCGCTCCTCCTCGAGGCTCACGAGCACGGTCAGCGGATAGGCGGAGGCGAGAGCGGTGCGGATCTGGTCGATCGTTGTCTGCATCGACACCATTGTATGGGCAAACCCGGGAGGCGGCACACCATGAGGCCGTGGAGCGGACTTGGTAACGCTTCCGCGCCCGCTTCCGCTTCCGAGCCCGATGGTCGAGTGAAGCCGAAGGCTGGTACGGACGGGGACGGGAAGCGGGTCGTCGTTACCGACCGCGGACATCGGGAGATCTTCCGTACCGCCGCCCGTGCGGGTGACGTACTTCCAGATTCCTGCGGTCCGCCGGCAACAGCTGTCGCGTACCGACGTGGCTGCGTTGTCGTTGTCGTCTGTCCGTTGTCGGCACCCGCCGCCCAGGGGGTGCCCAGGATGACAGGGCGCCGGGGGAGGGAACGGGTACGACGTCGGGCGCGGAAGCGGGCGCGGAGGCGGAGCCGCGGAGCGGGAGGGGAAGCGACCAGCCGGGCCGTCAGTCCCACCGCCATCCGAACTGGCGGATCGAGCGGCCGAGCCGGCGCGCCGCCTGCACCGTGGCCACCTGCCAGCTCGGCCTTCGGCGCAGGAACATCAGCGCCGGCACCGCTGCGACCACGGCCACCAGCATCGCGGCGCCGATCCATCCACCGGCAGCGGCGGTGGATTCGAGGCGGGCGAGGTCGCCGGCCAGCCACCAGCCGAGCCCGGACCACGTCGCAAGGTGCGCGATGACCGCCAGCACGTCCCAGAACAGGAAGCGGTGCCAGCGAACTCCGGCGATCCCGGCTGCTGCGAGCCAGGCTGCCCGCCCGCACGGCAGCACGCGCGCCGGCACCAGCGCGGCGAGCGCCGCCGGAGACTCGTCGAGGCGCGCTGCGATTCCGGCCAGACGCTGCCCGAGCCTGGGGAAGCGGCTGAGCCTGGGATGGAGCCAGCGCCCGCCGCCGTACACCACCTGGTCGGTGAGCACGTGGCTCAGAGCGACGGCGCCGAGCAGCACCGCGGCCTGCGCGGGGGAGTGGGAGCGAGCGGCGAGCACGCCCATCGCGACCATGAACAGCTCTTCCGGGATGACGTGCCCGACCACCCGGATCGCGGGTGGCATCGCCACCGCAAGCAGCAGGGCCCGCGGCTCGAGCCACGCCAGGACGTCGGCGAGAAGTGCCCCCTCCACGGTGGAAAAGTATAGCCCAGGTCGCTGGGCCGGGGCCAGGGGGCCTGCGCGTTGAGCAGACGAGACCCTCCCTCCGCTTCCGCGCCCGCTGCCGCGCCCGCTTCCGATGTCGCTCGATGCGGAACGCGGTTTCGGGCTCGGAAGTGGAAGCGGAGGCGGGCGGCGGGGACCCGACTTGATTCGGGAGCGGGATCGCGAGCGGGAGCGGGAAGGACATCGGGCTCGGAAGCGGAAGCGGGCGCGGGGGATCGGCCCTTAGACCTCGGGTGCAGCGGGGAGGGGAAAGCGGCAGCGGACGCGGCGCTGCGGCCCGTGCTCCTCGAGCTCCGGCTCGCGGGCGCAGGCGTCGGCGGCGCGCGGGCAGCGCGGCGCGAAGCGGCACGCTGGCTCAGGCCACTCGACGCGGACCGGAACGGCCGCCGGCGGGGGCCGCCACGCCGGGTCGGGGGCCGGCGTCGCCGCCTGCAGCGCCGCAGTGTAGGGGTGCGCCGGACTGGCGAGCAGCTCGGCGGCCGGCCCTTCCTCGACGACGACTCCCTGGAACATCACTGCGACACGGTCGCAGAGACGACGCACGACCGAGAGATCGTGGGCGATCAGCAGGATCGCCATCCCCCGGCTCGCCCGCAGGGCGCCGATCAGCTCGAGGATCTGCCCCTGCACCCCGGCATCCAGCGACGACACCGGCTCGTCGAGCACGAGCAGCTCGGGGTCGCTGGCGAGCGCACGGGCGATGGCCACCCGCTGGCGCTCGCCGCCTGAGAAGGCGCCGGGGTGGCGCCGGGCGGCGTCCTCCGGAAGGCCGACCGCGGCCAGCAGCTCGGCCACGCGGCGCCGCCGCTCCGCCGCGCTGCCGATGGCGAACGCGACCAGCGGCTCGGCGACGCTCCGTCCGACCGTGAGCTTCGGGTCGAGGGAGCCGAGCGGATCCTGGAACACAGCCTGGAATCGCCGCCGCAGCGGCCGCAGCCGGTCCGCCCGCATCGAGCTGATCTCGTTGCCGTCGAAGTGCACGGAGCCCGAGTCGGGGCGCTCGAGCGCGAGCAGCAGGCGGACCAGCGTCGACTTGCCGGCGCCGGACTCGCCGACCACCCCGAGGCTGCCGCCACGCTCGAGGGTGAGGTCGACGCCGTCGACGGCCGCGATTCGGGCCGCATCGCCGCCGCGCGCCCGGTAGGCGCGGCGCAGCGACGTTGCCCGCAGGAGCGTCTCAGCCATTGCCGTTGCCGCCCAGGGGGGGTGCGGCCGCCGAGCTTGCCGTCGCGGCCACGACTGGGCAGCGCAGCGCGCGCTGCGGGCCGATCGCCTCGAGCGGCGGCGGCCGCAGCCAGCAGCCCGGTTGCGCCGAGACGCAGCGGGGAGCGAAGCGGCAGCCCGCAACCGGCGGCGCGGCGCTGTCGATCGCGGCGGGAGCTTCGCCAGCCGCCATGCGCCCAGCGGCCGCGAGCAGCCAGCGGGTGTAGGGGTGGAGCGGAGCGCTGAACAGGGCGGCGGTCGGCGCCGTCTCGACGACCTCCCCTGCGAACAGCACCACCACCCGGTCGACCAGACCCGCGACCACGGCGAGATCGTGGCTGATGAGGAGCAGGGCGCGGCCGCCGTCCGAAAGGCGGCGCAGCAGGGTGAGGATCCGCGCCTGGGTCTCGAGGTCGAGGGCGGTGGTTGGCTCGTCGGCGATCAACAAGCCGGGATCGCCGGCGAGCGCGAGGGCAATCATCGCCCGCTGCAGCTGGCCTCCCGACAGCTGGTGCGGGTACGCGTCGGCGACGCCGGCCGGGTCGGCGATGGCCGTCGCGGCAAGCAGCGTCCGCGCGACCGCTCGCGACTCGGCGCGCCCGACCGATCGATGGACGCGCACCGCCTCGGCGACCTGGAAGCCGATCGTGTACACCGGGTTGAGGGCGCCGGCAGGCTCCTGGAAGACCAGCCCGATGGAGCGGCCGCGGACCCGCCGGAGCTGGTCCGCAGTGGCGGCGGCCAGGTCGACGCCGGCCACCCGCACCCGGCCACCGGTGATCCGGCCGGGAGCGGCGACCAGGCCGAGGGCGGCGAGCGCCACGACGCTCTTGCCGCTGCCCGACTCGCCGACCAGCGCCACTCGCTCGGAGGCCTCGACGGCGAGCGAGACGCCGCGCAGCGCCGGCCGCCAACCGCCGTCGGCGGCCGGGAACTCCACGGCCAGGTCGCGGATCTCGAGCACGGCGTCAGGAGCCATGGCGCAGCAGCCGGGCGCGGGTCGGTGGGGCGGGAAGGACCGCAGCAAGCGTGGTCAGCGCGGGCGGTCGCCTCCAGCAGTGGGCGACGGTGTCCGAGGCCGACAGCCGGCCGTCCCCGTCATCGGCGACGAGCACGGTGTAGTGGTCGCCGTCGACCAGGATGTCGCCGGCACGAAGATCTTCGCCCCAGCGCAGCTCCCGGCCGCCGCTCGAGGCGCTCCCGTCGCGGAGCTCCACCTCGAGCTCCGCGGCGCCTCTGCCGGCCGGCAGCTCCGCGCCTCCGGTTGCGGCGACGGCCGCGAAGCTCCTCGAGGAGGTCGCGAGCCGGCGCTCGACTGCCTCGGCGAAGCGCAGGCCGAACGCCGCCCTCGCGGCCTCGTCCCACGCGCCCGGCTCGTCGGGCTCGACCTCCCACCCGGGCAGGTTGAAGAGCTCGCCCGCCTCGGGACGGAGCCCGTCCGCCAGCCGGACCGAGCGGTGGATCGCCGGGTAGCTCGGATCGACGGCACTCTCGGCGCCTGCGGTGAGACGCCGACTGCAGCGCGCGGGCCTCGCGCTCGGGGTCGAAGATCTCGACCCGGGCGTAGAGGCGCAATGTTCCGGCAGCGACCGGAATCTGGCCCGGCTGGGGTCCGAGGTGGTCGTCGTTGTGCGCCTCGGGTAGCGATGCGGCGCGCAGTCCACGGCCCATCTCGTTCGCCAGGAAGCTCCGGTAGCGGAGCAGGTGGGCTGCGCGCTCGGGAGTGACGGTGCCGCCGACGTTGCCGGACTCGACGGTGAACCAGAACACGCGGACCCGCCGGTCCCGCTCCGGCCAGGCGTCGCCCAGCTCACGGTCGACCGGCGCGCCGTCGAGCTCGAGGCGTTCGGCCGGGGTGAGCCAGCGGTCGCTCCTCAACGGGTAGGAGAGGCGCAGCGCGACCGCGATGGCAGCCTCCTCGCCGGGCTCCATGTGGCGGGGCCCTTCGCGAAACACCGGGTCGGCGTCGGTGGCGGTCACGATCCGCACCTCGACCAGCTTCGGCCGGAGCGCATCGTGGGCGCGGCGAGCGGCCCAGGGCGCTGCGAACAGGAGCACGAGAGCGGCGAAGATGGCGGCGGGCAGCCAGCGCTCGGAGGTCACGAGGAGATTGTAGCCCGGCCGCCTCGATCCCCCGTGCAGCCGCGGCCTGCGAGTCGGGCGCGCCCCGGGCTTTGACCCTCGCGCTCGCGCCGGTACCATGGGAGCCCGATGGCGGCCACGCTGAACATATTGATCGTTGCCACCAAGCCGCCCTGGCCCCCGGTGGACGGCGGGCGGGTGGTGGTCCTCAACACGGTCGACGCGCTCGCCGCGGCTGGCCATCGGATCACGCTGGTGGCTCCGGTCGATCCGGCGGCAGACCACGGTGCGGCGCGGGACGCGCTCGCCGGCCGCTGCCGCGCCGAGCTGGTGCCGGTCCTGCCGCCAGGGATGCGGGCGGCCGCGCTGTCGGCCCTGCTGCGCGGACGTCCCCTGACCGTCGAGCGTCATCGCCTCCGGGCGGTCGCCGAAAGGGTGCGCCGGCTGATCGCCTTGGAGCACTTCGACCTGGTGCAGGCGGAGCAGCTCCAGGCGGTAGCCCAGGCTGCGCCTGCCGCCGCCCTCGGGGTCCCGCTGATCTACCGCGCCCACAACATCGAAAGTGTGCTGTGGAGCTTCGCGGCGTCGTTCGGCCGCGCTCCCGCCAGGGCCCTGCTGCGGTGGGAAGCGCGGCGGTTGGCCGGCTTCGAGCGGTCGACCGTGCGGAGCGTTGCCGCGACCGTCGTGCTCACCGAGCTCGACGCGGCGCCGCTGCGCGAGGCGGCGGGCCCGGGAGCGCGGATCGAGCGGGTGCCGGTGCCGTTCGCGCCGCAGATCGCTGCGTCCGACGTCCCGCTCGCCGGACACCCGGCGGTGGTGACCCTGGCGAGCCCGAGCTGGCTGCCGAGCCGCGAGACCGCCCTGCGGGTGGCCCATCAGTGGTGGCCGGCGGTCCGCCGGCGAGTGCCGGGCGCTGTCCTGCACTGCTTCGGCGGGGTCGACGGCGGCCCCCTCGACGGCGTCGAGTGGCACCCGGCGCCGGCCGACAGCGCGCTCGCCTTCGCCACCGGCGCCGTGGTTGCAATTCCGGAGCGGCACCCCACCGGGGTCCCGGTGAAGGGCCTCGAGGCGTGGGCGCGGGGGCTGCCGCTGATCGGTTCCTCGCAGACGGCGGCGGCCCTCGAGGCGGCGGCCGGCGAGGAGCTGGTGGTGGCGGACGACCCGGAGGCCTTCGCCGCCGGGCTCGAGCAGCTGAGCTCCGACGCGGCGCTGCGCCGGCGGGTCGTCGGCGGCGGCCGCGCGCGGCTGCGCTCGCACCACGATCCTGCCGCCGTCGCCGAGCAGCTCGAGGCGATGTACCGCACCTTGTAGGCGCGCATCTCATGCGCGCCCCTCGTGGCGCGCGTGAGACGCGCGCCTACCGCCGCATCCCTCTGGGGACGCGCGTGAGACGCGCGCCTACAATCTTTGCAACGCCAGCAGCCCGGCGGCGAACGCCGCCGTGTCCTGCTGCCAGCGCCGGCGGCGGCCACGGCCGATCAGCGGTGCGGCGAGCGCACGGCCGAGCAGCCGCAACCGGGCGCCGGCCCGCAGCGCGGCCGCGGCTCTGTGGGCGGCCGCCGGACCGCCCCGTTTGCCGGCGAAGCGCACCAGGTCGGTCCACATCAGCTCGGGGTGGTAGGGGGCGGCCGATCCGCCGCCGGCGCTGATGGTGGCGCCATGGTGGTGGATCACCACGAAGCCGGGGACGACCGCCACCCGCCAGCCGAGCTCGCGAGCGGCGAGGCACAGGTCGAGGTCCTGGCAATAGAAGCGGTAGCGCTCATCGAGCGGTCCCGCCGCCTCCCAGACCGTCCGCCGCATCGCCATCGCCGCGCCGGACACCCAGTCCACGCGCGCACCGGGTCCGCGGCCGACCGGCCGCAGCCGGCGGTAGCCGGGCAGCCGCCCGATCAGCGACGGCAGGCCCGAGGCCTGGGCGAGCAGCCAGCGCGGGGTCGGCTCGAGGCCCGCGCTCCACTGCGGCGCTCCGTCCGGAAAGCGCAGGTCGGCGCCGCCGATCCCGAGCTGCGGATCCTCGGCAAAGGCGGCCTGGAGGGCAGCGAGCGACTCTCCGGCCACCTCGGTGTCGCTGTTGAGCAGCAGCAGCAGCTCGCCGGCGGCTGCCGCGAGACCCCGGTTCGCGGACTGCGTGAAGCCGGCTCGGCGCTCGTTGACCAGCACCGCAACTCCGGGGTGGCGGCGCGCGATCGCCTCGATCGTCCCGTCCGCGGAGGCGTCGTCGACGACGATGACATCGCACGACGGCGCGGCAGTCGCAACCGAGTCGAGGCAGCGCAGCGTCAGCTCGCGCGTGCCATGGGTTGGAATGACGATGGAGAGGGGAGGCGCTGCTTGACCGTCCGGCGGCCGCCCGGAGCTCACCTGGCGACCTCGTTGGCACGCCATCTCGAGCCGCACTCGGCGGTGAGCAGCCCGAGCGCGGCTCCCCCGGCAGCGAAGGCCGCATGCTTGGCGCGCCCGATCTGAGCTGTCGTGCCAGCCACCGCCACTCCTCTAGCTTGCGGCGCGGCCACCGGCGGATTCGCGCGGAGGCCGGTCTCGTCGGCAGGCTAGCACACGGCCGCGTCTCGCTGGAGATCGCGGCGCGCCGCGATCGGTTCCTCTTCCATGCCCGTCTTCGTTGCCGAAGTGTCGTTCAAGCTCCGAGTGCCTGCGTCGGCGACGGAGACGGAAACGGGCACGGGCACCCTTCGACTCGCTGCGCTGCTGCGCCGCTCGCTCAGGGCAGGCTCGTCGGGAGCGGAAGCGAAGCGGCGGTCTCGAGGAAAGGGCTGGACCTGCTAGACTCCCCGCGATGGCGACGACCGAGCTCCCGGTCCTGCGCAACGCGGCGACCCAGACCCTCAACCCTCTCCGCGACATCCGCGACCTCGCCCAGTACTGGAACCTGATCGCCAACCTGGTGCAGCGCGATCTCACGGTCCGCTACAAGCGCTCGGTCTTCGGATTCCTGTGGACCATGCTCAACCCGCTGCTGCTGATGATCATCCTGACGGTCGTGTTCTCGACGATGTTCCGATTCGAGGGCATCGAGCACTACCCGACCTACTTCCTGTCCGAGTACCTGGTCTTCGGCTTCTTCGCGCAGACCACCGTCCAGTCGATGACCTCGCTGTCGTGGCACGGCTCGCTGATGAAGCGGGTCCGGGTGCCGAAGTCGATCTTCGCGGTCTCCACGACCCTGTCGGGCCTGGTCAACCTCTGTCTTGCCTACGTGCCGCTGTTCCTGATCATGATCGTCACGGGATCGCCGATCGGCTGGACCGTGCTCTTCCTGCCGGTGTCCTTCCTGATCATCGCCGCGTTCACGCTCGGGGTGTCGCTGCTGCTGTCGGCGCTCGCGGTCTACTTCGAGGACGTGTCGCATATGTACCAGGTGGCGACGGTCGGCCTGATGTACATGACCCCGATCATCTACCCGATCTCGATCGTCCCTTACAAGTGGCTGTGGCTGATCCGCATCAATCCGCTCACCCATCTCTTCAAGCTCGCGCGCGATCCTGTCTACCTGGGTGCGCTGCCCGGCCTCCACGTGGTCGGTGCGTCGGTCGCCTCGGCGACCATCGCACTGGTCGTCGGGTGGGTCGTGTTCCACCGCCTCGCGCGAGGCTTCTACCTCCACCTCTGATGGGCACGCCAGCGATCGAGTTCCGCGAGGTCTCGCTGCGCTACCGGCTGCTGGCCGAGCGCGGGATCGTGACCCTCAAGGAGTGGGTGATCCGCCGCCTGACGACCCGGATGAGCTACCAGGAGCTCGCCGCACTGTCGAAGGTCAGCTTCGCGATCCTGCCGGGGCGCACCCTCGGGATCATCGGTCACAACGGGGCCGGCAAGTCGACCCTGCTGCGGATCGCGGGCGGGATCCTGGCCCCGACCGAGGGCGAAGCCATCATCCGCGGCCGGATCGCCCCGATCATCGAGCTCGGCCTCGGCTTCGAGGGCGAGCTCTCCGGCCGCGAGAACATCTTCTTCAATGGGGCGCTGCTCGGGCGGTCGCGCCTCGAGATGCAGCAGCGCTTCGACGAGATCGTCGACTTCTCGGAGCTCGGCGAGTTCATCGAGCAGCCGATCCGGACCTACTCGACCGGCATGGTGGCGCGCCTGGCGTTCGCGATCGCGACCACGGTCGATGCGCACGTCCTGCTGCTCGACGAGGTGATGTCGGTCGGCGATGAGCACTTCCGCCGCAAGTGCCAGGCGCGGATCGACAGCTTCCGGCGCGCCGGGGTCACGATCGTGGTGGTGTCACATGACCTCGGCGCGATCGAGAGCCTGTGCGACGACGCGCTGTGGCTCGAGCACGGCTACGTCCGTGAGGGCGGCCTGGCGCCCGAGGTGGTAGCGGCCTACCGGGCGTCGATGGACCCCGGCCACGCCGAGCCGGGGGTCGGCGGGACGGTGCGCCCGGCGGGGTCATGAGCGGCGCGCCGTGCCTGTCGGTGGTCATCCCGACCCGCGACCGGCGCCGGCTGCTCGAGCAGACCCTCGCCGCCCTCGACCGGCAGCGCGAGCTGTCCGAGCCCTTCGAGGTCATCGTGGTCGACGACGGCTCGACCGACGGCACCGGCGACTGGCTCCAGCTCGCCCAGTTCGGTGGCTTTACCCTCCAGCAGGTGACGACCCGGGCGGGTGGGCCGGCGCGCGCGCGCAACCTCGGGATCCGGCGCGCCGCGGCGCCGCGGGTGCTGCTACTCGGCGACGACACGGTGCCGTGCCGGGAGCTGCTGGCGGCTCACCTCCGGGCCGCGGCCGGCCGCGAGATCGCCGTTCAGGGCCGGATCGACTGGGACCCCTCGCGGCCGATCACCGAGGTCATGCGCTTCCTGGCGCCGGCCGGCCCGCAGTTCTGGTTCGAGGGCCTCGTTGACGGCGGACCGGTGCCGTTCAGCGCGGTGCTCGCCTCCAACCTGTCGGCGCCGACCCGGTGGTTCCGCGAGGAGCCCTTTGACGAACGCTACACCGAGGCCTGCCTCGAGGACTCCGAGCTCGCCTGGCGCTGGCGTCAGCGGGGCTGGCCCGCGGTGTACGGCGCCGGGGCGCTGTGCTGGCACCGCCACCACTACGAGCGCATCGAGCCCTTCCTCGACCGCCAGCGCCGGGCCGGCCGCTGGGCGCGGCTGACGGTGGCGATCCACCCCGCGCTGCGCTGGCAGCTGGCCCTGCAGCCGATCGCGTTCTCCGCCATCACCGCGCTGCGACTCGCGCTGCGCTGGCGGCGCCGCGACCTGTGGGAGCTGCGGTGCCGGCTGGCCTTCGCGAGAGGCTACGTCGTGCGCCCCCGTCTCGCCACCGCCCCCCCCGCGTAATGGCCGCCGGTCTCGGACGGGTCCGCGGTCACGTTCGTTGCGTTTACTCCAGATAACCGAGCGCCCGCAGCTGGTCGAGCACGGCGGGGTCGGGTGCGGCTGCGGCCGTGGCTTCCGGGCCTCCGCCCTCCCACCACACCATGAATCCGGTCGCTGGAGGCCCTGCCGGATCCTCGATTCGCCGCCAGGTCCCGTTGCCGTCGAGCTCGATCGCGAGTGGCCGCTCGAGGCGCGAGAGGTCGAACCACTCGACGAGATTGGCGCTGCGGCGGCCCTCGGGAGACTCCTGGTGGGCGCTGAGGCCGGCCCGGCCGCTGGTCGGGCGAGCTCAGCAAGAGGGTCAGCTCCTGCGCCGCGCCGACGAAGAAGGTCGGGGCGGTCGATGACTCCCAGCGGACAACGCCGCCCAATCTGGCCGCCTTGACGCGATCGTGGGCGGCAAACGCCCCTCGGAGTTTCCCCCTCAGCATGCCGGGCCCGGCGTTGCGAATCGTGATCCGGGGACCGCGGTGCTGGTCGAGCAGGGCCGAGCCGACGAGAGCCCTGAAGCCTGGGGTCCGCGGATCGCGCGCCGCCCGGTCGTGCCGCTCGGCGGGGTCGAGCTCGAGGTCCACCAGCCGCTCCTCGCCGTGGAGCTGCCTCCAGGCGGTGTCATTGAAGCAGTACTTGAGGCGGCCCGCGAGCCGCAGCGCGAGGCCGCGGTTCGACGACGGTGCGTAGGTCCACGCCTCGTCCGGCACCTGCGGCGACGCCCCGTCGATGAGGTGGAGCAGCGACACGCCGTCGTCCCCGAAGCGCGGTCCGAGGCCGACTGCGTCGAGGATGGTCGGCGCGAGGTCGGTCAGCCGGACCTGCCGGTCGATCCTGGCGCCAGCACCCCGGCCGTCCGGCAGCTCGATGAGGAGCGGAACGAGCAGGTTGTAGTCCTCGAGGTAGGAGTGGCCGGCCCTGTCGTCCTCGCCGAGGGCCTCGCCGTGGTCCGAGGTCACGATGAGCACGGTGCGGCCGCGCAGACCGAGACCGGCAAGGTGATCGATCAGGCGGCCGACCTCGGTGTCGGCGTAGGCCACTGCGCTGTCGTACATCAGGTTGACCAGCAGCTTCTCCTCGGCGCTCAGGGGCGCATGCCAGCCTGCGGCGGCCCGCCGCTCGCGCTTCGAAGTAATCTCCAGGAGCGCGAAGCCCCTGCCAGCCGTGCGACTTCATGCGGATCTGCGCATGGCGGCAGCGTAGCCGTGGCCGGCCCGGCGAGCCGGTCGAAGAAGGGCTGCCGCCGGCGGTGGGGGTAGTGCACCTCGTAGGTGTGGAAGAACAGGAAGAACGGCCGCCCGCTCTGGTCGTCGAGCCAGTCCAGAGCCCGCTCGATGCCGGTTTCGAGCTCACGCCCGGTGTCGCGATGGGGCCAGTAGACGAAGCGGTCGAAGCCCTGGGCGAAGCCGAACTGGGGACGGAGGTAGCCGCCGCCGGTGATCGCCGCGGTGGAATACCCGGCCTGCCGCAGCCGCTCGGCCAGCATCTCGAGCGACGGCGGTGCGGCGCGGAAGTGGTTGACGCCGTGCCGCACCGCATCGAGGCCGGTGAACATCGACACGTGCGACGGCAGGGTCCACGGGGAGGTCGCGACCACGGTGCGGAACATCGCCGCGCGTCCGGCCGCCCAGGCATCGATCCGGGGCGAGGTCGGCCGATTGTGGCCGTAGCACGACAGCCGGTCGGCGCGCAGGGTGTCGAGGCAGACGAGGACGATGTTGGGCAGCTCGGGCGGCGGCCCGCCGACGACCTCCGGGTTGGCCCACACCGGCAGCCCGTGCGCCGGGTCGAAGCCGTCGCCGGCTCTGGTCGACAGCTGCAGCGTGACCTCGCGACCGGCGAGGCCCGCGAGCGAAACTGTCGCGTCGTGCCAGCGATCGCTGTCGCTGCGGCGCGGGTCGAGGCGGCGCGAGAAGAGCCGCCGCGGCGCCTCTCCGTCTGCGGCGACCGAAAGCTCGAAACGCACCGGCGCCCTCATCCCGCGCTCGAGGCCGAAGCCGAAGCGCAGGACCGCTCCTTCCGGAACCCGCAACCGGCGCTCGACCGGGCGCTCGGGCAGCGCAAGCAGCACGTTGCGGGCGTCGTGATCGAGCTCGACCTTCCAGGGCCGGGCGGCGGCCTCGATGAGGCGCTCGCGGTCAACGACGCGGCGCGACCCGCTGAGCGATAACGCTCCGACCTGCGTTTGGCCGCTGTAGGGGGGATCGATCCGCAGCCGCGCGATCCGGCCCCTCCACTCCGGGTGACCGAGCAGGTCAAAGCGGTAGACGCGGCCATCGCCGACCACCGCCTCACCCGCCTCGACCGCGTTCGTGCGCTCCGGCGAGAATCGCTGCAGAGGCCCGGCCCACGACAGCTCGACGGGACCGGAGGGCTGTCCCGCGAGCCGCAGCTCGATCCGGTCGACCTGCGCTGCTTCGAGCTGCTACCGAGCGTTCGAGAGCCGCGGCCGGGCCGATCGCCTCAAGGCGCAGGCGGCCGCCGGACAGGGGCGTGGCAGTGAGGTCGCGCAGCCGCCAGCGCGCCACCTCGTCGGGGCTCGCGAAGCTCCAGTGGAAAACCGGCTGACTGGCGTAGAGCAGATCGGAGGTTGGGACCTCGGCCGGCTCCTCGGCGATGAAGCGCAGCGCGATCCCGGCCGGCGCCCGCCGCTCGGGGTCCGGGGCGCAGGCGAAGCTGGACAGCACGACGGCGGCGACCAGAACGACTGGCGGGCGGGGCATGGCGGATTGTAGCGCGGCCTGAAGCGTCGCTTCAGCGTTTCGGGAACGGGAACGGGGACGGGGACGGGAACGGGCGCGAAAGCGGAAGCGGGCGCGGAAGCGGGGGAGGGTCGTGACGGGCGGGCGGGGATGCGCCCGTCGGCCTGGTGTACCCTGTGGCCGTGGTCCAGGATCGCGACACTCGGTAGCCTGCTCGCAGCGCCGGCCCGCGAGGGAGCGGGTGCTTCGCCAGGCGGTGGACGATCTCGAGGCGGAGGTCCGCGACCTGCGCGCGCAGCGGGACGCCATCGCCGAGGCGTACGAGCGGTTGCGCGGCGGCGCGACGGCCGCGACCCGGGCCGCCGCTGGGGCCTTGGCTGCGCCACCGGAGGCGACCGGGCCGCAAGCGGCGCTGCGGCGTTTCGCCAAGCTCCTCATACGGAGCAGCCTCGGCGCGCTGCGCCGGATCTGGCGGCTGGGTGACCCGGCGCAGCGCTTCGTGGTGGCGACCCGGGCGAGCGCCGAGCGCGCTCCCGCGCCGCCGCTGCTCAGCGTGGTCGTGGTGGTGGGGGATGGTGACTCCGCCGCGGATTGCCTTGGCGAGCTCGGTGCTCAGACCGCCGAGCAGCTCGAGCTGGCCGTCTGGGACCGCGGGCAAGGTGTGCTGGTGCTGCGGGACCCGCACGGTGACGAGTTGCGGCGAGCCCCGGCCGTTTCGCGCGACGAGCTCGTCGCGGCGCTGAGCGGGGAGTATGTGGCAACGCTTCCCGCCGGCAGCCGCAGCCTGCCGACCACCCTGTTCGAGACCCTGCAGTGGCTGGTCGCCTCCGAGGACCTCGCGTACGTGCGGGTGTTTCCGAGCCCGATCGAGGACGACGTCGACCAGCCGCCCGCGCTACTGCTGTGCCGGCGCGAGCTCTGGCAACCGGCCGGGATCGACCTCGAGGCGCTCGCGGCCAGGGCGGCCGGGCGGCCGCTGCTCGGCAAGACGGCCGGGCTGGCCGGCCGGCTCGACGCCGCGGTCCCGCGCCTCGCCACGCTGGGGCCGGGGAGCCGTTCACTGGTCTGCCGCACCGGACGCTACGATGTGTGGGCCGGCAATCGCGCCGGCCCGGTGCCCCACCTGCTGCGCGCGCTTCCTGCGTGTCCGGGGGGCGCGGACGGCGACCGCTCCTCGGTGTTGGTTGTGGTCGCGGCGCCTCTGGAAGGCGCCACCGCCGCGCTGCTCGCCGCCACGGTCGCGGGAGCTGCGCGACACCGTGCGCGTCGTGGTGGCCACGACGGCGGCGGAGCACGCGCTCGGCGTGCACAGGGCGCTCCAGCTCGAGCAGCTCGGCGTCACGGTCTACGAGCTCGGCTCGACGCTGGCGCCCGAGGCCTGGCCGTCGGCGATCGAGCGCATCGCGGGCCGATTCGCTCCGGTGGCCGTGCTCGTCGCCGGCCGCGAACCGCGGCTCGACGGGACGGTCCGGCGGTTGCAGGCGGCGGGAGCGAGGATCGTGGCCCTGCCGGCGGCTGATGGCGCGGCCATCACTGAGGCCGATGCGCGGCTGGTCGCGGACGCCCCGCCGGATGCCGCCGACGCGGCCGGCGGCGAGGCGGGCCAGCGGGTGGCGGTCCCGGCCGGCTGGCTGCTGCCGGAGGCCCGAGCTGGGGCGTCGTCGCCACGGGACCGCACCCGCCGCGAGCTCGGCGTGCCGTCCTCCGGCCGGCTGGTCGTGACGGCCGTCGACCTGGTGGCGAGCGGCCGCCCCGAGGACGTCGTCGTCGTGGCCGACCGGCTGCGGCAGGACGCCGAGATCGCCTTCGTGCTGGTGGGTGACGGACCCCTTGCGGGCAGCGTGCGCGATCTCATCGGCTTCCTGGGGGTCAACACGATCCATCTGCGCCGGCCGCGCCACTCGCTCGAGGAGCTTGCGGCCGCGGCGGACGTGGTGCTCGATCCATCGTGCGAGCCGGTGGTCCGCCCGCTGGTGGCGACTGCGCTCGAGGTCGGCACACCGGTGGTGACGGCGCCCGGCGGCGGCGCCGAGCGCCTGCTCGCCGAGACCGGCGGCGGGATCGTGGTCGAGTCCGCCGGCGCTTGCGACCAGCTCGCGGCCGCGGTGCGCCAGCTGCTGGCGGACGGCCGGCGGCCGGCCCAGGAGCGGGTGCGCGCCGTCCTCGCGCGGCAGCGCGCGATCGGCTCCGCGGCGATCCGGCACGCCCTGCTCGGGGATGCCGGCGCCGCTGCGGAGTGAGCAGGTGGTACCGCCGCTGTTCTCGGTCGTGATGCCGACCTGCAACCGCCGGGAGGCGCTCGCCCTCGCCCTCGGCGCGTGGGAGCGCCAGCTGCCGGCCGACCTGCCCTTCGAGCTGGTGGTGGTCGACGACGGCTCGAGTGACGGCACCTCGGAGCTGCTGGCCGGCTACCGCAGCCGGCGCTTCTCGCTGCGATCCGTGCACCAGGACAACGCCGGCCCGGCCGCGGCCCGCAACCGCGCGCTCGCCATGGTGGCGGGCGAGCTCGTGCTGTTCACGGGCGACGACATCGAGCCCGATCTCCATCTGCTTGCCGAGCACCGCGCCGGCCATGTCGGGGCCGGGGACCCGCACGTCGGGATCCTCGGCCTGACCCACTGGCCCGACGGCGCCGACCTCACCGCCACCATGCGCCACGTCGATGGGGTCGGCGCCCAGCAGTTCAGCTACCACTACTTCCGCGACGGCGCCGAGTACGACTTCCGCCACTTCTACACCTCCAACGTGTCCCTGCGGCGGCGCCTGCTCGAGCTCGAGCCGTCCGGCTTCAGCACCGAGTTCCCCTCGGCGGCCTTCGAGGACGCCGAGCTCGCCTACCGGCTCTCGATGCACGGCCTTCGCATCCGCTACCGCGCGGCGGCGCGAGCCGCGCACCACCACCGCTACGACGCGGCGTCCTTCTTCGTGAGGCAGCAGCGCTGCGGGGAGATGGCCGCCGTTCTCTACCGGGTGCAGCCGGCCCTCAAGAAATGGCTCGAGATTCGGCGGCTCGAATGGCGCAGTCTCGAGCGCCTGACCGCGGCGACCAGCGCGGCGGAGACAGCGGTGGCGCGCGAGCTCGAGCTCTGGGAACGGCGGGCGCTGAGCCTCGCCCTGGTCTACGACCACGCCCCGCCCACCGATGCCGCCGACGCATTGCTCCATCCGCTCTTCGAGTACGCCTACCTCTCCGGCCTCGCCGGCGCGCTCTTCGGCACCGCCCGGGCGCGCGCCGTGCGCGCCGCCGAGTACCTGCGGCTGCTGCCGCCAGCGGTGCGCGAGCTCGAGCGGCGGGCGGCGATCGCTGGCGTCCCGGTGCCGCGCTGCGACGCCGAGCCGATCGCGGGCCTCGCCGCGGGTTGAGGGGCGTCGGCCGCATCCGTGCCTGCATCCGAGCCCGAGCCCGAGCCCGGCCCGCTTCCGCGTCCGGCGCCGCGCGTCGGCTCCTGGAGGCCATCTCCGCCGCCCCGTCTCCGTCGAGATCTCCGAACGGACGACCCCGGTCGGAATCCGTCACACAGGATCCGATCCGGGCACGGAAGCGGGCGCGGGCGCGGAAGCGAAAGCTGGGGGATGAGTCCGTATCTCGATCGAGGGCCCGCTCGTGCAGTGTGACGGGCGCTACTTCGCCTCGCGCCTGTCCGAAATACCCTGGCTGCGGGTACGAAGCTCTGAGGGTAGCGACCTTCGGGGAGGGCAGAGCGCTTGACCTGGCGGGCGGTAGCAGCACTGATCGTCCTTGGCGCGGTGCTGCCGGCGTGGTCCGGTGAGCTGATCCGCGTTCCGGACGACGTGCCGAGCCTGAGCGTCGCCATCGACGAGATCGACGACGGTGGCGTCATCGAGCTCGCTGCCGGGACCTACACCGCGCCGAGCAGCGGCTTCATCATCGCCGACGAGCACAAGAGCTTCACCGTCCGCCCGGTGCCCGGCGCCTCGGTCACCCTCAGCGGATCGGGCTCGCGGCCAGTGCTTCGCTTCATCAACGCGCTGCCGGACGCCGACAGCACCGTGGTCTTCGAGGACCTCGTCTTCGCCGACGGCTACTCGACCCTGAACGGCGCGGCCGGCGGCGTCACCCTGGAGGGGGCGGCCGCCACCTTCGTCCGCTGCCTGTTCCGAGACAACGAGTCCCAGGCCACCATCACCGGCGGCGGCGGCACCGCGGTCTTCCTCGACTCGGTGGCACACTTCACCGACTGCGAGTGGCGCGACAATGTCGCGAAGAACGAGGGCGCCGGCCTGCGGGTGGGCGAGAGCTCGGAAGCCTACGTCCACCGCGGCCTCTTCATCGATAACCTCGCCAACCCGCCTGGCCATCGGAGCTCGTCGGCAGGCGGCGGCCTCCACGTCACGAACTCGGTCGCGTGGTTGACCAACAGCCGCTTCGAGGGCAACCAGGCTGGGTACGCCGGCGGCGGCGCCTACGCCCTCGGCTCCTGGCAGTCGCCCTACACCTCGCCGCGCGCCGAGCTGGTCCTCGCCAACTGCACATTCGAGGACAACCACGCGGTGAGGCACTACTCGGTGCCGCCAAGCGGACCGACTGAGGGCGGCGCGATCCATGTCGAGGACCAGACCCGGGCGGTCGTCACGAGTTCTCGGTTCCTCGCCAACTCCGCGGATCTCGGCGGCTGCGTGAGCACCTATCGCGCCGATGTCGAGGTCGTCGACTCCGTCGTTCCTCGGCAATCGGGCGGTGGGGACCGGTCAGGGCACGGGCTTCGGCGGCTGCTTCAAGGTCTCCGCCGCCGACCTCCCGACGGACACCGCCAACTACCCGTCGGCGGTTCTCACCCTTTCGGACTCCTACGTCCAGTGCCGTCACGAATCGACCGGGATTGCCGCCCAGGTTGGCGGCGGCCTGTGGGCCGGCGGCGACATCTGCCGTGCCTACGGCGTCGGCGGCTGCTCGACCGGCGGCACCCTGGCTACAACCGCACGGTCGCCGCCATCGACGGCGTCGTGTTCGCCGACTGCGATGTCGACTGGGGCGGAGTCTCCCAGCAGGGGCTCGCCGGCGCGATCAGCGCCTCGCTGGTGGACCTCGACCTGAGCGACTCGCTGATCGTGGCGTGCGACGCGACCGGCAACGGCTCGAGCGGCGGCGCGATGCGGATCGTGTTCCAGTCGGACGTCCGAGTCGCCGGGACCACGATCGCCGCCAACACCGCCGGCGACTTCGGCGGCGCGATCTACGCCTCGGGCTCCGGCCTCGACCTCGAGAAGCTGCAGTTCTTCGACAACGAGTTCAGCCCGGGTGCGAGCGAGCCGGAAACGGAAAGCTACGGTGCGGCGATCTTCGCGGCGCCCTTTGACGGCAGCTTCGGCACCGCGAGCGACCTGCCGGTGACCGGCAGGCTGTCGAGCTCGGTGCTGAGCAACAACGTCGGCATGCCGCTCTTCGACGACGACCGCAACCCGCTGCCGATCAACAGCGTGCGACTACGTCGACAACCAGTTCTACAACACGACCTTCGGGACCCGCATCTACCGCCACAGCATCGCGCAGTCGAAGACGCCGTCCGAGCTCAACAGCCTGGTGATCGCGCACAGCGGCGTCGACAAGGGCTCCGGCAACGCCGGGCTGTCGAGCGCGCCGGTGCTCGGGTCGCTGCTGGCCGTGCCGAGCCGGGTCCTGCCGGTGACCGCGGCCGGTGATAGCGAGCCGTCGACGGTGTCGTACCTCGGCTACGCCTGGGACGGCGGCGGCGCGACGCTCGACGGCGTCGCGGTCAGCGGCGGTCGGGGCTGGGGCCCGACCACGGCCGGCACCCACACCCTGATCGTCGCCGGGACCCCGTTCCAGGCCACCGTCGGGGCCGGCCCGGCGCCGAGCGCCACGCTGACCGCGAATCCCGCCGTCATCGCGAGCGGCCAGCCAACGACGCTGAGCTGGTCCACCGGGGCCGGCACCTTCACCGGCGCCTTCATCGACCACGGCGTCGGCCGCCGCGCGACCCCGTCCGGCCAGGTCCAGCTCTTCCCGACCGCGACCACGACCTACCGCCTGCACGTGGCCACGGACGAGGGCGGCGCCACCGCCGAGTTCACGGTCTGGGTCGACGAGCTGCCGTCAGGGTTGTTCGCGGACGGCTTCGAGTCCGGCGACGCCTCGTCCTGGTCGAGCACGGTCGGCGACTGACCAGGAGCGTGTAGGGCATAGGCCCCCGCGCGCACGGGTCGTCATCTCACTGTGGTGACGCGTCGCGGTCGCTGGCTGGACTACGCCCCGCGCGCGCCGAGCAGGATGCGCTGCGCGCATCACGAGGCAGCAACGTGGACGGGCGGCATGACCGAGCAGAAGCCGGGAAGTTGCGGAATCCTCGGAACAACCGGAGAGCTGCGGGTCGTCCAGGCTGGGCGGTGGGCCGCCGGCGCCTCGGTGAGGGTCTCGCCGGGCCGGTCGTGGGCATTCACGCCTGGGCCGTCTACAATCGCGGCCGGTGTCTCACCTCGGACCGGGGCCGCGCTTCGCCGGACTCTGGCTGCTGGCGATGGTCCTGCAACTGCTGCTGTGGTTCCCGTGGCATCCCCAGGTGCTCAAGCCGGGTCTCGACAGCTCGTACGAGTACGCCCTCAACGAGATGTTCGTCAACCGGGTCCAGTTCGCCGGCAGCTTCCATCCCTACGGTCCGTACGGCTTCCTGAAGAACGACGTCTACCACCCGGCGACCTTCCGGCTGCTGATGGCCGTACGGCTCGCCCTCTTCGCAGTATTCGCGCTGCTGGCGGCGCGCGCCGCGTCCCAGTGGACCCCCAGGGCGAGCTGGGGTGCACTCTGGATCGTGCTGCTCGTGGCAGTCGCGAGGTACGGTGAGCCGTACTTCCTCAGCCTGGCGATGCTCGCCTCGCTCGCGTTCTGGTCTGCAGCCACGTTCGAGGACCGCATCCGGTGGGCGCCCTTGGCGATCGCGCTGGCGCTCGCCAGCCTGATGCACTTCACCTACGCCCTGATGATCGCCGCGCTGGTCGCCCTGATGGTGCTGGCAGGTGCGGTCGAGGGCCTGCCCGGGCGGACCGAGGAGGCAGCCGCGAGGAGGTGGGCGCGGGTCGCGGCCATCCTGGCGTGGCCGGCGCTGTACCTCGTGGGCGTGGTTCTGCTGTGGATCGCCGCCGGCCAGGAACCGGCACGGCTCGTCGAGTACGTGGCGAGCCGCCTGCGGCTGAGCGCGGGCCATGGTGAGAGCGCGGCCCTGACCGGTCCTGCCTACCGGCTGGTCGCGTTCACGTCCGCAGGGTGCGCGTTCTGGGTGGTGTTCGTGGCGCAGGAGCTCAGGCGTACAGGCCGCCGCGCCCTCGTACCCGCGCTCGGCCTCGGCCTGTGGCTCGCGCTCGCGGCCAAGCACTCCTTCTTCCGGCACGACGCCGCCCACGCCGCGTACGGCGCCTTCCAGGGGCTGTGCATGGCAGTGATCTTCGGCCTCATGATGTTGCGCCCCCGAGAGCCGGGCTCGCGGCCGCAGCGACGCGCGGCGGCGCTGGCCGCGATTGCGGTGATGGTGGCGGCAAGCCTGACGTTGATCACCTATGACCGCGCGCACTGGTACGGCGCCCGCTTCTTCCGCCACCTCGACCTGCGCACCACGGCCGGCCGTATCGTGCGCTTCGTCAGTGGGCCCTCCCACATCCATGACCGGCACGAGCTGTCCCTGGCGAGAATCCGCGCCGCCCATCCATTGCCGCCAATCGACGGCCCGGTCGACGTCTACCCGTGGGAGCTGTCGCTGGCCTTCGCGCACGGCCTGCAGCTTGATTCGCGGCCCGCGCTCCTGAGCTTCCTGGCGGGCGATGCGAAGCTCCTCGCGGCCGACGCCGCCCACCTCGCCGCGGTCGATGGACCTGGCCGCGTGCTCTTCCGGGTCGACTCCCTCGACCATCAATACCCGGCGACCGGCGAGAGCCTGTCCTGGCCGGTGCTGCTTGCCGACTTCCGGCTCCGCTCCGCGACGGGCAGCCACCTGGTGCTCGAGCGGGCCGACCGCCGGCGGATGGTCGAGCTGGGCGATCCGACGGCGCGCGAGGTCGATTTCGGGGACAGGCTGCCGGTGCCAGATGGGCCGGATCGCCTGATCTGGCTTCGCGCCGACCCGGTCCGGACCGTCCGCGGCGGCCTCGTTTCCCTCGCGTGGCGCGGCCCGATCGTCTACCTCTCCGTCGAGCTTGCCGGCGGCGGTGAACGCTGGTACCGGATGGCGCCGGGCGCGGCGCGCGCCGGCTTCCTGCTGTCGCCGCTGGTCGTCGACAACGCTGGCTTCGTCGCGCTGCTCGACGGCAGTTGGCCCCAGCGGCTGGCCGGCCATCGGGTCCGCGCGCTGTCGCTGCACACCGAGTTCGGCGACGGTTGGTACTGGGAGCCGCGCGTTCGCGTCGAGCTGCAGGAACTCACCATCAGGTGATGTCAAGGCTCTCCCCGCTCTTGTCACGGCGAAGCCGCAGGACCGGGGGGAGATCACCACAAAGGCACGAAGACACCAAGAGAAGCTCCTGATGGAGTCCACTCGTTACAAGATGCCGAGCCGGACATTCGGGCGCCGACCTCATGGGTGAGGCTCCACTCAATGTCCCCCTTCGTGTCTTTGTGACTTTGTGGTTTCTCCGTTCTTCCGCAGCCGCCGCTACTTCCGCATTCCCGCCCGATCCCTACGGCATTTCCGACAGCACCGCCACCGCCGCGCGCCGGAACGGGTGGGTTGGCTGGAGCAGGGCGTCGTAGGCGGCCGGCGGGGAGGCATCGAGCCCGCGCAGCGCGAGCAGCTCGGCGAGCAACTCCTCGCAGCCGAAGCGGGGCAGCGAACGCCACATCCGTCGTTCGAGGTCGGCCTGGCTGTGGCCCCTCGCGACGGCGGCGGCGCAGGCGGCCGCGGCGTGGCGGCACACCGTCCACATGACCTCGAAGCGCATCTCGCCGGCGGCCTGCGCGGCGCCCTCCCGGATCGTGTTGGTGTCGTGGACGCGGTAGCGGACGAGTGCCTCCTCGACCAGCGCGAGGCGTCCATGACGGCAGGCCGCCAGGATGAACTCCCAGTCGTGGGTATAGCGCAGCGGCAGGAAGTCGAGCCCGGCCTCGTCGAGCAGCGAGCGCCGGAAGGCGACGTTGGAGGTGGTTGAGATGAAGTTGGTCTCGAGAAGCGCCAGCTCGAGCTCGCCGTGCGCCGACAGGAAGGGGCCCGCGCTCGGGGGCGGCCACGGCGGCATGTTGAGGTGGCCTCGCTTGACGCCGAGCGGGCCGTCCTCACCATCCACGACCTCGATCCACGAGGCTGCAAGGACCACCTCGGGGTCGTCGCGGAAGCGCTCGACGAGCCGCTGGAGGCGCGCCGGGTGGAACGCGTCGTCCGAGTTCAGCACGAACAGCAGCTCGCCCTCGGCCAGCGACAGGCCGACGTTGAGCGCCGCGTGGGCGCCCCGGTTCTCCTGGGTCCGGACCCTCACCGTCGGACGATTGCGGTAAGGCCGCAGCACCTCGAGGGTGTCGTCGGTGGAGCCGTCGTCGACGATCACCAGCTCGAGCTCGGTAAAGGACGACGAGAGCACGCTGTCGACCGCCCGGCCGATGTACCGGGCATGGTTGTACGAGGGGATGACGACGCTGACTTCCGGGGGCGACATCTCCGCACGAACATACCAGACTCCCGTTCCGGAATCCGAGCTCACAGCTCGAGGATCGTGGAGGGCTCACGCCGGACCAGGACACGCTGGCAGGGCGGATTGTCAAGGCTGTGGGCTGGGATTCCGGAAGAGGGCGGCCTCGTACTCGCGGACGTAGCGGTCGAGGCCGAAGTGCGCGACCACGCGGGCGCGGGCGCGCTCGCCCTCGTCGGCGCGGCGGCGGTCGTCGAGCAGCGACTCGAGGGCGCGCTCGAGGCCGGCGAGGTCCCCCGGCGGGCCCGGCGCCACGCCGCCGCCCTCCTGCAGCAGGTAGGGGATGTCGCCGACGGCGGTGGCGACGCACGGGATCCCGCGCGCCATGCCCTCGAGGAGGAACACCGGCAGCCCCTCGTACTCGGAGACGAGCAGGCAGATGTCGACCGCCTCGAAAAGCTCGTCGGTGTCGTGCCGAAACGGCAGCCGGGTGAGGTTGTGCAGCGGCCGGCGGGCGAGCTCGCGGTCGACGGCGCGGTCGAGCGGTCCGCCGCCGACGAGCAGGAAGTGGAGGTTGCGGTTCGCCATCCGGCGGGCGAGGCGGATGAGGTCGAAGGGTCGCTTCTGGGGGTGCATGCGCGCGAAGCTGCCGACCACGACCGCCTCGAGGGGAATGCCGAGATGGCGGCGCCGCGCCCGCCGGCGGCGCTCGGCCTCGGTCCGGCTCGGCTGCTCGGGGACCTCGACCGCGTGGTAGATCGTGGCGATCCGATCACGGGGCACGGCGCGCTCGCGCTCGAGCGCCTGGGCGATGCGGCTGTTGACGGCGAGGTGGAGGTCGACGGTCTCGATCAGGGTCGGGGTCGTGCGGTCGATCCAGGCGCCGCGGTGGTTGTAGAGCTGGCTCGCGATCCGCAGGTGGGGGAACTCGGCCTTGAGCGCCGGGGCGTGGTCGAAGAACGCGACCGTGCCGTTCCAGCTCACCAGGGTCTCCACCCGCCAGCGCCGGATGAGGTGCCGCAGCGCGCCGAGATGGGCCGCCCGCGGCAGCCAGTCACCGAGGGTGTAGCAGTGCGGCGTCAGGTCACGGCACAGGTCCACGGTCTGTCCGAGCGACTCGAGGTGCGGCTCCAGCGTCACCACGAGGGTCCGGCAGCGGTCGGAGAGGCCCCACAGCAGGTCGTAGAGCAGGCGCTCCGCACCGCCGACGGCGAGGGAGGGGAGGAGGAAGAGGACGGTCCGCGGCCCCGCCTCGGAAGGGACGCCGGCGAGGCTCTCCGCGAGCGGCCGCACGGCGTGCCGGATCAGGGCGCCGGGCCTGACGTCGCCGCGCAGCAGGTGGGGGCCGGAGCGCGCGCCGGGAAGCTCGAGGGGCGCGGCCGCTGCGAGGTCGTGCGGCGAGCAGATGTGGGCCACGGTCCGGCCGACGAGTGGGCCGCCGACCGGGCGCGGCGCCTCCGGCCGGCGCAGCAGGAGGTGCGAGGCCGGGTCGGCCGACGACCGCCGGTGGACCGCCCCCGAGGGTGCCGCCGGGCCGGCTGCTGGCGCCGCCCACCCGGCGAGGACGAGGTCGAGGTCGCCCGCGACCGCGGCCAGCACCATGGCCTCGAGGTGGTTCGGCGGCAGCTCGTCGAGCTCGCCGGTCGGGGCGTACACGAAGGGCGCCCCCGCGGCTGGCGTCAGTGGTCACCGAGCGTCTCGGTCTGGCGGGCCAGGAAGCGGTCGAGGGCGGTTCGGTCGCAGCCGTCGGCCACCACCGCCACCAGCGGCGGCGGCGTCGGCCGCGCCTCCGCCTCGTGCTCCACCACCCGCGGCAGGGTCGCCGACGGCCGCAGCAGCCGCCGCAGCCGGTGCGCCGCCAGCGAGGCCGCGAGCCGGAGTCGGCGCAGCGGCCGGCGCCAGGCCTGGCTGTGCTCCCACAGCAGCGACTGCAGCCGGGCGCGGAGCGGCCGGCCGGTCACGGCGTCCTCCCGAGGAAGACCTCGGCGTAGGCGGCGGCGCAGGCGGCCGGGTCGAAGCGAGCGGCCGCGGCGGCCGCGTTGGCGGCGAGCCGCGCCCGCTCGTCGGCGTCGGCCAGCCGGCGGACCGCGGCCTCGAGAGCGTCGAGATCGCCCGGCGTGTCGACGACGAGGCCGGCGCCGGTGCGAGCGCAGCAGCTCGCCCATGTCGCCGACATCGGTGCCGAGGAACGGGCCGGCCGGCCTGCAGGCACTCGAGCAGGAACACCGGCAGGCCCTCGAAGTCCGACACCAGGCAGCCGACGTCGGAGGCGGCGATCAGCTCCGGGATGTCGTCCCGGAACGGCAGCCGGCGGATGCGGGCGCCGCTCGCGGCGATCGCCCGGTCGACCGCGTCCTCGAGCTCGCCGCCGCCGACGACCAGGAAGCGCACCCGGTCGAGGTCGGCGACCCGGCGCGCGAGCTCGACCAGGTCGAGCGGCCGCTTCTGCGGGTGCATTCGGGCGGCGGTCAGGATGACGACGTCGTCGCGGACCGAGGCCGAGCTCGCCGCGGAGGCGCCGGCGCACCTCGACCGCCGCGGCGCCGGCGGGGAACGCGGTCGCGGGTCGTCCGCACGGCCAGATCACCGGGACCCTGGCCGCCGGCCACCCCCGCCGGCTCGTCAGCACCTCGGCGATACGGTGGTTCTCCGCGACGCAGGCGTCGACCGAGGCGAGCAGCTCGGGACCGTAGCGGTCGATGTAGCCGACCTGGTGGTCGTAGAGGTGGTCGACGATGCGCACCGCCGGCCGCTCGCTCTTGAGCCGCGGTGCGAACTCGTAGAACAGGGTCGTCGAGTTCGCGTTGTAGAGCACGCTCGGCGCCGAGCGAGTCGATGAGCGCGACCAGCATCCCGAACATCGCGGACGGGTGGACGAGGTCGCCGAGGCAGTAGATCCGTTCGGTCAGGGTCCGGAACTCGGCGCGCCGGTCGCCGAGCTCTCGGCCGGTGCGGCGCCAGCGTCGCGATCGCGAAGTCGAAGCGGCCGGCGAGCTCGCGCATGGTCTCGAAGAGAGTGTGCTCGGCGCCGCCCCGAGCCAGGAACGGCACCGTGACCAGGACCGCCGGCCGCTCGCGGCGGCGGCTCCGGCGGGCGAGCGCGGCCGCGTCGCGCACCCCCACCCGCAGCGCCGGTCCGAGTGGCCGGCTCGCGAGGTAGGGCCCGCGGCGGGTCTCGGTGGCGGGCGAGGGAGCGCCGCCGAGGGTGCCGATGCCGTGGCGTCCGATGAGCTTGGCGAGCAGCCGGTCGCTCGCCGGGCGCACCCGGTCGGCCGCGGGGTCCCAGCGCCACGACGCGGCGGAGTACAGCGCCAGAGCCCGCAGTGGCGGCTCCGCGAGATCGGTCGCTCGAAGCTCCTCGAGCGCGAGCGGCGCGTCCGGCCCGTCGTCGAGCACCACCGCATCCACGACCTCCGCCGCGGCCACCAGCAGGCAGCTCTCGAGGTGGGCCGGCAGCAGCTCGGGCAGGCCGCCGGGCGCGGCGAACCAGCCGGCGGCCGTCGCATCGTCGATCCGCTCGGGTGCGATCCGCCAGCGCTCGCTGCCGTCGGGCCGGACGCCGACGATCCGCAGCTCGGGCAGGGTCTGGCGCCCGCGCCAGGCGAGCGCGGCCGCGCGCTCGACGGTGTCCGGCAGCCTCAGCTCGACGAGCGGCGGCGGTGGCGGCGCAGGGTCGAAGACCCAGTCGAGCTCGCCCGCGGCCTCGCCCCGCGCGAGCGCGCGCCGGTAGCGCCGCCGTTGGGCGAGGTCGCGCAGCGTCCGCGCCACGCGCGAGGCCATGCGGCGGGCGGCGGCCGGTGCCGGCGCCATCGGCCTCAGCGCCCGAGCAGCCGGCGCAGGGCGTGGTAAATCCGCACCGGCAGCTTGCGGTCGAAGGACTCCCGCCAGCCGCGCCACATCTCGAGCTCGGCGCGCGCCGAGCCGAGCTCACGTCGTGTGCGCCTCGAGCTCGCGCAGCGTGCCGTCGAGCTGCTCGCGGGCGACGGCGAGGTCGCCGCGCAGCCGCTCTCGCCGTCTCCCGCATCTCGCCGAGTGAGTGGTTGAGCTCGTGCTCGCGGCGGCGGCTCTCCGCCTCGAGCGCTTCGAAGCGCCGCCGCTGCTCGTCGCGCTGGCGCTGCAGGTCCTCGACCCGGCCCCGCAGCTCGGTGAAGGGCAGCCTGGCGGTGACCTCGGAGTCGGCCCGCGAGCGGCCGGCGAGCCAGCGCAGGTCCTCGCGCAGCGCGGCGCGATCGCGCCCGGTGACGAGGTGCTGGAGCTCGACCTCGGCCGGCAGCAGCCGGTCGACGATGTCATCGCCGGCGCCCAGCCCGCACAGCTCGCACAGGGACGCCGTCAGCTCGGCGGACGGTCGTGCTGTCAGGCCACGGATGCTCGACGCCGTGGCGCACGAGCTCCATCGCGAGCAGCCAGAGGGCGCGGGCCATCACCAGCTCGGCGCTGACGCCGCCCGCCGCCCGCCACTCGCGGTCGATGAAGTGGAGGCCGTCGTCGCCGAGCACGAAGTTCGACAGCGCCACGTCCAGGTGCTCGGGAGCAAGTCGCGCGCCGGCGCCCGCCGTCCGGAACGGGTGTGGATCGGCACCGGCGTCCGCGCCCGTGACGACGCGGCTGTCGAGGAAGCGCCGCCAGTGGACCAGCTCCGCCTCGAGGGCGCCCCGATCGCGCCGGCGGCAGGCCTCGAGCGCGAGATCCTCGACGGTCCGGCCGAGCACGTAGGGCTCGTCCTTGGCCGGATCGTGGTCGAGCCAGCCCTCGCGGCGGGCGGCCGCGGCGCTGCCGCCGCCGAGGCTCCGGATGGTGAGGCCGGTGCTCGACGAGCGCAGCTCGAGGTGCCGCCGCCAGGCCCGACGGCGGTCGCCGCCGAGGTGCCAGGCGAGCACGGCGGGGTCCGGGAGGAAGGCCGGCGCACTGCCCTCGGCGGCGGCCACCACCAGGAACGAGTTGGCGACCTCGCGCCCGAGACCGGCCTCGAGCAGCACCTGGTGGGCGCGCCGATCGTCGCAGAGCAGGCTGCGGGCCGCCGCGTCGTCGGTGGCGGGATGGCGGACCAGCTGGTCGACCAGCCGCGGCGCGTCGTCGAGGTCATAGAGCGCGTCCGCCAGCACGACCGCCGGCAGCTTGTAGTCCGGGAAGGGGTACAGCCAGGTCTGCGCGGGGAGCGCCGACGGCGTCGAGCATCCGGGAGAGGACGCGGCGGGGGAAGGTGCGGATGCCGTGGTCGCCCGGGTAGCCCTCGATCCCGATCCACGGCAGCCCGAGGTGGTCCTCACGGTAGCCGAGCAGGTACTTGAGCGCCGATCTGGTTCTCGATCGCGACCAGCAGGGCGCCGCCCGGCCGGAGCAGCGCCGCCGCGCGCGCGAGGAAGTCCTGGTGGGTTCCGGCGACCGCCGGCCCCGGACGCGGCGTACTCGAGCACCCCGACGATGCACACGAGGTCGAAGCCCTCCGGGTCGGAGAAGCTCTCGAGCGACCCGCACACCACCTCGACGGTGTGGCAGCCCGGCGCAGCGGAGCGCGGCGGCGCGGGCGCGATCGACGCTGCCCTCCAGGGCCACCACCCGGGCGCCGGTCTCGCCGAGGAAGCGCGACAGGACGCCGGTGCCGGCGCCGATCTCGAGGATGCGCAGCCCGGCGCCGAGCCGCAGCGGCCGCAGCAGGTTGGCGCGCTTGGGGGAGAGGTGGTAGCGCGACGGCCAGTCCGTGATCGCGGCCGCGAGCTCGTCCGAGCCGGAGGAGCGATCCGCGGCCGCGCTGAGGATCTCGAGGATCCGCTGCTCGGACCCGTCGCGTAGGTGACGTGGCCCGTCGAGGGTCCGAATGGCGATCGGATCGTCGCCGCTCAACCGCTCTCTCCGGGCCTCGGAAACGATTCGGTTTCATGGGGATGTGGGCCCCCGCCGGGCATTATAGCCGGGCCGCGCCGCCGCCGCGGCAGGCGGTTGCCGAGGAGCAGCGCGGGCGGGCGCAGCAGGCCGTAGCGGCCGGTGGGCGTCGCATCCGCGCGCCGGGCGGGACTGGCGGCCGCCTCGGCGGAGGCGCCGTCCGGGCCGGTCCCGCGCCAGAGGTCGGCGACGAGCTCCGCGGAGGCGGTAGCGCACGCCGAGCCCGCGCCAGCCCGGCCCTCGCGCCAGGCGTCGCGCACCACGGCGGCGGAGCGCAGCGGGCGGATCCAGCGCACCGCCGCCGCCCAGCACGGCAGGATGAGCTCGCCGTTGGCCGCGAGCTCGCGCTGCCAGTGACGGTCGGCAAGACCGGCCGACGGGACGGCCGGCAGCCGCTCCCAGACGTCGCGGCGGATCGCCGCGTTGGCCAGCGAGAAGGCGAGGCCGCCCATCCGCTGCCGCCAGCGCCGGGTCTCGGCGGTGAAGAAGGGATCGTAGGGAGGACCACCGGCGGCGAACTGGACCTGGAGACCGCCCTGGACCGCCGACGGCGGGAGCGCTTCGCGGAACGGCGCGAGCAGCCGGCTCAGCCACTCGTCGTCGGCCGGCTCGGCGTCCTCGGCCAGCGTCACCAGCACCCTGCCGCGCGCGGCCCGGGCGCCCGGCGTTGACGGCGGCGCCGAGGTCGCAGGCCGGGGTCGGCGTCGACCAGACGAGCGCCGTGGCGCGCGACGAGCTCGCGGTCGCCGGCCGCCGGCCCGTGGGCGAGGCACAGGAGCTCGACGCCGCCCTCCGCGCGCTGCCGGCTGACCGCCTCGAGGCAGCGCCGGAGGGTCTCGCCGCCCCGCCGCACCGGGATCAGGATCGACGCGAAGGGCGTCGTCCCGCTGGTCGGTGCCGGTTGGCCGCCACGGCGCGGTTCGTCGGGCACGAGCTCGGCGAGGGCCGCGGCGAGGCGCTGCGCGATCGCGTCCCAGTCGTAGCGCTCGATCGCCAGGCTGCGACCGCTCGCGCTGCGCCGCGCCGCCGCGCTGTCGGGCTCCTCGAGCAGCGCGACGATCGCGTCCGCAAACGAGGCCGCGTCATCGGCCACGATCAGGTGGTCCCCGGCCGGGCCGTCGATGCCCTCGGCGCCGATGGTCGTCGACACCACGGGCAAGCCGCAGGCCATGGCCTCGAGGATCTTGAGCCGCGTCCCGGAGCCCGCGCGCAATGGCACCGCGAGCAGGCGGTGGCTCTGGTAGAGGGGGGCGAGGTCCGCGACCTCGCCCGCGACCACGACGCCGTCGCGGCCGTCCAGCTCGAGGACCCGCTGGGGCGGCCGCGCGCCGGCCACCGTGAGGCGCGCCTCCGGCAGGCGGCGGCGCACCCGTGGCCACACCTCCGCCAGCAGGTGGTCGAGGGCGTCCAGGTTGGGAAGGTGCGGGAAGCTGCCGACGAACAGGGCACCGCGTCTGGGGCTGCCCTGCGGCGGCGGCTGGAAGTGGAGGGTGTCGACGCCGTTCGGGATCACCCGGATCCGGCGGGCTCCGTCGGGGAGGAGCCCGGCCAGCTGCTCGCGGTCGGTGGCCGACATGACGTGGATCTGGTCGACGCGGCCGCACGCGGCGAGCTCGAAGCGATACCGGCGCAGCCAGTCGGCGCCGCTGCCGAGGACGTCACCGGCGGCGTAGCGGCGGTCGATGCCGACGGCGCGCTGGCGGGCGTGGGACCTGAAGCTGAGGTCGTGCTCGACGAGCACGGTGCGCGCGCCCGGGTAGCGGTCCGGCGAACTGCCCCATCTCGGTGTACTCGAGCAGCACGACGTCGATCTGGTGGGCGTCGACGAGAGCGGCGATGCGGTCGGCGACCGCCGGCGAGGCGTAGCGCGCTGCCGACGGCGGCAGCGTTCCCCAGGGATCCGAGCCGCGCCGGCGTCGGGGACCCGCTGGAAAAGCACCCGCCGGCAGAACGGTTCGAGGGCGGCGCGCTGCGGCGGGTCGTCGGTGCCGCCGCCGAAGATCGAGCATCGAGACCTCGGCGTGCTCGGCGAGCCGCCGGACCAGGTTGTAGATCCGCACCGCGCCGCCGTGGATCGTCGGGTGGATCGAGTAGGGCGACACCACCAGCACCGCGAGCCTGCGCCCGCCACCCGGAGGAACCGGGCGCTCCGGCGTCCGCTCGCGTCTCCTCAAGCGGCCCAGGGTCGTGCGGCCCGCGGCGTCGGCGGCCAGAACGCCGAGACCGAGCAGGCGTCTCACGGCCCGCCACGGACCCGTAGCAGGCCGGTCTCTGCGACCTTGGCCGTGAGCAGGAAGGGTGGGCGCCCGCTGGCGTCCCGCCGCATGCCACCCCGCCAGCGGCCGGTGTTCTGGAGCTGGAACTCGCAGCCGGTGACGTCGACCTGCTGGCTCGCGGCGGCGGAGTCGCGGAGCTGGACCTGGCACGGCGAACGCAGCACCACGTCGACCGTGCTGCCGCCGGTGACGCGAAGATCGAGGTGACGCTCCTCGGTCTCGCTGAGGTCCAGGGAGAGCTCGCTCGATGTGGCCACACAGCCGGAGAGGCGGCGAATGCCGGTCGCGGTCACCCGCGAGCCGCTGGCGGTCAGGTTCAGGTTGTCGGCGCCGGCGAGCGCCATGGTCGAGCGCTCGAGGTTGGCCGTGACCAGTCCATCGACCTGCCCCAGCTCGACCGTGGACTCCTCCCGCGCCGCCACGGTCAGCGGCCCTTCGAGAGCCGTCACCTCGACGACCGCGCCGGCGGTGGCACTGACGTCGAGCGAGCCGACGACGGACTCGGCGATCACGTCACCGCCCGCGACCTGGGCGAAGACCTGTCCGCGAAGCCCATCGACCCGAATGGCCGTCGATTTCGTCGTGAGCCGAAGCGGCTGGGCCTCGCCGTCGCGAAGCTCGAAGGTGGCGTCCTGTCCGGTCAAGCTGACGCCGCCGGTCCAGCGGTCGCAGGCCGCGAACCCGCGGATCGAGCTGCCCTCGATCGCGCCGGTGCCGCTGCGCAGCGCCAGGCTTCCCCCGTCGAGCGTGAAGCTGACGGCGCCCTCGAGGTCCTCGACCGTGGACTCGCCGTCGACCGACACCAGGTTGAGGGAGCCCTCGTGTCCGCGCACCGACAGCGAGCCCAGCGTGAGCTCGACGGTGAGGTCGCCGCTCGAGCTCTCGACGTCGACCACCGTGTTCTGGGTGATGAGCGAGATGGTCGCCGCGCCCGTGGTGTAGAGCTCGGAGTCGACGAGCTCGTAGCGCTGCGACGCGATCTCCGCCGGTGGCTCCTTGGCCGCGTCGTCGCCCTTGGGCGCGGGCGCGACCGGCCTGGCCGGCTTGATCGGACGCAGGGGGTTGCGGACCGCGACCGAGAGGCGACTGCCGCGCAGGAGAAGGGACTGAGCCGGGTCGAGGGTGATCTCGAGGACCACCGTCGCCGCCTCGCCGGCGGATTCGTCCACCGTGCGCAGGATGCGGACCCGGCCGCCGGTCTGGCTGACGTCGAAGCCGGGTGGCACGCCTGCAGATCCGGGCGCGACATGGGCGCGGACCATCGGCTGCGCGCCGGGCTCGACGATCACATCGACCTCGGCGTCGTCGACCGTGACCTCGACCGGCGCGACCGCCAACGCGAGCTCGAAGGGGAGGGTCTCCACCGCCGCGCCGGCCAGCCCGGCCGCCAGCAGCGCGAGCCAGCCGATGAGGGCTCGTTTCATGGGTTGGATACTAGCGGAGAAGCAGGGAGGCTGAGAAGGGGAACGAGGAGGACCTCTGGTACGCACTCGCGTCGTCACACCGCATGAGTGCAGCGGCAGAGGCGCTGCGCGGGGTATCGTCGAGGCCTCGTCGCAGATACCATGGGTGGCGTGAGCAGGACCGGATCCGAAACTTCCGCCGCCGAGTCCGACGCCGCGGCGAGTGAAACACTCATCGCCCGGGTCGAGCAGCTGCAGCGAGAGCGGGACGCGCTGCACGAGCGCTGCCAGCAGCGCGAGGCCGAGCTCGAGGCGATCCACGGCTCCCGGATGTGGCGCTGGTGGATGCGCTACCACGCGCTGCGGCGGGCGCTCGGGGCGGTTCTGTCGCCGGTGGCCGCGCCCGGCCGGCTCGTGGCCGCGATCCGGGGCGGCCGCCGCCTCGACACGGAGCCGAGCGGCGCGGGCGGAGCTCTCGCCGGAGCCCCCGCACCGGAGACTCCGGCCGTGGCGCCGGTGGTGGCGCCGGAGCCCGAGCCCGCACCCTTCGATCCCGAGCCGCGGCGGCCGCGCGTCAGCTGGCCGGTCCAACCGGCAGCGGCCCGCCCCGACAGCTCGGTGCTGGTCCTCGGCATCTACCTCGCCAACCGCCAGAACAACGTGGCCGACATCATTCGGACCATCGCCGGCACGCGCTCGTTCCGGGTCGAGCAGCGGTGGATCGCGATGTGCGGCGAACCGCCGACCGAGTCGGTCGCCGCCGTGACGGTCGATCGGATCGCGCAGCTCACCCCCAAGGGGGCGATCGTCAACGCGCAGATTGCCGCCGCCGACCTGCACCGCTTCGACTACGTCGTGCTCTGCGACGACGACGTCGTGCTGCCGCTCGGATTCCTCGATGCCTTCCTCGCGCTCCAGGAGCGGCTCGAGTACCGGATCGCCCAGCCGGCGCGGACGATCGGCTCCTACATCGACCTGCCGATCGTCGAGCAGCACCCGGGCCTGGTCGCCCGGCAGACGCTGTTCGTCGAGCAGGGGCCGGTGATCAGCATCCATCGCTCGGCGTTCGACCTCGTGTTTCCCTTCGACCTCATCTCGCCGATGGGGTGGGGGCTCGAAAACGTGTGGTCGCTGCGGGCCTCGGAGCGCGGCCTCAAGATGGGCATCATCGACAACGTCCCGGTTGACCACTCGATGCGGCGGCCGGTCGCGAACTACTCGTGGCACGAGGCGGACCACGGCCGGTCGGCGCTGCTCGCGAGCACCCCCTCGCGGCCGACCGAGGAGTGCTTCACGGTGGTGGACATCGTGCATCCGGACGACCTCCAGGAATGACCGGACGCACCGCGATCAGCGTCGTGATTCCGACCCGCAACCGGGCGTCGTACCTCGAGCCATCGCTCGCCAGCCTCGAGTCGCAGACCCTCTCGCCGGACGCCTTCGAGATCATCGTCGTCGACGACGGGTCGACCGACGCCACCGGGGCGCTGTGCCGGGGCCGGCGCGGGAAGGCTCCGCTGCGCTACGTCCGGCAGTCGCACGCCGGCAGCGCCGCGGCCAAGAACCTCGGTCTGTTCCTGTCGGGCGGCGAGATCGTGGTGTTCTTCGACGACGACGACGTGGCCTCGGCGACCTTTCTCGAGGAGCACCTGAAGGCGCACGCCGCCTTCCCCGATCCGCACCTCTCGGTCCTGAGCTTCACGGACTGGCACCCTGACCTCACCGTGACGCCGGTGATGGACTACCTGGTCAACGTTGGCCAGTTCCTGTTCTCGTACGTGTCGCTGCGGGACCGCCAGCAGCTCGGATGGCAGCACTTCTGGACCGGCCGCATCTCGTGCAAGCGGCGCTTCCTGACCCACTTCGGGGTCTTCAGCCCGCGCATGAAACGGGTGGAGGACATCGAGCTCGGCTACCGCCTGTCACGCCACGGCCACGAGATCCGGTACTGGCGGGGCGCGGAGAGCTTCATGCTGCGCCCGATCACCTTCGCCGACTTCTGCCGGCGCGCCGAAGGCGACGGGGTCGCCTTGTCGGAGATGAAGCGGATCCACCCGGCGCCCGAGATGGTGGAGTACTGCCACGGCGATGCCGCGGCGCGGTGGGCAGAGATCTCCGGCGAGCTCGTCGGGATCGTCGCCGCGGTCGAGGCCCTCGAGAAGCTCGTCGGCCCGACGCCGCCGGCCGCCGCCCGGCCGGTGCTGGAGGCCCTCCACGGGCTGTACCGGCAGGCCTTCCTCGGCTTCGCGGTGAAGGGCGTGGCCGCCGGGGACGCGGCCGCCGCCGAGGCTGACGGCAGCTGAGACGCGTTCCGGCCCGTCACCGGCGCCGGCGTTCGCTCCGCCGCCTCTCGCCGCAGCCTCACAACGCGCTGCGGCCCCTCCGAAATCAGCCGCCGGTGCGGCGCATCCAGAAGCTGCCGCCGCCCACCCATGGCGACGACGGGAACACCTCGGCCATGAGCTTGGCGTGGCGGTGGGCCATGTAGGTGTTCGCGAACAGGACCTCGAAGGCGGAGTTGAAGGCCAGGAAGGCCTGCAGCAGGTACTGCTCGGTCCAGAAGAGGTGCGACCGCGTGACCCACTCGCGGCGGTACTCGAAGGGCAGGTAGATGTCGTGGACGTGCACGACCACTCCCGGGTGGAGCCGCGGCAGGACCTCGAGGAAGAGGAAGTTGACGTCGCCCCCGATGCGGCACACGTGCGAGGAGTCGATGAACAGGATGTCGCCGGCGCCGAGCGCCAGGAAAGGCTCGAGGCCAATGTCTTCGACCTTGCTCGCGTCCAGCCGGTCAAGGCCAGGGAAGCCCTGCACGAGGCGCGGCGACGGGTAGGGCTCGATGCACCGCAGCCGGCCGGAGCCGTTGCGCAGGACGGCGGTCGCCGAGACCTGGGTCGAGTAGCCCGAGCCGACCTCGAGGATCTGCGCCGGCTTGAGGAGCCGGACCATGCAGTAGAGGACGAGGGCGTCGGTGCCGGCGAAGTAGGGGTTGTCGAGGTCGAAGTCCTCGGGGGCGTCGCTCGGGCCGACTCGAAACGGCACGATCTCGGGGCGGTAGCGCGGGAACTCCCCGGTGAGGAGGCGCAGCTGCCGGTCCTCGTCGAGCTCGATCCCGGGCAGCTGCGAGGGCTTTTCCCAGATCGCCTCGGCGAGCGACGACACCACCGGGATCGGGCTCAGGTAGCTGCAGCGGGTCAGGTGGACACCGTGCGCCTCCCAGAGCTCGAAGTAGCGGTCGTCGCTGAACTCCGGCAGCACCTCCGCGAGCCAGCGGGCGGCCTCGTCCGGGGGCAGTTGCCTCAGCCAGGCGGTGACATCGTCGCGATTCATGGTCCTCGCCGCTCCCTGATCCGGTCCGGATGCCACCGTGCAAACAGCTCGAAGATCGGGAGTTGATCGATCGAGCACGGGAGAGTGTAGCCGCCGGGGAGGGCCGCCGCAAGGCTGCGGTCGCCGGCCGCGGTCACCGCGCGAGCTCGTTCGAGAAGCGGTTGCCCCACCACAGGTTGAGGGGCCGCAGCCAGGGGTAGAGCAGCTCGGCCGACGTCCGGACGCGCCCGCGCACAAGGCCGCCGAGCAGGGTCAGGATGACGCCGGGCCGCAGCATGTCACGCAGCGCGTCGCCGAGCGAGTAGCGCACGCCGAGGGTGTACCAGCCGTAGCCCTCGGAGCGGAAGCGGCGGGCCAGCGCCCGCCGGTCGTGATCCGGGGCGGTGTGGACGGCGGCCGCAGGCGCGCCGACGATGGTGCGTCCGAGACCCGCCACCTCGCGCTGCCACTTCTCACCCTCCAGGATCGGCGCCCAGCCGAAGGGATAGCGTTGCCACACCCGCCGGCTGACGGCGCAGTTCGCGGTCGAGAGGCTGACGCCGCTGTTGGCCTCGAGCCAGCGCACGGTCTCCCGGGTCGCGCCGCAGCGCTCGCCGCCCGCGTCCCAGAAGAAGGGGCGGCCCTGCTCCGGGGCCGCGACGACGCCGCCCTGAACCGCCGCGAGCTCGGTATCGCCCGCGAGCAGCGGCTCGACGAGCCGGCGCAGCCACTCGCGGTCGGCCGGCACCGCCCCCTGGTCGAGGAAGACGAGGACGGAGCCCCGCGCGTGGCGAGCCGCGATGTCCCGCGTCAGCCCACGGTTCCTTCGCTGCGGGTCGACCCGCAGCACCCTCGCGCCGAGACGCCGCATCGCCTCGACCGCCTCGACCGGAGAGCCTGCGTCGACGCAGATCAGCTCGCTCGATGGCGCCCCCTCCTGCTGTGCGACGGCGGCGAGGGTGCGCTGCAAGCGCTCGCCACCGTCGAGCGTCGCGACGATGACGGAGACCACCGGCGCGGCGTCGACGGACGCCGGCGGCGGGATCGGCTCGAGGACCTCGATCACGTCGCGCGGCGGGTCCCGGCGCCGCGGGTGGAGGTCGCCGAGCAGCTCCTCGTAACAGGCGACGAGGCGCTCGGCGACGAGCGACCAGTCGTAGTGCTGCCGGACGAGCTCGAGGGCCGCCCGTGCGAGCGATCCGGCCAGCGCCTCGTCACTCAGCACCCGCTCGATCTCGCGGGCGAAGTCGGCGCTGGTGTCGGCGAGGAGGAGGTGTGTCCCGTGCTCGGCCGGGATGCCTTCGGCGCCGAGGGTCGTGCTCACCACCGGAATTCCCGCGGCGAAGGCCTCGAGGATCTTGAGCCGGGTCCCCGACCCGGCGCGGATCGGCGCCACCATGACCTGGTGCCCGTGGTAGGCGCTGCGCAGCTCGGCGAGCTCGCCGAGCACCGCGATCCCGTCCTGACCGTCGAAGCGGCGGACCCGGTCCGAGACGTTGGCCCCGACCACGTCGAGCCGAGCGTCGGGCAGCCGCGAACGCACCAGCGGCCAGATGTCGGCCGCCAGGTACTCGATGGCGTCGACGTTGGGGAGGTTCTCGAAGTTTCCGACGTAGAGCACGCCGCGCCGGGGCGGGCCGCCGGGAGGTGGGGCGTAGTGGTCGCAGTCGACGCCGTTCGGCACGACCCGGAGGCGAGCCGCGCCGTCGGGAAGGTAGCGCGCGAGGAAGCGGGCGTCGTCGGCCGACATGGTGTGGACCTGGGACGCGGCGCGGCTGGCCGCGACCTCATAGCGCAGGAGGCGGCGCCAGTCCGCGCGGCTGGTGCCGAACGCCCGGCCTTCGGGGAAGCGCCGCTGGAAGCGCAGCCGGCGGCGGCGGGCGTAGGAGCGGAAGGCGATGTCGTGCTCGGTGAGAATGGAGGGGATCCCTGCGGGAACCTCGGCGAGGTACTGGCCGAGCTCGGTGTACTCGAGCTGGACGAGGTGGATGTCGTGGCCCGTGACGATGTCGCGGATCTTCCCCGTGGCCAGTGGCGACGCGAAGAGCAGGGCGTTCGGCGGCTGCAGCCCCCACCGGTCGCGCTCGATGGCCGGCACCCAGCGGTGGAAGTCGACCCGCGCGCAGTGCGGCTCGAGCTCGGTCCGCTGGACCGGGTCCTCACCGTCGCGGCTGAAGATGAGCAGGTAGAGCTCGCAGCGCGAGCCGAGTGCCCGAACCAGGTTGTACAACCGGACCGCGCCGCCGTGGTGGGGTGGGTAGATCGAGTACGGCATCACGATCAGGACGCGGGGGCGGCCCAGCGCCATCTCGCCGCCGGCCGCCGCTGGTGACAGCGGCGCCTTCGGCGCGGGGATCTCGGCCGGCTCCGGGCGCAGCCGGGCGCGCAGGCGCTCGAGCGCGACGTCGGCGAGGAGGTACGGCCACGCCGCCAGCCGCGGCAGCGCCCCGAGCGACGCCGCGACGAGCGTGAGCCCCTTGCGCAGCGACCACAGCAGGACGCTCCAGAGCAGGAGCCAGAGCAGCCACACCGGCCAGGCCGGCGAGCGGCGGATCTTCTTGAGCTGGTTTTTCGCGCTCTGCCACTCGCCGTAGTAGCCGTCGCGCTCGAACTCGAGGCGGGCGAGGCGCTCGGTCAGGTGCTCCCGCTCCGTGCGCAGCGCCTCGAGCTCTGCCCTCGGGTCGGACGCCGGGCCGGAGGCGGGGGAGCGGTCCACGGCCGACATTATGGCGCGATCCGCCGGCGGCCGGAGCCGATCACCGGATGTACCCCAGCCGGCGGAGCTGCTCCAGCGTCTCGGGGTCGAGCGGCGCGGCCTCGCCGCTCGACGCGTAGGTGGAGTGGGCGACGCGCTCCTCCCAGCCCTGCTGCAACCCGATCATGGCCTCGAGCTCCGGCGGCCGGGCGCCGGCGAGGTCGTGCTGCTCGAGCGGGTCGGCCACGACGTCGTAGAGCTCGGCCGATCTGTTCTTCCTGGTCAGGATGAGGTGGTGCCGGCCGAGGGTGACGGCCCGGTTGCGGCCGAAGAACGGCGACTCGGAGAAGGCGACGTGGAGCCCGCTCGAGTCCTGCCCGAGGATGAGCGGCAGCAGGCTCGACCCCTGGACGCCGCCGGGCACGGGCACGCCGGCGAGCTCGAGCAGGGTCGGCATGAGGTCGATCGACTCGACGACCTCGGCGACGGGTCGGGCGAGCCGTCCGCCCGGCAGCCGGATGATGAGCGGGATCCGGGTGACGGTCGCGTACAGCTTCTCGTGCAGCACCGATCCGTGCTCCTGGAACTCCTCGCCGTGATCGGACAGCACGACCACCGTCGCCCGCCGGTCGAGCCCGAGCTCGCGGACCACCGACCAGAGCTCGCCGAACCAGCTGTCGACGAAGCAGATCTCGCCGTCGTAGAGCGCGATCGCGTGGGCGATGTCGTTCGGGGGCAGCGTGATCAGGGTGTCCGTGTACTTGGACAGCCGGACCTTCTCCAGCGTCTCGGAGTCCGGCGAGAAGCCGGGTGTCGGCTCGGGCACGCCGTCCATGAACATCTTGTCGAACGGCGGCTTCGGGGCATACGGCGTATGGGTGTCGTAGGTGTGGACGAAGAGCAGGAAGCTCTGATCAGCGTGCTCGCGCAGCCAGGAGATTGCGCGCGGCCCGCTCGCCGCCAGCCCCTGATTCTTCGAGTCCTCGTAGAGGGCGAAGCCCTGGCCGATCCGGAAGACGTCGCGCATGTAGCCGCCGTCGTGAAACCCGGCCGTCGCGTAGCCGGCGGCAGCGAGCGCCTCGGCGAGGGTTGTCACCTCCTCGGGGACCCGGTCCTCGTCATACACCATGCCGTGCGTCGACGGGTAGAGCCCGGTCAGGATCGAGGTCTGCGAGGGCGGGGTGTTGGGGGCCTGGCTGAAGGCCCACTCGAAGAGCAGGGACTCGCGGGCGAAGGCGTCGATGCTCGGGCTCGTCGGGCGGCCATAGCCGTAGCAGCCGAGGTGGTCGGCGCGCAACGTGTCGATGTCGATGATGATGATCGGGTGGGGCCGTCGCGGCAGCGGGTCGGCGGGAGCACAGGCCAACCCGAGCAGGGCGGCGGCGGCGAGCAGCGACAGGCGCGCGGTGCAGCGCCGCCCGCCACGGTCGCTTCCCGCGGAGGCTCGCGACCGCCGGGCGCCGGGCGTCGGTCGAGGATCGCTCATCGTCACTCCAGGTAGCCGATCGCGCGCAGCTTCTCGGCCTCGTCCTCGGTCAGGACGTCGGCGCCGGCGGGCGCCGCGGCGACCGCCGATGCAAGCTCGCGGTTGCGGGCGACGATCTCGAGCAACGCCGCGCGCACTGCCGCGACCTCCTCCGGTTGCCGCTCGGCGAGGTCGAGCAGCTCGCCGGGGTCGGCCACGCGGTCATAGAGCTCGCTGCGCCCCGTGCCGAGGTGGTGGATCAGCGTCAGCCCACCGCGGCGCAGCGCAAAGCGCTCGCGGTCGAGCTTGTCGCGGCCGAAGGCTGGCCGCGCGGGCTGCGCGCCGCCGCGGGCGAGCGGCAACAGGCTCGTCCCCTGAATGGCCGCCGGCGGTTGCAGGCCGGCCGCGTCGAGCAGGGTCGGCAGGTAGTCCACGGTCTCGACCGTGGCGGCGACCCGGGTGCCGCCGCGATCCGCCCGCGGCAGCTTGACGAGCAGCGGCACCGCGAGGCTCTCGGCGTAGGGCTGGACGTGGATGAACCCGCCGTGCTCGCGGAACTCCTCACCGTGGTCCGAGGTGACGAGGACCAGCGACTCGTCCCACAGCCCGCGCTGGCGCAGGCCCTCGACCAGCGTGCCGACCTCGCGGTCGAGGTAGGCCACCCCGCGCCCGTAGAGGGCGGCGATGCGCGCCACGGTGGCCGGATCGAGGGATCGCCCCTCGCGATCGGCGGCGAGGAGGAACTCGGTCGCACAGTTGCCCGCCGCGTCGCAGAACTCGCGACTGTCGGGCGCGATGCCGAGGCCCTCCAGGAGCTCGGCTGGCGCGTAGTACGGCAGCGCATTCTCGCCGACGTTGAAGAAGTCCGAGTGCGGGTCGATGTAGTGCAGGAAGAGGAACAGCGGACGAATGTCGTCGCCGCGGCCGTCGAGCAGCTCGAAGGCGCGCCGGTTGACCCGGTCGGCGTAGACCAGGCCGTACGGCAGGCGCTCGTAGTGGTCGAAGCCGCGCGCGAAACCGAACTCGCCCTTCATCCAGAGGTTACTGACCACGCCGACGGTGTGGTAGCCGGCGGACTGCAGCAGCTCCGGCAGGGTTGGGATGGAGTCGGCGAGCCGCGCCGTCTTGCGCTCGACGCCGTGCACGTCGGGGTAGAGGCCGGTGAAGATCGACATGTGGGAGGGCAAGGTGAACGGCACCTGGGCCCAGGCGTCCTCGAAGACCACCGACTCGCCGCCCAGGGCATCGAGGGTGGGCGTCAGGCTGTCGCCCGCTCCGCCATACAGCCCGACCTGGTCACGCCGCAGGGTGTCGAGGGAGACGAGGATGATGTCGGGCGGCGCCGGCTGCCCGCACGCCGCGCACGCGACGAGCGCCGCAGCGATCGCCCCCCGACTGAGAGTTCTCACGCTTGCCGGCATCCATCCTCCCCCCGGGTATTCTCCGCGACGCCGCGGGGCCGGTCAAACAGCGGCACCGGGCGGCGCCGGCGCGGGTGCTAACATGGCCCGCGGTCCGGGTCTCAGATGTCTCGTGTGTCTCGTGCCCACCGTCTCCTCGGTCGTGCGGCGCTGGCGCTGGTCTGCTCAGCGGCGTGCGTCGCGTGCGGGAGCCCGGACGACGGTCTCGCACCCATCTTCCGTCTGATCGACGAGGACGCGCAGCTCCTGTACCAGCGCTCGCGGCTGGTGACGACGGAGACGGTCTTCGACTGGCGCTTCGCCGAACCTGGAGACCTCGCGGGCTGGGAGCTGTCGGTACCGCCGGAGGAGGCGTTGACGACGCCGGAGGGGCTCGCCCTGAGCCCGCAGCGGCAGTTCGTGTCGATGACCCGCGAGGTTGACTTCGACGCCGCCGACGTTGACGCCCTCGAGCTCCAGCTCCGGGGCCTGCGGCGGCAGCCGGTGACGCTCGCGTGGTGTGGGCCGGGCGAGGGCTTTTCCAAGGAGCGGTCGATCGTGCTTGCGGAAGGTGGCCGGGATATCGGCGGCGGCGCCATCCGCCACCGGGTTTCGACCCGCGGCCACCCGCAATGGAAGGGGCGCGTGCAGAGGCTGAGGTTTGACCTCAGCCTTTCCCGGAGCCGGCGCTGCACGGTGGTCGGCATCGAGGCCGCCAGGGAGCGGGTGCCGGAGAGCCGGCTGCACGACGTGCTGGGCCGCCCCTGGAAGGTGGAGCTCGACAACGACGTCAGGAATGCGGTGCTCGCGCGGCCGGGCGCCCCGATCCGGCGCGAGCTGGAAGTGCCGGAGGGCGCCGTGCTCGAGCTGTCGTACGGGCTGCAGGCGCGGGCGCAGGGCCCGGTCCGCTTCGAGGTCGCCGCCGCGTTGCCCGACGGAACCCGTCGCGTCCTCATGGCGGACACCCTCGCCGAGGGCGCCGCCGGCTGGCGAGACGCCCGCGTCGACCTTTCCGGACTGGCCGGCACCCGGGTGGGCCTCGAGTTACTGAGCGTGCTCGAGGGGGAGTTCGACGCCGCGCGGGGCTTCCCGGCGTGGGCGAACCCGGAGGTCGTGGCCCCCGCCCGTCTCGAGCAGCCGAACATCGTCCTGGTCTGTCTCGACACGCTGCGCGCGGACCACCTGTCCCTGTACGGGTACCGTCGGGCGACCTCGCCCCACATCGATGCCTGGGCCCGGGCGCGCGGCACGGTCTTCGAGACCGTAGTGGCGCCGGCGCCGTGGACGCTGCCCTCCCACGCGTCGATGTTCAGTGGTCTCGACGCGCACCGCCACGGCGTGAACTACACCCAGCCGGTTCCCGCGTCGCTGACCATGCTCGCGGAGCTCCTCCGGCAGTCCGGCTACGCCACCCTGGCCGTGACCGGGGGCGGCTTCGTGCACCCGCAGTACGGCTTCGCTCAGGGCTTCGACCGCTACTGGTCGTTCGGAGTGCGGGTCGGAGACGAGGCGGAGATCGACGCCGAGGTCGAGCGCGCGTGCAGTGCGATCGAGGCCCACGCCAGGCGGCCGTTCTTCCTGTTTCTCCATACCTACGAGATCCACAACCCTTTCCTGCCGCGGCAGCCTCACTTCGGGTCCTTCTCCAACCACCCGGACCAGACCGTCGTCGTCGACGTGGAGAAGCTGCCGGCGTCGGCGGCCGACGGCTACCTGGACCACCGGCGACTCGTCATCCAGCGCGCTGGCGGCGCGCAGGAGCCCCTCGGCGAGAGCGAGCTGGACCTGGCGGTCGAGCTCTACGACTCGGGCATCGCGTACGCCGACGCCATGATCGCGCGGGTGCTGCGGCGGCTCGAGCACCTCGGCATCGACCGGCGCACCGTCGTGATCCTGACCTCGGATCACGGCGAGCTGTTCGGCGAGCACGGGGTCGTCAACCACGTCAGCCTGTACGACGAGAACCTGCTGGTCCCGCTCATCATCGCGGACCCCCGGCGCGCCGAGGCGAGGCGAGTGCCCGCGCAGGTCCGTCTCGTCGACCTCGCGCCGACGATCCTCGAGCTCGCGGGCGAGCCGGCGCCGTCCGGCATCGACGGCGTCTCCCTGGTCCCGCTGCTCGACGGCGGCGACGCGCCGGCGGCCTCTGGGCTTGCCTGGAGCTTTGCCGCGGCCTCCAACTACGGCATCGCGTTGCGCGACCACAACCGGATGAAGTACACCACCCGCATGGTCCCGTGGCCGATCGCCGGACCCGCCGAGCGGCTCTTCGACCTGTCGGCGGACCCCCGCGAGGAGCGAGGAGAGCCGGCCGGCGCCGCCGAGCTCGCGCGCTACCGCCGGCTGACCTCGGAGCTGCTCGCGCGCGACCTCGCCGGGGTCCGGGTGCGCGCCGCCAGCCCGGCCGGAGGCCGGCGGATCTCGGGATCGTTCGAGGCCGCGCAGCTGTTCGCGCAGAACGTCAAGAGCGTTGACCTCGACGGCGCCCCGCTGAGCTACGGACCGCGCAAGGAGGCCGGCTTCGTCGTCGAGCCGGGAGCGAGCTTCGACGTCGTATTGCTGGACGTCGGCAACCGCCTGACCCTTCGCCTCGACCCGCCCCGCCCGGGCGGCCGCCCGCTCGTCACCGACGTCGACCTGGAATCGCTGTCGGCCGTGCTGCAGGTGACGACGCCGGGCGGTGAGTGGGAGATCTCCTCCGGCGAACGGCCGGCGGCCCAGGGGGTATCGCTGTGGTGGCACCGGCGCGAGCGCCGCGACGCGGTCGAGATCGACGCGGCAGTGCTCGAGCAGCTCGAGGCTCTAGGGTATGCGCACTGACCGCGGCGGCCGGACCGGGGCGAGGGAACGCCGGCCCGTGCTGCGGCGACGCCACCGCGCGCGCTGCCTCGCAGTCGGGCTTGCGCTGGCCGTGGCTGGCTGCGGCGCTGGCCCGGAACGGTCTGGCGCTGGCCCGCCCGGCCGGTCGGCAGCGGTCGAGCTGCGCTTCGTCGCCGCCGGCAGCCAGGCCGGGCTCGACCTGTCCGGGCCGAGCTACGGCGCCGCCGCGGCCGACGTCGACGGCGATCGGTTGCCCGACCTCGCGATCAGCCGGCACGGCTTGGTCGCCCTGTTCCGGAACCTCGGCGGCGGGCGCTTTGCGGCCGCCGGTGCAGCGGCATGGCCGGCCGAGGACGCCGACACCCACGGCCTCTCGTGGACCGACCTCGACGCTGACGGTTGGCTCGATCTCGTCGTGTCGGTGGGCGCGGAGCGCGGCTTCGGTGAGGGTGCGAACCAGCTCTACACGAACCGCGGCGGGCGGGGCTTCGACCGCGAGCTCGATCCGCCCGAGCTCCTCGCCGACCCCCTGGGCCGGGGCCGCTGCAGCGTCCCGGTCGACTTCGACTGCGACGGCGCACTTGATCTTATGATTCTCAACGCGCCGCAGTCGGGCCGACCCCACCGCCTCGCCCTGCGCCGAGGCGACGGCTGGGTCGACGGCACGGCGGCGTCCGGACTGGAAGAGATCGACGCCGAGTGCCTCGCCGTGGTCCACGCCGGCGCCGGCGGCGGCGCTCTCTACGTGGCCTACGGCGGTGGCGCCGCCAGCGGCCGACTCTACCAGCGGTCGCCGGCGGGCCGGCTCGCCGACGTGACCGAGCGCCTCGTGGCGGCGACGATCCCGCCGGCGGTGATGGCAGTGGCGAGCGGCGACGTCGACAACGACGGCGACCTCGACCTCTACCTCGTCGGCGGGGGCGGCGTGCCGCGCGAGGTGGCGGCGTCGCAGCGGCGGATCGACTTCCGCCTGATCGCCGACGCCCCCGGCGGGGGCGGCAGCGTCCGCTTCCGGGCGAAGGGTGAGCTGCTCCTCGACACCTGGGCCGGGGGCAGCCGGCGCGCGGAGGCGGTCGCGATTGGAGCGGCCCGCTCCCGGCCGGCTCAGCTGCCGTGGCGCCTCGACGCAGGCGACCCGGCGCTCGTCGGCGATCCCGTGATCGATGCTGGCAACGACCGCGGCGTGTTCCTGTGGCGCGATGGTGAGAGCTTCGTGTTGCGCTTCGTCGGCGACGGCGGCCGGCTGCGCGCCGCCAGCGGCTCGGTCGAGGCCAGCGACGGCGTCGAGCTGCTGGAGAGCTCGACGCCGCGGCAGCGCAGGGCGCCGACACCGGACATCCTGCTCGAGAATCGAGGGGGAAGCTTCGTCGACGCCACCGGCCGGGCCGGCGTCGGGGATCAGGCGTCGGGGCGGGACGCGGTGCTGGCCGACCTCGACAACGACGGCGATCTCGACCTCTACCTCGTCAACGGCGGTACGGCCTTCGCCAACCTGCCCGACGTGCTGTACCGGAACGAGGGCCATGGGATCTTCCGCGAGATCACTCTCGCCGCCGGTGTCGCCGGGCCCGAGGCGGGGCGGGGGGCATCAGCACTGGCCTTCGACGCAGACGGCGACGGCGACCTCGACCTCTTCGCGACCAACGGCGACGGCCCGCCGCCGGGCAACGAGGGCCCGTGGACGCTGTGGCGCAACGAGACGGCTGGCGGCGGCTGGGTGGAGGTCGATCTGGCCGGCGCCGGCGGCAACCGGCCGGCGCTGGGCGCCACGCTGCGGGCGCGCTTCGGCGGGCGCGAGCTTGTCCTCCAGCGCGCGGCGACAACGAGCCGCTTCGCGACCAGCGTGCTGCCCCTTCACGTCGGGATCGGGGACGCCACCGCGGCCGAGATCGAAGTGCTCTGGCCATCGGGAGCGCGGCAGCGCGTGACCGTCCACGCCGGGGAGCGGCTGCTGCTGCGCGAGTCAATCGACTGATCGGGGAGGGCGCGGCGGTTGAGGGGGACGAAAAAGGGCGGCGCCGAAGCGCCGCCCCGTCGTTCGTGTCGGGCTCGACTCAGCGGGTCGAGGTGAAGGTGTCGAAGTAGAAGCTGCCGTTCGCCGCCACGCCCTGGGTGTTGTTCGCCATCCAGATCGCGCCGAACCAGGCCTCGTCGATGTCGAGGGTGTCGTTGTCGAGGCCGGTCCACTCGGTCCTGACGGTACCGTTCTTGTAGACCCGGAGGAAGCCGTCGTTGGCGCCCGGCGCGGTCGCCGCGGCCCACTCGATGCGGAACTCCTGCGGCCCGACGGTGTCGCAGGGGATGGTGGTGGAGGCATCACCGCAGATCTTCACCGGCTGGTGCCACGCCGGGAAGGTGTCGTTGTCGAGGCGGGCGTTGGTCTGGATCTCCCAGTAGTGGCCGCCCGATCCCGACTTGCGGAGGTAGACGAAGAAGAAGTTGCGGTTCGGCGCGTTGGTCTTGCGCAGGTTGCCGATCGCGATGTACTTCTTGGACTGCAGGAAGATGTCGTTGGGGTCGATGTAGAAGCTGAAGTTGTAGGTCTTCTCGGCGTTCGGGTGGCTGGTCACGACGTAGGTGTCGTTGGTGTTGGCGTTGTCGTCGATCACGACCTCGAGACCGCAGGGTCCGGGCAGGCCGTCACCGGAGCAGTTCACGCCGGGCTGCGGCACCGAGCCGGGCAGGGCCGCCGCCGAGGTCACCAGCAGCTGGTTGGCCGCGAACGCCGGCACGGCACCGATCGCCAGCACGCCGATCACCATCATTGTCCATCGCATCGTCCGTGTCATGTTTCCTCTCTCCTTTCCTTTCGGAAGCTCGTTGTTCGTTTCGGATCCTCTTTGTACCCTATCCGACGAACGCTGTCCAGACCGAGGCGTCGCCGGTTTCCACGCCGTTACGGAAAATGATGTTGACGATCTGGGGGCACTCGGTGCTCACCGTCGCCGGCACCACCTCGTCGATGCCCCCGTTCGACTGCGAGTAGGCCGGCATCCCGCAAACGTCGGCGAACGCCAGCGGGAAGCCCGGCTCGCTGCGCAGCTCGAGCACGCTTTCACCCTTGACCAGCACGCTGAAGCCGAAGCGGGCCACCCAGCCCGGCTGCCCCAGCTTGAGCATCGCGCAGGGATCGGCCAGGAGGCCGGCGGTGCTGCCGTCGGGCGTCCAGTCGCCCGCCAGGGCCCAACCGACCCGCCCCTGGACCACGTTCTGCTCCTGGACGAGACCGTCGACCGCAGCGAAGGCCGGGTCGGGATTGACAGCGGCCGCGAAGTAGGACAGCCGGCTGCCGTCGAAGCCGACGTCGACCGCCGCCGCCGCCAGGCTGCCGGGGCCCCCGACCGCACTGCCGCAGGCGACCGAGCAGGTCATCGTGGAGCCGGGGCCGCTCGCCGGCCGGAGGTAGAGGCCGGTCCAGAACGTGTCGCCCGGGGCCGCGCAGAAGGCGTTGCTGCCGTCCACGGGGTTGTAGAGCTCGACATCGATCGCCGGGCCGGGCAGCGTCGTCTGCGCTGCGCCCAGGGACGCCACCAGCAGGCTGGCGGCCAGGGCGAGATGTCGAGGTGCGACAGGGGTCAACAGCCACGTCCAATCGAGGGGGAGGCCATCCTCAACCCTAGGACGCACCAGCGGACTGAAGGTAACGCGGCTGACCGGTCAGAAATCTCGGTCGCCCCGGCCCCGGTCGAGCCTCGCCGTGCGTTCCCGAAACGCCCCGACCAGGAAGTAGAGCCCGGCGGCAACCACCAGCGCCGGCCACCAGTCACGAAGGAAACGATCGACGTCGAGCCCCAGCCTGTCCAGCAGCAGCAGGCAGCCGCCGATCAGGAGGAACCCCCCGAAGAGCACCCTTCCTCCGTCCTGGCGCGGCACCGCGGACGCCCGCTCGTCCTCGTCGAGGTTGCAGATCTGGGCCTCGCGGTACGCGTCGAACATCCCGAAGAACCACAGGAAGATGCATACGAAGACGAAGGGCCACGACACGGTGGCGAGGAGCAGGATCGAGAGCCCGAAGCTCGCGAGCAGCATCGCCCCTCTCGAGCGGGACTCGGCGTAGAGGTGCCCGAGGCCGGGCAGGATGAAGGACAGGACGGCGGCGAGCGGTGGCGACTTCTGCGGCGGGTCCGGCTGTCCGGCCACCCGTGGGCGCTCGGCCGACGGCTCGGGGAGCGGCGGCGGCAGCGGTGGCGCTGGCCGGTCGCGGCGGTCGTCGAGCTCGGTGTCGGTCATGGTGCTCCTCCTTGCTGGGGGGTGGAGGCGTCATCGGAGTCGCCGGGCCGGACGAGCTCGGCGATCGTCGAGAGCTGTCGTTCGGTCCACTGCCAGGCCCGCCACAGCATGACGCGAACCTCGCCGCGCCCCTGCTCGGCAACCCCGCTGACCTCGCCGGAGACGGCGGTCGTGACCCGCTGCACGACCGGGCTGCGCGCGATCGACACCGGGTTGCCGACCATCAGCGAGGCCAGCACCGCCAGCAGGTAGGCGGCGGCGGTGGCGGCGCGCCGGCTCAGGACCGGACGGCGGACGATCCGTCGCCGGGCCCCGATGCAGCGTTCGATCAGACCGGGCGGGGGCTCGAGGGCGTCGCTCACCTGGCGGATCAGCGTGAGGTCCTTCCAGGCCTGGCGGCAGGCTTCGCAACCGTCGAGGTGTGCCAGCAGGCGTTCGAGCTGACGGGAGTCGATCTCGTGGTCGACTGCCTGGTGGAGCAGGCCGAGCCAGCGCCGGCACGGCGATGCGGCGAGGTCGTCCGCGAGCTCCGGCGGCGGCTCGAGCCCGGCCAGCGAGGGCAGGACGTCCGCGATCATCTGGAGGGCCTCGAGGGTCTCCCGGCACTCGGCGCAGCCGCCGAGGTGCTCCTCGAGCGTGAGCCGCGCCTCGTCGGGCAGCGTGGCCTCGAGGAGCTGGCCAAGGAGGTCGCGAGCCTGCTCGCAGTGCAGCATCACGCACCTTCCTCAGCCGCGCCGGCTGCCGGCGGGACCACTCGCAGGTGCATGCGCCGGCGAACCACGGTGGCGAGCTCGAGCCGGGCCCGGTTGAGGCGCGACTTGACGGTGCCGACCGGCAGGTCGAGCGCCTCGGCGATCTCGGTGTAGCTCCAGCCCGCGAGGTCGCGCATCAGGATCAGGCTCGCGAGCTCCTCCGGTAGCTGGCGCAGGCCGGCGGCGACGTGCCGCAGCCGCTGCCGACGCAGCGACTCCTCGTGTGGATCGTCCGACGCCGGCAGCCGCTCGATGATCTCGGGGTCGAGCCAGGCGGCGGCGCGCTCGCGGTGGCTGCGGCGATAGGAGTCGATGAGCAGGTTTCTCGCGACCCGCCAGGCCCAGGCCATGAAGTTGGACCCCGGACTGTAGTGGTGGAGGTTCTCCCACAGCTTGAAGTACACCTCCTGCGTGAGCTCCTCCGCCTCGGCGGCCGACGGCGCGTAGCTCGCGCAAAGGCGATAGATCGGCCGCAGCGTGGTGCCGACCAGGGCGGACCAGGCGGCCTCGTCCCCCTCCCGGCAGCGCTCGACGGTAGCCTCCAGCTCCAACACATCCATGCTCCACCCCAGCTAACGGCGTTGCCGCTGAAAAGGTTCGCGGCAGCTCCGGAGCACGAAATATCCGGGTCTGGCCGGAGGTTGCGGGTGGCGGTGCCGGGCTGCCCGGAGCGCCGCGCGTGCCGAGCGGGCGGGTCGCAGCGGCTGCCGGCTGCCGTGGGGGGGCTTGGTGGTGTCCGTTTTCGAGGGGGTGCGATGACTGGGCCGGGCTGGCCGACGGGCACGCTCGGGGAGCGGGTGCAGGTGGCCATCGACGAGGTCCGGCCCGCCGTCCGCATGGACGGGGGCGACGTCGAGCTGCTGCGGATCGAGGGCGACGTCGTGGTCGTGCGCCTCGTCGGCGCGTGCCACGGGTGCCCGATGGCGGCCTCGACCCTCGCCGACTTCGTGGGCGAGCGCGTCAAGCTGTACGCCCCGGAGGTCTCGCGGGTCGTGGCGGAGTGAGCGCACTGGGTTCGGCGGACGGCGCATCGTGATCGTGGCGCGGTCCGGGATCAGGTCAAGTCCTTGCCCCGGTGCCTGCAGCCGGCGCAGACCCCGGTGAACTCGACGCGCTGCTCGGTGACCTCGCATCCGACGAGCTCCTTGATCGCGCGCACGTCGAGCTCCGGGAGGTTGTGGACGTCGCCGATCGAACCGCACGCAGAGCAGATGAAGTGCGCGTGCTGGTGGGTGTTCGCGTCGTAGTGGGCGCGCCGGTCGCTGCCGTAGATCTCGCGCACCATGCCCCCGTCCTTGAGGACGGAGAGGTTGCGATAGACGGTGCCCAGCGAGATCTTCGGTACGGTCATGCGCACCCTCTCGAAGATCCAGTCCGCGGTGGGGTGGCTCAGCGTCCCCTGGATCGTCTCGAACACCACGCGCCGCTGCTTGGTGTCCCGGGTGCGAAGTCGTCGAACCATGCCTCCCTCCCTGCCGAACGCGCTCGACGGTGGCTTCACTTGTAGCACAGCCCGACCCGGAAAGTCGAGCACGGGTCCCGCTTTGCCTCACAACCGTCCTTCAGGGGAGAAGAGACCGCCGTGGGACCGGCGCCGGTCCGGATGCCGGTGCCCGTCGGAGGCCTGAATCCTGTCTCCCGGGAGGTGGGCGTGGCCTGGACGATGCGCGAGATGGAGGCTTCGCAGCGGCCGCGGGAGCGGCTGCTCGCCTCGGGGCCGGCTGTGCTCTCGGACGCCGAGCTCATCGCGGTGCTGCTGCGCTCCGGCCGCCGCGGCCACGGCGTCGTCGACGAAGCGCACCGGCTGCTCCACGATGCCGGTGGCCTGATTCACGTCGCGCGCATGGAGGTCAGCGAGCTGACCCGGCGCCGCGGCCTCGGCCCCGCCAAGGCGGCGACTCTGGTAGCGGCCCTCGAGCTCGGCCAGAGAGTTTTGCGCGACCGCCTCCGCGACGGCCGGCGCCTCGACACCCCGGATGCCGCCGGCGAGTTCCTCGCGTCGCGGCTCGCCCGCGAGCGGCGCGAGGTGTTCGGCTTCCTGAGCCTGGACGGCCGCCACCGCGTCATCAGGGTCCACGAGGTGACGATGGGCACGCGGACCCAGGCGCCGGTCGACCCTGCCGAGGTCTTTCGGCGCGCCCTGCTCGACGACGCCGCGGCGCTGGTGGTCTTCCACAACCATCCCTCCGGCGACCTCGAGCCGAGCCGGGATGACCTCGGCCTGACCCGGCGGCTGGTCGACGGCGGGACCGTGCTGGGCGTTTCGGTCCACGACCACCTGATCGTCGCCGGCGCCCGCTGGCTGTCGCTGCGCGCCATGCGGCCCCGCCTGTTCGAGGCGGCTGCGGGGCCGCACGATTGACAGCCCACCCCTCGACAGGCAGGATATGGCGAGCGGCGGCCGCGCGAGGCCGCGCGGGGAGGTCATGATGAGACGAACCCTTGGAGCTTTCATGGTCGTGCTGGCGGTGGCCGGCCTTGCCGCGGCGGGCGACCTCGTGGGGACGGCCTATGGCGACGGCGTGACGATCGCCGAGGCAACCCCGATCACGACCCTGCTGTCCAAGCCCGAGGGATTCGTCGGCCAGAAGGTCCGGGTCGAGGGGGTCATCACCGGTGTCTGCGAGAAGCGCGGCTGCTGGATGCAGCTCACGGATCCGGACAGCGGCCAGGGCGTTCGCATCAAGGTCGAGGACGGGGTCATTGTCATCCCCTACGAGTCGATGGGGCACCGCGCCGCGGCCCAGGGTGTCTTCGAGGCCGTCAAGCTGACCCCCGAGCAGGTCGCCGCCCGCGCCGCGGCCGCCAAGGAGGCGGCCGCGCACGCCGCGCCGGCGGCCGGCGAGCCGTGCGAGAAGCCGGGCGAGCCGGCGGTCAAGGCGGGGTGCGATGCCCCGGTCAAGGACGACACCATCTACCTGGTCCGCGGGACGGGTGCGGTGATCCAGTCGTGATCGAATCCGGCTTCGTCCCGGGGACTACGCCGGGACGAGTCCGGCTGCGCCGGCTGATCATCGCGACCCACCGCGACCTCGGGTACTTCTTCGCCGGTCTGACGGTGATCTACGCGGTCTCGGGGATCGCCGTCAACCACATCGAGGACTGGAACCCCAGCTACGTCGTGCGCACCGAGGCGCTCGAGCTCGGCCCCCTGCCCGACGCGTCGACCGGGGAGCTGGCGCAGGAGGTGCTGCGGCGGCTCGCGATCGACGAGGCGCCGAGGTCGGTGGTGCGGATGGCGCCGCAGCAGCTCAAGCTCTTCCTCGACCACCGCACCCTCACGGTGAGCGTTCCCGACGGTTCCGTCGCGGACGAGCGGTCGCGGCGCCGGGTCGCGTTCTTCGAGGCGAACTACCTTCACCTCAACCGCGGCAAGGGGCTGTGGACCTGGTTCGCGGACGTCTATGCGGTCGGGCTCCTGCTGCTGGCCTGCACCGGCATCTTCATCGTCACCGGCACAAAGGGGCTCGGCGGTCGTGGCCGCTGGCTGCTGCTCGCGGGCCTCGCCGTCCCGCTCGCGTACCTGGTCTGGAAGGCGTGGTAAAGGCCTGGGATCGAAGGTGCTGCATCCCCATCGGCGGGACGCCAGGGCAGGCTCCCGCGCATCCCCGTGCCCGCTTCCGCTTCCGCGCCCGCTTCCGCTTCCGCGCCCGCTTCCGGACTCTTCCGTGCCCGTGGAGTCACGCGGCCCGGGGAGCAGCCGGCCTCCGCTCCCGCGCCCGCATCCGAACGGGGCCGGGGGGTGGGGCACCGCGATTCCGCGCCGACGTCCGTGATCGCGTGACGGCTTGCCGCTCGGCTCGTCCCTTTCGGAAGCGGAAGCGGAAGCGGAAGCGGAAGCGGGCGGGGGTCGACGGTAGGTCTGTTCGGTGGATGATCGGGAACGGGCACGGGCGGGCGCGGGCGCGGAAGCGGGCGTTGTGGGGTAGCCATCTTGGCTGCCCGCGGGAGGTGATCCGAAGGCCCAGATCCTCCCACTTTGACGCTCCCGTGACTCGCCGATTGACCGCGGTCAAGGTGCTCACGCGCAGCCGGCCCGACAATGCTGCCGTGGCTGGAAAGAGTTCGCTTCCGAAGGTGCTCCGGGCCCGCCGGATCGTGCAGTGGACGGCGGCAGCCGTGGTCGTCCTCATCGGCGTCCGCTTCACCCAGTGGGTGATGCCGCACCTCGACGGCCGCTGGCCCGCCGTCGACAGGCCGCCGGGGGTCGAGGCCTTCCTGCCGATCGGCGGCATGCTGGCGACACGGCACCTGCTCGAGTCGGGGGTGGTGGACGCGGTCCATCCGGCCGGCCTCGCGATCTTCCTCGGGATCTGCCTGATGTCGGTCGTGGTCGCGAAGTCGTTCTGCTCGCACCTGTGCCCGGTCGGGCTGCTGTCGGAGCTGCTCGGCCGGCTCGGCGTCCTCCTCGTCGGCCGCACCCTGCGCGCGCCGCGCTGGCTCGACCTGCCGCTACGTTCGCTCAAGTTCCTGCTGCTCGCGTTCTTCGTGTGGGCGATCTGGTTCGCGATGGACGCTCGCGCCGTGGCGGCCTTTCTCGACAGCCCGTACAACACGATTGTTGACGCCAAGATGTGGCTGTTCTTCGCGGCGCCGTCGCGGCTGACGGTGGCCGTGATCGGCGCGCTCGCGGTCGGCTCGATCTTCGTGCGCGACCTCTGGTGCCGGTACCTGTGCCCCTACGGCGCCCTCGTCGGCGTCCTGGGACGGCTGGCGCCGCTCAAGGTGACCCGCGACGAAGACCTCTGCACCGGATGCCAGGGCTGCACCCGGGCGTGCCCGGCCGCGCTGCCGGTCCATCGGCTGCAGCGGGTGGCGTCGATCGAGTGCTCGAGCTGCCAGGACTGCGTGGTCGCGTGCCCGGTGAAGGGCTGCCTGGCGGTCCGCCCGCCGGCAGCGGTCCGCTCGCGGCGGTGGCTGCGACCGGTGGCCGCCGCGGTGCTCGCGGTGGCGATCTACGGCTCGGTGGTGGTGGCCTTTCGAGCCGCCGGCTACTGGCGCACGGCCGTGAGCGAGGCCGAGTACCACGCCCGGCTGCGGGAGATCCACTCGCCGGCCTACGTCCACCCCGGGGGCTCGCGCTGACGCCGGACCGGCGGTCCGGCGTTCCGTTCCCGTTCCCGTTCCCGATCTGCATGCCGTCCCGGACTCAACCCGCATCCGCGCCCGAATCCTCCCGCTTCCCATTCCGCATCCGTATCCGCATCCGATTCCTGGTCAAGGTGCAGGATGGACCGGAGGGTCACGGGAATTCGGGCTCGGGAGCGGGCGCGGAAGCGGGCAAGTGGCCCACTGCCTCACTGCCAAGCCGACCGGGCGTGGAAGCGGAAGCGGGCGGGGGGCGGCGCTGCCGCAGCTAGCGGCGTGGCCGCACCGGCCTCAGCCGGCCGGCGAGATTCCCGACAGAACTTGGATCCTCTGAATCTGCAGGATGCCCGCCTTGGTGAGGGTATCGACGTTCTGGAACGCCAGCGGCACCAGGTCCGACTCCGGGATCCCGGTCTCGACCAGGTTCGGACCGCGCAGCAGGCCGAACCCGCACGCGCTCGCGGTGGTACGGCCGCGCTCGCTCATGTGGCGCGCGAGGTCGAGCAGCAGGTGCCAGCGATCGACCGGCAGGTTCGGCTGCGGCGACAGCGGGTAGATGACGTAGCCGACCCGGGTGAGCAGCCCCGCCTCGCGCAGCTCGTCGGACTCGCCGGCCGAGGCCAGGAAGCGTTGCGCCACGACGAAGGCGCGCTGCGGGTCGACGTCGCGGAGCACCGCCAGGAACTCCCAGTCCGAGATCACCGCCGGGATGTCGGAGTCGCGCAGCACCCGCCGCAGCAGGGTCATGGTGTGCTCGGAGATCGAGCGGCCGACGGTGTCCCATGGCGGCCCCTCGACGCCGGCGGCGGTCTCCAGGCGGACCAGGTAGACCCCGACGTACGCGTTGGGCTGGAGGTCCGGCGCGTCGGCGCCCCATACCATCGCGCGGCGCTGCGCCAGCCGCAGCTCGTACGGCATGAAGATATCGAGGAAGTCAGTGTCGACCACCTTGGGGTGGCCGAGCGGGCTTCCGTCCGCTATGCCCATGCATCGATGGTTGCAGAACTTGCGGCACGCGTCAATTGGGCCCGCTTCCGCGCCCGCCATCGGGCACTTGAACCGCGAAGGCGCGAAGAACGCGAAGACGACGATGAGGACGGGCGGTCGTCCCCGTTCCCGAAGCAGTGAGGCAGTGGGGCAGTGAGGCATGGACCACCCGCCCGCTTCCGCTTCCGTTCCCGAATCTGCCCCCTTCCGCGCCCGTGCACGATGTGCCACGTGTCGCGCTTCGCATCCGCCTGGAGGAGGATGTCGGAAGCGGGCGCGGAAGCGGGCCCGGAAGCGGGTGAGACCCCAGCCCCTACTCCCTTTTCGACTACCTCTTCCTCAGCACATTCAGCGCGCTGCCCGCCCGGAACCACCCGATCTGCTCGGCGTTGAGGGTGTGGTTGAGGCGGATCCGGTCCTCGCTGCCGTCGGCGTGGTGGATGACGCGCCTCGAGCTGGCTGCCCGGGCGCGAGCTCGGCGAGGCCGAGGATGCGGATCCGGTCGTCGTCGCGGACCTTGTCGTAGTCGGCCGGGTCGGCGAAGGTCAGCGGCAGCATGCCCTGCTTCTTGAGGTTCGTCTCGTGGATGCGCGCGAAGCGAGCGCGACGATCACCGCGGCCGCGCCGAGGTGGCGCGGCGACATCGCCGCGTGCTCGCGGGTCGAGCCCTCGCCGTAGTTCTCGTCGCCGACGACGACCCAGCGCATGCCCGCGCTGCCTTGTAGGTCGCGCGCGAGCTCCGGCAGGGACTCCTGGTCTCGCCGGTCAGCGGCGTCGACGCCGTTGCCGGGCTCGCCCGTGAAGGCGTTGACCGCGCCGATGAACATGTTGTCGCTGATGTTGTCGAGGTGGCCGCGGAAGCGCAGCCACGGGCCGGCCGGCGAGATGTGGTCGGTGGTGCACTTGCCCTTGGCCTTGAGCAGGACCGGCAGCTCGCTCGAAGTCGCTCGCCGTCCCACGGCCGGGAAGGGCTGCGAGCAGCTGCAGCCGCTCGCTGTCCGGTCGCGGACCTTGACGTCGAGCCCGGCTCGCGTCGGCCGGCGGCGCGACGTAGCCCTCGGCCGTGACACGAAGCCCTGGTCCGGGAGCTCCGGCGCGGGCTGGGCGGCGCCAGCGTGAAGCTGCCGCCCTTGCCGTCGGCGATCGCGATCGGTGAGCGGGTTGAAGCGAGAGCCGGCCGGCGAGCGCGTAGGCCACCACGATCTCGGGGCTGCCGATGAACGAGTGGGTCTCCGGGTTGCCGTCGTTGCGCTTGGGGAAGTTGCGGTTGAACGAGGTGATGATCGAGTTCGCCTCGCCCGGCGGCGATGTCGTCGCGCTTCCACTGGCCGATGCAGGGCCCGCAGGCGTTGGCGAGCACGGTGGCGCCGACGCCTCGACAGCGTCGCCATCTGGCCGTCGCGCTCGATCGTCGCGTGGATCTGCTCCGAGCCGGGCGTGACCAGGAGCGGCGACGCGCGACCGTGACCCCGTGCGCCAGCGCCTGCGCGCGCGACGTCGGCGGCGCGCGCGATGTCCTCGTAGGAGGAGTTGGTGCAGGAGCCGATCGAGGGCCGAGGTCAGCCGGTCGGGGTAGCCGTTCGTCGCGCGACGTCGGCGGCCATCTTGCGAGACCGGTCGCGCGAGGTCCGGGCGTGTGCGGCCCGACGAGGTGCGGCTCGAGGGCGTCGAGGTCGATCTCGACGACCTCGTCGAAGTAGCTGCTCGGGGTTCGCCTCGACCTCCGGGTCGGCGGCGAGGAGGTCGCGGTTGGCCTCGGCGAGGTCGGCGATGCGCGGCGCGCTCGGTGGCGCGCAGGTAGGTCGCCATGCGCTCGTCGAAGGGGAAGATCGAGGTCGTGGCGCCGAGCTCGGCGCCCATGTTGGTGATCGTCCCCTTGCCGGTGCACGAGATCGAGCGCGGCGCCGGGGCCGAAGTACTCGACGATCCGGTTGGTGCCGCCCTTGACGGTCAGGATGCCGAGCAGCTTGAGGATCACGTCCTTCGGCGAGGTCCAGCCCGACAGCTTGCCGGTCAGGTGGACGCCGATCAGCTTCGGGCTGCAGCACCTCCCAGGGGAAGCCGGCCATCACGTCGACGGCGTCGGCGCCGCCGACGCCGACGGCGAACATGCCGAGGCCGCCGGCGTTCGGCGTGTGCGAGTCGGTGCCGATCATCATGCCGCCCGGGAAGGCGTAGTTCTCGAGCACCACCTGGTGGATGATGCCGGCGCCGGGCTTCCAGAAGCCGATGCCGTAGCGCGCCGACGCCGACTGCGAGGAAGTCGTAGACCTCGCGGTTCTCGTCGATCGCGCGGCGCGATGTCGGTGGCGGCGCCCGAGCGGGCGCGGATCAGGTGGTCGCAGTGGACGGTCGTCGGCACCGCGGTCGTCGTCGCGGCCGGCGAGCATGAACTGGAGCAGCGCCATCTGCGCGGTCGCGTCCTGCATGGCGACGCGGTCGGGCCGCAGCTGGAGGTAGCTGTGCCGCGCGCCGAGCTGCTCGCCCTCGGGGTCGGCGAGGTGGCCGAAGAGGACCTTCTCGGCGAGCGTCAGCGGGCGGCCGAGGCGCTTGCGCACGACCTCGAGGCGGCGCGCGGCTGGTGTCGTAGACCTTCTGGACGAGCTCGGGGGTGGTCTCGATGGGCGGCATGTTGGTTCCTCCGTCGGCGCTCCGGGGTGAGGGTGGAGCACCGGGTGTCGATGGCGGCGGTCATTGTAGCAACTCCCAGGGTGCCGGTGGAGTTGAGAGAACCAAGGTCCTCGCCGAGCGGAGAGGCGACAGGAGCCGCGGCCGGGAACGGGAACCCTTCGACTCGCGGCGCCGGTGCGCCGCTCGCTCAGGGCAGGCTCCTGGGGCGCGGAAGCGGGCTTGGGCCGTTCGCATATCACGACCCCACGCCGCGCCCGACCGCGGTACGATCGGGGCATGCACCGCTTCCTGTGCGACGCGATGCTGGGATCGCTGGCGCGGTGGCTGCGCTTCTTCGGCTACGACACCGGCTTCCTGGGTCCCGAGCTCCCCGACGAGGAGGTGGCTGAGCGTGCGCGGGACGAGGGCCGCTGGCTGCTCACCCGCGATCACGAGCTGGCGGCGGTCGGCCCGCGAACCCTGCTCGTGCGGTCGGAGGACGTGGAGTCCCAGCTCGTGGAGGTCTTCGACCGGCTCGGCCTGCGCCCGATCTCCGGGCTCGAGGCCTCGCGCTGCAGCGAGTGCAATGGCGAGCTCGCGCCCGCCGGGCGCGACGAGCTGAGTGAGCTGGTACCGCCCTATGTGCTGGCGACCGCCGAGCGCTTCCGGCGCTGCGCCGGCTGCGGCCGCGTCTACTGGCCCGGCACCCACACCGAGCGCATCCTGCGGACCATGGCCGCGGTCGTGGAGCGGCTGGAGGCGGGCGGGGGCCCCTCGACGGTATGATGGCCGCATGATGAGCGACGGCCACGATCCGCTCGACGAGCTCGAGGAGCTGCTCGGCCACCGTTTCACGGACCGCGACCTGCTGCGACAGGCCGTGCGCCACTCCTCGGCGGCGAGCGCGACCGAGGACGGCTCCTATCAGCGCCTCGAGTTCCTCGGCGACGCGGTCCTCAACCACGCGATGGCCGAGATCCTCTACCACCAGTTCCCGGACCGCGACCAGGGCGAGCTGACCAAGATGCGGGCCCACGTCGCGCAGTCGGACTCGCTGGCGACCAAGGCGGCGGAGCTCGGGCTCGACCGCTTCGTGGAGCTCGGACCGAGCGAGGAGGCGGCGCGGGGGTGGCGGCGCCAGGCCCTGCTCGAGGATGTGTTCGAGGCGCTGGTCGGTGCGCTCGCGCTCGACGCGGGCTGGCAGGCAGCCCTCGACTTCGTGACCGAGCAATTCGGGGACGAGCTCGACGGGCTCGACGAGCGCACGCTCGCCCTGGCCAACCCCAAGACGACCCTGCAGGAGGCGGCGCAGAGCCGGGGTCTGCCGCTTCCCGACTACCGCGAGATCGCGAGCGCGGGACCCGACCACGACCGCCAGTGGACCTTCGCCGTGATCTGGGACGGCGAGGAGATCGCGCGCGGCGAGGGGCGGAGCAAGCGCGAGGCCCAGCAGCGCGCCGCCCGCAGGGCGCTGGTCCGGCTGGGCCTCGTCCCGGAGGAGTAACCGACCCGCTCCTGAGCGGTTAGCATCGACACGCCATGGAAGAGCATCCTCTCCTCGAGCGCGCGCGCCAGGCCCCGGACTCGCCGGGCGTGTACCGCTTCCAGGACCGCGACGGGCAAGGACATCTACGTCGGCAAGGCGCGCAGCCTGCGGCGGCGAGTGCTCTCGTACTTCGGCCGGAGCGACCTGCCCGAGCGGACCGTCGCGATGCTCGAGCGCGCCCGCCGCCTCGACTACACCGTGACCGCCACCGAGATCGAGGCCTTCATCCTCGAGAACACCCTCATCAAGCGGCTGCGGCCGCGCTTCAACGTCCTGCTGCGCGACGACAAGACCTACCCCTACATCAAGCTCACCACCGGCGAGGCCTGGCCGCGGGTCGAGTTCACGCGCCGCGTCCGCGACGACGGCCACAGCTACTTCGGTCCGTTCATGGGCCAGCACATGGCGCGCCGGCTGATGGACCTCGCGCGCACCCACTTCCAGGTCCGCACCTGCCAGATCGAGATCGACGGCACGCTGCCGCGGCCCTGCCTCTACTACCACATGAAGGCCTGCCTCGGCCCGTGCGTCGCCGGCCTCACCACCGCCGGGGACTACGCGGCCGCGGTCGAGGACGTGCGCCTGTTCCTGTCGGGCCGCCACCGCGAGCTGCTGCCGCGGCTCGAGGCCAGCATGTGGGCGGCCTCCGAGCGCCAAGACTACGAGCTCGCGGTCCGCTACCGCGACCTGGTGGCGATCGTCCGCCGGCTCGGCGAGCGCCAGGACGTCGAGCAGCCGGGCCGCGGCGACGCCGACGTGTTCGCGGTCCACGGTGACGGCGAGAGCGCGACCGTGTGCGTGCTGCCGTACCGCGACGGCAAGCTGGTCGACAAGCGCGAGTTCCACTTCGAGGGCGTCGGCGACGTCGCCTCGAGCGAGCTCCTGGTGTCCTTCGCCGCCCAGTACTACGACGCCAATCCCGCGGTGCCGGCCCTGCTCGAGATGGCCCAGTCGATCGAGGACGAGGACCGGCTCCTGCTCGAGGCCTACCTCGGCCACCTGCGCGGCCGCGCGGTGCGAGTGAGCGCGCCGCAGCGGGGGGCGCGGGCGCGGCGGGTCGCGCTCGCCCTCGACAACGCTCGCGCGGCCTTCGAGCTGCGCTTCCGCGCCGCGCTGTCGCAGGCCCAGCACCTCGAGCGGCGGCTCGGCGAGGCGCTCGGCCTGCCCGGGCCGGTGCGCGTGCTCGAGTGCTTCGACGTGTCGCACGCGTCCGGCAAGCAGACCACCGCCTCGTGCGTGGTCTGGCGCAGCGGGCGCATGGAGCGGCGCAGCTACCGCTCCTTCAACCTGCGCACCGTCGCCGGCGTCGACGACTTCGCCTCGATCGCCGAGGCGGTCGGCCGGCGCTACCGCCGGCAGCGCGACGAGGGCCGCCCGCTGCCCGACCTGGTGCTCATCGACGGCGGCGTCGGCCAGCTCAACGCGGCCATGGCGGCGCTCGACGAGCTCGGGCTGGAGCTGCCGCTGGCCGCCCTCGCCAAGCGCGAGGAGCTGATCTGGCTGCCCGGCTCGAGCGAGCCGCTCGCTCTCGACCGCTCCGACCCCGCCCACCTCGTGCTGCGCCAGGCGCGCGACGAAGCGCACCGCTTCGCGGTGAGCCGCCACCAGCGCCGCCGGCGCAAGACCACGCTGTCGAGCGAGCTGCTGAACGCGCCCGGGATCGGCCCGGGGCGCACGACCGCGCTGCTCACGCGCTTCGGCTCGCTGCGGGGCGTTCAGCAGGCGAGCGAGGAGGAGCTGCAGGCCGCGTTGGGCGCGCGCGTTGGCAGCCACCTTTGGCGCCACCTGCACACCGGCGAAGACTGAAGGCTGTCCGACGGCCGCTTGCGCCGGTGCGCTGCGGATCAGCTGGGAGAACGACGCATCGCAGCTCGTGCGCGCCCCTCAGCCTTCAGGCACGAGCAGGACGACCTCGGTCGAGGAGGGAATCGACAGCCACGAGAGGGGAGTCGAGCCGCCGCTGGTTCTGATCCACGCCTCGTACATCCCGGGTGGGAGGCCCACGACCGCCACGCGCCCGTCCGAGTCGGTGACCGGCGAGACGCCGCTCATCAGGGACTTCTCCTCCACGAGCGGAAACGGCAGCATCACGCCGTCGGCAGTGCGGAAGGTGAGCACGGCGCCGGTCACCGGCGTCCCCTCGCTGTCCCTCACGGTGAGCCACGTCGGTGCGGGCGGGCGCCCGAGGACCACGGTACACCGCTGCTCCACGCTCGCGCGGCCCCACCCGAGGGCGTACCCGGCGGCGTTTGCGAACACGGTGACGCCATCATTCGCGGACAGGGTGAACTCGCCGTTCGCGTCGGTCACCGAGAAGATCTCGAACCGGCTCTCGGGGGTCGCGGCGCAGCAGGCGACCTGGGCCGCGGCGACCGGCTCGCCGGCCTCGCCCACGACCCTGCCCTTCACCACGTCCGCGGGATCGAGCTCGATCCACAGCTCGGGCGCGCCGCCCTCCGCCGCGTCGACCTCCAGGCTCTTCGGAAGGAACCCGCTCGCACGTGCCTGGATCGTGGCCGACGGGGATGGCTTCACCCGCTCGAATGAGAACTCGCCGTTCGCATCCGCCTCCTCCGACCGACTGCTGGCGGCCTCCTCCTCGGGGAACTTCTGATCCAGTCGCAGCTCCGCGCCTGGGATCGGCGCCTGGTCCTCGGACGACACGACCGTTCCCTCGATCGTGAGGGTCGGCAGCTCGATGTCGATCCTGACCTCGTCACCGGGCTCGGCGTCCCGCAGGTCACGATGCTCCATCACGATACCGCCTCCGGGCGGCTTCACGAACACCCCGTACACCTCCGGCATCCAGACCCGCAGGGAGAAGTCGCCGTCCTCGTCCGTGACGGTCTGGCTGGGGATCTGGTCGACGATCAACATGACCTCGGCGCCCTCCACGCCGTGCTCCGACTCGGTGACGGTGCCGCTGACGAAGATCGGGCGGGGATGGAGCACGAGCTCGTGGTCGCCGGCGGCGAACTCGGCGACCTGGACCAGCAGCAGGTCGCTGCCTTCCTTGGAGAGCACGATCCTGAGCAGTCCTGGAGGAAGCGCTTCGATGTCGACCGGCTCGACGCCGACGTCGCGGGCGGCGACCTCCAGCCACCGGTCGTCGAGGTTGAGGTACTCCTCGCTCTCCCGTTGGACTGAGAGGGCAAACGGCGGCGCCTTCGTCGATGTCATCCGGCACCACGGTCACGTGGAGCGAGACGGCAGGGATCAATGTGATCTCACCGACCGAGTGTCTCGGCAGCCGGTCTCGACGGTCAGCGACACCGCCAGCGAGCGTGGGGCGAAGCCGGGCGCGTCGAGGCCAAGCTCGTACCGGCCGACAGCCAGCGGGCCGAGGGCGAAGGCGCCGCGCGGGTCGCTGGCGGTCGAGCTGACTCCGAGCTCGACCAGGGCCGCGGTGCACGCCGGCATCCTCGTCGTCCTCGTCACCGGGCTTCTCCCCGGGTGCGCGCGAGAGAGTTGCGCCGACCGAAGCGCCGCCGACCGCGATGCCGTCGGGGTCGACGATCGATCCGCGGACGATCGAGCCGTGGCGCCACTCCAGGGGTGGCAGGACCGTGACCGTCGCCGGCGCGAGCGAAGCGGGGGCGCTCAGCGGTGCCGCCCCTTTTCTCTGCAGCACGAGACAGCCCTGGCCGGCCGGAAGCGCGATCGGGTTGCCCCGAGAGGCCGTTGTCACCCGGATGATCGCGGCGTCGGCGCGGCGCCACGCGACGGCATCCGGCGGATCGCTCCACGACTGAAGGTCGAGCAGAGCCGGTTCGACCGATTCCGCACCCACGGCGGGTTTCGCGGGATCGTCTCCCACCGGCACGACCTCGGATGCTGATGCCACGCCACCGACGAGTGTCAATGACAGGGCGAGGAGACACGCGTTTCTCATACGGCATCCGGCCCTTTTGCAGGCTGAAGTCGGGTCATTCCAAAGCGAATGTAGTTCCAGCCGACGGCGGAATCAACGGAAGGACGCGCGCACCGAAGTGAGTCGACGTGGGAAGCGCATCCTCAAAGGGCGGCACCCGTTCCCGCCGCCCAATGTGCGAATTCCATCGAGAGCACTCTTCGGCACTCGATCGGAACGCCCCCTGGGTTCCGGTGAACGAGCTGCAGTCGGTGTGCGACCGCCGGTCTCGGCGGGGCCGCGGATTCGCTGTTCGCCATTGCCGGCGCGATAGCCGCGACCCATATTTGAAGTTGCTGACGGTCTTCAAGCGAAGACGAGTTCTCAAAACCAAGGAGGGTGTTCCATGCGCGGCTCGATGGTCACAGTCCGCAGTCGAAGGCAACAGGCGAGTGGTTCACTGGTGAGGTGGGTCGTGATCGGGGGAGTCGTGGCGGCGCTGCTGCTCGGCCCCGGCGTCGCGAGCGCCCAGCTCAACCAGACCATGCAGCACGACGGCTGGATCCTGGCGGCGGCGCGCGCCCCCGGCCTCCACGGCTCGATCTGGCGGACCGACCTCTGGCTCAACCTGCGGACCATGGCGTCCAATGCCGAGGTGACGCTCTACTTCTGCCGGTCGGGGGAGGACAACAGCGGCGTCGAGGGGATCCCGGTCCCGCTCGACTTCGACCGCTGGCAGGAGAGCTACTACTTCGAGGACGTGATCGGCACCCTGCTCGGCGTGACCAGCGGCTCGTGGGTCGGGGCGATCCACTACACGAGCAACGTACCGATCCAGGTGTCGGCCCGAGTCTACTCGATCAGCGCCGACGGCCAGGCGTCGTACGGGCAGCTGGTCGAGGGCATCCCGACCGCCGACATGTCGCCCCCATGGCAGCAGGGGAACGCATGGCACGCGCAGTGGATGTTCGCCGCCAAGCACACCGCGGACGGCCGCTTCCGGGTCAACGTCGGGGTCGTCAACCCGACCGCGATCGCGGCCCCGTACGACATCCAGATGTACGACAACACGGGCGAAAATCCGGGAGGGCAGGCGGCGTATGTGATCGTGACGGTGCCGCCGATGTCGATGGTGCAGCTCTCCGATCCCTTTGCCGACGTGACCGGCGGCGAGTGGAGCGACATGGCCATCCGGGTGATCTGCCACGGCGAGGGGGCAGGCGCCTTTGCCTACGCCTCGGTGGTCGACAACGCCACCAACGACGCCTACTTCCTGCGCGGAGCGAAGCAGCTGTTCCCGAACGAGTAAGGCGACCGTCCGGCAGCGCGCGTTCGTTGCGCCTGAGCGCCTGATGCGCGACGCCCTCAACGCGACGCGCTACCCTGTTCGTGATGTACGTGGCCGAGACCTTCGCGAGCCTGCAGGGCGAGGGGATCCTCGCCGGCACGCCGTCGTTCTTCATCCGCAGCTCGGGCTGCAACCTGCGCTGCCGGTGGTGCGACACGCCGTACACCTCGTGGCTGCCGGAGGGCATCGCGGCGCGACGTCGGCGAGCTGGTGCGCGAGGCGGTGGCCTCGGGCCTGCGCCACGTGGTGGTCACCGGCGGCGAGCCCCTGCTCCAGCGCTCGATCGCTCCGCTCACCGAGGCCCTGCGAGGGGAGGGCCTCCACGTCACGGTGGAGACGGCAGGCACCGTCGACCCGCCCTTCACCTGCGACCTGCTGTCGGTGTCGCCCAAGACCTCGAGCTCCGACCCGCCCGGCGCCTGGCGCGAGCGGCACTCAGCGACGCGCTCCGAGCTCGGCCCGCTGCGCCGGCTGCTCGCGCGCTTCCCGGAGCACCAGCTCAAGCTCGTGGTCGTGGACGGCGACGACCTGCCCGAGATCCTCGCGCTCCTCGCGTCGCTCGGCGGCGTCGACCGCGGCCGGGTGCTGCTGATGCCCGAGGGCCGGACGGCCGAAGAGGTTGCGGCGCGCGCGGCCGAGGTCGCCGCCTTGTGCATGCAGCACGGCTTTCGCTACACTCCGCGGCTCCAGCTCGACCTGTTCGAGGGCGGGCGGGGAGTCTGAGCGCATGGGGTTCTTCCGAATCGCCAAGACCTTCGAGGTCGAGTACGGGCACCGGCTGTGCAAGCACCCGGAGAAGTGCCGCTTTCCCCACGGCCACAGCCTGCGCATCGAGATCGTGGCCCGTGGCCGCAAGCTCGACGGCAACGACATGGTCTGCGACTACAAGGCGCTCAAGGTGCTGGTGACCGAGGTCGTGGGGCGGCTCGACCACGCGATGGCGCTCAACTCGCAGGACCCCCACCTCGACGCGTTTCGCGCGGTCGGCGAGCGGCTGCTGCTCTTCGAGGGCCAGGACCCGACCACCGAGGTGCTGGCGAGGTGGATCTTCGACGGCGTGGCGGCGCGGCTGGCGTCGGCCGAATCCGTGACCTCCGACGCCGGCGTCGCGTACCAGGTCCCCCGCGACCTCGAGCTGGAGCGGGTCCGCGTCTGGGAGACCCGCACCTCGTGGGCGGAGTATGTCGGTCGCGATGACTGACCCGTCTGCGCGGTCCGTTGTCCCGCTTCCGAGCCCGCTTCCGGCGTGTCCGCTTCCGGGCCCGGATGCCCGTGCCCGCCTGTGCCCGTCGCGCCCCGATCGTCCTCAGTCGAGCTGACGTGCCCACTCATGACCTCCCCCCTCGTCCCCCCGACTCCGTCGCCCGCTTCCTCGAGCGGCTGCCGGCCCCGGTCGCGCTGACCGGCGGCACCGGCTTCGTCGGCTCGCACCTGGTCGACACGCTGTGCGCGGCCGGGCTACGGCCGCGGGTCCTCGTCCGCGACCCGGCCTCGTCGCGCTGGATCGCCGGCCACCCGATCGACGTGGTCGCCGGCACGCTCGACGACGCGGCAGCGCTCGAGCGGCTGGTCGATGGTGCGGGCACCGTGGTCCACCTTGCCGGCGTCCTCACCGCCGACCGCGCGGAGGACTTCCACCGGGTGAACCGCGACGGGACGGCGCGGCTGGTCGATGCGGTCGCGCGCGGCAGCCGGCGGCGCGGCTCGTGCACTGCTCGTCCCAGGCCGCGGTCGGCCCGTCCGTCGACCCGGCCGGGGTCGGCCCCGAGGCGCCGCCGGCGCCGGTGTCCGACTATGGGCGCTCGAAGCTGTGCGGCGAGCGCGCGGTCGCGGACCTGGGCGACGCGAGCTGGTGGGTCGATCGTGCGGCCGCCGGCGATCTACGGCCCTCGCGACACCGACGTGCTGGAGTTCTTCAAGATGGCGAGCCGCGGCGTGGCCGTGGTGCCGGCCGGCGAGCGCTGGATCACGGTCGCCCACGTCGCCGACGTGGTGCGCGGCGCTGCTCGCCGCCGCGACGAGCGCCGAGCAGCGGGCGCGTCTACCACCTCGGCGAGCCCGCGCCGCGCCGCCTCGACCAGATGCTCCACGAGCTGGCGGCGGCCGGCGGGAAGACGGTGCGCGGTCGTTCCGCTGCCGGCGGCTGCGGTCGGCGTCGTCGGCGCGGCGGCCGGCCTGCTGCGGCGGGCGGGGCTCATCGACTCGGCGCTGACCCGCGGACAAGGCGCGCGAGATCGCGGCCCGCCACTGGACGCCTGCGCACCGCCGACTCGCTGGCGCGCGCTCGGCGTCGGGCGCCGATCCCGTTCCCGGAGGGCGCGCGCTCGACCTGGGCCTGGTACCGCAGCGCAGGGCTGGTTGCGGTAACATTCGCCGGTCGCCGCGGAGGGATCTTGGACGTCTTCCAGAAGTGCTTCGACTTCAAGGATGCCGAGTTCGTGCGCGGGCTCGGCCTCTACCCGTACTTCCGCATGATCGCCTCCGGCCAGGACCCGGTCGTGAGCATGAACGGCAGCTCGGTGATCATGCTCGGCTCGAACAACTACCTCGGGCTCACCAACCACCCCGAGATCAAGGACGCCGCCGCGGTCGCGCTCGCCGCTACGGCACCGGCTCCGCCGGCTCGCGGTTCCTGAACGGCACCCTCGACATCCACGTCGAGCTCGAGGAGCGGCTGGCCGCGTTCATGCAGCGGGAGGCGGCGCTGACCTTCTCGACCGGCTTCCAGGTCAACCTGGGCGTGATCTCGAGCCTGCATCGACCGCAAGGACACCGTGGTCCTCGACAACCTGGACCACGCCTGCATCCTCGACGGGGCGCGCCTGTCCTTCGGCCGGGTCCTCAAGTTCCAGCACAACGACATGGCCTCACTCGAGGAGCGGCTGCGCAGCATCGACAGCGGCCGCGGCAGCCTGATCGTGGTCGACGGCGTGTTCTCGATGGAAGGGGACATCGCCGACCTGCCGGGAATCGTCGCGCCTCGCGAAGCGCCACGGATCGCGCGCTGATGGTGGACGACGCCCACGGCGTCGGCGTGATGGGCGACCACGGGCGCGGCACCGCCGAGCACTTCGGCCTCGAGCACGACGTCGACCTCGTCATGGGCACCTTCTCGAAGTCGCTGGCCGCGGTCGGCGGCTTCGTCGCCGGCGACCGCCCGGTCATCGACTGGATCAAGCACCACGCGCGCTCGCTGATCTTCTCGGCGGCGCCGCCGCCGGCATCCGTGGCCTCGGTCATCAAGGCGCTCGAGGTCATCGAGCGCGAGCCCGAGCGGCGGGCCCGGCTGTGGGAGAACACCCGCTACATGAAGCGCGAGCTCGAGAACCTCGGCTATGACACCGGCGCGTCGCAGTCGCCGGTGATCCCGCTCGTCGTCGGCGAGGACATGACGGCCTTCCGCATGACCATGCGGCTGCAGGAAGAGGGCGTGTTCGTGAACCCGGTGATCACGCCGGCGGTGCCGCCCGATCGGGCCATGATCCGGACCTCGTACATGGCGACGCACACCCGCGACCACCTCGATCGGGCCCTCGCCGCGATCGCGAAGGTCGGCCGCGAGCTGGGAGTGATCCGATGACGGTGCAGGCGGTGCGTGGCCGGCGGGAGCTCGCGGAGTTCGTCAACCTGCCGTGGCGGCTGTACGGCGGCGATCCGAACTGGATCGCCCCGCTCAAGGCCTCGGTGCGCGCCATGCTCGACCAGCGGCGCCATCCCTTCTACGCCGGCGGCAAGGACGCCGAGATCGAGCTCTTCCTGGCCCGCGACGGGCGCGAGGTGGTAGGCCGGGTAGCGGCCATCCTCGACCACCGGCACAACCAGTTCCACCGCGACAACATCGCGTTCTTCGGCTTCTTCGAGAGCGTCGACAGCGCGGCGATCGCGGCCGAGCTGCTGGGCACCGTCGAAGCGTGGGCGCGCGAGCGCGGCGCGACCGCGGTGCGCGGCCCCGCCAACCCCTCGCTGAACTACGAGTGTGGCCTGCTGGTCGAGGGCTTCGACCGGCCGCCCGTGCTGATGATGACCTACAACCCGCCGAGCTACGCCGGTCTCGTCGAGGGCGCGGGCTACGCCAAGGCCAAGGACCTCTACGCCTACATCTCCCAGGTCCACGGCGCCAGCCTGGAGCGCCTCGAGCGGCTCGCCGACCGGACGCGGCGGCGCAACCCGGCGCTGTCCACCCGCGGCGCCAACCTCAAGGACTTCGCGGGCGAGGTCCGCCTCGCCAAGGAGATCTACAACGCGGCGTGGGAGGACAACTGGGGCTTCGTACCGGTCACCGATGCCGAGTTCGACTGGCTGGCCAAGGAGCTCAAGCCGATCGTGCTGCCGGAGCTGGTCCGCTTCGCCTTCATCGACGGCGAGCCGGTCGGCCTGCTGCTCTGCCTGCCGGACTGGAACCCGGTGATGGGCGACCTCGACGGCTCGCCCTGGCGCCACCCGCTGCGCACCCTCAAGCACGTGCTGCGGAGCAAGGCCTCCAATCAGGAGGGCCTCCGCCTGGTTCTGCTCGGCGTCAAGGAAGGCTTCCGCGACCGCGGCATCGAGGGCGTGCTGCTCGGCGAGGGGCTGCGGATCTCGCTCGACACCGGCTACCGGTGGTGCGAGTACTCGTGGATCCTCGAGGACAACGAGCTCACCAAGCGCGCCGTCCGGCTCATGGACGGGGAGCTCTACAAGGTCTACCGGATGTACCAGAAGGTGGTCTAGTAGCGTGTAGGGCAGAGGCCCCTCGGCGCACGCGGGTCGTAGGCCTCCGGGTGTGAGTGGGGCGTCGCGGTCGCTGGTTGGCCTTCGCCCCTCGCGCGCCGAGAAGGATGCGCTGCGCACATCCAGGGGCAGCGGACGGCTTCTCAACGTCCGGTGCAGGGCCGAGCACTTCTGGTAGTTTGGCTGGTGACACGGTCTCCCCAACGTCCGGTGCAGGGCCGACACTTTGGCAGTTTGCAGGTGACACCGTCCTCCCCAGGCACGTGTTTCACGAGCCCGGCGCGCCGGAGCGGGACACCGGCGCGGAACGCGGACTACCTGCGTCGTGTCGGGCGCCAGCGGCGGATCCTCGGGGCCTCGTGCGCAGAGGCCGTCGACACTGACCACGTCCAGGACCGGCGCACGGGGACCTATGCCCCAGACACTCCCCTCGAGATCTCTCGACGTTCAACTCTCAGAGTGAGATCGAGCTCGCAGAGGGTCTCAGCCGGATCGTCGGTCGCTGCCAACGTGCGGTCCTGGGCCGACACTGCGGCAGTTTGCAGGTGACGCGCGCCCGACACAACGTCCGGTGCCAGGGCCGACACTTTGGCAGTTTGCAGGTGACACCGCCCTCCCCAGGCACGTGTTTCACGATCCGGGCGCCGGAAGCGGACGCGGGCGCGGAAGCGAACTCCGGTGTCGGCGCGCAGCGCATCCCCGAGGAGCCTGTGGACAGAGGCCAACGACACTGACCACGTCAGCGACCGCGCGCGGGACCTATGCCCCAACCTCCCACCAGGGCCGACACTTTGGCAGTTTGCAGGTGACACCGCCCTCCCCAGGCACGTGTTTCACGATCCGGGCGCGGAAGCGGACGCGGGCGCGGAAGCGGATCCGGCATCGTGCAGGCGCGCAGCGCATCCCGAGGAGCCTGTGGGCAGAGGCCAACGACACTGACCACGTCAGGACCGCGCACGGGGACCTATGCCCCAGACGCTCCCACTGGAGATCTCGACGTTCAACTCTCAGAGTGAGTTCGGCTTGCAGAGGGTCTCCAACGTCCGGTGCCAGGGCCGACACTTTGGCAGTTTGCAGGTGACACCGCCCTCCCCAGGCACGTGTTTCACGATCCGGGCGCGGAAGCGGACGCGGGCGCGGAAGCGGATCCGGCATCGTGCAGGCGCGCAGCGCATCCCGAGGAGCCTGTGGGCAGAGGCCAACGACACTGACCACGTCAGGACCGCGCACGGGGACCTATGCCCCAGACGCTCCCACTGGAGATCTCGACGTTCAACGCTCAGAGTGAGTTTGGCTTGCAGAGGGTCTCAGCCGGATCGTCGGTGCTGCCGGTCATCTTGAGGAAGCGTCGGACGAGGCCGCGAACCACGCGCTGGACCTGCCGGGGAGAGCTGACCTCGGGCGGCAGCGGGATCTGGGCCGCGGCCAGCGACTGGTGGCCGCCCCCAAAGCCGCGCCGGCCGCCGAGGTGCCGCGCGACCTTCCCCGCGTCGGCGTCGCGGTCGAAGGTGCGCAGGCTGAGATGGAGCCAGCCGTCGATGAGCCCGATCGCCATCGACCACCGCATGGCCTCGACCCGCAGCAGCAGGTCCGCGGCCTCGGCGACCATTTCGGGGCTTTCGAGGCGTCCGAGGTAGGAGACGACGCGGGTGCCGTAAATGGTGGCGTTGTCGATCGCCTGGCGGAGCCTGGAGAAGTAGCTGCGCGGCAACGGCGCCGAAACGATCCGCCCGAGGACCTTGGCGTTGGCGAGGGGGTAGAGGCCGAGAAAGGCGTCGACGTCGGCGCGGGTGCTCTCGCGGCCGAGGTCCTGGGTGTCGGAGCGAATGCCGTAGACCAGCGCGGTGGCGAGCGGTGCGGGCACCTCGATCCCGGCCTCGCGGAGGTACTCGTAGAGGATGGTCGAGGTCGCCCCGTAGCGGCTGCGGACGTCGGTGAAGCGGGCCGAGCGCGTCTCGCGTCGGATCGGGTGGTGGTCGATCACGACGTCGAGCCGGACCGTCGGATCGAAGGTCACGTTGCCCGCCCCGGGCTGGGCGTCGACCATGGCGAGGCGGTCGAAGCGCTCGTGCTCGAGCTCGCCGAGGGAGCGCACGTTGAGGCCCAGGTAGCGGATCAGCTCCTGGTTCTCGGCCCGGCCGATCGTGCCCGCGTGCGCCACCGAGCAGGCGATGCCGTGCCGGTCGTTCGCGATCTCGCGCAGCCCGGCGGCCGCGGCGATGGCGTCCGGATCCGGGCTGTTCTGCATCACGATCAGCATGGTCTTGGCGCCCTCGAGGACCGAGGACAGCCGGGCGAGCCGGCTCGACGACTCCGTGGACCGTGGCACCTTCCTCCTTCGCGCGGCCGCCGTTCCGGCCGCTCGCCGCCGCTCGGGCTCCGGGCCAGGCCAGTATAACGGTTCGCGGACGGTCGCGGGGCGGGCCGCCGGCCGCGCGCCGGCGCCCACGAT
>CAVWIJ010000012.1:357500-835117 GCA_963754985.1 uncultured Holophagae bacterium | reverse complement strand
AGACCGCCCGGTCCGCACGTAGGCGCCCCAGTCCAAGGACGCCACCCCACCGGAGAGGCCGGCGTGCTGACGTCGATGACGCAAGAGGTAGCTGTACCACACGCCGTGGGTGTCGCTAGCACGCGCTCGTGACCACGTAGGCGTGTCCGTCGAAGACTGCGACGTCAGCCAACGGGAGATCGCCGAAAGGGCCGAAAAGATCGACCGTCACCGACCGGACCGGGGTCGACGGTGTACTCACGTCGATCACGCGGAAGCCGAAGCCATACGCCCTCCGCGACGTACGCGTAGCCTCCCGAGACCGCGACACCGTGGCCAACCCAGCGCATCGACGAACCCGACCTCGACCGGTGCCGACGGCGTGCTCACGTCGATGACTCGGAGCCCGCCGATCCGTCGCCGCGACGTAGGCGTAGCCGCCCGGCACCGCGACGCTCGTGGGCAGGCCCGGCGTGTCGACGAAGCCGACCTCGACCGGCGCCGACGGCGTGCTCACGTCGATCACCCGAAGACCGTCGAGTCGCCGTCCGCGACGTAGGCGTGGCCGCCGGCGACCGCGACGCCCCGCCCACCGGGCGTGTCGAGAATCCGACCTCCACCGGCGCCGACGGCGTGCTCACGTCGATCACCCGGAGGCCCCCGCCGGCGCCGCGACGTAGGCGTAGCCGCCCGACACCGCGACACCGAGGTCCGGCCCGGCGTATCGACGAAGCCGACCTCCACCGGCGCCGACGGCGTGCTCACGTCGATCACACGAAGACCGCCGTCACTCGGTCCGCGACGTACGCGTAGCCGCCCGACACCGCGACATCGTAGGCGTCGCCCGGGGGGTCGACGAAGCCCACCTCGACCGGTGCCGACGGCGTGCTCACGTCGATCACACGGAGACCGTACCTCCGCCGCGACGTAGGCGTAGCCGCCCGACACCGCGACGTCGCGGGCCCCACCCGGAGTGTCGACGAAGCCGACCTCGACCGGCGCCGACGGCGTGGTGACGTCGACCACTCGGAGACCCCCCCCCAGTCGCGACGTACGCGTAGCCGCCCGAGACCGCGACCCCGGTGGCCCGGCCAGCGCGACCTCGCCGACCAGCTGCGGCGCCGACGGGTCCGAGACGTCGGCGATGATAAGCCCGGCGGCGCTCGCCGAGGTAGGCGTAATCACCCGAGACGGCGACCGCGCTGATGGACCCGGGCATGCGGCCGACCAGCTCCGGGCAGTCCTGCCGCGAGCGCGGAGATCGCGAATGTACAGGTGAGCAGAGCGGCCGCAACGACCGCAGCAGATTGGGCCAGTCGGTTCGTGGTCCTCATCGGTTCCTCCTCCCCTCGTTGGGTGCCCTCACATCCGAATGTGGGCTCCGGGAGGCGAGGAAGCATGAGGAAAACCTCCTGAAAACCTCCGGATCGCCGCCCCCGCCCTGACGTCTGTCACCCTGAGCCCCTCCGGGGCGAAGGGTCTCAACCCGACTCAGCCAGCAGGGCTTGCCTGTCGTTGTCACCACGTGGGGACCTCGCGCCAGCCCGGGAAGGGGCCGATTTCGACCTTCCAGCCGGTGTCCGATGACGGGTCACGAACAGCGCGGAGGTTGGTGAGGGTCTCGAGCTTGGCCAGCAGCTCGTCGTACGGCAGGGTGTGGAGCGGCGGCTTGGTCAGGTCCGGTATCGGCCACAGGAGAATCTCGCTCGCCGCTCGCCGACGCGAGACACCTGCCGTCCGGCGAGAACGCCAGGCGTATCGACGAGCTCGCGCGGCCGATGAGCAGGTGCGGCTCCTCGCCGGTGACCCAGCCGACCCGCACCACACCCTTGCGGCCCCGGTGGCGATCCGTTCGCCCGCCGCGTCGATCGCCACGGCGACGACGCCCTTCTCGTGGGTGATGACGCGACATTGGGCGCCCGTGGTCAGGTCCATGACGATCACCGGGTCGGACGGGTTGTTCCGGTCGCAGACCGCGATCATCGTGCGACCGGACCTGCTGACCGCCACGTCGCTCCAAGTCCCCTCACCGCAGATCCTGGTGCGCTCACCGGTCGAGAGATCCCACCGGTAGACGCCGCGCGTTCCCACCGGACATCGGCCTTGCCGTCAGCCCCAAGCCCAGTAGGTGAGGCCGCCCGTCGAACGAGTCCCGGCTCGCGGGTCTCGGCGCAGGGGAAACGACCGGGTCGCCACCCGACCCCAGATCGACGACATGGAGCGACCCGGCTCCGGCGCCCATCATCGGCAGCGGCTGCGAGACCCAGCCGGGTGTCGAGAGCGGCCGGGTGGAGACACCTCGGCGGGACGCCCTCGGGAGCCGGCGCGGCGGCGCGCACGATCCGGGTACGACCACAAAGGCCCCGACCCCAACCGTCGCCACCAGTAGTCCCGGGCCCGTCGCGTCGGCCGCGATTCCCTGGCAGAGGTACCCCTCGCCGAGCACGATCGGGCGCTGGTGCCCGTCCTCAGACGACAGCGGCCACAGGCGGGCACCGTCAAAGCCGCACGAGGCGAGGAAGCGGGAGTCGGCGGTGAACGCCACATCGAACACCATCTGGGTATGTCCCTCGAGGACCCTCGAATAGGCCGAAGTCAGCGACCACAGCGCCAGCTCGAAGGAGTCCCGCGCCGCGGCAGCCCAGCGGGCCTCGCGGTCGAAGCCGACCGCACCGAACGTGAACTCGCCCGGGACCCGGAGCACCCGGGCCGCGGCGTCCGGAGGGTCGCTCGAGGCTCCACACCAGGGCGCCGCCCGTCGAGCCCCACCCGAGCCTCGACCCGGAGGCATCGAAGCTGAGGCGGGAGTACCTCGAGGGGGCTGGAGCGTCGAGCGTGCGAGGCGCTGCGTTCCCCGCCATCGGCCACACTCTGAACCCGCCGCTCTCGTCGGCCGAGGCCAGCCGGGAGCCGTCGGGCGCGAACGCGAGATTGGTGACCCCCGCCGGGCGGTTTCCGAGCGCGCGCTCACGCCCCACATCCGGTCCGGCAATGCCGAGCAGGTGCACCGCGGCATCGTCGCCGTACGCCAGCCGAGGCTCCAGCTGAGGATCGATCGCCGCTGGCGGCAACCCGGGGAGGCTGGACGGGAACCCAGAGGGTGGCTGCCAACGCGCGACGATCCGCGATGACCGGTCGGCGATCGACCAGACGCGCACCGCACGTTCGGTCGGGTCGGGCTCGCCTGCGCCGAACGTGGCGATCGTGTCCTCATCGAGAACCAGGAGCGGTCGGTCGCCTCGGCCGGCAGGATGCCGAGGTCCTCGCCCGAAGATCCGAAGATGCGGATGCTCGGGTCGCCTTCGAGCCAGCTGAGAAGCACGGTTCCCGGAGGGAGTGAAGGCGACACCGCGCAGTGTCGAGCTTCTCCGGTAGATCCCGAATGCGAATTGGCTCGCCGCCGTCGCCTGCGAAGAACGGTGACATCCGGAGAGAACCCGCCGCAGGCGAGTCGCGGCCGTCCGGGCTGGAAGCAGCCTCAAGGCACTGGCCATCACCGAGGCGTGCCACGAAGAAGGCGGCGGCCCGGCCCAGAGCGCCTGGACGGCGAGCATCCTCGCCTCGGCGGAATCCGCCACCTCGAGGCTCGCGGTGGTCAGGGCGAGGGCCGCGGTCGGGTCGCGGTCGAGCTCGACGCCTGGGCCGAGGGCGAGCAGCTTGCGCGCCTCGGCGCGGCGGGTCTCCTGCACGCTGCGGCGCCAGAGCGAGAGGCCGACCGACGGCAAGTACCGCAACCAGCGACGGCAAGCCGGCCGCGACCGCGACCCGCCGGCGGCGGCGGCGGCGAGTCGCGAGCGAGGTCATCGCCGCGGCGAAGGCCTCCTCGAGCTCGGACAGCGCGCCCGGGTAGCGCTCCCGCCAGACCGCATACTCGCGGTACGACGCGCCGGTCCACAGCAGGTCGTCCGGCCTGCCCTTCTCCTCCCACAGGTGCGCCGCCTGCCGGAGCTGGTCGCGCAGCAGGGCGCCCTCGGCGTCCTGCGCCTGCCAGCGCACCAGCCGCGGCCAGCTCGCGAGCAGCGACTCGTGGATGATCTCGACGCGGCGAGGCTCGCCGCGTCGTCGTCTGCCCTGCGCCTCGATAGCCGGTCAGCAGCCGGGCGTCGATGAGCTCGCGCAGCACCTCGGTCGCCGATTCGCGGTCGCGAATCGGCAAAGACCGACAGCAGCTCGTCCACCTCGCGGACCGCCCGCGTCCCCTCGGCGGTCACCAGGTTGCGGAACAGCTCCCGCACGATCGGCAGCCGCTCGGCGCCGATCCGCCTCCAGCGTCGCCTCGGCGTGCTTCGCCAGGGCGCCGGCCACGCCGCCGATCCGCTCGTAGGCCTCGCCGGTGAGCAGCCGCTCCTCGCGGTCCCGCACCTCCCACAGCCGGTGCACGGCAAAGGCCATCAGGGGCAGCGCGCCCCGCTCGCCCTCCACCTCGGCGATCATCCGGTCCACCAGCAGCTCGCTCGAGAAGCGATACAGCACGCGGGCCGCCGGCTCCTTCAGGGCGCGCCGCAGCCCCTCGGGCGTGGGCGGGGCAGCGGGGTCAGGTCCTTGAAGATCGGCGCGATCTGCTCGTACTGCTGGCAGCGGTAGAGATAGTCGTCCCGCATGGCGAGCACCAGGTGGACGTCGGCGGCGTCGACCAGCCGGCGCAGCAGCGCGATGAAGCTCGCCTGCACCTCGGGCGGGTTGAGCGTGAACAGCTCCTCGAACTGGTCGACGACGAGCACCGCCTCCCTGAACTGCCCGCGCCAGCGGGAAACCACGGCCAGGGCCGTGTCGGCGTCGTTGAACCCGAGCAGCCGCGCCATCGCCGCCGGGTCGCCCGAGTGATCGGGGGCCAGGGCTCGCGCCAGCGACAGCACCGGCGCCTCGCCGGGGGTGAAGACCACCACCCGCCACCCGGGCGGGGCGCGCGGGACCACCCCGGCCCGCAGCAGCGAGCTCTTGCCCACCCCCGAGGGGCCGATCACCGCCAGCAGCCGGCGGGCGCTGATCTTCCGCCACAGCGTCGCCACCTCGGCCTCGCGGCCGAAGAAGCGGTCGGCGTCGGCCTCGGTGAAGGCGGCCAGCCCGGGGTAGGGATTGTCCTCGTCCTCCGGCGATGGAGGCGCCTCCGGGATTGCCAGGGGAGTCTCGGCGGGCACGGTGGCCGCACGGACCACGGCGATCAGCCGGTAGCCGCGCTTGCGGATGGTCTCGATGTAGCGGGGACTCTGGGCGTCGTCACCGAGAGCGTTGCGCAGCTCCCCGATCCGGCTGGTGAGGGTGCTGTCGGACACGAACTCGGTCTGCCACACGGTGTCGAAGAGCGTGTCCTTGCTGACCACCTGCCCGGCGTGCGCCACCAGGCAGAGCAGGACGTCGATCGCCTTCGACTCGAGCTGGACCGAGTCCCCTCCCCGGGTGAGCCGGTTCAGGGTGGGCTCGACCAGCCACTCCCCGACGAGGAACGGCTGGCCCTCCTGAAGGATCGTCTCAGCTTGAGTGGACACGCTGTGGCCATTGTAGGTGGCGGGCGCATGGCCCACAACACCGCCAGCCGGCCGCCGTCGCGGTCCGCAGCGACCTGGATCGGAAGGGGACCACCTTGCTCATGGGCCCGCAGCTCTCGCCGGCCACGCCTGCTTGCGTCTCCCTGCACTCAATGTGGGGTCCTCACGCCGGCGAAGCATGACGAAAACCTCCGGGTAATCCTCCGGATCGGGCGACGGACACGCGGCGGTGGCAGAGGCTGTCTGGCTCTGGCAGGATGGGCACAGCCAATCCGCGGAGGGCCGGCCGATGGCTGAGTTCGTCGGAGCGATCGACCAGGGGACCACGAGCACGCGCTTCATGGTCTTCGACGGCGACGGCAACCCGGTCGCGCAGCCGCCAGCTCGAGCACCAGCAGATCCTGCCCCGCCCGGGTTGGGTCGAGCATGATCCCATCGAGATCGTGGGGCGCACGGCGACGGTGGTGCAGAGCGCGCTGTCGAGCGCCCGGCTCAGCGCCGCGGACCTCACCGCGATCGGCATCACCAACCAACGGGAGACGACGGTGGTCTGGAACCCGGAGACCGGCCGGCCGTGGTGCAACGCCATCGTCTGGCAGGACACCCGGACTGACCACCTGATGCGCGAGCTCGAGGCGGCGGGGCACGGGGAGCGAATCCGGTCAGTCTCCGGCCTGCCGCCTGCCACCTACTTCTCGGCCGGGAAGATCCGCTGGATTCTCGACCATGTCGACGGCGTGCGCGAGGCCGCCGGCCGCGGCCAGGCGATCTTCGGGACCATCGACAGCTGGCTGCTGTGGAACCTCACCGGCGGCACCCGCGGCGGCGTGCACGCCACCGACATCACCAACGCCAGCCGCACGATGCTGATGTCGCTGGAGTCGCTGCAGTGGGACGAGGGGCTGCTGGAGACGCTCGACATCCCGCGCGCCATGCTGCCCGCCATCCGGCCGTCGGCGTCGGACGTTCGGCGAGACCAGCGCCAGCGGGCCGTTCGAGGGACGGGTCCCGATCCGCGCCGTGCTCGGCGACCAGCAGGCGGCCACGGTGGGCCAGACCTGCTTCCAGCCCGGGCGAGGCGAAGAACACCTACGGCACCGGCAACTTCATGCTCATGAACACCGGCCGGGAGATCGTGCCGTCGAAGGCCGGGCTGCTGACGACGGTCTGCTACGGGTTCCAGGGGAGCCCGGCCGTGTACGCGCTCGAGGGCTCGGTCGCCGTCACCGGTGCCGCCGTGCAGTGGCTGCGCGACCAGATCGGCCTGATCGGCAGCGCCGCCGAGATCGAGGCGCTCGCGCAGCGGGTCCCGGACAACGGCGGCGTCTACTTCGTGCCGGCGTTCTCCGGCCTGTTCGCTCCGTACTGGCGATCCGACGCGCGCGGCGTGATCGTCGGGCTCACCCGGTTCAGCGATCGCGGCCACCTCGCGCGGGCGACCCTCGAGGCCATCTGCTTCCAGACCCGCGACGTGCTGCACGCGATGGAGCTCGACTCCGGCATCGCGCTCGAGCTCATCAAGGCCGACGGCGGCGCCACCGCCAACAACACCCTGATGCAGCTCCAGGCCGACATCCTCGGCGTCTCGGTGGTGCGGCCGCGCGTGGCCGAGACCACGTCGCTGGGTGTCGCCTCCGCAGCCGGGCTCGCCTCGGGGCTGTGGTCCGACCTCGAGCAGCTGCGCCAGAACTGGAAGCTCGACCGCCGCTGGGACCCGGCCTGGTCCAGCGACCGCCGGGAGGCCGCCTACCAGGGCTGGAAGCGCGCGGTCGAGAGAACCCTCAACCTGGCGTGATCGAATTGCTCGACGGCCGGCCGGCCACGGGGCGGCTCCAGCCCTTTCGGCCGGGGGCGCGAGCAGCAGCAGGTTGGCGGCCGCTCAGCCGGTGAAGGACGCGACGGCCATCTTCTCGTCGTCGAACATCTCGAAGACACCCACGAGATGGGCCATCGTGAGCAGCTTGCGAGCCTTCAGGTTGACGTGCAGCAGCTTGATCTCGGCGTTCTTGGCCGCGGCCGTCGCCTTGCAGCGGATCAGCTCGCCCAGGCCGGATGAGTCGATCACCGAGACGTTCTGGAGGTTGATCACGATCTTGGTGTGACCATCCTCCAGCGCACCGAGCAGCGCGCCGCGCAGGGCGACGTCGCCGGCGCCGATCGTGAGCTTGCCGTTCAGATCAAGGATGGCGACGTTTCCAACCAGTCGATTCGCGATCTCCATCTTCAGCTCCCGGAGCTCAGACGGCTCTCGACCCACCGTCAGGCTGCAATATCGTGAGACGCATTATCGCACATCGGCGGTCGATTCGCCACGGGAACCGCCGCCCTCCGACGACTGCTCCCCGCGCCCGGCCGCTGGCCCGCTGCTCGCTGCCCCCGGGCGTATTTCTGCGGGCCGCTGCAGACACTTCTTTCCGAGGTGAGCTGGATGACGGCGCGCTCCGACAAGGAACCGGCCGGGGAGTCCGCGGCCCTCGCCATTCCGCAGCTGCTCGACCGGCTGCCGGTGCCGGTCGTGGTGACCGATCGCGAAGGCCGTATCCGGTACTGCAACCGGAGCTTCGCGGATGCGACCGGACACGCCGCAGGCGCGCTCGAAGGCCGTTTTCTGTGGGAGTTCCTGAGCGGCGAGCGGCTGCCAGAGGCGCGGCGCCACGTCGCGGCCGGAGCGCCCGAACCTCAGCCGAGCTGGAACCTCCTGCTCGAGCATCCCGCGGGCGGATGTCGGCTCGCCGCGTGGTCGTTCCGGCCGGTCGACGGCGAGGCCAGCTGGCGCGGACGCCGAGCTGATCGGCATCGGGCTGCCGGTGGGCGACGGCCGTCCCGGACGCGCAGCGAGCGGAGAGGACCGGATCGTCCGGGCGCTGATCACGCACTCCTCGGACGTGCTCTGCGTCCTCGCGCCGGATGGGACGCTCCGCTTCGTGAGTCCCTCGGCCGAGCGGATCCTCGGCCATCGCCCCGACAATCTGCTCGGCAGCCAGGTCTTCGAGCTCGTCCACCCCGACGATCTGGAGGCCGCCCGCGCGGCGATCGAGCGTGGGATGGCGTCGCCCGGCCGCCCCGAGGTCCTCGAGATCAGAGTTCGCACGAGCGACGGTCGCTGGATGACGATGGAGGTGCGCGGCGTCGCCCATGTCGACGGCGAGACCACCCACCTGCTGCTCAACCTCTCCGACGTCAGCGCCCGCGCCCGGGCCGAGGCAGCCCTGGCCGCGTCCGAGGAGCGCTTCCGGAGTGCCTTCGAGAACACGGCGATCGGCAAGGTCCTGTGGGACGCCGACGGCCGGGTGCTGCGCGCCAACCGCGCCGTCCTGGACATGCTTGCCTTCAGCGAGGAGGAGCTGCTGCGGATGGGCTGGCGCGAGCTGTGCCAGGTGGACGACCAGGCCGCGCTCCTCCCGGAGCTGCGCCGGCTGCTGGCCGGCGAGCTCCCCTCGGTGCAGGCCGCGCTGCGCGTCCGCCACCGGGAAGGCCACTGGACCTGGGTCCGCGCCACCCTGTCGCCGGTCCGGAGCAACGACGGCCGCATCCGCCACGTCATCGGTGAGCTCGAGGACGTCACCGAGCAACGGGCCGCCGAGAACGAGCGGCGCGACCGCCTGGAGCGCCAGCAGAGGCACCAGGCGGCAATCGTCAAGATTGCGACTCACGAGGCGGTCGCCAACGGTCCCCTCGATGCCGCGCTGAAGGCGCTCGCAGAGATCGCCGCGAAGGCCACCAACACCGCCCGTGCCGGCGTCTGGTTCCTGGAGGAGGACGGCGAGGTGCTGCGCTGCGCCGAGCTCTTCGACGTCAGGTCCGGTGGCCACGAGAAGGGCGCCGCGCTGGCTGCCGCCGCCTACCCGGCCTACTTTCGCGCGCTCGAGAGCGACCGGGTCGTCGATGCCGGCGACGCGCGCACCGATCCGCGGACGCGCGAGTTCCTCGACGACTACCTGGTGCCGCTCGGCATCACCTCGATGCTCGACGCGCCGATCCGCATCCGAGGCCGGGTCGTCGGGGTCGTCTGCCTCGAGCATGTGGGCGAGCCCAGGGCCTGGCATCCATCCGAGGTGGCGTTCGCCGGCGAGGTGGCGGACCACGTCTCGCAGGCGGTGTCCAACGCGCAGCGCACGATCACCGAAAGCCGGCTCCAAATGTCCGAGGAGCGCTTCCGGAGCATCATCGGCGCCATCCCGATGGGCGTCCTGATGTACCGACTCACCAACGACGGCCACCTCATCTTCTCCGGCGCCAACCCCGCGGCGGATCGCATCCTCGGGGTCAACTGCCAGCGTTACCTCGGGAAGACCATCGAGGAGGCCTTCCCCCCGCTCGCCCAGACCGAGGTTCCAGCTCGCTACCGTGCCGCTGCCGCGGACGGCACCCCCTGGCACACCCAGCAGATCATCTACCAGGATGATCTGATCCGGGGCGCCTACGAGGTCCACGCGTTTCAGACCGCCCCGGGAACGGTCGCGGTGGTGTTCTCGGACATCACCAGCCGCAAGCAGGCAGAGGAGGCGCTTCGCACGAGCGAGGCGCGCTACCGTTCCCTGTTCGAGCGCAACCTGGCGGGCGTCTATCGATCCACGCTGGACGGCAAGATCACCGACTGCAACGACGCCTTCGCGAAGATCTTCGGATACTCCAGCGCGGCCGAGGCGATGGAGCGCTCCGCCATCGAGTTCTACTCGGATCCCGCCGACCGCCAGCGCCTGATCGAGGAGATCAATCGCCTGGGAGAGCTCCGCAACCACGAGCTGTGCATGCAGAGAATCGACGGCACGACCCTGTGGGTGCTCGCCAACGTGCACCTCGATCGCGACCGGGACGGCCGTCCCACCGCCTTCGAAGGCACCATGATCGACATCGGCGAGCTCAAGCGAACGACCAGCCGCATGCTGCTGCAGAGCACCGCGCTGGAGTCCGCCGCCAACGCCGTCGCGGTCACCGATCCCAGCGGGACCATCGAGTGGGTGAACTACGCGTTTTCCGAGCTCACGGGCTACGCGGCGGACGAGGCGGTCGGCAAGAACCTGTGGATGCTGAAGTCCGGCAACGGCGACAGCAGGCTGCGCGACGACATCGTCGCCATGCTGTCCGGCGGGATGGTCTGGCGCGGGGAGCTCGTCAACCGGCGCAAGGACGGCCGCCTCTACACCGAGGAGCTGACGGTGACACCGGTGCGCAGCCCGGCCGGCGACATCCACCAGTTGATCGCGGTGCAGCAGGACGTCAGCGAGCGCAAGCGGATCGAGGAGCAGCTGCTCCAGGCGCAGAAGATGGAGGCGGTCGGTCGTCTCGCCGGCGGCGTCGCCCACGACTTCAACAACCTGCTGCAAGCGATGCTCGGGGTCATCGAGCTTCTCCGCAAACGCCTTCCGTCGGACACCGAGAGCAGCTCACGGCTCCTCGAGCTCGACGAGTACGTCCGCCGGGGATCCCAGCTGACCCGTCAGCTTCTGCTCTTCTCACGCCACGATGCCGCGCGCGACGAGTCGCTCGATCTCAACGACGTCGTCCACGGCACCGTGCGCCTGCTGCACCGGCTGCTCCGGGAGAACATCGAGCTGGTGTTCGCGCCGACCGACATCGACCTGCCGCTGGTGGCGGATCGCGGGCAGATCGAGCAGGTCGTCATGAATCTCGCCGTCAACGCGTGTGACGCGATGCCGCGCGGCGGCAGGCTGTTTCTGCGGACCGGCCGCGAGTCGGACCGGGCATGGCTCGAGGTCGCCGACTCGGGCGAGGGTATCCCCGACGAAATTCGCGACCAGCTCTTCGAGCCCTTCTTCACGACCAAGGAACCGGGCAAGGGCTCAGGCCTCGGGCTGGCCGTCGTTCACACCATCGTCACCCGCCTCGGCGGCACCATCGACGTCGAAAGCCACGTCGGAGAAGGCACCACGGTCCGCATCTCGCTGCCGCTGGCCGAAGACCCGGTCGCGGTGGTGCAGCAGCCGGCGCGGCAACCGTCGCTGCCGGAGCGCGAGCTGCGCGGCTGCCGCGTGCTCGTCGTCGAGGACGACCCCGCGGTCCGATCGAGCCTGCGGGAGCTGCTCCGACTGCTCGGCTACGATGTGGTCACGGTCGGGAGCCGCGAGGAGTCGATCTACCTTCCCCCGGTCCCGGCCTTCGATCTGCTGCTGACCGACTACATGCTTCCCGACGCGGCCGGCACCGATATCGCGCGCGAGCTGCGCCAGCGATGGCCGCAGCTGAGGGTCGTCGTGATGTCCGGCTACGCGCAGGATGTGCCGCTCGGACCGGACTCGCGACTCGAGGGGATGGAGTTCCTGCAGAAGCCCTTTGGAACCGAAACTCTCGCCGAGACCGTCCGCACGGCCCTCGCCGGCCCGCCGCCCACACCCTGACCAGATCTTCGGCAGATAGAAAAAGGACCCGGCGCGAACGCCGGGTCCTGTCGTGTCTGTCGTGACGAACCGCTAGTTCGCCTTCATGAAGTCGACCCTGCGGTTCTTGGCGCGGCCTTCCTTGGTGTCGTTGGGCGCGACCGGATTGGCCGGCCCGAAGCCCTTGGCCGTCAGCTGGCCAGCGGGCACACCCTTGCTCACCAGGTACTTCATCACCGACTCGGCGCGCCGCTGGGACAGCGTGGCGTTCCACGCCGCGGCGCCGGTGCTGTCGGTGTGTCCCTGGATCTCGACCTTGAGCTGCGGGTTCTTCTTCAGGAACGCAACGCCCTTGTCGAGCTGGGCCATGCCCTCGGGCTTGATCTCCCACTTGTTGGTGTCGAACAGGATGTCGGCCACGACCAGGAAGCCCTCGGGCACGCAGCCGTTCTCGTCCACCACGAGGCCCTTCGGGGTGCCGGGGCACTTGTCGAGGTGGTCGGGCACGCCGTCACCGTCGGTGTCGAGCGGGCAGCCGACCGCGTCCACCTTCACACCCTTGGGGGTGTTCGGGCACTTGTCGGCGGCGTCCACCACGCCGTCGCCGTCGCTGTCCAGCGCGCACCCGTTCGCGTCCACCTTGGTGCCCTTCGGGGTGCCGGGGCACTTGTCGAGGTAGTCCGCGACGCCGTCACCGTCGCTGTCGAGCGGGCAGCCGACCGCGTCCACCTTCACGCCCTTGGGGGTGCCGGGGCACTTGTCGAGGTGGTCGGCCACGCCGTCAGCGTCGCTGTCGGGGTAGAGCAGCACGTCCTCGACGAACTTCGCCATCGCGGCCGCGTCGGTCAGCTCGGCGGCGTTGATCAGGTAGCCACCGTTGCCCTTCGCCACCACTTCCTTGAGGAGCTCGGTGCCCTTCTTCTTGTCGCCCACCTGGACCGCGAAGATCGCGAGCTTGTCGCCGAACGCGGAGGCCAGCGTGCCGGCCGCCTCGATCTCGTCCTTGCCCATGTGGAGGCCATCGCTGACGATCACCAGCGAGCTCGGCGCGATCGCCTTGGAGAGGTCGGCATTCGCACCATCGACTGCTTTGCTGAGGGGGCTGTTACCGCCGGCGCAGTTGAAGTTGTCGATCGCGCCGTTGAAAGCGGCCTTCGAGTACTTCTCAAGCGGAACGGCCAGCACGGTCTTTCCGGTCGAGCCGCACTCGCCGCGCCCGAAGGCGACGAACGTCCCGTTGTAGTTCTTCTCGGGAATCGTCTGGTTCATGCTGGCGAGCATCGCCTGGGCGATGTCGAGCTTGAGCATCTTCTCGTGCTTGTCGCTCATCGACAGCGAGCCGTCGCCGATCACGGCGAACTGATCGACCTTCTCGACCCAATAATCGGGATCGATCGAGCCGGGGGTGTACTGGGGTTGGGGTGGCGCCGAGGCGCAGGCTCCGGCCAAGCCCACGGCCACAACCAGGATCAACAGGCGTCCGATACTGCTTCTCACGATTTCTCCTCCTTGTTTCAATGCAACCGACGTTTGTCAACACGCAGCACTGACCGACAATTCGATCCGGGCGGGCGCTGCGACTCAAACTCAATGCTGCTCCGAGGGGCCATGTTAGCACAATCAGGGGGCCCGCAACACCGAAAATCTACGGTCCACGGTGCCGCGCGACACCGCTGAACAAACAGCCTTCGCGGTCGTAGAATCCTCGCGATGATCACTCGGGCGCTCCGCCGTGGCCAGCCTCGACGTTGCATCTCGCGGTCGTCGGCCTTGTCGCTCTGATCTCGCTGGTCGTCAGAGTCGCCATCGCGGCGCCCCGGACTCGGCCCGGCCACGCCGAGCCACCAGCCGACCCTCGCAGCCGCAGCGGCCGCGCTCCCGGGGCCGGGCCCGCTGCCGGCGCACGTCCCGCGTGCGCTGCTGAAGGCCCACCAGGGCGCGCTCACGCTCGATGACGCCATCGACCAGTGCGTGACCCAGAGCATGGACGCCGCCGGCACGCCCGGGGCCGCGGTCGCGGTCGCGCTCGACGGCGTGCTGATCGTGGAACGCGGCTACGGCGTCACGCGCCGCCAGGCGGGAGCGCCGGTGGATGCCGACACCCTCTTCCGGATCGGCTCGATCACCAAGCAGCTGACCGCGGCCGCGGTGCTGCAGCAGGTCGAGCTCGGGACCGTGGCCCTCGACGATCCCGTGACCGAGCACGTGCCGGCGCTCGAGCTCGCGGGTTTGTGGCCGGCCGACCGCATCACGGTCCACCACCTGCTGACCCACAGCTCCTCCTACCCCGATCTGATCTTCGAGCCGGGAGGGCCCACCGGCGACGACGCGCTCGGCGAGTGGGCGGCGCACCAGAACGACGCCGCGCTCCATGCGCCGCCTGGGAACTTCTTCAACTACTCGAACCCCAACTTCAACCTCGCCGGGCTGGTGGTCGAGCGCGCCAGTGGACTGCCCTACCGCCGGTACATGGAGGAGCACGTGCTCGCGCCGGCGGGAATGACGCGGACCACCTTCGACCCGGCGGCCGTGATCGCGGACGGCAACTACAGCTACGGCCACGTCGCGTCGCCGGGTGGGTTGGAAACGGTCTACGCCCCGGACGACTACGACAACGCGGTCTATGCCCCTGCCGGCTACGCCTTCTCGACCGCCGGCGACCTCGTCCGCTGGGCCCTGGTGTTGCTCGACGGCGGCGGCCCCGTCCTGACGCCCTCCTCCGCCGAGCTGATGCAGAGCCCTCAGATCGATCTGGAGCTCGTCCCCGGGTACAGCTATGGCTACGGTGTGTTCATCGAGCCCTTCGGCGAGCTCACCCTGAGGCAGCACGGCGGCAACATCTGGGGCTGGGGGGCCTACCTGGTGTGGGAGGCCGAGCACCGCTTCGCGGTGGCGGTGCTGGCCAACACCTTCGAGTCGCTGCCCGCTGCGGCCTACTGCATCGCGGACTACGCGCTGGCGCTGGGCCCAACCCCGCCGCCGCCCGACCCCTCGGACCCGGCGGCCTGGAGCCGCTTCGAGGGCGTCTGGGACTTTACGACCCGCACGAGCTACCCGCTCGAGGGTGAAATCACCGTCGAGGACGACGACGAGCTGTCGCTCTTCCTCTGGGACGTGCACTCGGGCTGGACGGCCGCGTTCACGCTCGAGCACGCCGGCTACGGGATCTTCCTCGCCGACCTCGACGAGGACGGCATTCCCGAATCCGACTTCGAGTTCCTCGAACGTGGTGTCCCGGCGCGGGTGAACTGGCTGCGCAACCGGGGTCTGGTCGGCTCCCCGCGGCTCACGCCGCGCCACGCCGGCGCGCTCCCTGACGCCGTAGCGAAGTCCCCCGCGCGACACGCCACGCGACGCGTGACCGGCCAGCGTCACCGTCTGCTCCCTCATCGTCCCGCCCGTCGGCGACCCGTACGGCGTGCCACGTTGGCGAGCCGTACCCGAACCCGTCCCCTCCCGCATCCGATGTGCTAAGAAGGTCACGGTGGCAGTCCGCACGGCCGATGTCGTGATCTGCGGAGCCGGGATCGCCGGGGTTTCCGCCGCCTATCAGCTCGCCGTCCGCCACGGCGTCCGCAACGTCGTGCTGGTCGACGAGCGGCCGCCGCTGACGCTGACCAGCGACAAGTCGACCGAGGCCTACCGCAACTGGTGGCCAGGGCCGGACGATGCGATGGTCCGGCTCATGAACCGCTCCATCGACCTGCTCGAGGAGCTCGCGGCGGCCTGCGGCAACCGCTTCCTCCTCAACCGGCGCGGCTACGTCTACGCCACCGGCGACCCACGACGCGCTGCCGTGTACCGCAGCACCGGCGAACGCGCGTCGGCGCAGGGCGCCGGTCCACTGCGGGTGCACGGCGCCGGCACTGACCCTGCAACCTACGTGCGTCACCACGCCGACGGCTGGCTGGGCCAGCCCGATGGCGCGGACCTCATCGTCGACCCAGCGCTCATCCACGAGCTCTTTCCCTACCTCGCCTCCGACGTGTCCGCCGTCCTCCACACCCGGCGCTGCGGCTGGTTTTCGGGCCAGCAGCTCGGCATGGAGCAGCTCGAGCAGGCGCGGGCCAACGGCGTCCGCCTGCTCCACGGCCGGGTCACCGCGGTCGAGATCGATGGCGGCCGGATCGGCGGCGTGAGCGTCGCGACCCCAGCGGCGGATGCGACGATCTCGACCCGCTGCTTCGTCAACGCGGCCGGGCCGTTTCTGCGGCCTGTCGCCCGCCTGCTCCGGCTCGAGCTCCCGGTCTTCTCCGAGCTCCACGTCAAGATGTCGTTCCGGGATCACCTTGGGGTCGTTCCGCGCGACACGCCGCTCCTGATCTGGGAGGACCCCCAGCGGCTGTCGTGGACCGAGGATGAGGCCGCGCTCCTGCGGGAGAGCGCGGCGACCTGTTGGCTGACCCATGAGATGCCGGCCGGCGTCCACATGCGCACTGAAGGCGCCGAGCACGTGATCATCCTCTGGCCGTACCACGTCGGCGAGGTGGCCGAGTCGTTCCCGATCGAGCTGCCTCCAGGCTACGCCGAGATCGCCCTGCGCGGCATGACGCGGCTCGTCCCCGCGCTGGGGGCCTATCTCGACCGGCTCCCTGTTCCCTTCGTCGACGGCGGCTACTACACGAAGACCCGCGAAAACCGGCCGCTCGCGTGCCCGCTGCCGGTCGAAGGCGCCTTCCTCCACGGCGCACTCTCCGGCTTCGGACTGATGGCATCGCCGGCCACCGCGGAGCTGCTCGCCCGGCATTGCACCGGCGACACCCTGCCCGACTACGCTCCCGCCTTCGACCTCCGGAGGTACGACGATCCGGCCTACTTGCGGTCGCTCGAGCGCTGGGGCGACGGCGGCCAGCTCTAGGAGCCGCGGCACCGCGTGCGCCCTCTTGATGACGTCGTTCCAGTGGCCGGCGCCCCGCCCGCTCAGCTCGGGACGTCGTTCGCGCTCCTGCGGTCCGGGCTCCTGAAGATGCGCTGCGCGCATCTCGCGGATCGACAGGGTGAGGGGCCGTCCGCCCCACACACTCCTTCGGATGCGCGGAGCGCATCAATCTCGGCGCGCGCAGGGCAGAGGCCTTGAGACCAACGCGGGTTCACCAGCGCATCGAATGGCCTCTGCCCTGCACGCGGCGAGCCGGGATCTACAATGGGCGACCGTGAGGATCCGGGCCGTCGTTCGCACCGGATGGGCGTGGGCTTGTCGGCACCCTCGCCACGGTCGGCTGCACCCTGCCGGCGCTGCTGATCGCGCGCTTCCCCGGCAGCGACCCCGTGGTCCACCGGATGGCTCGGCTCTGGGGCCGCCTCTGCATCTGGGGGACCGGCTGCCCGGTCCGCGTCGAGGGCCTCGCCCGGCTCGATCTGGACCGCCGCTACGTCGTGATGGCCAACCACCAGTCGGCGCTGGACATCCCGGTCCTGATGGCGGTGCTACCGGCGGCCTGGCGCACCGTTTTCTGGGCCAAGGAGAGCCTGTTCCGGATCCCCGTGCTCGGCTGGGCGATGCGAATGCTGGGCCACATGCCGATCGATCGGGTCAACCGCTCAGCTCGCCGGCAGGATGATCGCCGAGACGCTGCGGCGAGTGGAGGATGGGCGATCGGTGCTGGTGTTCCCGGAGGAGACCTACGGGCCGGGAGATCGGCTGCTGCCCTTCCAGCGGGGCGGCTTCGTGTTCGCGCTCAAGACCGGCCTCGACGTCCTGCCGGTCGGGCTCCTCGGCACCCGCTCCGCCGCGCCTCCAGGCTCGCGGCTGGTCTCGCCGACCACGGTGACCGTCCGTTTCGGGGAGCCGATTCCGACCTCCGAGCTGTGCGGTGGCGCGAGCGCGCGGCGCTGACCGAACGCACCCGCGCCGCGATCGCGCAGCTGTCGGTCGGCGAGCGAGCCCGCCCCGCTGCTCGACCGCGGCCAAGCAGCGCGCGGAAGCGATCGCTGTCCCGCACGGCCTCGAGGTCGGGATCGCTCCGCATCAGGCGCGGCGTCGGCGAAGCCGGCCTCGACCGCGCGCTCGAGCGCGTCGAGCGCCGGCGACCGCCGCCCGGCGAGCGACAGGGCGCAGGCGCGGTTGTACCAGAGCACCGGGTTGTCGGGCTCGATCCGGCACGCGACGCCGAGAGCCGAGGCGGCGTGGCTCGGCCGGTGGGCGGCCAGCAGCTCCTGCGGCAGGTAGAACGCCAGGTTCGAGAACAGGTGGGCGAGGACGCGGCGGGCGGTGGCGGCCTCGATCCCATCGCCCTCCGCCTGGCGCTCGAGCCGCGCGACCTCGAGCTCGGCTGCCAGCGTCTCCGGTGGCGGCGCCGGCTCGGTCGCGAGGAAGCGCCCCAGCGTCGCGTTGATCCGTTCCCTCTCCCGCTGCTCGCGCTCGGTCCAGCGCAGCCTCGAGCGTGGCGGCGCGCGCGACCTCGGGATCGGCCTCGAGCGCCGCCCAGCGCGCCTTGGCCGCGGCGACGTCGCGCAGGCCCTCGAAGTCCAGCACCACCGACTGGTATCGACGCATCGCCTCGAGCGGCCGTCCCTCCGACCTCGAGCGCCGCGGCGGCTGCGAGCTCGGCCGCAGAGCATTCGATCCACCAAGCCGTCGTCCCGCGCTCGCAGCCCGCGCCGCATCGCCTGCAGCTCCATCCACTCGAGCGCGTGCCGCGCGACCTCCGGCGGCATCCACTCATGCCCTCCGGGGAATGTCTCGAAGCGGCTCGGGACCCCGTCCTCGAGCAGGCGCGCGTGCACCGCCCGCATCCCCTGGTAGTTGAAGTCGGCGTCGCCCGCGGCGGCGAACACGGCCGCCCGGTTGTCCGCATAGACCTCCTCGATGAAGCGGCCCCCGGCGGCAATGATCCCGGCGATCCCGCCGGTCTCGCGGCCAACCATGAACGCCACGCCAACGGTCCCCGAGAAGCCGGCCAGGTAGATCCGCCGGGTGTCGATGGCGTAGCGCTCGTGGATCTCCGGCCACAGGGCGTTGATTGCGCGCCGGTTGGGGTCCATGCCGACGTCGCTCCGAGTGTCGTTGGACGACACGACGATCCAGCCGAGCTCCCGCGCCGGCTCCAGGAACAGCTCGGCCGCCGGAACCGACCGCCCCCGCGGATCGAGCACGAGAAGGACCGGCCACCGCCTCGCTGCGTCGTAGCCATCGGGCAGGAAGAGTGAGTACGACTGGGTGGGATCGGAGGCGCAGGCGACGCCCTCGACGAGCCGGCCCTTCGGCAGTCCGATCGATTCCGGCGGCTCTGACGCCGGCGCCGGTGCGGCGGCGAGGAGCAGGGCGACGACGGCCGCGTGGACCATGCCGGTTGTACGGGCGCGCACTCGGCCTGGTTCGACGGCCACTGGCCGCCAACCCCTTGCCGAGGCCGCCACCGCTCAGGACGGAGACTGGCTGTCGGCGGTCAGCCGGCGGCTCCACAGGAACCCCGCAGCGAGGATCAACAGCCCCGCGGTCAACGCTCCAGGGAGTGCGGCGGGGAACGCCCTGAACGTGCCCTCCCGCACGATCGACAGGAACGACATCGCCGCCGCAGCGACCGGCAGCAACGCCAAGTGGCGCCGCAGCACCAGGACGTAGCCGAGCCACAGCAGCAGCCCGGTCACCGCCCCGGCGGCCAGCCAGCGCGGCACCGTCTCGACTCCGTCGGAGCCGGCCAGTACCAGGCCGGCGAGCACCAGGGCCGCGGACATCGCCGCGCGCCGGCGCGTCCACCCGCTGGAAGCGACCTCGACGAAGGCCAGGATCAGGAGCAGCAGCGCCGTCCCGACGATCCACCCCGACACCGGATCCAGCGCCCCGGCCACGAAGGGCCACGTCGCGCTGGCCGCCTCGAACGACGGCCAGGTCGGATCGAGCTGCGTTGCCGCCTTCCCAGCCACAGCGGCGACACCAGCGGCGGCGCAGCCGAGCCCGCCGGCAATGGCGGCGTCCGCAGCGCGGAACGGGGACGGCTGGCGCGGAACCCAGCGGTGGACGAGGCCTACGGCCAGCGACACCCCGGTGGCCGAGGCGACGAGCAACAGGATCGCGCCGGCGACGATCATTCCGGCCTGCAGGCCGAAGGGCTGTGCGCTCGAGAACTGCGCCGTGATCGACGACCAGCTGTTGGCGAGGCCGATCAGGCCCAGGATGACGATCGCCGCCAGCGAGACCGCGAAGGCCCGCGGCGCGAAGCGGCTCTTGCTCCAGCGCACGACGCCGACGACCGCGCCGGCGACGAAGATCAGGACTGCCGCGACGGTGCAGGCGATGCGCACCAGCTGCGCGGCGCTGCCGCGGTTGCGCTCGTCACGCTCCCAGTCCTCGGGAACATGTACGAAGCGGAAGGCGTCGACGACCTCGTCGCCGGCGATCTCGACGCCGGCCCTCGCATCCCCCTGCTCGATCGGGAGGGCGGCCTTGTCGGAAAACACGAAGCGCCAGTCGACCCTCTCCGGGCGTTTCTCCGGCTCGGCCGACACCTCGTCCAGCCGGGCGGCGATCGAGCCCGAGCCGATCGGCAACGGCCTGCTTCGCCAGCTCGCGGGCGGCGTCGGCCTCGAGCTGCGGCCCTGGCCGCGATTCGGGCAGTCGGTGCTCGAATCGCTCGACCCTGCCGGAGGGACCCACCGAGATCTGATACTCCTCGGCGCGCTCGACGACATCGCCCTCGAAGGACGCGTAGCGGACGAGCCACTGCGGCGCGGCAAGATAGCTGCCGAGCAGGCCCCGGTAGGCATCGTTGCCGCCCTCCTGCCAGACGAAGCGATCCTCGATCGCGGGCCCAGCCTCGACGGTCGACAGCTCGCGCCAGCCCTCGGGCACCACGACTCCGCGCGCCTGGAGCTCGGCGCGCGCCGCGGCCACCGCCGCCGCTCGATCCGCGGTCAGCGCCGGCACGTCGCTCCCGAAGTCGGCGAAGCCGAACCAGGCGGCGACGCCAACCACTCCGGCGATACCGAGCGCGATGCGCAGGCGCGAGCCGAGCCCGGTCGCGACCGGCACGGCCGCGGGGCGCTCAGCCTCCGCCGCCGGCGGCGGCTGCCAGGCGAGGTTCCGGTCCGAGATGGCCGTCTTGCCCCACGCACCGGCCCGTAGCCGTCCTGCCAGCACGATCCACAGCGGTATCAGCGTGAGCACGATGACCAGCGTCCGGTCCAGCCAGATCCCCGGCGTCGAGGCCGCGAACAGGGGAATCGCGAACCACATCACGTCGAATGCGAAGTGGAGGACGATCGCCGGCAGCAGGCCGAAGACCAGGTACAGCGCACCGAAACCGATTGCCGGCAGGATGAGCTCGACCAACCTGGCATAGGCGGGCTGGGCCGGGTAGTTGGCGTGACCGCCGCCGAAGATCAGCGCCTGCAGCACGAGCGCTCCGAGGATCCACCACTTCCTGCCGCCGAAACGCTGGCCGAGCAGCGCCGCGCTGGCGATCGGAATGGCGCGGAACAGGCACTCCTCCCAGAACCCGGCCTGCAGGGAGATCGCGAGCGACGACAGCCACGGCAGGTAGTTGGCGATGACGTTGGGGTCGTAGAGGGCGTCGGACGGGTTCCACCAGCCGAGAGTGCGGCTCGCGAACAGGTACAGCGCGACGTCGAACGCGAGGAAGACGCTCACCAGCAGGTAGCCGGCCGTGGTCTGGCCTGCCACCGACGTGGTGCCGGCCACCCCGGGGGACCACACCCGCCACAGCTGCAGATGGTTCGGAAAGGCCTTGCGAGTGAGGCTCTCCGCGGCCATGAACGACACCGTGAGCAGGATCCCCATGCCAACCAGCTGCAGCAGCGCCTGGAGGACCTGCTCGAGCGCGAAGTTGGTCGCAGAGATCGCGGTGTCGTAGCCCATCCAGGCGAGCGGCCACTGGTTGAGCACGACCAGCGCCTGCAGCAGGGCGATGAACAGCCCCCATCCCAGGGCCTGCTTCCAGAGCACCCAGCCGCTTGCGCAGCAGCAGGAACAGCCCGATGACGCAGCCGCCGATGACGTAGAGCACGGCGGCCGCGACCGCGGCGCCGGTGGCGATGCCGTTGTTGGCCGAACGCATCTCCTCGTAGCGGCGCTCGAAGGCCTCCGGCACCTTGACGAAGTTCGTCAGCTCCGTGAAACGGTCGCCGGTGACCACCAGCCGCAGCCGATAGCGTCCCTCCTCGCCCACGGTCGGCGACGGTCGCTCGTACACGAAGGTGTGGTCGACCCGGCCGGAGGGCCGCACCTCCTTCGCGTCCTCGACCCGCTCGAAGTTCCCCAGGTCGATCCCCCAGTCGCGGGTCACGGCCGCCTCGGCGATCACCCGCGCGGCGGACGGCTCGAGGGCGGCCCCCGGGGCCTCCTCGGGGATGGTCTCCACGAACCCGAAGGGAGTCGCCTGCGGGCGTGAAGCGAATCAAGGTCTCGTTGGTCTCGAACTCGGCGAAGTGCCGCACCTGCCAGGTGTAGGGCGAGTAGAGGCCCTCGGCGAGCATCCGCGAGAACGCCTCCCTGCCTCCGCCCTCGAGCTCGACGAAGCTCTGGACGCCGCGGTCGACGTCGAACGAGGCGGCGTGGCGCCGCTCCGCCGGGCCCCAGCCGAAGCGGTCGGCGAGCCCGGCCGCCGCGTCGAGGGCCGCTTCCCGGTCCATGACCAAATCGAGGGTGACGATCGGGAACGCCTTCGGGAAGTTGACGATCCCGAACACCGCGCACGCCGCCGCGAACAGCACGAACGCCACCCAGAACCAGGGCTTGCGGAACATCGGGAGCCTCCGTCCGTCGTCGATGCCGGCGATTGTACCCCGCGGAACGAGGGGCGAGACGGGGAGCGTCAGCCCGCGAACCCGGTCTGTACGGTGGCGGCCGCGGGGAGCTCTCGGACGCAGCCCAACCCATCGCCGCTCGGGTGCAAGACCGATGAGCGGCGTCAGGGACATCGCGCCCGTTCGCTGGTCGTTCGCCCGCTAGCTGCCCACCGCGGCCCGGGCCTGCGCCGTGTCGGTGTACTGCTGGAACCTGGTGGCCTTGCCATCGCGCACCCACCAGAAGTGCGCGAACTGCGCGTCGATCGCTGCGCCGGGTGTTATTCCGGCGGCAGAGCCACGTAGTTCGCACCCACCCTCACGGCAGGCGACCCTTCGCGGATCGGTCGCGAGGGTCGACCCGGGACTTTCCTGCTGACTTCCTCGTTGTCGAAGCCTATATTGAGAACGAGCTCACATGCCTTCACACAAGGAGGACGCCATGACGAGCCAGCGGCCCATGGTCCGGTTGGTGGCGCTCGTGGGAGTTGCGGCGTCGGCGCTCGCGTCGCCGGCGCTCGCGCAGGACTGCCCGGAGCTCATCGGCCAGTGGCCCGACGACGCGGCCAGCCTCGTCACCGTGGAGGAGCCGTATGCCTACATCGCCTACGAGTCGACCCTGATGGTGGCCGACATCTCGGACCCCGCGGCGCCGGAGGTGGTCGGGACTCTCACCTTGGACTACATCAGCGGCCTCGCGGCCGCCGACGGGTACGTCTTTGTCGGCGGCGATGACTTCATCGTCGTCGATGCGACGGACCCGGAGGATGCCCCACGTCGAGGTCACCGTCGACCTGCTTGGAGCAGAGCAGGTTGCCATTTCCGGAAACTTCGCGTACGTGTCCGTCTTCTATCCGTCAGCCCTTCGCGTGTACGACATCAGCGTCCCGTCGTCGCCAACGGAGGTGGGGTCTCTTCCCGACATCCATGGAGTCACCTCTGTGGTGGTCATTGGTCCGTACGCCTACGTACCGTGGTACGACTCGTTCGGAACTCCACCTGGCGGCCTCAAAGTGATTGACGTGAGCACTCCCTCGGCACCCTTTGTGGCCGGATCGGTCGATTTCCCGGATGATTGGGTCGGCAGAGCCGCCGTCTACCGCGGCTATTCGTACGTGGTCACCCTCGACGGGTTCCGCGTCATTGACGTGAGCACGCCGACGGCGCCGGTCGAGGTCGGCATCGTCGCGACGCCGTGCTACTGGGCTAACGAGATCGCGGTCGCCGGCAGCACCGCGTGGGTCGCGTGCTGGGAGGCGGGCCTGCGGGTGCTGGAGCTGAGCAACCCGGAGTCGCCGGTCGAGGTCGGCTTCTACGATCCGCCGGAAGCGCTGGCCTTCGTGGACGTGGGAAGCGATCACGCGGTTGCAGCCAACGAAGAGGCCGGCCTGCTGTCTTCGACACGTGCGAGCTTCCCGTGTTCGCCGACGGCTTCGAGTCCGGCGACACCTCGGCGTGGTCGTCGGTGTTCCCGTAACCACAGCACACTCTCGACACAGCCCAACAGTCTCCGCCTCGTGAGCCGGCAGCGGCGCGCGGGGGCTACTGGTGGGCCGCCTGCAGGGTGTCGTAGGCGCCGGTGGTGCCGCCCGGCCGGTAGTCGGCGATGACGACGGAGTGGAGCTTGTCCCAGTCCACGACACCCTGGGGCGCGATCTCGACGGTGAAGCTCGCGGTCTCTCCCGGCGGCAGGTTCGAAATAGACCGGTAGGTTGCTGCCCGCACCCAGCGGTCGGTATCGCCGACGGGGGCCTCTTCATAGACGATCACGTGCAGCGTGGCGATGTTGGCCGCGCTCAGCGTCACGTTGCTCAGATTCGTGAGCTCGATTTCGAACCGGAACGAGTTGCCGATCCGCTCGCGTTCGACAACGAGCCTGCCCTCCGCGGGCCGCTGCAGGGCTGCGTCGACCATGGCCCGGTAGCGCTGGGCGAACGCGACGGAGCCGTTGCTGATCTGGTTCCCGCTGTCGACCATGATCAGCGGCAGGTAGACCGAGCCCCCGCTCCCCCAGGCCGCCCACCAGCGGCTGACGCGGTTGCCGGCCGGGTTGTCGGCGTCGTACTCGATGAAGACCACGGGGTCGCCGGCGTACTCATCTGCGAGCTGGTCGACCACCGGACCGGCGGTCGCGCAGATTGGTCACCCGGGGCGCATGAACGCCTCGAAGACGACGAAGCGAGGCTCGGGCGGAGCCTCGAGAGGTCCGTCGAGCTGGGCCGGGATGAAGATCGCGTCGCCCGAGAGGTTGTCGACGACCGACGCATAGGCGAAGAAGCGGCCGCCCTCCGTCGAGGTCCGGACAATGGCATAGCCATCCTCGATCTCCTCGCTCGTCACGAGCGTGAAGATGGCCGGGATCTGGCGCATCTCGTACGGCCGCAGCGTGAGCGGCACCGAGCCGAGCAGAATCGGCGGCGGCGGTGAACAGGTCAAACCCCAGCGTCACCGAAGCTCCGGTCGTGTTCACGACGCCGACGTTCGTCCGGTACGCCGCCGAGCTCGAAAGCTGCACGAGGGCGTAGTCGTGCCCGTGCTCGGCCGCGGTCTCAGCGTCGAGCCCCGGGATGTACTGGCCGTAGGTCCCGTTCGGGTTGGTGTTGTAGGTCCTCGAGGTCGCCAGGATAGCGCCCTCGACCGCGGTCACCCGGAGCGCCCCGCTGCCGTTGAAGCTGAACACCGCGTCGACCACGTCGACCAGCCGGAGGCTCGCGCCCGGCTCGAGTGAGAAGGTCGCCGCGACGGGATCGGTGTTGGCCGTCCGCTCCTCGAGGAGCTCGACGGTGAACGAGGCCGGCTCGCCCGCCCGCGCCTTCACCTCGAGGTCGGTGCGCCACACCGTGCCGCCGGCGCCGCTCGTGTGCGCAGCCGCCGGCACGTAGAGCTCCTGCGCGCTCCCGAGCGACGCGACCAGGAGAGCGAGCCACACCACGCGAAGCGCTTTCGCCACGACTGCCTCCCTCCGCCACGACGGGCGGCGGGCTGATCCGCGCCGCCACGGCGTCTGCTCGGTCGCAGGCCCTACTCCAGGAATGCTACCTCATCCTGGGAGAGGCCCGCAGGAGCCTGGTCCGTTGCCTCATCTGCTGGACAAGTGCCGCGGCCGACACGCGCCCACTCTCTGCGCTGCTCCACTCTTTATTGCTCTGATTGTCATCAGAGCGGGGCTTCAAGTCTTGGGTAGTCAGGCCGGCGCCCGCTCCACAGCACGAGGCGAAGCGAGTGTCCCGGCGCACCCATGCCCGACACCGTTGGTGACCTCACGATGGAAGCGCACGAACAAAGGCGGAATGGCGTGCCCGGCACCATTACATAATTCGGAGCGCGGCCAGCCGGTTGGGGTCGGCTCGAGCGACGGGTTAGGTTGCTCCCGCTTCATGGCGAACCAAGGCGTTTCAACTGGCCGTCTTGTAGCCGAGCGAAGAAGGCCAAGGCGACGACGGAACCCACAAGAGCGAAGAACATATCCGACTGTGTATCGAAGGGATCACCCTGTGTTCCGAGGAACTCGTCAGCGCCCTGACCGAGCGCCAGCGCCGCCCCCCACTCGATGAACTCGTAGGTCGCGCTGATGGCGAGAACGACGCATACGACAAGGAAGGCCAGCATTCGACGACCTCGCACGTAGTGGCCTCGCAGGAGGATCTCTCTGGCCACGAGCGCTGGAACGAAGCCTTGAAAGAAGTGGCCGATCTTGTCGTACGGGTTACGGCCGAGGTGGAACAGCTCTTGGAGTTGAAAGCCGAGCGGAACCCGGGCGTACGTGTACGCGCCACCGAGCATGAGCACCGCTGCATGGACGAAGATGCACACGTAGAGCAGAGAAGTCAGCGGAAATCTCTTGTACGTGAGGCACAAGACCGGAAGGGCGATCATCACCGGCGCCACCTCCATGAGCCAGGTGGCGCGGTCGTACGGCCTCCAGCCGGAAATCACCAGGAGCGCCAGTGAGGCAATTGAAGCGAGCACAAGCCAATTGGTTCGAGTGGAGCGCATTGGAGCAACCTAACTACGTTTATCATGGTCAGAACATAGGTGCCACGTATCACTTTATCGCATTGTTAAGGTGGACGATGGCGTCGGTGGCGGTCGAGACGTAGGCCAGGAACGCGGTGTCAGTTCGCTGCCTACCGACGCGGCGCGTCTGGAAGCACACGTCGGCCCGGACCTGATCGCTGAACCCGTGCCAGAGCCTCGCCCGCAGCCGGTCTCCGGGCTGAAGGTCCGCCTCGCAGACGATCAGCCGAGTCGTGTCCGTTGCATGCGGGACACGGGCCGCGTCAACCGCGCATCGTCGCCGGGATTCTGGCTCTCCACCGCCCACATCAGTCCGATTTCGGAGGATGACCACCGTGCGGTCGTCGGCGTAGGGCACTCCCTGAGCGAACGCCTCGAGCTCACTGTCGAGAGCGGCGGCGAGCTCGCGCGGCGGCAGATGACGGTTGGCGACGCACACCGCCTCGAGCCGCTGCTCTCCGAACTCCTCGTCCACGGGGTTGTTCGCTTCGGTGATGCCGTCGGTGTAGAGGACGACGGTGTCGCCTTCGGCGAGGGTGACCTCGGCGGTCTTGTACCCGCCCACCGGCATCAAGCCGAGCGGCATGCCGCTCGCCTGCAGCCACTCGGTGGCTCCGTCGCTGCGCACCACGAGGCCGGGGTTGTGGCCTGCGCTGGTGTAACACAGCGCGCCCGATCCGGCATCGAGTATGCCGAGGAACCCGGTCGCGTACTTCTCCGGACTCGTCCGCTCGTAGAGCAGCCGCGACACCAGCGTACAGGCCTGGTCCGGAGGCACCCTCTGCTCGATCTGCGCCGCCACGAGTGCCTCGAGCGAGGCGGTCAGCAGGGCGGCGCCGATCCCCTTGCCGGAGACGTCCGCGACAAAGACCGCATAGTCGCAGCCAGGCGTCCGCTCCACCACCTTGAAGAGATCGCCGGACACCCCGCGCGAAGGCGAGTTGCCGCCGTAGAGCTCCCAGCCTGGAACCTCGGGGAGCCGGTCGGGAAGCAACGCCATCTGGATGTCGCGCGCGAGCTTCACCTCGCGCTCGAGCCGCTTGCGCTCCGCTGCCTCCTCGGCGAGCCTCAGGTTTCGAATCCTCATGGCGGCGACCGAGGCGAGGGAGGTCAGCAGCTGCATGTCCTCCTCGTTGAAGCGGCGGACGGTGAAGGTGGAGCCGAGGACCATCATCCCCATCGGCCCGTCGGGGTCGAGCAGCGGCGCCGCGACCAGGCTCCGCACTCCGGAGCTGAGGATGCTCATCGCCTTGTTGAATCGATCGTCGAGCTCGGCGTCGAGCACCAGCGCCGCCAGGCCCTTCTCGGCGACCTCGCGGATCAGGTTGGTGGAGTACAGGCAGCGATGCGAGGTCCCCGCGGTTGGACCTGCTCGCGACGCAGTCGTACTCGCCGTCGGGGCGCTTGAGGAAGATCGCCCCCTCCTCGGGTCGGAGCGCGTCGAACGCCCGGTCGAGGATCAGATCCAGCAGGTCCTCGATGGCGACCGTGCGGCCGAGCGCTTCGTGCACCTCGTTGAGGGTCCGCAGCCGCTCCGCGTACGACCTGATGCGATCGTCGACGGGAGCCCCGGCCGGCAGGTGGACGGCGCCCGACTCCTCGAGCAGCGCCGCCGCCGATTTGAACATCGTGTGGTCGCCGAAGCCGCGACCAGCGCCTTCGGCGGCCGGCACGGCCTCGCCGCCGGGCCGCACGGTGAAGGTGCTCGCGCCGAGCGCCACCACGTCGCCGGACCGCAGCGGCGTCGGCCGGTCGATGCGCTGCCGGTTGACCAGGGTCCCATTTCGCGACCCGAGGTCCTCGATCGTCCAGGCGCCATCCTGGAAGATCAGCCGGGCGTGCTGCCGGGACAGCGACCGGTCCGGAATCACCAGGTCCGCCTGATCCGACCGCCCGATGACGTGCGTTCCGCCGTCAAGGCGCTTGACGAAGGCCTCGCCGGTCGGGGGTTCGATGTGCAGCGCGATCATGGATCCTCCAGGGCGACGCTGTCTCAAGAATAACAGAGCCGAGCGAAAGGTATTTCGGCCTTCACGTCAATGCTGGGAGCAGGGTGCCGGCAGTTGTTGTCTGTACGGCGTGTTATCTTCCAGCGACAGGGAGCAGAACGGTGAAGGTGGTCCCCTCGCCGCGGCGGCTCTCGAAGTCGATGTGGCCGCCGACCTCCTCGACGATCCGCTTGGAGATCGCGAGGCCGAGCCCGGTGCCGCCCTGGGTCTTGGTGGTGAAGAACGGATCGAAGATGTGCTCGCGGACGTCGTCCGGGATGCCCTCGCCGTTGTCCTCGACCGCCAGCCGCACCCACCCCTCGGCCTCGTCCGGAGCCGAGCGAGACCACGATCCGGTTTTCGGAGCGGGCGCGGTCCGGGAGCGCCTGCATCGCGTTGACGAGGAGGTTGGTCATCACCTGGCCGAGCTTGTTCGGAGAGCCCTTCACTGGCGGGCACGGCCGCAGGTCGACCTCCAGACGGCGCGCTTGATCAGCGCGGCACGGACGAAGGTCAGGGTGAGCTCGACGATCTCCCCGAGGTTGGCCTCGACGTCCTCGTCGCTGCGGCGGTGCGCCAGCTCCATCCCCTTGGTGATCTCGGTGACCTGGTCCGCGGCCGCGGCGATCTCGTCCATCTGATGGCGCACCTTGCGCACGGTGTCGACCTTGGAGAGAAGCACGTCCTCTCCCGGGTGCAGCTCGCCGAGCAGCTGATCGAGCCTGAGCTTGGCGAGGTCGACGCCCATCACCATCGCGGCCAGCGGATTGCGGAGCTCGTGCGCCACGCTCGCGGCCACCACGCCCAGCGCATAGGTGCGCTCGGTCTCGATCAGGCGCGTCTCGAGCTGGTTGACCTTGCGGCGGATCTGGTAGGTCTCGATGCCGTCGCGCAGCACCGCCTTCAGCTCGTCCGGATCCCACGGCTTGCGGATGTAGCGGCGGATCTGGCCGCGGTTGATGGCGTTGATCGCGTCGGACAGGTCCGAGTAGGCGGTGATCAGGATCCGGATGGTGTCCGGGTACAGCTTCTGCGCGATTTCGAAGACCTCGACGCCGCTCATCCCCGGCATTCGCTGGTCGACGAGCAGGACCGCCACCTCCCGCTGCTTGAGGATCTCAAGCCCTTCCGGGCCGCTCGAAGCGGTGATGACGTCGAACTCGCCCTGGCACGTCGCCTTGAGCACCACCAGGTTGGCGGTGTCATCGTCCACGTACAGGACGGTCCCGGTCATGTCTCGATCTTATCAGGATGTGCCGGCAGCAACCGTCGCCCTGCCTCGTCAGTGCTTCCGCACAAAGCAGGAAGTAGTATCCGCCAGAGGGCTCCAGAGTGACCTGGCATTCCGCGCCCGCTGGCAGGAGGCTAGCGAGGTTCAGCATTTCTTGGCGATTTCGATAGAAGAGCGTCCAGTCAACAAGGAACTCCATATTCCAGAAGAACTCGTTCGGCGCCACAGCGTTTCCAATTGCCAATAGCCCGCCAGGAGCCAAGAGATCGAAAAGCCCCCTGATTAGGATCTGCGCTCTGTTCTCTCGCAGATAGTCAAACAACCCGGCGCTGAAGATGAGATGCTGAGAGCCGGGCTCTTGAAGCGGGACACCTTCGCTCAACAGCTGAACAAACGAGAGGTTGAGGAGATTGAGGCGTGCGTTGGACCCCCACCTCCCAATCTCTCGCCTGCTATCTCGATATGCGACGCTCAACGCCTCCTCTTCTTGGTCGATGAGTGTCCAGGCAATGGCCCCGTCCCACATGCGATTCTGCGCCACAAAATCGGAAACCTCCCGTGCCGGGCCACAACCTAGGCTGACGACTCGGAAGGTGTTCTCGCTTGGGTTTGTCGAAAGGAACCGTTCGTGCTCTTCCTTCATCAGGCCGACTATCAGGTCCTTGCGGGTGCGAACCCCACGGCCCATGGGGTGACGATCAACGTAGAACTTATGGATGACCTTACCCAGGGCGGACTTCCCCTCAAACTCGTTAGCATAGAACGACAGCATCACGTGATAATCGCCCGCGTACCCAAGCGGCTTGGTGTACGCGCGGAAGCCGATTGTTGAGTCCATGACGAGAGGTGTTACGAGAGCTTCCGTGTACTCCTTGGATGCCACAAGGATCTCCCGACTGCCGAGGCACTCCACTGCGGCCCTCGAAGCCTGCACGTTGATTTCCCACCAGGGCTCGCAAAGCGCTTGATAGGCTCGTTCGGCGAGTTCCCTACTCGCATCTTCTCCGCGACCATCATCTCGAAAACGCTGCTCCTGGCGACTCGAGCACTCGGTTGTAGTGCGACAGGAAGTGAGCTGCCTTTGTCATCTGGTCCCGATACGGGGCAGGCACTAGTCTGTCAACTGCCCCACACCCGTCACGCAGTTCCCGTTCCAGCCGCTTTTCATCGTCGCGTCGCGAAATCTCCGGAAGGTCCAAGAAACCGGTGGTGAGGCCGACACCAATGTGCGCGCCCCTCGGGCCCGTTTCTTTCCGTGCGATTCGCGCGGGGCCTCGATAGATGCTCTCGTTGTGCAGAACGAGAGACAATTCGACCTCGTCGCCCACCTCCCAAGCTCGCAGCACCGTTGTCTGCAATGAAGGAGAGACCGTTCATGGAAATGTCGAATAGCGGGAACTCCTGACCATTGATCAAGAGCTGGGGCTTCGCATCGCGAGAAAGCAGTTCGCGAACGCGCTGTCGCTCTGGGCGGTAGAAGACTGATCGTGCTATGACGCCCATCAGGCTCTCATACGGTTTCGCCATCAGATATCTCCCCGCAGAACGAACCCGCCTCATGGTCCAAGTCGCCGCATCTTCATGCGGTACAGATTCAAGCGCCCCAGCCTCAAATGCCCTGGCTGACATCTCCAAGAATCGCAGATAGTCGGACACCACACCGTCGCCAACTACTTCCACAGCTCGTGGCTCGCTGCCGAGTTAGGTTGTCTGCCCACGATTTGCACGTCCGCGCGTAATCCAGTCGACCGGAACTCAACCTCTCGATTTCGAAAAGCCCATCCGATGCCTGCACGATCTCGCTGCAGACAAGGGCAGGTTGCTTTCCGGCCAGATTTGATCTCGGATGAAATCACTCGAGTTGTCGAAGGGTGCCAAAACAGATCGTTTGAAGCGACATGCAGTGCCCCGGATCTAAGAAGGGCGTGACATTTTGTGAAGAACCGCCGATACGCAGCGATCTTCGCATCCCCTTCAAGATCTATGTGAGCGCAGTGCTCCAACATCCCCACGCATACCACAGCGTCGTACGGCCGGTCCGGCTCGTGGTCTGCCCAATTCTCGATCCGCACCTCGACGCCGGAGCGCGCCTTGCGGCTCACGTAACTCGCCTGATCCGTTGCTCAATGTCAATCCCGACGGCCTGAGTGACGCCGTGGCGAGTGACAAGCCGCTCCAGCATCGAACCCCAACCGCATCCAATATCTAGCACTCGAGCCGCACCACGTGGCCTCGGCAGACTCGATATGAAAGTCGATCTTACGAACTTGTGCAGCTTCCAGAGAATCGACATCTGTCCACAATCGCGCAGGAGTATGTGAGGGTGGGATCAAGCCACAGTTCATAAAAGTCCCTGCCACGGTCGTAGTGCGCACGGATTGCGTCTGCGCTAGCTCCCAAATACCGATCCCGAATTCATTTCCTTCGAGCTGCCCCCTCTCACAGCAGCACTACACTACCGCATTTGTTGCTTCCCTTGCTTACGCCGATTTCTTTCCCGACAAACTCCGCCCTCGGGCGTCGTGTTCACACACCGGTCGCCGACAGCGGCGTTTGGTCCTGAGACGGTCTGATTAGTGACGCAGGAAGGTCGCGATTGAATCCAGGTCCTTCAATGAGCCCACGGTCCCACTTCCGCACTGCCATGTTCGTGACCGGCGAGGGCAGGGATCTCGAGAATAAACACCGCCCCTCCGCCCGGCCTCGGCTCGTGCCACAACGACCCTCCGTGGGTTTCTACGATTTGCCGAGAAATGTGCAGCCCGAGCCCTGTCCCCGATCCATCGCTGCGTGCCGTAAAGAACGGGTCATAGATTCTCGACCCGTATTCGGAGGGAACGCCCGGTCCGTCGTCGGCAAACTCGACGCGCACACAGTTTCCCCGTTCCGCGACCCGCACCCATATGTTCTTCGCCCCTATCCGCACCGCATTGTCGGCGATATTCAAGAACACCTGGTTGAGCGGGCCTGAAGGAACGTCTGCCAAGCGCTCGGTTTGATAATCTCGATGCAATCGGATCGCTGCCATTCGGTGCGCTAAGAGCCTGAATGTTGCATCGATCCCTTCCCTCACGTCCGACGGGGCAGATCCGCCTGCATCAGCAGGTCTGGCGTGCGAATCGAGCGCAGCGGCGATGCCTTCGATGCGTTCCGCTCCATCAGAAATCACATTCAGCAACTGAGTCGCCACGCCCTGTTCAACCTCACCAGCCAGCAGCAACCTCGACGCGTTGCGTATGGCATTGACCGGGTTTCGCACCTCATGAAGGATGCCCGCCGCCAAAGTACCAACAACAGCCATCTTCTCTTGCTGTGCCAAGTGAATCGCGAGGGCACGGAGCTTCAGTTGTGCCCTGATCCGAGCCATCAACACCCCCGGATGAAAGGGCTTTGCCACAAAGTCATCGGCGCCATGCGCGTATGCCTCCAACGTTGCCTCGGACCCGACTCGCGCGGTCAGGAGAATCACGGGAATGTTCTTCAGACGATCGCTCCCCTTTATTGCTCGACAGAGTTCGGTCCCATCCATTTCCGGCATCATGACATCCGAAACCACCAAGTCCGGGGGATCCGCTGAAATACGATTCCACGCCTCTAGTCCGTTCGAAGCGACCGACAAGTCGAACTCGGGCTCCAGTAGTGTAGCGATGAAGTCGCGGACATCGGCGTGATCCTCCACGAGCAAGATCCGTGACCTGTGACCGCTGTTCTCCCCCGTGACACCTGCGGGAATCTCGTCTGCGGACGGTTGGCGAAATCCAGGCTCCTCAAAGGTCGTGGTTCTCCGTTGATCTTCAGTGCGCCTGCCCCATCCAGGTGCTTGGTCAAACTGCTGCCGTCGCTCAACGACCTCCGGTCGAATGTGGTCGGCACCAAATGGCAGGAACACCCGAAAGGCTGTCGAGACCCCTGGGGTTGAGTCAGCTGATATCGACCCTCCATGCAACTCGACAAGTTCCCTTGCCAGCGCCAGGCCGATTCCTACGCCACCCTCCCGCCTTCGATCGCCCGGAGCGACTTGAAAGAACCTGTCAAACACTCTCGCCAGGTCCTCCTTTGAGATACCAGGTCCGCTGTCCTTCACCTCGACGTTCACTCCGGCGGGACCATCCCAAACGGACATTTCAATCTCACCCCCAGGTGGAGTGAATTTGATTGCATTACTCACCAAATTCGTCAGTACGATTTCTAGGCGATGAGCATCACCCCAAATCTGGTCCGTCATTGGTTCTGCCTGCATTGTGAACTTGATGCCCTTGTTCACTGCCGCCGACGTCGAGTTTTCAAAAACCGCTGAGGCCACTGATCGGACGTCCATTTCAGCGATATTCAACCTTAGGCCGCCCGCATCCAACCGGGATAGGTCCAGCAGGTCGTTAATCAGGCCCAGCAGGCGTTCAGCATTCCTCCGAATCACTCTCAACTGTCGGCGACCTTCGTCCGAGCGAACTACTCCCTCCAGTTGATCTACAGGGGCTAGGATCAAGGTGAGTGGCGTCCGCAGTTCATGCGAGATGTTTGCGAAAAATTTGCTCTTCAGGCGATCCAACTCCTCGAGCTTGGTCAACGCGCCCTGCAACTCTCGGGACGTCTCGGACAAGGTCTTCCTCGCCTCTGACTCTCGTTTGGCGACATCCGCGATCTGAAGCCTCGCGCCGTAATCCCGCCTCGTCAGGTTGTACTTGAACACCGCGGCAACCACGCTCAAAGTCGAAGCTGTAATCACAACAAAGAAGGCACTGACCACATCGCCAACTGGGTTCTTCAGCTCATCCCAATTTGCCAGGAAAACTAGAGCCGTCAAACCAACTGCAATCAGAATCGCTGATGCTGGCCATCGCGGTGGCCAAAACGGTATCAATCCGGCAGTTATAACGACGAAAATATAACCCATTACATATCTGGATAAATTGGCGCCACTTGCGTGCGGTAACATTGGCGCTATTCCGGCGCAGTACACGATTACAAAAACCCAAACCGCCTCCCACGAATAGCGCTTGAATCGCGGCCGAGAAACCAATATTGCAATTGCTGATGTTAAGGCCCCAACCGCCAACCTAAGCTCAAGAAAATAGAGCCACCGGTCAGGGACAAGAAGGTAGTCAAACACAGTCCATCCGACGTAGACCGGATTGAAAACCAGAACCGTCCAAAGAAAGACGGGGTTCCTCAGGCGAAGATCCTGATGAAAACGACTGAGTTCCTGTCGTGAGAGTATACGTGTACTGGGTCGAGTGTCCGAAGTTGGCTGGGAACCACTGTATTCCTGAAGATCCCCTGCCGTGTTCGGATCACCCTCGGTATCTTGAATCGCCGTCATTACTGGCAACTTCACAGGGCATAGTTGGGGGGGCTGAGCGTCACGCTAGCCGGATAAAGACAATCAGCCGTGGACGAAAAGGGGATCATGAACTCATCACTGACAAGAAACCTGACGTTTTGTTCATTGCACCCTAGCCGAAACGGCCCCGCTGGTACATAACAAACCCCCACGCGACCATCGCGAAAGCTGGAATCAACACCAAGCCAAGCCCAACGATCGAAAGCGCCTGGATAGACGAGAGAGAGGTCCACTGGCATACACTCTCTGATATACGTGGTGTCAGCACCGTCGCAGCGGTCAAATAGAGCAGGCCGCCAATCAGAGTGCAGACAATTCTGAGGGAGTCCTTCATCCTCCCACAATACTATCCCATCCGACTCTCACACGGAGTCGTGGAAAGACGACGGTGACGGACTGACTCAAGGCGTAGGCAAGGGATTGAGGGCTGATTCTCAGGGGAGCCTCGATCACGGCTGCCGCCCACACGGCCAGCCTCGCCCCCATAGGCAAGGTCGGCAACTTCCCGATTGACTCCGTTGTGATTAGCCGTCGGTTGTTAGAATGGCGTCGAGCGAACACCCCCGGCGTTCGTGGTATCGTGGAGTGGTCATGGATTGGAACGAGACGGTGGGCGGTCGCTGTGACCATTGACGTTTCTCAGGTCGCGATCATTGAGATCGTCCTCGGGGCCATGATCGGCGTCCTGCTGGTTGTCGTTGCGCTCCAGTGGGTGAAGCTGCGTGCGGCGGAGAGGAAGGCGGCCGAAGTCGAGAGATCCGAGCCCGAGCCGGTCGCTCCCGCAGCCCCCGCGCGCAAGCTGGAGCAGGATCTCAACTTTCTTGTCGAGTACATCAAGGAGTTCCCCAAGCTGATGGCGGAGCTCAGCACCCAGACCGAGGTTCGCCAGATCCCGCCAGTGATTCTCAATGCGATGGTGCGCATCTTCAGAGCCGAGCAGGCGGTCGTCCTCATCCGACGCCGGCGGACGCTGGCGGAGCCCGAGCGGCAGAACCGTCTGATCGTGGCTGCGAGCGCGTCGACCGAGCGCGGGCTCAGTGTTGGCGCCGAGGTGCCTTTCGGCGAGGGCCACCTCGGCTACGTTGCGGAACGATGCAAGACAATGGACCGGCAGGACTACCGGCGCGAGGTCACCGACAACCCGCGCCACCGCGAGAGCGCGCAGTGGCCCCTCTTCGCCGTGGCGGCGCCGATGGTGCACGACGCGGAAGCGCTCGGGGTGATCGCGATCTCCCGGCCGCAGCGCTACCATCCTCAGCAAAAGGAGATGATGGAGGCGATCGCGTCGCTTGGGGCAATCACCTGGAACAACCTGACCGTGTACGGCAAGGTCAAGGTCGCCGCCGACGTCGACGAGCTCACCGGCATCTACAACAAGCGCGCCCTCAAGTTCCGCCTCAGCGAATACGTCTTCGGGGCTCGCCAGCGTGCTTCGCGAGTCTCGGTGTTCCTGTTCGACATCGACAACTTCAAACACTACAACGACAACAACGGCCATATCGCCGGCGACCAGGCCTTGCGCGTCCTCGCCCAGCTCGTGCAGGACTCGGTGCGGGCCGATGACGTCTTCGGCAGGTTCGGTGGCGAGGAGTTTCTGCTGATCATGCCGAACCGGTCACCCGCGCAGGCGCTGAGCGCCGCGGCGAACATCCTGCAGCGCATCGAGCGCTATGACTTCCCGTTCGGCAAGGGCCAACCACTGGGCAAGGTAACGGTCAGCGGCGGCGTCGCGACCTTCCCGGATGACGCGCAGGACGCCGTCGAGCTCCTGCTTTCGGCCGACAACGCCCTGTATCGGGCAAAGCAGCAGGGCCGGAACAAAGTCTTTCGCGCGGAGACCGGCCTCAACCCGCAGCCTGCCCCATCCCCCACCGACCTCGACGACTCTCAGAGCTGAGCAGCTCGTCCCACTGGAAGGCAGCGGAATACCGGTATCGATTCGACCGGTTCATCCGATACAGAGAGAGTGCACAAGCACCTGGGAGGTCCCATGCGTTCCCTGCCCGCCGGCCTGCTGATTGCAGCGCTCGCCTTCACCGCCGCCACTCAAGCTCACGCCCACTGCCAGATTCCTTGCGGGATCTACGACGATGAGCTCCGCGTCCAGCTGATCGAGGAGCACATCACGACCATCGAGAAGTCGATGAACCAGATCGTCGCTCTCGGCAAGGAGACCCCGGTCAACTACAACCAGCTGGTCCGCTGGATCGACAACAAGGAGCAGCACGCGCAGGAGATCCAGGACATCGTCGCCGCCTACTTCCTGTGCCAGCGCATCAAGACGCCCGAAACCCGGGAGGGCAAGCCCTGGGAGCAGTACGTCGAGCAGCTGGCGGCGCTGCACCAGATTCAGGTCGCCGCGATGAAGGCGAAGCAAACAACCGATCTCGCCAACGTCGAGGCACTCAGGTCTCTGGTCAAGACCTTCCGCACCTCCTACTTCGGCGAAGCGGGCGGCCACTCGCACTGAGCGGCGGTCAGCGCAAGAAGCTCCGTTCGAGCCGCCGGTCGAGCTCGCTGAGGAACTCCTGCACCGCTTGGTCGCGCCCGCGGTGGTCGCCGACGGGGACCGCCGCGCCCCCCGACGGACGCACGTGGACGTGCACCACCTCGGCCTTCCGGACTTGATCGATGCGGAGCACCACACCCTCGTACGGCCGGTCGGAAACCTGCGCCGCGCGGATCCGGCCGTCGTTGCGATCTTCGTCCTCCACCACATACCCGAGCACGTCGAGAGTCGTGTGGATGGCGGCCCACACCCGCCCGTCGTCCTCTGCATACGAAGCCGACCACGGGTCGTCGCCCTCCGGCACCGCGGAGGAGCACGCTGCCAGGGCCAGCGCCACGGCGGCCCCGGCGAGGACCGTCCAGAGTGGCCGGCGAGTCAAGACGCTCGGCCGACGATAGCCGTCGAGCCTGCCACCACCCTCGTCACACCAGATGCCCGACATCGCTACCCTCCACCATTCCACCGGCGTGGCTCACCGACCATCGCGCCCCGTCACAGCGGGTCTGCAGGAGACCTCGCTCCCCAGTTCGAGCGGTCAATTCGGGTCGTCGTCGGCTCCGCCCGCCTCCACGCTGCGCACGATCCTCCGCAGGTCGGCAGTGGACACCGGGTACTCCTTCCTGCAGAAGCCGCAGCTCAGCACCGTCGGGCCGTCGGGGTTGTCGTCGATCATCGACCGAACCTCTTCGGCGCCGAGCAGCATCAACGCGGTCTCGACGCGGCGTTCCGAGCAGCCGCAGAAGAAGCGGACCGGAATCTCGCCGAGCACGGTCAAGTCATCGGCGAACAGGCTCTCGATCCACGCCCTCGGCCCCGCGCCCGCGGCCATCTGCGAGGTCACCGCGCCGAGCCCACGCACGCGCGACGACAGCTCCTCAGCCTCCTCGTCGCTGATCCCCGGCAGCAGCTGCACCATCAGGCCGCCGGCATGACCGACCCTCCCGGCAGGGACCACGTGGACGCCGAGCAGCACCGCCGACGGTGTCTGCTCCGAGTCGAGCAGATAGCGGGCGAAGTCCTGCGCGATCTCGCCCGACACGAGGGGGACGACCCCCCGGTACGGCTCACCGATGCCCGGATCCCTGGTCACCATGAGCTCGCCCGCCGTGCCGACGACACCTGCGACGTTGAGCTTGCCGTTGACCCTCGGCTCAGCGGTGGCGAGCGGGTTCGCGATCATCGCCCGCACCCAGCCCCTCGGCGAGGCCGTCGCCAGCAGCTTCCCGGCCGGACCGCCGCCATCGATCTCGATAGTCACCATCGGCTCCCTGCCGGTCACCTTCTCCAGCATCGACGCCATCAGCAGGGCGCCACTCGCAATCCGACCGACCGCGGCCGTGGCGACCGGCGACGGATCGTGGATCCTGCGCAGCTCCTCCACCGTGTCGGTGGCGTCGCACGCCACCACCCGCACCCGACCGCCCCACGCCACGGCCCGAATCATGTGATCTGCCATCTCGGGTCTCCCCTGCCCGCGTTCGACCGCGCGCCGCGGTCATCTCACCACGACGGTTCGGCCCCGGCAAGCACCAGCCGTCACTATCGGTCGGATCTCGGGCGCATCTGCTCGAGTATCGGCGATGGCCACCGGCGGGAGGATCGCCCTCATCGCCGGCGCAATGGTGGGCATCGCGACCTGCGGGCGATCGCGTGGCCTCAGCGGGCGAAGCGATCGGCGAAGACCTGCTGCGAGGGACGCGGCGCCTCGCCGTGCGCCGGACGCCGGCGCACGTAGGTGCCGTCCGGCCTGCAGGTCCCAGCGCCGAGTGGTTGTCGTCCTCGTAGACCTTGAGGATCGCGTCGAGCTCCGCCTTGAGCGTCGGGTCCGTCGACCGGCGCGATGCGTCTCGACGCGGCGGTCGAGGTTGCGCTTCATCCAGTCGGCCGAGCCGATGAAGTACTCGGGGTCGCCGCCGTTCTCGAACGCGGTAGATGCGGCCGTGCTCGAGGAAGCGGCCGACCACGCTGTAGACCCGGATGTTCTCCGACAGCCCGGGCACGCCGGGCCGCAGGCAGCACAGCCCGCGGACGTTGAGGTCGATCGGCACGCCGGCCTGGCTCGCCCGGTACAGCTCGCGGATCATGTCCGGGTCCTGGAGCTGGTTCATCTTGGCGCGTGATGCCGGCACGGCCGCCCGGCGCGGGCGTGCTCGGCCTCGCGGCGGATCAGCTCGATGAAGCGCTCGCGCATGCAGCTGCGGCGCGACCATGAGCTTGCGGTACTCGTCGGAGCGGGTGCGCGCCGGTCAGCTCGTTGAAGACCGCCGCCACGTCGCGCGCAGAGCTCCGGGTCGCAGGTCAGCATGCCGAGGTCCTCGTAGATCCGCGCCGTGCCGGTGTGGTAGTTGCCGGTGCCGACGTGGACGTAGCGGCGGATGCCGTCCGTCCTCCTCGCGCACCACCAGCGCCAGCTTGACGTGGGTCTTGAGCTTCTCGACGCCGTAGGCGACGTGCACGCCCTCCTGCTCGAGGAGCTGGCCCCAGGCGATGTTCGGCGCCTCGTCGAAGCGGGCGGTGATCTCCACCAGCACCGCGACCTGCTTGCCGCGGCGCGCCGCCTCGGCGAGCGCGCGGACGATCGGCGAGTCGCTGCTGGTCCGGTAGATCGTGAGCTTGATCGCCAGCACCTGCGGGTCGGCCGCCGCCGCCTCGAGGAAGCGCAGCACCGAGGTGTCGAAGCTGTGGTACGGGTGGTGGAGCAGGATGTCGCCGCGCGCGGATCTCGTCGAAGATCGCGCGCGGGCTCGTCCGGGCAGCTCGCGCAGGCGCGGGTGGGTCACCGGCTCGTGGCGCGGGTAGCGCAGCTCGGCGCTGCCCGCGACCTCGAAGCTGCAGCAGGTCCGCCGAGCCCGAGCGAGGTGTCTGGCGGCGTAGACGTCCTCGGTCGTCGACCTCGAGCTGCGTCGGCGAGCCACGTCGCGCAGCTTCTCCGGCATCCGGGCGTCGACCTGGAGCCGGACGACGCCGGCGAACCGGCGCGCCTTCAGCTCGTTGGTGACCTGGCGGATGATGCTCCCCGGGGCGAGCATCGGATCGAGGTCGTCCGCCTCCGCCGGGCGGTCGGCGTCGCCCTCGGCGCCGCGGGTGACGCGGAAGAGCGTGCGCCGTGACGTCGCGCCGTCGGGAAACAGCAGGTCGAGGTTGGCGGCGATCACCTGCTCGAGCGGCACGAAGCCGGCGCCGTCGGGCAGCGGCACCCAGCGCGGCCGGTTGGTCGGCACCTTGAGCCGCACGAAGCGCTGCCCGCTTGCCGTTCGCGAACGGTGATCGCCAGGTTGAGGCCGAGGTTGCTGATGAACGGGAACGGGTGCTCGGCGTCCACCGCGAGCGGCGTGAGGATCGGGCAGGACGGCGCGCTCGAAGTAGCGCGCGCAGCTCGCGTCTTGTGGCTCGCGCCGAGGTCGGCGTAGTCGAGGATCGGGATGCCGTGCTGCGCGAGCGCGGGGCGGATCTCCTCCTCGACGACCGGCGCGAGCGCGTCGCACTGGCGCGAGGATCTCCGCGCGGCAGGCGGCGAGCTCCTCGCGCGGGGTCCGGCCGTCGAGCGACAGCTTCTGCGACGCCGTTGCGGATCTGGCGCTTGAGCCCGCTGATCCGCTTCATGAAGAACTCGTCGTGGAGCATCCCCATGATGCCGGCGAACTTGACCCGCTCGAGCAGCGGCAGCTCGCCGTCCTGCGCGAGCTCCAGCACGCGGCGGGCGAACTGCAGCCAGCTCAGCTCGCGGTTGATGAACGCTCGAGGCGACTCGGGTGTGATGGACGGCTGCTCGTCTGATTTGCTTCCCATGACCTCTCCGAAACTGAAAGTCTACGACACCTCCGTTCAGCGCGCATGAAGTGCTTGCGTTCAACGAAGGACTTGTGTGTTACTATCGAACTGCAAGCAGCCTCGGCTCTTGACATCACCAGGAGAGGAACCGGAGAGAGGACATGGCTCAAGCAAAGACTACCAAGGCGAAGGGAAGCAAGGCGAAGACGACTGCCAAAAAGAAGGTCGTCAAGAAGACAGCGGCGAAGAAGCCGGCTGCCAAGAAGAAGGTAGCTGCCAAGAAGAAGGTAGCTGCCAAGAAGCCCGCCGCCAAGAAGAAGGTGGCGGCCAAGAAGCTGGCGGTCAAGAAGACGGCCGTCAAGAAGGCTACCGCCAAGCCGGCCGCCAAGAAGAAGGTAGCTGCCAAGAAGCCGACCGCCAAGAAGAAGGTGGTCGCCAAGAAGAAGCCGGCCGCCAAGAAGAAGCCGGCCGCCAAGAAGAAGTAAGGCCACCGTCTCGCCGCGCCGGCCGCGGTCCTCGGAGGCAGGCACGGTCGCTTCGGCATGGCGTACACTTCTCGGACGGCGCGTTCGGGAGTGAGTCATGCAGGCAACCCTCCGGCTTCCGAAAGAGCGGGATGTCACATCCCTCCGCGCTGCCCTCGGCGAAGATGTTGAAGCGGACCGTCCTCGGACGGTCCGCCTTGTTTTTCTCGACAGCTTCGACTGGCGGATCGCCTCGTCCGGCGGACGCCTGTCCGACGAGGCGTTCGACGATGCGCGCGCGCTGCGATTCGTCGATGGCAGCGGCGAGCCGCCGCACGTGCTGCCGCTGGCAGGCACCGTGCGCTTCGCACGCGAGCTTCCCGAGTCGGTTCTTCGCACGCGCCTCGAGAGGCTGATCGAAATCCGCGCGCTGCTCCCTGTCGGCGAGTGCCGGATGTTGAGGCAGGCCGGTCGCCTCCGCAGCCCAGCCGCCGACACGGTGGTGCACCTTCAGCTCGAGACAGCGACCGTCCTCGACGGCTCCGGGCGAGCCGCCGGCGAGCCGGTTTCGAGGATCGAGGTGCTCGCGCTCCCGGGCTTCGAGGACGTTTTCGAGGAGGTGCTCCGCCGTCTCCGGACGGTGGCCGGCGCCGGTGACGACGACGCCTCCGGCCTTATGGAGCTCGCTGTGGCCGCCCGCGGCCGCCGCGTCGGCGACTACAGCTCCAAGCTCCATCTCCAGCTCGATCCGCGCCAGAGCGCCGACAGCGCACTTCGCTCGATCCTGCTCACGCTGCTTGGCACGCTGCGGGCCAACGTCGAGGGGGTGATCGCCGACCACGACACGGAGTTCCTCCACGACTTCCGGGTCGCGACGCGGCGGACCCGATCCGCGCTCGCGCAGCTGAAGGGGGTGCTGGCGGCGGATGGCCTGGATCCCTTCCTGCCCGAGTTCCGATGGCTCGGTTCGCTGACCAACCCGTGCCGGGACCTCGACGTCTACCTGCTCGAGATGGACGCCTTTCGCGGCATGGTCGGCACCAGCGCCGAGGCCCTGGGTCCACTGCAGCAGCTCATCGAGAGCGAACGCTCCTCGGCCCTCGAGGAGGTCAGAGCCGGGCTCCGTTCGCGCCGCTTCCGGCGCCTGATCGACGGCTGGCAGGAGTTTCTCGAGAGTCCGCCGCCCGACGGCGAGGCGCCTCCCAACGCAGCCCGGCCGGTGCGCGATCTCGCATCGCAGAAGATCTGGAAGGCCTACCGGCGCATGCGACGCCGTGGGAGGGAGCTCGGCGAGAGCCCCCCTCTCGAGGCGCTACACCGCCTCAGGATCGACGGCAAGAAGCTGCGCTACCTCCTCGAGTTCTTCCGCGGGATCTACGACGAGGCCGAGATCGAGCCGCTCGTCGAGCAGCTGAAGCTGCTGCAGGACATCCTCGGCGGCATCAACGACCTGCGGGTCCAGCAGCAGCGGCTGCTCGAGCTCGCGCACCGGACAGAGCTCGCGGGCCGGGTCGAGACCTTGCTCGCCATGGGCCGGCTCGCGGGCGCGCTGCAGCAGCGACAGGACCGGCTTCGGACCGACCTCGCGGGCGTGCTTCCGAGCTTCGTCGGAGCTGAGGGCCGGTCGTTGTACAGTGCGATGTTCGGTGACGGGGAGTAAAGCGATGCGGACGGTCGCGATCTGGAGCATCAAGGGCGGAGTCGGCAAGACGGCAGCCGCCGTCAACATCGCGCACGCCGCGTCAGTGGGCGGAACGCGAACCCTGCTCTGGGACCTCGACCCGCAGGGGGCGGCGAGTTTCTATCTCCGAGTGCCAGCGCGGCTCGAGGGCGGAACGAGAATCGTCGTCGACCACACCACGGACCTCGGCTGGCACGCCCGGCCAACCGAGTTCGACAACCTCTCGCTGCTGCCGGCAGACTTTTCCTTCCGCCGCCTCGACCTCGAGCTCGACGCCACCAAGAAGCCGCGCAAGCAGCTCGCGCGGCGTCTCGAGCCCCTCGCAACACGCTACGACCTGGTGATCATGGACTGCCCGCCAAGCGTGTCGCTCGTCTCCGAGGCCGTGGTCCGCGCCGCCGACGCGGTGCTGGTACCGGTCATCCCGAGCACGCTGTCGATCCGCACTCTCGAGCAGATCCGCGAGTTCGTCGTCGAGCACGGCCGCGGCCGCACCGAGCTGCTGCCCTTCCTCTCGATGGTCGACCGCCGTAAGACGATGCACCTCGAATTGTGCGAGCGCTGCCTCGCCGACCCTGGCTTCCTGCGCACTGTCATCCCGTCCGCGAGCGTGGTCGAGCGCATGGGTCTGACCCGTGCGCCGGTCGCCGCCACGCTCCCCTCCCAGCCGGTGGCGCAGGCTTTCGCCGCCCTCTGGAAGGAGCTGGCGGCACGGTTGCACATCATTACCTGACCGCTGAATCCTCGACGCTCGCTCCCCGGGACGGTGCCCCGCTTCCGCGCCCGCTTCCGCTTCCCCGCCCGGATGCGCCAGCGTCCGTTCCAGACGATCGCGTCGCCCCTGCCCCCCGCCCTCTCGCCTGAGAACCACACCCGCCCCGTCCACGTTACACTCGCTGACAAGACGCCTTTTGCGAGGCCGCCATGACTGACGACACACCTTTCCCGCCGCCGCTTCCCGCACCACCGGACACCGCGCCCGCCCCCGAGGCTCTGCCCTGGGAGGATCCAGGCGTCGGCCGCGTCGAAGGCTTCTTCCGCACCATCGGTCTGTTCGTGACCAGGCCCGACGATGCCTTCTCCCGCATGGCACCGCGCGGCCTCGGCCGGCCCTACGTCTGGGCGCTGATCATGGCCTGGATCGAGCTCGCCGCCGGCATGGCCTACTGGGCCACCTCGCAGTCGCCGCTCATGTTCATGGGCTTTCCCGAGCTGCGCGACGCGCTCGCCGAGGCGGCCATCGGAACCGGCGTGATGGCCGCGATCGGGATCGGGCTCTTCGTCCTCATGCCGCTCCTCGTGCTCATCGGCCTCGCCATCCACGCTTGCATCCTGCACCTGATGTTGCTGATCGTCGGGGAAGGCCGACGCGGGCTCGAGACCACGGTGCGGGTCATCTGCTACTCCCACACCGCCGACCTCGCAAACCTGGTCCCGCTGTGCGGTGGCCTCCTGGCCCTCGTCTGGTTCGTGGCTTTGCAGATCATCGGCATCAGCCGCGCGCACGAGTGCTCGTATGGCAAGGCCGCGCTGGCGGTTCTCTTACCGATCCTCTTGTGCTGCTCCTGCCTTGCGATCACGGTCGCGTTCTTCGGCGCCGCACTGTACGGCGCGCTCGGAGGCCGCTGACGGGAGTGCGCGTGCGGTGGACGCCCCTCACCGTCGCCGAGCGACAGCTCGCCTACATCTGGGGTGGCCTTGCGCTCGCGCTCGTGGCGCTCAAGCCGCTGTGGCTGCTCCTCGCGCCGTTCATGAGGCCGTGCCTCTTCCACTCCCTCACCGGAATCCCGTGCCCGACGTGCGGCGCGACCCGCTGCGTCCTCGCCCTGCTCGACGGTGACCTGCCGGGGGCTGCCGGCTTCAATCCCCTGGTGTTCGCGGCGACCGTGGTGTTCGTGCTCGGCGGCGTCGTCGCTCCGTTGTGGGCATGGCGCTGCGAAACGGCGCCGCGCCTGGCCGGTCCGATCCCGGTGCCGGTCCGGATCAGCCTCGTTGCACTCATTCTCGCGAACTGGGTGTGGCTGATCGTGCACCTGTGACCCACCGGCCATCGCTCAACGAGTCACCAACCCCCTTCCGCTTCCGAGCCCGTGCCCGTGCCCGTTCCGCTCCGCTTCCGCTTCGCGCTTCCGCTTCCGACGGAACAGTTGAGAGCCGAGGGTGACCACCCGTTTTCCCATCCTCCTCCGCACGTGACGTGGACGTCCAGCGAGTCGCACTTGACTTCAGGGGTAGGCCCGGGCGCGGAAGCGAGCGAGGGAACAGAGTCGGGAGCGGGAACAGAGTCGGGAGCGGATGCGGAAGCGGGCAAGGGGCCGGACCATGTACACTCCCCCGGACCAGCAGGGAGGCAAGGCCTTGGCACACGATACCCCATCCGTCATCAAGGGTCTTCCGGACAATGCGCGGACCCCGCTGGGACCTGGCGAGAGCTACATCCCGGTCGTACCGGACGAGACCGGCGTGCACGAGATCACCCGGCGCTCGGTGACCATGGGCCTCATCTTCTGCGCCCTCTTCTCGATGGCCGCCGCCTACCTCGCGCTGCGCGTCGGGCAGGGCATGGAGGCGGCGATTCCGATCGCCATTCTCGCCATCGGCATCTCGCCCCTGTTCTCCCGCAAGAGCACGATCCTGGAGAACGTCATCGTCCAGTCGATCGGTGCGAACTCCTCGCACGTGGTCGCCGGCGCGGTGTTCACCATTCCGGCCCTCTACATGCTCGCGGCCGAGCCGGGAACCGGCGTGACCCAGCCGGCGGTCTGGCAGGTGATCGCGGTCTCCTTCCTCGGAGGCTGCCTCGGCATCCTCTTCCTGATTCCCCTGCGCTACCACTTCATGGTCGAGATGCACGGCCAGCTGCCGTGGCCCGAGGGCACCGCCACCACCGAGATCCTGCTCTCGGGAGAGCGGGTCGGCGGCCAGGCCAAGATCCTCGCCATGGCCGCTGGCATCGGCGCGCTCTACGACGGCCTCGTCACCACCTTCCACGCCATGGCCGAGCTCATCTCGTTCCGCGCGGTCGGCCTGGGCGGGCTGCTCGCCCGTAACTTCATGACCCTGCGCATCCTCAACAACGCGGCGATCATCGGCATCGGCTACATCATCGGCGTCCGCTACGCGGCCATCATCTGCGCCGGCTCGTTCCTGTCGTGCTTCGTGCTCGTGCCCCTGGTGCACGCCATCGGCACCCATGTCCCCGGTGTGCTCGCGCCAGGCGCGATACCGATCGCCGAGATGAGCTTCGACCAGGTCTTCGCCTCCTACGTGCGCATCATCGGGGTCGGCGGCATCGCCGGCGCCGGCATCCTGGGCATCCTGTCAGCGCTCCCCTCAATGGTGCGCTCGATCGGCGCCAACATCGTCGGCATGAGCCACCAGGACCGCCGCGAAATCACCAAGGTTCCACGCGTCGACCGCTCGCTTTCCGGCCAGTTCGCGATCGTCGGGCTCGTGATCTTCGCGGTAGCGGCCTTCGTCTTCTTCTCGTTCGGTGTCGGCGTCGGCGGGTCCCTGACCTCCGCCCTCGTGGCCACCGCGCTGGTGATGCTCATCGCGTTCCTGTTCGCCCCGGTCGCGGCCCGTGCGATCGCCATCGTCGGCACCAACCCGGTGTCCGGGATGACCATGCTGACCCTCATCGTCACCGGCTTCGTGATGCTCAAGCTGGGCCTGTCCGGCGGCAACGGCATGTTCGTGACGATGATGGTCGGCGGCGTAGTGTGCACCGCACTGGCGGCGTCCGGCGCGCTCTCTTCGGACCTCAAGATCGGCCACTGGATCGGGGCGACTCCGGCGCGCCAGCTCAGCTTGAAGTTCGTGGGCACCCTGGTCGCTGCGGTCTTCTGCGGCCTCGCAATGTGGGTGATGGCCAACCAGCCCGCCGGAATGGGCTTCGGCACCTCGGCGATCCCCGCGCCCCAGGCGTCGGCCATGAAGGCGATCCTGATCGGCATCTTCGGCGCGCAGACCTCGATCCTCCAGTGGTACCTGTTCGCGCTCGGCGTGCTGCTCGCGCTGATCCTCCGCATGACCGGCGTCCCGCCGCTCGCCTTCGCCCTCGGCATGTATCTGCCGATGGAGCTCAACACGCCGGTCCTGCTCGGTGGCATCCTGGCCTGGATCGTGGCGCGCGAGCGAAGCGCCGACGACGCCACCGTCAAGGCGCGGCAGGACCGCGGAATCTTGGTGGCCTCCGGGTTGGTGGCGGGCGGTGCGATCATGGGCGTCATCGACGCGGCGATCAACACCGTCATCAAGGAGTCGACTGGGAGCCTCACCGCCAAGGAGGTGGTGCACCTGCTCCCGGACGCCGCCTTCGAGGGCATCCCCGGTGAGCTGATCGGCACGCTGACGCTGCTGGCTTTGTGCGTGTTCGTGGTCATCTACTCACGGCGGGCGAAACCCGTTCGGGAGTGACCGACCGTCGATCGCGGCGTGAAGTTCTGGGACGCAGGCCTGCCGTCACAAGCTGCGGGGGCAGCCCCCTGTTTGGGATCTGCGGTCTTCGATCTGAATTCTTCGATGGGTGACGGGTCGCCGGGTGGTCACCCGAGGCCGGCGATGAACTCGTCGATGTCCCGTGCCACCTCGGCGCGGTGCATGTAGGTGTTGGACGGGCACTCAACCCCCAGCCCGGCGGGCAGGGTCGCAACGATCGACTTCGCCTCGCTCTCGGCGTGGAGGACGTCGCTCGAGGCGTAGGCGATCGCCACCGGCGCCTTGACCGTCTCGAGCCCCGGCCAGAGCGTGTAGCCGATGACGGCCCGCGCCGAGAGCTTCAGGCGGACTGGCTCCGCGGCGTTCAGCGTCCTCTCGTAGCGCCGCATCTGGTCGGGCTCGCGACGCACGTCGACCCGGAAATGCCGCAGGTACCAGATCACGAGGTGCTTGGCGACGGAGTAGCTCGCGGCCGGCACTCGCAGCAGCGGGCGGCTCCACCACGGGAAGCGGAACGCGGCATTGGGGCCGACCAGGAAGGCGGCTCGCGCCGGCAGTGTGCCGCCCTTGAGGCTCTCGAGGATCGCCGTCGAGCCCATCGAGCTGCCGAACCAGATGGCGCTCGAGCGGTCGACTTCGAGCACGCGGGCGAGCTCGCACAGGTCCTCGGCCAGGCGCTGGACGGTGAAGCTCTCGACTCGCATGCTCCGCCGGTTGATCCTCGCCGACCGCTTCTCGCGGGTCTCGATGTAGACCAGCGGCCGCTTGCGGACCAGAACCTCGAGCAACGGCCGCCAGCCCTCGACCACCGACACCCAGCCGGCGACGAAATACAGCGGTGGCTGGCCGGTGTCGTCCGGCCGCCACTCCCTCACCTTCAACTCGACGCCGTCCTGCACCGCGACCCAGCGCTCGGAGTAGGCGGCTCCCGAGTGGATCGGATCCCCGGCCGGCTCCAGCTCAACCATTGCCGACGATCATAAACCGGATGCGCCGCGCTGCCGAGCCCTGCAGGGGGTAGACTGCGGTGATGGACGACCGCGATCCTCTCCGACTTCCGATCCACTCGCAGCACAGCGAGGCGGACGGCGGCGCCGCGCCGGCGTGCGCACCCAAAATCTACGTCAGCAACGAGGAAGCGAGTGTGCTGCGCGAGATGCACGCCCTGCGGGCGCGGGCGCTCGAGCTGCGAGCCGAGCAGGCCGCTGCTCCGGAACCGCGCCGGCGCGAGCTCGGGCTCGAGCTCGAGGCGCTGCGCAGCCGCCGGCGGCAGCTCGAGCGGCGCCGCGAGCAGGCGTTTCGCCGCAAGATGGTCATGCTGGGGCATCTTCCAGAGAGTGCTCTGGACGAGGAGATCGTGCTCTGAGGGCCCGCCCCCACCGATAGAATGCGACCTTCGGAATGCGGAACTCGGAACGCTCCTACCGGAGGGAGGTGCCCGCGAGCGATGGCCTTGCGCGTCCTCTTCGCGTCGGTCGCGGCTTCGCGGTTCAGCTTCCGCCGAGCGCAGCGACCTCGCGGTGTCGGACGCAGCTCACGAGATGGTCGTTCACCATGCCGGTCGCCTGCATGTGGGCGTAGACGATGGTCGGGCCGACGAATCGAAAGCCGCGCTGCTTCAGGTCGCGGGAAATGGTCTGGGCGAGCGTCGTCGTCGCCGGCACGTCGGCGATCGACCTCCAGGCGCCCTGAATCGGGCGACCGTCGACGAAGCGCCAGATGTACTCTGCGAAGCTCCCGAACGCTCGCTGCACGTCGAGAAAGGCGCGAGCGTTGCCGATCGCCGCCTCGATCTTGAGCCGGTTGCGGACGATGCCGGGATCGGCCATCAGCCTGGCGGCGTCTTTGTCAACCCAGGACGCGATCCGCGCCGGTTCGAAGCCCGCAAAGGCCCGCCGGTATGCCTCGCGCTTGCGCAGGATCGTCAACCAGCTCAGCCCGGCCTGCGCCCCCTCGAGGGTGAGGAACTCGAACAGGGTGCGGTCGTCGCGGACCGGCACCCCCCACTCGCGGTCGTGGTAGTCGACATAGAGGGGGTCGTCACCGCACCACGGGCACCTCGCGGTCGGCTGTTCAGGACGCCGCGGCATCGTCAGCAGCCTCGTCACCGGCGAAGCGCAGCCGAATCTTCCTCGCGAAAACCCCGGCAAAGAGCTGCGCCTTCTTCTTCAGCGACCAGCCCTCGAGGAGCAGGCCGCCTGACGCCTCGAGGTGGAGAGTCACCCAGGAGCTGCCGATCTTGGCCTGGAGGTTGCGCACCCGTTGGACATGGTCGCGATCGAGCGCATCCGCCACCCGGAGCACGGCAACCAGCCGGCGCACCCGCTGCCGATCCGCCTCCGCGAGCTCGGAAAAGGGCTGGTGCTGGACGGCGGGATCCGCGCCCCGGTGATAGCGGGCAACGTTTGCGACCAGCTGCATCTCGTGCCGGCTGAAGTTCGGGAGCTCGGTGTTCGAAATCAGGTAGTAGGAGTGCTTGTGGTGCCCCTTGAAGCTGACAAACTGGCCGATGTCGTGCAGCAGTGCAGCCGCCTGCAGGATCTTCCGATCAGCGGCCCCGAGATTGTGGAGCGGCCGGAGCTGATCGAAAAGCGCCAGCGCGAGCCCGGCGACGTGGCAGGAGTGGGGCTCGTCGAAGAGGTACTTGCGGCCGACGGTAACCGCGCCGGCGAGCACGTCTCTCGCCTGGCGGTCGGCGTGGTCACGGCTGCGCGCGAGGCCGTCGACGAGGTCCAGGAGCAGGCCGTCCTTGAGGCCGACGTTGGGCACGATGATCTCGTCAGCCGGGCACAGCTCGGCGAGCCGCAGGTAGACCAGCGCCGCCGGCAGGATCACGTCGGCCCGGTCCTCGCGAAGGCCGAGCTCGACGACCCGCTCCCGGTACGACATCGCAGCGAGCCGCTCGACGACCGCACGGAGGCTGTCGACCGGCAGCCGGCCGACCTCCGGCTCGGGGCGGGCGCCCGCCAGCCTGGCGAGGGTCTCGATGTTGCCGCCGGTCGCGATGTAGCCGGCAATCCGGCCGGCGCCGGCGGCGGCCGGCACCTTGAGCACCGACACGTACTCCTCGAGCAGCCTCCGGAAGCGGCCCGGCTCCGCACCCGCGTCGGTCAGCACCTCCAGCAGGCGCACCGAACCCATGGTGTGGGACTCGCTCCAGATGATCCCGCCCTGGTCGACCAGCGAGACCTCGACGCTGCCGCCGCCGAGGTCGACCAAGAGCCACTGACGCCGGCCCAGGGGCAGCCGGTGGGCCACCGCCAGGTGCACCAGTCGGGTCTCCTCGGAGCCGCTGATCGCCTCGAGTTCGATCCCGGTGGCGGAGCGGACTCGTTCGATAAAGGCGTCGCCGTTCGTGCTTTCGCGGACCGCCGAGGTGGCGACAGCCCGGTAGTGCTCGACGCCGAGCTCCGCCATCTGCGCGCGAAAGCGCTCGAGGGTCGCCACGGCGGCGTCCATGGCCGCCTGGTCGAGCCGCCCCGACAGGTAGACACCGTGGCCGAGGCGCACCGGCACCCGCTCGGAGGCCAGGGTTGCGTACTGTGCCTCGCTCGAGAACTCGGCAGCCAGGAATCGAATCGCATTCGATCCCATGTCCACGCACGCGACCCGCAGGGGGAACGACACATCTTGGTCGATCATCGTCGTGGCAGCCCGCGGAGCTCCTCGCGTCGCTCCTCGTGCACCTCCTTCGATTCTACACGTCGGGCGCCGAACCCACCCGCAAACGATCAGACCTCGGCAGCCTGGACCAGCTTCGGAGTGACCAGCCAGACCAGCCGCCCCTTGCCCGGAGCGACCGCTTTCCAGCTGTTCATCGGGAGCTCGAGACAAGCCACCGCCGCGGTCGGCAGGCGCACCGCTCCCCCTCCGGCCAGCAGAGACACCAGCTCCGACCAGGTCGGATCGTGGCCGACCACCATCAGCCGCGACGGCGCGTCCCGGGCCGCGATCTCGGCGAGCACCGCCGCCGGGTCGGTGTCGTAGAAGGCGCTCGTGAGCTCGATCGGGCAGATCCAGCCCCCCGCCTCGGCCGCCAGCTCGGCGGTCGTTCGCGCGCGCACCGCGGTCGAGCTGATGACCAGCTCGGGCACCATCTCCGCTCGAGCCAGGAACCTCCCGACCTTGCGCGCCGACTTGACGCCGCGCTCGGCGAGCGGCCGCTCGTGGTCGTCGGCGCCCGCGTCCCAGTCCGACTTGGCGTGTCGCATCACGAGAAGCTCGAGCATCACTCCTCCACCGCTGCCACCTCATCCGCCACCACCGGCTGGTGGAGCGCGGTGTCGTCATCGAGGCGCAGCGCGGTCAGCCGGCCGCCGTAGACACAGCCCGAGTCGATGCACACGGCGCCGGGCCCTCGGCGAAAGCCCATTAACGCCCAGTGCCCGAAGACCGCCCGGTTCCCCTCTGCCACCAGCCGCGAGCCCTCGAACCACGGCCGGCACCCTTCGGGTGCGGACTCCGGCGTCGCCGTGAACGAGAGCTTCGGCCGCCCGTCGGCGCGCACCACGCGCAGCCTCGTAAAGATGGCGACCGCGGCCGCCAGCCGCTCGTCGCCGTCGACGTCGGCGCTCCACTTGGGCCTCGGCTTGCGGGCGAGGAGCGGCAGCAGGGCGTCCAGCCGCCGGCTCGCGGAGTCGGCGAGCGACTGCGCCGCGGCGGCGTCCCACTCCGGCAACAGGCCGGCGTGCACCAGGACGGTTCCGCCCAGGCGTTGGATGAGCGGCCGCCGCCACAGCCATCCGAGGAGATCCTCGCGATCCTCCGACGCGAGCACCTCTTCGAGCCGGTCTCCTGGCCGAGCGCCGACGAGCTTTGCGGCGCGGGCGAGCAGGTGGAGGTCGTGGTTGCCGAGGATGGCGTCGAGCCGCGGCTCGCGCGCCGCCCAGCGCAGCACGGCAAGCGATCCCGGCCCACGGTTGACGAGGTCGCCAATGAGCCACAGCCGATCGCGGGTGCGGTCCCAGCGGATCCGCTCGAGCAGACGTTGCAGCGTCTCCCAGCACCCGTGAATGTCGCCGATCACCCAGTCGGCCAACGCACCCTCCCTCTCGACATGGATGATAGCTGCGCTGAGCGTCAGGATGCGCGCAGCGCATCCCGAGGAGCTCGTGCCGCAGTGGCCGCCAGCCGATACCTCGGTCGGCCACGCACGCCGAACAGGCCAGTGCGGCACGAGCTCCTACATGACGAAGGCGTACCCGACCTTGATGAAGAGCGTGCGGTCCTGGCGGGTGAGGTCGGTCGTGACGTCGCCGTAGGAGTTGTCGGAGTAGCCCACGAACAGCACGGTCTGCGGATTGAGCTTGTAGGAGAACAGCAGCTGGCTGAACAGGTGCTGGTACTCCGGCTCCCGCCCCGCGAGGTCGACTGCGGTGTTGAACTCGTAGTCGACGTTCTGGAGGATCGCCCGCACGAAGGTCCGGGCGTCGAACTGCCAGGCGACGCCGAGCTGTCCGACGCTGGCGTTGTACAGCCAGCCCGCGTCGACCTCCATCTGCTCGCTGGTGTAGTCGAGCTCGAGGCGAAGGTGGGGTCCGAAGCGGTACCAGAACCCGGGGCGGACCTGCAACCGTTCGCCCTCGCGGCTGCCGGCGTAGTCGAGCCTGCCGCCGGCGATCGCCTCGAGCCAGGCCTGGCTGTGGCCGTTGGGATGGAGGCAGACGTGAAGGTAGAGCTCGTCGTAGTCGTACTCCTCGCCGGCCCAGCCCTCCCGTACGTGTCTCGGGCGCAGGAAGGCGTGCGACTGCAGCGGCCCCTCGTAGTTGAACTTCAGCACGTACTCGTCGAGCAGCAGGTTGCCCTGGTGGTCCTCGCTGTGGTTGGCCTTCCAGAGCAGCTCCGTCCGCGAGTACCAGTCGCCGGGCTCGCCGGTCCACAGCAGACCGGCGCCGATCTCGCCGAAGCGCTGATCGACCTGTGGCATGAAACCGAGATCGGCGCGGAAGCCCTCGTCGATGTCGCGCAGGGTCGGACCAGAGGAGCCAGCTTCGCGTCTCGTGGTAGAACTCGAGGTTGTAGGCCGCTCCCGAGAAATCCCCTTCCGGCTGGCCATAGGTATCGACGATGACATCCGAGTACCGAGTGCGCGACTCCATGGCCTGGACGAGCAGCCGGTCGCGAGACGACAGCCGGAGGTCGCCGTCGACGCCGGCGACACGGTTGAAGTAGCCGTCCGACCCCTCTCTGGAGGTGCCGAGCACACCGAAGGTGAAGCGGTCGTCGAGGTCGTACTTGTAGCGCGCGACGCTCGACAGGTTTCCGGTATCGAGCGAGGCCGCGTCGGAGAACTGGCTGCCCGGGGAAGATCAGGTTGGTGACCTCGTCCTCGACGACGTAGGTCCCGACCGTGTGCGCGCCCTCCTTGCCGGTGATCTTGGCGCCCCACGCCGGGTCTCGCAGCATGCGCGTGTAGACCACGTCCAGGCTGGTGTCGAAGAAGTCCGACCCCTCCATGAAGAACGGGCGCTTCTCGGGGAAGAACAGCGCGAACGGCTGATTGACCTCGAGCTGGAGGGCGTCGGCCTCGACCTGCGAGAAGTCCGGCTGCACGGTGCCGCTCAGCGTGAGGTTGGGAGTGAAGCCCCAGCGCGCCGTGATGCCCAGCTCGCTTTCGACGTCGCCCTCGGCGAGAACCTTCGTGGCGACTCCGGCGAGCGCGTCGGTGCGGGTTGCGACCATGGTCGGGACGATCTCCAGGTTGCGCCCCGGCGAGACGCCGGCGAAGCCCTCGATCTCGATCGCCTGGCAGAGGTAGCAGTTGTTGTTCCGGTCGCGCGGGAAAGGCGCCCATCTGCGCGGAGGTCGTGCGCGGATAAAAGCGGACCGCATCGAACCCCCACACCTGCGGGCCCTCGGTGCGTTGAAAGCGCAGGGTCGAGAACGGGATGCGCATCTCGGCGGCCCATCCCCAGCTGTGGATCGCCGCCGCCGATGTCCCAGATCCCGTCCCAGGACGCGCCCTCGCCCGGCCAGGTCTCGATGTTGTCGATCTGGACGCCGAGCGGGTTGACGAGCAGCAGGTAGTCGCGCCGCTGGTCGTGGAAGGTGTCGAGCACGACCCCCACCCAGTCGTCGGACCAGGCGTCGTCCCGGTCGGTGAGGTGGGCGCGGATCGCCGAGGGCTCCGGGTCGAAGGCGCGGAAGGCGACGTAGAGCGCGCCTTCGTCGTGGTAGAGCATGCACCTCGGTGCGGACCGGCGCCGGGGTGTTCTCGCCGGGGCTCACCTCCACCGGCAGCTCGGTCGACCAGGCCTGCTTCCACACGATCTCGTCGAGCGCGCCGTCGATCTCGATCGGCGCCTCGATCCGGGGGACCTGACCGCGAGGCCTGACCTGCTGTGGCTCGGACTGGTTCGCGAAGGCCGCCAGGGCGGTCACCATTGGCAGCGCAAGAGCCGCCAGTCGCGCTGTCATCGAGCTTCCTCCGAGGGGTTCGAACCATGGAAACCGTGCCCACACTCGATACTGTGATGCACCGCCATCGACCAGGGTTTACGCTGGAGTTCGGAGCGGGTTCTCAGGTCGAGACCTGTTATCGATAAGGACCGGCCGCACCTGCCGTACAATCCGCAGCGATGAGCGAGCTCTTCCGGCTCTCCGCGCTGGCGCGGGCGATGCGGCCGTCGCCGATCCGCGAGCTGTTCCGGGTTGCCGGCCAGCCCGGGATGATCTCCTTTGCCGGCGGTCTCCCCGACCCGGACGCCTTCCCGGTCGCGCGCTTCGCCGCCTGTGCCTCGGTCCTGGCCCGCGACGGGCGTCAGGTGCTGCAGTACGGCCCCAGCGAAGGCTACGGGCCGCTCCGCGACACCTTGCTCGAGCTGATGTCGCAGCGCCTCGGCCACCCGGTCCGCCCCGAGGAGCTGCTGGTGACCTCAGGCTCGCAGCACGCCGTCAACCTCCTCGCCCGCATCCTCATCGATCCCGGCGATCCGGTGGTCGTCGAGGCGCCGACCTACCCCGGCACCATCCATAGCCTGCGCAACGCCGGCGCCCGCTTCGTCGCGGTCCCGTGCGACGGTGACGGAATGATCGTCGACCGGTTGCCCGCCGCCGTGGCGCACTGCGAGGCCGCAACCGGCCTCCGGCCGAAGCTGCTGTACACGATCCCCGACTTCTCCAACCCGACCGGCGCCTGCCTGTCGCTCGACCGGCGCCGACAACTCCTCGAGACCGCCGCCGAGCTCGGCATCCCGGTGCTCGAGGACGACCCCTACGGCCAGCTCCGCTACCGGGGCGAGCCGCTCCCGAGCCTCAAGCGGCTGGCCGGCAGCGTGCCGGGAGTGCTCTACGCGTCGTCCTTCTCCAAGATCCTGGCGCCGGGCGTCCGGGTGGCCTGGGCCGTTGGCCCACCCGAGATCATCCGCGCGATGGTGCTGATGCGGCAGGGCGAGGACCTCTGCACCGCAACCGTGACCCAGGCCCTGGTCGACGAGTACTGCCGGCGCGGCGATCTTGATCGCGCACCTCGCAACCACTCTCCAGCTCTACTCGACGAAGTGCACGGCCATGGAGCGTGCCCTTACCGAGCACCTGCCGGCGGGCGCCGCCGAGTGGCGTCCGCCCGACGGCGGGTTCTTCTTCTGGCTGCGCCTGCCCGGGCGCTCGAGCCGCGAGCTCTTCGAGCGCGCGGTGGCGCAGGGTGTGGCCTTCGTGCCGGGACCGGCCTTCTACCCGGCGCCCAACGAGCAGCTCGGTGAGCCGGTGGACGGCGACGAGTTCGCGCGTCTCTGCTTCACCTTCGCGGACCCGCCGGCGATCGACGAGGGCTGCCGCCGGCTGGGCCGTGTGCTCGCGGGATCGTAGCCGCAGAGGCGGGAGCTGCCGGGCTCGCGACGCCGCGGCCTCTGGACGGGTCAGACGCCGGGGCCTTCCGCCGCTCGACGCTCCCGGTGGATCAGCCACAGGTTGCGGCCGTAGACCACCCAGCCCGCGCACTGGCCGAGCACGCCGACGATGTCGCGCCGCCAGATGAAGTAGACGAGGAGCATCGAGGCTCCGACCAGGCTCAGCCACCAGAAGCCCACCGGCACGACCGAGCGCTTGCTGCGCTCGCTGACCAGCCACTGCAGCAGCATCCGTCCGGTGAACAGCAGCTGCCCGAGCAGGCCCATGGCGACCCATGCGAAGCCGATCGGCGAGCTGATGTTGAGCAGGCGGAACCAGAAGCCACGGTGGCGCTGGTCGCGCTCCACCCTCGCCGCGAGCTCGTCCGGCCGCACCCGCTGCTCGCCGCCGTCCGCCATCTCGAGGACATACCAGTGGCCACCACTGCCGTCGGCCTCGAGGCGCACGCGGTCCACCCCCTCGGGGAGTGGCTTGAGCTCCACCTTGAGGGACGTCGCCGCGGTCTCGTCCGGCCCGGACGACGGACGCTCCTGAGCCGCCAGCGGCAGCGCAACGGCCAGCGCGACCGCCGCCAGCGCCGCGTACCACCGAGTCGTGCCGGGAATCGGTCCGCTCCGCGTCACCGCAGCGTCCACCGCAGCCGGCGGTCCTGCAGCCAGCGCACCCCGAGCGCGTCCCGCAGACCGCGAAACGCCCGGTCCCAGGTGCCGTAGTGGCTCGTGCCGGCGGTGCGGGGAGCGTGTCGGACCGGAACCTGGCGCACGGTGTACCCGCCCATGCGGAGCAGCGTCGGAACAAAGCGGTGCATGCCGTCGAATGGGACGAGGCAGCCGATCGCCTCGGCGCGCATCAGCTTGAGCGGGCAGCCAGTGTCGACGATGTCCTCACGGGTGAGCCGGTTGCGCACCCAGTTCGCGAAGCGCGATGAAACTCGCTTCCAGCCGCTGTCCTGGCGCTCGGCGCGGATTCCGATCGCCGCATCGACGCCCTCGCGGGCGACCACGTCGAGCAGCAGCGGCAGGTCCTCGGGGTAGGTCTGCAGGTCGGCGTCGAGAAGCGCAATCCAGCGGCCGCGCGCGTGACGGAGGCCGGCCACGAGCGCCGCCGACTGGCCGGCGTGGAGGGCGAAGCGCAGCGCCTTCAATCGTGGCTCGGACGCCGCCACCTCATCGAGCCGGTCGGTAGAGCCGTCGCTCGACCCGTCGTCCACCGTCACCAGCTCCCAGCTCAGAGCGAGCCCATCGAGAGTGGCACGCACCCGCTCCACCAGGGGATCGAGGTTGGCGAGCTCGTTGAACACCGGCACGACCACCGAGAGCTCAACGGCGGGCTGCTCCTCCTGGCTCATGCGGGCAGGGTAACACGGGACCGCACGGAGGGCTTGCGGCCCTCGCGATCGTGAGAGGGACGCTCCAGCAGCGCGGCTCAGCGAGGGCAGAGGTAGACGCTCACGCCCCGGACCCTGCCTTGCAGCCGTGGGCTGCGGCCAGCGGCGCGGACGATCTCCTCGAAGCGCTCCGCCCGCCGGGTGTCCACCACGAACACACTGCCGCTCGCCCTCGGCCAGCTCCTGCTCGAGGGTCTGGCGGCAGTGGAGGCAGCCCGCGCTCGAGGTCCTCCGCCGAGAAGGCGACATGCTCCACCTCGCGGCCGAGGTAGAAGACCAGACCGTAGAGGTTGCGAACACCGACCATCACGATCTCGTCGTACGCTTCGCCGGCGAGCGCCGCAACCTCGCCCGCCAGCGCACGGGCATCCCGATCGCTCGGCACGTGACTGCGGCCACGGCCCGAAGCCCGACCAGGAGGGCGAGCCAGAGCCGCGATCAGGACCAGCCGCTGCCGCGTCCACTGCCAACGCCCCCGGAGCGCCATCGCGGTCAACACCGCCAGCGCCGGGAACAGCGGCAGGACGTAGAGTTGGAGTCGCGACCGGGTGAGCAGGAACACGGCGAGTCCGAGCAGCAGCCAGGCCAGCGTGAAGAACAGCGCCGGGTCGTCGCGTAGCCAGCGCCGCCACCAGCTCGGCCGGAAGGCCCGGTCGGCGTGGCGCAGCCGCGCGGCCAGGACCGCGGTCCACGGCAGGGTGCCGAGCAGGAAGGTCGGCAGGTAGACCGCGGCCGCTCCGTACCACTCGGCGTTGCGGCCGTGCTGGTCGGTGAAGATGCGGCCGACGAACTCCTCGCCGAGGAAGTAGCCGATCAGCTCCGGGCGGCGAACGACCACCGCCACGTACCAGCCGAAGCCGACGACCGCGAACAGTGTCATCCCGGCGAGCGGGAACAGCACGGCGAGGCCGCGCGCGCCGTTGGTCGCCACCACCAGCGCCCCGATCCCGAGCAGCGGCAGCAGGCCGGGCGGGCCCTTGGTGAGGAAGGCGAGCGCGAACCCGAGCCACATCACCACGAGCCATCCCCGGCTCGAACGATCCGGGCGCCACCACCAGCTCGCGAAGCCCCACACCGCGAGCGCCTCCCAGGTGGCGAGCAGCGTGTCCGAGTTGGCGATGTTGGCCGCCACCGTAGGCAGCAGGAAGCTCGCGTAGACGACGGCGGCCAGCGCAGCGCCCTCCCGGAATAGCCGGCGTCCGATGCCGAAGACGAGCAGCACGGTCGCAGTGAAGGCGAGCGCGTTCGGCACCCGCACCGCCCACTCGTTCGTACCCAAGGTGCGCAGGCTGGCCGCGATCAGCCAGTAGGTCAGCGGCGGCTTGGCGAAGTGGGGGTACTCATGATGGAGGCGCGGGACCAGGTAGTCGTCGAGATGGATCATCTCCAGCGCGACGGTGACGTAGCGCCCCTCATCGGGCTCCCACAGCGGCCGCGAGCCCTGAAAGGCGAGCGCGAACCCGAGCAACACCGCCACGGCAATCGCCCACCTGGCCGTGGTCGGGAGAGCGGCGACATGACGTCGCTCGGATTCGCCGACCACGTTCGGCCCCAGGTCCCCGGACCGCACGACCTCGCTCTGTGGCTGCATCGAGATTCAACCAGGCCGGCGCCGCCGGATCACCTTGAATGCTAACAGAGGTGCGGCCGCCGCGAGCACCGCCCGCGCGGCGGTCGTTCGGATCAACCTCTCTAGCCGCCCGGGTCGCAGGCAAAGCCGGGTGTACGCGTTCGAGCGAGCAGCGCTCGGATCGAGGGCGCACCGAGCTACACTCATCACCGGTTCGGAGGACCAAGCGTGAACACCACAGGGCCGAGGACTGGAAGCGCCCTCTGCCTCGGAAGCGCCGCCACCTGCCCCGTCAGCGGACCAGAGCGGTGAGCCGGGCGGCCTGGCAAGTCTGGATCGACACCGGCGGCACCTTCACCGACTGCGTCGCGGTCGATCCAGATGGACGCACCCGATGCTGCAAGGTGCTGTCGACCGGCGCGATCCGCGATCGCATCGAGCGCATCGACGATGCCGGCAGAGTGCACCTTCGCGCCGGGTCCTCGCTGCCGAGCGCGTTTCTGGTCGGCTTCTCGCTGTCACTGCTCGGGGAGGAGGCCGAGCTCGAGATCGTCGATCAGGATCTTCAGACCGGCTCCCTGCGCCTCGATGCCGACCTGTCGAGGCTCGAGGTGCGGCCGGACGGTCGAGCTGCGCTCAGGGGAGGAGGCGCCGCTACTGGCCGCGCGGCTGGTCACCGGGACCCCGCTCGGCTGCGATCTTCCTCCTCTGGAGATGCGGCTGGCGACCACTCGGGGCACCAACGCGCTGCTCGAGCGACGTGGCGCGCGCATCGCCCATCTCACGACCGCCGGCTTCGAAGACCTCCTCGCCATCGGCGACCAACGCCGTCCCGACCTGTTCGCCCTGCACATCGAGCGTCCAGCGCCATTGCCCGAAACGATTGTGGGTCTTTCCGAACGCCTGGCCGCAGACGGCTCGGTGGTCGAGGCCCTGGACCTCGACGAGGTCGCCGCGAAGATCGCCGACTTGCGCGGCCAGGGCTTCGAGTGCGCGAGCGTCGCCCTGCTCCACGCCCAACGCAACCCCTGTCACGAGGAGCACGTCCAGGAATTGCTGCGAGAGGCGGGCTTCGCCTACGTGGCGCGGTCGAGCGCTCTCAGCCCGTTTCAGGGCCTGCTTCGCCGCTCCCAAACGGCGGCCGCCGACGCCTACCTGGGGCCATGCGTCGCCGACTACCTCCAGGCGGTGCGGGACGGTCTCGGCGGTCCAGGCGCCAGGCTGCACGTCATGACCAGCGCCGGCGGCCTCATCGAGGCCCAGCACTGCCGTCCGGTGGACAGCCTGCTGAGCGGCCCCGCAGGAGGCGTCGTCGGGGCGGCGATGGTCGGGCGCAGGGCCGGATCCGAGAAGGTGATCGGCTTCGACATGGGCGGCACCAGCACGGACGTGGCACGTTACGACGGCGACTTCGAGTACGTCTTCGAGCACCACGTGGGTTCCGTCCGCCTGCTGGCGCCCGCACTCTCGATCGAGACTGTGGCGGCCGGGGGCGGATCCGTCTGTCGCGTGGATCAGGGCAAGCTGGTGGTCGGCCCGCAGAGCGCGGGCGCCGATCCGGGCCCGGCCTGCTACGGGGCAGGAGGGCCGCTGACGCTCACCGACGTCAACCTCCTCCTCGGCCGGGTGGTGCCCTCACGCTTCCCCATCCCGATCGACCTGCCCGCGGCGCGCGTGCGCTTTGCCGAGCTCCGTGGTGAGCTCGGCGACGAGGACTCGAGCGACGGAGAGGCCATCCTCGAGGGCCTGCTGCGCATCGCAGACGAGCGCATGGCCGAGGCGATCCGCCACATCTCGGTGCGAAAGGGCATCGATCCCGCAGCATACTGTCTGGTCGCCTTCGGCGGCGCGGGCGGGCAGCACGCCTGCCGGGTCGCGGAGTTGCTGGGCATGGAGGAGGTCATCCTGCCTTGCGACGCCGGCCTCCTCAGCGCGCTGGGGCTCGGTCATGCCGTGATCGAGCGATTCGCGCAGCGCGAGGTCCTGCGCCCGCTCCCCGAGTGCGCGGGCCATCTCGAGGGCTGGCTGGCGCAGCTCGCCGGCGACGCCGCGCGCGCGCTCGTCGACGAAGGGGTCGAACGCCTCGACATCGACCCTCCTCGCCGGATCATCGCGCTGCGGTACGCGGGCCAGGACGCGACGATCGAGCTCGAGCCGCATCCCGGCGTGGACCTGGGGGAGGCGTTCGAGCACCGCTACGTCGAGCTGTTCGGCTACCGACCCGCCAGCCGCGCCATCGAGGTGGTCTCGCTGCGATCCGTGGCGCGCAGCCGGCGGCGGGAGCCCCCCGAGACCGTCTCCGAGAGCGGCGATGCGGCGCCGGCGGCCGGAACGAGGATCAACCGCCAGCGCTGCTTCCTCGACGGCGTCTGGCACGAGGTGCCGTGCGTGCGAGGCCTCCGTGCATCGCAACCGGGACGACGATCCGCGGCCCAGCGCTGATCCTGCAGGAGCACAGCTCGCTGGTCGTCCCGTCGCTCTGGCACGCGGAGAAGCTGCGCGGTGGTGACGTCCGCGTTCGCTTCGAGGCGGCGGAGTCCGCTTCCTCCCGTCCGCCGTCCCGGCGCGACCGTCCCCGGGCCGTCGAGCTCGAGCTGATGAGCCACCGCTTCGCGAGCATCGCCCGCGAGATGGGCGAGCTGCTGCGGCGGGCGGCGATCTCCACCAACATCAAGGAGCGGGAGGACTTCTCCTGCACGCTCCTCGACCCTGCCGGGCGGTTGGTGGTCAATGCGCCCCACATCCCGGTTCACCTCGGCGCCATGGGCCTGTGCGTCCGCGAGCTGGTCTCCCGTCTCGTGATGGCGCCGGGCGATGTGGTGGTGACCAACCACCCGGCCTGCGGCGGCTCCCACCTGCCGGACGTGACCCTCGCGGCGCCCGTCCACGTGGAGAATCGCCTGCTGGGCTTTGTCGCCTGCCGGGCCCACCACGCCGAGATCGGCGGCATCCGGCCGGGCTCGGTGCCGCCCGACGCTCGTTCGCTGGCCGAGGAGGGCGTCGTGATCCCGCCGACCTTCCTCGTCGAAGGCGGCGTGCCCAGGTGGGAGCGGATCGAGGAGCTGCTGACCCGTGGGCCGCACCCGACCCGGATGCTCGCCGACAACCTCGCCGACCTGCGGGCGATGCTCGCCGCCGTCAATCGCGGCCGCGACGCCCTTGTCCGTCTCGCTCGCACGGTCGGCGTCGACCACGTGGTCGAGCATATGGACGCCCTGCGGCAGAACGCGGCGGACCAGGCCCGGCAGGCGCTGCGGCGGCTGCCCGGCGGCGTCCACCGCGCGGTGCAGTACCTGGACGACGGCACGCCGCTGGCGGCTGCGCTCACCATCGACGGCGAACGGGCCGTGCTCGACCTCAGCGGCAGCGGCGGCGTCCATCCCGGCAACCTCAACGCCACCCCGGCCATCGTCACCAGCGTCGTCATGTACGTCATGCGCCTCCTGGTCGACGCCGACCTGCCGCTCAACGAAGGCCTCCTCGAGCCGCTCGAACTCCGCATCCCCGAAGGCCTGCTCAACCCGCCATTCGTCGATGACCCGGCACTCTGCCCGGCGGTCGTCGGCGGCAACGTCGAGACCAGCCAGCGCCTCGTTGACACCCTGCTCCTGGCGCTGAACCTCGCCGGGTGCAGCCAGGGCACGATGAACAACCTGAGCTTCGGCGACGCACACTTCGGCTACTACGAGACGGTCGCGGGCGGCAGCGGCGCGGGCAGCGGCTTTGACGGCACGAGCGGCGTCCACACCCACATGACCAACACCGGCGCCACCGACCCCGAGGTCCTCGAGCACCGCTACCCGGTGCGGCTCCGTCGGTTCGCCATCCGGCGGGGCTCCGGCGGCGTTGGGCGCTGGCGCGGCGGCGACGGCCTGGTCCGCGAGATCGAGTTCCTGGCGCCGCTCGAGATGTCGATCCTCAGCCAGCACCGGGTGAGCGCGCCGTACGGCATGGCGGGCGGAAGCGACGGCGCGGTCGGCCGCCAGCGCCTTCTCCATCAGGACGGAACGAGCAGTGAGCTGGCGAGCGTCGATGGCTGTCACGTCGAGAAGGGCGACCGGCTGGTGCTCGAGACACCCGGGGGCGGAGGGTACGGAGTCCCGCAGCCATGAAGCGCCTCGTCAACCTCCTCCTGTGGTCGGTGATCGCGGCGGCCTTCATCGGCCCCGGCACCGTGACCACCTGCGCCCGAGCGGGCAGCGACTTCGGATTCGCGCTGGCGTGGGCGCTGCTCTTCTCCACGGTGGCCTGCGTGGTGCTCCAGGAGGCCGCAGGCCGGATCACGGTGCTGACCGGCCACGAGCTCGGCACGGCGATTCGTCAGCGCTACGCCGGGCCGACCCGCTTGGGTTGGGTACCGGCCCTGCTGGCGGCCGGGATCGTGCTCGGCTGCGCCGCCTTCCAGGCGGGCAACCTGCTCGGCGCGGTCGCCGGCGTGCGGCTGGTCGCCGACCTCTCGCCCGCCCTGCTGGCGGCCGTGTGCGGCGCTCGGCGCGGCGGCCTTGCTGGCCACCGGCAGCACGAGGTGGATTGCCAACATTCTCGGCGGCCTCGTGGCGGTGATGGGCGTCGCCTTCCTCGTCACCGCCGTCCGCCTGGCCCCGGACGCCAGGGCGCTGCTCGCCGGCCTGCTCGTTCCGCGCATCCCGAGCGGATCGACCGTGCTCGTGCTCGGGCTGGTCGGCACGACGGTGGTTCCCTACAACCTGTTCCTGGGATCGGCCCTGGCGCGCGGCAGCCGCCTCGGCGAGATGCGGTGGGGGCTGGTGCTGGCCGTGGGCGGCGGCGGGCTGATCTCCCTGGGCGTCCTGGTTGTCGGCACCGCGCTCGGCGGCGGGCTCGCGTACGAGCGGCTGGGAGCGGTCCTCGGCGAACGGCTCGGCAGCGGCGCGGAGTGGTCGCTCGCGGTCGGTCTCTTCGCCGCCGGCTTCAGCTCGGCGATCACCGCGCCGCTGGCCGCCGCCATCGCGGTGAGGACCCTGGTCGGAGGGGCGGAGGGCCCACAGTGGTCCGAGCGCTCGTCCCGCTTCCGCGCCGTGTGGCTGGGCGTTCTGCTGTTCGGCGTGGGCTTCGGCGTTGCCGGCGTGCAGCCGATTCCGGTGATCATCCTCGCCCAGGCCTTCAACGGGCTGCTGCTGCCTCTGGTCGCGGCCTTCCTGTGGCTGACCATGAACGATCGGCGCCTGCTCGGCGATCACGGGGTCAACACGTTCGTCCAGAACCTGCTGATGGGCGTGATCGTCGTGGCCTGCCTGGCGCTCGGCCTGCGCGGCCTCGCCGCGGCCGCCAAGGGCGCCCTCGCCATCCTCGCCGGCTGACGCCGGCTCAGGCCCGCGCCGCCGTGACAATGCCCGAAACGCGGGAACGGGAGCACGCCTCCAACCCGGCGTCCCGCGCGTCAGCGGGCGTCGGACGACCGATCGAGCGCCAGGTTCAGCTTCGAGCACGTTCACGCGGGGTTCGCCGAGGACGCCGAAGGTGCGCCCCTCGACGTGCTCATCGACGAGCCGGCGCACCGCCGCAGGGTCGAGCCGGCGGGCGGCAGCCACCCGCTCGACCTGGTAGAGGGCTGCCGCCGGGCTGATGTGCGGATCGAGTCCGCTCGCGGAGGCGGTGACCAGGTCGACGGGGACCGGGCCCTTGCCCGGGTGCGCCTGTTGTATCCGCTCGACGTCAGCCTTCATGCGGTCGATGAGAGCAGGGTTGATCGGTCCCAGGTTGGAGCCCGACGAGGCCGCGGCGTTGTATGGGTAAGGTCCGGTCGCCGACGGGCGGCTCCAGAAGTATGTCGGTCCACCAAACGGCTGGCCGATGAGCTCGGAGCCCACGGCCGTGCCGTCCCGCTCGATCAGGCTGCCGTTCGCCTGGTGCGGGAAGACGAGCTGCGCGATGCCGGTCACCAGCAGTGGGTAGACCAGCCCGGTGATCACGGTGAGGACGAGGAAGATGAGCATGGCGGTGACGAGGTTCTTCATGGCTACACCAGTCCCAGGCCCTGGAGAATGAGATCGATCGCCTTGATGCCGATGAAGGGGGCGATCACCCCTCCGAAGCCGTAGATCAGGAGGTTGTCGCGCAGCAGGCGCGAGGCCGAGTGCCGGCGAAGCGTGACGCCCCGCAGGGCGAGCGGAATCAGCGCGATGATGATCAGCGCGTTGAAGATGACGGCGGAGAGAATGGCGCTCTGCGGGCTCGCGAGGCCCATGAGATTGAGCTGGTTCAGGACCGGGTAGGTGGTGGCGAAGGCCGCCGGGATGATGGCGAAGTACTTGGCGACGTCGTTGGCGATGGAGAACGTGGTCAGGGTGCCGCGGGTGACCAGCAGCTGTTTGCCGATCTCCACCGTCTCCAGCAGCTTGGTCGGGTTCGAGTCCAGATCGACGAGGTTCGCCGCCTCCTTGGCCGCCTGGGTGCCGGCGTTCATGGCCATCGCCACGTCGGCCTGGGCGAGCGCCGGGGCATCGTTGGTGCCGTCGCCGGTCATCGCCACCAGCCGGCCGCCGGCCTGGTACTCGCGGATCAGCCGCAGCTTGGCCTCCGGCGTCGCCTCGGCCAGGAAATCGTCGACCCCGGCCTCGGCGGCCACGGCGGCCGCCGTCAGCGGATTGTCGCCGGTGATCATAACCGTCTTGATGCCCATGGCGCGCAGCTCGCCGAAGCGCTCGCGGATGCCGCCCTTGACGATGTCCTTGAGGTGGATGACCCCGAGCACCTGGGGACCTTCCGCCACCACCAGCGGCGTGCCGCCCGAGCGGGCGATGGTGTCCACCTTGGTCCGCACGTCCGCCGGGAAAATCCCTCCCTGTGCTTTGACCCACGACTCGACGGCGTCGGCAGCGCCCTTGCGGAACTGCCGTCCGTCGAGATTCACACCGCTCATGCGGGTCTGGGCAGAGAACGGCACGAAGTGAGCGTGGAGCTGGAGAATGTCGCGCTCGCGGATGCTGTACTTCTCCTTGGCCAGCACCACGATGCTACGCCCCTCGGGAGTCTCGTCAGCCAGTGACGAGAGCTGCGCCGCGTCGGCCAGACGCCCCTCGGCAACACCCTCAGCCGGCAGGAAATCGGTGGCCTGGCGGTTGCCCAGGGTGATGGTGCCGGTCTTGTCGAGCAGCAGCACGTCGACGTCGCCCGCGGCCTCCACCGCGCGGCCGGACATGGCGATGACGTTGGCCTGGATCATGCGGTCCATGCCGGCGATGCCGATGGCCGACAGCAAGCCGCCGATGGTGGTCGGGATCAGGCAGACGAGCAGTGCCACCAGCACCGTGACCGTGACCGGCGTCCCCTGCCCCGCCGTGGCGACGCTGTAGATCGAGAACGGCAGCAGCGTGACCGTGGCGATCAGGAAGATCAGGGTGAGCGCCGCGAGCAGGATCGAGAGGGCGATCTCGTTCGGCGTCTTCTGCCGTTTTGCTCCCTCCACGAGCGAGATCATGCGGTCGAGGAAGGTCTCGCCGGGATTGGCCGTGATGCGGACGATCAGCCAGTCCGAGAGCACCCGGTGCCGCCGGTGACCGAGCTGCGGTCGCCGCCGCTTTCGCGGATGACCGGCGCGCTCTCGCCAGTGACCGCCGCCTCGTTCACCGAGGCGGCGCCCTCGATCACCTCGCCGTCGCCGGGGATCATGTCTCCGGCCTCGATGAGCACGACATCTCCCCTCCGCAGGTCCGTCGACGGGACCTCGCTGCGGGGAGCGTCCAACCGGGGCTCGCGCAGCTTCTTCGCAAGCGTCGTGCCCCGGGTCCGGCGCAACGCTGCGGCCTGCGCCTTGCCTCGCCCTTCCGCCATCGCCTCGGCGAAGTTGGCGAACAGCACGGTGAACCACAGCCAGAGGGCCACCGCCAGGATGAAGCCGGCCGGCGCTTCACCCTGTCCGGCGAGCGCCTGGATGAAGAGCCCCGTCGTCAGGAAGCTACCCACGTAGACGACGAACATCACGGGGTTGCGGACCATGGTCCGCGGATGCAGCTTGCGGAACGAGTCCTTGACCGCCTCGCGGATGATCTTGGGATCAAACAGCGACCGTTGACGCTTGGACATGTTCAGATTCCCCCAGTGATCATCTGCAGGTGCTCGACGATCGGGCCGAGCGCCAGCGCCGGGAAGAAGGTCAGCGCTCCCACCAGCACGATCACTCCGATCAGGAAGACCACGAACAGCGGCGTGTGCGTCGGCAGCGTCCCGGGTCCGGCCGGCACCAGCTTCTTTTTCGCCAGCGAGCCGGCGATTGCCAGCGTCGGGATGGCCAGCCAGAAGCGGGAAAAGAACATGGCGAGACCACCGGTGGAGTTGTAGAACGGGTTGTTGGCGCCCAGGCCCGCGAAGGCGCTGCCGTTGTTGTTGCCCTGCGAGCTGAAGGCGTAGAGCACCTCGGAGAAGCCGTGAGCGCCGGGGTTGAAGATGGTCGCCAGACCCGGCTTGATCACCACGGCGACGGCGGTGAAGATCAGCACCACGAACGGCATGATGAGCACGACGAGCGAGGCCATCTTCATCTCGTACGCCTCGATCTTCTTGCCCAGGTACTCCGGCGTGCGGCCGACCATGAGCCCGGCGATGAAGACCGTGATCAGGACGAAGACCAGCATGCCGTACAGCCCGGAGCCGACGCCGCCGAAGATCACCTCGGAGAACTGCATCAGAAACAGCGGCACGAGACCGCCCAGCGGCGTGTAGGAGTCGTGCATCGAGTTGACCGAGCCGTTCGAGGCCGCCGTCGTCGCCGACGCCCACAGGGCGGAGTTGGCGATGCCGTAGCGCACTTCCTTGCCCTCCATGTTGCCGCCGGGCTGGAGCGCGCTGGCACGCTGATCGACGCCGAGCCGGTCGAAGGCCGGGTTGCCGCCTTGCTCCTGGCCGTAGCACAGGCCGAGAAAGGCCGACCAGCACCACGGTCATGGCGGCGAGCAGGGCCCAGCCCTGGCGGGTGTCACCCACCATACGGCCGAAGGTGTAGCAGAGGGCGGCGGGCAGCAGCAGGATCGCGAGCACCTCGAGGAAGTTCGAGAGCGGCGTCGGGTTCTCGAAAGGATGGGCGGAGTTGACGTTGAAGAAGCCGCCGCCGTTGGTGCCGAGCTGCTTGATGGCGATCTGCGAGGCCGCCGGTCCCAGCGCGAGCACCTGCTCGGCGACCGGCTCGCCGTCGCTGTTCGCCGTCGCCTCGACCAATGCGGCCGTCCGGTACTCGGAAAAGGTCTGGACCACGCCCTGCGACACCAGGACGAGCGCGAGGACCAGCGACAGCGGCACCAGGATGTAGAGGGTGGTGCGCGTCAGGTCGACCCAGAAGTTGCCGATGGTCGTGGCGTTCCGACGCGCCAGGCCGCGGATGAAGGCCACCAGGACCGCCATGCCGGTGGCCGCCGAGACGAAGTTCTGTACCGTCAGGCCCAGCATCTGGCGTCAGGTAGCTCATGGTGGTTTCGCCGCCGTAGCCCTGCCAGTTGGTGTTGGTGACGAAGCTCGTTGCGGTGTTGAACGAGGAGTCCGGAGTCACCGCGCCGAGCGACGCGGGGTTCCAGGGCAGGAAGCCCTGCAGTCGCTGCAGCGCGTAGAGGAACAGCCAGCCTGCGGCGCTGAACAGCAGCACCGAGAACGCGTAGACCTTCCAGTCCATCTCCTGGTCCGGCCGCACTCCAGTCAAGCGGTAGATGAGCCGCTCGAGCGGACCCAGCACACGGTCGAGACCGGACGGCCTGCCCTCGTAGACCCGCGCCATGTAGGCGCCGAGCGGCCTGGCGAGGGCCAGCAGGACGACCAGGTACAAACCGATCTGAAGTAGCCCGTTGGTCGTCATCAGAATTTCTCCGGTTTCAAGAGGGCGGCGAACAGGTAGACCGTCAGCAGCAACGTCACCGCGAGGCCGAGAATGTACAGACCGTTCATTTCCTGTCCTCCTGCCTCGGCTCCAGCGACGCACAGACGCGCACGAACCACCAGGACGCCACGAAGAAGGCGATCGCCAGACCGATGTAAAGGATGTCCATCGTGTCCTCCTATCTGCCAAACGAAGGAATGTTGATGTCGAGCTGGATCGTCCACTTCCACTCGCCGTTGATCTCCTTCTCGTTGAACCAGACCGGCCCGGTGAGGAGGCTGATCCGCGGCGTGAAGTAGTAGTAGACGCCCACGCCGTAGCCGCCGATCGCGTTGTCCCCCGAGGCGTAGTCGGCGGCGAGCACGAGGCGGTTGTACTGGTTGCCCCCGGGATCTTGAGCCGGCAGGAAGCCACGGTCGAACGCGGCCATCCAGCCGCTGTTCTCCTCCTCCCCCTGTCCGTCCACCAGCAGCTCGGAGCTTCCGACGTAGGGGCCCGCGGACAGCCTGCCGACTCCGGCGATCGGCTTTCCGATCACACCGTAGACGACGTTGTAGCCCGTGGCGTCCTGGTCTGTTCCGGCGTAGACGATTCCCACCTGGAGGGCCGGAGACCCCGAAAAGAGGGCTCCCTCGGGGGTGCCCAGCTTGGCATTGACATAAAGGGGATCGTCGCTCGGCTCGAGGAGGTCGATCCCGATCTCCATCTGCAGCTTGTCGAAGGGAAGGATGCCGAGGGTCAGGCCGACGTCGGTCGGGAAGTCCCCGGCGCCGTCGTCCGCCTCCCGCAAGGCGGTGAAGTAGTTGTCGACCCCCAGGTGAAACACCCCGTACGGCTGGAGGTCCAGCGTCATCGGCGTCCACACGGTCGACGACGATGTCGCCATCGCAGGGCTGGTCGAGAGGATCAGGACCGTCAGCGTCATCAGGGCAGCGGTTCTCAGTAACACGCTCGGGTTCCATCCTCTCCACACCGGCCGTCGGTGCCGGCCGAGTGCAGCGCGGCGGTTCGGGTGGGACCGCACGGCAGGCACTCGGTCGGCCGTCGTGACCGTCGGTATACGATGGAGCCCGCGGCGTCAGGAAGGCACAAGGACGGAGAGCGCGCGCATCAAGATTCTGTGCTGAGTCGGCGCGTGCGATTTGCGGTGGGCTCCAGCGCGCCGACCAGGCTCGGCGGCCCGAGGCGGCCGTCCCGACAGCCACCCCGGAGCGGAGGAGGTGGCACCGTCGACGGTCCCGGGTTGCCGGCGCGGGCGCCGCGAGCGCCTATCTCGTGGCCCGGAAGGTCGTGCTGTCGATCACGGTCTGGAGGGCGGCGAGGAGGTCCTCGCACTGGGCGGTGACGACCCGCTTGCGACCCAACGACAGGGCGAGCGAGCGGACGTTGGTGTTCTGCCGGGAAAGGGGGATGATCTCGAGGTTCACCTTCCAGAACGCCTCGGCCGCGGCCTTCGCCTCGGTGACCGTGGGTCTCTCGCCCGGATCCACGAGCTCCTCGAGTCGGTTCAGCGCCTCCGCCAGCTGGCGGTGGCAGGCTGTCCATCGCGGCCTCGATCTCGTCCATCCGCTGGTCGTCGCTCTCGGCGATGTGCGGCGCCTGGAGGGCCTGGATCCGGCCGGCCGCCGCGGCGACGCGTACGCCCAGCTGCGCGATCTCCCGCTCCCGGTCGCACGAGCCCTCGGGCTCGATCAGGGAGCGAGGGCGTGCCTCGAGCCGCTCGGCGGCCTCGGCGCCCGGACCGAACGACAGCCGCTGCGCCTTGAGGTTGGTGTTCTGTACCGCCAGGGGAAGGAGCTCCGCGTCGATCTGCTTGAGCACCTCCCAGCTGCGGAGGAACTCGCGGAGGAGCTTCATCTCCTCGGCGACCTTGCCCTTGGCGACCAGCCGGATCGAGCTCCTCCAGGTCGCCGTCGACCGCCGCGAGCTCGCGCCTGGCCTCCTCGGCCGCTGCCTGCGAGGCCTCGTCCGTGTCGGCGAGGACGGCGCTCTTCTCCGCCTCGACCGCGGCGTGGAGGTTGACCCGCATCGCCGCCACCAGCTGGCTCTTCTCGACCACGGTCAGATACGCGCGGGGTCGGCGGGTTGGCGACCAGGATCAGGACCGCCACAAGCAGGCCGAGCGCCACGACGGCGAGCGCCACGACCAGCCCGGTCCGCGCACGGGGGCTCTGTTCACTCATCTCGTGAGCTCCTCTCTGATCCTACGCCAACCTGGCCGGGATGATGACCATGGCCGCGCCGCGCAGCTGCAGCCTCCTCTGGAGGAGGAGGGCCGTGTCGTTGTGGAGTAGATGGTGGTACCAGCGCTCGCGACCGAAAACGACCTTGCCGGCAAAGAAGACCGCCTCCGGAAACTCCCTGGTCAGCTCCACGCAGAGCTTCTCCGCCTCGGCCACCACGTCGGTGCCGACCCCAGAGCGAGCGACCGCCGGCATGCCGAGCCCTTCCCGGGCGAGACCGAGGTACCTGGCGAGATCCTCGTCGGTCCGTCGACTGAGCTCCTCGACCGCGCCCTCTCCCTTGAAGGCGCCGGAGTCGAGCACGCCGACCGACACGAATGCAAGGTTGGCGAAGTGGCGGGGGAACATGCGCAGTGCGTTGAGCACGGTGTGGATGCCGAGCCCGGTAAAGCCGCCGACCAGGACCACGGCGGTCGGTCGTCGCGGGTCGAGGGGCGCACACTCACGCTTCGCCTCGGGGCGTGCCGCCCCCTCCAGGTCCGCGAAGAGACGCGCCAGCACCGCCCCCACGCTCCGGTAGTGGCGACGGATGACGAAGCAGAGCGCCACCAGACCGCTCGTCACCGAAACAGTGATCCAGCCGCCTTCCTCGAACTTCTCGGCCACGGTCACCACCAGGATGGTGACGCAGAGGAGAAGCCCGACGACGAACAGCAGCCATCTGCGCTTCCAGGAGCGGCCGGTCGAGCCAGGTCGGTACCACGATCGGGACATGGCGAACATCGACAGGGAGAAGGTCAGGAACACGTTGATGCTGTACATGACCACCAGGGCGCGGACGTCGCCGCTGCGTCAGCAGCAGAGCGGCGAGCGAGGTCGCGCCCATGAGCACGACTGCCGTTCGCGGTGGTCAGCCGGTCCGACAGGGTCGCGAAGTGGCGCGGCATCCAGGAGTCGAGCGCCATGTTGGCGAGCACCCGCGGCCCGTCGATGAAGCCCGCCTGCGCCGCCACCACGAGCAGCGCCCCCTCGGACAGGATGGTGACCAGGGCGAAGGCCGTGCCGAGGGGAAGACCGCTGGTCATGCGCTCGACCAGGATCGCGTTCAACGTCTTGCCGGCGGCAGGCTGAACCCCCCACAGCAGGTAGCAGAGCAGCAGACCGCTCGCGGTGAACGCGAGCGAGGCCGCCATGTAGATCATGGTCCGGCGACCGGTGCGCACCCTCGGCTCGCGCATGATCGGCAGCCCGTTCGAGACCGCCTCGATGCCGGTGTAGGTGCCGCCGCCGAGCGAGTAGGCGTGCAGGAAGAGCAGCAGCATCCCTGCCGCGCCGAGGCTGGAGAGCCCGTTCGAGAAGCCGTCGTGGACCGCACCGACGGTGGCCGGCACCCGATCGGCGTGGGCTACGACGCCGCCGACGATCACGACCAGGTGAGTGACCACGAAGACCACGAAGATCGGCGTGAGCACAAGCACCGACTCGCGCACCCCGCGGATGTTGAGCACGACCAGGGCCACGATCACGACCGCCTCGGTGGCCAGCTTCCACGGGTGCCAGGCCATGGGCAGGAAGCTGAACAAAGCGTCGCCGGCAGCGGCGATCGAGACCGTGATCGTCAGGACGTAGTCGACCAGCAGGGCGCAGCCGGACACCACGCCGACCCGCTCGCCGAGCAGGGTCGAGGCGACCACGTAACCGCCGCCGCCGCGTGGGAAGTCCTCGATCATGCGACTGTAGGCGGCGGCGATGACGAACACGGTGAAGGCAGTGAGGGCGGCCAGGCCAACCGCCAGGTAGGTGTGCTGACCGAGGGTCCGGAACGCCTCCTCGGGGCCGTATGACGACGATGACAGCCCGTCGGCGCCGAGCCCGACCCAGGCCAGCAGCGCAACCAGCGAGAGACGCTGGTGGATGGAGGTGTCGCCGAGGTCGCGGGGTTTGCCGAGAACCAGGCGCTTGAGCCTCTGCCAGCGGTCGGGGCCTTGCGGCTCCGGTGCCGAGCCGAGCCCGTTGAGGAGGTCGGATCCCATCGACGCGTTCCCTCGAGCACCCCGGCGACCAGCCTCGGTGCCCCTCTCCCTCGCTGCACCCGGTCATCAGAGCACCGGTGAGATCAGGGACGCACAAAGAACGGCGCCAGAAGTGCCAAGGAAACGTCAAGAAGACACGCGAAACTGCGGGGCCGGGGTAGCGGCTCCCTAACGGCCCCGGGGTGTCGCACCGTCGGGTTCCGGCTCGTCGGCCGGCCGCAGGCGGTAGCCGACCCCCGGCTCGGTGAGCAGCCAGCGCGGCCGGGCCGGCTCGGGCTCGATCTTGCGGCGGAGCTGGGCCATGTAGACGCGCAGGTAGTGCGCCTCGTCGCCGTACTCGGGCCCCCACACCGAGCGCAGGATCTGCCGGTGGGTCAGGACCTTGCCGGCGTGGCGCACGAGCATGGCGAGGACCTTGAACTCGATCGGCGTGAGGTGGACCTCGCGGCCGGCCACGGTCACGACCCGGGCCGCGACGTCGACGCGCAGCTCACCGCTCTCGAACACCGGCGGCTCGTCCGAACCGGCGGTCGCTGCGTGACGCAGGGCGACCCGCAGTCGAGCGAGGAGCTCGCCGACCCCGAACGGCTTGCTGACGTAGTCGTCGGCGCCGGCGTCCAGCGCGGTGACCTTGTCGTGCTCGCGGTCGCGGGCGGACAGGATCACCACCGGGACCGACGACCAGCCGCGCAGCTCGCGGAGCAGCTCGAGCCCGTCCCGATCGGGCAGCCCGAGGTCGAGCAGTACCACGTCGGGCCGCAGGGCGACCAGCTTGTCGAGCGCCTCGGCAGCGGTCGCCGCCGCGGCCAGGCGAAAGCCGTGACCCGGCAGCGCCGCGCGCAGGAAGCGCTGGATCGCCGGCTCGTCGTCGACGACCAGCACCAACGGTTCCGTGGCGGTCATGGCTCGTCCTCGCCTGCGCCTTCATCCTCCGGGGCCGGCGGCGTCCCCTCGAGGGGAAGCCGGAATCGGAACGCGACCCCACCCTGGGGACGATTCTCGGCCCAGATCGTGCCGCCGTGGGCGGCGACGATGCCCCGGCAGATGGTCAGGCCGAGCCCGACGCCGGAGGGGCCGCGCCGGACCAGGCGCGTGAACTTCTCGAAGACCCTCGCCTCCGACCCGGCCGGCAGGCCAGGGCCGCGATCCGCCACCTCGACCACCACCCAGCCCGGCTCGGCCCAGGCCGCGAGCGTGATCTCGGAGCCCTCGGGAGTGTACTTGGCGGCGTTGTCGAGCAGGTTGTAGAAGACCTGCTCGAGGAGGAGGCCGTCAGCCGGCACCAGCGGCAGGTCGGCGGGAGAGAGACCGTGACCTGGCGCTGCCCGAGCCGCTCCTCGACCCGGGAGATCGCCGCGCCGACCGCCTCCTCGAGCGGCTGCCACTCCTTCTCCAGGCGAATCGCGCCGCTCTCGAGCCGGGTCACCTGGAGGATGTCGGCCAGCAGCCGCTCCAGCCGCCGGCTCTCGTCGTAGATGGTGCGCGCCAGCTCGTCGCGCTCGGCGGCGCTCGGCTCGCGTCCGAGCAGGGTGCTCGAGGCCCCGGCGATGGCTGCGAGCGGGGTGCGCAGGTCGTGGGACACCGCCGACAGCAGGTCGTTGCGAAAGCGCTCGGCCTCGACCTGGACCGCGGCCTCGCGCGCCTCCGCCGGCGAGGCGGCTGCGCTCGAGCGCCACGGCTGCCTGGCTGGCGAACGCCTCGATCAGGTGAACCTGGTCCGGCGGAAGCGGAGCGGTCGAGCGGATCGCCAGCACCCCGAACGCGCGTCCGCCGGCCGCCACCGGCACGTGCAGGGCTCCGGACGCGGGCAGCGTGTCGGTGCCGTGGCCGGCCGGCTGCCCATGATCGAGGACCCAGCGCGCGACCGACAGCTCGGCGCGTGGAGAGGGTTCCCGCGCCGGGGGTCGCGGCCCGCGGCTCGAGCTCGCCTGTGGGCGTGCGGACCAGCACGACGACCTCGACCTCGAGCGACTCGCCGACCGAGCGAGCCGTCGCCTCGCAGATGGCACGCTGGCCGGCGGCACCGGCCAGCTCCCGGGCGAGACCGAGCAGCGCCTCGGTCCGCCGCTCGCGCTCCCGGCCGGCGACGGCCTGCTGGCGGATCCTCGACGCCAGTCCGCCCATCGCCAGCGCCGCGCCGAGCATGATGACGAAGGTCAGCAGGTGCTGGGTGCTGGCGACGCTGAAGCTGAGCTGCGGTGGCACGAAGAAGAAGTCGAACGCGGCCACGCTCGCCACCGAAGCCGGCGATCGCCTGGGCGCGGCCGAGGCGGGTCGCCACGACCAGCACGCCCACCAGGTAGACCATGATCAGGCTGGCGAGGTCGAAGTGCGAGCGCATGGCAGGCGGCCACCAGGGTGCAGCCGGCGACGACTGCCGCCGTCCACCCCCAGGGACGCCAGGAGAACGGCTTCCCTCGCGCCCGCTCGACCCTGGGCGGCGCCTCCTGCGGCTCGCCGCTGATGACGTAGACGTCGATCCCGCCGCTCGACCGGATCAGCCGGTCGGCGAGCGAGCCGCGCCAGCGCTGCCAGACGCTGGCGGCGAAGGGCTTGCCGACCACGATCTTGGTCACGTTGCGGCGGCGGGCGTAGGCCAGGGTCTCCTCGACCATGTCGTCGCCGCTCAGGGTGACCACCTCGGCTCCGAGCTGCTCGGCCTGGGTCAGCGTGCGGCGGAGCTGCTCCTGGTCCGCTGCCGGCAACTGCGCCTCGCGAGCGGTCGCCACGTGGAGCGCGATCCACTCCGCCCGCAGGCTCGCCGCCATGCGCCGTGCCGCCCGCACCAGGCGCGCGGCGTACGGGCTGGCCGCGACCAGAACCAGGATCCGCTCCGCCGCCGGCCAGGGCTCGGCGATGGCGTGCTCCGTGCGGTAGCGCTGCATCTCGGCGTCGACCTGCTCGGCCACCCGGCGCAGGGCGAGCTCGCGGAGCGCGATGAGGTTGCCCTCGCGGAAGAAGCTGCTCGGCCGCCGCCTCGGCCTGCTGGGGGAGGTAGACCTTGCCCTCCGTCAGGCGCTTGAGCAGCTCCTCGGGCGGCAGGTCGACGAGCTTGAGCTCCGCCTCCTCGACGACCCGGTCGGGCACCGTCTCCCGGACCTTGACCCCGGTGATCTGGGCGACGACGTCGTTGAGGCTCTCGACGTGCTGGACGTTGAGAGTGGAGTAGACGTCGATCCCGGCGTCGAGCAGCTCCGCGACGTCGCGCCACCGCTTGGCGTGGCGGGACCCGGGGGCGTTGGTGTGGGCGAGCTCGTCGACCAGGATCAGCGCCGGGCGGCGCTCCAGGGCCGCGTCGAGGTCGATCTCGCGCAGCGCGATGCCGCGGTACGACAGCTCGCGCGCCGGCAGGATCTCGAGCCCGTCGAGCAGCGCCTCGGTCTCGGGCCGGCCGTGGGTCTCCACCCAGCCGACCACCACGTCGATCCCCTCGGCCCGCCGCGCCTGCGCCGCCTCGAGCATGGCGTAGGTCTTGCCGACGCCGGCGCAGGCGCCGAAGAAGACCTTGAGGCTGCCGCGGGTCCGCTTCGCCTCCGCGGCGGAGACGCGAGCGAGCAGCAGGTCCGGGTCAGGGCGATTGTCGACCATGGGTGCTCGAGCGCTTTCGGTCCCTGGTGTCAGGCTATCACGGTGGCGGTCGGCCGGATCGGATTCCAACGAGGCGGCGAGCTCGAACCGTTGACGCGCCGTTCGCCCGGCTGCTCGAGGCCGCGACTCCGCCCGGCCGTCCGCCCGCCATGGGCCCGGTCAGAGCAGACTCTGGCGCCAAACTGCGGCGGCTAGTGCGGCAGCCGGAAACTCGCGTCGTCGAGCTCGGGGTCGAGCTCGATCGTCTCGATCTCGATCCTGACGACGTCGGGCCGGTCCTTGGCGCGAGTCTCGATGAGGTGCGGGAAGACGAGCCCGCCAACCTCCCGGAAGTCCGAGAAGGTGTTCTGAAGCTCCACCGGACGCCCCCGAACGATCCGCGTGACGTCGGAGCGGACGATCTGGTGCGTGGCCACGTCGACGTAGTCGTAGCGGACCGCGCCGCCCGCGAGCGTCAGCTTCAGCTTGTCGGCTTCGCCGCCGGGCAGCGTCTCGCGGCCGACCAGCTCGACGAGGTGGCCCTTCTCGCGCCAGTCGACGAGCGGGCCCTCGATGTCGCGCTGGTCGACCCCACCCGCCGCGTCGGCATCCGGCGGCACCACCGTGGGCTCGAAGACGCCCTGCAGCGGCGCCACCTGCCAGCCGGTCGTACCGTCGTTGGCAAAGACGGCGGTCGTGCCCTGGGCCGAGAACTCGAGCCGGAAGAGCCCTGGCCGCTTGATCTCGCGGACCACGCGCGCCACACGCCCACCGCTCGCGGTCGCCGTCCCGGTCTCCCGGATCGAGCGCAGGGCCTTGATCCGCTCCGTGCCGCCACGCGCGGCGAGATTCGACGCGACGACTTCATCGACCGGCGAGGGCGAGGAGCACGACGCGAGGAGCACGCCGAGGAGCGGGAGCAGATTCATGCAAACCCTCATGGGAGCCGTCCTGTTCATCGATTCCCTCCCGCCAGCTCTTGCGGCTGCGAATTCTGGACGGGCCAGTATGCCGGCCCGGCACCCCAGCCCCAGGCGACTGAATCACCGTAGTCCGGCAGGCGGTCGAACTGAGACGTCTTGCGCTCGAACTCATCGTCCTCGCGCTTCTGCTCCGCATCGATGTCAGCCTGGATCGCGCGGACCTCGGCCTCATTCGCCTGGCGGTCCGCCTGCTCCTGGGCCTGCCGCTCGGCGAGGATCGCCTTCTTCTCCGTCGGCGTCATCCACTGGTTCTCGAACTCAATGTAACCGCGGGCGCGGTAGCTCTCCTCCTCGGTGACCCACTTCCCGTTGAGCAGCACGCGGCCGAGCGCCCGGTTCGCCTCGTCGTCGCCGGGCAGGATCTCGACCACCTGCGAGTAGGCCTCCCACGCCTGGCTCGAGAGCGTCTTGGTCTTCGCCCACCGGGCCAGCTCGCGCCACGCCTCGGCGTCGCCAGGAGGGATGCCCGCGGCTCGCGCACGGTACTCCTCGAGCGGTGACACGCCCTCTTCGATGCGGACGACTGTGGACATCGGCGCAGTGAGGTAGCCGCCGCCGATGTCGACCGTCACCGAGTCCTCGGTCTGCTCGACGATCGTTCCGGAGAACCGGCCGCCTCCCTTCAAGTAGACCTCGTCCGCGAAGGCGGGGGCGGCCGCCAGAGCGATGACCACGATTGCGCGCTTCACTCATGCCTCCCTGCTGCCGGCACCACCGCTGCCAGCGGGGATTCCAGTCCCCGCAACTGTATCCTACAACCCCCACGACGGCAGATCGAGAGACCAAGATCCAAGAGCGCAGATCCAAGAACCCACCCACCCTGACGGTGACCTCAGGCTGCAGGGTCTTCGACCTTTGATCTGAGATCTTTGATCACGCTTCGATGGTGACGTCGACCGTGTCGCCGCGGTGAAGGCCGGTGAGCGCGGCGGCCGACTCGCGGTTGGCGGCTAGCTCGAGCAGCCCGGACGAGCCCTCGAGCAGCACGATCTCGCCGGGCGCCGCCTCGCCGTAGCTGCGCACCTGCCGGGCCGGCCGGGGCGCGCCGTACCACGCCACAGCCCCCGGCGGCGCGGCGGCCGCCGGCAGGTTGGTGATGAGGTTGCCGAAGCGATCGACATGCACCACCGCGGCATGCCAGGTCGTCCCGTCGGCGGCCGGCTCCGGAATCGGGCAGGGTTCGAGGCCGGCCGGCGAGACACGATCGCCCAGCGTGTCGGGGTCATCGCCGCGGGCCAGCCGTGCGGCGGCCGGCGCGAAGAGGTCGCGGCCGTGGAAGGTGGCGGAGGGCGCCGGCAGCCCCATCCGCCGCCAGTCGATCGTGACAGCCTCGGAGGCGGCGCCGGCCGCCGCGGCGAGACCGTTGTCCGGTGCGACCAGCCAGCAACCGTCGATCCGGACCGCCACCGGCCGGCGGTCGCCGCCCACCCCGGGTCGACCACCGCCAGCACCACCGCGTCGTCGGGCAGCGACGGCCACGCGCAGCGCAGCAGGAAGCAGCCGGCCCACACGTCGCCCGGCGGCACCTGGTGGCCGAGGTCGATGCGCCGCGCCCCCGGCGCGTCCCGCTCGAGCACCGCGTGCAGCACGCCGACGTAGTGGTCGGCGAGGCCGAAGTCGGTGAGCAGCGCGACCGGTCGCACCTCTCCACTGTAGCGTGCTGCGCGCTACCATGGAGCTTCGGAGGTGGCCCATGCGCTCCCACCAGCTCTTCCTCGCCGGCGAGTGGCGCGACGCGGCGGAACGGATCACGGTGCGGTCACCCTACGACGGCCGGCCGGTCGCCGAGGTCGCGCGCGGCGGCTGGGCCGAGCTCGATGCGGCCGCCGACGCGGCGGTCCGGGCGGCCCGCGTGATGGCGGAGCTGCCGACCTTCGAGCGCGCCCGAGTGCTGTCCCGCGCGACCCACCTCATCAAGGAGCGCCACGCCGAGCTGGCGGCGGCGATCTCGGAGGAGGCGGGCAAGCCGATCTCGCTCGCGCGGATCGAGGCGGAGCGCTGCCTCGACACCTTCACCGAGGCGACGCGGATCGCCCGCCGGCCCGAGGTCGAGGCGCTCGACCTCGGCGGCTACGCCTCCGGCGCGGGCCGGCTCGCGCTGATCCGGCGCGTCCCGGTGGGCCCGGTGCTCGCCATCACCCCGTTCAACTTCCCGCTCAACCTGGTCGCCCACAAGCTGGCGCCGGCGATCGCGGCCGGCTGCCCGGTCGTGCTCAAGCCGGCCAGCCAGACGCCGGGCCCGGCGCTGCTGCTCGCCGCCATCCTCGAGAGGCCGGCCTGCCCAAGGGCGCCCTGTCGGTCATTCCGAGCTCGGGAGCCGACGCCGAGCGCCTGGCCGTCGACGACCGCATCGCCATGCTGACCTTCACCGGCTCGATGGCGGTCGGCTGGCGGCTCAAGGAGCTGGGCTGGCGGCGCCGCGTGACGCTCGAGCTCGGCGGCAACGCGGCGGTGATCGTCGAGCCCGACGCGGGCGACCTCGACGCGATCGCCCGCCGGATCGCCGGCGGCGGCCTATCGGCTACGCCGGCCAGTCGTGCATCGCGGTGCAGCGGGTCCTCGCCCACGAGAAGGTCTACGTCGGCCTGCGGCGGGCGCTCGAGGTGGCGGCCGCAGCGCTCGCCACCGGCGACCCGGCCGATGAGATCGGTGGTGTGCGGGCCGCTGATCGACGCCGCCAACGCCGACCGGGTCGAGCAGTGGATCGCCGACGGCGTGGCGGCCGGGCGGCCGCCTGCTCGCCGGCGGCCAGCGTGAGGGCTCGGTCGTCCGCCCGGCGCTGCTCGAGGAGGTGCCGCACGACGTGCGCGATCGTGTCCGACGAGGTCTTCGGCCCGGTCGCGGTGCTCGACCCCTACGAGGACTTCGCCCAGGCGCTCAACCTGGTCAACGACTCGCGCTACGGCCTGCAGGCCGGCGTGTTCACGCAGCGACACCTCGAAGGTCCAGGAGGCCTGGGCGCGGCTCGAGGTCGGCGGCATCATCCACGACGACGTCCCGACCTGGCGCACCGACCCGATGCCCTACGGCGGCGTCAAGGGCTCGGGCGTCGGCCGCGAGGGACCGGAGTGGGCCTACCGCGAGATGACCGAGGAGCGGATGCTGGTGCTGAGGAGCTAACGCCCATCGGAGGCGCTCCTCGGCGGCGCCGCCAACAGTCGTTCGGCGGCCCGCAGCGAGCCGCCGAAAGAACGAACGCCGACCTTCGCTGCCCATCGCGGATCGCTGTGGACTCCGCGACCCGGGTGACGGCACGCCGCTCAGTGCATCTCGATCGACGAGTAGACCAGGTCGTGGACCCCGCCCACCCTGACGTCCATTCCGTGGTACTCCATCAGCTGCGTGAGCTGGCGCTTGCAGTTGGCGCACGCCGTCGCGACGAACGTCGCCCCGGTGTCGCGGATCTGCTCGATCTTCTTCTTGCCGCTCACCGTCCATCCGGAACTCGACGGAGGTTGTCCATCGCGGCGAGGCCGCCGCCGCCGCCGCAGCACCAGTTGTCGGTGCCCGACGGGGTCATGTCGCGGAAGTCCTCGCAGGCGGCCGCGAGGATCTGTCGCGGCTCCTCGACGATGTTGCAGCTTCGTCCGAAGTTGCACGGGTCGTGGTAGGTCACCGGCTCGGGGTTCTTGCTCTTGTCGAGCCTGATCCGGCCCTCCCGGATGAGCCCGGCCGTGAACGGCAGCACGTTGGTGACACTCGAACGGCAGCTCTCCCCACCACTTCCCCTTCTCCATCATGAACTTGAACACCCGGTAGGCGTGGCCACACTCTCCGCACAGCAGGTTCTTGACCCGGAGTCGCTTGACCTCCTCCATAGTAGTTCTTGTTCTCCGCCTTCATGGCGGCGTCGTCGCCGGTAAACAGGCCGTAGTTGGCGCCGTCGAAGTAGCGCGAGCTCATGGTCCAGCTGATGCCGAGCTCGTGGAAGACCTTGGCCACGGCCATGGTCGCCTCGGGGTTCACCAGCACGTCACCCGACGGCGGCACGTACATGTACTCGGCGCCCTCGACGTCGACGCGGGATGCGAACGTGGAAGGCCGCACTCTTCCTCGATCTCCTCCTCGAGGAACGCGATCGCGTCCTTGAAGCCCTCGGTACCGCAGCCGTCGGTGTTGCCGGTGGCCAGCGAGATGTTGGTGACATCGAGCAGGCGCTGGGGGGTCAACCCGAGGGAGTGGATGATGGCGCGGCCCTTGCGGGTGATCACCGAGTTGTCGATGCCGAACGGGCAGAAGGTGGCGCAGCGGCGACAGGCGGTGCACTCGTAGAAGCTCTGGATCCAGCCGTTGATCTCGCCCTCGACGTAGTCGTGGGCACCGGCGAACTCACCGAGGAGCTTTCCACCGAGTGTCTTCTGGCGCTTGTAGATCGACCGGATGATGTCGGAGCGAGCCGCCGGGTTCCGCGCCTTCTCGGGTGAACCGTAGTAGACCGGGCACTGCTCCGCGCAGGTTCCGCACTTGGCGCAGATCTCCATGGCGACGCGCAGAGCGACCGGCCCGTTCTCGATCGCTTCGATCGCCTTGATGACGGTCTCGCGCTCGGGCGGCCTTGGTTTCTCGACGATCGCCGGCACGGGTTGGGGTCTGCTGGATGCTTCCATGGTGTCAGCTCCTCTTGATCGCGGCTTGCGTGAAGAAGACCCCGCCGAAGTGCATGATCTTGCTGAACGGCATGTAGATCAGCAGCATCTGGACGAGGAAGAAGTGGGCCAGGAACCAGCCTTCCGCGGGCACCCTCGGCTGCAGCAGCACGAGAGACACGAAGTACTGGCGCGTTTCGGCGAGATCGACGTGGCCGAGGAATCTCATCGCGTTCCCGGTGAGCACGATGGCGAGGAGGAGGAAGACGGCGAAGTAGTCTCCGGGCGCCGAGATCTCGCGCACCCTCGGAGTCGCGATGCGCCGGCCGATCAGCAGCACGAGCATCGCGAGGATCATCACGCCCGCGGCACCGCCGACCACGGCCGACATGGAGTCGGCGTCGATGTGGAGCGCGTTCCACAGCCACGGAAAGTCGGTCACCACCCTCAGGTGACCGAGCACGATGAGAGCCAGCATGGCATGGAACAGCCATGACGTTGCCCACAGGAAGCGATCGCTGCGGAACAGGCTGGGGAACAGCAGCGTCTCCTTGAGAACGCCGGCCGTCGTTCCCTTCGGCGAGGTCGGGAACAGCGTCATTCCTGGCTGCGGTAGCTTCTTCCACGCCGACAGCCGGCCCAGCATCGCTGCAACGAAGACAACGAAGGTCACCGGGGGGAGGACGACCCCCACGATCAATGCGAGAACTGACACCTGACACCTCCAGTCCGTCTGGCTCGACCCCGAGTGTCGGTCGAGATGCTCTTGACGATCATGCCGGTGGAGATTAGTGTCTGGAGTCGAAGGGGAAACGGCGTGCTGCGAGCCTCGCTCGCAGGTCGTCGGCTACCCTTTGCTCAGGTCCGGCGGGTACTGGTTGTGCAGGCCAATCCGCCGGGCTTTCTTTCACCGGCTGCCCTCACGCTGAGGCTGCTGGTCCCACCTCCAATCCGATGATGTGATCCTCGAGCTCTGAAATCCGGAATGTGCGCGGGAGCGCATGGCCGGCTCCGCCTTCGGTCGACACGGATTCGTTGCCGGAGACGGCCAGGATGATCTGGACCCCGGGGATCCTGGGATCCACCGCGAGGTGCGAGCAGAGGCTGGCCCGCGCTCGTTTCGTCAGGCTGCCGTCGATCACGACGTACTCCGGTCGGAAGGTGTCGCACGCCGCCGAGCACTCGTACTCGGAGCTCGCAAACTCCAGCGCGAGGGTGCTGCTGGCGGCCCCCCTCTCGAGACGTCGCTGCAGCTCCGAGCTCTCGGTCACGATCAGGACCCTGCGCGGACGGCGGACAACCTCCTGATAGTAGGCGCAGCTCTCGCAGCTCTTGCTGCAGTAAGCGCCGGAGTAGCCGGCGTCGCGGCTGAGGCCGCTCATCTCGTAGCAACGGCGCGCACGCGCCCGGAAGACGAGGCATGCCTTGCAGCCCGCCCCCGGCTCACCGCCTTCTGCGTAGTACTCCCAGCAGTAGAGAAAGTCCCCGTCGCTCACGGGAAGCCGCCCCGCCTCAGACCTGGCCAAGGTGTCGACGTCGTCCTCGGCGATCCGATAGTGGCCGCCCGCCGTTCGCACCGCCTGAAGGAGGCCACTCTTGATCCACTTGAGCACCGTGTCCGGAGTGACGCTGAGGCGGCGGGCGACCTGGCCCGTCGACAGGCGGCGGGGGCGACTTCGGTTGTTGAGGCTCGGAGCCATGAATCACTATGTAGGTCTATGACGAGACATTGTCAAGTGAGAATCGATAAAATCGATAAAATATTCTCTATACACAATCTCAAAATTTCATTGAGAATGCGGTCAACGGAGGGGGCGATGCTCAGCTGTCGCTGTGACCATTCGCCCGCGGCAGGGATCCGGGCGGCGGATCGTCGTGGTCGTCGTCTCGACGGGCGATGGTCTCGTAGGTGAGCGCGTGGTGACTGCTGTCGATGACCTCGTAGGGGATTCCGGCCAGCCTGCACACCCCTCGCTGGTATCCCCAGGGAAAGAGACGCCGCAGGCGGCCGAGGGACAGGCCGCAGGCCCGGCAGGTCGCGTGGACGCGCGCCACCTCGCCAGTCCGGACGAAGTGCCGGCGCACGAAGAGCACCACCTTGAGCTGGAGGAGTGTGAGCTCGCCGGGTTGCCCGAGGAGGCCGGCCACGCCCGCGGCAAACTGGAGATCCCAGCACCCCGGATCGGCCAGGAAGCCTCGCCGGTCGATCGGGTATGACCTGTCGGCGACGACCAGCGCCTCCATCTGCAACCCCCGTGAGCCGGTCGCCCCACCGCGGGGCCGGATCCGGCTCACTCCCATCACTGACAATGTACGTCCTGCCGGCGTTGCGCGCCACCTGGCACCGGCGGCGGTCACCGGCGTCAGGGGCCCGGCGCGAGACGACCGCGGGCGCGGCGCGGCGCCACGGCGGGGGCGGGCTCAGCACCACGAGCGCGAAGCCCTGGACGGCCTCGCGGATGGCGTGCGGCCGGACCTCGATCGTCCACTCGCCCGGCAGAGCCTCTGGCAACCACACCACCTCGACGTTGTTGAGCCGGTCGGCGCTACCGCCGGGCTGCGACGAGCCGTCGACGAAGTGGTTGCCGAGAAACGTCGCCGTCCGGGCCCTCGACGACCAGGTCGAGATCGTTGACCAGGTTGACCGCCGCGACCGAGGTCGATGGCGGATCCGTCCACACCAGCACCACCTTGAGCGGCCCGTCGACCCCCACCGAGAGCTCGCGCCGCAACGGCGGGTCCGAGGCGCTTGCGAATCCGTCCCACTCGTCATCCACCTGCAACCGGCGTTCGGAGCCGTCAAAGAGCAGCACCTGGTCGAGCTGGATGATCCCCCACCCCTGGTCCCGGGAGGGCACCGGCTCGGCGAGCGGGCAGCCGAGCTCGGCAAGGTCGACCGCCGAGGCGATCAGCATCGCCTTGACCAGCGCCGCCGACGGGGTGAAGCCTGCGCCGGGGTCCGGGCTTCCGGCCGGGTAGAAGCCGTCGACGAAGTACTGGCGCACCAGCGCCGCGTGACCGGCGGTGATCGGGGTCGCCATCGAGGTGCCGGACATCGGCACGTACTCGCAGCTCGCGGTGCCGACGACGAGGTCGGTCTCCGCCGACATCACGCTCGCGCCGGGCGCCATGACGTCGGGCTTGATGCGGCCGTCGTGGGCGAAGCCGCGCGACGACCACGTCGGTCGGGCACGGCGGCTCGACGTCCGCGCGCCAGGTCGCGCCGACCGCGATCACGTTCTTGGCGGTGGCCGGCGAGATCACCGTCTCGTCACCTTCCTGCCCGGCGTTGCCGGCGGCGAACAGCACCGTCATCTCGGGATGCTCCCAGACGAAGCGGTCGACGTCGGCGGCCCGCTCGGTGTAGCGGTTGTGGGGCAGGAAGTTCTCCTCGTCGCCCCACGAGTTCGTGTGCAGCCGCGCGCCCTGGTCCCAGGCCTGCTGCAGCACTGGCTCGAGCGGCCGCACCGGGCAGCCGAGGCCGGGCAGGTCGGCGCAGTCGTCGACCGCGTAGCCACCATCCTGGATCACCAGCCGGGCCGCCGGGGCCATGCCGTCGACGCCCTCGTGGACGCCGTCGGCCCCGGCATCGCCGGCGACGCTGCCCGCGACGTGGCTGCCGTGGCCGTGGTCGTCCCAGTCGAAGGGGCCGGGGTTCGGCCAGTCCTGCGACCAGTAGAAGTCGACCGCCAGCACCTTGCGGTGGTCGGGGTCGACCGTCACGTCCCTGGGCGCCGTTGAGCGCCGGCAGCCCGGCCAGCGTGTCCCGGAACACGCAGTGGTCGATGTCGATGCCGGTGTCCATGATGCCGACCACCTGGCCCTGGCCGCGCAGGCCGTGGTCGAACAGCGGGGTCTGCCCCCTCGATCCCGGACTGGCAACGCCAGACCGCGTCGCCGTTGAGCAGCCGCACGCGGCGGCTGCAGGTCGGCCCACGCCAGGCCGGCGGTCGCCTTGCAGGGCGTCGAGCACCGCGGGAAGCCGGTCGGGATCCGCCAGCAGGCCGAGCTGGGGCACTGCCGCGGTCGGAGCGCTCCAGCTCACCCGCGCGCCCAGCCCCTCGAGGCGGTCCGCCAGGGCGGCGAGATCCACGGCGCGGGCGAGCCCGACCACGATCGGGACCCCGCCCGGAAACAGCTTGGCGCGGGCACCGTCGATCGACGCGAGCTCGGGCGTGATCGCCAGCTCGGCCCGCCACGGCTCGCTCGCCACGACTTCGGCCAGCGCCGATGCGTCCAGGCCGGCGCGCTCGACCAGCAGCGCATCGTCCGGAAGATAGGCCAGGACGCGGACGCCGTCGGCCGCGAGCCGGGCGCGAAGGGTCGCGACCGCGCCGGGCGCCACGCGGAGCACGGCGAGCACAGGGTCCTGCGTGCTCTCCGGCTCGAAGGCGGCCGCCGACCGGAGCCGCAGCGCGGGCGGGGCGCCCGGCTCGTTTCCCCCCGATGCAGCCGTGACCGCCAGCACGGCGACCGCAAGACCGGCCCGCAGCAGCGTCGATCGTGGTGTTCGCACCGCCACCTCCCTCCCCCCATCGTACGGCGGCCGCGCGCGGCGGGTTGCCGTCCTCGTTTCCCGGGGATCTTTCCACAGGATTGTCTACACTTGTGTCGGGAGACGGACGCGATGGCGAACCCCGATCATCTCCAACAGCTGCGATCCGGGCGGTGGGCGGCGTGGCGGTCAGCCAATCCGACCATTGCACCGGACCTGATCGACGCCGATCTTTCAGGGCTCGATTTGCGCGGCCTCGACCTTGTCAAGGCGCATCTGCGGGGGGCGAACCTCACAAATGCCCGGCTCGATGGCGCCAACCTGAGCCATGCCAGCCTCGAGGCGTCGGTACTCGGCGGCGCGTGCTTCCGGGACGCCGTCCTCGACAACACCCACCTCGACTTCCTCGACCTCTCGGGCCTCGACATGTCAGGGGCGTCGCTGCAGGGAACCTCCTTTCGGGGCGCCAACCTCACCCGGACCAGTCTCCGGCGCGCCAACCTGACCCGCGCCGGGCTCGAGAGCGCCATCCTCGACAATTCCGACCTGTCGGGGGCCAACCTCTACGGAACCTCCCTCCGCGGCGCCCGCTTTTCCGACACGGTGCTGCGCGGCATCCACGCCGAGCACTCGATCCTGGAGGGCGCAGAGCTCCTCAACCTCAGCATGGAAGGCGCGATCTTCGACAACGCGCGCGCCGACAATGCCCAGCTGCGCGGGTCCAAGCTCGCCCGTGCGAGCTTCCGCGGGGCGAGCCTGCGCGGCGCCAACCTCCACAGCGCGCAGCTGTCCGAGGCGGTGTTCGACGAGGCGCAGTGCGAGGGCACCAGCCTCAGCCACGCCGACCTCGAGCGGGCGAGCTTCATCCGTACCAACCTGTCGCAGGCCGACCTCCGGCACTCGAGTCTGATCGGCGCCGCCTTCGACGGCTGCCTCCTCGCCGGGGCGCAGCTTGCCGAGCTCGACTTCCGATCGCCCAGCCTGGGCCGGGTGTCGTTCGCAACCGCGAGCTTGCGCAAGGCGATCTTCACCCGCTGCGAGCTGCGCAGCGCCGACTTCCACGAGGCCAACCTCGAGGAGGCTGACTTCCGCAACGCCAACCTCGAGGGGGCCAACCTCCGCGGCGCGCGGATCAGCCACGCGACCTTCCGCCACGCCATCCTCAAGCAAGCCGACCTGAGCGGCGTCCAGGCCACCGGCACGGACCTCTCGGGGACCAACATGATCCTCGTGACTGCCACCGGCAGCACCCTGATCGGTGCCGACCTGCGGTTTTCGGACGCGATCGGCATCGACCTCCGCAAAGCGGACATCCGCTGGTCCGACCTTCGCAACGCCGACCTCACCAAGGCCAACGTGACCTCCACACGGATGTGGGGCGCCCGCGTGCGCAACACCAAGCTCCCGGCCAACATGGGTCACATGCTGGTGCTGCTTCGCTTCAGCCAGCTCTTCCAGGGCATCGGCTCGCGGCGGAGAAAGGCCATCGAGGCGCGCGAGCGCAAACGTGTTCAGCAGGTGGCGGAGCTGGTCCGCGAACGCGAGGCCACCCGCAAGCGCCGCGGGCCTTGACCGGGAGCCGGCGACGGCGCGGGCGCAGATCGATGGCTGCGGTCCGGATCCTCCCCACCGCCGTGAAGCTCGCCCTGATTGCCGCCGGAGCGCTGGCGCTCGCCGCCTCCGCAGTAGCCGCGGACGAGTCCGGCGACGTCGAAGGCCAGCCGATCGTCCGCATCGTGTTCCAGCGCTTCGACATCTTCGACACGTCGCAGCCGGAGACCGCGAAGTGGTTCTACCGCGCGGCGAACTCGCTCCACATCATCAGCAAGGAGCCCTTTTTGCGGTCGATGCTGCTGTTCAAGGAGGGAGACCCTTACTCGGCGGAGCTTGCCGAGGAGAGCGCCCGCACCCTGCGCGCGCTGGGCTTCATCAACCCGGTCCTGATCACGGCCCGGCGCGTCGACGGCGGGGTCGAGGTCACCGTGGAGACTCACGACCAGTGGACCCTCAATGTCGGCGGCAGCTTCGGCGTGGCCGGCGGTCGCGAGGACTGGGGCATCGAGTTCCAGGAAAAGAACTTCCTGGGCCTGGGCAAGAAGCTCGAGCTCGAGTACGCCAGCGACGTGGAACGCAGCGAGACCGCCATCGGCTACTACGACCCAAACATCATGGGGACCTGGTGGCAGTCGGAGCTTCGCTACGCCGACCGCAGCGACGGCTTCCGCGAGCTGGTCCGGCTCGAGCGGCCGTTCTACGCGCTGGCGACGCCGCGCGCGATGGGCGGAATCTGGGATCGGGACCACCGCGTGGACTACCTCTACTCGGAGGGGGAGACGGTGGTCAGCGGTCCACAACAGAGCGAGATTGCGGGAGTCTGGTATGGCTTTCGTCTCGCCGGCTCAGGCGCTGTGACCCGCCGCATCACGCTCGGGTTCGATCACCATCACGACACCTTCGAAGGCTGGACCTATGAGGACACGGGCTTGCCGTACCCGACACCCGAGGACAGACGGATCGACGGGCCGCGCGTCTCGTACGAGCACATCACCGATCACTTCGAGGTGCTCCAGGGATTCCGGGCGTGGTCGATCCAGGAGGACGTGGCGCTCGGGCCCAACCTCGCCGCCGGCCTGACCCTCTCGCTGCCGGCGCTGGGAGGGGACATCCCGCGCCTGCTCCTGGACGGCCGTATCGACATGGCGAGCCGGCGCGGCCAATGGCTCGTGCTCGGCGAGGCCCGGATCGAGGGCCGCGTCGACGACGGTGATTTCCAGAGCTGGGTCGCCGGGGCGTGGATCGGCGCCGCGCAGCTCGGCCGCCGCGGCTGGCAGCTTCGCCTGCTCGCCGACGCCTCCCGCGACCTCGACCTCGACCGCCAGCTCACGCTCGGCGCCGACGTCGGCCTGCGCGGCTGGAGCCCGGACTTTTTCGACGGCACCGGGCGGGCTCTGGCCAACGTGCAGTGGCGCGCGCTGATCAAGGACGACGTGTTCCACGTCCTGGCGCTCGGCTTCGAGGTCTTTGCCGACGCCGGCGCCACCTGGGACCCGCGGGTCGGCCGGGACACCGACGGCGTGCGCTTCGACGGGGGGATCGGGATCATCGGTGACCTGACCACGATCGGCGTCGTCAACATCGCGCGCATCGAGCTCGGATTCCCGGACGACGGCTCCGGCCCGACCGTGATCGTGTCGACGTCGGCGCTGTTCTAGCCCGGATATCTCACCAACTTTCTACTGCGGCCAGCGATGTACCGCACTCAGCGGTGCTTTCTCGCCTCGGGGTGCTCGACGTACTGTCAATGTTCTCCGCCCCCCACCCATCACAGACTCCGCCGGCCCCGCTGCCCGCACTCCCGACCAGCCGCCCCGGCGGGTTCGCCTCCGCGCCCCTCGGTCGAAATCCCCACTGCGCACTGCACCTCGCAGCCCTCGCGACGAAACCCGGTGAGATATCCGGGCTAGGAACGTGTGGGCATGGGCCCCTCGGCGCACGCGGGTCGTAGGCCTCTCGGTGTGCGTGAGGCGTCGCGGTCGCTGGCTGGCCTACGCCCCACGCGCGCCGAGAGGGATGCGCTGCGCGCAGCCTGGGAGTTCGTGCCGAGGTGGCCGGCTCCATCTCCGCGCGCCCTTCTCAAGGCCCCACGATAATCACATCGATGGGAAGGTCTTTGGCGGGTTTCGGTTTCTACTGCACGAGGCTGGAGATTCTCTCTGTACGGTTTTCCGGCTAAAGTCCCAACGAATGACATCCAAAGCACACAAGCGACTCATCTCGGGCGCGATCGTCCTGGCTCTGCTCGGGCCCCTGGCGGGTCTCGCGACGCAGCGCGCGGTGCGCAATGCCGACGACCGGAGGAACCTCGACCGCTTCGGCAGGAAGGTCACCGAGCTGGCGCAGGCGCTGGAGGCCGAGGTTGCGGACGGCCGCCGCATGGTCGCCGCGGCGGCGGCCCTGCTGAGCTCCAGCGACACGATGGCCGGCAGCGAGTTCACGAGATTCGCGGTCGAGCTCATGGCACGGGGGTCCGAGATCCAGGCCCTGGTGTGGGCACCCCTGGTCCCGTTGGCAGAGCGTGGGCGGCATGAATCGGACGCGTGGCGGGATGTCGGAACGGGCTACACGGTCACCGAGTGGACCGGGCGCGCACGTTGGCGCCCGCGGCCGGCCAGAGAGCGCTACTTCCCGGTTCGCTTCATGGAACCCCGGGCTGGGAACGAGTGGGCGCTGGGTTTCGATCTCGGGTCAGACCCGGTCACCATGGATGCTCTGTCCCGAGCAACCGCAACGGGCCAGGCGGCCATCTCGGGCCTGCTGCGGATGCCGAACGGCGCCGCGCAGTCGACGGGCTTTCTGCTGGCGATCCCTGTCTTCAGAGCACCAGTTGATGACAGCGGGGCGCGGGTGCTCTCGGGATTCGCCGTCGGCATTTTCCGCGCTGCGGACGTCATCTCCGCGTCGCTGCCGGACAGGGGTCTCGGGGGACCCCAGGACATGGTCGTGGATGTCGTCGACGACGCTGGCACCAGCGCCAGCGAAGGATTCTCCGCCCGTCCCTATCCCGCAGGCGAAGATCCTCCAGCCGGCGTTGTCGTTCGCCACGAGATTCACCTGGACGGCCAGTCCTGGACGCTGATCGCCAGGCCGACACCCGGCTACCTGTCGCGGACGGCCACCAGCCGCGCGGGGGCGATCGGCTTCGGTGCCTTTCTGGGCTACGAGCTGCTGCTCGCACTCGCGCTCATCACCCACAGGTGGTGGTTCGAGAAGACCCGCCGTGAGCAGGCCGAGTTCGCCAGATCGGTGATTCACAGCGTCTCGGAGGGAGTGATGGTCGCCGATGCGACCGGTCGGATGACCATTGTCAACGAGGCCGCGCGGCGCATTCTCGGGCGAGGGCCCTTGAACTCCCCCCGGGCGGAGTGGTCAGCGGCCTTCGGCCTGTTCGTGCCGGGCACCGACCGACACTTCCCAGCCGATGAGCTGCCCTTGCCGCGGGCGATCCGCGGCGAGGACGTTCCGGAGACCGAGATTTTCGTCCGCAATCCGCAGGTGCCTGACGGCGCGTGGACGAGCGTGACCGGCTCACCGCTCAAGAACGCCGACGGCCAGCTCATCGGCGGCGTGGTGGTCTTCCGAGACGTCACAACCCAGAAACGGGCGCAGGAGCTGTCGCAACGTCTGTCCAACGCCGTCGAGCAGGCCGCAGACAGCGTGTTCATCACCGATCGCGCCGGTGTCATCGAGTACGTCAACCCGGCCTTCGAGGCGACCACCGGTTACAGCAGCGCCGAGGCGATCGGCCGGACGCCGAAGCTGCTCAAGTCCGGGCTCCAGTCGCCGGCGTACTACGCAAACTTGTGGGCGACGATCGCCAGGGGTGAGCCCTTCAAGGGAACGGTAGTCAACCGCAAGAAGTCCGGCGAGCACTTCCACGCGGAGCAGACGATCACGCCGATCCGTGACAACAGCACCGGGGAGATCATCCACTTCGTCTCGGTCATGCGGGACATGACCGAGCGCATCAAGCTCCAGGAGAGCGAGATCGAAATGCGGTTGGGGGCTTCGGTGCAGCGGAGGCTGTCGCCGCAGGAGCCCCCAGCGATCCCGGGGTACGACATCGCCGGGACGTCCGCCCCCGCCAGCGCGACGTGCGGCGACTACTTCGACTTCATTCCGCTTCCCGACGGGAGGCTCGCGCTCGGCATCGCCGACGTGTCCGGCCATGGCGTCGGCGCGGCGTTGATCATGACCGCGACGCGCGCGTATCTCCGGTCGCTGGCGAGCACGCTGACGCCGCTCGACAGGCTGGCCGCAGAGCTCAACCGGCTCCTGTTCGCAGACCTCCACGAGCAGCATTTCGTGACGATGATCCTGGTCCTGGTGGACAGCACCTCAGGCGCACTGAGCTGGGCGAACTTCGGGCATCCAACTGGCTATCTGCTCGATCGTTCGGGCGAGGTCAAGGCCGAGCTGAAGAGCGGCTGCATTCCACTCGGCCTGTTTCCGGACCTGTCATACACGCAGGGGCCGAGCCATCGCCCTCGAACGCGGCGACACCCTCGTGCTCCTCACCGATGGAATCCTCGAGGCTACGTCAACCCACGGCGACGAGTTCGGGAGCACGTCCGTCCTCGAGGTCTTGAAGTCAGTGATCGACCGGCCGGCACGCGAGATCGCCGACAGTGTCATCGCCGCGACCCAGTCGTTCCTGGACGGCCAGCCGCAAGACGACGACCTCACCGTCATCGTCTGCAAGTGCACGACACCGACATCCTCCTCGACGTAGAGCCGGGGCACCCTCCGCAACCGGCAACCGTGGCTCAGCCGATCCACGCGTGTCCCCTCACGAATTCACCGATCCGGCGCACGCGCGCCATTTCCTCCGGCGACAGCGGCCCCTCGTCGAGTGCGGCGAGCGCCTCCTCGAGCTCGGCCGCGTTCTTCGGGCCGGTCATGCAGACGTTGAAGTCGGGGTTGGAGAGCACGAAGCGGTAGGCGTCACGGCCGCGCAACGGCTGCTCGCCGGGCGGCATCTTGCGCGCCGACAACAGCGATCCCCAGCGGGTGGCGGTGTAGGCCACGGTACCGGGGCGGGCGTCGCGGGGAAGGTGCGGGAACACGTCGTGCTCCGCTCCGGGATGGGCGGCGTTGTAGCGGATGTGCAGGACGGAATAGCGCGGGTCGGCGGCGAAGTCGACGAAGGCCGGCCGCCGGTGGCCTGACACCGCGAGGTGGCGGAACATCCCCTTCTCCTGGAGCCGCACCACCCGCTCGAGGATGCCGTCCGGCGGCGGTCCGTTGTACCAGCCGAGCAGCAGCACGTCGGCGTGGTCGAGGCCGAGCGCGCGCAAGCTCGCGGGCAAGCCGAACCTCGAGCAGCCACGGCCAGCGCGCGTAGCTCTGCAACACGACGACGAGCTCGTCGCGCCGTCCGGCCGCCTTGAGCTCGCGAATCGCGGCCCGCATCCCCGGCTCTCGGCGCGAGCCGTGGTAGAGGTAGGTGCAGCCGCGGTCGATGGCGGTTCGAATCGCGGCGGCGTCGACGCCGTAGCCGCCTGCCACGCCGAGCGGCCCGACCGTCAGACCCGACCGGCCCAGCGTCACCCGCTCCGAAAACCCTGCCATCGCTCCTCCCCTCACGGCTGCGGCGGCCGCAGCTCGGCGATCGATCGAACCTCACCGCCCCGCACCACCAGCTCGAGCCGGCGGAAGGCGGCCGCGTCGGCGCCAGGGTCGGCGGCCAGCACCAACAGGTCGGCGGCCTTGCCGGCTTCGAGGGTGCCGAGCTGCTCGCCGCGGCCCAGCGCCCGTGCGGCATCGCGCGTCGACGCGATCAGCACCTTCGTCGCGCTCAAACCAGCGGCCTGCATCGCCTCGAGCTCCGCGTGCACCGACGGGCCGTGCAGCGTCAGCGGATTGCCGGCGTCGGTGCCCATCACCACCGGAATGCCGGCCGCGACCACCTGCCGGAGGTTCGCCGCCGCGGTCGCGGCGCGCTGCGCCAACCGTTCGCCGCGCGCCGCCACCGCCTCCGGCGTGCGCGCCCGCTCATTCAGCCACTCGACCGGCAGCTCGGCGGTCGAGGCCAGCTTTGCCCGCGTCTCGACGTCGACGCAGCCGTTCGGGTCGTCGATCGCAGGCGCCGTGCGGACGTGCACCGCCCGGTACATTCGCAGGTACCCGTCGGAGACGGTCAGCGTCGGACAGTAGAACGCACTGTTTGCCTTTCGCGAGCGCCAGGAACTCCTCGTCGACCGGCAGATCGTCGACGCCGTGCACCAGCAGCTGCGCGCCGGCGCGCAGCGCGGCCTTCGCCTCGGCCAGGCCGGTGGCGTGGACGATCAGCGGCAGGCCGAGCGTGCGCGCCTCGTCGCCGGCCTCCATCACGACCGCGGTGAGCTCCTCGAAGGGCCGCTCCGGGGTGACGATGAACCAGACCTTGACCGCATCGGTTCCGTGCGCCGCGAGGTAGCGCACCCCCTCGCGCGCCGCCTGCTCGTCGGCGAGATAGATGAACTGCCGCTCGGCCGGCAGGTTGAGCCAGAAGTCGATCGTCGACAGCAGCGGCCCCGAGGCGACGACGTGGGGAGCCAGCGTGTCGGTCTCGGCCCCGCCGCGCAGGTCCCACGTCCACGGGTAGCCACCGACGTCGAACACCGCCGTCACGCCGCTGCACAGGAACGCGCGAAAGAACGGCTCGGAGTGCGCGCGCAGGCCAGCCTGGACCTGCTCATACGGATACCGCTCGCGCACGTCGATCGAGTCCGGCCGGCCGTCAGCCCAGCCGGTCTGAGCGAAGTGGACGTGGGTGTCGATCAACCCCGGGGTGATCCAGCGCCCGCGCACGTCGATCGTCTCGACGCCCGCCGGCAACGGGCAGTCGGCGCGTGCGCCGGCGCACTCGACCTCGCCGCCGCGCAGCACCACGACAGCATCGGCGACCGCCGGTCCGCCCGTGCCGTCGAGCAGCGTCGCGCCGACCAGCGCGCGGGGCGGCGGCGGGGTGCCGGGCGGTGCCGGGAAGGCCGAGGTCACCGCGATCCGCCAGCCGTCCGAGGCCGCGACGAAGAAGCGCTCCGAGATCCCGCGCTGCTCGTCGGCGCCGTAGCGGACGCGATACCGGTAGCTGCCGTAGACCACCCCCGGTCGCACCGGCACGAGCTGCAGGTCGCTGGCCTCGAAGACGTCCGGCCACGGCGATCCGGAATCAGCCGCGAAGGCTTCGAAACCGGCGCGTGGGCCTTCCGGGCCGGCGACCGCGAAGGTCGGCGCGTGCAGGTAGCAGGCCAGATAGGCGTCGCGATCGTGGGCACGGATCGCCTCGAGGTTGCGCTCGAACAGCGCCCGCGCCGCCGCGAGGTCGGCAGACGAGCCCTGCCTTCCGGCGGCGTCCGACGATCGTGCGGCGAGGGTCGCAGCGAGGATGACCAGGCAGGCGATCACTGATCCAGTGAGGCATCGCAGCATCGTCGGGTCCCCCTGCCGCCGAGTATCAGTCAGCGGCGCTCCAGCCGTCCAGACCCTGGCCGGCTCGCTTTCTCCGGCTCGGCTGGCCGCCGCTCGGGTGTGTTGGGCTCGCGCCGACCGGGGCGAAGCGAGGCGGCGGCCGGTCAGGGGGCGTCACAGGTCGAACCTCGCCAGCACGGCCTCGATCCGCGGGTCGCCGGACAGCAGCGTCGGTGGCATCGTCCGATAGAAGCAGAACATCGGGTCGCGGGTCGCGGCGGCGCGCTCGAGCCAGCGCACGGCGGCCTCGACGTCGCGCCGGGCATCGGCGACCCAGGCGAGCGGTGTGGGTGCCACGTATCCCGTGCGGGCGCGCTCCAGGAGCTCCTCGCTCGAGCTCGCGCGCTCGACGCTCGTCGCCGAGCGCCTGACAGACACAGGCGAGGAGCGTCACCGCCATCGAGGCTCCCCCGAGAGCTCGACGGCCTTCTCGCCTTCGGAGCGCGCTTCGTCGAGGCGCGCGCTGCCGGCCGCCAACATGGCCAACCCAAAGTGCGGCAGCCAGTGGGTCGGGGCGATCGCCACGATCTTCTCGAGCTCGGCGGCGGCCTCGTCCTTGCAGCCGGCGACGTTGAGCCAGATGGCGTTCCAGGCGCAGTTGGGCGGCGAGAGCGGGTCGAGCCGGAGCGCAACCCTGGACTCCTCCACCACCTCTTCCCAGCGCCGCCGCACGACCAGCAGCGCCGCGAGGTTGAAGTGGGCCTGTGCCTGGCTCGGGCCGTACAGCACCCCCCTCCTCAGGCTCTCCTCGGCCTCGACCCACCGCCGCTCGAAGAAGGCGAGCAGGTTGCCGCGGACGGTGTGGGCCACCCAGTAATCGGGATCGCTGGACAGTGCCCGCTCGGTCACCGCCGAGGCCTTGAGCCACGCTTCCTCCGCCGGGTAGTCGGCCCAGAAGGCCTGCGACACGTACCACATCCCCAGCCCGCTCAAGGCCGGCGCGAAGTTGGGATCGATCCCGATCGCCTCCTCGAAGCTCTCGCGGCTGCGGGCGAACCCGTCCGGTGTGAACGTGTTCCAGTAGTACTGGCCGCGGAGGTAGGCGCTGTGTGCGTCGAGGTTCTCGGTGGGGCGGCGCTCGATCGCGGCCCGCTCCGGTCCCGAGCAGGTGGACCTGGAGGCTTCTCGACGATGGCCAGCGCGATCTCCTCCTGGATCGCGAACACGTCCTCGAGGCGCCGGTCGTAGCGCTCCGACCAGAGGTGCGAGCCGTCGGCGACGTTGATGAGCTGCGCCGTGATGCGCAACCGGTCGCCCGACCTGCGCACGCTCCCCTCGAGCAGGGTGGCGACGTCGAGCTGGGCGCCGATCTCGCGCACGTCCTCCGCTCGGCCCTTGAAGGCGAACGAGGAGGTCCGGGCCACCACCCGCAGGCCGCGGACGTGGGCCAGCGCGTTGAGGATCTCCTCGGCCATCCCGTCGCAGAAGTACTCCTGCTCGGGGTCGGCGGACAGGTTGGCGAACGGCAGCACGGCGATCCGCGGGACGCTCGTCGCCGGCAGCCTCGACGCGGCTCGGCCGAGCCGGCTCGCTCTGCGGGCTGCGCGGACAGGAGCTGGCCGAGGGCGAACGCCAGGTCGCGGGCCGAGGCGAAGCGGTCCTCGGGCCGCTTCTCGAGGCAGTGCCGGACGACGACGATCGAGCGTCGGCGGCACGTTCGCGACCGCCGCGCGCGAACGGCTGCGGGTCCTCGCGTGAGGATCGCCGACGACCGTGTCCGCTGCGGTCTCTCCTGCGAAACGGCGCGCTCCCGCACGAGCATCTCGTAGAGCACGCAGCCGAGCGCGAAGATGTCGCTGCGGTGGTCGACCGGGCTGCCCCCGCACCTGCTCCGGCGCCATGTAGCCGACCGTGCCCAGGATCGATCCCGCCCCGGTCAGCCCGGTCTCGGTCGGAGCGCCCTCCCGGTCCCACGCCCCGGCGTCGGTCTGGCGTCAGCCGCGCCAGCCCGAAGTCCAGGATCTTGACCACTCCGTCCCTGGTCACGAAGACGTTGCCCGGCTTGAGGTCGCGGTGGACGATCCCGCTGCTCGTGCGCCGCCGCCAGCCCGCGCGCGATCTGGGTGGCGAGCTCCACCGCCTTCGCCACGGTGAGGCCGCCGGCCTTGATCCGATCGCGCCAGCGTCTGCGCCCTCGAGCAGCTCGGTGACCAGGTAGGGCTGCCCGTCGTGGCTGCCGACGTCGAAGAGGGCGAGGATGTTCGGGTGGGAGAGCGCGGCGACCGCGCGCGCCTCCTGCTCGAAGCGCTTCACCCGGTCGGGATCGGCGGCGACCTCGGCCGGCAGCACCTTGATCGCGACGTCGCGGCCGAGCCGCGTGTCCCGGGCGCGGTAGACCTCCCCCATCCCGCCCGCACCGAGCGGGGCGACGATCTCGTACGGGCCCAGACGGGTGCCCGGCTGCATGTACTGGCTCCTTGTTGAGAGTGTACTGCGAACTGGGCAACGGGGCGTGAATCCGGGGATGACCTGTGCCGTGCGGGAGGGAGAGCCTTCAGGTAATCACCTTCCCGCGTCAAGGCGCGAGCCACTCACCAAGGGGCTATCCGCCGGCCTAGACTGGAGAGGCATGGGTGACCCTGCCGTGAAGCCACTCGACCCCATCGAGCGGAAGACCCTGCTCTACAAGAGCGGTCTCGGATTTCACTGCATCAACCACGTCCTGGGCTGCAGCCACGGCTGCCGCTACCCCTGCTACGCCTTCCTGATGGCCAGGCATCACGGTCGCGTCCATGACTCCACAGAGTGGTGCCGCCCGCGGATCGTCGGCAACGCTCTCGCGCTCCTCGACCGCGAGCTGACTCGAAAGCGGGTGCTCCCTTCCGACGTGCACCTCTGCCTCACCACCGACCCGTTCATGGTCGGCCACCCCGAGATCGAGGCGATGTCGCTCGCCATCATCGAGCGGCTGAATCGATCCGGGATCCCGTGCTCCCTGCTGACCAAGGGCCGGCTGCCCGCCGAGCTCGCCGACCGCCGGCGCTTCCCGTGCGACAACACGCACGGCATCAGCCTGGTCTCGCTCGACGAGGACTTCCGGCGCGAGTGGGAGCCGGGCGCCGCGCCCTACGCCGACCGCATCGCCGCTCTGCGGCGGCTGCACGAGGCCGGTCGCCGGACCCTCGTTCACATCGAGCCCTACCCGACGCCGAGCATCTTCGAGCAGGACCTGTCCGCGATCCTCGCCGAGGTGTCGTTCGTCGACTCACATCTACTTCAGCGGCTGGAACTACAACCCGCGCGTGCCCAGGGACCGCACCGCCGAGGCGTTCTACCGAGCGCAGTCGAGCACCGTGCGGCGGTTCTGTGCGCAGCACGGAATCGACTGCCAGGCCGGGTAGCCGCCTCTTCGCCTCCAGCGATGACCTCGTACGGCCCGAGCAGGCTACCCGGTCGCACCTTCGCCGGTCCAGGTTCGTAGGGCTCGCACCGACTTGATCCTCTCGTAGTCCGCGTCGGCATGAAGCAGCGTGCCATCAACCTCGAGGACGAGCTGCGCGATGATGCAGTCGATCGAGCTCCGCACCGTGATTCCCTTGCGACGGCAGTCGAAGAAGATGCGCGCTGCCTCAACGTGCGCATGCCACGGATCGGCGGGGAACAGCAGCGTTTGGGTCTCGAGGTACTGCAGCAACAGCCTCCACTCACGGGCGCTGCCGGCGCCCTGCAGGAGCTCTTGGCAGCACACCGCCGGGATCGCAAACGGTGTTCGGTCGAGCTCGATCTGACGCAGCGCCGATACCTCTGGTGACCCGCGGCCCCGGAAGAAGCTCACGAGCACGGAGGTGTCAACCACAATCACGACCGGTCCTCCCGCAGAGCCTTGTAGTCGTAGTCCTCAGCAAAGCGGATCTTCCCCTCGAGCTCGAGCAGGCTCCTGCGCTTTCGCGTCGCGATCAGCACCCGCAGTGCCTCGTCGACCAGAGCCCGCTTGGTGGTGATGCCGGTCAGCCGCTGAGCCTCAGCCACCAGCGCGTCGTCGAGCACGATGTTGGTGCGCATCGAATCGATCTCCTACACATTAGGATACACCTATCAGAGTGTATGTGCGCGTCACTCGAAGGCGCTGTGAGCACCGCTGTCGCGGCCGAGTCAAGCGGCCAGTGCGCGGTGGACCTCCCCCATCCCGCCCGCTCGGAGCGGCGCGACGGTTTCGAATGGTCCGAGATGCGCATCTGTCGCGAGGGTCATTCCTGGACCTCGTACTTGGTGAGCAGTGCTTGGAATCGCGGATCCGACCGCAGCGGGTCCCACCTCGGATCCAACCGGAGGACGTGAGGCGTCCACTCGCCGCTGCGTGCGAGCAGGTCGTCCAACTGGGCGATCGCCTCGCCGCTCCGTCCGACCATCGTGGAGACCAAGGCGAGATCCTCGAGGCGGTACAGCGCCCGCCAGGCGTCCTTGGACGCCGGCATGAGGTCACAGCCCAGGCGCGCCTCTCGCGCGGCATCCTCCGTCCGGCCGAGCCCCGCATAGGCGACTCCGAGCGAGCCGTGGAACCGGGCGTCGCCGCCATCCTGCGCAATCCTCTGCTCCAGCTCGATGCGCGCGTCCTCGAACGCGCGACGGGCGAGGTCCTGCTGGCCGGCCAGCCGGTGCACCTGTCCACGAATCATCGCGAAGGGCCAGTAGCTGAATTGGTAGTCGATGGCGCCGGGCGTTCCTGCCTGAAGGTGACGCAACATCCCCTGGAAGTCACGCCGAACCAGTGCGACCACCAGTCCCGTCCCCGCGATGAGACCGTCATCGATCAGCCCGTCGACGTGTGCGGCCTCATCCAGGACTGTCTGAGCCTTCCGCGCGTCGCCGCGCCACTGAATTTGGAGCCGCGCCCTGAATGCACGTGGTTCGGCCCACTGCGGGCTCACGACGATGGCGCGTTCAAAGGCCTGGTCGGCGTCCGCGTAGCGTCGGGCGAGCACATCGCTTTCGGCGAGGTTCGTGAGGCGGGCCGCATTCTTCGGGTCCAGCTCCAGGGACGAGCTGATCGCGTTTGCCGATTCTGCCCATTGCCCCTGCCGGCGTAGTACGAGCCCGGTCATGTAGAGTGCGGCGCTGTTACTGGGCTGGAGCTGGAGGGCCGTCGAAAGCTCGCTCAGCGCTCGCGGGTAATCGAGCAGGCCCTGATAGAGATACTGGCCAAAGGCGATGTGCGTTTCCGCGAGGTCGGGGCGGAGCGCCACACCCCGCTCGGCTGCTGCTTTGGCTCTCGCCAGCCGCTCCTGGCTCCGATCGAAGTAGAGGAAGTACAACTGCACGTGTGCCCTGGCGAGCCCTGCATAGGCCTGTGCGAATTGGGGGTCGCGATCGACCGCCGTCTGAAACACCCGCACGGCGCCTTCCATGTTCGTTTCACTCTCGCCGCGGCGGAGTAGCTCCCAACCACGGAGGTAAAGGTCGTAGGCCTGCAGGTCATCTGTCGAGACCTCTCGCAGAGCGGTCTGCTCACGCGGCAGGAGGGCGACGCCCATTGCCTTCACAGCGCTCTCCGCCACGTCCGACTGCATGGCAAACACATCCGCCAGCACCCGGTCGTAGCGATCGGTCCACACGTGGGTGTCGTCCGCGACGCGGATGAGCTGCGGCGTGATCCGCACCCGGCTCTCGCGCCCTGGAGCACGCTCCCAGCGCACGCTCCCCTCCAGCACGTAGTCGACCCCGAGGTCATCGCCTATCTGAGTGACGGTCTTTCCCTTGCGGTCGTACTCCATGGCCGTGGTGCGCGAGATGACGCCCAGGCCGTGCACGTTGGCGAGACGGCTGGTGATCTCCTCGGTCATGCCTGCCGCGAAGTACGCGTCCTCGGTGGCCCCGAGGTTCTCGAACGGCAGGACGATGATCTTCGGCGGCGTGGTCGGCTGTGCCTGCCTGGCGGGCGCGGTGGATCGGAAAAGAAGCGTTGCCGACACCCCCAGCGCAACGACCGCGGCCAACCCGAGCCCGATCATGCGCCCCCGGATCCTTCGCGCCCGGGTCGCAGCACGTCTGCCCGGTTTCGTCTCCGGCACGATCGCGGCGAGGTCGTGCGCCAGATCCCGGGCGGACTGGAACCGGTCTTCCGGACGCTTTTCCAGGCATCGGGTAAGGAGCGACTCGAGCTGCGACGGAAGGTCCTTCACCGTCCCGCAAAGGCCCGGCGGCTGCTCGTGCAGGATCGCGGCAACGGTGTCGATCGCCGTGTCTCTCCGAAACGGCGAAACCCCACACAGCATCTCGTAGAGCACGCAGCCGAACGCGAAGATGTCGCTGCGGTGGTCGGCCAGCTGACCTCGCACCTGCTCCGGCGCCATGTAGCCGACCGTGCCGAGGATCGATCCCGCCCCGGTCAGCCCGGTCTCGGTCGGAGCGCCCTCCCGGTCCCACGCCCCGGCGTCGGTCTGGGTCAGCCGCGCCAGCCCGAAGTCCAGGATTTTGACCACTCCGTCCCTGGTCACGAAGACGTTGCCCGGCTTGAGGTCGCGGTGGACGATCCCGCGCTCGTGCGCCGCCGACAGTCCGTGCGCAGTCTGGGTTGCGAGCTCGACCGACTTCGCCACCGTGAGGTCGCCGGAGAGGATCCGCTCCGCCAGCGTCTGTCCCTCCAGCAACTCGGTGACCAGATACGGTTGGCCCTCGTGGCTGCCGACGTCGAAGAGGGCGAGGATGTTCGGGTGGGAGAGCGAGGCGACCGCGCGCGCCTCCTTTTCGAAGCGCTTCCCCCGCTCGGCGTCGCCGGCCACCTCGGCTCGCAGCAGCTTGATCGCGACGTCGCGGCCGAGCCGGGTATCACGGGCCCGGTACACCTCCCCCATCCCGCCCGCGCCGAGGGGGGCGACGACCTCGTATGGACCGAGCCGAACACCCGGCTGCACTGTCGGATTCTCCTGGTCAGGATCTTACACTGCGTTCCATCGGTCCTTCGAGGCCGGACCGAGTCGCAAGAAACACTGCAGCAGCGTTTCGCGACTACAATCGGAATCCTGGCCGGAGGCGGAGTGCGCACTGGCCGGACACCCGGAGGGCCCATGCGACGCGTCATGCTCGGTGTGGTGGTGCTCGGTGCGATGCTGGGAGCCGCCGTCGCGGTCGCTGCCGACGGGCCGCGTGCGATCCGGATCGTGCTCGAGGACCGCGGCCGGCTCGAGGAGCTGTCCCGCCTGATCAGCATCGACGACGTCCGCGACGGCGTGGTGACCGCCACGGCCACGCCGGGCCAGCTCGAGCGGCTGGCCAAGGCCGGCTTCGAGTGGGAGGTCCTGACCGGGGCCGAGGCGCCGGAGCTCGCGACCATGTGCCCGGCCGGCTGGGAGAACGACCCGGCCCGGAGCTGGGAGTGCTATCCCACCTACGCCCAGTACGAGGGCTTCCTGGCGCGCTACGCGGCCGACTACCCGGCGCTGTGCCGGCTTGTCGACCTCGGCCCAACCACCAACCAGGTCCGCCCCCACCGGCTGTGGGCGATGCGGATCAGCGACAACCCGGACCTCGAGGAGGACGAACCCGAGGTGCTCTACACCTCGTCCATTCACGGCGACGAGACCACCGGCTACGGGCTCATGCTGCACCTCATCGCGGAGCTGCTCGACGAGTACGGCAGCGCCCCGGAGATCACGGCGCTCGTCGACGACCTCGAGATCTGGATCAACCCGGCCGCCAACCCCGACGGCACCTACCGCTCGAGCGACACCACCGTCGACGGTGCCATCCGCGACTACACCACGACGTCGGGCGGCGACAGCGGGGTCGACGGCAACCGCAACTTCCCCGATCCCGACGAGGGCGCCCATCCCGACGGTTACCCGTGGTGGACCGAGACCCAGAACATGATGGCCTTCGCCGAGGAGCGGCGCATCGTGCTGTCGGCCAACTTCCACGGCGGGGCAGAGGTCGTCAACTACCCGTGGGACACCTGGGCCCGCCGCCACGTCGACGACGCCTGGCTGGTCCACCTGAGCCGCGGCTACGCCGACGCCGTTCACGCGGTGGCCCCGGCCGGCTACCTGACCGACTACAACAACGGCATCACCAACGGCTGGGACTGGTACCCGGTCGCCGGCGGCCGGCAGGACTACATGACCTGGTTCCGCGGCAGCCGCGAGACCACGATCGAGATCTCGAGCACCAAGCTGCTCCCGGCCTCGCAGCTCGACGACCACTGGAGCTGGAACCGCGCCGCTCTGCTCGGCTACCTGGGCCAGGCGAGGGACGGCATCCACGGACTGGTCACGGATCCGGGCGGCCAGCCCCTCGACGCCAGGGTCGAGATCGTCGGTCTCGACACCGCGGCCGACAACAGCTACGCCATCACCGATCCCGACGTCGGCGACTACCACCGGCTGCTGCTGCCGGGCACCTACCACGTGCTGATCACCGCGACGGGCTACGAGCCGGCCGAGTTCTTCGGCGTGACGGTGCCGACCGGCGGCTCGACCATCCTCGACGCCGTCCTCGAGCCACTGCCCTCCGCCGCCGTGGCCGGAGAGGTCACCGACCAGACCGGGGCACCGATCGCCGGGGGGACGGTCGAGGTGCCGGCCCTCGGCCTCGCCGTCACGACTGGCGGCGACGGCGCGTACGCGTTTCCGTCGGTCTTCATCGGCGACTACACCTTCCGGGTCGCAGCCGCTGGCTTCGAGACGATCTCGGTGACCCGCTCGGTCACCGCGCCCGCATCCGTCCTCAACTTCGCCCTGGCGTCGCTCGAGGTCGCCTTCACCACGGATCTCGAGGCCGACGACGGCGGTCTGACGTCGAGCCAGGGCTGGCAGTGGGGGGCGCCCTCGGGCAGCGGTAACCCCGGCGCTCACTCCGGCACCAAGGTCTGGGCGACCAACCTCTCCGGCACCTACCAGCCGAACGCCCACTGGTACCTCGACCTCGCCGCGGTGCCGATTTCAGGCGGTGGCCTCCTCAGCTTCTGGCACTGGTACGACTTCGAGAGCGGCTACGACGGCGGCAACCTCAGCGTGCGGCCGTCCGGCTCCGGCTCCTACACCCTGGTCACCCCGGATGGCGGCTATCCCTCGAGCGACGTCGGCGCCCTCGGCCAACCCGGCTTCACCGGCCTGTCGGGAAGCTGGCAAGAGGTGTCCTTCGACCTCTCGGCGTGGGCCGGCCAGCCGGTCGACCTGCGCTGGCACTTCGCCTCCGACTACTCGATCGAGGAGCTCGGCTGGTACGTCGATGACATCACCGTGGCGGGCGCCGCTCACCTCGCTGACTTCGAGTTTCAGCCAACGGCCCCGGCGATCGGCGAGCCGGTGCTGTTCACCGACCGGTCGAGCGGCCCGGTCGAGGGCTGGCTGTGGGACTTCGGCGATGGCGGCGGCTCGATCGACCAGAACCCCTCGCACGCCTTCGCGGCCGAGGGTGTCTACGAGGTGACCCTGACCGCCGACTATCCGGAGGGACCGCGGACGCGAACGCGCTCGGTGGCGGTCGGTGACGCCGCGGCGGTGTTCGGCGACGGCTTCGAGTCCGGCGACACCGGGGCGTGGAGCGCAACGGTGCCTTGAGAGGGTGATACGTGATACGTGATAGGCGATAGGGGCGCCTTTCCCCTTTCGCTTCCGCGCCCGCGCCCGCTTCCGCGCCCGAGCAGCCTGCCCTGAGCGAGCGGCGCTACCGCGCCGCGAGCCGAAGGGTCCGCTGAGGGACGAGCAACGTCGCAATCGTGTCACTGGCTCGGGGCACCCGTCCCTCGACGCGTGGCCCGGATTGAGGAAGGCTGGGCGATGCGGTACGGTTCTCAGCTGCCGGAGAGGGACGCCATGAGCGAAACCGCAACCCCTGCACAAGACGCCACTGCGCGACCGCAGACTCGCGACCGCGCGCAGATCGCCGAGCGCTTCACCTGGGACCTCGGCCACATCTTCGCCGACTGGGGCGCGTGGCGGCGGGCGATGGACGAGGTCGCGCGCCTGATGGAGAGCTACCAGGCCTTTCGCGGCACCCTCGCGCAGGGCCCGCAGCATCTGCTCGCCGCCTGCCGCCTGTCGGACGAGCTCGGCCAGCTCGTCTACCGGGCCTACCAGTACCCTGGTCTGATGCAGGCCCAGGACACCCGTGACAACGCCGTCCAGGCGCGGCTCGAGGAGGTGCGGATCGCGCTCGCGCGCTTCCGCCAGGCATCGGCGTGGTACACGCCCGAGCTGCTGACCATCCCCCACGAAACGATGCGGAGCTGGCTCGACGCCACGCCGGAGCTCGCGCCCTACCGCTTCCCGATCGAGGAGGCCTACCGGCAGCAGGAGCACGTGCTCGACGAGGACGGCGAGCGGCTGCTCGCCTTCGCGGGGCAGCTCGGCGCCAACCCGGCGCAGACCTACTCGATGCTCGCCGACGCCGACGTCGACTTTCCCGAGGTCACGCTCTCCGACGGCTCGATCGTGGTGGCGAGCCACGCGGCCTACGCACACGGCCTCCACACCCTGCGCAGCCAGCGCGACCGCAAGGCGCTGTTCGACACCCACTACACGGTCTACGACTCGCACCCCAACACCTACGCGGCGATCTTCAACGGAGTGCTCCAGGCCGACTGGTTCGTGGCGCAAGCCCGGCGTTATCGAACGACGCTGGCGGCGAACCTCGACGAGAACAACATCCCGGTCGAGGTCGTCGAGCGGCTGATCGCCGCCGCCAAGGCGGGCGCCGAGCCGTTGCGGCGCTACCACCGGCTGCGGCGGCAGGTCCTCGGCCTCGAGCGCTACCACTCGTTCGACGCCTATCTCCCGCTCGTCGAGCTCGACTGGCAGCTTCCGTACGACGAGCTGCCGGCACTGGTCGCCGAGTCGGTGGCGATCTTCGGTGACGACTACCGGCGGACCGTGGAGCGCGCGTTCGCCGAGCGCTGGATCGACGTCTACGAGAACGAGGGCAAGCGCTCCGGCGCCTTCTCGGCGGGCGTCTACGGCGTCCATCCCTACATGCTCCTCAACCACGCCGACACCCTCAACGACGCCTTCACTCTGGCCCACGAGATGGGCCACACCATGCACACCGAGCTCTCGCACTCACACCAGCCCTTCGCCACCTCGAGCTACAGCATCTTCGTCGCCGAGGTCGCGAGCATGACCAACGAGAGCCTCTTCCTCGAGCTGTTGCTCCGCCGGGAAGCGGACCGCCGGCGCCGCGTCGCGCTGCTCCAGCACGCGATCGACGACATCGCCGCGAGCTTCTACCGGCAAGCCATGTTCGCCGACTTCGAGCTCGAGGCGCACCGGTGCGTCGAGCGCGGCGAGCCGGTCACCGCCGAGGCGCTGCAGCAGCTCTACCTGGCGTCGCTGCACGCCATCTTCGAATCGACCCTCGACGACACCGAGTGCGACCGCAACACCTGGGCCCGCATCCCGCACTTCTACGGTTCGCCCTACTACGTCTACCAGTACGCCACCAGCAAGGCGGTCGCGAGTCTGCTCCACCGCCGGATGACGGACGGCCCGCCGGAGGCGCGGGCGGCGACTGTCGAGCGCTACCTGGAGCTGCTGCGCGCCGGCGGCAACGACCACCCGATCGTGCAGCTGCGGAGGGCGGACGTCGACGTGGAGACCGCCGAGCCGGTCGAGGCGCTGGTGGCAACGATGGCTTCGCTGGTCGACCACCTGGAAGCTGAGGTGGCGGGGCTGACGGTCAAGGGTTAGCGCCCTGCCCGCTTCCGCTTCCGCTTCCGCGCCCGACGCCACGATGCCGTCAGGCTTCAGCCTCGCCCGCCTCGAGATTCGCGAGGGGGTGCTGCCGGCCAGACTCTCCACACTGGAGGGGACTCCTCAAACAGCGCCGCAGCCCTGGCGCACGGTCGTCCCGGGCTCGGAGGCGGAAGCGGCCGTGGAAGCGGGTCTGGGCGACCCTACCTTCGGTTCCCGACCTCTACGAACTCGATCCGGTAGCCGTCCGGATCTTCGACGAAGGCAAGGACGGTGGTCCCGTGCTTCATCGGACCCGGCTCGCGCACGACCTTGCCGCCGAGCCGGCGCACCCTCTCGCAGGCAGCCTCGATGTCGTCGGTGCCGATCGCGATGTGGCCGAAGCCGGTGCCGAGCTCGTAGCTCGAGGTGTCCCAGTTGTGGGTCAGCTCGATGACAGCGCTGTCCTCCTCAGGGCCATAGCCGACAAAGGCGAGCGTGAACGAGCCGCCGGGGTAGTCCTGCTTGCGCAGCAGCTCCATCCCCAGCGCCTCGGTGTAGAACCGGATCGACCTTTCGAGATCACCCACCCGGATCATGGTGTGCAGGATTCTCATGGTGATCTCCTCAAGCCTTCATTCACTCAATCCCCGCCCGCGGCCGAGAATTCCGGGCACGGGCACCCTTCGACTCCCGGCGCTCGAGCCTGCCCTGCGCGAGGAGCCCGCCAGGGCTCCGAGTCGAATGGGCGCCGCTCGCTCAGGGCAGGCTCCTCGGGCGCGGAAGCGGGCGCGGAAGCGGAAGCAGACCGGTGCGGGAGCCCGCCTCCGGTTCCCGCCTAGTAATCACTGGTCATGATGAAGACCGGCGAGCCGGCGAAGCGCTTGTAGTGGGGCCGTAGCCGGCTCGGTGTCGTAGAACTTGCCGACGTCGACGACCTTCTTGCGGCTGGTCACGACGTCGATCGGTACGTTGTCGTAGCGGCCGTTGCGCACGCAGACCAGCCGGCCGGACACCCCCTCCAGGATGAGGTCCATGGCGAGGTTGCCGAAGGCCATCGGCACGATCGAGTCGAGCGCGTCGGGGTCGCCGGCAGCGGACCAGGTAGCCGAGGCGCTGGTTGATGGCGTTCACCCGCCGGCCGTTGTTGTACTTCGGCGACAGGTCCTCGCAGCACCCGCGACACCCGGTCGCCGATGCCGCCCAGCTTCTTGTGGCCGAACATGTCGGTCTCCTGATCCTCGAAGACCATCTCCTCCGAGCCCGTGATGGTCGCGCCCTCGGACACCAGCACCACGCTGTAGGCGGAGGGGTTCCGGCGCCGGTCCTCGGACAGCAGCTCGCACAGGTGCTCGATGTCGAAGGGGTGCTCCGGGATGACGCAGCGGTTGGCGGCGCCGGCCATGGTCGGCAGCAGTGCCGTGAAGCCCGCGTAGCGTCCGAAGACCTCGATGACCAGGAAGCGCTCGTGGCTGCCGGCCGAGGTGCGCAGGGCGTGGGTCATCGCGATGGTCCGGGTCACGCAGGTGGAGAAGCCGATGCAGTAGTCGGTGCCCGGCACGTCGTTGTCCATCGTCTTGGGGATCGCGATCACCGATACCCCGCGCTTGTGCAGGTCCGCACCCGTACGACAGGGTGTCGTCGCCGCCGATCGGGATCAGGACGTCGATACCGAGGTGCTCGATGTTCGCCAGCACCTCCTCGGTCAGGTCGTTGATGTCGTTGCCGAAGCGCTCCCGCAGGTGGTCCGGGACGTCCGCGACCTGGGGACGTGGCTCGGCCGCGTGCGCGAGGTGTGGAGGAAGGTGCCGCCGGTGCGGCCGACCTTGTTGACCACCTCCTCGGTGAGCTTCATGACCCAGCCGTCGTTGTCCTCGCTGCCGCGGGCGAACTCGATCAGGCCGGCCCAGCCCCGGCGGATGCCGAGCACCCGGTAGCCCTCGCGCAGGGCGCGCACGGTGATGGCGCGGATCGCCGGGTTGAGTCCCGGGACGTCGCCGCCGCCGGTCAGGATGCCGATCGTCCCCTTAATGGTGTTGATGTTGGCCATGGCCGGATCTCCTCGAGCTCGCTGCCGAGCGCCGCCGCCAAGGGTACGTGGTACGCGATCGCAACGCCACACGCGGTTCGCGGCGGAGCCGGCGGCTGGGCCCGCTCCCACTCGCCCTCTCAGGTCACGCCAGCGACCCGCCACGCGACGGTCTCGCCGGCGCGCAGCGGCACCACCACGTCGTCCCCGAAGGGGTAGCTCGCCGGCACCGGCCACGGCTCCCGGACCAGAGTGACGGCGCCGGTGGACCTGGGCAGGCCGTAGAAGTCGGCGCCGCGCTGCGACGCGAACGCCTCCAGCCGGTCGAGCGCGCCCGCCGCCTCGAAGGCCTCCGCGTAGAGCTCGAGCGCGGCGTGGGCGTTGAACACACCGGCCGCGCCGCAACCGCACTCCTTGCGCCGGCGCGCATGGGGTGCGCTGTCGGTGCCGAGAAAGAAGCGCGGGCTGTTGCCGGTCGCGGCCGCGGCCACGGCCTCGCGGTGCTCGCGGCTCTTGAGCACGGGCAGGCAGTAGTGATGGGGGCGCACGCCGCCGGCAAGGAGGTCGTTGCGGTCGAGCAGGAGATGGTGCGGCGTCACCGTCGCCGCCACCCGCGGCGAAGCTTCGCTGACGAACTCCACTCCCTCCCGGGTGCTCACGTGCTCGAGCACCACCTTCAACCCGGCCCAGCGCCCGGCCAGCGGCGCCAGCACGCGGTCGATGAACACCCGCTCGCGGTCGAAGATGTCAACCGAAGGGTCGGTGACCTCGGCGTGGACGAGCAGGGGCAGTCCGCAGGCCTCCATCTCGTCCAGGACGCTGGAGATGCGGCTGATGTCGGTGACCCCGCGGTCCGAGTGCGTGGTGGCGCCGGCCGGGTACAGCTTCGCCGCCACGACCAGGCCGCCGTCCTTCGCGGCGCGGATCTCCCCGGGAGGCGTCGCGTCGGTCAGGTAGAGCGTCATCAGCGGCTCGAAGCCGCATCCCGGGGGCACGGCGGCGAGGATCCGCTCGCGGTAGCTGGCAGCCTGAGCGACGGTCACCACCGGTGGGACGAGGTTCGGCATCACCACGGCGCGGCCGAAGACGCGCGCCGTGTGGCCGACGACGTCGGCCATCCCGGCCCCGTCGCGGAGGTGGAGGTGCCAGTCTGCCGGCCGCGCGATGGTCAGGCTCTCCGTCATGTCCTCCGTCTCCCGAGCTTCAGTCCTCGGGCCAGATCATCGCACATCCGGATCCGCGTCCGCGCCGCACCGAATCGTCTATCATGCCGTCAGTGCCGGACTGACCCCCTGCCGACCCTGGGGAGTGATGGTGTGGCGAGACAACTGACACCCGAGGAGCTCGAGAAGGCCGCCCGCAACCTGGAGCGGATCGAGGCCTATCTCGTGCCGCGGGCGCGATGGACCCTGAATCCGGCCCATCTCGACACCGTCTCCGTCCCTGCGGCAGCTGGTCGCTCGCCTCCGCGAGCGCCTCCACCCTCCAGGGTCGGCCCGCCACGGGACCCCGGCGCAGACCGGCCGGGAGGTCGCAGAGCTCGACCCGGCGGCGCTCGACGTCGATCAGCTCACCGGTTTCGTGGGCTTCCTGGTACGTCTCGACCGTTGGCTCGAGGAGAGCGCCGCGGTCCCGCCGGCGACGGGCGCCACCGAACTCGTCGCCCGCATCCAGAGCAGCCTCGAGGCCAGCGGTCACGCCCTCGCGGCCATCGCCGGCACACCGGAGCCCGCGGCGGCTCACCCCGCCCCCGCCGCGCCGGTCGCAGCCGCTCCACCGCCCCGCCCGGCGGCAGGCCCGCCCGCCATGGCCTTGCCGCCCGCCCGCCGGGCGTCCGTCCCGCCCGCAACGCCCGCGCCGCCGCCGGCCCGTCCGGCCGCGGGACGCTCGACGGGCCCCGCCGCGACCGTCGACGACGTCTTCGCCGGCGCGCCGCGCCCCCGCCAGCCCGGGGCGCCGGTTCCGGTCGAGCAGATCGCTCTCACGGCATCGGAGGTGGACCCGATGTTCCGCTGGGTCGGGCCGGAGGACGTCGAGCTCACGCCGCGGGCGCGCGAGCGCATCGAGCAGCTGTTCGCGGCCCAGGGGATCACGTTCTTCCGCTACCAGCTCGAGAACTTCGCCAGCGAGGTCCGGCGCCGCATCAAGACCGCGCCCGAGGGCCACGTGCTGGTGATCAAGGTCCGCGACATCGGCGGCGAGCGCAAGCCGTTCATGAGCTACATGCCGGCGAAGATGTTCAAGGACGGTTAGGAGTTCGTACCGCATCGGCCTTTTCGGCAGACGTGGTTGACCGAGTTGTTGTCGGACGGCCAATGCGGTACGAACTCCTGGCGACTGCTACCATGGCGCCATGTCGACCCCGGTTCGCTCCCCGGTGACGTCGTTACTCGGCCGGCTGCTACCCCGGCTGAGGTTCCCGCATCTGTTCGCGATCCTGGCCGGCCTGCTCGTGCTCGACCTGCTCCTGCCCGACCCGATCCCGCTGGTCGACGAGCTCACCCTCGCCGTGCTCACCTTCCTGATCGGTTCGTGGCGAATGCGGCGCGAGCCGCAGCCCCCGCCCCGCGACGTCACTCCGCCGGAAGAGCCGCCACCCTCCCTACCCTCTTCCGGCCAGGATCCAGGATCTGGGGGCTAGGCTGGGCCGGCGCCCCCACCCGCTCCTGGAGGATGGCGGAATCCTCAATCTGTGATCTTCGATCTTCAACCCTGAGGCCTTCAGCGACAGGCAGTGTCTTTGAATCCTCACGGTTCGCCGGGGGTAAGGGACTAACGTCTCGGACCCACCCCGACCGTCAGCTCCTCGAGCAGGACGCCGCCCGCGGCAGCCGCCGGGCTGACGTCGACGATCAGGGCGACCGGCTCCTCGCGGTCCCGCAGCTCCTGGCGGATCTTCACCGTGTGCGACCGGGCCGAGCGCAGGGTCCGCTCGCTCACGACGTCGAATCGATCCGGTGCGGCGTAGCGCCGGGCGACGATGACGCGGCACCACGCCTCGTCGCCGGGGTTGCGAAAGCGGAGGCGACCCGACAGCACGCTCCCGCTCCTCGGCGTCGAGAAGGGCGCGACAAAGCGGCCGGCGCGCTGGATGAGGACCGTGCCTCGCTCGCGATCGATCGTGAGCGGCGGTGGCGTGACGAGCTCGTCGAAGGACGCCGGCCCGTCGCCGGCAACCGCGAAACGCCTCATGAGAGCAGTGCGGGCGCGAGCATCCTCCCCGGTCCGCGCATCGACCAGCCGGAGCTCAAGCTGGTTGGGCCCGGGCGTCGCGGCGCCCTCCGGCAGCGCGTAGCGGCACACTCTCATCCGGCGGCCGAGCTCCGATCGCCCACAGTCGACGCCGTTCATCGACGCCGCGAGCAGAACCGGATCGCGCGCCCGCCGGTCGGCGCGCGCCTCGACCAGCAGCACCCGCTGGCCCCCGGAGCCCAGATCGAACCGCAGCGCCACCGGGACCCCTGCGGTCCACCTTCCCTCGCCAGCGGCCTGCCCCCACCCCGAGCTCAGAGAGAATCCCGGTCGCTCCCACGGCTCGTCAACGCCGGCCGGACGCGGGCGCATGTCGAAGACGGGATCCGCCGGATCGAAGCGCAGCGCGCTCAACTCGAGCAGCGCACGATCGACCGCCGGCGGCCTGCGGATCACCCGCACGGCGTCGACCACCACCGCGACCGCGAAGGGCAGTGCGATCAGGGCGGGGAGCAGCCAGCGCGAGACGCGCCCGGGAGCCGCCCCGGTCATGCGTCACTCGGGGTCCGCGGCGAGGGCCGCGAGCAGCGTATCGACCTGATAGCCGGAGGCCTGCCGTGCGAGCTCCAGGCGTTCGAGGTGACGGCCGACCTCGGCGAGCAGCTTCGGGTCGTCGGTCTCGGCGGCGGCCACCACGGCGAGGCAGTGCAGCAGGTCGTCCCATGCCTCGGCGACGAACCACTCCACCTCGTCGTAGCGGTTGATCCCGAGGAAGGTGGCAACCGCCGGCTCGGCGAGCAGGTCGCCCATCCGCTCCTCGAGATCGAAGGGCTCGTCCGCTGCGTCCGCGCGCCACCAACCTCGGCACGCGTCGAGCGTGCGCACCGCGGCAAGGGCACGGTCGGAGACGACGGCGCCGAGGCCGAGCGCAACCAGGCTGTGCCGGAGGTTGGACAGCAGGAACCAGCCGTCGAGCCAGCGACCGACGTCGCAGTCGCCGGTGGCCTCCGGCGCGCCGTCCGCGAGGCGCCGCAGCAGGACCCACGCCAGCGCCGCCGGCTGCAGCGGAGAGCCGGCCGCGGGCGGCGGCACCAGGCTGGTCAGGGCGACTCCGCGATCGCCGGCCAGCAGCTCCTCGAGATCGACCCGGGTCGCGCGCGCCAGCTCCGGCACGGGCTCGCCACCGACCCGGTCCTGGATGGCCGCCAGGAGCTCCTCGAGCAGCACCTCGACGCGGTTGAGCAGGCTGTCGGCGGACGGCCCCGCGGGCCCGGCGAGCTCAAGATCCAGCAGCTCCTGGAGGAGCTCCGGCGCCACGAGCTGTCGGTAGGGAATGAGGACGGGCTCGAGCTCGAGCTCGGCCAGGGCCTCGTCGATGCTCGGAACGCCGCGCCCGCCGAGCTGCTCGGCAAGCCTGGCATAGCGGCGATCGGCCCGGTCGGCCACCGAACGAATGTCGGTGAATGCGTGCAGCTCGTAGGCGGCGAGCTCCACGTACAGGCCGCGCTCGTGGAGCAGCCGGCACGAGCGCAGGTACTCGAGGCCGCTCGCCGCGTCGGCGAGCACGGCGTACCACTCGTCGCCGGCGGGCAGCTCGAGGGCCTCCGCGAGGTCGGTGTGGCGCAGCGTGTCGGTGCCGCCGCCGGGGCTGGTCTGCACCGCGCACGAGCGCCGGATCCAGCCGGAGGTCTCGGCGTAACGGTTGTGGAAGAGCACCAGCGAGCGCTCGGCGCCGCTGCCGTTCGAGTAGGCGAAGACGTTCTCGTCGACGCTGCCGTCCTCGCGGACCAGGTCGTACAGCTGGAAGCGCTCGACCTCGGCGAAGGCGCGGCGCCGGCGCAGCAGCGGGAAGAGCTGGCGCTCGTGGCGTCGGACCAGCCCCACGTCCGGCTGCTCGGACCAGCGGGCGCGGTAGAACTCCATCCCGTACTTCTCGGCCAGGCCCTCGACCTGGCCGTGGCCGAACATCGGCAGCCCGGGCAGGGTCGCCATCAGGGTCGCCACCCCGAAGTACTTGTCGTCCTTGCCGAACTGGTCGATGGCGGTGCGCTCGTCGGGGTTCGACATGAAGTTGACGTAGCGCTTCAGGATCCTGCGGGTCGAACTCGAGGGTGCTCCGGATCAGCTGGCGGTAGTCGGCGTTGCGCTCGTCGCGCAGCATGTTCATGAACGCCGAGTTGTAGACCCGGTGCATGCCGAGGGTGCGCACGAAGTAGCCCTCGAGCAGCCAGAAGGCCTCGGCCAGCAGGAGGGTGTCCGGCGCCTCGGCCGCCACCCGGTCGACGACCTCGCGCCAGAACTCCTCGGGCATCGCGGCGTCGAACTCGGCGCGGGTCATGCCGTGGCCGGCCCGCGACGGGATGTCGCCGCCGGTTCCCGGCTCGGGGAACCAGAGCCGGTGGAAGTGGCGCTTGGTGAGCGTCATGGCGGCGTCGAAGCGGATCACCGGCGACTGCCGCGCCACGTGCAGGATGGTCTGGATGACCGCCTCGCGGACCTCGGGCTTGCGGTAGTCGAGCTGGGCGGTGTCGTTCCACGGCATGCTGGTGCCGTCATTGCCGTGGTAGATGAAGCGCTCGTCGCCGGTCCAGTGGTCACGCCGCCGGAAAACCACCGCCGCGTCGCTGCGGTCCCAGTAGTGGTCCTCGATGAAAATGCCGACCCGCCCGTCGTCGCACAGGTCGGGGCCGCCGAAGCTGTAGCTCGGGAACGGTGGCCGGTCGAGGCTGATGAACCAGTCGGGGTGCTCGATCACCCACCGCGAGTCGATGCCGACGTGGTTGGGGACCATGTCGGTGGCCATCCGGATGCCGCGACGCCAGGCCCGCGCCTTCAGCTCGGCGAAGGCCGCGCCGCCGCCGAGAACGGCCGCGACCCGGTAGTCCTCCAGCGAATAGGCCGAGGCCACCGCGTCGGCGTCGCCCATCATCCGCTTGATCCGCGCCGAGGCGCGGCTGCGCTCCCAAAGGCCGATCAGCCACAGGCCCGTGACGCCCCAGCTCGCCAGCCGGTCGAGCTCGACGTCCGGGATCGCATCCAGGGTTGCGATCGGCCGCTGGTGGCGCTCGGAGAGCTGGCCCAGCCAGACGTGGACGTTCTTCGCCATGACCACCAGGCGCGGCATCCAGTCGCGGTCCTCCGAGTAGGCCTCCCGCTCGTCCTCCAGGAAGGAGAGCTTGGGGGCCTCGACCGGGCCGGGTCCGAAGCCGAAGAAGACGCGACGTTCCTCCGCGAACAGGTCGAGGCTCGCGAGAATCCGATCGAGCTCCTCGCCCAGCAGCACCGACCACGCCGCGCGAAGGTAGGCGAGCTGGCCTTCCAGAGAGTCGGGAGCGGCCCGCATCGGCGCCTCGAGCAGCTCGAGCAGACCGCCGGGAGTGCCCTCGATCCGCGGCTGCCCGGCGAGGAAGACGCGGAGCCGGTCCATCACCTTCAGGTAGGCGGTGGCGACACGCAGGCCGGAGTCGTCGAAGAGCTCGCGGAACGGCGAGAACGCCGGGTTGCGGTTGGCGAGCCACAGCAGCAGCAGCTCCTCGAGGGCGAGCTCGCGGTTGCCGTCCTCGCCAGTGGTGCCGGCGAGCCAGGCAGCGGCCGTCAGCTCCCCGCGGTGGACGGTGAGCGGCGGGAAGTCGGCGACGAACGTGAGCAGGAGCCCGTCGACCGGGCCGCGGCCGATCGCTGCCTCGAGGTCGGCCAGGGCGTCGGCGAGCAGCCGGGGGTTGCTGTGCCGACGGTAGCGCGCCACCAGCAGGTGAGCGAGCTCGTCGATGAGTCCCATCGCGTTGAGCTGGCCGGCGCTGACCGCCCGCTCCGGAAAGCGAGCGGCGTCGCGGCGCTGGTTCATGCGGTGCGCGAACTCGCGCGCGGCGCGGAAATCGGCGAAGACCACGTTACCGGTGAGCGAAAAGAGCGCCGCGTCGAAGCCGTAGCGCTCCCTCGCCTGGCGCGAGACGTGGAACTCGCGCTCCGCTCGAAACGTCACCACCAGTTCCGACCCCCGAGAACGATGATAGACGGGATCGCGTCGATTACACAGTCAAGCGTGATGTCAGGCGGGGGTCGCACCAGGAAGCGGAAGCGGGCGGAGCCTATCACCTATCACATATCACTCATCACTCTCCCGGGAACGGGAACCCTTCGACTCGCGGCGCAGCGGCGCCGCTCGCTCAGGGCAGGCTCCTCGGGCGCGGAAGCGGACCGGAGGTGGAGTCGGCGGTCTTCAGTCTGCACTCTTCGATCTGCCATTCACGGCCGGAGGCCACGGAAGGTCGGCCGTGACCGGGCAGTGGTCGGAGACGTCCCAGAAGGTCGCGTCCTCCGCGCCGGGGCGCGACGCCAGCGGCCCGCACGCCGCCCGCGCGCAGTGCAGCCACGATCGGGCCGGCGGCAGCTCCCCGCCGAGCCCCCGCACCCAGACGTGGTCGAGCAGCGACGGCAGCTGGACCCCGTCCGGTTCGCCGCCGCCCTCCCAGTACTCGGTGCAGCCGGTGGCGTTGGCGAGCCGGCGCAGGCCGACTCCCTCGTACAGCCGATCGACCGCGGCGAGCTCGAGCTCGGTCGAACCGCCCTCGGCGCCGGTGGTGTTGGCGTCGCCCATCACGACCAGGATCTGGCCCGCGGCGTCCTCGCTCCACCGCCGCACCCACTCGACAACGGCGCGGTGCTGCTCGATGCGGACCTTGAAGCCGCTCGGGCTCGATTTCAGGTGGAGCTGGAGCACCGTGAGCTCGCGAGGCGGCTCGCGCCGGCTGCGCAGCCGCTGCGCCAAGGCCGGCCGCAGGTCGTCGTCGACCGCCACCTCACGGATCTCCACCGGGCGGCCGACCGCCTCGAGCATGCGGTCGTCCCACGCGATCGCGAGCCGCTGGCCCCAGCGGCCGCCGTGCCGCGACAGCACGACCTGGTAGCGGCGCTCGCCGGCGGCGCGGCGCAGGATCGGGGGAAAGCGCCTGGCGTCGCGGATCTCCGCGAAGCCGAGGATGTCGGCGTCGAGCCCTTCAAGGGCGTCCTCGAGGTCGCAGATGTTGGTCTGCCGCGCGAAGCCGAGCGCAGGATCCCCGGCGCGCTCGTCGAGCGGGAAGTTGCGCAGGTTCCAGGTGACGAGGCGAAACCGGCCGGCCGGGCACGGCGGCGGCAGCTCGGCGCTCGTGACGCCAGGTCCCGCGAAGCCGGCGCAGCGCAGTCCCCGCCGCAGCTGGACGGCGGCCGCCACCACCACCAGGATCGCCACCCCTATCCCCACGGCGGCGAGCTTCGACCGACGAGCCATCGCCGGCAGTGTCGCCGAGCGGTGGCCGGCTGGCAAGCGTCTCGTCTCTCAGTCGAGGGCCGCCCGGGGCGCCCCGGAAGGGCAGCGACGGAGGGAGGCGGCGCGCCGCCGTCTCGGGAACTCGGGCGTCCTTGACAATATTTACCGCTATCCTCATATTTGTAACCGTTATGTCACGGGGACTGGACCGTCGCGGCGCCGAATGGCGCCCTCCGGCGATCGAAGCGCGGGCGCGCATCCTCGATGAGCGCTCAAGTGGAAGGTCCTCGTACGGCTCGAATTCGGACCCGGCACCGGTGGCATCCGGGCCGGCCATCTCACTCGAGAGAGACAGGGAGGAACCATGGTGTCCACATCTCTTGTCCTGATCCTGCTCGCCGCTGCCGGCGGCATCCCGGTCAACCACGGCCAGCAGGCGATGGCTCCGTTGGTGACCGACGGACCGGCCGTGCCCTCGCACAGCTACGCGAAGGGCGAGGTCGAGTACTACCTGAGTGACGAGCAGAAGGATTACATCCGGCCCGGGTTGACGACCGAGATCGTCTCGATCGAGATTCCGGCCGACCGCAAGCCGGTCGTCGAGCTGACCTTCGTCGACGACATGGACCTTCCGCTCGACCGTGCAGGCCGCCTGACGCCCGGGGTCATCAGCGCGAGCTTCGTGTTCGCCTGGTGGGACAACGAGCTGCGCCAGTACACCGCGTACACGACGCGGCCGCAGACCAGCCCGATCACAGGCGTGACCGAGATCCAGGCCTCCGCGGACAGGAACGGAACCTGGGAGGACATCGAGATCGGCCGCGCCCGCTACACCTTCGGCACGGTGCTGCCTGAGGGCTTCGACGGCTCGAAGACCCACACCCTGTACGTCTACACGCGGCGCAACACGACCGAGATGGTCGGCAAGGAGTACTTCTCGGACCCGACCCACGACTTCCGGCCGGACGGGGGTGAGGTCACCGAGACCTGGGGCTCGCTGCAGACCGAGACCTGCAACGCCTGCCACGACCCGCTCGCCCTGCACGGCGGCCCGCGCCGGGCGGTCAAGGGCTGCGTAACCTGCCACCAGCCCCAGTCCACCGACCCGGACACCGGCAACACGGTCGACATGAAGGTCATGATCCACAAGATCCACATGGGCGCCGACCTGCCGAGCGTGCAGGCCGGGACCCCCTACGTCATCATCGGCAACCAACAGTCGGTGCACGATTACTCCGAGATTCTGTTCTCGATGGATGTCCGCAACTGCACGAGCTGCCACCCGACGGAGGCGGCTCAGGGCCACGTCTGGTACAGCGAGCCTTCACGCGCGGCGTGCGGCTCGTGCCACGACGACCTCGACTGGGTGACCGGAGAGAACCACGCCGGCGGCCCGGCCGCCGACGACTCGAACTGCGCGGTCTGCCACCAGCCGCAAGGCGACCGCGAGTTCGACGCCTCGGTCATGGGCGCCCACACCATCCCCACCAAGTCGACCCAGCTCGCCGGCCTCAACATGGAGATCCTCGAGGTCACGGGCGCCGAGCCCGGCGGCTTCCCGATCGTCACCTTCCGGCTGACCAACGGTGACGGCTCGTTGGTCGACTACACGACCCTCGCGCGGCTGCGATTCGTCGCGGGCGGCTCGACCACCGACTACACCGTGGACTTCCGAGAGGACGCCCTCGAGGAGGGGACGACGGTGAGCGGCGACACCCTCATCCACACCTTCGCGGAGCCGATCCCGGAGGACGCGACCGGCAGCTGGGCGATCGCCGGCGAGGCCTCGCGTGAGGTCATCATCGACGACGGCTCGCCCGAGGGCCTCGAGGTCAGCGAGCCGGCGTTCAACCCGATCTTCTACGTCGCGGTCACCGACGAGGAGCCGGTCGAGCGCCGCGAGGTGGTCACGACGGACAACTGCAACCGCTGCCACGACGTGCTCGCCTTTCACGGCGGGCGACGCCTCAACGTGCAGGAGTGCCTCATCTGCCACAACCCGAACCTCACCGACGAGGAGGAGCGCGAGCCGGACGATCCGGCAGAGTCCGGGCACATGAAGTGGATGATTCACCGCATCCACACCGGCCTCGAGCTGGTCAACGGCTACGAGTTTGCCGGCAATGACTACAGCCACATCGGCTACCCGGGCGACCGCCGCAACTGCGAGGGCTGCCACGCCGAGGGCACCTACGGCGTGCCGCTGCCCGAGGGCACGCTCGAGACGCCCACCGCGCGCGACTGGTACACCCCGATGCAGCCGGCCGCGGCCGCCTGCCTGTCGTGCCACAGCTCGGTGGACGCCGCAGCCCACGCCTACGTCAACACGGCGCCCTTCGGCGAGGCCTGCGCGGCCTGCCACGGTGAGGACCGCGAGTTCTCGGTGGACAGGGTTCACGCTCGCTAGCGACGATGACGATGGAGGACCCGCGGCCCCGAGCCGGGGCCGCGGCGCCTCGCGAAAGGTAGGATCAACATGAAGCACCTGATCCGCACACTCGCCATCGTCGCGCTGCTGCCGCTGTGCCTGCCGGCCATCGCCGTCATCGCCCAGGACAGCGCCGATGCGAGCGAGGACTGCGCCGCCTGCCACGAAGATCTCGTGGCCGCGTTCAAGACCACGATTCACGCCGTGTCCGCGCGCGGCGGCCCGAGCTGCGTCACCTGCCACACCAACGGCTACCGGCACATGGAAGAGGGCGGCGACGTCTCGCTGATCGCGGTCCCCAAGGGAGCGGACGGCGAGCAGCTCTGCCTCCAGTGCCACAAGGACACCCGCACCATGTTCTCGGTGCGGTCGGTCCACAGTGACACCGCGGTCGCCTGCGTCGACTGCCACTCCATCCACGGCGCCGCGCCGGAATCTCAGGGGAAGATGCTGGCGAAGCCGACGGCCGAGCTGTGCGCCTCCTGCCACCCGGCGGCCGCCGGCTCATTCCGCCGGCCATTCGGGCACGAGCTGGACCGCGCCGGCCTCGACTGCGCGAGCTGCCACAACCCGCACGCCGGCGCCGGTAAGGACAGCCTGGTGGTCGACCGCTCGGGCGAGGGTCCCTGCGTATCGTGCCACGCCGAGAAGCGGGGACCCTTCGTGTTCCCGCACGTCTCGAACGTCGTCGGCGACTGCATGAGCTGCCACCAGCCGCACGGCTCGTCGAACCCGAATGCGCTGACCAGGTCGCAGGTCTACCAGCTCTGCCTCGAGTGCCACAGCCCGATCGAGGGCGGCACCCTCGGCTCGCAGCCGCCGTCATTCCACGACCTGCTGAGCCCCCGCTACCGCAACTGCACGACCTGCCACGTGGCGATTCACGGCTCGAACATGTCGCCCCAGCTGCTGAAGTAGGAGGAGGCCGATGAACACACGCCGCGTCTCGCTTGCTGCTGTCGCGCTCGCGCTGGCCGTGGTCGTCAGCCCCCTCGCCGAGGCCCAGTCGACCTCCATCGACCTCGAGGTCGGCTACCAGTGGGTCAGCGTCTCCGGCAACGAGGACATGTACCGGACCCAGATCAACCAGGACGACGGGCGTCGTCCTGCGCGGGTTCTCCCTCAACTTCGTCGACCCGACGTCGGACGCCTCGATCGCCGACAACATCCGCATCGACGCCGCCGGCTTCGGCGGGAATCCGAACGGCTCCTTCCGGCTGTTCATGGGCAAGGGCAACGAGTACCGCTTCCGACTGTCGTACAGCCAGTACACCAACTTCAGCGCCCTGCCGGCGTTCGCGAACCCGCTGCTTGACGAGGGCGTGACCCCCGGCCAGCACCTCTGGGATCGTGATCGCGAGGTGATCGAAGCCGAGTTCCAGCTCTACCCGGACAGCACGGTGACCCCGGTCCTCGGCTACCGCTGGAACCAGATCGATGGCCCCCGCCAGACCACCTACTTCGTCGGCCAGGACGAGTTCCGGCTCGACTCCGACCTCAAGGAAAACGAGCAGGAGATCTACGGCGGCGTCTACTTCGCGACCACCCGCTGGTCGGGCACGCTGCTCCAGGGCTGGCGCACCTTCGACGGCAGGGACGACCTCGAGATCGCTCCGGGCGGAGGCGCCGGCAACGACCTCGGGACCGTGCTCGGCACCGACGTCTCCCTCGACGACCTGTCGCGCTCGGTCCACACCGAGGCCGAAACACCGGTGACCACCGCGAGCGTTCGCGGCCGCTTCAGCGAGGCGATCCGGCTCACCGCGTCGTACGTGCGCGCCAACTACGAGGGCGACACCGCCGCGTCCGAGCTGTTGTCCGGGAGCCTGGTGTCGTTCCGTCTGGGCCGCTTCTTTTCCGGCCTCGACCAGTCGATCGCCAGCCGCACCGACAGCCCGTCGTGGCGGGGCGAGGCGCGGCTCGAGTTTGACCTGTCCCAGGAAGTCCGGCTCGATCTCGGCTACGAGGCCCGTGAGCGGGAGCTCGAGGGCTGGGCGCTGATCTCCAGCCTCTACCTCGACACCCTCAACTTCAGCGGAGCCGACCCGCAGGACATCAGCCAGCTCGTCGAAACCACCAACGGCTACGAGCGCGAGGACGAGGTCGTCAGCGCTCGGCTCAACCTGCGCGGCGTCGGGCCCTTCGTCTTCTGGGCCGAGGGGGCGATGCGCTCGAGCGACCTCGACATCTCCGAAGACGTCGCCGAGATCGTGATCCCGGGCAGCCAGGAAGGTGAGTTCAACCGCGAGGTCGACGTGTTCGGGGCAGGGGCCGCCGTCCTCGTCGGGGGCGCCCGGTTGTCAGTCGACCTGATGAGCGAGAGCGCCGACGACATCGTGGTGCGCACCGACTTCGACGAGCGCATGCGGATGCGCGGCCGCTTCGACTGGTCCTTCACCAAGTGGCTGCGGCTGCTCGCCACCGGTGAGTTGATCTCCTCGAGCAACGGCAGCTCGGACGTCGGCTACGACGCCGACACCGACCACGTGGCGCTCGACCTCGAGATCACCCCCGTGGAGACCATGACCCTGCGGCTCGCGTACGACAACTACGACACCGACTCCACGGTCCCGATCCGGGCTCCCCAGGACTTCAGCATCGTGACCTCGGAGCACTCCGAGAACGGGCAGCTCCTGGAGGCCGGGTTCCGCTGGCAGTTCGAGCCCTTCGACATCGACCTCGGCTACTCCGAGTTCGAGAACACCGGCTCGTTCGCGTTCGATCTCGTGCGGACCTTTGCCCGCTTCGGCATCGACCTCGGGGACGCCATCGGCATCGCCTTCGAGTGGGAGTCCAACAAGTACACCGAGGACATCCTCCAGCTCGCCAACTTCGACGCGGATCGCTTCGGCATCTTCCTGCGCTTGCGCCGCTAGCCCCGCAACCATCCCATCGTGAGAACAGGGGGCCGTCAGGCCCCCTTTGAGTTTCCTGCGGCATCCTGGCTGCGGGGACCGGCGGCGCAGCACCGCGACCTGAGGGGCCGGCGCGCCGGCAACCCGGGCAGAACCGCCCGCACGCGCGGCACGTATCCACGTGGTGCCAGGCATGACGACATGACGAACCGATGCCGGACCGCTCTCCCGAACATCCGCGGCAATCTTGCGATTGCTGCCGATCTCCTCGGCTTCAATCTATACTGTGACGCCGTGGGCTCCACCGGTTGGGTCGCACCGGGCAGTGGAGATCGACCGTCACCGACGGTCTTCGCCGGAGCTTCCGCTGGTGCCCACCCAATCCAACCCGGAGGTATGACATGCGAGTGAGGATTCTCGGCCTGGCCCTGTGTTGCGCGCTGACCGCTGTGTCCGCCTGGGCGAGCGAGGAGGGAACGCGGCTGCTGCGCTTCCCGGACATCTGGCAGGACCAGGTCGTCTTCTGCCACGGCGGCGACCTCTGGCTCGCCCCGGCTGACGGCGGGACGGCGCGCCGGCTGACCGCCCACCCGGGCCAGGAGCTGTTCCCCAGGTTCTCGCCGGACGGCGCGTGGATCGCCTTCACCGGCCAGTACGACGGCGACGAGCAGGTCTACGTCGTGCCGGCCACCGGCGGCGAGCCGACGCGGCTGACCTGGTACCCGGCCGAAGGCCCGCTGCCGCCCCGCTGGGGCTACGACAACCAGGTCTACGGCTGGACCCGCGACGGCGAGAAGGTGCTGTTCCGCTCGCTGCGCGACGCCGGCGGGGGAAGCGACACCCGGCTGTACACGGTCGCGCGCACCGGCGGCCTGCCGGAGCCGCTGCCGATGCCGAGCTCGGGCGCCGGCGACTTCTCGCCGGACGGCAAGCGGGTCGTCTACTCGCCGCTGTTCCGGGACTTTCGCCACTGGAAGCGCTACCAGGGCGGCTGGGCCCAGGACCTCTACATCTTCGACCTCGCCTCGAGCCAGGTGCAGGGGATCGCGCACAGCCTGCGCACCGAGCGCGACCCGATGTGGATCGGCGACACCATCTACTTCGTCTCCGACCGCGACGACTACCTCAACCTGTACGCCGCCGATCCGGCCACCGGCGCGGTCGAGCAGCTCACGCACTACACGGGTATCGACGTGCGCTGGCCGAGCACCGACCACGCGAACCGCATCGTCTACGAGCTCGGCGGCCAGCTGCACATCTTCGACGTGGCGAACGGCTCGGACCAGGCCATCGCTGTGACCGTCCCGGACGACGGGCTGTGGAAGCGGCCACGCCGGGTGAATGTCGCCGACACGATCGAGGGCTTCGACGTCGCCCCCCACGGCGAGCGCGGGGTGTTCGTGGCGCGCGGCGAGGTCTTCTCGGTGCCGATCTCCAAGGGTCCCGTCCGCAACCTCACCCACAGCTCCGGCGCCCACGACCGGTCGGCGGTGTGGTCGCCCGACGGCGCCACCATCGCCTTCATCTCCGACGCGAGCGGCGAGGACGAGATCTGGCTCGTGGACCAGGCCGGCACGGCGCCTGCCCGGCGGCTCACCAGCGGCCACGCGGCGCGCCTGTCAGGGCCGCGTGTGGTCGCCCGACAGCGCCCGGATCGCGTTCTCGGACAAGGACGGCAAGCTGTTCGTGGCGACCGTCGCGGACGGCCGCGAGGTCCAGATCGCGGACCACATCTGGGGCGCGATCGCCGACTATGCGTGGTCGCCGGACGGCGGCCACCTCGCCTTCAGCATGGCCAACCCGGCGCAGGTCTCGCAGCTCCACATCTGGAGCGTCGCCGACGGCCGGCTGCGCACCGTGACCTCGGAGTACTTCGACGCGACCACGCCGGCGTGGAGCCCTGACGGTGAGTACCTCTTCTACCTCTCCAACCGCAGCTACGCGCCGATCATCTCGGACCTCGAGTGGAACTACGCCGGCGACCGGCGCGGCGGCATCTTCGGGATGGCGCTGCGCAAGGACGTCAAGCCGCTGCTGCCGCCCGAGAGCGACGAGGTGAAGCTCGCGAAGGACGACGGCGACGACGACGATGCCGAGAAGGACGAGGCGAAGGGCAAGGACGAGAAGAAGAAGGGCAAGGACGGCGACAAGGCTACGGCGAAGCCCGCCACGAAGCCGGTCGTCATCGACTTCGAGGGGCTCGCCGGCCGGGTCGTCAGGATCCCGGTCGAGGCCGACAACTACGCGGGGCTGGTGGCGGTCGAGGGCCACCTGCTGTTCGGCAGCGCAGGGCCCAACTTCTACGGCCGGCCCAACGACGACACCAGCCGGCTGCAGATGTTCTCGATCGAGAAGCGCGAGGCCTTCGACCTCGTCAAGTCCAAGCTCGACGCGTGGGCGGTGTCCGCCGACGGCACGAAGGTGCTGGTGCAGCAGGGCGAGAAGTACCAGCTCCTCGAGGTCAAGAAGGACGGCGGCGAGGCCAAGACGGTGGCAACCGCGGGCCTCGAGATGGACCTCGTCCCGACCGAGGAGTGGGCGGAGATCTTCGACGAGGCCTGGCGCCGCTTCCGCGACTTCTTCTACGTCCCGAACATGCACGGCTACGACTGGAAGGCGATCGGCGACCGCTACCGCGCGCTGCTGCCCGACGTCGCCCACCGCTCCGACCTCAACTACGTGCTCACCGAGATGGTGGCGGAGCTCAACTCCGGCCACACCTACATCTCGGGCGGCGACTTCCAGATCCCGGAGCGGGCGCCGGTCGGGCTGCCCGGGGCGCGCTTCGAGCTCGACCCCAAGGCCGGGCGCTACCGGATCGCCTTCATCTACCGCGGGCACAACGAGGAGCCGCGCTACCGCTCGCCGCTGACCGAGGTCGGCGTCGACGTCAAGGTCGGCGACTACGTGCTGGCCATCGACGGCGTCGAGCTCGAAGGCAGACGACAACCCGTACCGGCTGCTCCAGCACAAGACCGACCCGGTGACCCTGACCGTCAACGCGACGCCGACCCGCGAGGGCGCGCGCGACGTGCGCTACCAGCCGTTGGCGAGCGAGCAGTCGCTGCACTACCTCGACTGGGTGCTCGGCAACCTCGAGCCGGGTCGACGAAGATGACCGACGGCAGGGTCGGCTACCTGCACATCCCGGACATGGGCGCGGAGGGCATCGCCGAGTTCATCAAGTGGTACTACCCGCAGATCCGCAAGGAGGGGCTGGTGGTCGACGCCCGCAGCAACGGCGGCGGCAACGTCTCGCAGTGGATCCTCGAGCGGCTCGACAACAAGGCTGCTCGGCACCCGCTTCGGCCGCACCACCGAGCTGCCGACGACCTACCCGGGCACCGTCTTCCACGGCCACATGGCCTGCCTCATCAGCGAGACCTCGGCCTCGGACGGCGACATCTTCCCGCACTACTTCCGCGTGGCCGGGCTCGGCCCCCTGATCGGCAAGCGGACCTGGGGCGGTGTGGTGGGCGGCGGCGACACTCCGCTGGTCGACGGTGGCGCGGTCTTCGTGCCGCGCAACGCGACCAACGACCGCGACGGCAACTACATCATCGAGGGCCACGGCGTCGACCCCGACATCGAGGTCGAGAACGACCCGGCGTCGGTGATCGCGGGCCGCGACCCGCAGCTCGAGCGCGCGGTGGCCGAGATCATGGCCGCCATCGAGCGCGAGCCGTCGACGCTTCCTGCGCGGCCGCCGGACCCGGTCAAGACCCCGGCGCACTGATCGGCGCCGGGCCCGCGGTCCCACGACCGCGACATCATCACTCCCGAGGGGGCCACACGGCCCCCTCTTCGTTCGTTCGCCGTCGAACGGGACCAGCTCCGGCGCGCGGAACATCAACCACCGTACCCGGCAGGCATCAGCCGGAGTGCTTGGAGTCTGAGTCGGGGCCGAACCACTCGCCAGAAAGACAACGCGGTACGGCGGTGACCGACTGTCAGCCCGTCGCTTGACAAGGGCCCCAAAGAGGCCGGTCTGCTATAACAAGGGACAACGAGAAACGGCGGCCTCGACATGAACATCGTGTGCACTTACTGTTCGGCGAGCAAGGACCCGGATCCGGGCCAACGCCCCGAGGGCTTCGGTCTCTCCCAGCCCGGCCGCGGCGCGTTGAATCGGAACCTCGGCTCATGAAAGCGCTCGCGATTCCTCGTTACAAGGCACCGATGGAGATGATGGAGCTGCCGCGGCCCGAGCCGGGCCCGGGCGATCTCCTGGTGCGCGTGCGCGCCGCCGGCGTCAACCCGCTCGACTACAAGATCCGCGACGGCGCCGTGAAGGTGCTGCTCCCCTTCTCGTTTCCGCTGATCCTCGGCACCGATCTCGCCGGCGACGTGGAAGCGGTCGGCCCAGGAGTCAACCGATTCAAGGTCGGCGACGCGGTCTATTCGCGCCTCGACAACGAACGCATCGGCGCCTTCGCCGAGTACGCCCTGGTGCGCGAAAGCGCCGCGGCGAAGAAGCCCGCGCGCCTCGACTACGTGCAGGCGGCCTCGCTTCCGCTGGTGGGGCTCACCGCCTGGCAGGCCCTGATCGACCTCGCGCAGCTGCAGGCGGGACAGAAGGTGCTGATTCACGCCGGCTCGGGCGGCGTCGGCACCTTTGCCATCCAGCTGGCCAAGCACCTCGGCGCGCAGGTCGCGACCACTGCCAGCGCCAAGAACCACGCGTTGGTGAAGTCGCTCGGCGCAGACGTGGCCATCGACTACAGGACGACTCGCTTCGAAGAGGTGGTCAAAGATCAGGACGTGGTCCTCGACACCCAAGCAGGCGACACGCTGCTCCGCTCCTTCGAGGCGGTCCACCGAGGCGGCGTCGTGGTGACGATCGGCGGCCGGCCCGACGGCAAGTTCGCACGCGCCTGGGGCCTGAGCCTGCCGCTCGTCTGGATTCTCGGGTTCCTCAACCGCAAGGTCGATCGCCTGGCTAGGAAGAAGACCGTGCGTTTCGAGTACCTGTTCATGCGCGCGAGCGGCGCGCAGCTGGAACAGATCGGCGCGCTCGTGGACCAGGGAGTCATCAACCCGGTCCTGGACAAGACCTTTCCGCTGGAAGCCGCGGCCGACGCGATCACCTACGTGGAATCCGGCCGCGCCGTCGGAAAGGTGGTCCTTCGCGTCGCGGACTAGCCATCGTCTCGACCTTCAGCCGCTTCAATGAGCTCTCGGCAACTTCGAGCAGCGGCTCGCGGCGTACAAGGTACGGTGGTTGATGTTATGCAAGGCCTCGCGCTTGCCGCTCGGCGATGACTCAACCTTCGTCTGAGGGGGCGGAGGCAGGACGACCGAGGCGTCGTGGCGTGGACAGTTCCGTCGCACCATGCCCACCCACCAGCGCGTCGCATGGCGTTGGCAGGTCTTTGCGCTGGCGGTCAACGACGAGGTGGTCAGCGGAGAGAACCTGCTGGCGGCTGTGGCTCGCGAATGAGACGGAGTCCCAAGCATGTGCTAGGCTACCAGCAGGAACCCGTCGAATTCGGCGTGAGCCCGTGCGAGGCGCCGCGGTCGTCCGGTTGCGTGGCGAGCGAGGCGCGGCGGTGGGCTCACCCGAGCATGGAGGTGTCGACATGGCTGTTCCGCCGGGAGCCAAGGTCGTCGCAGCGTCGGTCAGTGTTCCGACCCAGGGAGTGAAGGTGCCCTTCGGCACCGTCGAGTGGGACTCGGGCAGCTTCTTCGCAACCTCGGCGCCCAGGCGGCTCCGCATTCCGACCAGCGAGGCCGGCAGGTACGTCACGCAGCTCGCGGTCCGCTACACCGCGCTCAGCGACCCGGCGAGCCCGCCGGTCGACCCGACCTCGTCGTACTACTACGCCGAGATCCTGGTCAACGACCAGGTTCCGGGAAACGATGCGCGCTCGACCGTGGTCCGCGTGCCGCACGCCACCGGCACGACCCAGCTCATCGTGTACGAGGCGAACCTCGCGCCCGGCGACCGCCTGCAGGCCCACCTCTGGCACGGCTTCTCGGACCAGGTCCGCGCCGACGTCTCCTTCCAGACCCGCCGCATCGGCGACTCGAGCTGAAGCCGAGGACGTCAGCCCGAGCTTCAGAGCCGCAGGTCGCAGCCCGTCGAAGTGCCGATGTCGGCCTTGGCACCAAGAACGTCAAAAGTGCCATATCTGGGCCTTGGCACCAGAAGCGGTTGTACACGTGGTGCACCCTGCCCTCGACGAAAATCCGGTCCGGTCTCGGCATGCCGTGAACTCCCTGCGGCTCATCCCAATACAAGAGCATAAAGGCATGCCCTTTTTCTGGCGCGACTGCCGATCCGCTCAGTCGCTGCGACTCTCCGCTCACGGCACCGCCGCCGACCACGCCGAGGTGTCGCCGGACTCGAATCCGTCGGCGAACGGGAGGCTCGGGTCCTCGCCGAGGGTGACGATACGGCTGCTCACCGTGTCCCACCACTCGCCGCGCAGGGAGCACGTGGGATACTCGACGTACCGCGTCATCCACGAGGTCCACGCGTGCCGAACCTGGAAGGTGTCCGGCAGGTGCGCACTCGCGTCGGCGGTGGTCTCGAAGACAGCGAAGTAGGTCTCGGACCCGGCGTGCCCGGCGATCGGCGGGTTGCCGCCGCCGGCCGGCACCCCAAGGGCCAGGAACCCCGGGTTACCCGGCATCGACGGCGGGGCGTCGACCAGCATGAGGTCCTCCGAGCTCTCGAAGAAGCCGCTCCCGTTGGCGTCGTGCCACACCTGGATGCCGGCGAAGATCGCTTCGGCCTGGGCCTGGGTGAAGTACGCCCCGGTCCCGTCGACCAGGACGAGGCGAACCACGCGAAGCTCGAAGTCCGGGTCGCCGGCCCGCCCGGCGCTGGTCACCGAGAAGCGAATGATCGCGGCGGCGGAGCTGTCGGGGAGGTACGCAGGGGCTTGATCCGAGGGCTCAACCCGGTACTGCCCGCCGAAGTTGAGGTAGATCGAGATCCGGTCTACGCCCCACTCGACCACGGCCAGGTCCTGGTCCCCGTCGCTGTCGACGTCGCCGACCGCAGTCGCGACCGGGTGATCGAGGCTGTCGGCGATGAGGGCCTCGGTCCACGAGGTGCCGCTGCCGTCGTTGGCCCACCACCGCAGCTCCCCCGGGGAGGCCGCAGCGGACGCCAGGTCGAGGTCGCCGTCGAGGTCGAGGTCGGCGGCCACGAGGATCTCCGCCCCGACGTAAGTCGTGGTCACGTCGTGGCGCTCGAAGACGCCGGGGGCGCCGGTCTGAAGCCAGACCGCGACCGTGTTATTGGGGAAGGACACCACGGCGAGGTCGGTCGAGCCGTCGAGGTTGAAGTCCCCGAGCTGAACGTCGTTCATGTACAGGTCGCCGATCTGGTTCGCGGTGAAGCCCCCACCGGCGCAGAGGTCGTTGGTCAGCACCCACAGCGACCCGGGGGTACCGGCGTGGCCCGCCACCAGGTCGCTGTCGCCGTCCTGGTCGACGTCTCCGGCTCGCACCGAGTGGAAGACCCGAGGGGTGGGGATAGTCCGCTCGACCCACACCGAGCCGTCCCCGGCCGTGTTCTCCCACCACGTGAGGTGATCGGTGTAGAACGCGATCGCCACCACGTCGAGGTCCCCGTCGCAGTCGAGGTCGGCGGCGTCGAGCTTGTCCCCTTCGCCGCTGGCGATCGGGTGCTCGAGGTAGGTGGTCGGACCGGCGTTCTCGAACCACGCGATCCGCTCGCTGTAGATGGCGTAGCTCAAGATGTCCAGGGCGCCGTCGCGGTTGACGTCGACCAGACGCAGAGTGGTCGCGCCGTCGAAGTCGGTGGCGACCGCTACCGGCGTCCACCCGCCCGCCGCCCGCCAGACGGTGATGTCGGCCTCCGCGCCCTCGTTGCGGGTGCCGGTAACGAGGTCGAGAGAGCCGTCGCCGTCCATGTCGGCGACGGCCACTTCCTGGACGTAGTTGGTGGCGTCGTCGACCACCCACACGCCGGGAAACACCGCCGTGCGGTGGGTGGTCCGGTTGGGGCACCAGGCGACCTCGTCCGCGAACTCGGCGGCGGCGACCACGTCGAAGTCCCCGTCGCTGTCGAAGTCAACGGCAAGCGCCGAGCGGGCGCCGTCGAAGGCGGTGACGACGTCATGAGCGCTCCAGTATCCCGACTCCTCCTCGAACCAGGTGACAAGGTCGGCGAGCCGGCCGGCCGCGAGCAGGTCGAGACGGCCGTCGGAGTCCATGTCCACCGCCTGCACCGAGTACACCCCCGCGAGAGGGAACGGCGCGTCGTGCGCCACCCAGGTGGTGCCGCCGCCGCCGTCGTTGAGGAACCACGAGACGGCGCCTGACAGGTAGGCGCCAGCGACCACGTCCAAGTCACCGTCGCGGTCGAAGTCGCCGCTTGCGACACAGATCGCGCCGTCGAAGGCGGCCCGGATCTCGTACGCGGTCCAGTACCCCGGGACGGTGATCTCGCCGTCGTTGAGGAACCAAACCACCTTGTCGGCATCGTAGGCGGCGGCGACGACGTCGAGCAGGCCGTCGCCGTTGACGTCGGCGACATGGGCGTCGTGGGCGCCGGCAAGATTGGCGACGAGGTCGCGCAGGGTCCAGGAGGTGCCGGTGCCGCCGTCGTTGGAGTACCAGGAGACGTACCCGACGCCGCCGTCGACGCCGGCAACGACCAGGTCGAGGTCGCCGTCGCGGTCGAGGTCGCCCGCGTCGATCCCCCGAGCCTCGTCGAAGTAGACGCCCGACACCGGGTGCTCGCTCCACCCCCCGCCGCCGTCGCCCGGGTTCTCCCACCAGCGCACGCCGTCGTCGCCCGTTCCCCGCTTGGCGCCGACCACGTCGAGCCAGCCGTCGCCGTCGACGTCGGCGGCCACGACGTCGCAGGCGCGGTCGAAGCCGCTGGCGAGGGTGAGGTAGGTCGGCGAGTCGCCGCCGAACCTGACCGTGATCGCGTCGCCGTCGATCAGGGCCATCGCCACGTCCATCCACCCGTCACGGTCGAGGTCGGCAACCGCGACCGCGGCCGCTCCGTTCTGGGCCGTGAACGGCAGGGGGCTGCCGAACGGCACCCCGATGTACTCCGCGACCGAGGTCGCCGCCACCACAACGAGGCCAACCGAAAGCACGAGCGCCTGTCGCATCGTCGACCTCCAGGGATTGGGATTTCGTTTCCGATGGCTCGAGTCTACACCCGTTGGGTGGTTGGCCGGCAGGCCAGGAGGGCCCGGCTGAAGGGCCTGGGCCGCCGCGACGAAGGGAATGGTGCGGGGGGAGGCGCCTCGAAAGGGTGCCCGGCATGCCTTTATGCTGTTGTGCCTTCAGTCGCGATCACGCGGTCCAGCTTCCCGAGGTCGACCCGGAAGCGCTCGTCATCCGCCCTGCGCCGGAGTTCCCGTGCTAGCGAGTGTGATATGTCATTTGGAGTCTTCTCGAGCGTCGCTCGTCGCTTGTCGCGTCTTGGGGTGTAGGCCGAGAGAAGCACGCGGAGCCGTGCTGTGGGTCGTCCGCTTCACGGATTTGTTGGGCGGTTACGCTCCGCTGTGAGCGTGGCACACGATCTCGTACTTGATCCCCTCCAGATCCTTGAAGAAGAAAGCGTAGTAGCCGGGAGGGCTGTACTCCGGATACTCCCGAGGCGGGCTCACGATCGTGGCTCCTATCTTCGTCAGATCACCATGGAGGCTGTCGACCTCGGCACGGGAGCCCACTCTGAACGCAAGGTGATGCAGCGCCCCTGGTTTCCTGCGATGGATCGTGTCGCCCACGAAAGCTCGACGCGGTGAGGTGATGGCGAACGCCAGCCGAGGATGGGTGTACTCGACGACGTGGAACTCGTGGTCCTCGATGACGGCACCGCCCTTGTGCCGCAGATCAAAGCCCAAGAGGGGGAGGAGCTGGTCGTAGAAAGGCTCCGCAACGCTCATGTCCTGGACCGTGATCTGGATGTGGTCGATGATCGGTTCCATCGCCTCGCTCCTCCCGGTTCGAGCGCGGCCAGGGTGCTGCGCAACGACCCCCATTCACACCGCAGCCGCTCACGGTGCGAGTCCGCCTGACCGATCGCCGCTCAGCCGCGGGCGGCGGGCTCCATGCTACCGCTTCCGCCCCGCACGTGCCCGCTGCCCGTCGGCCGCACCTGCTGGTCAGCCGGCGCACCTCTAGTATTGGTGCCGTGCTAGGCTTCGCCGCACCATGGCCACCCTCCAGCGCGTTGCCTCGCGTTGGCAGATCGTCGCACTGGCGGTCAACGACGTGGTGGGCAGCGGGGTCTACCTGCTGCCGGCCGCGGCGGCGGCGCTGCTCGGCCCGGCGAGCCTCTGGGCGGTGGCGGTCGCAGGGGTCGCGGTGCTCGCCATCGTGCTCTGCTTCGCCGAGGCCTCGAGCCACTTCGACGAGCCCGGCAGTGCCTACCTCTACGCGCGTCACGCGTTCGGCTCCCTGGTCGGCTTCGAGGTCGGTTGGATGGCCTGGCTTGCCAGGGTGGCCTCGGTGGCCTCGCTGTCGGTGGGCTTCGCGCAGGCCCTGAGCTTCGTGTTCCCGGCGACCGCGCAGGGGTGGGGGCGCTCGCTGGCCATCACCGCGCCGCTGCTCGCGCTGACCGCCATCAATATCGTGGGCGTGCGGTCAGGTGTGAACGCCGCGGTGGTCCTGGTGGTCGGCAAGCTGCTGCCGCTCGGCGTGTTCATCGCAGCCGGCTGCTTCGCGGTGTCGTGGCCGCTCCTCGCCGGCCAGCGGCCCACGGCCGAAGGCGGGCTCGGCGCCGCCGTGCTGCTGCTGCTCTTCGCGTACGGTGGCTTCGAGAACACTCCGGCCGCGGCCGGTGAGTATCGGGATCCCCGGCGTGATGTGCCTTTCGCCCTTCTCGTCCAGATCGGCATCGTCACCCTCATCTATGTGGCGGTGCAGTGGGTGGCCCTGGGCACGGTGCCCGACCTCGGCACCTCCGCCACGCCGCTCGCCGACGGCGCTGGGGATTTCCTGGGCACCTGGGGGGGATGGCTGCTGACCGCCGGCGCGGCGATCTCGATCCTGGGCACCAACGGCGGCTCGGTGCTGGCCGGCCCCAGGTACCTGTTCGCGCTGGCGCGCGACGGCTTTGGGCCGCGCGTCCTGGCCTCGGTGCACCCGCGCTTCCGGACCCCGGCCGCCGCGCTCCTCACCCAGACCGCGATCGCCCTGCCGTTGGCGCTCAGCGGCAGCTTCGTGGGGCTCGCGACGCTGTCGGTGGTGGCGCGGCTCGTCACCTATCTCGCCACCGCCTCCGCGGTGCCGGTCCTGCGACGACACCACGCCGCGACCGAGTCCTTCCGGCTCCCCGGCGGTCTCGCCATCCCGGCGATCGCAATCATGGTCAGCCTTGCTCTGCTGGCGAACGCCTCCTGGACCAACCTCGCCGCCGCCGCTGCGGCGGCGCTGGTCGGCGCGGTCATCTACCTACTTCGACGCGCGGCCGTCTGAGGCGCGAAGTTCCGCTCACCGGTGTGCCCCCAGGTGTAAGGGCACCTGGCACCGAATCCCTGCAACTCCCTGAGGTCCCGACGCCGGCCACCGGCGCGACCAGCGGCCTATCTCCCGCCTTGGGACTCGCGGAGAAGCTCGACCAGGTGCTGCTTCCAGAGCGCGGCAAGCGTGTGCGTGCCGTGGCCGCGGGTCGCCTCGGAGCGGGGGATGATCACCGAGCGACCGTGCGGCACGCGGGCGATCTCGCGCTCGAGCACGCCGAGCTCGGGCGGGTTGATGAGGTCGTCGGCGGAGTTGATCGCGAGGAGCGGCGCCCGGATCGTCTCGAGACCCGGGCCGGGATCGTAGTCGTCGGAGGCCTCGATGGCGTACAGCACGTCGTTGGCGTCCAGGGCCTTCTCCTCGCGCGCGACAAAAGCGTCGAGTACCTCATCGCTGGCGGCCAGCGTCGGCATCTCCCGTTGGCGAACGACCGGGTTCGACGACATGAGGAACAGCATCTCGGCGGCGGTGCGCAGGCTCGGCGGCTGTTCGATATACTCGCCGCCCTTCCAGGCGGGATCGCCGCGGATGGCGTCGATGACGACGCGGCGCCACACCCGGTTGCGACCCGAGATCTGCTCCGGCAGGCAGGCAAGCGGCATCAGCGCGTCCATGAAGCGGGGATGGACCTCGCCCCACAGCCACGTGTGCATGCCGCCCATCGAGGTGCCCATAACGAGCCGCAGGTGGTCGACGCCGAGCCCCTCGGTGAGCAGCCGATGCTGCGCCTCGACCATGTCGCGGTAGCCGTAGTTCGGGAAGCGCGCGTGGAGGCCGTCGCTCGGCTTGCTCGACTCGCCGTGGCCGATTCCGTCCGGCAGGATGATGTAGAAGCGCGCCGCGTCGAGCGGCTGGCCGGCCTCGAACAGCTCCCCGGCGAACTCGGGACGGACGAACTGGCCGCCGCTCCCGGTGGTCCCGTGGAGGACGAGCACGGCGTTGCGTCACCACGCCATCCGCATCGCGGCTCGGTCTGCCGAACGTGCGGTAGTGGATGCGGAGGTCGGGCAGCGTCTCGCCGTCCGCGAAGTGGAAGTCCTTCAGAATCACGTCGCCCTCGGTCGGAGGCGGATAGGCGCCGAGCGACGTGCCGGCAAACAACAGGGTGAGTGCCAGCGAGCACGCAATGGTGATCCGTGTCATAGCGGTGTCCTCTCTCCCTGCATGCGACATCTACCCGAACCCGTAGACCCGGCGGCCGGGCAGGCCCGACGAGGCCGGACGGAAAGCAGTGTCCTTTTGTGCATCCCTTCCCGCATCGGTGCCGTCGGTGCCAGGAGAAGCCACGTCAACTCCGTGGCGCCGAGCCCTGCAGATCACGGCCCGGTGCGACCTGCCTCCAGCTCGCCGAGCAGCAGCGCGCTCGCGGCACGAACACCGACCGTGATCGATTGCTCGTCGGGCTGGAAGGTCGGGGTGTGGACGTAGCTCGTCCATCCCTCGGCCTGGTTGCCGACGCCGAGGAAGAAGTAGAAGCCCGGCACCACCCGGGCCAGCTCGGCGAAGTCCTCGGCGGCCATGATCGGCTCGGTCTGGCGCACGGCAGCGGCGCCGAGCACACCCTCGAGGCTGGCGACCGCGCGGCTGGTCAGCTGCGCGTCGTTGACCACCGGCGGGTTGAGCCGCTCGTAATGCAGCGTGCACTGTGCCCGATGTGCCGCGCACACCGAGTCCACGATCCTCCCCATCGCCGCCTCGACCTGGTCCTGGCTGCCGGGGTCGAGGGTGCGCACCGTGCCGGTGAGCTCGGCCTCGCCGGCGATGATGTTGTACCGGTTGCCAGCGTGCAGGGTGCTGACCGAGACCACGACCGGGCGCCGGGAGTCGACCTCGCGCGCGGCGATCCCCTGGAGGGCGCCAACGAGCTGCGAGGCGACCCATACTGCGTCGACCCCATCGTGCGGCGTCGAGCCGTGGGTCATGCGGCCCCTCACGGTGATCGAGAAGCGATCCGCCGCAGCCATGATGCCGCCCTCTCGCCAGGCGACGGCGCCGACCTCGAGCGTCGGCATCACGTGGAGCCCGAACACCGCGCGCGGCCGCTCCTCGTCGAACACACCCTCGGCGAGCATCAGCCTCGCCCCGCCCTCCTCCCCGGCAGGCGCGCCCTCCTCGGCGGGCTGGAACAGGAACAGCACCGAGCCACTGAACCGGTCGCGCATGCCGGCGAGCAGCTCGGCCGTCCCGAGCCCGATGGTCAGATGAACGTCGTGGCCGCAGGCGTGCATCGCCCCCGGGACTTCGGACCGCCACGGCACGTCGACCGCCTCCTCGATCGGCAGGGCATCGATATCTGAACGCCATGCCACCAGCGGACCGGGTCGCGCGCCTTCGACCAGGACGATCACGCCGGTGCCGGCGATGCCGGTACGCGGCTCGAGGCCGAGCTCGCGCAGCCGGCGTGCAATCTCGGCCGCGGTCTGGTGCTCGCGGTTCGACAGCTCGGGGTGGCGGTGGAACCAGCGCCGGCACTCGATGAGCTTCGGCGTCAGGCGCTCGCTTTCGGTTGTGATCCGTTCGGCGATAGTCGGATCGAGCGCCAACGCCGGCACGGCAGCGGCGATCCCGGCGAGGATGAAAGGCAGTCGCATTTTTCAATCTCCCGTCTCTCCTGCCACGCCCCGGGCCGGTCGTTTGCTCCGGCGCGAGTGCAGCGGCAGAGGTGGTATCTTCCCGTGTTCGCCTTCAGGCTACCACGCGATCGACGCCGACGGATGCTCTCCGTCACGGTGCGTGGCACCGATCTCCGCATTCGTCGATCGCCGTTACGGGTCGGCTTCCGGCTTCGCCTTCGGCTGCGCCGTGACACGTTGCCGGGACAAGAGCGGGAGCGGGAACGGGGACGGGAACGGGAACGAGTTGGGGAACTACCCCCTATGCCCTGACCCCTTACCCCTGGTCGGGAAGGGGCCTGGTGTATCCTCGCCGGCCGTGGATCGCGATCGCTCGCCCGAGCTGACCCAGGGCCGAATCTTCGCCTTCTGGCTGCCGCTGGCGGCCACCTGGCTGATGATGGCGACCGAGGGCCCGTTCCTGGCCGCGGTGATCGCCCGGCTCGCGGATCCGGTCCCCAACCTCGCCGCCTACGGCGTGGCGTTGTCGATCGCGCTGCTCGTCGAGGCGCCGATCATCATGATCATGAGCGCCGCCACCGCCCTGGTTCGGGGCCGCGAGTCCTACTTCGCGATGCGCAACTTCACCAACGCGCTGAACGCCACCATCACCCTGCTAATGCTGATCGTGGTGGCGCCGCCGGTGTTCGACGCCATCGCCCACTCCCTGCTCGGCCTGCCCGACGACGTGGCACGGCTCGCCCACACCAGCGCGGCCCTCCTGTTGCCATGGCCGGCCGCGATCGGGTTCCGGCGCTTCTACCAGGGGGTGCTCATCCGACGCGGCCTCACCCGGCTGGTGGCCTACGGCACGGTCATCCGCCTCACCGGCATGGCGGTCACCGCGCTCGCGCTCTTTGGCCGCCCTGGGATCGAGGGCGCGTGGATCGGCGCCGCCTCGCTCTCGGCCGGAGTGACCCTGGAGGCGCTGGCCGCCCGCGCGATGGCTCACCGCTCGGTATCCGAGCTCAAGCGGAGCACCAGCCCCGGCCCGCCGCTCGGCTACTGGGCGATCGTGATCTTCTACTACCCGCTCGCGGTGACCACCATCCTCAACCTCGGGCTGATGCCGATCGTGACCTTTTTCATGGGCCACGCCCCGTCCTCGCTGGAGTCGCTGGCGGTGCTGCCGGTGGTCGGCTCGCTGGTCTTCGTCTTCCGGGCCCTCGGCCTGGCCTACCAGGAGGCGAGCGTCGCCCTCATCGGCGACCGATTCGAGGGCTACCAGCCGCTGCGCCGATTCGCCCTCCTCCTGGGCGCGGCGGTCACCGTCGGGCTCGGCGTCATCGCCTGGACGCCGCTGTCCCAGGTCTGGTTCGAGCAGGTGTCGGGGCTCTCCCCGAGCTCGCGCACTTCGCCCTCACGCCGACCCGCGTGCTCGTGCTCATCCCGGCCCTGACCGTGCTGCTGTCGTTCCAGCGCGCGATCCTGGTCAACAGCCGGGCGACCAGCCACGTCACCTGGGCCACCGTGATCGAGGTTGGCCTCGTCGTGGGCATCCTCTGCCTCGGCATCTTCGGCCTCCACGCGGTGGGACTGGTGGTCGCGGCGGTCGCCCTGGTGGTGGGGCGGCTCGCCGCCAATCTCTACCAGGTGGCGCCGCTGCGCCGACTGCGCGCCGCCGGTCCCCCGGGCGACCCGGGCGTGGTCGAGCCGGTCTGACGGGAAGTCGCTCCCTGAAACCAGCAAGACAGGCATGGTTCTTGAGAGAACCGTGCTACCGTGCATTCAGCATTTCGCGGCCGATCAACCGAGTGCGCTGTCGGAGCCGGGCCTCACCGGCGCCGGATCATCCACTCGCGACCGAGGAGGAGGAGAGATGAAGCGCGTCGTCCTTGGCATGGTCCTCGTCATGATTCTGGCCCCGGCGGTGACGGACGCAGGCGACTGGATCCTGCGGCTGCGCGCCATCAACATCGACCCGAACGAGTCGAGCGATGAGATCGGTGACTCCAACAGTACAATCGCCGTTGACTCGGCGACCGTCCCCGAGGTCGACATCACCTACATGTTCAGCAAAAGCGTCGGTCTCGAAGTGGTCGCTGCCGTCGCCGACCACGACCTCAGCGCCGTCGGCCACTCCGTGATCAACGGCGCCGACCTCGGCACGGTCTCGCTCCTGCCGCCCACCGCCGTTCTCCAGTGGCACCTTGCCCCCGAGAGCCGGTTCGACTTCTACCTCGGCGCCGGCGTCAACTTCACCACCTTCTACGACTACGACCTGTCGGACGACCTCGCCGGCCTCGGCGTCACCGACATCGATTACGACGACTCCTTCGGCCTTGCCGGCAACGTCGGCCTCAGCATCTACCTCGGCGAACACTTCCACTTCAACGGCGACATCAAGTACATCCAGATCAGCACCGACGCAGAGATCCAGGTCGGCAGCGACGTCCTCGACACCGTCGGCGTCGACATCGACCCCTGGGTCTACGGCCTCGGCGTCGGCTGGAAGTTCTAGCCCGGATATCTCACCGGGTTTCGTAGCGAGGGCGGCGAGGTGCCGTGCGCAGTGGGGATTTCGACCCGAGGGGCGAGGAGGCGTACTTGACAGTACGTCGAGCACCCCGAGGCGAGAAAGCACCGCTGAGTGCGGTACATCGCAGGCCGCAGTAGAAAGTTGGTGAGATATCCGGGCTGGGAGCGGATGGGGCATAGGCCCCTGGACGCGTCACTGGGTTCGGCTTGTGGGGTTGGCCTCTGCCCCACCCGCTCCTCAGGATGCGCTGCGCGCATCCGAACGAGTCGGTGACGCAGTAGCCGCCCACCTCCACATCCGGCCCATCTCGATCGGTCGGACGGCCAATGCGGTACGAGTTCCGCACGTCGCCCCGGAACGCGGCTTCGAGGCGGGCCACCCTGCAGGGTGGCCCGCTTCTCGTTTCACGTCCGTGGCCGCGCCCGATGAGCCGCTCCCTTCAGCGCTCCGAGCGCAGCGCCTCCGTCCGGAAGGAAGTACCGCAGCGTCGCAATCGTTGTACTCTTGGTTTTCGACAGGGAGGTTGATCGATGGAGTACCGCAATCTCGGAAACTCGGGGCTCAAGGTGTCCGCGCTGTCGTTCGGCGCCTGGGTGACCTTCGGCAGTCAGGTCGACGTCGACGCCGCCGTGGAGATGATGCAAATCGCCTACGACGCGGGCGTGAACTTCTTCGACAACGCCGAGATCTACGCCGACGGCGTCGCCGAGGAGATCATGGGCGCCGCGATCAAGAGGACGGGCTGGCGGCGGTCGGAGTACCTGGTCTCGACCAAGATCTTCTGGGGAGGCCAGGGGCCGAACGAGCGCGGGCTGTCGCGCAAGCACATCGTCGAAGGCACCGACGCGGCGCTGGCCCGCCTCGGCCTCGACTACGTGGACCTGATCTTCTGCCACCGGGCCGACGTCCACACTCCGGTCGAGGAGACGGTCCGCGCCATGAACCACGTCATCAACCAGGGCAAGGCGCTGTACTGGGGAACCAGCGAGTGGCCGGCGGAGCGCATCCTCGAGGCCTACCACGTCGCGCGCCGTGAGCGCCTGATCCCGCCACTGATGGAGCAGCCCGAGTACCACATGCTCCACCGCGACCGGGTCGAGCGGGAGTACGCGCCGCTCTACGAGGAGATCGGGCTCGGCACCACGATCTGGAGCCCGCTCGCCGGCGGCCTGCTCACCGGCAAGTACCGCGACGGGATTCCTCCCGGAACGAGGTCGACGCTCGAGGGCTACGGCTGGCTCCACCCCCGCTACGCCGGCAACGACGCGCCCGCCAACATCGCCAAGGTCGAGAAGCTGCGGCCGATCGCGGCCGAGCTCGGCGGCAGCCTCGCCCAGCTCGCGATCGCCTGGTGCCTGGCCAACCCCAACGTCAGCACGGTGATCCTCGGCGCCTCGCGGCCCGAGCAGCTGCGCGAGAACCTCGGGGCGATGGAGGTCGCCGGCCGGATGACGCCGGCAGCTCTCGAGCGCATCGAGCAGATCCTCGGCAATCGGCCAGCGCCGGAGAAGGACTGGCGATAGGAGCGCGTGGAGCATTGGCCCCTCGGCGCACGCGGGTCGCAGGCTCTGGGGTGTGCGTGAGGCGTCGCGGTCGCTGACTGGCCTACGCCCCACGCGCGCCGAGAAGGATGCGCCGCGCGCATCCTGAGAACGGAATCGAGCGGAGCGAGCCGCCGCAGAGAGGGGGTCTATGACGGCAGCGTTGAAGGTCCTGCTCTTTGACGTGGACCACACCCTCCTCGCCGCGGGCGGGGCGGGCTTCCGGGCCATGGACCGCGCGTTCCTCGAGCGCTACGGCGTCGAAAACGCGACCCGGGGCATCGCGCCCGACGGCAAGACCGATCCCATGCTCTTCGGCGAAGCGCTCGTCCGCTGCCGGCTGGCGGCGGCCGGCAGCCCTCCCCCACCCGAGCTCGTGCGGCGCTACGAGGATCTGTTCCCCGAGGAGATGGCGGCGCCTCCCGCGGAGCTCATGCCCGGAGTTCGCGAGCTGCTGCAGGCGCTTTCCGGGCGTCCCGGGGTGCAGCTGGGGCTGCTCACCGGCAACCTCGAGCGCACTGCCCTGGTGAAGGTGGCCACCTTCGGGCTCGACCGCTACTTCGCCTTCGGGGCCTACGGCTCGGACCACGGCGACCGGCTCCGCCTGCCACCGGTCGCCGTCGAGCGCGCCGAGCGCCTCGCCGGCCGGCCGATCGGGCTCGGCCGCCATGTGGTCATTCTGGGCGACACGCCCCGCGACGTGGTCTGCGCCCGCGCCTGGGGTGCGACCGCGGTCGGCGTCGCCACGGGCCGCAGCTCGGCGCGCGAGCTCCTCGACGCCGGCGCCCATCTCGTCTTCGAGGACCTGGCAAACACGGCCGGGGTGCTCAGCGCGCTCCAGATTGAGTGAGGATTTGACTACCGGCGGCAGCGTCCTCCCCCGCTTCCGCTTCCCCTTCCGCTCTTGTCACGGCGACTTGTCACGGCGAAGCGCTGAGCGCGAAGCCGGAAGCCGCAGGACGAAGCCGGATCCGCCCCCGAGGAGCCTGCCCTGAGCGAGCGGCGCCGCGGCGCCGCGAGTCGAAGGGTTCCCGTTCCCGCGACGACCCGTTTCCTCGCCCGCGCCCGCAAACTGAAAAAGATCGGGCGGCAGCCGGAGCTGCCGCCCGAGATGTTCAGAGGAGGGGACCTCCTACATCTTCGGAGGAATGGTCGTCGGATCGTTGGTCCGCGAGTCGATGACCGACGCCGACGTGATGATCCCGCTTCCGGAGATCACCTCGACCTCGGCGAAGCCCCACCCGACGTTCGGCTGGTTCGCCCGGGTACGGAAGGGCTCGAGGTCCTGAACCGACATGCCGGAGCCGACCGTCAGCGAGTAGCTCTCCACCTCGCTGCCGTTGGTGGCGAAGAGGGTGATCTCCACCTCGGCCTCGTCCATGCCGGTGTTGGTCACGTTGATGTTCGTGCGGAACTCGCCCTGCACCTGGCGCAGGCCGAGCAGGCGCGCGGTGCCGCCCGTCCCGAGACCGGCGTAGCTAATGCCGTCGAGGGCCTGCCCGAAGGTGCCTTCCGCGCTGGTGTTGTAGATCCGCGCCACCAGCTCGAGCGGCTGGTCGGAGCAGATCTCGAGCGCGCCCTTGCCCTCGAAGCCGAGGCCGTCACCGACCACGTCCTCGAAGATGCCCTGGGCCAACGGATCGATGGCGCCGGTCGCGGTGACGTTGCCCGCGTCGTCGGTGTGGAGGATGAACTCGACGTTGGCGAGCGCGTTGGCGCTGTTCTTGATCGCCACGTCGGTCCGCCACACGCTGCCCGCCGAGCCCTGGTTGTTGGCCGCGATCTCGGTCCAGTAGACGTACTGGCTGGTGCAGGACACCGGGTTGGCATTGCCGCCGCCCGGGATGCCGCCGCCCTCCAGGGCCCCGATGGTCGCCTCGAGAACGGTGGTGGTGAAGGACGGGTGGTGGACGCCCTTGCTGCCGTCGGCGTGGAGCACGAGGTAGTTCCAGCCCGACTTGAGCAGGTAGTCATCGACGACGGTGTTGAGCGTGTAAGGATCGCCAGTGGCCGGGATGACATCGGTGTTGCGCAGCGCCACCGCCTCGTCGAACACCTGACCGTCGGCAAAGGTGGGTAGGAGCCCCTGCCGGCCGCTGCCCTCGCCGAAGGCCAGAGCCGTGATCTCGGAGGCCGAGGTGACCGTCCGCTCGCCGTCGAAGTCGATCGAGTTCCCGTCGTTGAGCAACCCGAAGATGATGTCCGCGTAGGCGGTATCGAGCATGGTCCCGATCTCTTCCATCCCGTCCTCGAACGGCCCCTGCACGTCGTCGGCGGTCACCACCGAGTGGCACTCGGAGCAGATGTCAGGCGACGCGTAGAAGCTGTGGTTGGTGCCACCGAGCATGTAGGAGAGGTCGCCCACGCGGCGGCGTCTCTTCCATGTGGCAGTCGACGCAGCTGTCCGTCGATCTGCGAGTGGTAGCTGCGCTGCGCCGGTCGAGACGAAGTAGAGGTTCTGGCCCATGATCACGTCGGCCTGGGGCCCGAGGTGCGGCGCGCGATCGCCGTCGGCGGGGTCGTGACGTGGTGTCGTTCCGCAGACCGCGGCGGGCGTTGTGGCAGGTCATGCAGATGCGCGCCGCCGCCCGACGTCCTCGGCGACGAAGCCGGCGACCAGCATCGGCGTGTCGCCGTAGATGCGCACCGTGGCGTTGGTGGCGGCGCCGCCCGAGGTCGTGCCGACGTCGTGCGGGTCGTGGCAGGTCTGGCAGGTCTACGGGGTGGACCTCGTCCGCGGTCCAGGTGACCTCTGGATTCGTTGCGGAGTCATACGGGGTGTCCGATCTTTCCCCAGGCCAGGAAGCCGTTGGCGGTGTGGCACTTCGAGCAGCTGGCGCTCTCGCCTTCCTCGATCGCCAGCTCGTAGTTGGCGTGGGCGCTGAGCTGCCACTGCTGGAAGCGGCCGTGGCGCGGCGGCTCGCCGTGGCAGGAGCCGCAGAGGTCGGAGGACAGGTTCTGCGCGAGCGCTCGCCCTGCGTGTGAGCGGGGCTGGTCTGCGGCCCGTGGCAGTTCTCGCACTGGATGTTGGCGAGCTTCGCGGACGTCGGGAACTCGGCCAGCATGGTCGTCCAGTTGTCGGGGTCGCCGTGTGGAGCATCCCTGAGTCCAGGAAGCGCCTGCCAGTCCGACTGGTCGTCGATGCCGTTGTTGGTGGCGGTCGGTGTCGTAGCCGACGGTGTGGCACGACAGGCAGCCCTCGCCGTAGTGGCGTGCTGGTGTTCAGCTGTGCTGGTGAAGATCTCGGCGTGGCCGCTCTGGGCCCACGGCGTGAAGGCGTCGGGAGCGTCCCCGCCGTCGTGGCAGCCGGTGCAGGCGGAGGTCGCGACCGGCCGCCCGTTGGCGTCCTGGCCGACGATCACGCCCACCCAGGTGCCGGCGAAGATGACGATTTCAACCGGCTCGCCGGTCGCCAGGTCGGTGACCGTGACGCGTGTACTGGCCCATCACGTCAGGCGTGAACTCGGGGTTCTGGGTGGTGGCTTCAGTGAGGGTCGCGCCCGAGCCGCCGGCCGCCGACAAGGTCCAGTCGTACGACGCCTGCTCCTTGCCGTGAAGCACCACGCTGAGATTGACCGGCACGTTGCTGATGCCGAGCGAGACCGGCCACGGCAGCGCGGTCACGATCTCGACCTCGACCTCGTAGCTGCCGGAGCTGGTGGCCACGGTGGCGTCGAGACTGACGAGACCGGCCTCCTCCAGCTGGTACGGATTGAGGCCCACGACCGTGAAGCGGTCCTGGAGGCCGCCCGTGAATTCGCCCTCGACCGGCGGCACGTACGGCGGCAGCGCCTCTGCGCCCACCGGGGGCTCGGTCAGCACGGTGAAGAGGTGGGTCTTGTACTCGGCGGTCGGCCCGAGCGTCACCGTGAGCGGGTTGTCGTCGGCGCCACTGAGCGCCGCCGCGACGCCGTACACCTGCTCCCAGGCGACGCCCTGAATGGCCGAGCCGTCGGTGGTGGTCAACGTGACCGTCACCGCAGCGCCCGGAACCGCGTCGCCCGCCACGACGACGTCGATCGGCACGTCCTGGGCCTGGACCGCGGGGACAAACACGGTCACCACGACCGCTAGCGCCGTCCCGAGGGTCCACTGCATCACACGGAAGTTGGAATTCTTCATACCTCGCTCCTCCCTCGTTGTAGCTGGAGCCCTGCCCGGCCGTACGGCCGGACCGGACTGGGTTGGGATTTCGCTCTGGGAACGGCTCGATGAACGCAGGTGCCGGCGGCACGCCATGCCACCTTCCCCTCCCGTTCGACCGAGCGATACGCCGTGACGTCGGCGTGAACTGCGCAACATCACGCCCGGCCTACGCAAGCAATGTGCCACATGGCTATATGGTCGCGAGGCATCCCCGTCCGGGAGCGGCGCCGCCCGCAGAGCCGGTGGGAACCCCCGGAGTCTACCGATCCGGCGGCCACAACCCGCCATCCGGAGACCGCGCGACGGTAGCCGGCAGCGGCCGCGGCCCGGCCGCTCGACCGGTGCCGGGGTGCGGAAGCCGTGCCGGTGGGCGATTGTTCGCGGATTCCCGCCCGATGTGGGTAAAATCACCCACCCCGACCGCGGCAGTCGTGGCTCAGGCAGCGTGGCCACCCCGGCTGGCGAGCTGCAGGCTGCGGCGGCCGAGGGCACAGGGCGGGACCTGACTCGAGCACGAGATGAGCGAACCACTGACTCAGAGCGCGGCCGCAGCCGGCGGTGGTGGCGGCGCGCGGGGCGTCCGCTGGCCGGGCAGGACCGTCATGGTCCTGCTGCCGCTGCATCTCACCGCCTTCCTCCTGCTCTACCTCGGCGCCATGCGGATCGTGCGCGGCGAGATCCTGCGCACGCACACCCACGACGCCCACGTCATCCTCGACGAGGCCCTGCGCGACCTCCACCCGATCATGGTGTCGCACGACGCCTCGGTCGCCCGCAAGAGCCTCGATGTCTTCATGGCCTCCCACGAGCTCCTCGACCTCCGGCTCTACGATTCGTCGGGGGTGCTGGTCGGCGACCGGGGTCGGGGCGGACCTGCCGACGCCGAGGTCGTCGCGTTTCTTGCCAGCGGCGAACACGAGCGCTTCCGTTTCCGGCGTGAGGGCGGGAGCCTGGCGCTGCACGGCCTCACGCGGCTCGACTCGCAGGCCTCGTGCCGGGAGTGCCACCCGGAACAGGCGGTGCTCGGCGTCGCCTCGATGCGCCTCGACATGACGCCGCAGGTGGACGCAGCCCACACCCGGATGGGCCGCAACCTGGCCCTGCTCATCGTCGCGTGGGCGGCACTGGTCGCGCTCATCAATGTCGTCGCCGGCCGCTTCACGAGGCGGTCGCTGGCCCGGCTGAAGGACGGCATCGGCTCCGCCGGCGAGCCAGCCGCCTCCGGCTCGACGATGGGCAAGCTGCTGCTCGACCCGGTGTCGGCGAGGCTCTACGAGTCGCTTCGCCAGACCCTCGAGCGCCAGCAGCAGCGCGACGTGGAGCTGAGCTCCAGGCTCCACCACACCGAGCGCCTGGCCTCGCTCGGCCAGCTCGCCGCCGGCCTCGCCCACGAGATCAAGAACCCGCTCGCCGGCATCCGCGGCGTGCTCGAGCTGCTCCGCGACGAGGAGAAGGAGGGCGAACGCCGGGACCTCTACCGGGAGATGCTCGATGAGCTCGACCGGGTCAACGGCACGATCCAGACGCTGCTCGGCTTCGCCCGCCCGTCGCCCCCGCGGCGCGTGCCGACCCAGATCGGAGAGCTGATCGGGGGCATCGCGAAGCTGATGCGGCCCGGCCTGGCGAAGAAGGGGATCGCCCTCGAGACGACGGTCGCCCCCGAGCTCAGAGCCTTCCCACTCGACCCCGACCAGATCCGCCAGGTCCTCGTCAACCTGGTGAGCAACGCGGCCGATGCGATCGAGCGGGACGGCACCATCGCGATCCGGGCCACCACCTTCCCGGACGGCACCGGCCTCATCCTGGCGGTCGAGGACGACGGCCCCGGGATCCCGGAAGACCGGCGCCATGAGATCTTCGAGCCCTTCTACTCGACCAAGTTCTCCGGCACCGGCCTCGGCCTCGCGGTGGCCAGGAGCCTGGTCGCCAAGCACGGCGGCGAGCTGCAGGTGGAGTCGGGCGACGGCAAGGGCAGCGTGTTCTTCGCGCTGCTCCCGGAGCCGGAGGCCGCCGGCGACCACGGCCCTCGTGGAGCGGAGTGACCATGGCGATGATCCTGATCGTCGAGGACGAGAAGCTGCTGCGATGGTCGCTGCGCCAGCGCCTGGAGAAGGCTGGGCACACGGTCCACGACGCCGAAAACCTCGATATGGCCGCCCACGTGCTGCGGCAGCACCGGCCGGACATCATGCTGCTCGACCTGTCGCTGCCCGACGGCAACGGCCTCGACTTCTACGAGTCCAAGCGGGAGCGGCTCGAGGACACCGTGGTCCTGGTCATGACGGCGGTAGGCCAGGTCGACGACGCGGTTCGCGCCATGAAGCTCGGCGCGCTCGACTTCCTGACCAAGCCGGTGGACCACGAGGTCCTGCTGCAGCTCGTTGACAAGTCGCAACAGTTCCGCTCGAGCCAGCTCGAAGCCCAGGCCGCCCGTGAAACCCGTCAACGCCAGCTTGCGATCGACCTCATCGCCCACTCCGAGAGCTTCCGGCGCACCATGGAGGTTGCCGGCGACGTCGCCCGGTCGGACATCAACAGCGTCCTCATCACCGGCGAAAGTGGCACCGGCAAGAACGTGGTGGCTCGGTTCATCCACGCCACATCAGCGCGCAGGGAACGGCCGCTGCTCGAGGTCAACTGTGCCGCCATCCCCGATCAGCTCATGGAGAGCGAGCTGTTCGGCCACGCGCGCGGCGCCTTCACCGACGCCAAGGCGCACAAGAGGGGCACCTTCGAGCTCGCCGACAGCGGCACCGTCGTGCTCGACGAGATCGCCGAGCTCAAGCCGGAGCTGCAGTCCAAGCTGCTCCACTTCCTCGAGGATCGATACCTGCGCCGGGTGGGCGAGACGCGAGTGATCCAGGTTGATCTGAGGGTGATCGCCCTGTCCAACCGCAACCTGAGGGCGATGGTCGCCGACGGCTCCTTCCGCAACGACCTCTTCCACCGTCTCAACGTCTTTCCGATCACCGTGCCGCCGCTGCGCGAGCGCACCGAGGACATCCTGCCGCTGGCGCGGCACTTCGTGGCCACCCTCGGCGGCAAGTACGGGCGCAACTTCGAGGGCATCGAACGCGAAGCCGAGAACCGGCTGCTCGGCTACTCCTGGCCCGGAAACGTGCGCGAGCTGCGCAACGCCATCGAGCGGGCGATGATCCTCGAGCGGGGCCAGACGATCTCGGCAGCCGGCCTGATGCTCGAGGGGATCGGACCCGAGGCCTGCGCCCCAGCCCAGAGCGGGATGCCGGAGGGCATCGTGCCGCTCGAAACCCTGGAAACGGAGATGGTGCGCCGCGCCCTCGCCGCCGCCGGCAACAACCAGACCCGAGCCGCCGAGCTGCTCGGGATCAGCCGCGACCAGCTCCGCTACCGCCTCAAGAAGCTCGAACTCTAGGAGTTCGTACCGCATTGGCCTTTTCGTCTGACGAGGTCGACCGAAGCGTTGTCAGTCGGCCACTGCGGCACGAACTCCTCCGGATGCGCACAGCGCATCCATGGGAGCGGGTGGGGCAGAGGCCAACCACAACAACCTCGACAGGAGCGCGCACAGGGGCCAATGCCCCACACGCTCCCAGGGCCGGAGACAACTGGCACGAGCTTTGCTCACACCGCTGTCGACCAGGGGGGTGGCGGATGGCGCGTGTGCTGGTGGTCGACGGCTCGCACCTCATGGTGTGGATCGTCCAGATGCTCGTCCCGGACGGTGTCGAGGTCGTTCAGGCGAGCCGCTTCGCGGACGCGCGGGCCCTGCTCACCAGCGATCCGCCGGACGCGGCGATCTTCAACCTGACGCCGTGGCACCTCGACTGGCAGCGGCTGATCTCCCTCTGCCACGAGCACGCGCCGCCCATCCCCTTCGTGCTCTGCTCGACCCTCGACGGCGAGCTTCCGGCCGAGATCGAGCTGCCGTCACCGCCGCTCGCCGTCGTTCGCAAGCCCGCCCGGATCGCCGACCTTCGCGCCACGCTGTCGGCGCTGCTGCACGAGGTCGAGCGCCGCAGCGGTGGCGACACCCCCGATTGAGGCCCGGGCGCGCCCCGGCGCCGCCGGGAGCAAGCCTCACCCTCGCCGGCCGCGTCCTGTCGCGGGCGACCCGGCCCGTCAGCCGGTGGCCTTCGGGAGCTGGAGCGGCGGCGTCTTCGCCTGCTCGCCGGGCTTGGACTTGTCCGGGTACGGCGGCGGCGGCGGGAGCTCACGGGGATCCTCCGCCAGCCGCTGCTGGAGGTGGCGGACCGCGGTCTCGAGCTGCGGGTCACGGCCCGCCAGCACGTCGGACGGCAGGTTCTCGACGTCGATGTCCGGCGCCACGCCGCGGCCCTCGATCAGCCATTCGGTGCCGTCGAGCGAGTAGGCGCCGAACTGCGGCGGCGTGATCGTGCCGCCGTCCACCACGTCCTGGTGCGGCTCGATGCCGACCGCGCCACCCCAAGTGCGGCGGCCGATCACCGTCCCCAGGCCCTTGCGCTTGATCGCCTCGGCGAAGTACTCGCCGTTGGATCCGGTGTCCTCGTTGATCAGCACCGCGAGGTGGCCGTGGAAGGTCCGCTCGGGGTCGGTCAGGGGCATCCCCTCGCGCGGCTTGGTCAACGACCATAGCCGGCGCTCGAGGGTGTCGATGATCATGTCGGCGACGAAGCCACCCCCGTTGTAGCGCTCGTCGATGATGATCGCCTTCTTGCGGTACTGCGGGTACCAGGCGCGGGCGAACTCGATCAAGCCGTCCTCCATCATGTCGGGCAGGTACAGGTAGCCGATCGTCCCTCCCGACAGCTCGTCGACCTTGGCCCGGTTGGCCTCGACCCACTCGCGCTCGCGGATGCGGGACTCGCTCTCGATCGGCTCCACGGTGCAGCTCGCGGCGCCGTCGAGGGTCGGCCGGCTGTTGTAGCTGAGCTCGACCGCGCGTCCCACGGTGTCTTCGAGGAAGGCGTAGGGGTTGTCGCCGGCCCGCACCTCGCGGCCGTCGATCGCGATCAGGAAGTCCCCCTCCTTCACGCCGCAGCCGGGCGCGGCCAGGGGCGAGCGCTCGGCCGGCAGCCAGTTGCGGCCCGGCACGATGTGCGAGATCCGGTAGTGCGAGGCGCCCTCCGGACGGTCGAAGTCGGCTCCGAGCAGCCCGACCTCGACGCGCTCGACCCCGTTCTCGACGTCGCCGCCGTAGACGTAGGTGTGGCCGATGTTGAGCTCGCCGATCATTTCGCCGATCAGGTAGTTGAGGTCGGAGCGGTTGCCGCAGGAGGCCACGAAGCGGCGGTACTTGTCGCCGACGGCCGCCCAGTCGACCCCGTGCATGCCGGGGTCGTAGAACCAGTCGCGCTGGATCCGCCAGGCCTCGTCGAAGATCTGCTCGAACTCCTCGAGCTTCGTCACCTTGATCTTCACGTCGTCCAGGGCCACCTCGCCGTCGCCAACGTTGGCCGAGGTGCCGGTGTCGACGATCCCGATCTTGGACCCGGCCCGGTAGACGAGCGTGGTGCCGTCCGCCGACAGGTGGTAGTTCGCGATGTCGTCCATGAGCTTCGTCGCCGCGTGCTCGTCGAGATCGTAGTGATGGAGCTCGAGCTCCCCCGGCGTCCGGTCGTCAACGGTTTGGTACTTGAGGAACTCGTTGGCGGTCTTGGCGAGATAGAGGAAGCCGTTATCGGTCGCCTCGAGCCGGAAGTAGTTGCCGGGCTCCACCTCCTCGGCGGGGACGATGCGGTCGGCGAGGCCGGGGAGGTCGATGACCACCTCGACCGGATTCTCCTCGTCCTCCGTGTCGCTCTTCGTCCCGTTCTTCTCCGGGCTCGCCTTCTCATCGACCGCGCCGCCGGCCGCCGGCGCGAAGGGCGAAGCCTCGCCCGAACGCAGGATCGCCAGGTAGGGCAGCGTCATGTCGAGGAAGACGTGGCTCTGGTCGACGAAGCCCATCACCGGGTTGAAGCTGCGGTTGGACAGGAAGTACAGGAAGCGCCCGTCCGGCGAGAAGGACGGGCTCCAGTCGTTGGTCCACTCGTCGGTGACGCGGGTGCTCGTCCGCGTCGTCATCGAGTAGACGAAGATCGACTCATAGAGCGAGGGCTCCATCTTGCTGTAGGCGATCCACCGGCTGTCCGGCGACCAGACGTAGTCCTGGATGCCCCAGCGCTCCCAGGCGTCGTCCACCTCGCCGCGGTCGATCACCGACACCGCGCCGCTGGCCACCTCGACCAGATTGAGCTTCATCTCCTTGTCGGAGAGCACGATCCAGCGCCCGTCCGGCGACCACACCGGCTGAGTCAGGAACGGGCCCCCGGCGCTGAGCCGGCGCCACCCGCCCTTTGTGTCGAGCAGCCACAGGGCCTCATCGCCCTCCCGGTCCGAGATCAGGGCAACCTGCGTGCCGTCCGGCGACCACACCGCGTTCTTCTCGCGCGAGCCCGAGCTGCGGGTCAGGTTGACGGCCTCGCCGTCCCGAGCGGGGATCGACAGGATCTCGCCGCGCGCTTCGAGCAGCACCTGCTTGCCGTCCGGCGACAGCCGGAAGGAACCACTCTCGGCGTTGACGCCGACCCGCTCCGGCCACACCGATGCCCGGTCCGACCCGAGCGACACCGCGAGCTTCCGGACCTGGCCAGAGGCGAGATCGAGCACGTGCAGCGACTCCTGGTACTGGAAGACGATCGCGCCGGGCCCGATCGACGGGTACTTGACGTCGTAGTCGCGGTACGAGGTCAGCGCCGTCACCTCGCGCGAGCCCAGGTCGAGACGGTAGAGGTTGAGGGTCCCATGCTCGCGATCCGACGCGAAGTAGATGGCGTCGCCCTGCCACATCGGGTAGTTGTCGGTGCCCTCCCAGCTCGTGATCCGCTGGAAGTCGCCCCGATCGAGCCGCCCCATCCAGATGTCCTGGGCCTCGCCGCCCTGGTAGCGCTTCCAGGTCGCGTCCTCGCGGGTGATCCGGTTGTAGGCGATCGACCGGCCGTCCGGCGACAGGTCGGAAAGACCGGCGCGATCCACCGGCAGCCGCTGCTCGAGCCCGCCCTCGACCGGCACCAGGTAGACCGCCTCCGCCCGGACCGTGAACTCGCGCCGCGACCGGAACAGGATCCCGGTCCCGTCCGGGTGCCAGCCGAGCACGCGGTCGGCGGCCGGGTGGTAGGTGAGCCGCCGCGGCACGCCGCCGCGGGCGTCCATCACGTAGACGTCGGTGCCGCCGTCGTAGCCGCCGGTGAACGCGATCTTCGTGCCGTCCGGGCTGAACTTGGCATAGCGCTCGGCGCCAGGGTGGCTGGTCATCCGGCGCGCGTCCCCACCCGAGCTCGGGACGACCCAGAGGTCATCCTCGTAGGTGAAGACGATGCGGTCGGCGTGAACGTCGGCCCAGCGCAGGAGGTGGGCCTCCTCGGCCGCGGCCGCCATGCCCGTCACGATCATGAGAAGTGCGGACTCCGAGCGACGTCACAGGCTTCACGATGCCTCCAAACCAGCAAGCGGCGAGTGTAGCAACCGGTTGTCCCGCGGCCCACCAATCCGGCGTGGCGCCCGAAGCTCCGTATTGACGGGGGGCTCACGGACCGATAGCATGAATCGGTCGAAAAAAGCGCTGCAACGCACACCGTCTCAGTACGGGGAAGGAGGACAGAGGTTATGAGGAAGTTGCTCGCCACCGCGGCCGTGCTGCTGGTGGTGCCGTCACTATCGTTCGGCTCCGGCTTCGCACTCTTCGAGACCGGGTCGAGGTCGTTCGCCATGGCGGGGGCCTTCGTCGCGGTCGCGGACGATCCGTCGGCCATTTTCTGGAACCCGGCAGGCCTCGCGTTCCAGGATGACAAGGGGACGCAGGTCATGATGGGCGCCATCCTGATCGCGCCGGCACAGACCTTCTACGGCGAGAACCCGTACCCGGGTGAGGGCTACTCGACGGAGCAGCAGGACCAGATCTTCTTCCCGCCCCACTTCCAGTTCGTGACCCCGCTCGGCGAGCGCACGACCTTCGGCTTCGGCGTGCAGGTCCCGTTCGGTCTCGGCACCTACTGGGACGACGACCACGCCGGCCGCTACCTCTCGAAGCGCGTCGACCTCTTCGCGTACGACCTCACCCCGAACCTGGCCATCAAGCTGAACGACAACCTGGCCCTCGGCATCGGCGCCGACTACCGGATCAGCACCATCGACCTGACCCGCAACGTTCCCCTGGTGGACCCGTTCTCGCAGCAGGTCGTGGATGTCGCGCAGGCACACATCTACACCGACGGCGCCGGCAACGACGGCTGGGGCTGGCACGCCGGATTCCTCGCCAAGCTCGGCAAGGGCTTGTCGCTCGGCGTCAACTATCGCTCCGCAATCACCGTCGACTACAAGGGCTACGCCGACTTCTACCAGTTCGGGACCGGCAACCTCGAGCTCGACCAGATCGTCGCGCAGTCGATCCCCTTCGGCGAGACCATCGAGGGCACCACCCAGATCGAGTTCCCGGACTTCTGGATCGCCGGCCTCGCGTGGACCGGCGAGCGCTTCACGGTGTCGGCGGAGTGGGGCCGGATGGGCTGGTCCTCGTTCCAGGAGCTGGCACTGACCTTCAACGACTACCCGGAGTTCAGTGAGTCCATCCCGGAGCTCTACGAGGACGCCGACCAGTACCGGCTCGGCTTCGAGTTCCGCGCCAGCCAGAGCATCGCGCTGCAGCTCGGCACCCTCTTCGACGAGACCCCGCAACCGCCGTCCGCCATGACGCCGCTCCTCGGCGATGGCGACCGCACCTCGGTCACCTGCGGCCTGAGCTGGATCAAGGACAACTTCCGCTTCGACCTCGGCTATGAGTACCTCATGATGGAGGACCGGTCCACCTGGGACTCCGAGGGCGGCAGCCTGTCGGGCTACAACGGCCATTACGAGAGCTCCGCCAACCTGGCCGGCGCCTCGATGACCTTCAGCTTCTAGAGAGGAGGACGCCAATGAAGAAGATCGTACTTGCAGTCAGCGTGGTGGCGCTCCTCGGGGCCCTGCCGGCAAGCGCCCAGCTCGACTTCACCCGCTACGTCGCCCTCGGCGACAGCATGACCGCCGGCTTCGCCAACAACGGGCTAGCGGACTGCTACCAGCTCCACTCGTTCCCGGCGCTGCTCGCCAACCAGGCCGGCGCCTCCAACTTCCAGATGCCGCTCATCTCGCCGCCGGGCATCCCGCCGGTGGTCCGACTGGCGTCCCTGGCGGGTGGGGTTCCGGTGCTCGTGCCGGACGGCAACCCAGCCAACGCCTTCCCCTACAACGCCACCTACCCGGCGCCGTACAACAACCTCGGGGTGCCGGGCGCCACCCTCTTCAACCTGCTGTTCACCACTGGCGACATCAACAACCTGCTCGGCGGCAACACCGACAACGCGATGCACGACCTGATCCTGCGCATCCCGCAGGTGCCCAACCCGGTGACCGGCGAGCTCATGGACTTCACGGCGCTGGTGCAGGCGATCGCGCTCGACCCGACCTTCGTCACCCTGTGGACCGGAACCAACGACGTGCTCGGCGGCGTCACCTCGTGCACCCCGATCGACGGCGTCACCGTGACGCCCGCCGACGTGTTCGCGACCCTTTATCCGCAGGCGGTGGGCACGTTGGTTCAGACCACCAGCGCCGACATCGTGCTCTTCACCATCCCCGACGTCACCGAGATCGCGTTCATGAAGACCATCCCGCCGTTCCTCAACATCCCGGGCCTCGGCGTGGTGCCGATCATGGGCTCGAATGGGCCGCTGCCGGCCGACGCGCGGGTGTCCCTGCTCGCCTCCTCGATGCTCGCCCAGGGCTACGGGGTGCCGCTGCCCGGCTACCCGCCGCTGCCCGAGGACGTCAACCTGATCACCGGAACGCCGGGCTACGTGCTGCGGCCCGACGAAATCAGCTTCATCAAGGATCGAGTCGCCGAGCTCAACGCGATCATTGTCCAGACCGCCGACGCCTTCGGCCTGCCGGTTTTCGATGCCGGGGCGCTGATCGACCGCGCCGACTTCGGCGAGGGCTTCGTCTTTGGGGGCGTCCATCTGGACGGCTCGTACCTGACCGGCGGTCTCGTCGGCTACGATTCGGTCCACCCGCAGCAGCTCGGCTACGCCGTGATCGCCAAGTACCTGGTCGACTTCCTCAACGAGACGTACGACGCGGACATCGCGCCCTTCAACCTGTCCGAGATCCTGTTCGACAACCCGTGCGCGCCGCTCGTTCCGCCGCCCTTTGGCGTCGACGCGAAGAGCGTCCAGTTCTCCCCCGAGGCGGCGGACAGCTTCCTCGAGCTCTTCATGCCCGAGCTGCCGCGCGTCCTGCCGCCCGACCAGGAGGCCGTTGCTGCGACCGACTGAGTCTCCATCGACGACCTGTCACCGACCCGGCCCGGGCGCCCCGCCCGGGCCGTTCTCTTCCCCGAGGGTCGCTGCTGCGCCCCCGGTCACAGCTCGATGCGAGCCGGCGGGTTAGAATCCGCCGTGGAGGGTATATGACGCACCGCACCGCCCCGCTGACGCTGCTGGTCTTGCTCGGCACGGTCGTCGGGTCGGCCCAGGTCTGCGAGCTCGACGAGCTGGACACGATCTCGACGCCCGGCACGCCGACCCGCTCGCTGGTGATCGGCTCGACGGCCTATGTCGCCGCCGGCAGCGCCGGCCTGCTGCGGATCGCCGTGGCAGACCCGGAGAACCTCGACCTGCTCGATGCCACGGCGACCCAGGGCCCGGCCGTCGACATCGCCTACGAGTACTTCGGCAACCAGCTGGTGGTTGCCGAGGGCGTTGCCGGCATTGGAGCCTACACCGTGCCGGGCAGCGGCCCACCGGTCCACCTCGGCACCACCGACATCGGGGCCACGGTGGTCTCGCTGTCCGGCAGCGCGGGGGACTACGTGGCCGGCAGCCAGCAGGGCACGCTCTACCTGGTCACTCTCGGCGACGACGATCTCCCAGTCGTGGAGGGCGAGCTCGCGCTGTCGGGCCAGGTGGTCGACGTGCTCGAGCACTCCAGAAGAGCCTACTGCGCGCTCGGCATCGCCAACGCGGTCGCCGTCGTCGACGTCCTCGACCGGTCGGCGCCGACCCTCGTCGCGGCCTACAACCTGCCCGGCGCGGCGCGCAGCCTCGCCCGTACCGGGGACCTGCTGCTGGTCGGGGTCGAGGGGACCGGGCTCGTGGTGTTCCAGATCCGCGACACCGGGCTGGTTCAGACCGACACCGTCAGCCTCGCCGGCGTCCCGACCGAGATCGTGGTGTGGAACGAGCGCGTGTTCATGGCTGGACCCCAGCTCGGGCTGGCGGAGGCCGACCCGTCGCTCGGCACCGACATCGTCCCGCTCGCCCGGCTCCAGCTCCCCGACTCGGCGGGCCTCGCGCTGATCGGCAACGCCGTGCTCGTGGGTCGCGGCAGCTCCGGCTTCACGTCGGTTGACGCCTCGGCCTGCTCCAACCCGGACAGCAGCGTCACCAGCTCCTTCATCCCAGCCGGCGCCCGCGCCCCCGGCTCAGCCGGCAGCTTCTGGCTGACCGATGTTGCGGTGACCAATTTCTCGAGCGGCGTCGCGACTGCCAACCTGGCCTACCTCGCCAAGAACCAGGACAACAGCCACCCGCGCAACGAATCACTGGCGCTCGGCCAGGGCGAACAGGTCCTGATCGGAGACGTCTTCTGGCAGCTGCTCGGCCTCGACTCGGCGAACGGCGGGCTGCGGGTGTCGACCTCGCACCCGGACGTCAAGATCACTAGCCGCACCTACAACGCGGCCGGCGAGGAGGGGACCTACGGGCAGTTCATTGGGGCGCAGCGGGCGGAGACGGCCTTGACGCCGGACGGCGCCGGCGGCCTGAACCAGCTGCAGGAGAACGAGAGCTTCCGCACCAACCTCGGTGTGGTCAACCTCGGCGAGCAGCCGGTCGACGTCGAGATCCACCTCTACCACGCTTCGGGTAGCCGCTACGGGATCGTCGCCCGGACCCTGTTGCCCTTCGAGATGACCCAGTACGACCGGATCTTCAACCGGGTCAACGCCGGCGTCGTCGAGTCGGGTTTCGCGGTCGTCAAGGTGCTGACGACGGGTGGCGAGGTGCTGGCCTACGCGTCGGTGGTGGACAACGGCTCCAACGACCCGATCTACATCCCGGCCCAGCGGCTCAGCGACACCTCGCCCTTCACCTACTAGCTTCCGGCTGCCGAGCGCGGATGCTAGTGGACGATCTCGTCCTTGCCGCCGTCGACGACCTCGAAGCGGCGGCGCCGGCGCAGCCGGGCGAGGCGGCGCTCGAGGATCCACCGCTCGAGCCGCTTGCGCGAGGAGTGGAGCGCGCGCCGCGGCCCGCCCATCCCGAGCGAGGTGAAGACCAGCAGCACCGCGGCGCAGACGCCGAGGAAGCCCGCGAGGTCCTTGTACGGGAGCAGGCCGAACACGAAGGCGGCGAGAACCTCGAACCAGAGGAACCAGCGGGCCTTCACCGGCAGCACGAAGAAGAGCAGGATGGTCGCCTCGCCGTACAGGGTCGCGAAGGCGGCGACCAGGATCGTGATCAGCATCCGGTGGCCCTGCATGGTGATGAACGGCGCCGCCGAGCCGCCCCCGGCGAGCAGCATCAGCGCGTGTGTTGCGACCGCGACTGCCGCGGCCACCGCCGCCGTAACCAGGATCAGCCGCCAGAAGCGCCGGCGGCCGAGCCGCCAAAAGACGTCGCGCCCGAACCAGAACAGGACCAGAAGCTCGAGCAGGAACCAGATGCTCGCGCCACTGGTTCCGATGAAGGGGTAGCTCACGAGCTGCCACACGAAGCCGCCGAGCACGGCCGGAGTGAGCCTGAGCAACGCCGGCACCATTCTCGTCGTCTCGAAGAACTGCATCGAGAAGCTGACGAAGACGACGCCGAGCAGCAGCAGCAGGTCGGCGGGCGGCGGCGCGCCGCTGCCCGCGAATCCGCCGAAGCCGCGCGCCCCGGGCCGGTGGGTGAAGCTGGTCGCCACGATGGCCTCGGATGGTACCAGTCGAACCCGGCGGGTGCCACCAGCGCGCCCGCCTCGTAACCCGTGGCGGGAATTTGAGTACAGGCCGCTCAGGTTTTAGCCGATGCGGCGCGCCGGACGGTGTAGGCTGGTACCGGAAGGGTCGCCGGAGACTGTAAGGAGACGCCGATGACAGAGCTTCTGCACATTCCCGTCATCCCGCTTCGGGAGGCGGTTCTTTTCCCTGGCGTGACCTCGCCGATTGCGGCGGGCCGGCCTGGCACCCTGCGCGCCATCGAGGCGGCGCTCAAGACCGAGGACAAATCGATCTTCGTCGTCTCGCAGCGCGAGAACACGGAGGACGTGACCCCCGAGCTTCTGTATCCGATGGGGACGGTGGCGACCATCGGCCCGATGCAGCGCGGCCCCTCGGGGATGCGGCTCCTGCTCAACGGCGTCCACCGCGGCATCGCCATGCGCTTCGAGGAGCAGGACGGCTATCTTGTGGCGACCGTGCGGCCGGCCGAGGAGATGCCGCCGATCGACCCCGAGGCCCCGGCTTTCGCCGCCCTCTACCGCGAGACCCGCGAGCGCGCTGGGGAGCTCGGCCGCCGCGCGGGGATGCCCAAGGAGGCGGTGCAGCAGTTCCTCGCCGAGACCAAGGAGCCTGGCCGCTTCGCCGACCTCGTGGCCGGGCACCTCGACCTCAAGCCCGCCGCGGCGCAGAAGCTGCTCGAAGCACTGCCGGTCGAGGAGCGGGTGCGCGAGGTCCTCCTCCACATTCAGCGCCAGATCGCGGTCCTCGACGCCCAGGAGGACATCAAGTCGCAGGTGCAGGAGGAGCTCGGCGACCGCCAGCGCGAGATGTTCCTGCGCCAGCAGTTGAAGGCAATCCAGCGCGAGCTCGGCGAGGACGCCCGTGAGGACCTCGACGAGCTGCGCGGCAAGCTCGAGACCCTCGAGCTGCCCGACGTCGTGCGCAAGGAGGTCGACCGCGAGCTCTCCCGGCTCGAGCGGATGGGTCCCGAGGGCATGGAGGCCCAGGTCATCCGGACCTTCCTCGAGACCGTGACCGAGCTCCCCTGGAAGGCGCGCAGCGAGGAACGGCTCGACATCGGCCGGGCGTCCGAGATCCTCGAGGAGGACCACTACGCTCTTGGCGACGTCAAGGACCGCATCCTCGAGTTCCTCGCGGTCCGTCTGATGCGCGCCCGGAACGAGCCGGCGCCCGAGCCCGAGCCCGTGGCCGAGCCCGTGGCCGAGCCAGTGGCCGAGCCCCAGCCGCCGATGATGGAGGTCATCGACGACGACGGCACCGTGGCGCCGCTCGAGCCGATCGAGCCCGTTGAGGCGCCCTCCCCGACCCTCGCCAAGGACAGCGTCGGCCGCAACCCGATCCTGCTCTTCGTCGGCCCGCCCGGCGTCGGCAAGACCTCGGTCGCACAGTCGATCGCCCGCGCGATGGGACGGGAGTACGTCCGCATCTCCCTGGGCGGGGTGCGCGACGAGGCCGACATCCGCGGCCACCGGCGCACCTACGTGGGCGCGATGCCGGGCCGGATCATCCAGGGCATGAAGCAGGCCGGCACCAAGAACCCGGTCTTCCTGCTCGACGAGGTGGACAAGCTCGGCGTCTCGTACCAGGGCGACCCGGCCGCGGCCCTGCTCGAGGTGCTCGACCCCGCCCAGAACGACACCTTCACCGACCACTACCTTGGGGTCCCGTTCGACCTCTCGGAGGTTCAGTTCATCTGCACCGCCAACTTCCTGCAGAACATCCCGATCCCCCTCCAGGACCGGATGGAGGTGGTGGAGTTCGCCGGCTACACCGAGGGCGAGAAGCTCGAGATCGCCCGGCGCTACCTCATCCCGCGCCAGATCAAACAGGGCGGCCTCACCGACGAGCAGATCTCCTTTGCCGACGAAGCGATCCAGACCGTGGTCAGCCGCTACACCCGCGAGTCCGGCGTGCGTCAGCTCGAGCGCGAGATCGGCCGGCTGGCGCGCAAGGTGGCGCGCCGGATCGCGGCCGAGGAGACCGCGCGCACCGACGTCGGCCCCGAGCAGGTGGGCGAGCTGCTGGGCCGGCCCAAGGTCCACCCCGAGCATGCCGCGGCCGGCGACCAGATCGGTGTCGCGACCGGCATGTACTACACGCCGGTCGGCGGCGACATCATGTTCGTCGAGGCGTCGCCGATGCCCGGCAAGGGCGAGCTGGTCCTGACCGGCCAGCTCGGCGACGTGATGAAGGAGTCGGCGCGGGCGGCCTGGTCGTACGCCCGGGCTCACGGCGCCGAGCTGTTCATCGAGCCCAAGGCCTTCGAGCAGGACGTGCACATCCACGTGCCAGCCGGCGCCATCCCCAAGGACGGACCGTCGGCCGGGGTCACCATGGCGACCGCGCTGGTCTCCGCGCTGTCGCTGCGGCCGGCGAGCCACGACGTGGCCATGACCGGCGAGATCACGCTGTCCGGCCGGGTGCTACCGATCGGCGGGGTCAAGGAGAAGGTGCTCGGCGCAGTCCGCGCCGGAATCACGACCGTCGTGCTGCCCAAGGGCAACGAGGCCGACCTCGAGGACCTGCCCGACGAGATCCGCAAAGGTCTCACCATCCACCTGGTCAGCGAGCTCGGCGAGGCCCTGGCCCGCACCCTGCGAGGCGCCGAGTTCAGCGAGGGCAAGCTGCGGTTCGCGAACCCGCCGGACACGGCAGGCGGTGGCTCGCCGCGCCTGCTCCGGCACTGACCGCGACCCTGCACCCAGAGAGACCCATGGGCGGGCCCGGTCTTCCGGGCCCGCCCCTTCCCGTTTCCGTGCCCGCTCCGTCTCGGCGCCGTCCGACGGGCGCAAGCCGGAACGGTCGAAGACGTCCTTCGCGATCACGGCGTCAGTCCGCAGGATTCGATGAGCCGGATGAGTCGGACAGTCGAAGCCCGTTTCTGACGGCGCCTCGCCGCGACGTCCCGCCCGTGCAGGCACTGTCCGACGCCCGCAGCGGCAGCCACTCCATCGACGACCAAGTTACTCAATTGCAGTCACTTGGCGCGCCATCTTCGGAGGCTCTCACGCGGCCTCGATGAATCTGGAATTCTACTTCCACATTCTCGGTTGCCGTCACTGGAGGTGGCGCGGTGCGGATCACCAAGTTCGAGGAGTACGGCCTGAGGCTCGTCCTGCGGCTCGCCGCGGACGGCGGCCAGCTCACCATCCGCGAGCTCGCGGAGCACGAGGGGATCCCCGAGGCGACGGTCGCCAAGGTGATCGCGAGGCTGCGGGCGTCGGCGCTGGTCAGAGCCGCGCGCGGCCGCAACGGCGGTTACGCCCTCGCCGAGCCCGCCGCCGCCCTCACCATCGCCCGCATCGTCGAGGCCTTTGACGAGCGCCTCTACGACCCGGGCTTCTGCAACCGCATGGCGCCCGGCGACGCCATCTGCAGCCGCTCCTCGAGCTGCGGGCTGCGCCCGGTGTGGCGTGGGCTGACCGCGGTGGTCGGCGACTTTCTGGCCGGGATCACCGTCGCCGACGTGCTGGCCGGGGGCCCGATCGGCGACCGGGGCGCGCTGCCGCTGGTCGCCGGCCAGCGGATGTGATCGAGGCACGCGAGGACGAATGATGACGACCCAGACCAGGATCATCGAGGAGTTCGCGAACCGCGAGTACGCGGCCGGCTTCGTCACCGATGTCGAGCAGGACACCCTGCCCCCAGGCCTCGACGAGGGCGTGATCCGGGAGATCTCCGCCCGCAAGGGCGAGCCCGAGTGGATGCTCGAGTGGCGGCTCAAGGCGTACCGGCACTGGCTCACCATGACCGAGCCACGGTGGCCCAACGTCAGCTACCCGAAGATCGACTACCAGGCGATCTCGTACTACTCCGCGCCCAGGAAGAAGGCGCTCGCGAGCCTCGACGAGGTCGACCCCGAGATCCTGCGGACCTACGAGAAGCTCGGCATCCCGCTCGCGGAGCGGCAGGCCCTGGCCGGGGTGGCGGTCGACGCGGTCTTCGACAGCGTGTCGGTGGCCACCACCTTCAAGGAGAAGCTGGCCGAGCTCGGCATCATCTTCTGCTCGTTCTCGGAGGCGATCCGCGAGCACCCCGAGCTGGTGAAGCGCTACCTCGGCTCGGTCGTCCCGCACACCGACAACTTCTTCGCCTCCCTCAACTCGGCGGTGTTCTCGGACGGCTCCTTCGTCTGGGTGCCCGCCGGCGTGCGCTGCCCGATGGAGCTCAGCACCTACTTCCGGATCAACGCCGCCAACACCGGCCAGTTCGAGCGCACGCTGATCATCGCGGAGGAGGGCGCCTACGTCAGCTACCTCGAGGGCTGCACCGCCCCGATGCGCGACGAAAACCAGCTCCACGCCGCGGTCGTCGAGCTGGTCGCGCTCGAGGGGGCGCAGATCAAGTACTCGACGGTCCAGAACTGGTACCCGGGGGACCGGGAGACCGGCGAGGGCGGGATCTTCAACTTCGTCACCAAGCGCGGAATCTGCACAGGGCGCGGGGCGAAGATCTCGTGGACCCAGGTCGAGACCGGCTCCGCCATCACCTGGAAGTACCCGAGCGTGATCCTCAAGGGCGACGACTCGGTCGGCGAGTTCTACTCGGTCGCGCTGACCGCCGGCCACCAGCAGGCGGACACCGGGACCAAGATGATCCACCTCGGCCGCAACACCCGCTCGACGATCGTCTCCAAGGGCATCTCGGCCGGCCACGGCCAGAACACCTATCGCGGGCTGGTCAAGATCGGTCGCAAGCGCGGACGGGGCGCGCAACTTCTCGCAGTGCGACTCGATGCTGATCGGCGAGCAGCTGCGGCGCCCACACCTTCCCGTACATCGAGATCGCCAACCCCACCGCCCAGATGGAGCACGAGGCCTCGACCTCGAAGATCGGCGAGGACCAGATCTTCTACTGCAAGCAGCGCGGCATCTCGACCGAGGACGCCGTGTCGATGATCGTCAACGGCTTCTGCAAGGAGGTGTTCCGCGAGCTGCCGATGGAGTTCGCGGTCGAGGCGCAGAAGCTGCTCGGGGTCAGCCTTGAGGGAAGCGTCGGATAACTCGCGTCTCCGCGCCCCTGACCGTGCCCGTTGCCGACGTTCGGGAACGGGAACGGGAACGGGAACGGGAGCTTCAACGGAGATCACATGTCACTGCTCGAACTGAAGAACCTGCATGTCGCGATCGACGGCAAGGAGATCCTGCGCGGGATCGACCTCACCGTCAACCCCGGCGAGGTCCACGCCATCATGGGCCCGAACGGCTCCGGCAAGAGCACGCTCGCCCAGGTGCTCGCCGGCCGCGAGGAGTACCAGGTCACGGCGGGCCAGGTCCGCTACCGCGACCGCGACCTCCTCGAGCTCGACCCCGAGGAGCGCGCCCGCGAGGGCCTGTTCCTGGCCTTCCAGTACCCGGTCGAGATCCCCGGCGTGAGCAACACCTACTTCCTGCGCGCCGCCCTCAACGCGATCCGCAGCCACCGCGGCGAGCCCGAGCTCGACGCCATCGACTTCCTCAAGCTTCTCCGCGAGCGGATGCAGCTCGTCAAGCTCGACGAGGCGCTGCTCAAGCGTCCGGTCAACGACGGCTTCTCCGGCGGCGAGAAGAAGCGCAACGAGATCTTCCACATGGCGGTCCTCGAGCCCGTGCTCGCGATCCTCGACGAGACCGACTCGGGCCTCGACATCGACGCCCTCAAGATGGTCGCCGACGGCGTCAACTCGCTGCGCGGCCCCGACCGCGCGTTCATCGTGATCACCCACTACCAGCGGCTGCTCAACTACATCGTGCCCGACTTCGTGCACGTGCTCAAGGACGGCAAGATCGTCCGCTCCGGCGACCACGAGCTCGCGCTGCACCTCGAGGAGCAGGGCTACGAGTGGCTCGAGACCGAGCCGAGTGCGGCCGCCGTGGCCGCCGGGTGAGAGGTCGGTAGATGGCCACTGCCACCGTCCCCAGCCATCCATTGCTCGCCGGCGTCCAGCACCTGGCCGACGACTACCGCGGCCAGCCCGGCTTCCTCGCCGACCGCCGGCGCCGGGCGGCTGCCGCCTTCGCGGAGCTCGGCCTGCCGACCCGCGCCTGGGAGGAGTGGCGCTTCACCGGCGTGGGCCACCTCGCGGACACGCCTGGACCGTGGCCGAGCGCGCACCGCAGCTGTCGCCGGTCGCCCGAGCGGTGGCTCGGCGACGCCTACCGCCTGGTGGTCGTGGACGGCTGGCTCGCGCCCGAGCTGTCGCAGCTCGACGGGCTGCCCGAGGGGGTCGTCGCCGGCAGCCTCGCGGAAGCGGCCGCTCGCCGCCCCGAGCTTGTCGAGCCGCACCTGGCCCGGCACGCCGCGCTCACCGGCCATCCCTTTCTCGCGCTCAACGCCGCCCAGTTTCGCGATGGCGTGCTCCTGTGGATCGGAGCCGGCGCGGTCCTCGACCGCCCGGTCGAGCTGCAGCTCGTCGCGACTCCTCACCAGCGCCCGACGCTTGCCCTGCCGCGGGTCCTGATCGTGGCGGGACGTGGGAGCCAGGCGACCGTCGTCGAGAGCTCGGTCGGCGGCAGCGCCGACACCTTCACCTGCGCTGCCACCGAGATCGTGCTCGAGGACGGCGCCGTGCTCGATCACTGCGCGGTGCTGGACGACGATCACGGCGCCACCCACATCAGCACGCTCGAGGTGCGGCAGGGTCGCGACAGCAGCTTCCGCTCGGGCGTGTTCGCGCTCGGCGGCGGCCTGGTGCGTCGCGACCTCGCCGTGACCCTCGGCGGGGCCGGCGGGGACACAACCCTCGAGGGGCTCTACCTCGGCTCCGGCCACCAGCACCTGGACAACCACCTGCTCGTCCGCCACTCCGCTCCCGCCTGCACCAGCCGCCAGCTCTACAAGGGGATCCTCGATGGCAGCTCGCGGGCGGTGTTCAACGGCCGCATCGTGGTCGACAAGGGCGCGCAGAAGACCGACGCCCGGCAGTCCAACCGCAACCTCCTGCTGTCGGCCGCGGCCCTCGCCCAGTCCAACCCCCAGCTCGAAATCCTCGCCGATGACGTCCGCTGCACGCACGGCTCGACGATCGGCCGGCTCGCCGAGGACGCAGTGTTCTACCTGCGCTCCCGCGGTCTCGACCGCGCCTCGGCGGAGAGCCTCCTGACCTGGGCCTTCGCGGCGGAGGTCGTCGACGGCGTCCGGGTGCCGGAGCTGCGCGAGCGACTTCGCCGCGCGGTGCTCGCGCGGTTGCCGGGCTCCCAGCTCATCGGGGAGGTGATGTGAGCTCGGCGACGGCGGCCGCTGCGCTCGACGTGGCCCGCGTTCGGGCGGACTTCCCGGCCCTCCGCCAGGAGGTCCACGGCCGGCCGCTGGTCTACCTCGACAACGCCGCCACCACCCAGAAACCGGAGGCGGTGCTCGAGGCGATCGACACCTTTTACCGGCGCGACTGCGCCAACGTCCACCGCGGGGTTCACACGCTGTCGCAGCGCGCCACCGTCGCCTACGAGAGCGCCCGCAGCGCGGTGAAGCGACACCTCGGCGCCCGCGACAGCCGCGAGATCGTCTTCACGCGTGGCACCACCGAGGCCATCAACCTCGTCGCCTGGAGCTTTGTCCGGCCCCGACTCGGCGAGGGCGACGAGGTTCTGATCTCGGCCATGGAGCACCACTCCAACATCGTGCCCTGGCAGCTGCTGTGCGCGGAGCGCGGCGCCACCCTGCGGGTTATCCCGATCGACGATCGCGGCGACGTCATCCTCGAGGAGTACGAGCGGCTGCTGTCGGAGCGAACCCGGATCGTGGGCATCACCTGGGTCTCCAATGCGCTCGGCACGGTCAACCCGGTCCGCGAGATGATCGCCACCGCGCACGCCAGGGGCATCCCCGTGCTGGTCGACGGCGCCCAGGCGGTCCCCCACCTGGCGGTCGACGTCGAGAAGCTCGACTGCGACTTCCTCGCCTTCTCCGGACACAAGGCCTACGGCCCGACCGGGATCGGCGCGCTCTACGGCAAGCGCACCCACCTGCTCGAGATGCAGCCCTACCAGGGCGGCGGCGACATGATCCTGTCGGTGAGCTTCGAGCGCACCGTCTACCAGGAGCCGCCCTACCGCTTCGAGGCCGGCACTCCCAACATCGCGGGCGCCGTCGGCCTCGCGGCCGCGCTCGGCTACCTCGAGGGGATCGGCCACGAGGCGATCGCCGACCACGAGCGGCGCCTGCTCGACGAGGCAACTCGGAAGGTGCTCGAGGTCCCCGGAGCCCGTCTGATCGGCACCGCCCGGCAGCGCTCCGGGGTGCTGTCCTTCGTCATGAACGGCATCCACCCCCACGACGTCGGCACCATCCTCGACACTGAGGGGGTCGCCGTCCGCGCCGGCCACCACTGCGCGCAGCCGGTGATGAAGCGCTACGGCGTGTCGGCGACCGTGCGGGCGTCGTTCGGCATCTACAACTCGAGCGACGAGATCGACGCCCTGGCGCGTGGGCTCCGGAAGGCACGGGAGGTGTTCAGCTGATGTCCGAGCTCCGCGACCTCTACCAGCAGGTCATCCTCGACCACAACCGCAGCCCGCGCAACTGCTACGTCATGAGCTGCGCGAACCGGTCCGCCGACGGCCACAACCCGCTGTGCGGTGACACCGTCAAGGTCTATCTGCGCATCGACGACGGCCGCATCGACGAGATCTCCTTCCAGGGCTCCGGATGCGCCATCTGCACCGCCTCGACCTCGCTGATGACCGAGTCGGTCAAGGGCAAGACTGTGGCCGAGACCACCGAGCTGTTCCGCGGCTTCCACGACATGCTGACCGGCGTCGCCGCCGAGCAGGGCCTCGATCTCGGCAAGCTCATGGTTTTCGAGGGAGTCCGCGAGTATCCGGTGCGCGTCAAGTGCGCGACCCTCGCCTGGCACACGTTGAAGGCGGCGATCGACAGCACTGAGCGGCCGGTGACGACGGAGTCGGAGGCGAGCTCGTGTCGATCTGCACTCCGTCTTCGTGCCCGTCTCCGTGCCCGTATCCGGGCTCGGTCGGGCACGGGCACGGAAGCGGAGACGGAAGCGGGGGAGTGCCATGAGCGATCTGATCCGACAGCGGATCGTCGAGGCCCTCAGGACCGTCTTCGATCCCGAGATCCCGGTCAACATCTACGAGATCGGCCTGGTCTACGAGGTCGCGGTGGACGCCGATGGCGCCGCCCGCATCCTGATGACCCTCACCTCGCCGAGCTGCCCGGCTGCCGAGTCGCTGCCGCCGGAGGTCGAGCGAACGGTGGCGGCGGTCGAGGGCGTCCGCTCGGCCAAGGTCGAGATCACCTGGGACCCGCCCTGGGACCCGGAGATGATGTCCGAGGCCGCCAGGCTCGAGCTCGGGATGTTCTGACGACCATCCCCCCTGCCCCTCACCCCTGGTCGCGGGCGCGGAAGCGAAAGCGGGCGCGGAAGCGGATCGGAAGGGGCGCCCCGCCGCCGGGCAGCACCTTGTTGCACTGGCCTCTGCCCCACACGCTCCTATTGATGCGCTGCGCGCATCCAGATTCAGGAAACTGCTGGATGCGGGAGACCAGAGGCAGGCGATGGGCTCTATGGCACGAACTCCTCAGGATGGGCGCAGCGCATCCCGTGAGAGGGGCTGGCGAGGGGCGTTTATCACGGTCACGACCCACCTGATTTCGCCTGTGACTTCAGTCACGGACACATCTCCCGGGCGGCCCCATATCTATAATTGCTCACGGACTGCTCTGACGTGCCAGGAGGAGGTCACCATGCGTCCCGACTCGAAACTCCGCGCCAGTCGTCTCGTCCACGTCGTCGCGCTCGCGTTGCTGCTCGGCGCGGTGGCGCCAACGGTGGCGTGGGCCGAGGCGACGCTGCGCCTCGAGGCCGATCCGTCGACCCCCGGAGGCGGAAACCAGCAGGTGACCGAGCCGGTGTTCGCACTCTCAGTGCTCAACCGGGACAACGGCAACGGCGACACCACCGCCTATCGCGTCCAGCTTCTGGTCTCGGTGCCCGATCCCAGCCTGCTGGCCAGCGTCACGATCGAGCTCGACGGCACCTCGACCACGATCGAGCCTGCCGATCTCGGCGAGGGGACGCCGGCGTACGCCTGCTCGGGACGCCCGGTCCCGCCGCATGGGGTCTACCCGGCGTGGTTCACCACCGTCGACGTCGGTGACATTCTCGCGGATGAGCAGGTCGACATGACCGTCACCGTGGCTGGCAGCGAGGGCCTCTCCGTCCACTTCGAGGCGATCGGGGAAGGCCTCAGGCAGCACGGCGGCTCGACCGTCTGCACCGACGTGTACGCCCCGCCCGGCCACCACGTGACCGCGCTCGTCGGCAGCGGCACCCCACCTCCGGGTGAGTGTGAGGCCGACCTCGACAAGACCGCCGATGTCGATGAGGTGGAGATCGGGGATCAGGTGGTCTTCACTCTGGTCGCGGTGGCGAACGGCGACTGCGAGCTGAGCTCGGTCGTGCTGACCGATGAGATTCCGATCATCGTCGACGACGGCGGCAACGAGCTTCCCGCGTTCACGGTGCTTGGCGTCGATCCGGCTCCCGCCATCCTCACCGACACCGAGATCGTGTGGAATCTCGGTACGCTCACCGCGGGCGCCTCCTTCACGGCAACCGTCACGGTAGTCTTCGACGAGGAGCTGGCCGACGGCCACGAGGTCGTCAACGCCGCCTGCCTCACGGCTGCCGAGCTCGAACACCCCGCCTGCGACAGCGCGGTGGTCGCGGTCGGCGACGTCTCCCGTCCGGAGCCCATCGGCGGTCCGGGGTTCTGGTGCCGGCAGATCCGGGCTGCTCTGGAGGGGAGCCACAACGCGCAGTTCACCCTCGACGAGCTCGGCGGCTGGCTCGATGAGGTCAACGGCGGGTCGATGGTCTTCAGCGAGCTCTTCGAGACCTCCACGCTCGAGGACGCCCGCTCCCTGCTCTGCCGGCCCAACACTCTCCGGACCGCCGCCGAGCGGCTGGCTCGACACCACCTGACGTTGTGGTTCAACCTCGTCTCGGCACGCGTCGATCCCGACCTCGCCCTCGGTGAGCTCTGCCCCGGGGACGAGCCGCCGCCCGAGGGGACCGACCTCGAGTGGACGGTCGGTCAGGTACGCGACCAGGCCGAGGATGCGATCCTCGACGGCGAGGACGACGCGACGCTGCTGTTCTGGATGGCGGTGGAGGACTTCATCAACAACGCCAGCGTGCCTGAGGAGTGCGCACCGTCGTTCCGGCGACCGCGCGGACCCCGCCGGCTGATGCCGTGACAGGGCCGATGCCGGCTGCGCACGCTAGCGCTTCCGGCGGGCTGCCTTGCTGGCGCCCTTCGGCGCCGAGCGCTCCAGTGCGGCCTCGATGGCCTCGGCCACCGTAAGCAGCACCTTGAGGCGGGCGTGGCGCTTGCAATTGCCCTCGACGAGCGTCCACGGCGCGCCCGCGGTCGAGGTCCGCTCCACCATGTCCTGGACCGCGGTTTCGTAAGCAGCCCACTTCTCGCGGTTGCGCCAGTCCTGGTCGGTCAGCTTCCAGCGCTTGTAGGGGATCTCCTGGCGCTGCTGGAAGCGCCGGAGCTGCTCGTCGCTGGTGATGTGGAGCCAGAACTTCACGAGCACGATCCCGAAGTCGGTGAGCTGGCGCTCGAACTCGTTGATCTCGGTGTAGGCTCTGCGCCACTCCGGCTCTGCTGCGAAGCCCTCGACGCGCTCGACCAGAACCCGCCCGTACCAGGAGCGGTCGAAGATCGTGACCCTTCCGGCGCGGCCGATCTGCCGCCAGAAGCGCCACAGGTAGTGGTGCGCGGCCTCCTCGTCGGTCGGCTCGCCGATCGGAATCACCCGGCAGTCCCTGGCGTCCACGACGTTGGCCAGCCGGCGGACCGCGCCCCCCTTGCCGGCGGCGTCCCACCCCTCGAACACGCACACCAGCGAGGTCTTGCGCTGCTTGAGGGCGCGGAACAGGCTGTTGACCCTCGCCTCGAGCCGCGGCAGCTCGCGGCGGTACTCCCGCGGGCTCGCCGTGAGCTCCATGTCGAGCTCGGTGAGGACGGTGTGCCGTAGCGGCTCGGCCAGCGACACGATGACGGGGTCCTCCAGTGCCTCGTTTCCAGCCTCCGTGCGCGCGACGAACAGGCTGCCGTCCGCCGCCCGCCGATCGACGCGGTCGAGCCGCGCGCGCAGGACATCGCGGATCGTCGTCGCGACGGTCAACGAGCGATAGCGCGGGTCCGTGCCCTCGACGATCATCCACGGCGCCCGGGCGGTCGAGGTGCCGCGGATGGTGTGCTCGGCGACCTCCACGAAGCGGCCGTAGCTCTTCCAGTGCTTCCAGTCCTGGCCAGTGATCCGCCAGCTCTGCAGCGCGTCCTTCTCGAGCGACTTGAGCCGCTGCTTCTGCTGCACGCGGCCGAGGTGCATCCAGAATTTCAGGATGACCGCACCATCGTCGGCCAGCACCCGCTCGAAGGCCGCGATTTCGGCCAGGATCGTGTCGTACTCAGCCCAGGAGTCGTTCCCGTAGACCCGGTCGATGAAGGGTCTCGAGTACCACGCGCTCAGGAAGAGGCCGAGCTGGCCCTTTCCCGGCAGATCCCGCCAGTAGCGCCAGAAGCGGGGTCGCTCGCGCTCCTCCTCGGTCGGCGGTCGGTAGGCCGAGTTGAGGATCCAGCGCGGGTCCATCCACTCGTTGAGCACCTTGATGGTCTCGCTCTTGCCGGCGCCGTTGACGCCCGAGAACAGCACCAGCACGGGGAAGTCTGCCCGCCGCAGCCGTTGTTGGAGCTCGACGAGCTCGACCCGCAGCGTGGGCACGGCCTCCTCGAAGGCCTTCTTCGACACCGACCTCCCCAGCTCCGCACTCTCGAACATCTCGCCTCCGAGTCTCGCCCACAGGATAGCTCGACTCGGCCCGTCGCAACGCTGCCCGCCCGCTCATCGCGTCTCCTGGACCGGGATGGTGGTCGGGTCCCGGCTGAGTCGGTCGATGATCGAGGCATAGGCCCACGCCCGGCCCTCCGCCGTCAGCACCTCGATCCGGGCCCACGCCGCCTCCTGCTCACCGGCCGGCTCGAGCACGTCGAAGACCTGGCGCCACTCGGACGGGGCGAGCTCGACGATCAGGTCCCCGCCGAGCGAGGCCCCGGTCCCGTCACGCAGCCGCACCGCGAGGGTGCAGGCCGCGGCGCCGAGGTTGACGACGCCGAGGTTGGAGTAGCGTTCGGCGGTACGCGCGAGCTGCACAACGAATCCGGGCTCGCCTGGCCCGATGCCCGAGCCCGCCGCGAGGGCGGGCAGGAACTGGCCGAAGCTCCCTGCCGCGGTCGCGGCGTAGCTGCGCGCCGTCGCGACGACCGGCACGTCGGAGAGGATCTCGAGCGAGCCGGCGGCCTGGGCGTCATCGGCAAGGCCGAGCAGGCTCACCAGGACGTCCCGCCACTCGATGGATGACTCCGCCGGCAGCCCATAGTCCACCGACAGCTCGGGTCCCTCCCCGTGGAAGACCAGGGTGAGCGCGGCGTCCTGCGCGTTCGGGTTGAGCACCGCGAGATCGTTCCGCCACTGGGTACCCCCGGCGCCGGTCAGGTGGGCCACCGCCGGCACCACGAGCCGTTCGGGCTCCTCGACCGCGGGATCGGTCACCGCGTACAGCCGGCCCGACGAGTGGTCCACGACGTGGACGACGCCGAGCTCATCGACCCCGAACGCCGAGATCGCAAGGTCGGTGTCCGCGAGCTGCTGGTGCTCCCAGCCTCCCGCCGTCCGGCGCAGGCCCCAGATCCGCCCGCTGCAGTAGTCGCCGTAGAGGTAGACCCCGTCGAGCCGCGGCCAACGGGCGCCGCGATAGACCTGGCCGCCGCTGATCGAGCAGCCGAGCGAGTGGTCGTACTCGACCACCGGCAGGACGAGCCCGGTGGGGTCGCACGGGTCGGGGTTGAAGCAGTGCAATCCCTCCATGACCCGCCAGCCGTAGTTCTCGCCGCCGCGGCTCGAGGCCGGCTGGACGTTGACCTCCTCGTAGCTGTTCTGGCCGACGTCGGCGATGAACAGGTCACCGGTCCGGCTGTCGAAGGCGAAGCGCCACGGGTTGCGTAGGCCGAGAGCCCAGATCTCCGGCCGGTGGTCACCGCCGGAGGCGAAGGGGTTGCTCGGCGGAATCCGGTACGAGGCATCGCCCGTCTCGACGTCGATCCGCAGCAGCTTGCCGAGCAGGGACAGGGGGTCCTGGGCGTTGTTGTTGGGATCACCGCCCGAGCCGCCGTCACCCGTGCCGATGTAGAGATAGCCGTCAGGGCCGAACGTGAGCTGGCCGCCGTTGTGGTTGGCGAAGGGCTGGTCGATGGTCAGCAGCACCTCCTCGCTCGCGGGATCGGCGCGGTTGGGGTTGCTGCCGACGGCAAAACGGGAGACCACCGTGTCGCCGGCGGTGTCGGTGTAGTTGACGTAGACGTGCGCCGAGACCGAGTACCCCGGGGGAAAGGCGAGGCCGAGCAGGCCCCGCTCGCCGCAGCACGAAACCCGGTTGGAGATGTCGAGGTAGGGCGCGGCGAGCACCTGCCCGGCACTGATGACCTTGATCCGGCCTTCCTGCTCGACGACGAACAGGCGTCCGCTGCCGTCGCCGGCGTGGATCAGCTGGACCGGCCGGTCGAAGCCGGTGAAGCGCTCGTCGAGGGCGATCTGCGGCCACTCGGCGGCCGCGGCGCAGTGCGTCAGCGCGAGCACCAGCAACAACCCGGCCGTTCTCATCATGGGAACCTCCACCCCGGAGAGCCGCCGGCGCAGCTCGAGAATTCCAAACGGCCGGCGCGAAACCCGCGGGCGTCGTGCCGGATCGTCGCGAGCGGCGACGGATGGGGGGGCCTGCCCGGAGAGCGGCTGGGTTAGGCTGTGCACCATGGTGGCGGCCGTGATCTTCGACATGGACGGCGTGCTCATCGACTCGGAGCCGCTGTGGCGAGAGACCGAGCGGGGGGTCTTCGCCGAGCTGGGCCTCGTCCTGAGCGACGTGGACTGCCAGCAGACGATGGGACTGCGCACCGACGAGCTGGTGGCCTACTGGTACCGCCGCCACCCCTGGCAGGGTCGCTCGCAGGGTGTGGTCGCCGAGACCATCAACTCGCGGGTCGCCCGGCTGATCGCGGAGCGGGGCACGTCGCTTCCCGGCGCCGCGGCGGCCGTCCGCTCGACCCGCGACGCCGGCCTGCCGGCCGGCCTTGCCTCGTCATCGTCGCCCGAGCTCATCGGCCTCGTCGTCCGCACGCTCGGCCTCGACGGCTGCTTCTCGGTGCTGTGCTCGGCCGAGGACGAGGAACACGGCAAGCCCGACCCCGCGGTCTACCTCACCACCGCCCGCCGGCTCGGGGTGCCCCCATCCGGGTGCGTGGCCGTTGAGGACTCGGTCCGCGGGGTCCAGGCGGCCGTTGCCGCCGGGATGCGGGTCATCGCCGTGCCACCGCCCGACCACCTCGACGACCCTGAGCTCGACGTCGCCCACCTCAAGCTGCGGTCGCTCGAGGAGTTTTCGGTCGACGCGCTGCGCTCCAGGGGCTGGTAGCGGATCCCCCGCTTCCCCTTCCCCTTCCGCTTCCGCTTCCGCTTCCGAGCCCGATGACCGCTGCCGAAGCGGCCGGCACTCGCCGTCAGGTTCTCGTCCTGCATATCAGACTGCGAGGAGGCCTCGATGTCTCGGAAGCGGGCGCGGATGCGGGCGCGGGCGTGGGGGTAAACCCCGCTCCCCTCCCCCTTCCCCTTCCGCTTCCCCTTCCGCGCCCGATGACCGCTGCCGTAGCGGCCGGCACTCGCCGTCAGCTTCTCGCCGTGCGTGTCGAACTGCGAGCAAGCCTCGATGTCTCGGAAGCGGGCGCGGATGCGGGCGCGGGCGCGGGAAGCGAAACCCGCTTCCCTCCCCTTCCGCGTTCGGCCCCCGGGTACCGCGGTGGTGGCATACTCGCCCCATGCCCTGGCCCCCTCACGAGCTGCGGCTGTACGGCCACCGGGGATCCTCGGCGCGGCTGCCGGAGAACACCACTGGCCGCCTTCCGGCAGGCCCTCGACGACGGCGCGACCGCGCTCGAGCTCGACCTTCACCGCACCGCCGACGGCCACCTCGTTGTGGCTCACGACCCCGACGGGCTGCGGATGGCCGGGGCCAGCGGCCGGATCCGCGACCTGCCGCTGCGCGAGGTCAAGCGCTGGAACGTGGCGGCGGGCTTTCGCGACGGCGGCGGCTCGAGCCACGCCATCCCCACCCTGGACGAGGTCCTCGCGTCCTTTCCCGGGGTGCCCATTTCCGTCGACCTCAAGCCCGACGACCCTCGCGCCGTGCCCGAGCTGGTCACCCTCATCGCGCGGCACGCCGCGGCACCGCTGGTGACGGTCGGCAGCTTCCACGGCCGATTGGTGAAGCTCGCGCGCCGCCTCTCCTACCCCGGACCGACGGCCCTGACTCGCTGGGAGGTGGCCGCGCTTCGCCTGCTGCCCCAGCTTCTCGGCCGCCGGCTGGTCGCCGGCCAGGCGGCGATCATCCCCCGCCGCGGCATGGGGCTCAGGCTCGATGGGCGGCGCTTCATTGGCCGCTGCCGGGCGCTCGGGCTGCGGGTCGACTACTGGGTGGTCAACGACCCTGACGACGCCCGCGAGCTGCTCGACCGCGGCGCCACCGGGATCATCAGCGACGATCCGGCGCGGATCGCTACGGTAGTCGCCAATCGTTGAGCGAGTGCGGGGCCCCCCTTCCGCTTCCCCTTCCGACTCCGCTTCCGCTTCCGCTTCCGAAAAGGACGCTTCAATTGGCAGGCCGTTTCGGGCACGGGCTCCCTTCGACTCGCGGCGCACTTGAGTCGCTCGCTCAGGGCAGGCTCCTCGGGCGGGGGCGCGGCATCACCCCCGGCCCGCGCTCCCCCTCAATGCCCGCCATCGGAAGCGGGCTCGGAAGCGGAAGTGGGCGCGGAGGCGGGCCGGGTGGGGGTAAGATCCTGCCATGGCACGAGCCAAGGGACCGCCGCCACCGTCCGATCCCGACGCCGGCATCTGGCACGGGCGGTCGGTGGCGCGGCGCGTTGTTTCGCCCGACGGCATGGTGATCCTCATCGGGAGGACCGCGGCGGACAACGACGTGCTGTCCCTCAAGCTCGCGTCGCCGAAGGACTTCTGGTTCCACGTCAGCGGCGAGTCCGGCTCGCACGTGGTGGTCCGCAACCCCGACGGGATCGACGCCCTGCCGCGCGACACCAAGCGGCTGGCGGCCGGGCTCGCCGCCGGTTACTCCAGGGCGCGCCGCGGCGGGCGGCTGGCCGGTGCACATGGCGCGCTGCCGGGACGTCGGCAAGCGGCGCGGCGCGCCGGCCGGCGAGGTGACGCTGAGCCGCTCCGAGACCGTGCGCAGCGATCCGCTGCGCCTCGACGAGCTCGCAGGTGAGGAGGTCGTGGAGTGAAGCCCCGCTACGGCTGCCAGACCATGCACGAGACCCTGCGCTCGGTGCTGGTGCGCCCACCGGACGCCGCCTTTGGAAACGCTGATCCAGCCCGCTGGCACTACACCGCGCGGCCGGACCTGAACGCGGCGCTCGACGAGCACGCGGCCCTGGTCGAGATCCTGCGCCGCAGCGGCGCCGAGGTCGTCGTGCACGACCAGCCGCTGCCCGACCACGCCGACGCCCTCTTCGTCCACGACCCCGTCCTCGTGACCGACGCCGGCGCGATCATCCTGCGCATGGGCAAGCTGCTGCGCCGCGGCGAGGAAGAGGCCCTGGCCGCGGCCCTCGCCAAGCTGGGTGTGCCGGTCCTCGGCCGCCTCACCGAGCCTGCGCTCGCCGAGGGCGGCGACCTGCTCTGGCTCGACCGCAGCACCCTCGCCGCCGGCCTCGGCTTCCGCACCAACGCCGACGGTCTGCGCCAGCTCGCCGTCATCCTCGCGCCGCTCGGGGTGACCGTCGTGCCGGTGCCGCTGCCCCACGGCGGAGGTCCGGACGCCTGCCTCCACCTGATGTCGCTGATCTCGGTCCTCGACCACGACCTCGCGGTTGTGTACCTGCCGCTGCTGCCGGTGCCCTTCGTCCAGCTGCTTCGCGAGCGCGGCTTCCGGCTGGTCGAGGTGCCCGAGGGTGAGTTCCCCACCTTAGGGCCCAACGTGGTCGCGCTCGGCCCTCGGCGCTGCCTGGCGCTGCGCGGCAACCCGATCACGCGAAACCGCCTCGAGGAGGCCGGCTGCGAGGTCCACACCTACCGCGGCGACGAGCTGTCGCTGAAGGCCGAGGGCGGCCCGACCTGCCTCACGAGGCCGATCTGGCGGTCGGAGGGACCAACCCCCGCCCGCCCAGGGGTTGGGGGTTAGCGATTCGGCATCAGCACCGCCGCCCGCTTCCGCTTCCGCGCCCGCTTCCTCGCTGCCCGAGGATCCTGCCCTGAGCGAGCGGCGCCCATTCGACTCGGAGCCCGGGCGGGCTCCTCGCTCAGGGCAGGTTCCAGCGCCGCGAGTCGAAGGGTCGCCGTTCCCGATGCTCCCCTCAGACGGCGAGCGGTTTCTACCCCTCGTCCCTGAGCTCGACCGCAACCTTGGAGGGCGCGCCGGCGACCTCGCGCACGAGGCGCGGCACCAGGTATCCCGGCATCCGATCGCGGACCCCGGCAACGAGGCGCAGCGCGTCGGCCTCCGGCACCTCGAAGTGGGCCGCGCCCCGCACCCGGTCGAGCAGGTGGAGGTAGTAGGGCAGCGCGCCGGCCTCGAACAGCTGCTCGCTCGAGCTCGCACAGCGCCTCGACCGAGTCGTTGACCCCGGCGAGCAGCACCGACTGGTTGAGCAGGGTGACCCCGCAGCCGCGCAGGACCGCGAGCGCCCGCCGAACCTCGGAGTCGATCTCGTTCGCGTGGTTGGCATGGACCACCACGACCACCGGCACGCGCACCCGGGACAGCCAGCCGACGAGAGCCTCGTCCACCCGCTCCGGGAGCACGATCGGCACCCGGGTGTGGAGCCGCAGCCGCCGGACATGGGGGATCGCCGTGATGTCGTCAACCAGCCGTGAGAGCCGGTCGTCCGGCACCGTGAGCGGGTCGCCGCCCGACAGGATGACCTCAGAGAGCGTCGGGTCGGCGGCGATGAGCTCGAGGGCGGCCGCCCACTGCCGGCCGCTGAGGGCGTGGTCGCCGTAGGGGAAGTGGCGGCGGAAGCAGTAGCGGCAGTGGACGGCGCACACCGGCGTGACCACGAGCAGGGCGCGGCCGTGGTACTTCTGGAGGACCCCGCCCCCGCGCGCGGCGGCGAGCTCCCCCACCGGATCGTCGCTGAAGCCGTCCACCGCTTCGTGCTCGGCGGCCACCGGCAGCACCTGGCGAAGGATCGGGTCGCCGGGTCGGACGGGCGGATGCGCTTTGCGAAGCCCCGTGGTACCCTGACGCCGAACTGGCGCTCGGCGGCCGCCGCGGACGGACCGCCGCCTGCGGCCGGTGGACCACCGGCGAGCTCGGTCAGCTCGTCGGAGCGGGTGATGACGGCGGCGAGGAGCCGCTGCCACGCGCCCGCCGGCCAGGGTCGGACCTCGTCGATCTCCATGCGGCGAAGTCTCGCAGCATCGGTGTGATCTCCGCAACCTGCGAAGGAGACAGGAATGGCTTCGTACAACATGAACCAGGTCAAGGTGGGCCTCAAGATCCTGATCGACCGCGATCCCTGCGTCATCGTCGACGCCGACTTCGTCAAGCCCGGCAAGGGCCAGGCCTTCACCCGCATCAGGTACCGCAACCTCAAGACCGACCGGGTCAACGAGAAGACCATGCGCTCCTCCGACACGGTCGACGGCGCCGACGTCGTCGAAAAGCAGATGCAGTACCTCTACAACGACGGCACCCACTGGTACTTCATGGACCAGGACAGCTTCGAGCAGATCGGCGCCGACGGCCACGCCCTCGGCGACGCGGCGCAGTGGCTCAAGGAGCAGGATCTCTGCCTCGTGACCCTGTTCGATGGCAACCCGATCGTGGTCGTACCGCCCAACTTCGTCGAGCTCGAGATCGTCGAGACCGACCCCGGGGTCCGCGGCGACACCTCGTCCGGCGGCACCAAGCCTGCCACGCTGGAGACCGGCGCCGTGGTCAGGGTGCCGTTGTTCGTCCAGCAAAACGAGAAAGTCAAGGTCGACACCCGCACCGGCGCCTACGTGTCGCGCGCGTAGCCGGCGCCGGAGTCGTCCTCAACTCGATGGCGCTGTGGCGGCGACCGGCGGCCGCAGCGAGCTTGAACGAGCGAGCGGTGACTGACGAAACCAGCGACTGGCGACCCACCGCGACTCTGGACGCGCTGCGCGCCCGGGCGGATACCCTCGCTTTGCTGCGCCGCTTCTTCGCCGACCGCGAAGTGCTCGAGGTGGAGACTCCCGTCCTGTCGGCCGCAGCGGTCACCGATCTCCACCTCCACTCGGTGGCCTGCCGCCTCGACCTGGACGATCGCCGAACCCGCTACCTCCAGACCTCGCCCGAGTACGCGATGAAGCGGCTGCTGGCCGCGGGCAGCGGGCCGATCTACCAGATCTGCAAGGTGTTCCGCGACGGCGAGCGGGGCCGACGCCACAACCCCGAGTTCACGATGCTGGAGTGGTACCGGCCGGGCTGGGACCACCACCGCCTGATGGACGAGGTCGACGAGCTGCTGCAGGCGATCCTCGGCGTCCAGCCGGGAGAGCGCGTCAGCTATGGCGACGCCTTCCGCCGCCACGCCGGCGTCGACCCCCATGCCGCGAGCGACGGCGAGCTCCGCGTCCCGGGTCGCGGCTCTCGGCGTGGCCGGCCTGTCGCGGAGCTCGATCGCGACGACCTGCTCAACCTCCTCCTCAGCCACGTCGTCGAGCCCCATCTCGGCTGCCGGCCGGCCCGAGCTTCCTCTTCGACTACCCGGCTTCGCAGGCCGCCCTCGCCCGCGTCCGCCCGGGCGACCCGCCCGTGGCCGAGCGCTTCGAGGTCTTCATCGACGGCCTCGAGCTCGCCAACGGCTTCCACGAGCTCGCCGACCCCGGCGAGCAGCGGCGGCGCTTCGAGGCCGACCTCGCCGAGCGCCGCCGCCGCGGCCTGCCCGAGGTCGCCGGTCGACGAGCGGCTGCTCGCGGCCCTCGCCTCCGGCCTGCCCGACTGCGCCGGCGTGGCCCTCGGCGTCGACCGCCTCGTCATGCTGAAGATCGGTTCTCGCGACATCGCGGACGTGATCGCCTTCCCGATCGAAAGAGCCTGACCCCCTCTCCTCGGCCTCCCGATCACGGGGGCTCTATACTCGCTTCATGAACCGCAATCTCATCCTGATCCTCGTGTTCTCGGTGCTGTTTCCGGCCACGCACATTCTGATGTCGCACGGGCGGCTCCGCACGGGACTGGTGCGGACCCTCGGCGGCGAGTGGCCCTTCCGCGGTCTTTACACGCTGGTGTCCTTCCTCACGTTTTTCCCCCTCGTCTTTCTCTGGTGGGAAAACCGAGGGCTCGGGCCGGAGCTGTGGAAGCTGCCGTTCTGGCTCGAGCGAGCCATCGCCCTGCCGCTCATGCTGCTGGCCGTGGTGCTCTTCGTCATGATGTTGGCGGCACCGAGCCCGGCCAGCATGAGGCCGGGCGCGACGGTTGCCCGCGGCATCCTGAGCGTCACCCGCCACCCCATGAACATGGCCTTCGTGGGCTTCGGCCTCGCCCACGTGATGGCGAACGGCTTCCTGGGAGACGTGTTCTTCTTCGGCCAGTTCGCCGTGCTCGGGTTGGTCGGGGCGTTCCACCAGGATGCCCGCTTCGCCCGCGACCGGGGCGAGCGCTTCCGCGAGTTCATGGCAACGACCTCGGTGCTGCCGTTCGCCGCGATTCTCCAGGGAAGGGTCCGCCTCGCGGTGGATCGGCGAACGCTGGCGATGTTCCTGTTCGCGCTCGCGGTGTTCGCCGCGCTGGTGCTCCTCCATGAGCGGCTGTTCGGCGTCGCGGTCTATTGATCTGGGATCTGCGATCTAGGGTCTCCAATCGCCCTGTTGGAACCGCTGAGATCGCGGAGGTCGCAGAGACCATCGCGCAGCAGCTCGAATAACCTGTCTTCGCGTTCTCCGCGTTCTCCGCGGTGCAATGACTCCAACTCAATGCACCGAAGCCGTTCTATCAGGAGCCGCCGCACTGGGGTGGAAGGGGGCAACGTGCGAGATTCAACGTGCAAAGCGCAACGCCTCGCCTTCTTGCCCGCCCCGCCTCACCGTCCTATCCTTGCGCGGTGACCACCGCGGCGGCCCTCATCATCGGCGACGAGCTCCTCAGCGGCAAGGTGCGGGACACCAACGGGCCGCTGCTGATCGACCTCCTGCGCGGTCTCGGCGTCCGCCTGCAGCGGCTGGTCTACCTCGGCGACACGGTCGCCGAGATCGCGGCCGAGCTCCGCAGCTCCTCCGGCCGCTTCGATGCGGTCGTCACCTCCGGTGGCATCGGCCCGACCCACGACGACCGGACGATCGCCGCGGTGGCCGAGGCCTTTACCGTGAGGGTCGTCAGGAACGCGGAGCTGGAAGCGATGATCCGCGGCTGGTGGGGCGGCCGCTTCACCGAGGCCGCGCTGCGCATGGCCGAGGTCCCCGAAGGGGCGCGGCTGGTCCGGGGCAGGCCCGGCCTGCTGCCGGTCGTGGTCTTCCGCAACGTCTACCTGCTGCCCGGGGTCCCCCGTTTCTTCGAGGCCGAGCTCGACGCCCTGCGCGCCGAGCTGAGCGGCCGGCGCCTGCAGATGAGCTCGCTGTTCTTGCGCTGCGACGAGAGCCGGATCGCCCCGCTGCTCGGCCAGGTCGACGACGAGTTCCCGCAGGTCTCGATCGGCAGCTACCCGCAGCTCGAGGCCGAGGACTACCGGATCTGGGTCACGGTCGAGGCCGAGGAGCTCGACGCGGTGGAGCTCGCCCTCGCCCGGCTGCTCGCGGTGCTGCCCGCCGATGCCGTGGTGCGGGTCGAGCGTCCGCCCTCCTCCCGCCCGATCGAAGACTGAAGATCGAAAATTGAAGATCGAAGGTCGACACGCGCCCCCCATTTCAAGGGCGCCGATCCGGGCTCGGCCCTGCTCTTCGATCTGGGATCTTCCATCTTCGATCGCGAGCGCGTGAGGGACGCTAAGATATCCGGCGGCGGGACGGTAACAACGATGGCCGAACTCGGAGTTGATCCCCAGGCCCGGCAGTGGCTGGAGATGGTGGAGCGGGTGCAGCGCGACCCGCAAACCCCCTTCGACGAGCAGTGGCAGCTCTTCTCGCAGCTGGCCGTCGAGCGCCCGGCCGAGCTGGGGCCGATGCCGGCGTGGTGGCCGCCGCCGGATCGGATCGCCGGGTCGAACATTGGACGGCTCATGGCAGAGGTCGGCGCCCGCTCGTACGGCGAGCTCCACCGCTGGTCGGTCGCGCACCGCGCGGAGTTTTGGAGCCGGATGATCCAGCGCCTCGGCATCGCCTTCGTGCAGCCGCCGGAAACCACCCTCGATGACGCCGGCGGGCCCGAGCACCCGCGCTGGCTGCCCGGGGCCCGGCTCAACATCGTCGACAGCTGCTTCCGAGCGTCCGGCTGCACCCTCGCGGTGGCGATCGGCCGGGAAGGCTCCGACGCCATCGAGACGCGGACCTACGGCGAGCTCGAGGCCCTCGTCAACCGGGTTGCCAACGGCCTCGTGGCGCACGGTCTCGCGCCCGGCCTCGGCATCGCGCTCTACATGCCGATGACCATCGAGTGCGTGGCGGCCTACCTCGGCGTGATCCGCGCCGGCAGCTTCGTGGTCTCGATCGCCGACAGCTTCGCGGCTCACGAGCTCGGGCGCAGGCTCGCCATCGGAGGGGCGCAGGCGATCGTGACAGTCACCGAGCTCGAACGGGCCGGCAAGCGCATCCCGCTCTACGACAAGGTCATCGAGGCGGAAGGCCCGCCGGCGATCGTGATCCCGTCCGGTGAGCGTCGCGGCCTGCGCCCGGGCGACCGCTGGTGGCCCGACCTGCTCGGCGACGACACCCCGCCGCCGGCCGTAGGCTGCGACCCGTACGCGACGACCAACGTCCTCTTCTCCTCCGGCACCACCGGCGATCCCAAGGCGATCCCCTGGGACCACCTGACCCCGATCAAGGCCGCGGCGGACGGCCACCTCCACCACGACATCGGCCCCGGCAGCGTGGTCGCGTGGCCGACCAACATCGGCTGGATGATGGGCCCGTGGCTGATCTACGCGAGCCTGATCAACCGCGCCTGCATGGCGCTGTATGACGGCGCGCCGCACGGACCGGGCTTCACGCGCTTCGTCGAGCGCGCCGGGGTCACGATGCTCGGGGTCGTGCCCTCCCTGGTGGCGGCCTGGCGCGCCTCGGGCGCCTGCGACGGCGCCGACTGGCGCCGGATCGAGCTCTTCAGCTCGACCGGCGAGCCCTCGAACCGCCCGGACTACCTGTGGCTGATGAGCCGGGCCGGCTACCGCGCGCCGGTGGTCGAGTACTGCGGCGGCACCGAGATCGGCGGCGGCTACATCACCGGCACGGTCGTGCAGCCCGCCTCGCCGGCCACCTTCTCGACGCCGTCCCTCGGCCTCGATCTGGTGATCCTCGACGAGGAGGGACGGGAGGCCGGTGAGGGCGCCGACGGCGAGGTCTTCCTGGTGCCGCCGTCGATCGGCCTGTCGCAGTCGCTGCTCAACCGCGACCACCACGAGGTCTACCACGCCGGCTGCCCGGCTGGACCCGGCGGCGAGCTGCTGCGGCGCCACGGCGACCAGATGGAGCGGCTCGCCGGCGGCTACTTCCGGGCGCACGGCCGCGCTGACGACACCATGAATCTGGGCGGCATCAAGGTGTCGTCGGTCGAGCTCGAGGCGGTGCTCGGACGGCACCCGGCGGTGGCCGAGTGCGCCACCGTGGCGGTCCAGCTTGAGGGGCAGGGCGCCGACCGGCTGGTGGTCTTCGTCGTCCTGCGCGACGAGCGACCACGCGACGAGCTGCGACGCGAGCTCGGCCGACGGCTCGCCGACCAGCTCAACCCGCTGTTCAAGGTCTACGACGTGGTGGTCACCCGAGTCGCTGCCGCGAACCGCCTCCAACAAGCTGATGCGGCGCACCCTGCGCGCGGGTTACATGGAGCAAGGCGCTGGGGGTTAGGGGTTCAGGGCCCCCGCCCATACAACGACCGCGCCCGACTTCGGTCCCGTCTCCGTTCCCGAGTCGTCGGCTCCAGGCCTCAAGACCCCACTGTAGTGATCGGGTCAGCAGCGATGCCCTTCCCCCCTCGTACTGCAGCTCTTGCCGGCACAAAAAGAACACCACCGCGCATGGCGGTGGTGTCCGGTCCGCCCCGAAGGGCGGGTGGAGGAGGTTCGGAGCTAGAAGCGGCGGATGATGCCGAGGCCGAGGCCGAGCACCAGCAGCGCCAGGCCGGCCAGGCCGATGAGCGGCAGCAGGCTGGCCGTGGAGGGCAGCACCGCAGGAGCCGGGGCCGGGGCCGGGGCCGGAGCAGCGACCGGAGCCGGCTTCGCGGCCGGGGCCGGAGCCGCCGCCGGGGCGGTACCCATCCTCTGAACGTCAGTCTCGGACACGTACTCGGTCGACTCCGAGACGATGTACGCCGTCAGCTTCATTCCCTTCTTGAGGTCGTAGACGGACATCTCCTTGCCGTCGACGGTGAACTTGACGTCGTCCGGGATGTTCGTGAACTTCTTGATGGTCCCGTCCTCCCTGCGCACGATCAGGGTCCCGCCGACTCGCTCGACCACCTCGCCCCTGCGGACGTCCTCGGTGACGACGACGCGCGGCACCTCCGTGGTGGTGATGGTCGCCGACAGCTTCGTGCCCGGCTTGAGCTGGCTCACCGGCACCTGCACGCCATCGACGTTGAAGGTCGTGCCCTCGGGCGGGTTGAACTCCTTGATGGTCCCGTCGGCCATCTTGACCACCAGGTTGTTGCCGTAGACGTGGACCACGGTCCCTTCGAGCGTTTGAGTTGTGGTGGTCTGCGCGATCGCCGCGCCTGAACCCACCAGCACCAATACTGCCAACATCAGCACAATCTTCGAAACTCGCAACATGACAATTTCCTCCTTGTCCTCATCCGTTGGTTGAAGTCTTGCCCCCGAGGGGACAACGTTAGCCGACCCTGTCTGCCGTCGCTACCTCGTAATTTTTCGGGGAGCCGCCCCCGCGTCTGACCGGAGCTCTCAACTCAGCCGCCACCCCCCGCTCTTTTGCCGTCCAGTCGGCACCCTCGTTCGTCATCGCGCTCGCCAGCGCAGCGCTTTCCTGGGAGACGGAGGAGATGTTAATAGGGCCCGACCGGTGCTGTCAACAACCTGAGAGACGATCTCAGCACTTGTCGTGACGCAGGTCGCGCACCGACACCGACAACGTGCGACCGCTGCCGGTCACTCCGGGGCGGCCGTCACCTCCGCATCGCCCTGAGGTTCGCCAGGCATTCTCCGACCGCGACGAGCGGCGGGACGGCGTCGCCCTCATACTCGACGATGAACCACTCGGTGGCGCCCTGGGCGTCGACGACGCTGAACAGCCCCGGCCAGTCGACATCCCCTTCGCCCAGGACGGCCGCCGGGTTGGAGCTCGAGTATTCCTTGAGGTGCATGGTGGCGGCGCGGCCGGGGTGCTTCCTCAGGCACTGCACCGGATCGCCCCCGCCGGCGAGCATGTTCGCGGTATCGACCTGCATGACGACCTCGGGGCGCGTGTTGGCAAGAAAGACATCCCACGCGGTTTCGCCGTCGATCGTCTTGAGATCGCTCGCGTGGTTGTGGTAGCCGACGCGCATCCCTTCGGCCTCGACCTGCTGCGAGATCTCGTTGAAGGCACGCGCCGTCTCGAGGCAGGCCTGCCGGTCGGCCATCCTCTCGTCGGGCAGCGACGCGACGATGAGAAACTCGTTCCCGAGGGTCCGGTTGAACTCCACCGTCCTGCTCAGCTCATCGCCGGTCAACGCATCAATGCCGAGGTGGGTGCCGCAGCACCTCAATCCGTTGCCGTCCAGGAGCTTCCTGAGCTCGGCCGCACTCCGGCCGTGGTAGCCGGCGAACTCGACGCCCTCGTAGCCCATCGCGGCCACGGCCGCCAGCACGGCCGGCAGGTCATTGGCGCACTCGTTCCGAACCGAGTAGAGCTGCAGCCCGATCGGGATGCGCCTCGTCGCCGCGGACTCCCCGGTCGGAGCCCCTTGGGCGCTCTCCGCCAAACCACGTCCCGCCGCCCAGAACCCGGCCCCGGCCGCGGCGACGCGAAGGAACTCCATCCGGGTGAACCGATGGTCCATGGTCACCTCACCGCGGCGTCAGTGTAGGCCGAGAGCGTCATCGCAGGGAAGCGATCGAGCCACCACGTCGTCGACCTGCTGGCCCGCGGGGTGCTGGCGCCGGTCCTGGCTTCGCCGTCGCGCTGCTATGCTGCGTCCGATGACCCTCGAAAGCCTGCCGACGCCGTGCGCGCTCGTCGATCTCGACCGGCTCGAGCGCAACGCGGCCGCGATGTCGCAGCAGGCCCGTCGCCTCGGCGTGCGGCTGCGTCCGCACGTGAAAACCCACAAGTGCGTGGAGGCCGCCCGCCTCCAGACCGCCGGCGAGCACGGCGGGATCACGGTCTCCACCCTCGCCGAGGCGCGCGCCTTCGCGGCAGCCGGGTTCCGTGACATCACGTGGGCCGTGCCGGTGGCGCTCGACCGCCTCGGCGAGTGTGCCGAGCTCGTGCGGCGCACCGACCGCTTCCGCGTGCTCGTCGACCACCTCCGCGCGGTGGCCGAGCTCGAGGCCTTCGCCGCTACGCACGCACTGCGCTTCGAGGTCGTGCTCGAGGTGGACTGCGGGCACCACCGGTCCGGGGTCGACCCCGACGACCCTGCGGCGGTCCGCCTGGCCGGCGCCATCCACTCCTCTCCCGATCTCGAGCTTGCCGGCATCCTGACCCACGCCGGCCAGTCCTACCGCTGCGGCAGCCGGGCCGAGGCCGCCGGGGTCGCCCGCCACGAGCGCGACGTGATGGTCGCTTTTGCCGGCCGGCTGCGCGCCGCTGGCATCGCTGTGACCGAGGTCAGCATCGGATCGACCCCCACCGTGACCGCCGCCGAGGACCTCGCGGGAGTGACCGAGGTCCGCCCCGGCAACTACCTGCTCTTCGACGCGTTCCAGGCCGCCATCGGCAGCTGCCGCCTCGACGAGGTCGCGTTCTCGGTGCTCGCGACCGTGATCGGCATCTACCCGGAGCGGCAGGAGCTGGTGGTCAACGCCGGGGCGCTCGCCCTCAGCAAGGACCCCGGCCCGGCCCACGTCGACCCGAGCTGCGGCTTCGGCGTCGTGGTCAGCCCCGGCGACCAACACCCGATCGCGGGGCTGCGGGTGGTCTCACTCTCCCAGGAGCACGGCGTGCTGCGCAGCGATCGCGCCCTCGATCCGTCCTGGCAACCCGGCAGCCGCCTCCGCATCCTGCCCAACCACTCCTGCCTCGCCGCCGCCTGCTTCGACCGCTTCCACGTCGTGCGCGGCCGCGAGATCGTCGACGAGTGGCGTCCGGTCCGGGGGTGGTAGGAAGGCGATTTCTCGCTTCCGCTGTCATCCTGAGCGAGCTGCCCAATAGGGCAGCGAGTCGAAGGACCTCCTCAAGCACCGGCCATTTCGCGATCGGAAAGCCACACGTGCGACCATGGGGACCCTTCGACTCCCGGCGCTGAGGCGCCGCTCGCTCAGGGCAGGCTCCTCGGGCACGGAAGCGGGCGGAAGTTCTGACCCCCTGACCCCCGACCCCTATCCCCTGCTGCGATGCACCAGCGCGACCCCCACAAGCACCGCGAGCCCACCGGCGACCGCGTTGACCAACACCGGCTCGCCGAGCATCACCCACGCCAGGGCGAGCGTCACGAAGGGCTCGACGTAGAGGTAGACGCCGCTGCGCGCCGGACCGACCGCGGACACGGCACGAAACCAGAGCAGGAAGGCGGCACCGCTGCAGAGCACGCCGAGGAAGGTGATTGCCAGGACGCTGGCCGCGTCGGGCGGCGCCACCAGCAGACGACCATCAACGGCAGCGGCAAGCCATAGCACCGCCGCCGCCACCGCCATCGGTCCGGCGGTCATGGCCAGGCTCCCCCAGCGCTGCAGCGGGCGCACCGCGACCAGGGTGTAGGCCGCCCAGGTGAAGCACGAGCCGAGCTGGAGGAGGTCGCCCAGCCGAGCCTGCGCGAAATCCGGCGGCTCCTGAGCGGTCACGAGCAGCACTCCGAGCGTGGCGACCGCCACCCCGGCCCACGCCAGGGCAGGCAGGCGCTGGCCGAGGAAGATCCGGGCGCCGAGCGCGATCACCACCGGGATGAAGCTGATGATCCAGGCGGAGTTCATGGCGGTCGTGTGCCCGAGCCCGATCGCCTGGATCAGCAGGTGCGCGGCGACGATCAGCCCGAGCAGCACGGTGATTCCGGCAGCCTCGCGCCCGGGCACGGCCCGTTGCCGCTGCCATCGCGCGACCGCCAGCAGCAAGACGACGCCAAGGGTCAGGCGGAGCGCCACGATTGCGAACGGCGTGAACACCTCGAGCGCGATCCGGGTCGCCACGAAGGACGCCCCCCATGCGACGACGGCAAACAGCGCGGCACCGGAGATCCTCGTCACGGGGGGATCGTAGCAGCGGAGGGGGAGAAGGGGAGAAAGGTCAGCTGATCTCCTTGGCGCCCTTCGCGGCTTCGCGGTTCAGTCAGAGTTGATCTCCGCGTTCTCTGCGGCCTCCGCGGTTCACGATCACCGCCTCACGGCCTCACTGCCCCAATGCCTCGGTGCAAACAAAACCGGCGGGGACGGCCCCGCCGGTCGGATGTCGCACCGAGTCTCGCGCTCAGAATGTGGCCGCGGCGGCCTTCTTCAGAAGCTCGACGCTCTGCCGCGGGTGGACGAGCAGGAACGACCGGTCCCCGCCGCGCGGCGTTGCGCCCGTCTTCATGAGATCGATCACCCGGGCCGGCGTCAATGCCGGGTCGAGCGCGAACAGCTTGGCGGCCAGGTTGAGGGCGTTGGGCGAGGCCATGGAGGTCCCCGAGGCCTTCATCCGGCCGCCGCCCGGCACGAAGCTCTCGACCTCGTAGCCGTTGGCGTAGATCACGACGTTGCGGCCGGTCGAGGTGAAGCTCGTCGGGTCGCCGGCCTGGTCCACCGCGGCCACGGTGATCAGGTTGGGGAGCTGGAAGTTCGACGGGATCACCTCGTCGAACTCGACGTCGTTGTCGTCGTTGCCGGCGGCGGTGATGAACAGGATCTCGGGGGCCGAGCCGAGCGCGCCATGCAGGCCCTTCTTGAGGATGCCGAAGATCTCGCGGGTCCTCGCGGCCCGCTCCTCGGGGTCGGTGACGCCGTTCGACTCGAGCACGCCCTCGACCTCCTTCAGCGTCCAGCCCCAGCTCATGTTGACGGCGCGAACGCCGGCCTTCTTGAAGTAGTCGACCGACTCCTGGAAGGACTTCGCATGCCGCTCGGCGATCTCGACGGTCAGGATCGCGCGTGGGATGTGGTAGTCGAAGGTGTAGCGGTTGATCACGATCCTCGCGTAGGGATTCCCCTCGACCGCGATGCCGGCGACGTGGGTGCCGTGCATGTACAGCGACGCGAACTGCAGGCTCTCGATGAAGCTCTTGACCTGCTCCGGCGCGAGCGACGAGATGTGCTTCTTGAGCGCCGAGGCCTCCGGGCTGTCGATCGACGAGCTGAGGTCCATGAAGCCCTTCATGTAGCCCATGACGATCCCGGCCTTGCCCGCCATGTCGCCTTCGGGGTGGAGCAGCTCCGGTGTCCGGAAGCCGTCGAGATCGAAGCCGATCCCGTTCACGTCGTCGACAAACCCGTTGCCGTCGTTGTCGGCGCCGTCGAAGCTCTCCGCGGGGTTGACCCAAAGCGAGCCCGTGAAGACCGACGCGTCGACGCCCGAGTCCCAGATGCCGATCGCCACGGGGTGAGCCTTCATCTCGGGGGTCAGCGTCACCGCCCGGGCGGCCCAGATGTCCGCCTTCTCGACCCGGTTGGCGTCGATCAGCTTCTGGTAGACCGCCGCCACCTGCTCGCGCACCGGCAGGAACATCTCCATGGTCGAGCGCATGGCGATCAGCGTCCGCGCCATGTCCTCGGTGAGCACGCCGGTCGAGGCGACCACCGGGTCGATCTCGCTCTGCACCCTGCCGAGCAACAGGTTCGAGCTGATGTACTCGGCGCGGCCCTTGGCCTGCTCGATGTTGTCCTGCACCACCGCCCACGGCAGCCCGGACGCCAGCGCCTCGAGCTGACCGGCGAACGCCGCATCGAAGCCGTCGCCCGGGGCCTCGCGGTGCGCCGCAACCCAGGCCCGGTCGATCAGGCCGCTGGTGAGCCGGTTCGCCTCCTTGTCCTCGAGCGCCCGGCTCTTCTCGAGCCACCCGAGCGAGGCGTCGTAGTTTCCGGCCTGGAACTCGAGCCGCTGCATCACGGCGTAGAGGCCCTGCAGGGTGCTCGGGTCCTCGATGTCATAGGCCGCGAGCACGTGCTCCACATCCTTGCGGACGCGGGCGGCGAAGGCCGGAAACTCCTCGGAGACGAGCAGCTGCGACGCCGAGCCCTCGATCGGGTAGACGAAGCGCGGCAGCTCGTCGAGCGACTTGACCTTGATCTTCTCGGCGGCCAACAGCGGCTGCGCGGCGATCGCCGACAGCCAAACGACGGCCAGCAGCGCAGCTCCGAGACGGCCTCCACAGCAATGAGCCATGATCATGTCCTCCACTCGAAGTGCAGGGCGCCGGCACCCCGCGAGCTTCATACGATAACGGTTCCGATCCGGTTCTGCGAGCCCGGCGCCGCACGCTCCCCCAGTGCCGGCGGTGGTATCCTGACCCCCGGGGAGGCGTAACCGAGGCGACATGGCCCGCGCAAAGAAAGCCTACGACGAGGCGTCGATCAAGACCCTCGACGCGCTCGAGCACATCCGGCTGCGCACCGGCATGTACATCGGCCGCCTCGGCGACGGCTCCAACCCGGACGACGGCATCTACGTCCTGCTCAAGGAGGTCGTCGACAACTGCGATCGACGAGTTCATCATGGGCGACGGCACGCAGGATCGAGATCCAGCGCGACGGCGCGGAGCTGTCACGGTGCGCGACTTCGGCCGCGGCATCCCGCTCGGCAAGGTCGTCGACTGCGTGTCCAAGATCAACACCGGCGGCAAGTACAACGACGACGTCTTCCAGTTCTCGGTCGGCCTCAACGGCGTCGGCACCAAGGCGGTCAACGCGCTGTCCTCCGAGCTTCGAGGTCATCTGCCTACCGCGACGGCAAGTTCAAGCGGCGCCCTGTTCGTCCGCGGCAAGCTGAAGAAGGAGGAGGACGGCAACGACGCCGAGAGCGCGCGACGGCACCTTCGTCGCGCTTCATCCCGGACCCCGAGATCTTCGGCGACTTCGACTGGCGCGAGGAGTTCATCGAGCGACCGGCTGCGCTACTACGCCTACCTCAACAGCGGCCTGACGCTCAGCTACAACGGCGAGACGCTTCTCGAGCAGCGACGGCCTCGCCGACCTGCTCGCGCAGGAGATCGGCGGCGAGCCAATCGCTCTACGACGCTCGTCCACCACACGCGACGACCGCCTCGAGTTCGCCTTCACCCACACCCACGCCTACGGCGAGACCTACTTCTCGCTTCGTCAACGGCCAGTACACCAACGACGGCGGCACCCACCAGAGCGCCTTCCGCGAGGGCGTGCTCAAGGGGGTCAACGAGTTCGCCGGCAAGAACTTCGCCGGCGAGGACGTGCGCGACGGCCTCGATCGGCGCCGATCGCGATCAAGCTCCAGGACCCGGTCTTCGAGTCGCAGACCAAGAACAAGCTCGGCTCGACCGAGGTCCGCGGCGTGGATCGTCACCGCGGTCAAGGACCAGGTCGTGCTGCTGGCTGCACAAGAACCCGGAGGCGGCCGAGCAGCTGCTCGACAAGGTCCAGCAGCAACGAGCGGGTGCGCAAGGAGCTGTACGGCGATCAAGAAGGAGGCCCGGGAGCGGGCCAAGAAGGTCGCCATCCACATCCCCAAGCTCATCGACTGCAAGATCCACCTTCAACGACCCCAAGGCGCAAGCGGCGCGAGGAGACGCACCATCTTCCTCACCGAGGGCGACTCGGCGGGCGGCGCCATGGTCCAGTCGCCGCGACGTCCAGACCCAGGCGATCTTCTCGCCTCAAGGGCAAGCCGCTCAACTGCCTACGGCCTCGAGCCGCGACGCGGTCTACAAGAACGAGGAGCTCTACAACCTCATGCGGGCGCTCGGCATCGAGGACGGCATCGACGGCCTGCGCTACAACCGGGTCGTCATCGCCACCGACGCCGACGTCGACGGCATGCACATCCGCAACCTGCTGCTCACCTTCTTCCTGCACTACTTCGAGGAGCTGGTCATCAAGGGCCACGTCTACATCCTGGAGACCCCGCTGTTCCGCGTGCGCAACAAGAAGGAGACGCGTCTACTGCTACTCCGAGGAGGAGCGCGACGCGGCGGCCGCGGCAGGCTGCGCGGCCACGAGATCACCCGCTTCAAGGGCCTCGGCGAGATCTCGCCCGGCGAGTTCAAGCAGTTCATCGCGCCCGACGATCCGGCTGCGTCCCGGTGACCGTCGGCTCGCATGGGCGAGGTCGCCAAGGCGCTCGACTTCTACATGGGCAAGAACACCCCGAGCGGCGCAAGGCTACATCATCGAGAACCTGATCGTCGTGCATGAGCGTCCGGTGCTCGAGCGCCCGTCCCGCAGCGCATGAGCCCGGAAACGGGCACGAACGGCGAGCGCACGTGACCGCTCGACTGTGGCGAGAACTTCATCGAGTACGCGAGCTACGTGATCATCGACCGCGCGATCCCGGACATCCGCGACGGCCTCAAGCCGGTGCAGCGGCGCATCCTCGCACACCCTGTTCGAGATGGACGACGGCAGCTTCCACAAGGTGGCCAACGTCATCGGCGACACCATGAAGCTCCACCCGCACGGCGACGCCTCGATCGGCGACGCCCTGGTGGTCCTGGCGAACAAGGAGTACTTCATCGAGCGCCAGGGCAACTTCGGCAACATCGTCACCGGCGACCCGGCGGCCGCGCCCCGCTACATCGAGTGCCGGCTCACCGACCTCGCCAAGGAGACCCTGTTCCGCAAGGCCCTCACCGAGTTCCGTCCGAGCTACGACGGCCGCAGCTGCGAGCCGGTGGCGCTGCCCGCCAAGCTGCCGGTGCTGCTGCTGCTCGGCGCCGAGGGCATCGCGGTCGGCATGTCGACCCGGATCCTGCCGCACAACTTCGTCGAGCTGCTCAAGGCCCAGATCGCGGTCCTCAAGAACCAGCCGATGCAGCTCTTCCCCGACTTCCCGACCGGCGGCATCGTCGACGTCAGCGAGTACGACGACGGTCTCGGCAAGATCAAGGTCCGCGCGCGCATCGACCGCAAGGACGACAAGACCGTCGTCATCCGCGAGATCCCCTTCGGCACCACCACCGAGAGCCTGATCGCCTCGATCGAGAGCGCCGCCCAGAAGGGCAAGGTCAAGATCGGCTCGATCAACGACTTCACCACCGACAAGGTCGAGATCGAGATCGACCTCGCGCGCGGCGTCTACGCGGACGAGGTCATCCCCCAGCTCTACGCCCACACCGACTGCGAGGTCTCGCTGACCTGCAACATGGTCCTGATCAAGGACCGGCGGCCGGTCGAGATGGGGGTCAGCGAGGTCCTCTGCTTCCTCACCGACCAGCTCCGCGCCACGATCCGCGCCGAGCTCGAGCTCGAGCTCGACCAGCTCGGCGCCAAGCAGCACTGGCTCGACCTCGAGCGGCTGTTCATCGAGCACCGGGTGTACAAGCGGATCGAGGAGGCGACCACCGAGGAGCAGGTCAAGAGCGAGGTCCGGAAGGGACTCAAGCCCCACCTCAAGGGGCTCGAGCGCCCGCTCAGCGACGAGGACATCGAGCGGCTGCTGGCGATCCCGATCCGCAGGATCTCGCGCTTCGACCTCGACAAGAACCGCCGCGACCTCGACACCACGGTCAAGGCGATCAAGGAGGTGCGCGGCAAGCTGCGCAAGCTGACGCCGACCACCATCGCCTACCTCCGCCACCTCATCGACACCTACGGCGGCCGCTACCCGCGGCGCACCGAGATCGCGGCCTTCGAGACGGTCGACGTGCGCGCGGTGTCGCGCCACAACCTGCGCGTCGCCTACGATCCGGCGACCGGTTTCTTCGGCACCGACGTCAAGGCGACCGCTTCCAGCTCGCGGTCTCCGAGTACGACAAGATCCTGCTGATCTCCCGCGACGGCTCCTACCGGATCATCGGCCCCGAGGACAAGGTGCTGATCCCGGACAAGGTCATTCACTGCCAGGTCTTCGATCCCGAGCAGGGGGCGCCCTTCACGGTCGTCTACCGCGACAACGACCGCGTCGCCTTCGGCAAGAAGATCCACATCAAGGCCTTCATCCGCGACCGCGAGTACGAGCTCATCAAGGACCGCAAAGGCCGCATCGATCTGCTCGTCGACGGGCGACTGCAGCGACCCCATCGAGCTCGACTTCGTGCCGAAGAAGCGGCAGCGGGTGCACCAGGCGAGCTTCGACCTCGGCGAGCTCGAGCCGACCAGCGCCAGCGCGCGCGGCCGCCGCCTCGCGCCGAAGCCGGTGGCGCGGGTCCGTCGCGTGCGGTCCAACGGCGACGGCAGCGAACCACCGCCCGAGCCGGAGGAGCCCGACCGACCGACGACCAGCCGCGGCTGTTCGAGGACGAGTGAGCGTTGGGATCGGGCAGGGCACAGGTCCCTGTGAGAGCTCGTGATTCCGTGTGGTCTAGGATCTGTGCCCCTGCCCGCCCGTATCCGCTGCGCGCTCCCGGAGCTACAGGCGACGCCGCGACGGCGATGCCCGCTTCCACGCGACGCTTGCCGCGTCACGGTCCGCGACTCCCGTCTACTGCAGGCAGGATGCCTGCGCTACAACGCGAGAGATGCCATGCGCCACAACGCGGAGGCCTGCGCCGCACGGACATCGATCCGGGCCGGAAGCGGGCGCGGAAGCGGAAGCGGCGCAAGGTCCTGCGTCAGCGAGGCGCGAGCGCTACGGCTCGACCTCCTGCAGGAGGCGGATGAAGTCGTCGTAGGGCATCGCCTGCCAGCTCTCGGCGCTCACCGCACCCTCGGCGCGCGAGATCACCGAGACCTTGTGGGCGGTTTCGGCGTCGGGCGCCTGGTAGATGTCCATGAAGTCGTAGGGGCCGAGGATGGCGTAGTGGGCGATCCAGCGCACCTCCGGGCACGAGCTCTTCACCTTCTTCAACCAGGCCCGGCCCATCGCCCGGCGCACCTCGGCGTCGTGGACCGCCTCCGGTGCGAGGCGGGTCATCAGGACGAACGTCGGCATGGCGCACCTCCGGTTTGGTCGTGGCTCCACTGTAGCGCTTTGTGTCCTGGAGGTCACGCCATGCGATCCCGCTGGAGAGCCTCAGTGCCCAGCCCAAGCCGCTTCCGCGCCCGCTTCCGCGCCCCCGCCCGAAGAGACTGAGCGATCGGGGCTCGCTGTACGGCCCACCCCCGCTCCCGTTCCCGGGGAGCCTGCCCTGAGCGAGCGGCGCTGCGGTGCCGCGAGTCGAAGGGTTCCCGTTCCCGACTGTCCGGGACAGAGAGGGCTCCCCCGTCCGCCTCCGCGCCCGGTTCTGAGACGAACCTCGACGAGGAGGTGCCGGGCACCGATCTTCGTATCGATGTTCCCTAGAAGCTGGGTGGCACGCTCGTCCGCGATTCCGATCGCCCTGGTTCTGGCGCGCCAACGGAGGTGATGAGGCACTGTCAGGTTGACGTGATCCGGGAATGGGAGCGGGTACGGGAACGAGGATGAAGTCGGGCGCGGACTCGGAAGCGGGCGCGGAAGCGGGAAGAGAGACGGATGCGGCTCGCTGCCTGCGCCGGCTACTCCCCCGGGCAGTCGAGCGGGCCCAGGTCGACGCCGCGGCTGCGGGCGTCCCGGCACGCCACGGTCCAGTCGGCCGGCTGGCCGGCGAGATGGGAGGCAAGGGCGAGCAGCGCGGCGATCTCGGTCGACTCCAGCTCGGCGTCGCGGCCGAGGGCCTGCCGCAGCTCGCGCAGGGCCTGATCCGGCCGGCCGCCGAGGATCGCGAGCCTGGCCTCGAGGGCCAGCAGCTCGCGCTCGAACTGCCAGCGGTCCTCGCGGCGAAGCCGGGCACGGGCGAGCTCGATCCGCTCCGCGGCCTCGGCCAGCCGGCCCCGGTCCAGGTAGAGCCGAGCCAGCAGGATGTGGAGCGAGGTGTCGATCCCGCGACCGCTCGCCTCGACGTCGAGGCCGCTGCCCAGCCACTGCTCGTCGTCGGTCACCACGGGCTCGTCAAAGGCGGCCAGCCACGCCGCCTCCGCCTCGCTGAAGGCGCCGGCCGCCGCTTGGTCGAGGCCACGCTGGAGGGCCGAACGGCGTGGCCAGCGCGCCTCGGCCAAGAAGCGGCCGAAGACCTCGCCGTCGCGGTCGAGCCAGAGAATCACCGGCCGCCGCTCCACCTCGAGCCGGAACGGGCTGAGCTCGCCGCGCAGCACGAGGCGGCCGGTCAGGAAGCTGCGAGTTGCCCCGTCGCCGGCTGCTCGGCCGCCGCCGTCGGGCTCGTCCGCAATCCCGATCTGGAAGGGAACGACCAGCATGGAGTCGTTGACATCGAGCCGTGGCTCCCCCCACCGGGTCACGTCGAGGGCTCCGTCCGGGCGCCGCTCGAGGCGGTAGCGATAGACCACGGTGCTCTGCTGCCGGGCCTGGCCGTCGACCGCCCAGCGGCCCTCGCCGAGAGTCTCGATTCGATAGTCGTAGAAGACCTCCGGCAACCCGGTGCCGAGCACGTACTGGCGACGAAACCAGTCGAGCTCGACGCCGCCGAAGCGCTCGAGCAGGGTGAGGAAACCATCGGTCGAGAGGACGCGCCCGTCCGCGGCGCGCACCAGCTCCCGGAGGATGTCGAGGAAGGCGCCCTCACCGTAGAGCCGGGCCAACATGTCGAGCACCACCGCCCCCTTCTTGTAGACGATGGCCTGATACGGCATCGCCGCCGAGCGACGAGTTGAGCCGCGCCCCCAGCGTCACCGGCCCCAGCGACTCGACCGGCCGGCCATTGCGGGTAAGCCGGCCCAGCTCCGCCTGCCAGCCGGAGGTCGGCCCGAGGCCGATCCGCTGCTCGCCCTGGCCCACCAGGCGGTTGCGCTCGTAGAGCAGTGCCGCGTAGTTGGCCATCGCCTCGCTGATCCACTGGTCACGGTAGCTCCGCCAGCCGACCTGGTCCCCCCACCACTGGTGGGCGAGCTCGTGAGCGATCAGCAGCCGGCGATCCTGGTAGCCGAGCAGGCTGCTCCAGATGTCCCAGTCGACGATCCCAGCAGTGCTCAGGGTGACGAAGCCGAGCAGGCCCTGCGAGAACGAGCGCGGGCAGCTCACCACCACGAGCTCGTCCAGGGGGTACGGTCCGAAGATGGACTGGTAGTACTCGAGCGGCCCCTCCACCGACTGCAGCACCTCCGCCGCCAGGTCGCGCGACGCTCCCTGGCCGAGGCGGTCGATGGCGACCGTCACCGCCACCTCGCCGACCCGGCCGGTGACCGTGTCGAAGTCGCCGACCTCGAAGCTGAAGCCCAGGCTCCGCACGTCGAGCGCCCGCCGCTGCCAGCGCCGCTTCTCCTGATCGATCCCCTCCTCGGTGACGCGGCCGCTGCCGAGCAGCTGGTACCGCCGCGGCCAGCGCACGACGACCTCGTAGGTCGCACGATCGACGGAGCCGGCGTGCGGATACCACCCGAGCGGGTTGCGCTGCACGTAGGCCCCGGAGGTCACGCGCTCGAACGGAGTGCCCCGGTACTCGACCTCGATCGTGAGCGACGATCCGACGGCGGCCGGTCGTGCGAGCAGCACGGTCAGCTCGTCCCAGCTGTGCTCGAAGGCGAGCGCCTGGCCATCGCCGTCGCGCACCGCCAGCGGGACGAGCTCGGTGCCGAGTTCGAAGGTGACTGCCCGCAGGCCGTCGACGAGCACGTCAAGGTCGACCCGAGCCACCGCCGTGAGCTCGAGCAGCTTGCCGTCCAGCGTCGCGTCGATGGCGTAGTGGCGCGGCTCGACGCCGGTGGTTCCCGGAGTCGGCGCGCCGTCGGCGGAGCGCAGGCTCGTCGAGACCCAGGTGTCCCAGATCCCGAGGTCGTCGACGACCACGCCGATGAGCTTGCCGCGCCGCTGCTCGCGCTCGAGGTGGCGCTCGGCGCGCCGCCGCTCCGGATCCGTGAGCTCCGCCGCCACGAACCGGCCGACCGTGACCTGCTCCTCGGCCAGCGGGTCGACGACCCACAGGAAACGGCCGAGCTCGCGTCCCCGGAAGTATCCGGAGAAGAAGCCGCGGCCGAGCGGGTCGTCGACCGCGTCGCGCAGCAGCCGGGCGTCCGCGTCGAGCAACCGGCGCTCAGGGCTTGCACGCCACTGCTCGAGCAGGGCAGCCGCCTCACCGATGCGCGAATCGCCAGCGGCGCGCGGCAGCCTCATCAGAGCGTCGCTCGCCGCATCGAGTGCGATCGCGAACACCGCCTGGTCGAAGCGCTCGTCGAGCACCGGTGCGCCGGTGAAGAGCTCCATCTGCGCGCGCTCGACCTCGTCGGGAGGCTCCATGACCGCCCTGCCCGCACCGAGGAAGATCCACTCCACCGGCCGGCCAGCCACCGGTTCCGCGGGCACGAGCACGCCGTCGTCGAGGACCACCGCCCCGAGACCGGTGCCGAGCCGGAAGCCCTGCACCCGCACCGCGAGGTCAGGCCGCGCCGCGCCGTTGCGGATCGCCGCCAGCAGCTCGGCCGGGTCGGCCGCGTGACCGGCGCCGGCCCACGCCGCGAGCACGGCGAGGCAGGCTCGGAGGCAGAGGCGCAGAACACGACGTTGAGCGGTCATGCTGGCTCCATGGTATCGGAGCCTGCCGCGGCGAGAGCATGCCTGCGCTCGGGTCTCAAGCTCTTGACAGCAGGCGGCGCGGCGGTCACAGTTCCAGGGCCAGCGACCGGCGGCGACCGCCGCGCGACCCGGAGGCACCCATGCAGGAGATCGACTTCACCAAGCTCTCTCTGAAGGACGCGCTCGACCTCGCGATCCTCATCGAGGACGAGGCCGAGGAGCGCTACCGCGAGTTCGTCAAGCAGATGGAGGCCCACCGCACCCCGGGCGCGGCCCGCTTCTTCCGCTTCATGGCGGTGAACGAGGCCAACCACGGCAAGGAGCTCGCCAAGCGCCGCAGCGAGCTGTTCGGCAGCGCACCGCGCGAGGTGGACCGGTCCATGATCTTCGAGGTCGAGGCTCCGGACTACGACCAGACGCGGGCCTTCATGTCGATGCAGGATGCGCTCGACCTGGCACTCGACGCCGAGACCAAGGCCTACACCTACTTCGACCAAGCGCTGCCCGAGATCAAGAACGCGGAGGTCCGAGAGCTGTTCGCCGAGCTCCTCCAGGAGGAGATCGAGCACATGGACCTCGTCAAGAGGGTGATGGCGACGGTCCCGCAGGGCCTCGACTTCGACCCGGCGGACTTCGTCGACGCACCAACCGGCGAGTAGTAGGCGCGCGACTCTCGCGCGCCCCCAGCGCGGCGCCGGTCGGAGAGCGTGCCGTCTTCGTCGACGCACCAACCGGCGAGTAGTAGGCGCGCGACTCTCGCGCGCCCCCAGCGCGGCGCCGGTCAGAGCGCGGGCCCGTCAGATCTCGCGGCCGTTGCGCTTGGCCGTCGTGCGCGCCACCAGCAGGGCCATCTCCAGCGCCTGCTCGTAGTTCAGCCGTGGATCGACGCGCGAGGAGTAGGCCCGCCCCAGGTCGAGCTCGCTGAGCCCGCGCGCGCCGCCGACGCACTCGGTGACGTTGTCGCCGGTCAGCTCGATGTGAATTCCGCCGAGCAGCGACCCCTCCGCCTCGTGGATCTCGAAGGCCTGCTCGAGCTCCGAGAGAATGCTGTCGAAGCGCCGCGTCTTGACACCGTCGCCGATGAGCTCGGTGTTGCCGTGCATCGGATCACAGCACCACAGCACGGCCCGCCCGGAGGCACGGACGGCATCGATGAGCGGCGGCAGCGCGTCCGCAATGCGCTCGCGCCCGAAGCGGTGGATCAGCGTCAGCCGCCCAGGCGTCGCGCCCGGGATCGAGGACCTCGACCAGCTCGCGGAGCAGCGCCGGGGTCATGGCGGGGCCGAGCTTGACGCCGATCGGATTGCGGATGCCCCGGAAGTACTCGACGTGGGCCTCGCCCGGCATCGGCGGTGCGCATGCCGATCCACGGCATGTGCGTGCTCAGGTTGTACCAGCCGGCGCGGTGGGGGACGCGCCGGGTCTGCGCCTCCTCGTAGGGAAGGTGGAGCCCCTCGTGGCTGGTAAAGAAGTCAACGCGGCTCACCCCCCCGGCCTGCGCCCCGGCCAGGGTCTCCACGAAGCGCAGTGAGTCGCCGATCGACTCCACCATGCGCTGGTACTCGCGCGCTCGCGGCGCGTGCTGGACGAAGTCGAGATCCCAGTACTCGGGATGATGGAGGTCGGCAAAGCCGCCCTCGACCAGAGAGCGGATGAAGTTGAGGGTGAGCGCCGCGCGCTCGTAGCCGCGCAACAGCAGCTCCGGGTCGGGCCTGCGCTCCTCCTCGCTGAATCCGGAGCGGTTGATCAGGTCGCCGCGGTAGGCTGGAAGCGAGACCCCGTTGCGCGTCTCATTGATCTCGGTGCGCGGCTTGGCGTACTGGCCGGCGAAGCGGCCGACGCGGATGATCTGGCGCTTGAGGCCGTAGGTCAAGACCAGGCTCATCTGGAGCAGGATCTTCAGCTTGCCGGTGATCACCTCGGGCCGGCAGTCGTCGAAGCTCTCGGCGCAGGCGCCTCCCTGGAGCAGGAAGCGGCGGCCGGACGCGGCCTCGGCGAGCTGCGAGCGCAGCCGCTCCACCTCCCACGAGGTCACCAGCGGCGGCAGCATCGCGAGACGCTCGAGGGCTGCGTTCAGGGCCGCGGCGTCCGGGTACTCCGGCAGCTGGCTCGCCGGCACCGACCGCCACGATGAGGGTTTCCAATCATCCATGAGACGCCGTCCCAGCAAGCGGAGATCATACATCGTCCGGCCGCAGCGCGCCTCGCGGCAGGCTTGACTCGTCAATATTTGTATGCTACAAATAACCGCGATGACGGCATCGGAAAGCACCCGGCTGATGGCGACCATCCAGGCGCTCGTGCGGCGGTTCTCGCTGGTCGAGCGCGCCGACATTGCCTGCTGCGGGATGACCGTGGCCCAGGCGGCGACCCTGGAGGCCCTGGCAGGCGGCGACGGCGTCCGGCTCGGCGTCCTGCGCCGCCGGCTCGGCATCACGCCGAGCACCCTGACCCGGAACCTGCAGCGGCTGCGCGCCCGCGGCCTGGTCTCGGTGGCGGCGGATGCCAGTGATCGCCGCGCCTCGCTGGTCGCTCTGACCGAGCTCGGCCGGCACGCCGCCGCTGACCTGGCGCGGCAGGAGGAAGGCTTCGCCGCGTCGGTCGTCCAGGCGATGGGACCGTCCGGCGCCGGCGAGGTGCTCGCGACGCTGGAGCGCCTGCTCGCTGCAATCCGCGCCGCCAGCCAGGCCTGCTGCCCGGGCGCCTTCGACCACCTCATGAGCTCGCCCGAGTGGACTGAAGGGAGACCGCACCATGAAAACTGACGAGACCACCGGCCAGCCAATCACTGGCGATGCAGAGCAGACCGTGCGCTCGGTCCGCGAGCGCTACGGCGCCATTGCCCGGACCGGCTCAGGGTGCTGCCCACCCCAGGCCGGGTGCTGCGGCGGCGGCTCCGAGCAGCTGATCGCCCTCGGCATCGGCTACACCCCCGTCGACCTCCAGCTGCTGCCCGACGGCGCCAACCTCGGCCTCGGCTGCGGCGCCCCGATCGGCCAGCTCGGGCTCGAGCCTGGCGAGACCGTCCTCGACCTCGGCTCCGGGGCCGGCGTGGACGCCATCCTGGCCGCGCGCGCGGTGGGACCCACGGGGCATGTGCTCGGCGTCGACATGACCGCGGAGATGCTCGCCCGGGCCCGGGCGAACGCCGCGGCCGCCGGGATTGCCAACGTCGAGTTCCGCGAGGGCCGTCTGGAGTCGCTGCCGGTCGACGACGCCTCGGTCGATGCCGTGACCTCCAACTGCGTCATCAACCTGGTGCCGGACAAGGCGGCGGTGTTTCGCGAGATCCACCGGGTGCTCAGGCCGGGCGGCCGGCTGGTGGTCGCGGACATCATCCTCGACGGCGAGCTGCCGACCGCGATCGCGACCGACCTCCTCGCGTGGGTAGGCTGCATTGCCGGCGCCATGGATCGCACGCGGTACTTCGCCCTGCTCGAGGAGGCCGGGTTGCGCCAGGTCGAGGTCCTGCGCGACGTCGACTACCTGGCGGCGACCGGTGGCGAGGATCCGGCCGAGCTTCACGAGCTCATGACCGCCGCCGGCATTACCACCGCCGACATCGCGGGGGTCGTGCACTCGGTGACCTTCCGCGCGGTCAAGCCCGCCGCAGCCGCCCGCGCCGAGCGGTAATGAACTAAACTCCGCTCCATGACGCTCGAGCTCGAGCTCGCCGTGCGCTTCCTGCGCCGCCGCGCCGGAGTGCTGCTCCGCGGCACCTCGCTCGCCGCCTTCGTCGGCGTCGCCATGGCGACGGCCGCGCTGGTCATCACGCTGGCACTGATGTCCGGATACTCGCACGCGATCGCCGACGCCCTCCAGCGGGGCAACGCGCACATCGTGGGCTTCGCGGGGCGACCGATGGGCCGCGAGGCCGCGACCTCGCTCGCCGCCGAGATCGCGGTCGTCAAGGGCGTCCAACGCGCGACCCCGGTCAACTACCTTGCCGGGCTGATGGACGACCCCGCGCGGCCAACCAACCCGGTGCCGATCACCATCAAGGCGGTCGCCGACCCGCCAGCCTACGGCGGCCTCGCCGCCTGGCCGGAGCATGGCGCCGCCATTCCGGCGCTGCTCGGCGAGCGGCTGGCAGACTCCCTGCGACTGGCCCCAGGCGACCGGGTCAGCGTGCGCCTGCCGCCTGAGCCGGGATCGTGGATCGTGCCCACGATCACCCTGGTCAACGCCGGCACCTTCCGCCTCGCCTTCGCGGAGTTCGACTCCAGCTGGGTGGTCGTGCCTCTCGATGCAGCCGTCGCCGCCCTCCCAGGGACCGGCGCCGCGGGCATCGAGGTCGAGATCATCGATCCGCTCGCGGTCGCGACGGTCCGTACCGCGCTCGAGGCTGCCCAGCCCGAGCTGCTCTACACCGACTGGCGGGAGATGAACCGGTCGCTGTTCGCGGTCCTGCGGTGGCAGACCCTGTCCCTGTTCGTGGTGCTCAGCCTGGTGGTGGCAGTCGCGTCGTTCCAGGTCGCCTCCGCGCTCGTGGTGCTCGCGATCGACAAGCGGCGCACTGCGGGCATGCTGCAGGCGCTCGGCGCCACGCCGGCCGTCATCCGGCGGGTGTTGGTGCTGGCCGGCCTCCTGCTCGGAGGCAGCGCGGTGGCAACCGGGGTCGTGGTGGGGTGCGTCGCGAGCTGGCTGATGACGGCGCTGCGCGTCGTCCGCTTCCCCGAGGGCCTCGCCCGCGTCTACATGGTGGACTCGATCCCCTTCCGGCCCGAGCCGTACCACCTTCTTGCCGTGCTGGCGGTCTGCCTGGTGCTGGTCTTTCTGGCTTCGCTGGGCCCGGCCTGGCGGACCTCGCGCGAGGACCCGGTGGCGTCGCTGCGAGCGGTGTGACCGCGCATGTACGAGATCCAGCTCCACCCCGCCAACATCCGCAAGCAGGTGCGCTACTACTTCCTGTCGCGCCACGCCTTCCACTGGCTCCTCGGCGCACTGGCGGGACTCGCCGTCGTGGTGCTGGCGGGCGTCGTGCTGGTCCCGCTCAGCCTGCACGCGTTGTTCATGGGCGGGGAGCTTCGGGGGCTGCGCCAGCAGAAAAGGCTCCAGCTCACCGTCCTCACGCAACGCGCCGCTGCTCTGACCCGCGGCGAGCGCGAGGTGGGGGCGGCACGCACCCGCCAGCGGCAGATGGCCCTCATCTTGGGCATGCCGGAGGAGACCACCGAGCACAAGGGAGCCGCCCGTGCGGAGACCGAGCCGAGCTTCGCTCCAGCCGCTCAGGCGCTCCAGCGCGGGCTCGCGCTCGAAGCGGCCTCTCAGCAGCTGCTCACCGCGAGCGGTGAGCTTGCACGATTCGCGGCCGCCAACCGGGAGCTCACCGCGGGCGTGCCGTCGATCTGCCCGATCCCGATCGGCAGCTTCGTCATGACCTCGCCATTCGGCGACCGGCTCTCGCCGTTCACGAATGCCGCCGACTTCCACGCCGGCATCGACCTTGCGGCGCGCGAAGGGACGCCGGTGGCGGCTGCCGGTGGCGGCCGCGTCGAGTTCGCGGGCAGCTTTCCCCTGCGCCGCCACACGCGCTGGTGGCGCTACGGCAAGGTGGTCGTGCTCAGCCACCACGGGGGATACCTGACGGTGTATGGCCACCTCGACAGCATCACGGTGCGGCGGGGCCAGCAGCTGCGGCGGGGCGAGCGGCTGGGCACCGTGGGAAACACGGGCTGGAGCGCATCGCCGCACCTCCACTACGAGGTGCGGGTCGTCCGCGAGGGGAAGGACGAGGCCGAGCCGGTCGACCCGAGGATCTTCATCCTCAACTACCAGTGGAAGGGGCACGAAGCGCTGCTCGACCGCGGGCACGCTGCACCGCTGGAGGCCTTCGATCCCCTCCCTGGACTCGTCGGCGCGAGGTAACGCCGGCACCCCGTGTCCCGGCTTCCGTCGGTCTGCCTGGAGTGCTACCCTGCGGCGTGTTAGCCGTGCGGAGGTGCGGGAACATGCCCGAGACCATCACGGACAAGCGAACGGCGCTCTACGACGAGCACGTGGCGGCCGGTGGCCGGATGGTGTCCTTCGCCGGCTTCATGATGCCGGTCCAGTACTCCTCCCTCACCGACGAGCACCTCGCGGTGCGATCGCGAGCGGGGATCTTCGACGTGTCGCACATGGGCGAGATCTTCGTCCGCGGACCGCGCGCCCTCGACTTCGTCCAGCTATTCTCGTGCAACGACCACGCGAAGCTCGCGATCGGAAGGGCGCAGTACACCGGCCTGATGTACCCGCAGGGCACCTTCGTCGACGACCTGCTGGTCCACCGCCTCGCCGACGACGAGTACCTGCTGGTGGTCAACGCCGCGAACACCGACAAGGACTTCGCCTACCTGAGCGAGCTCGCCGACGGCGAGCCCGGCGTCGAGGTCGAGAACCAGTCCGACCGCTGGGCGCAGATCGCCGTCCAGGGCCCGCTCGCGCAGGAAATCCTGCAGCCGTTGACCGTGGTCGACCTCGCCGCCATCAAGTACTACCGCTTCACCTGGGGTGAGGTGGCCGGGCACCGCGCGCTCGTCGCACGGACCGGCTACACCGGCGAGGACGGTTTCGAGGTCTACCTGGAACCGAGCGCAGCGCCCGGGCTGTGGCGAGCGCTGCTCGCCGAGGGCGGGCCGAAGGGGCTGCTCCCGGCCGGCCTCGGCGCCCGCGACACGCTTCGGCTCGAGGCGGGGATGCCGCTCTACGGCAACGACATCGACGACACGACGACGCCGCTGGAGGCTGGCCTGGGCTGGATCGTCAAGCTCGACAAGGGCGACTTCATCGGCCGCGACGTGCTCGAGCGCCAGCAGGAGACCGGCATCGAGCGCCGGCTGGTCGGCTTCGAGCTGCTCGCTCCGCGGCATCGCGCGGCACGGCCACGCCGGTCCTGCTGGGCGAGGACGACGGCGAGCCGGTCGGCCACGTCACCTCCGGCACCCGCCTGCCCTCGCTCGGCAAGTCGATGGGCATGGCCTACCTGCCGGTCGATGCGGCGCAGACCGGGCGGGAGTTCTTCGTCGACATCCGCGACCGGCGCGCGCGGGCCCGCGTCGTCGAGCTACCGTTCTACTCGAGGAAGAAGAAGTCGTGACTTCGATTCGATCGGACAACGGATTCTGTGGAGGTGGTGATGTCCGTTCCCAGTGACCTGTCGTACACCCGGTCCCACGAGTGGGCGCGCGTCGAGGGCGACTTCGTCGTCGTCGGCATCACCCACTACGCCCAGGATCAGCTGGGCGAGGTCGTGTACGTGGAGCTCCCCGAGGTCGGGCTCGGCGCCAACTCCGGCGAGGAGCTCGGCACCCTGGAGTCGGTCAAGGCGGTCGCCGAGTTCCTGTCGCCGGTCGCCGGGCGAGGTGGTCGAGGTCAACGAGCGCCTCGCCGAGGAGCCCAACCTGGTCAACGAGGACCCCTACGGCGACGGCTGGCTGGTGAAGATCGCCGGCGCCCTCGAAGGCGAGGAGCTGCTCGACGCCGAGGCGTACAAGGAGCTGCTGGCGGAGGAGAGCCACTGATGCACCCGTGGGTCGGCGCCGGCCCCGACGACCGCCGGCATCTCCTCGACGAGCTCGGGCTCGACTCGCCGGAGCGCCTCTTCGCCACGATCCCGCCGGAGGTCTGCGTCGATCGCGTCGACCTTCCCCCGGGGCAGGACGAGGACACGGTGCGGCGGGCGCTGGCGGCGATTGCCGGCCGCAACCGGACGCTGAGCAGCCGTCCCAGCTTCCTCGGCGCGGGGGTCTACCGCCACATCCAGCCGTCGCTGGTCGACGCGGTGCTCTCGCGGGCCGAGTTCTTCACCTCGTACACCCCGTACCAACCGGAGATCTCGCAGGGCACCCTGCAGGTGATCTTCGAGTTCCAGACCCTGATCAGCCAGCTCACCGGCTGCGACGTCGCCAACGCCTCGCTCTACGACGGCGCCACCGCAATGGTCGAGGCGGCGCTGTTCTCCCACCGGGTGCTGCGCGGCAAGCGGAACCGGGTGCTGGTCGCGGAGACCGTCCATCCCGGTCTACCGCTCGCGTGCTCGACACCTACGCCGGGGCGGTCGGCCTCGAGGTGGTGGTCGTCCCGCCCGGCACCGACGGACGGACCGACCCCGGCCGGCTGCGCGACGAGCAGGCGTGCTGCGTCGTGATCCAGTCTCCGAGCTTCCTCGGCATCGTCGAGGACCTGCCGGCAATCGCAGACGCGGCCCACGGCGCGGGCGCGCTCGCCGTCCAGGTGGTCACCGAGGCGGTGTCGCTCGGGCTGCTCGCCGGTGGTGGCGCCTTCGGCTTCGACGTCGTCTGCGGCGAGGCCCAGTCCTTCGGTGTCGCACCCGGCTTCGGCGGGCCCCACCTCGGCTTCTTCGCCTGCGCCGAGAAGAACCTCCGCCAGATGCCCGGGCGGCTGGCCGGCGAGACCGTCGACCAGGACGGGCGGCGCGCCTTCTGCCTGACGCTGGCGACCCGCGAGCAGCACATTCGCCGGGCCAAGGCGACCTCGAACATCTGCACCAACCAGGGCCTGATGGCGCTCGCCGCGACGGTCTGGCTCGAGGCGCTCGGCGGGTCCGGCCTGCGCGAGCTGGCGCGCTCGTGCCTGGCGCGGGCCGCACGAGCTCAAGCGCCGGATCGCAGAGCTCGGCGGCGGCTGGCGGCTGTCCTTCCCGGCCACTCCCACCTTCAACGAGTTCCTCGTCGAGGGGCCGGCCGGCGGCGACGAGCTGGCGCGGCGCCTGGCTGACGCCGGCATCCTCGCCGGCGCCCCGTCCCGCCGATGGGGGGGAAGCTGGCCCGACGGGCTGCTGGTCGCGGTCACCGAGTGCAACCGCGCGGCCGACCTGGAGGCGCTCGTGGCGGCCATGAGGAGGGTGTCGTGAGACGCCGCGCGCTCCGCGACGAGCCGCTGTTCTTCGAGCTCAACCGCCGGCGTGCGGCGCGCCAGGGGCACCTGCTGCCGCCGCTCGACGTGCCGGAGCTCGACCCAACGACCGCGCTGCCGCCCGCGCTGCTGCGCGCGCCGTTGGCGGACCTTCCCGACCTCGGCGAGCTCGAGGTCGTGCAGCACTTCCACCGCCTGAGCCAGCTCAACTACGCGGTCGACGAGGGGCTCTACCCGCTCGGCTCCTGCACCATGAAGTACAACCCGCGGATCAACGAGCTCACGGCGCGCATGCCCGGGTTCGCTGACCTGCACCCCTTGCAGCCCGACGAGGAGGTGCAGGGCGCGCTGGCCGTGATGTGGGAGCTCGAGGAGGCGCTCAAGGCGATCACCGGCATGGCCGGCGTCACCCTGCAGCCGGCGGCCGGCGCCCACGGCGAGCTGACCGGGATCCTCATGATCCGCAAGGCCCTCGAGGCGCGCGGCGAGTCGCGGTCGACCGTGCTCGTCCCCGACTCCGCGCACGGGACCAACCCGGCCACCGCCAGCTTCGCCGGCTACGAGGCGGTCGAGTTCCCGTCGGCCGAGGACGGCACGGTGAACCTCGCCGCCCTCGCCGAGCTGATGAACGACCAGGTGGCTGCCGTCATGCTCACCGTTCCCAACACGCTGGGGGTGTTCGAGCATCGGATCCTCGAGATCTCCGAGCTCGTGCACCGCCGCGGCGCGTTCCTCTACCTCGACGGCGCCAACCTCAACGCCTTCGTCGGCCGGGCGCTGGTCGGCAAGATGGGCGCCGACGCGATGCACATCAACCTCCACAAGACCTTCTCGACCCCGCACGGCGGCGGCGGCCCCGGCGCCGGCCCGGTGGCGGTCTCAAAGGCCTTGCTGCCTCACCTGCCGGTGCCGCGGGTGGTCCGCGAGGGCGATCGCTTCCGGATGCTCTGGCATGATCCCGCCTCGGTCGGGTCGATGCGCGGCTTCGCCGGCAGCTTCCTGATCCTGGTCCGCGCACTGACCTACATCCGCAGCCTCGGCGCGGAGGGGCTGCGCGATCTGTCCGAGGTTGCGGTGCTCTACGCCAACCTGATCCGCCACCGGCTGCGGGACGCCTACCACCTCAAGTACCACGCGCCGTCATTGCACGAGGTGGTCTTCGACGACTCGTTCCAGGCCACCCGCGACGTCCACAACATCGACATCGCCAAGCGGCTGCTCGACTACGGCTTCCACCCGCCGACCATGTCATTCCCGCTGATCGTCCACGGCGCGCTCATGATCGAGCCGACTGAGAGCCCGTCACCCGAGGAGGTGACGGCGTTCTGCGACGCCATGCTCGAGATCGCGCGCGAGGTCGAGCGGGACCCGGAGCTGGTCACGAGCGCGCCCCACGACATGCCGGTGCGCAGGGTCGACGAGGTCCACGCCGCGAGAACGCTCAAGGTCAGGTGGCGGCCTGAGGAGAGGATCTAGGATCTGGGATCTGGGGGATAGGCTTTCCCCGCTTCCGCTTCCGCGCCCCCTTCCGCTTCCGAATCTGTCTCCACGGCAAGCGGCACACATCATCACCGGCACTTCGGGCGCGAGCGCGGGTGGAAGAACCGCTTCCGCTTCCGAGCCCGCCGTCATCCTGAGCGAACAGCCCGTGAGGACGGCGAGTCGAAGGACCTCCTCAGACAGCGTGGGTCGCCGCCTTTCCATCGGGCGCGGGCGCGGCGAGTCGAAGGACCACCTCAAGCGACGTGTGCCGCCGCACCATCGCAAACTCGGGCGCGGGCGCGGAAGCGGGCGCGGAAGCGGGGGAACATCACGCCCACTCCGCCGGGCACGCTTCCCACTCCCCCGCCGATCGCTCCCTTTTCATGAGGGATGGGACCACTCGCGACGTGGCTTCAGCAGCAGCTCGCGCAGCTCGGCTCACGCGATCCGCAGCCACGGGCCGCGGAGAATCCGCTCCCGCCGAGTCGCTGGCGCATCCACGTCGAGGATTGTACCGGGCATCACCCGATCCCCCGGAAAGTCGAGCCGTGCCACGAACTTCGGCGCTGCCGCAAAGCGATTCTCATCACCCTCTTGTACATTGAAGATGACATGACGGAGACTCAGGGATCGAGCGCCGGATCGGCGCTGAGCGACGACGTCCGACAGTCGCTGCTCGAGCTCGTCGAACGGGGTTTCGCCGGCGCACAGCATCTCAGGATGCTGGCCGCCGAGGGCCCCACCCAGCTCACCACGAAGGGTGAGCTGCTCGCGCTGCTCGACCAGCGCATCGGCACCGAGGGCCTCACCGTCACCGCCGGTACCCTGACCAACCTGGCGGTCATCAACCAGATCTACGGCTTCGCGGTCGGCGACCTGCTCCAGGAGCTCACCCGAGCGACCACCGCGCTGGTGCTCCGCGAGGACGACCCCCAGGCGCGAGTGGCGCAGATCGCCGGCGCGCAGTTCGTGATCCTCCACGGCGCGACCGACCAGCAGTCGGTGGCCGCCACGGTGCGGCGCATCCAGCAGGCCTGCAACGCTGTCGCGCTCAATCCCCACCGCCGCTCTGTCGTGCCGAGAGTGGCGATGGTGTCGCTCGCGATTCCCCATGGCGACGGCCTCGACGCGACCGAGGTGCTCAAGATCCTCGGCTACTCCCAGCTGCGGTCGCGGCCGTCCCACCTCGAGCCGGTCTTCCTCGGCCGCGACCTCGACCACACGCACTGGCGGGATTCGCTTCGCCAGCGCGAGCTCAAGGCCAACCGCATCACCGACGCGCTCCGGCAAGGCGCGGTCGAGATCCACTTCCAGCCGGTGGTCGAGCTGACGACCGGCAACCTCCACAACGTCGAGGTGCTGGCGCGGATCCGCACCGACGACGGGATCATGGCCGCGACCGAGTTCATCGACTCGGTCTACCAGCTCGGCGAGATCGTCGAGCTCGACTCGCAGGTGTTCCGCCGGCTCGGCGAGGTCGCCGCGACGGTCGCCGGCGTTACCGGCCACCTGTTCGTCAACGTGTCGCCGGTCTCGCTGCTGTCGTCGGAGTTCCGCGAGCTGATGAGCCGCACCGTGCAGGGCCTCCGCGCCGAGGGCCTGGGCATGGTCATGGTGCTCGAGCTCACCGAGCAGGCGATCGTCGAGCACCTCGACATCATCCAGGAGCTGCACCAGCGGCACGACGTCAAGTTCGCCGTCGACGACTTCGGCACCGGCTACTCCTCGATCAAGACCGTGTCCGACCTCGCCGCCGCGAGGGTCATCTCCCACCTCAAGCTCGACGGATCCCTCGTCCGCGAGCTCGGCCACTCCAGCGAGGCCTACAAGGTCGTGCTCGCGATCGCCAACCTCGCCCGCAGCCTGGACCTCAAGGTCGTCGCCGAGCACGTCGAGTCCGAGGCGATCCTGGACCGGTTGCGGACGATCGGGATCGAGTTTGGCCAGGGCAGGCTCTTCGACATGCCGCTTTCGCTGCCGGGGCTGGTCGAGGAGTACCGGGACCGGCCCCCCCTGGCGCCCGCGGCCACGATCGAGCGGACCGAGCACCTCGAGCAGCGCCACGCGCTCCCGGTCCCTGACGACGCGGCCGGCAGCATCGCGCGTGCCTGCCGCGAGCTCCGGTCCGACAGCAACCGCCTTGCCGAGCACCTCGGCCGGCAGGAGTACCAGACCGCGGCACGTGTCTCCCGGCAGCTTCACGATCGGGTGTCCTCGCTCCACCGCCTGCTGCAGGACGCCGGCCTCCTGCCAAGCCTCCCCGGCGAGAGCCGGGATGCAGAGCCCGGGGCAACCCGATATCTCACCAACTTTCTACTGCGGCCAGCGATGTACCGCACTCAGCGGTGCTTTCTCACCTCGGGGTGCTCGACGTACTGTCAAGTACGCCTCCGCGCCCCTCGGGTCGAAATCCCCACTGCGCACGGCACCTCGCCGCCCTCGCTACGAAACCCGGTGAGATATCCGGGCTAATCTTCCCGCTCGCTGCCGCGTCCGCTTCTGCTTCCGGTCGAGTGACAGGTGATACGTGAGAGGTGATAGGTCCTCCGGCGGTGCACGTGCGCGCAAGATGGGCGAATCGACCACCAGGACGGCACCAAGACACCAAGGAAAGCTCCTGATTGTATCCACTCGGCGTTGGATGGCGAGGTCGTTCTCCACGCGCTCTGAACCGGCTCCGGGCCCACTGCCCGGAAGCCCATCGCTCCCGGAAGCGCCACTCGAGAACTTCACTTTGTGCCTTCGTGTCTTTGTGGTTTCGACGGCATACTCGCTTCCGCTTCCGCGCCCGCTTCCGAGCCCCCCTCCATCTCGAACCCGCCGCCCACGTGCTACCCTCTGCCAAGCCCTGAGGGGGGAAGCTCCGTGTCCACAATGACCCTCGACGACCTGCAGCGCGTGCTGTGGGAGTTCGCGCGCCACCGAGTGGTCACGGTCGCGGCGCGGACCGGGCTCCTGACCCTCCTCGCGCAGCGCCCGGCGACCCCCGCCGAGGCGGCCTGCGAGCTCGGCCTCGATCCCCTGGCGACCGCCAAGGTCATCCGCGCGCTGGCCGCGATCGGCCTGGTCAGCGGCGACGGCGACCGCTTCCACGTCGTCGAGACGCTGGCCCCGATGCTCGCGGGCGGCGCCGACGACATCACTCCCTTCATCGCGCACTCGCACACCATGTACGACGCGTGGGGTGAGAACCTCGAGCCCTGGCTGCGCGGCGAGCCGTGGACCACGCGCGCCCGCGATCCGGAGGGAGTGCGGGCCTTCGGCACGGCGATGCGGGCCATCGGCAGCCGGATCGCCCGGCGGGTCGCTGCCCACCTCGACATCGGCGGGGCGCGGCGCATGCTCGACCTCGGCGGCGGCCTCGGGCAGTACTCGCTCGCGCTGTGCAGCCAGCACGAAGGCCTTCGCTCCACCGTGCTCGACATCCAGCCCGTCGTCGAGCTCGCGCGGGCCGAGCTCACGGGGAGCGGGCTCGAGGACCGCATCGACTTCGTCGGCGGCGACTACCACTCGACCGAGGTCGGCGGGGGCTACGACCTGGTCCTGCTCGCGAACATCCTCCACCAGGAGCCGGCGGCAAGCGCGGCCGCACTGGTCCGCCGCGCCGCCGACGCCCTGAGCCCGGGCGGCCGGGTCGCCGTGGTGGACTTCCAGATCGACGACGACCAGCGGCAGCACCCCTTCGGTACCCTGTTCGCCATCAACATGCGCTCGTTCGGCGACACCCACACCGAGCCGACGATTCGCGACTGGATGGAGGCGGCGGGTCTCGGCGAGATCACCCGCACCGACCTCGACCCCGACCGCTGGCTGATCGTCGGCCGGAAGAAGGCTGCAGGCGCGGGCACGGACGGCAGCGGGTCCATGGGTATCGCGGGCCCTGGGTCGGGGCGCGTGGTCGAGGGGGAGCGCAAGGTGGCCGGCACGCTGCTGCGCGTGGCCGGCGTCCTGGCGTCGTTCTTGATGGCCTACCAGGGCGTGCTCCTCCTCGAAGGCAAGATGCATATCGGCCAGGGCGTCGCCTGGCTGGCCGTGGCCGCCATCACGCTGGTGGTGGCCGGGCTGGGCTTTCATCTCCCGGTCGCCGGCGAGGATATACGCCGCGACGGCGGCGGATCGGCGGCAGCGAGCCAGCGCGGAAGCGGGTGGTGGCCGCGGACGCGCCGGTGGGTGGCGTCACACCCCGGCCTCGGCTGGTGGGTGCTCCTGGCCGCAGCGATCGGCCTCGGGGTCGCCTTCCGCCTCCACCTCATCGGCTCGCAGCCCTTCGGTGTCTGGTTCGACGAGGCCCAGAACGGGATCGTGGCTCGCCGCATTCTCGAGGATCCCTCCTTCCGTCCGGTGTTCATCGGGGGGGCCACGCAGCTGCCGGCGCTCTTCTTCTACGTCTTCGCTCTGGCGCTCAAGCTGATCGGGCACGGCGTGCTGGCGCTGCGCCTGGTGGCAACAGCGGCCGGCATCGTGACGCTGCTCTTCACCTACCTGCTGGCGCGCGAGCTGTTCGATCAGAAGATCGCCGTGCTGGCCACCTTCTTCCTGGCGGTCATGAGGTGGCACGTCAACTTCAGCCGGCTCGCGATGCACGGCATCTTCGCGCCCCTGTTCATGGCCGCCACCTTCTACTTCCTGTTCCGGGGCCTCAAGGGGAAGGGCAGCTCCAACTTCGTGGCGGCCGGGGTGATGGTGGGCGTCGGGCTTCAGGGCTACTACTCGTTTCTCCTCGTGCCTTTCATCCTCGCCGCCGTGCTACTGCACCACGTCGCCCTTGTCAGGGTGCTCTCGTGGCGGCGGCTGCTCGCCGGCCTCTCGGCGTTCGCGCTGACGGCAGCTGCCGTCTACGCGCCGGTCGGCGTCTGGGCTCTCCGGCACCCGGAGGAGTTCAACCGCCGCGCCCAGGCGGCGACCATCACGGCCGGGCGCTCGCCGGCCGAGGTGGCGCAGGTCGTCTGGCGCAGCACCGAGCAGCATCTCCTGATGTTCCATTCCGCCGGGGACCGCAACGGCCGCCACAACATCCCCGACGCCCCCATGCTCGACCGCGTCACCGGCCTGCTCTTCGCCCTGGGCGTCGGGCTCGCCCTCTGGCGCTGGCGCGACCCGGGCCACTTCCTGCTCCTGGTGTGGCTCGCGGTCATCCTCCAGGGAGGCATCTGGTCGGTCGATTTCGAGGCGCCCCAGGCCCATCGCACTTTCGGGCTGACGCCCGCGGTCGCCATGTTGGCCGCGCTGCCCGTCGGTCTGCTGTGGCGGCTGGCGGGATCCTCCGAACGGGAGCCTCACCCGGCGGCGGCGCGACGGTGGCCGACGCGGCTCGCCGTCTGGGCCCTGGCCGGCACCGCCGCGGTGGTCACCGCCATTGTCGTCGTCGAGTCGGGCCGCCGCAACTTCGAGACCTATTTCGGGAATCAGCTCCGGCGTGCCGACGTCTGGCCCGACTACTCGGCCGACGCCACCCTGGTGGCCCACCAGTTGCTGCGCCTGGGCACCGACCACGAGGTGTGGGTGGCGCCGGCCCTTCTCGAGCACCCGGCGATCGAGTTCCTCGTTCCGGCGGCGGTGCGAGGCCGGGCCCATCCCTTCCAGTGGCCGCAGGACCTCCCGGCGCGCAGCGACGGCGCGGCGGCCTACTTCTTCGAGGGCACCAAGCAGGGAGTCTACCGCTGGCTCGAGCGCCTCTATCCCGAGGGCAGCTTCCACGAGTACACCTCGCCCTCGCCACGGAGCCCGGTTGTCGTTTACGCGGCGGTGATTCCCGCCGCCGCCGTTCACGCCCTGCGCGGGTTGGACGCGGTCTACACGCCGACGACCGGACAGCCCCTCGTCCGTCGAGAGGCGGGCCTGGACCTCGACTGGACGGCGGCACCACCCGGCCCGCTGCCGATCGATGCCGTCTGGTCGGGGATCCTCAACGCGCACGAGCACAGGGAGTACCGGCTGGCGCTCGACGCCCCCGGCGACATTCGCCTCGTCCTCGACGGCGAACCGGTGGCCGAGGGGCGGGAACGCATCGAGGTGGCTCGCACGATGCACCGCGGCGAGCACGCGCTCCGGGTCGAAGGCCGGATCGACCGGCCAGGGCGGATCCGCCTGTCATGGGACGGCGAGCCGGTTCCCGACGAGGTGTTCTTCGCGTATCCCCTCGGCGGTCACGGCCTCCTCGGCGCCTTCTTCACCAACGACCGCTGGGAGGGGGAGCCCGCCCAGGTCGAGCTCACGCCCCTGCTGGGGTTCAGCTACCACGCCGAGCTGAGCATCGGCCCGCCGTTGTCGATCAGGTGGCGGGGCTACCTGGACGTGCCGGAGACTGGCGAGTATCGCTTCCACCTCGAGGCCAACGAGGCCGCCTTCCTGTCCGTCGACGGCCGGGAGATCCTGACGACCCCGGCGCCCAACCGCGGCGTCGAGGCGCCGTTGAGCCTGACGGCCGGGCCGCACCCGATCGAGGTCCGCCTCCAGAACCGCGGCGGCTTCACCCACATCTACCTGTCGTGGACGCCTCCCGATGGAGCGACCGAGATCATCCCTCCCGACCGGCTCTCGCCGCACTCATAGCGCGACGGGCATAGGCCCCTCGGCGCACGCGGGTCGCAGGCCTCTGGGTGTGTGACGCGTCGCGGTTCCTGGCTGGCCTGCGCCCCGCGCGCGCCGAGCCGGATGCGCTGCGCGCATCCTAAAGCAGAGCCGGGTCCGGGCAACGTTTGACGAGAGGCCCCGTCACAGCGACCCATCCGTAAAATCAGGTCGCTGTCTCATTGTCGCGCCGTGTTACCATCCTGCTGGCGCGCCCCTCGGGAGAGGGCTGCGGGAGAGTTGGTTGGTCCGACCGGTGCTGTCACGTGGCGTCGCAGAGAGCGCCCTGGCGCTCGTCGCCTGCCTGTTGGTCACTCTCGTCGCCCACGCGACCTGCCCCTCTTCCGACGAGTCGGTGACGCTCGATGAGCTCGTCGCGCGGTTCGAGCGAGATGGGGTGCACTACGCGTTCGTCGGCGAGCAGCACGGCGTCGGGCCGGTGAAGCGATTCGCGGTGGATCTGGCCAACGCCCTGGTCGACCGCGGAGCCGACGTGGGCCTCTACGTGGAGGGATTCCGGACCGACTGCGCGCCCCGCGACGAGACTTGCGGCAGCCTCTCCCACGCCTTCAACCGCGCCGCCTTCCTCGCCTTGCTCGACAACTCGCGGGCGCCGGTTCACCCACTCGATCCGCCCGGGGACGATGACCGCGCGGCGGGCATGGCGGCACTGGTTGCTGACGGGCCGGAGGCGATCAAGGTCGTCCTCATCGGGAGATCACACGTGATCTTCGCCGGCCGGCCTGACGCGATCCATCCGGTCTTCGGGGGAGGAATGCTGTACCCCGACCCGGGCGATGTCGCGGAGGCATTCCCGAGGGTCGAGACTGTCACCTTCAACCTCGACGATCGCGGCGCCACGGACGAACCCTACCACCTGCGTACGGACGGCTGCGCCGGCGACTACGTCGTCTCCACGAACCCGACCCACCAGTACTGACGGGAATCCCTCCCCGCCGGGCGGGAGTACTTCCCGTGCCCGAGCTCGAGTGGGCGTCGCCGCCGGCGCGCGCTGGATGAGACGGCTGCTCGTCCGGCGTCGGTTCCGGCGCGACCGGGTCCATGGCATCGAAGTTGCTCTTCCTCCGCGTCGGGACGCCGTCACGGCGTCTCGGGACGACTACAAAGGAGGGTTCAGTCATGAGAGCGATACGGAATCGAGAGCTGGTGGCGCTGGCGGTCGGGTTGCTCGTACTGGCGGGCGTCGGTCTCGCCGCTGCGGACAACACGTCCGGGGAGACGATCCGTCTCCGCGGCTGTCTCGACGAGGGCGCGGACGGCAGGCTCACGCTCATCGAGCAGGAAAGCGGTGAGCGGATCGTGATCGAGGGCTCCGAGGACCTCGGCTTGGAGGACCACATCGGCCACACGGTCCAGGTCACTGGCCAGTGGGTCGAGGACAAGAGCCAGTATCGGAGCTACTTCAAGGTCTCTGCCGTCGACATGCTGTCCGACACCTGCGAGTCGTAGCAGTCTGCTGCCGGTCGCGGCACACGGCGCCGACCTCGACATCCGCCCCCGGCCGGTTGGCAACTCGCCGCCGGCCGGGGGTTCATCGTGCGGCGGCCGCCGCGCAACGCACCGGTGAATCGGCAGCGTGGGGAGCGTTCGCGCCGGCTCGGGGTCCCCGCGGCCGGGCCGGATCTTCCCGCCCGCCGACAAGGCCGCTGTGGTACGGCCTCCTCGCGCATCGCTCTTCGCTTGAGGAAACAACATCATCTGATCCGGGTCCCAAGGATGCGCGCAGCGCATCCCGAGGAGCGTGTGGGCAGAGGCCAACAACAGCGGCCACGTCAGGAACGCGCCCAGGGGCCTATGCCCGACACGCTCCTAGGAAGCTCGCTTCAGGCCGGAGTTGATCGGGCCGCCACCCGCGGACAGAACCGTTTTGACGCGGTACGCCCACTCGACCGCCTTGGCGCGGCCGTACTCGGGGAGGTCCATCTGGAAAGGGTGGGTCGCGACCGCCCGGGCGTACTTGATGAGCCGCAGCCGGCGCAGCCGCTGGTACATCCGGTGGAGCTCCTCACGGGGGACCGTCTCGGAGACCAGGATCACCCGCTGCCAGTCGAGCTCGAACGAGATGTTGAGCAGGTCCCAGTCCATGTCGTCGGCGACCAGGCCCCTGGCCCTGGCGTCGTGCCAGACCGGCGTGCCCGGCAGCGGCGTCAGCACGTAGAGGTTGACCAGCGACAGCGGGTTGCGCCGGATGAACTGGTAGGTCTCCTCCATCTGCTCGAGGGTCTCCTGCGGCTCCCCGATGATGAAGGAGGCGTGCGGGTGGATGCCGTGCCGGTGCAGGGTGTGAACCGCCTGCTCGTTGATGTCGACCTTGAAGGCCCGTCCCTTGAGCCGGGTCAGGACCTCCTGGTTGCCGGACTCCAGGCCCATCGACACCGACACGAAGTTCATCTCCTTGAGCATCCGGGCCATGTCGTCGGTGATCCGGGTCGCGGAGGAGGCGCAGGAGAAGCGGAAGCCCTGCTTGGGCAGTCCCTCCCGCAGCACCAGCTCGTGAAAGCCCTCGAGACGCTTGACGTTGGCGATGAACAGGTCGTCGTGGAAGGTGATGTAGCGGACGCCGTAGCGGTCGCGCAGCTGCTTGACCTCCTCGATCATGTACTCCGGCGAGAAGTAGCGGATGTTCGGCCAGAACCTGGTCGAGGCGCAGAAGGTGCAGTTGTATGGGCAGCCGCGCGAGGTCAGCATGTTCGAGTGGGGCCGCACCCGCATCATCGAGCGGTCCGGCATCGGCAGCTCGTCGAGGCTCCGGCCCGACTTTCCGATGACCTCGCGCGGCTCGGTCACCACCCGCTCGCCGCCGTCCCAGTACACGATCCCGCGGACGCCGGCGAGCTTGGCGGCGGGCAGCGATCCGTGCTCGAGGAGGAGCTCCACGAGCTCGCAGATCGCGCGCTCGCCCTCGCCGATCACCCCGGCGTCCATGTCCGGGGTCAGGGACGCCGGCAGCTCGGTGATGTGGTAGCCGCCGATGATCACGGGGATCCCGGCGCGACGGCCCTCCCGCGCGTAGGCCATCGCCAGCTTGTAGTTCTGGGACACCGACGAGATCGCGAGCAGCTGGGGCTGCCAGGCGCGGATCGTCTCCTCGACCCCGTCCTCGACGAGGAGGGGCTCGACGCGGTCGCCGAGCTCGCGCCGCACCATCGCGATCAGGTAGCCGAGCCCGAGCGCGGGGTAGCGGTTCTGCGCCTCGACGTAAGGGTTGACCGCGTTGACGAAGAGGATGCGAATGGGTGTCATCGGTGAACCTGGCAAAGCCCCGGTCCTCGCTGCGGACGAGCCTAGCACTCTCGATCGGGCCTCGGCCGAGCAGGACAATGCAACAGAATCTCAATTTATTCCGAAATCGGAGCCCCGTCAAGCGCTCAGCGACCGCGTGTCGGTGCTCCGTGCCCCTCACGTGCGCAGGGAATTCGAACCGCATTGACGGTTCCAGTCCTGCACTGCCTCACTGCCTCACTGCGTGATCGTCTTCTTCGCGCTCTTCGCGCCTTCGCGGTTCAATCCTGCCACCGCCGCGGCGGATCGGGCTCGGAAGCGGAAGCGGGCGCGGAAGCGGGCCGAGCCACTGCCCCACTGCCCCATTGCCTTACTGCCTCACTGCCTCACTGCCTCACTCAGCCCGCGGCCGACCTCGTCCCTTGAACGCCACACCAACCGCCATCACCAACGTGCTCGCCACGATCGCGGTTGCGGCGGGCACGGCCGGGTTGTTGTGGTACATGGTGAGCTGGCCGTAGTACATGCCGAAGTGAACGGCGAGCGCGGTCAGCGCGGCGGCGAAGGCGAGGCCCTTCGAGGCGCGGCGCGAGAACATCCCGAACAGCACCGGCGCGAAGGTGGCGGCGAACAGCCCGTACACCCCGTTCTGAGCGAAGATCGCGACCGACAGCGAGGGGTCGAGGATCTGGTCGCGGGCGAGCAGGAAGGCGATCGGCGCCAGCACCACCAAGAAGCCGCGGCCGATCGGCAGCAAGCGGCCGGCCACGCGCTCCGGGGCGGTGCCGACGGCCCTCGCGAGGCTGCCGTAGAGGTCGTTGGCGACGATCGTCGACAGGGCGAGGATCACCCCTTCCAGGGTCGAGAATCCGGCCGCGAGCACGCCCAGCATGATGACCGCGCGCAGCGGCGGCGCGAAGTCGGTCGCGATGTAGGTTGCCACCACCCGGTCCGGCGCCAGCCCGCCGCCGAGCGACAGCCGGGCGAAGAGGCCCACGAGCAGGACCGAGGTGAAGACCGTGCCGACCACCATCGCGGTCGCGAGGTAGCGGTTGACGTCGCGCTCCGAGCGCAGGTAGAGCGCCTTGGACATCAGGTGGGGCTGCATGATGATCGCGAGGCCGATCACGAAGTTGGCAACGAGCACCTCGAAGAGGTCGCGGAAGAGCAGGCTCGACGGGTTGGTGATGCTCGCGTAGCCGGGACCAACCTCGGCGAGGCGATCGAAGAAGGCGCCGACGCCGCCGGCGAAGAACTCGGCGCCGGAGGCGAGCAGCAGCACCGCCACCGCGACCATGATCGCGGCCTGCATCGTGTTGGACCAGATGTGGACGCTCGCGCCCCCGAAGTAGATGTACGCGAAGGTGAAGCCGACCACGATCGCGAGCGCGACCCACATCGGGAGCTGGAGCACGCTCATCAGCACGAGCGCGACCCCGGTGACGATCAGCACCAGAAAGCTGACCTGGAGCAAGCTCACCACGGCGAAGAACAGGGTCAGTCGGCGGTCGCCGTAGCGGTCGCCGATCCACTGCGGGACGGTCAGGGCGGTGACCCGGTCGCCGACTCTTCGAAAGCGCTTGCTGGTCACGATGAGGCCGAGGAAGATCCCGAGCGGAGCTGCGATCCCGTAGCCCACGACTCCCGCCCAGCCGAAGGCGTACACCAGGCCCGGGTTGATCACGAAGGTCGCCACCGAGGTCATGTTCGCTGCGAGCGACAGGCCGACCAGGAACGGCGGCAGGCTGCGGGTGCCGACGGCGAAGCTGCTCATGGAAGCCGTCTTGCGCCGGTTCCACCAGGTCAGACCGACAATCGCCACGACGTAGAGCAGGAACAGCAGCCACGGCAGGAAGGTCTCACCCATGTCGGCCTCCTCTCACCACGCCACGTGCCCGCTTCCGCTTCCGCGCCCGCTTCCGGACGCACTCATGCCCGGTGTGCCGTCCCAACCTGGCCCGGAACCTGCGGCAGCTCGCGCCACCAGCGCAGAAGGCAGGCCACGAGCTGGCGATCCCGGCTCAGCCGGAGGGCCGTCACCTGGCGCTCGATCGCGATCAGCTCGGCGGCGAGGCGCACCAGCTCGGCGGCCCGGTCGTCGTCGCTCGCGGCCGCCTCCTCGAGCGCGACCGCCGCCACCAACTCGGTCGGCACCAACTCATCGGGCAGCAGCTGGGGCAGCCGCAGCAGCTCGCGCGGCTCGCCGGCGAAGGCGGCGCGGAGCGCGGCTCGCACCCGCTCGACCGGTTGTGCGAGCTCGAGGCCGTCGAGCGCCGCGGCGGCGAGCCCGAGCGGCGAGGAGACGCCGAGCTGGTGCGCGATCGCCGCGGGGCCTGGCAGGGTCAGCTGCTGGCAGCGCGAGCGAATGGTGGGCAGCACCGCCTCCGGCTTCGCCGCCAGCAGCAGGAAGCGCACGTGGTCGGGCGGCTCCTCGAGCACCTTGAGGAAGGCGTTCGCGGGCTCCCGATGGAAGCGCGCCGCCTCCACCCCGTCGAGGATCCACACCCGGTGCCGGCCCTCGAACGGGCGGCCCGGCGCGCCGTCGACGATCTCGCGGACCTGCTCGATCTTGATCTGGGTCGATCCCTCGGACGGCATCACCGCCACGACGTCGGGATGGCGGCCGCTGCGGACCCGGCCGGAGCAGGCGTCGTCGCTCCACGGGCCCTTCGCGCCGGGGCACACCAGCCGCACCGCGATCTCGACCGCGGCCAGCTCACGACCCAGGCCGGGAGGACCGGCGAGCAGCAGGCCGTGAGGGAATCGCTCACTGTCGAGAGCCCGTGCCACCCGCTCGAGGACCGGATCGACCAGCGCCTGCCAGCGCGTCCGGTCGAGCGCCGCCGCCTCCCACCAGCTCACGCCAGCTCCGCCGGCAGCGCCGCCAGCACGCGCCGGAAGACCTCGTCCTCGGAGGCACCGGCGTCGACCAGCCGCACCCGCGCCGGGAAGCGCTCGGCCAGCCGGTGAAAGCCGCGCCGCACCCCTTCGTGAAACACCGGCGGCTCGTCGTCGAGGCGGCTTTCCCGGCTCGAGGTCGCGGAGTTGCGGTCGAGAGCGCGGCCAAGAGCGGCCCGCGGCTCCATGTCGAGCACCAGCGTCAGGTCGGGCTCGAGCCCGCCAGTGGCGAGGCGGTTGAGCCGCTCGACCGCCTCCTCGCCGAGCCCGCGCACCACTCCCTGGTAGACCCAGGACGAGTCGGCGAAGCGGTCGCAGAGCACCACCGCGCCGCGCTCAAGGGCCGGCCGGATCACCCGCTCGACGTGGTCGTGGCGGGCTGCCTCGAGGAGGAAGATCTCGGTCAGGCCGTCGAGCTCGTGGGCCGGGTCGAGGAGCAGGGCGCGCACCCCCTCGGCGAGCGGAGTCCCGCCGGGCTCGCGGGTGACCACGACCTCGCGGCCCCGCTCCTTCAGCAGGCCGGCGAGGCGCTCGATCTGGGTCGACTTCCCGGTCCCCTCGCCCCCCTCGAACGTGATGAACCACCCTCGCGGCATGGCTGGGAGTATAGCGGGCACTCCCTGCCCTTGCCCGCTTCCGCTTCCGCTTCCTCTTGCGTGCCCAAGGCAACTTCAGCGACCCGCGCCTACGGGTCCACGATCGGCCGCTGCCCTCTCGTGCCGCAGTCGCCAGCAGCGACCCGTCCGCCATCCGGTGACGACCGCGGCCTGACTCGTCCGTCGCCCGGCTGCCGGCGTTGCCGCCTTGGGTAGCCGTGGCTCGTCGTGCCATCGGCTGCTGGGTAGCCATCCTGCGCCTTCCGTTCCCGCTCCCGTTCCCGGCGACGATCCGCCGGATGGCCTCGTCGGGACGAGACGCACTCGGAAGCGGGCGCGGGCGCGGATGGAGACGGGCACGGATCGCGGGGAGGTGTCGCCGGCGCCTTCACCGGCTGCGACTGCACCCTCCGCAGCAGCTGCGGCTGCGATCCCGGCACTCGCTCGATCTCGCCCAGCGCCTCGAGCTCGAGCTTGACCACCGTGGTGTGCCACGACACCGAGCCGAGCCGATGCACGTCGTCAGAAGTCAGGGTCCTGCCGACGAAGCTCGGGAGGTCGCGGAACGGGAAGCCCTCCGGCCGGGAGTCGAGGGCGTGGAAGATGGCGTCCCGGACCAGCTCGTACTTCCAGCGCGGGATCCGTGTCCCGTGCTTCGCGGGGTCCGGATTGCGGCACAGCACGCGGTCGTCGGGCTTCATGCCGGTCCTCCCGGTGAGATGGCTTCTCCAATGATAGCGCAGCGATCCCATTGCCGCGGCGACCCCTCTCCCGCGATGCATGCCCATATGCCCGTCCCCGTGTCCCGTCCCCGTTCCCGTTCCCGACAGCAACAATTCCAGCGGGCATGGCTTCGTCAGGGACGGACCCGGGCACTGAAGCGGATCCGGCTCCGTCCTGCGGACTACGCCGTGACAAGAGCGGGCACGGAAGCGGCTGCCCACATTGTGGGGTAGCCATCTTGGCTGCCCTGGAATTGACGACCAGGCGCCGGGTCAGCCGAAAGCGGCGTCGGGCGGCAGGGCGCGAACTGGACAGGATGCGCGCAGCGCACCGAAGCGTGTGGGCAGGGCACGTGTGGACGCCCAGGCACACGGCTCCTAGCGGTTGATGACCCGCAGGAAGGCTTCCTCGGCGCGGTAGGAGGAGCGCACGAAGGGGCCGGCGAAGACCTCGAGGCCGAGCGCGCGGCCCGCCGCGTCGAGCTCGGCGAACTCGTCGGGGTGCCAGTAGCGCTCGACCGGGACCTGCTCCGGCGTCGGCTGCAGGTACTGGCCGATCGTCACGACCTGGCAGCCGACCGCCGCGAGGTCGCCGAGCACCGTCACCACCTCGTCGCGGGTCTCGCCGAGGCCGACCATGATCCCCGACTTGCGCAGCACGCCGGGCGCGCGCTCCGCGCACCCGCCGGAGGACCTCGAGCGCCCACGAGTAGCGCCCCGACCGGCGGACCCGGCGGTACAGGCTCGGGACCGTCTCGACGTTGTGGTTGTAGACGTCGGGCCCGGCCTCGAGGATCTGGTCGACGCACGCCGGGTCGCCCCGGAAGTCGGGCGTCAGGACCTCCACCGTGGGCGCCGGCTCGAGGGCCTTGAGCGCGCCGCACGCACTCCACGAAGCCGGCCGCGCCGCCGTCCGGCAGGTCGTCGCGGTCGACCGACGTGATCACGACGTGGGAGAGCCCCATCGCCACCGCCGCCTCCGCGAGCTGCTGCGGCTCGTCCGGGTCGACCGGCTGCGGCCGGCCGTGGGCGATCGAGCAGTAGGCGCAGCTGCGCGTGCAGACGCGGCCGTTGATCAGGAAGGTCGCGGTGCCGTGCTGGAAGCACTCGCTGCGGTTCGGGCAGCGCGCCTCCTCGCACACCGTGTGCAGCCCGCCGCTGCGCATCCGCCGCTTGATGTCGTGCAGGTCGCCGAGGCGCAGCTTCCGACCGCGGATCCAGTCGGGAAGCGTCGGAGAGCTGATCTGTCCGCCAAAGCTCACGGAGCCACCACCCACGCGCCGGAGAACCCGGACCCCTGCATCCGCTTCGCCACGCGGTCGGCGGAGGCGTGGTCCGGGAATGGTCCAACGCGCAGCTTGAGCAGCTCATTTCCCGCGCTGTCCTCGCCCCTCACGACGAGCTGGCGGTCGGCCGTGAAGCCCTGCTTCTCGAGCGTGGCCTGGGCCTTGGCCACGGTCTCCGGACTGGTCGACGCCAGGACCTGGACCCAGTAGCCCTCCTCCACCGCCTCGGGCGCGGCGGTCGGCTGCGGCCGCGGGGTCGCGGTCGGCTCGGGCTCCGGGCTCGGAGCCGGCGCGCCGGCTCCGGGGTCGCGGTCGCCGGCAGCCACGGGGTCGCGGTCGGCGCCGGATCGGCGGGTCGCGACCCGCAGCTCGACGGGGGTCGGCGTCGGGGTGGCGGCGGGCAGACCGGCCGGGGCCGGCATGGAGGGGCGAGCCTCGTGCTCGAGCACCGACCAGGCGGCACCGTAGCCGAACACGAAGGCGAGGATCATCACCAGCGCCAGCGTCACCAGCAGTGCGGCGAGCCAGCGCGCGGTCAGCTCGATCACGTAGTACGAGGGTGCCATGGCTCCTTCACGAACCGGCGGCGAAACGGCTCGCCCCGTCCTGATGGTCTGATCACCGCTCCGGCTTGCCGACGAACGACTCGAACAGCCTCAGCGGCACCGGGAAGACGATCGTCGAGGTGTTCTCGGTCGAGATCTCGGTCAGCGTCTGCAGGTAGCGCAGCTGGATGGTGACCGGGTTGGAGATCATCACGTCCGCCGCCTCGGCCAGCTTCTGCGAGGCCTCGAACTCGCCCTCGGCGTGGATGATCTTGGCCCGCTTCTCGCGCTCCGCCTCGGCCTGCTTCGCCATCGCGCGCTGCATCTCCTGCGGCAGGTCCACGTGCTTGACCTCGACCATCGACACCTTGACGCCCCACGGGTCGGTGTGCTGGTCGATGATCTCCTGCAGCCGCTGGTTGAGCTTCTCGCGCTTGGCCAGCAGGTCGTCGAGCTCGACCTCGCCGAGCACCGAGCGCAGGGTGGTCTGGGCGAGCTGCGAGGTGGCGTAGATGTAGTTCTCGACCTCGATGATCGCCTCGATCGGGTTCATGACCCGGAAGTAGACGACCGCGTTGACCTTCACCGAGACGTTGTCGCGGGTGATCACGTCCTGCGGCGGGATGTCGTGCACCACCGTCCGCAGGCTCACCTTGACCATGCGGTCGATCGGCCAGAACACGAAGACGAAGCCTGGGCCCTTGGCCTCCGTCGAGCACCCGGCCGAGGCGGAAGATCACGCCCCGCTCGTACTCGTTGAGGATGTTGATCCACTTGAAGATCACGAACACCACGCACGAAGATCGCGAGCCCGAGACCGGATCCGAGGATATTGCATCATTGACTCCCTTCGCCCGCAGCCGTCACGGGCTCGACGTCGATCTGCCTCGAGCCGACCGCCACGACCCGCACCCGCGCGCCGGAGGCGATCGGCGCCGGACGCGGACCGCGCGTCCCAGTACTCGCCGTGCACGAAGACCTTGCCGGTCGGGTCGATGTCGGCGAGCGCGGTGCCGACCTCGCCGATCAGCCCCTCCGCGCCGGTGATCGGCCGGAGTCGGTGGGCGCGCAGCACGCGCGTGAGCAGGAAGGCAGTGACCCCCGCGATCACGAGCGCGGTCGGCAGGACCACCGCGAGACTGACCCGCATGTCCGGAATCGGCGCATCGAAGAGCATGAGCGAGCCGAACACGAAGCTGATCAGGCCGCCAACGGTCAGCAGCCCGTAGCTCGTCACCTTGACCTCCAGCGATGAACAGCATCAGCGCGACGAAGATCAGCGCGACGCCGACGAAGTTCACCGGCAGCACCGAGAGCGAGAAGAGGCCGACCAGCAGGAAGACCACCCCGATGACGCCGGGCAGGATCGCCCCGGGGTGGGTGATCTCGAAGTAGATCCCGAGCACGCCGAGGACCATCAGCAGGTAGGCGACGTTGGGGTGGGCGATCACCGAGAGCAGCCGGTCGGCGAAGCTCGGCTCGATCCGGAAGATGATCGGCTCGGCGAGCTCGAGCACGGCGGTCGAGCCGTCGAAGCGCCTGCACCTCGGTGCCCGAGAGCTTCTCGAGCAGGTCGTCGAGATCGTCCGCGACGAGATCGACGAGGCCCGTGGTCTTGCGCCTCGTCGGCGGTGTACGACGCGCTCTCCCGGACCGCCTCGATCGCCAGGTCGACGTTGCGGCCCCGCTGGCTCGGCGAACGGCCTGGATCATCGCCGCCGCGTCGTTTGTGGCCTTGTCGCGAACGTCCTCCGGGAGGTTCTCGCCCTGCCCGCCGACCGGGTGGGCGGCGCCGGTGTTGGTTCCGGGCGCCATCGCCGCGACGTCGGCCGCGAGCAGGATGAAGAAGCCGGCCGAGGCGGCGCGGGCGCCGGCCGGCGACACGTACACCGCCACCGGGACCGCGCTGCCGGTGATCGCGGTGGTGATCTTGCGGGTCGCGTCGAGCAGCCCGCCCGGCGTGTCGAGCTCCATCACCACCAGCGCCGCCCCGCGCTGCTCGGCCTCGGCGAGGGCGCGCTCGATGAAGCGCTGCGACGCCGGCTGGATCGTGTCCTCGACCCGGAAGTGCACCACGTCGCCGGCGGCCGCCGTCGCGGCGATCGCACAGACTGCTGCCCACGCCGCAACAACGATCGGTCGCATGGCCACCATCATAGAGCGCCTCCCGACAGCGAACAAGTCGCGGCCCCTGAGAGCAATGTGCATCCTCGCGAAGGAAAAGAGTAGTGGGAGGCCAGAGCGGGATCCCTTCGGCTCGCGGCGCTGAGGCGCCGCAGGTCGCAAGCTCCCCGCTCCCGTTCCCTTTCCCGTTCCCGAAACGACGATCCGACACGGCTGCGTCTCGTCGGAGACGGAGACGGGCACCCTTCGACTCGCGGCGCTGAGGCGCCGCTCGCTCAGGGCAGGCTCCTCGGGCGCGGAAGCGGGCGGGAGGGCGGCGCTAACCCCAAACGCCAGACCTCTGTCGGGAACGGGAACCCGGCTTCGCTTTCAGCTTCGCCGTGGCAGGCGGATGTGGACGGCGAGCTAGGGTCAGGCGGGGCGCGAATCCCGCATGGCGCGGCGCAGAGCGGACCAGGCCCGCCGCAGCTCGGCCGGACCGTGCGGCGAGGGCCCGGCGGCGTAGAGCTCGCGCTCGGCGAGCCGCTCGAGCTCGGCGATCTCGGCCGCGGCCTGCGGCCAGCGCGAGGCGGCGCTGCGGCCGATCCAGCGGACGGTCGCGGCCGCCGGCACCGGCACGCCGCCGCGCTCGAGGCGCCGCACGAGGCGTGCCACCGCACGCGCCGCCGGGCTGCGCGCCGCGGCCCGGGGCGCCCGGCCCCGCTGCCAGCTCCTCCGAAGCGCCGCGACCGCCGCCGCGGCTGCGGCCAGCGTGACCAGAACGAGTGCGAGCGAGCGCCAGTGGCGGAGCAGAGGCGCCGCGATCCACTCGCTCAGCACCGACAGCAGGTCCATCTGCTCCGCCATGCCGAAGGTCAGGACGTAGCGGTCCCAGCTCGACTGCAGCCACTCCCACGCGAAGCGGACGCGGTCGCCGATCCGTCCCACGCTGACGCCCGGCACGTTGGCGGCCGGGGTCGGGTCGAAGGCCTTCCAGCCGCGCTCCGGGCCCAGCCAGACCTCGACCCAGGTGTGGGCGTTCGCCTCGCGGACCTCCAGCTCGTCGCCGTCCGGCGAGCTGCTGCCGCCGCTGTAGCCTCCCACCATGCGCGCCGGGACGCCGAGCGCGTCGAGCAGCACCACCATGCCACCCGCGAAGTACTCGCAGTGCCCGGTTCGGGACTCCAGCAGGAACCATGCAATCGGGTCGGGCCCGATGCGGCGCATGCCTGCCATCGAGTAGCTGAAGCTCGACTGCAGAAAGGTCTCGACGGCGCGCGCACGCTCGTCGGCGCTCTCCAGCCCTCCGGTGATCCGCTCGGCGAGGGCGAGGACCTCGGGATGCGGCCGGAAGCGCGGCCCACCCTGCGGTGGTGGGTCGAGCCTCAGCGGACCGACGCCGGCGGCGACCCGCACCGTGTACTCGAGGGGTCCGCCGCCCTCCGACTGCAGCACCAGGCCGCCCGCCGGATCGACCAGCACCGGTCGCGCCGTCTCGACCTCGAACGTGCCCTCGGGCAGGAAGAGGTACTCGTCCGGACGGTCGACAGCCAGCTCGAGCTCGATCAGCCGGCGCCCCCCGGCCGCGCCGTCGGCGAGCCGGACGGTGCCGGCCAGCGGCGAGCGCCGCCGGTCGGGCTGGCGCGGGGCCCACGAGCCGACCGTCACCCGTTCGTAGGCGGTGGCCCGCAGCCGGGTCCACCCGGGATCGATCGGCCGGCCGTCCGCCGACCGCATCACGAGAGCCCGCTCCTGCGAGCTCGTGATCGGGCCGATTCCGGCCAGCTCGACCCGGCTCGAGAAGCCGGTCACCGAGTGGAGGCTTCCCCTGCCGGCGATCCACGGCGACCGCAGGCGGGGCAGCGCCACGAACACCGGCACCGCGAGCAGCAGGGCGGCGAGCGCCGCCGCGGCCGCGTGCCGCGGGCGAACAACGCCACCCGCGCCAGTGACGCCCATCAGCTGGGTCTGCATGCCGGCCCACCACCACACCGCGGCCGACACCGCGAAGTAGACGATCACCGCAACATGCGTGGAGGAGGCCAGCGACACCACCCACACCAGCACCAGCAGGGGCAGCGCCCGCAGGTACGACCGGCGGTCCGCGACCTGGAGGGCGCGCACCGCGGCGAGCAGCAGCAGGAGGTGGCCGAGGGGCCGCAGCGGACCCAGCCGCGCACCACCCGCCGCCACCACCGCCGCGACCATGAGGACCGCGAGCCCGTTCTGAGCCAGCGGCGACAGCCGCAACGACCAGGAGGGGCGCACCACTAGCCACACTGCGGCCGCCGCGGCGGCCATCCAGAACGGCGGCATCACGATGTACAGGAAGGGCATCGGCAGGAGCGCGGCCAGCAGCAGCAGCCCGGCGAGCCGGCGGTAGGGCTGGCCGGGGGTCACGGCGGGGCCTCGACCCGATAGAGCCGCAGCTCGGTGCGCAGACCGGCGACTGGCGGCGCGCCCTCGACACGCTGCGGCTGGACCTCCGCGAGCGGTCGCAGCAGCCGGCCGAGCGGCCGCGATGAGGGGACCGGGTGGATCACGGTGCCACCGAGCACCAGGCCGACCGGCTCGCCGCGCTCGAGGAGCCGCACGACCCCGGTCGCGACCTCCGAGATCATGCCCTCGAAGCGCGCCCGCAGGCCGGGGTCCGTGGGGTCGCTGAGCCGCGGGTCGACGACGAAGTACACGGGGGCCGCCGCCCGACGCTGCCGGTCGACGACGATCGGCCGCTGCTGGCGAGCGGTCTGCTTCCAGTGCATCTGGCGGGTGTCGTCACCGTCGCGGTAGGGCCGCAGCTGGACCACGTCACCCTCGCGCCCGCGGTCGTCGAAGGTCTCGGAGCTCCGCTGGCCGCCGCCGCCGCCGGGAGCGGCCGCGCCCGACGACAGGAGCCGCGGGTAGACCAGGATCTGACGCTGCTGCGCCAGGCGCTTCGACTTGAGGAAGAAGCCCAGCGGCAGCAGCACCTCGAGCGACCACGGCCCGAGCTCGCTCCAGCCGCGGTCGGGGAACTCCAGCTCGACGCCGTGCCGGCAGCTGGCACCGGAGGGCAGCAGGGTCTCCACCAGCAGCCGGCGGCCGGTCGGCGTCGCGGAGCACGAGCCCGTAGGCCGGAAACCAGCGCGAGTGGTTGGCGAGCTCCACCTCGGCGACCACCGGGCGGCCCGCGAAGACCTCGCGCGGCAGCGCGGTGACCCGCAGCTCGGTGCATCCGAGCACCTGCCGCGACCACAGGCCGGACACCACGTAGCTCGCCAGCGCGAGCCCGAGCAGCCCCATGAGGGCGTTGTTGCCGGTGTTGACCGCGGCAAATCCCAGCACGAGCAGGGCGAGCAGGAAGATCGCTCCCCAGCGGGTGAGCTTGAGCTGGAAGCCCGGGAAGGTGACGGGGTGGCTCATGAGGAGGATCGGGATCTGGGGATAGGCTGCCCCACCCCCGGACGAGTCTCGACTGGCCGGTTCGTGCCCTCATCGCCCGCATCCGGCCGAGCGGCGACCGCAGGCCCTCCCTAGCCCCAGATCCTAATCCCGATCCTCTACCGAGGGACCGGGACGCTCTCGAGAATCGTCCGGATCACCGCCCGCTCGCGGCGGCTGCGCTCCCAGCCGTCGCCGATGAGCGGATCGGCGACCAGCACGCGGTGGGCGAGCACCAGCTCCGCCGTCTCCTGGAGGTCGTCGGGGATCACGAACGGCCGTCCCCGCACCAGCGCGAGCGCTTGCGCGCAGCGCTGCCAGGCGAGGCTCCCCCGGGTCGACACGCCGAGCGACAGCGCCTCGTGGCTGCGGGTCCGCTCCACCACCTCGAGCAGGTAGAGCCGGAGGGCGTCGCTGACGTGCACGGCCACGACCTCGCGCTGCAGCTCGCGCACCTCCTCGGCGGTCAGCACCGGCGTCAGCTGCTCGAGCTCGGGCTCGGTGCCGCCGCTGCGCAGCAGCTCGAGCTCCTCGGTGCGGCCGGGGTAGCCCATGGACAGCCGCATCAGGAAGCGGTCGAGCTGCGACTCGGGCAACGGGTAGGTGCCGGTCGACTCGATCGGGTTCTGGGTGGCGACGACCAGGAAGGGGTCGGGCAGCAGGTGGCGGGTCTTCTCGACCGTCACCGCGTGCTCGCTCATCGCCTCGAGCAGCGCCGACTGGGTCCGCGGCGCGGCCCGGTTGATCTCGTCGGCGAGCACGACGTTGGCGAAGAGCGGGCCGGCCATGAACTCGAAGTCGCCGCCCGCCTGCCGGTAGACCGAGATGCCGATGATGTCCGAGGGCAGCGTGTCCGAGGTGAACTGGATGCGGTGGAACTCGAGATCGAGCGAGCGGGCCAGGGCCTGAGCGAGGGTGGTCTTGCCCACCCCGGGCACGTCCTCGACCAGCACGTGGCCCCGCGCGATGAGAGCGGCGACGAGCGCGTCGACGATCTCCGCCTTGCCACGGATGACCCTCACGATCGACTCGTGGAGCCGCTCGAGCCGCGCCAGGACGGGTGCGGTCACGGGGTTCACGGATGCCTGCTCCTTTCCCGGCCGGCGGCCGCCGCGCCGTCAGCCTAGCAGGGCGGCCCCCCGCCGGCAGCACCGGGCCTGCGGCAGGTACGGTTTCCGCCCGCCCAACGGAGGTTCCAGCGCGTGTACGGACTGATACCGTGCCGCGTCGCCCGACCCGCCGTCAGGGTCCCGCTTCCACCGCGGCGACAGGCGGCCGCCAGATGTCGGGCCGGTCGGGGTAGAAGGCCTGCAAGCGCCTCGACAGCACCGCGATGTCGTCGGCGCTGAGCGGGCGCACGAGCTCCCACACCGACGCCTGCACCCCGCCGTCGAAGCGGAAGACCTCGCGACCGCGCCGGAAGGCGCGCCCGATGCCCTCCCCTTCGAGCAGGCAGCGGGCCGGCTCGGAGGCGACCCGGGCGTGCAGCGGTGGCTCCGGCACCTGGACCGGCTCGGGCAGCACGATGTAGCGGAGCCTGCAGCAGGTTCGTCGGGAAGCCGTCGCGCCGGTCGACCTGGGCCGACGAGAGCACGAAGCCGGGGGCGGCGAACGAGGCGCCGAGCGACAGGTTGGCGAAGCCGAGCCCGGTGTCGGTGAGCGGCCCGTGGACCGCGAGCACGTACACCCATCCCGGGACTACGGCGAGCCGCTGGTCGAGGTACCCGAGCAGGCGGCGGACCTCGTCGAGGTCGTGGCGAACGGCCGGACGGATCCGGAATCCGGGCGCGAGCTCGCCCCACAGGCCCTCGCGGGTCCGGTCCGACCGCGCCGTGCCACTGACCGCGAGACCGACCAGGGTGAAGACCACGACCCACGCGCCACGGGCGATCGGCCGGCGCAGGGACGCCGCCATCCCCGCCAGCAGCAGACCGAGCAGCACGGTCAGCCCCGGCAGGTACAGGTACCAGTGCTGGGGGGAGGGGTCCTGCCAGCGCCGGAAGAGGGCGAAGATCAACACCGCCTGCACGGCGAGCAGCGCCACCGGCCGCCGCGTCGACCGCGAGCGCAGGCCGGCGACCACCGCCGCCGCGAGCAGTACCAACGGCAGCAGGCCCCAGCGGCCGGTCAGCTCCAGGAGCTCGCCGCCGATACCGGCATGGCGCTTGTACGCCACCAGCGTGTCGGACCAGTCGGTCCCCAGGATCGTCGCCACCCGCAAGGGCGCGACCACCAGCAGGGTCGCCGCGGCGGCGGCCGCCGCCACGATCGGGCCTCTCAGCACCCGCCACGCAGCGCTCCAGGTCCGCGGCCGCTGCGCCACCAGCAGCCAGATCGCCTCGAGCGCGATCACCGCGCACCACGCCACCGACCAGAACGCCCACCAGCGGCGGAAGATCGCGAGCAGGGCGAGTGAGAAGCCCATTGCGAGCCATGGCACGAGGGAGCCGCGGCCGTCGCCCGCGACCCGCCAGGCCAGCAGGACCAGCGCCGCGATCGCCACGCCTCCGACGTCCAGGTAGCCCAGGGCCACCGGCTGCCACCAGGCCGGCAGCAGGAGCACGGCCGCCGCCACGCCCCAGCCGCTGAGCCAGTCCGGACGTCGCTCGTCCAGGAGCCGTGCCACCACGACCGCCAGCAGGAGCAGGGCGGGCAGCGCGTAGACGTTGATCACCGCCAGCAGGTACGACAGGCGCGTCCCGCGGCCCAGCCCGACGACCGGCGCGAGCGGCGCCGAGGGGAGCAGGTTGAGCTCGCGCTGCACCGAGGCCGAGATTTCGACCGCCGCGTTCCACGGCGAGCGTGCGACGGACTCGGCCAGGCTGCGGGTCAACGACCAGTAGGCGACGTGGTCGGCCTCGTACAGCGTCCTCTCCTGGCCGACGTGCCGGACCGCAACGAGGTTGACCGCTGCCACCAGCGCGAGCACGGGCGCCACCATACAGGCCCATCGCGCGAGCCGGCACCGGGTCGCCGCGGCCGTCGCCGGGTCCGTCACGGCGGGCCCATGACGCATCCCGGCCACACCCTCGACAGGGTGGCGACCACCGCCCACAGGTTGGAGGCGACCGACAGCACGACCAGCGCGACGGCGAGCCGTCGGCCGAGGCGCTGGAGACCCATGCCCGCCAGCAGCAGCCACAGCGGCCAGCCGTCCAGCAGAAAGCGCCCTCCCCACTGCACCCAGCCGGTGTTGAAGTAGAGCAGGGCGGGCGCCGTGACCGCGAACAGGGAGATCCAGGCCGCGAGCACCAGCCGTCGTCCGCGGCCCGCGGCGCCGCCGATCGCGGCCAGCACCGCCACGAAGGCGGGGGTGACGAACAGCACCCCCATGCCGCGCGGGTCGCTGACGGCAAAGGGGAAGCTCGGCAGCAGCCGGGGAGGCTGGTAGAGCAGATAGCGCAGGTTGTCGCCAAGATAGGCGAGGCTGAACTGGCCGTGCTCCGCCAGGCGCTGGCTGAGCTCCGGTGGCGTGATCATGGCGGCGTAGCCGAAGTCGAGCGGAGAGGAGAAGCGGAGCTGGTTGAGCACCAGCGTTGCGACACCGAGCGCGAGCACCGGGAGCGCCGCCAGCGCGAGCGTTCCAAGGGCTCCGGAGCTGCGACCGCGGCGCCGCACCAGGCCGGCGCTGCGACCGACGATCACCGTCGCGAGCAGCGGCACCGCCAGCAGCACCGGCGGCCGCGCGGTGATGGCCAGCGCGAAAGCGACTCCGCACCAGAAGCCGCGGCCGTGCCAGGCCAGCAGCAGGGCGATCGCGAGCCCGCTCGCCGCCACGACGTGCGCGAACAGCCAGGTGCCGCCGTCGGGCGCGGCCCACAGCCAGAGCGTGCCGAGGCCAGCCAGCACCGGCGGCGCGAGCAACCCGGTCATCGACCTGCTGCCGCCGCCGGCGACCTCGTCGAGCCACAGCCGCAGCAGCCGGTCCATGACCGCGACCGCGAGGCCCGCGAGCAGGGCCGACAGCCACTGCGTGGCGAGCAGGCCGCGCAGCGCGGTGTGCACCGGCAGCAGCAGGAAGGCCGGACCCGGTGGAAAGCCGACGTGGCAAACGATGCGATCCAGGAGCTGCTCCAGGGGCACCCCGAGACGCTGTGCCGCCGCCTGCGCCGGAATCGGGCGGCCGCCATCGTCAGCGGCCGGAACCACGCACGCCAGGTTGCCGAGCAGCGCCCCCTCCCGCGGGTCGCTGACCACCCGATCCCGGAGGTAGGGCGTCACGTCGAGGCGCGGCTCGACCTCGACGACCCTCTCGACCTCGCCGGACGGGCCCACGACCTCGATGTCCTCGCCGATCCAGGCCCGCACCTGGAGCTGGTGCTGGTTGACCCTCGGCCACACCGGCACCGGCACCACGCCGTTGGGTCCGAACACCGCCAGGGCCGCGTAGAGCCCGGCGAAGATCACCCAGACTGCCGCGAATCGCCGCGCAACCACCTGTCCGATGGTACCTGTGCCGGCTGGCCTTCCGCTAGGAGCGTGTAGGGCATAGGCCCCTCGGCGCACGCGGGTCGTAGGTCTCGGGGCGTGCGTGAGGCGCCGCGGTCGCTGGCTGGCCTACGCCCCACGCGCGCCGAGAAGGATGCGCTGCGCGCATCCTGATTCTGTACCTCAGTGATCGTCGAACGCGGTACGAACTCCTCGAACGGCGCCGGCCACTCCCGGCGGGCTCCCCGTTGAGTACCATGGAGGCGTGGCGACGACCGCCGATCACATCGCGGACTACCTGGCCCACCTGGCGCTCGAGCGCAACCTGAGCCCGCGCACTCGCGACGCCTACGGTCGCGACCTGCGCCAGTTCGCGGCCTGGCTCGAGGCCGAGCAGCTGGCGCTCGACGCGGTCGACCGGCCCGCGATCCGCGGCTACCTCGGCTCGCGCCGCGACGCCGGGCTGTCGGCACGCTCGGCCGCCCGTGCGCTGTCGACCATCCGCAGCTTCTACCGCTTCCTGGTCCGCACCGGCGAGCTGACCCGTGACCCGACCGCGGATCTCAAGTCGCCGAGCCTGTGGCGCACGGTGCCGCACGCCCTGAGCTCGGCGGAGATCGAGACGCTGCTGGCCGCCCCCGACACCGGCACTCCGCTCGGGCTGCGGGACCGGGCGATGCTGGAGACGCTGTACGCGACCGGTCTGCGGGTGTCCGAGCTCGTCGCCCTCACGGTTGACAGAGTCCGCCTCGACCCCGGCTTCGTTCGGGTCGTGGGCAAGGGCCGCAAGGAGCGGCTGGTGCCGCTGGGCGGTGCGGCGGCCGAGTGGATCGAACGCTACCAGCTCGGCTCCCGGCCAGGGCTCGACCGCCACCGCGCGCTGGAGCTGTTCCTCAACCACCGCGGCCGGCCGCTGACCCGGCAGGGCTTCTGGAAGATCCTCCGCGGCTACGGCCGGCTCGCCGGGATCCAGTCGCAGCTCAGCCCGCACGTGGTGCGCCACTCCTTCGCGACTCACCTGGTCGAGAACGGGGCCGACCTGCGCGCCGTCCAGATGATGCTCGGGCACGTCTCGTTGACCACCACGGAGATCTACACTCACGTCGCGCGCGAGCGCCTGCGCCGGCTCTACGATGAGAAGCATCCGCGGGCGTAGCGGAGAGTGAATAGGGATTAGTGGATAGTTGATAGTTGAGAGTCGATGGCTGAGAGAAGGGCACTTCAATGACTGGCGAGCTGGTCACGCACACCAACCGACCGACTCGAGTCGGCGGACAGGCTGCGAATGTCAGCTGTCGCTTGACAGCTCCTCGCTATCCTCTATCCGCTCTCCGCTCCCCGCTACCCGCTATCCGCTATCCGCGATCCGCTATCCGCTCGTTCCGTGCGGTGAGGGCGATCCTGCTCACGGCAATGCTGGGCGTCCTCATGGCCTCGCCGGCAGCGGCCAAGATTGCGGTGTTCACCGACGGCCGGATCCTCAAGGTCGAGGACGCGTACCTCGACGGCGACCGGATCGTGCTCACGCTCGCCGAGGGCGGCCGCCTGGTCGTGCCGGCGGTCCGCATCGACCGCGTGGTCGCCGACGAGGTCGAGGAACAGCCGGAGCCGGTCGTGGCGGTCGCGTGCGAGGCAGCGTGGGCCGACGAGCCGCTGCCGGACTGGGTGCCGTTCAAGGACTCGATCCAGGCCGCCGCGCGGGACGCCAACCTCCACCCGTGGCTGCTCGCCGCCCTGGTCCAGGCCGAGTCCGCCTTCGATCCGCGCGCCATCTCGCGCGCCGGCGCCAGGGGGCTGACCCAGCTCATGCCGGCGGCGGCCGCCGACCACGGCGTCGAGAATGTCTTCGACCCGGACGACAACCTGCGCGGCGGCGCCGGCCACCTCCGGCTCATGCTCGACCGCTTCTCGTCACTGCCGCTGGCCCTTGCCGCGTACAACGCCGGCGCCGCGACCGTCGAGCGCTACCAGGGGGTGCCTCCCTACCGCGAGACCCGGGGCTACGTGCGGCGGATCCTGGGCGCGTTCTGTCCTGGCACCGACGCGGAGTGACACGCGGCGCCGTTCCCGTCCCGCTTCCGTTCCGTTCCGCGTCCCGCGCCCGCTCTCCCGGTGTTGCGAGTTTCGAGACCTCCTGGCCAGCATCTGATCGGTACGATCGCGCACGGACTCGGGAGCGTGGCATCGGCAGGCACGGGCGCGGACCGCTCGGACTCGGGAAGCGGGCGCGCTCGGGCGCGGAAGCGGGCATGGACCCCTATCACCACCCTATCACTTCCCCGGTGCTACACTTTTCCCCTCGGAGGAGCGACATGAAACGCCTCGCCCTGCTGATCGCCGTGGCCGCCACAGTGGTCCCGTTGCTGAGTGCCTGCGGCGAGAAGGAGACGCCGGAGGCTCGGCTGGCGCGCCTGCGCTCGCGGCACGAGATCATCCCCGCGGGCGCCGCCACCGTCAGCGGTCCTGACGGAACCCCGACCCTGATTGTCGACGTGCAGGTCTTCAACGAGGGAACCGAGGCGCTCGACCGGCTGACGATCCTCGTGCGGGTGCGCGGGGGGGACGGCGCCGACCGGGTGGCGCAGCGGGCGACCCTTGACCTGTCCGGCCTCCAGCCCGGCGTCGGCGAGCGGCGGTCGTTGTCACTGCCGGGCGTGGCGCTGGGCGAGGGCGACGAGGTCTTCGTCGAGCTCGAGGCGAACCTCCCGCTGGAGGAGCTTCGCAGCTTGCCCGAGTGGTCGGCGGTGGCGCCGGCAGGATCGAGCTGAGTCAGTTGACGGGCATGGTGGGGAGGTCGCTGACGCCAAAGCGCTCCATGAGGATTCCGCGCATCAGCGGCAGGTGGTGGTGGTCGAAGGCCGTCAGCGAGCCGGGAGCGATCCGCGACACTGCCGTGCGCGCCGCAGCGATCAGCCGCAGGCCCTCGCACAGCTTCAACTCCGGGTCGCAGCGGAGAGTGTGGCAGGTGACCTCGAGCATCAGCTCGCAGCGGGCGTCGAGGCGGTCGATGTCGTCGTCGGCGTCGCAGGTCACGAGCTTGCTCCGTCCACCGGCGTCAACGCCAGGCGAACAGGGGCTATTCCGAGCCTTCCGTCCCCTTCACCCACCGACCCGCCAGCCGCTCGCCGGTGATCGGTGAGCGATGTCGACCACCGACTTCCTCGGCGAGATCGAGGCCGTGGCCAGGGCCGGCGCCGAGCCCCTGATCCATCACTGGCGCTGTCTCGAGCCGGGGCAGGTCATCGAGAAGGCACGCAACGACCTGGTGTCCGACGCGGACCGCGCCGCGGAGGCGGTCATCCTCGCCGAAGTCGCCCGTCGATTCCCCGACCACCGCGTGCTGTCCGAGGAAAGCGGCTGGAGAGGGCAGCCCGGCACCAGCCCCACTTGGATCGTCGATCCGCTCGACGGCACCACCAACTTCGTCCACGGCGTCCCGCACTTCGCGGTGTCGATCGGGGTGGTGGTGGACGGTCGCGTCGACGCAGCGGTGATCCTCGACCCGATCAAGGGGGACCTCTTCCGCGCCGCCCGCGGCCACGGCGCCTGGTGGAACGGAACGCCGTGCCGGGTCAGCCGCCAGCCCGCGCTGGAGGGGGCGCTGCTGGCCACGGGCTTCCCCTTCCGGGCCCTCGCGCTGCTCGACCCCTACCTGGCGATCTTCCGCGACGTCTTCCGCCGTTGCCAGGGCATCCGCCGTCTCGGCTCGGCAGCCCTCGACCTCGCCTACACTGCGTGCGGCATCTTCGACGGCTTCTTCGAGTTCGAGCTTCAGCCCTGGGATGTGGCGGCGGGCTCGTTGCTGGTCGAGGAGGCGGGCGGCCTGGTCACCGACATGGACGGCGGAGCTGACGCCCTGGCCAGCGGCCACGTGTTGTGCGGGCCGCACGGCGTCCATGGCGAGCTGCTGGAGATCGTGCAGCGGCACCGATCGTCATGGTCCGACGCCGCGCGCTGAGACGCGGGGCGCGCCGGCGCTGGTACAATGCGGGACGTATGGAGACATCATGATCGACCCTGCGGAGCCCCAAAAGAAGGTCGTGCACGCGGAGATCGACAAGGCCGTCGAGCTGACCAGGCAGAAGCGCTTCGCCGAGGCGCTGGCGATCTTCGAGAAGCAGCTGCCGCAGCTTTCGACCCACGACGTCACCGACAAGCGGGTTCTGACCAACTCGTCCTCCTTCTACGGCCTGTGCGTGGCGATGGTGCGGCGGCACTACTCCCAGGCGGTCCAGTACTGCAACCTGTCGCTCAAGAGCCAGTTCATGGATCCAGACCACCGGGCCAACATCGCGCTCGTCTACCTGGAGCGCAGCGACCGCGCCAGCGCGATCGAGAACCTCCACGCCGGCCTGCGCATCCAGCCGAACAACGCCCGGATCAACGAGATCCTCAATGACATCGGCCGCCGCAAGTCGCCGGTGATCAGCTTCCTGTCCCGGGACAACCCGCTCAACGTCTGGCTCGGTCGCCGTCGCGCCAGCAAGAACTGAGCTTCGTACCGCATTGGCCTTTTCGGCGGCCGTGGTTGACCGGATCGTCGTCGATCGGCCGCTGTGGCACGAACTCAGGATGCGCGCAGCGCATCCCGAGGAGCGTGTGGGCAGAGGCCACCAACATCAACCTCATCAGACTCACGCACAGGGGTTTATGCCCCACACGCTCCTAGACCAGGTCTCACTCCCTCAATTCTTGCCAGCACCCCACCGCCCGAGTATGCTACGCGTTGTGAATTTGTTCACGTGGCCCGTCGCCGTGCAGCCGGACGGCCTGCACGCGATACAAAGGGCAGCGTGAGGAGGTCATTTATGGCACGACGACAGATGGTCATGATCGACGGCAACGAGGCAACCTCGTCCGTCGCTCACCGCATCAACGACGTGTGCGCGATCTACCCGATCACTCCCTCGTCCAACATGGGGGAGTTCGCCGACGAGTGGTCGGCCGCGGGCCGCACCAACATCTGGGGCACCGTCCCCGACGTCATCGAGATGCAGTCGGAGGCCGGCGCCGCGGGCGCCGTCCACGGATCGCTGCAGGCCGGCGCCCTGACCACGACCTTCACGGCGTCGCAGGGCCTCCTGTTGATGATCCCCAACATGTACAAGATCGCCGGCGAGCTCACCTCGACCGTGTTCCACGTCTCGGCGCGGACGGTTGCGACCCACGCCCTGTCGATCTTCGGTGACCACTCGGACATCAACGCCTGCCGCCAGACCGGCTGGGCGCTGCTGGCCTCGGGTTCGGTGCAGGAGGCGCACGATTTCGCCTGCATCGCCCAGGCGGCGTCGCTCGCGAGCCGGATCCCGTTCCTGCACTTCTTCGACGGCTTCCGGACCTCGCACGAGGTCGCCAAGGTCGAGCTCCTCGAGGACGACGACCTCCGGCACCTGATCGACGACGACCTGGTGCGCGCCCACCGCGAGCGCGGCCTGTCTCCCGACCACCCGGTGCTCCGCGGCGCCGCCCAGAACCCGGACACCTTCTTCCAGGCGCGCGAGGCGATCAACCAGTTCTACACCGACTGCCCGGGCCACGTCACCGACGCCATGAAGGCCTTCGCCGGCCGGGTCGGCCGCAGCTACCAGCTGTTCGACTACGTCGGCGACCCGAAGGCCGAGCGGGTGGTCGTCATCATGGGCTCCGGCGCCGAAGCGGTGCACGAGATGGTCGACTGGCTGAACGCCCGCGGCGAGAAGGTCGGGGTGGTCAAGGTCCGCCTCTACCGGCCATTCGCGATCTCGAGCTTCATCGAGTCGCTGCCGAAGACCGTGCGCAAGATCGCGGTCATGGACCGGACCAAGGAGCCGGGGTCGATCGGCGATCCGCTCTACATGGACGTCGTGACCGCCCTCATCGAGGCCCGGACCGAGGGGATCAGCCCCTTCGCCGTCGACCCGGTCGTGGTCGGCGGCCGCTACGGCCTGTCGTCGAAGGAGTTCAACGACGGCATGGTCAAGGCGATCTACGACAACCTGGCCGCGGACCGGCCGAAGAACCACTTCACGGTGGGCATCGTCGACGATGTCACCCACACCTCGCTGCCCCTGGACGACGATTTCGACATCGCCGGCGACGACGTGGTCCAAGCCGTGTTCTTCGGCCTCGGCGCCGACGGCACGGTGGGCGCCAACAAGAACTCGATCAAGATCATCGGCGAGGAGACCGACAACTTCGCCCAGGGCTACTTCGTCTACGACTCGAAGAAGGCGGGGGCCGTCACCATCTCGCACCTGCGCTTCGGGCCGCGACCGATCCGCTCGAGCTACCTCATCCGCAAGGCGAAGTTCGTGGCCGCCCACCAGTGGGTGTTCCTCGAGAAGCTCGACATGCTCGACTATGCGCAGCGCGGAGCCATCTTCCTGATCAACTCGCCCTTCGGCCCTGACCAGATCTGGGACGAGCTGCCCCGCGAGGTCCAGCAGGACATCATCGACAAGCAGCTCAAGGTCTACTGCATCGACGCCACCGCGGTGGCCCGCGACGCCGGCATGGGCCGGCGGACCAACACCATCATGCAGACCTGCTTCTTCGCGATCTCCGGCATCCTGCCGCGGGAGGAGGCGATCGCCAAGATCAAGGAGTCGATCAAGAAGACCTACAGCAAGAAGGGCGACGAGATCGTCCGCCTCAACTTCGAGGCCGTCGACACGACCCTCGCCAACCTCCACGAGGTCGCCATCCCGAAGCAGGTCACCGCAACCAAGACCCGGCCACCGATCGTCAGCGACAAGGCGCCCGACCTCGTCAAGAAGGTCACCGCGCTGATGATCGCCGGCAAGGGCGACCTGCTGCCGGTGAGCGCCTTCCCGCCGGACGGCACCTGGCCCACCGCCACCACCCAGTGGGAAAAGCGCAACATCGCCTTCGACATCCCGGTGTGGGACGAGCAGCTCTGCATCCAGTGCAACAAGTGCATGCTGGTCTGCCCGCACGCGGCGATCCGGGTCAAGGTCTACGCTCCGCCGCTGCTCGAGGGCGCGCCGCCGACCTTCAAGTCGGTCAACTACAAGGCCAAGGACTTCGCCGGCTCGAAGTACACCATCCAGGTCGCCCCCGAGGACTGCACCGGCTGCACGCTGTGCGCCAGGGTCTGCCCGGCGCGCGACAAGTCCAACCCCAAGCACAAGGCCCTCGACATGACGCTCCAGATGCCGCTGCGCGAGCAGGAGCGGACCAACTACGAGTTCTTCCTCGCCCTGCCCGAGGTCGACCGCGAGAAGGTCAAGATCGACGTCAAGGGATCGCAGTTCTTCCAGCCGCTCTTCGAGTACTCGGGCGCCTGCGAGGGCTGCGGCGAGACCCCCTACGTCAAGCTGCTGACCCAGCTCTTCGGCGATCGGGCGCTGATCGGCAACGCCACCGGCTGCTCGTCGATCTACGGCGGCAACCTGCCGACCACGCCCTACGCGGTCGACCCCAACGGCCGCGGGCCGGCCTGGAACAACTCGCTGTTCGAGGACACCGCCGAGTTCTCGCTCGGCTTCCGCCTCGCCGTCGACCAGACCCGCGCCCGCGCGGTGCGGCTGCTCAAGGAGCTCGCCTCGTCGATCGGAGGCAACCTGGTCGACGAGCTGCTCGCCGCCGAGCAGCTGGACGAGGCCGGGATCGCGGCCCAGCGCCGCCGGGTCGAGGCCCTCCGCGCCAAGCTGGCGACCCTCAAGGGAACCGGCGCCGCCGAGCTCCATCACCTCGCCGACTACCTGGTCCGCAAGAGCGTGTGGGCGGTCGGCGGTGACGGCTGGGCCTACGACATCGGCTACGGCGGCCTCGACCACGTGCTGGCGGTCGGCCGCGACGTCAACCTGCTGGTGCTCGACACCGGCGTCTACTCCAACACCGGCGGGCAGGCCTCCAAGGCGACCCCGCTCGGCGCCACCGCCAAGTTCGCGATGGGCGGCAAGGAGGTCGGCCGCAAGGACCTCGGCCTGATGGCGATGGCCTACGGCCACGTCTACGTCGCCCAGGTGGCCTTCGGGGCCAAGGACAACCAGACGGTTCGCGCCTTCCTCGAGGCCGAATCCTACCCTGGGCCGTCGCTGATCATCGCCTACTCGCACTGCATCGCCCACGGCTTCAACCTCGCCGACGGGCTCGACCACCAGGAGCTGGTGGTGGACAGCGGCGCCTGGCCGCTCTACCGCTTCGATCCCAGGCGCGCGGCGGTGGGCGAGAACCCGCTCAAGCTCGACTCGAAGGCCCCCTCGATCCCGTACACCGACTTCGCGCTCAAGGAAACGCGCTTCCGGATGCTGCAGAAGTCGAACCCGGAGCGCGCCAAGCACCTGCTGGCCGAGGCCCAGCGCGTGGCCCGGGCGCGCTACGACCTCTACCGGCAGATGGCCGAGATCACCTACGGATCCGAGTCGGACAAGCCGGCCGGCGAGACCAACTGAGCGGACGGGGAAAGGAGCACCTCCATGGACCTGACCACCACCTACCTCGGCTTCGAGCTCAGCAACCCGATCATGGTCGGCGCCTGCCCGCTGGGAACCAACATCGACAGCGTCCGCCGGTTCGCGGAGGCGGGCGCCGCCGCGATCGTCCTGCCCTCGCTCTTCGAGGAGGAGATCCGCGCCGCCGAAATGACCCAGCTCGAGCTCGAGTCGACAGGCGCCGGGTTCGCCGAGGCCACCCTCGGCTACCATCCCGATCCCGACGGCTACCACATCGGCCCGGACCGCTACCTCGACCACATCGCAGCGGTCAAGGCGGCGGTGTCGATCCCGGTCATCGGCTCGCTCAACGGCACAACGCCCGGCGGCTGGACAGCGTATGCGAAGAAGATCGAGGACGCCGGCGCCGACGCTCTCGAGCTCAACGTCTACTACCTGCCGGTCGACGCCCACGAGTCCGGCGACGACGTCGAGCGCCGCGCGGTCGAGATCGTGCGAGCGGTCAAGGCCGACGTGAAGATCCCGGTCGCGGTCAAGCTGTCGCCCTTCTTCTCTTCGATTCCCCACCTCGGCAAGAAGCTGCAGGACGCCGGCGCGGACGGCCTGGTCATCTTCAACCGTTTCTACCAGCCGGACATCGACATCGAGAACCTCGACGTGGTGCCCAACCTGCGGCTGTCGACCGCCGACGAGCTGCGGCTGCGGCTGCGCTGGCTGGCGATCCTGTCGGGCCAGCTCGAGCTGTCGCTGGCCGCCACCGGCGGGGCCCACACCGCGGTCGACGTCATCAAGGCGGTGATGACCGGCGCCCACGCGGTGCAGCTGGTGTCGGCGCTGCTCATCCACGGCCCCGAGCACATCACGCGGACCCTGGAGGCGATCTCCTTCTGGATGCAGGAGCACGAGTACTCGTCGATCCGCCAGATGCAGGGCTCGATGAACCTGGCCCGCACCCCGAACCCGAAGGCCTTCGCCCGGGCCAACTACATGAAGATGCTCGACAGCTGGGAGATGTAGCCTCCAACCCAAATTGAGGAAACTTCAGACCGGGGCACTCGAGTGCCCCGGTTTTCTGTTCGAGGTGAGGGGTCTTCCCGATCCACCCAGTTGCCTCGGTCAGAATGGGATCGACCCCGCGCCCGCTTCCGCGTCCGACAGGCTGAACCGCCAAGGCGCCAAGAACGCGAAGACGACGGATGTGGACGTGATGTCTCCTTTCCCGTTCCCGACCTGCTCTCCCGTGGCGCTCTCCACTCGCGTCGGCACCCGCGCGCGAGGCTGTGTGCTCAGCTGGCAGCTGGCCGGTGTCCGCCGTCGCACCTGTTGGACCTGAGAGTATAATTCTCAACGAGATGTCCACCTTGCGAACACCGCTGTTCCTCACGGCGAGCATTGTCGTGCTCGCCGGCGCGACGGTGCTCGCACAGGAGTGCCCGAGGCTGGTCGGACGGTGGCCGTACGGATCAACCGAGGTCGTCCACACCGGTGATGACGGGACGGTCTACATCGGGTCCGGCTCGGCCTTCCGGGCCGTCGACGTCACGGATCCTCAGTCGCCGACGGTCATCGGTGAGCTCGTGGTCGATGACACCGTGAGCTCCTTTTCCGTGCACCTGAACCACGCGTACGTCGCGGCTGAATTCGCCGGTTCGGTCGGTATGCGGGTCTTCGACATCTCGGATCCTCACAACCCCCAACAGGTCGGCGCGTACGAGCGAGAGGACTGGTGGAGCCCGTTGGTCATCGACGCCGAGGGAGACCTCGTCTACCTCGACCACGGCGACCTCTTCATCGTCGACGTCTCGGACCCGACGGCACCGATCCTGGTCGGCACCTGGGAGCCGCCGTCCGGGTCCATTCAGGCCGGCTCGGTTGACGGGCAGGTGGCCTACCTGGCGACGTCCGAGTGGGGGGGGGCGACCCACCTCTATGCGGTCGACGTCTCCGATCCCGCCCATCCGACGGCGCTGGGGTCGCTTTCCTTCGACGAGGATCCCAGAGCTGTCGCTTCGGTCGGCCACCTCGTCTACCTCACGACCGACCCCGAGCTGGTCGTCATCGACGCGTCGGATCCTTCAGCCCCTGCAGTGGTCGGCTCCTACTCGGCCGTTTCGGCGACGCTCGGATTGCTCGCCGTGGCCGGGACGACCGCCTACGTCGCCGACGGCTCGAACGAACTGGTCCGCATCATCGACGTCGCGAACCCGAACAACCCCGTCGAGGTGGGCTCCTTCCCCACCGGCTGGGCCAGAGGACTCGCCACGACCGCGGGTTTGTGCCTGGTTGCCAGCGGTCCCGAGGGCCTCGAGGTCGCGGACGTCGCGAACCCCGCATCGGCGGCCGTCGTGGGGCAGCTCCCGGGTGTCGGTTGGTCCAAGGACGTCGACGCGGACGGCGCAATCGCCGTCGTTGCGGACGACTGGGGTCACGGCTTGCGCGTCCTCGACGTCAGCGATCCGGCGTCGCCGCACGAAATCGGGTGGCTGCCCTACCCGGGGATGTGGCCGAATCGCTCGGAGCTCGTGGGAGATCTCGCGTATGTTGCCGCCGGTACGCTCTGGATCGTCGACGTGAGCGAGCCCTCCTCCCCCGCGGAGCTGTCCATCACCCGTCCTGCTGGATTCGGATCCTGCTGGGACAGCACGGTCGTCGGCGAGCTCGCCTTTCTCCCCCTTCTCTACGACCAACCACCCTCGGGTCTCCTGGTTCTCGACGTCTCCAACCCGGCACTGCCGTACGAGCTTGGCAGGGGTGGTGACTGGGACTCCACCGGAATCGCGGTCGACGGCACCTACGCCTACACGGTGGGCGCCGACGGCCTGCACGTTGTCGACGTGTCCGATCCCGCCCTGCCGATTCCCGTCGGCGCCTTCGAGGCGGCGTGGTCCTTGTTCAACACCCGAGTCGCCGTGGCCGATGGGGTGGCGGTCGTCACGCCCGAGCTCGAAGCTCTGCACGTGATCGATGTCTCGGAACCACACGCTCCCTCCGAACTGGGGGTCTTCGACGAGATGCACTTCGGACCGACGGACGTCGCCCTGGAGGGTGGTCGCGTGCTCGTCTCGGACGGCTATTCGAGTACTCTCCGGATCATCGACGTCACAGCGCCGCACGCGCCCTTCGAGGTCGGCGCGTCCGCCCTCAACCTCAACGGTCAGGGCGTCTCCGTCTCGGGCAACCTGGCGTACGTTGCGGCCGGATCAGGCGGTGTCGCGATCTTCGACGTCAGCGGCTGCGACGCCATCGTCTTCCGCGACGACTTCGAGTCGGGCGACACCTCCCGCTGGCCTGCCACCGTCCCCTGATCCTGTCGCAGAGGGCTGCCAATTCACCCCCTTCCGCCTCCGCGCCCGCGGCAGTGAGGCAGTGCAGGCCCCCTCGGCGGATCTCCGCGGGCGGGCGGGGAGCTATCACCTATCTGCTATCCGCTATCGACTCAATTGGGGAATCGCTGGACAGCCATTCGGCCTTGTGGTATGAACGGGTGCCTTCTGAGAGGGGAGATCGTCCAAAGATGAAACACCGCGGATCCGTTGTGGCCCTTGCCCTGATCATCATCGCTGCGAGCGTGCTTCCGGCGCGTGCAGCTGACAGTGAGACCTTCGAGTTCATGGGCGTGACCTACCCCTCGCGATCGGACTTCGTCCAGTCGGAGGCCTTCCGGGAGCTCGGCATGCGCTGCGGAACTCCCGACCCGAGCTTCTACCCCGAGGTTCCGCTCGACGCTCCTGCCGACTGCAGCATGGCGGTCACCAACCCGGACCCGGCCTATGGACCGGGGTCGATCTACGAGATCCCGGTGGTGGTTCACATCATCACCGCCGACGACGGGGTCACCGGCGACCTCACCGACGAGATGGCTGCGAGCCAGATCGACGTGCTCAACGAGGACTACCTGGCGATCGCCGGCACCGCGGGCGGCAACGGCACCTACACCGGCGTCCGGTTCGTGCTCGCCAGCGAGGACCCGAACGGCGACCCGACGACCGGCATCACCCGCACCGCCAACAGCAACTGGTTCAACGACAACGATGAGTACGGCTTCAAGACGGCGCTGATGTGGGACCCCCACCGCTACCTCAACTTCTACACCAACAACACCCAGTACCTGGGCTACGCGTGGTTCCCGCAGTGGAGCGTCGGCGGCTGGCAGGACGGCATCGTCATCTACTACCGGGCCTTCGGCCGGCCCTCGCCGTTCCCGCCCTACCACCTCGGCCGCACCGCCACCCACGAGGTCGGCCACTGGGTCGGTCTCCTCCACACCTTCGAAGGCGGCTGCGGCAACCCGGCCCTGCCCTACTGCTACTCGACCGCCGACCTCATCTGCGACACCGAGCCGGATGCGACCTCTCACTTCTACTGCACCCCGGGCACCAGCTGCGGCTCCTACCCGATCCCGATCGAGAACTACATGGAGTACACCAACGACGCCTGCATGACCGAGTTCACCGAGGAGCAGATGCTGCGCCTGCGGTGCACCATCACCAGCTACCGGCCGAACGTCTACACGGTCATCGACTCGACAATGTTCGCGGACGGCTTCGAGAGCGGCGACTGGTCGGCGTGGTCGGCCGCGGTGCCCTAGGAGTTCGCACCGCATTGGCCCCTCGGCGCACGCGGGTCGTAGCCCCGTGGTGTACCGAGTCGTCGTGATCGCTGGCCGGCCTACGCCCCGCGCGACTCCGCGAGGATGCGCTGCGCGCATCCGAAGCAAAGAAGACGAAGCGGCCAGCGTCGAGCGGGAACCCTCGTCTGACGCGCCGGGGACGGGGTCAACCGCTGACGAAGGGGTTCGAGCGCTTCTCGCGGCCGATCGTGGTGTCCGGTCCGTGGCCGCACACCACCCGCGTCTCATCGGGCAGCGTGTAGAGCTGCTCCCGGATCGACCGCTCGAGGATCGGGAACGAGCCGCCGAAGAGGTCGGTGCGGCCGATCGAGCCCGCGAACAGCACGTCGCCGACGATGACCGTCGGCTCGGGGGCGCCGTGGACCACGAAGCACACCCCTCCCGGCGAGTGCCCCGGCGTGTGCCGGACCTCGAGGGCCAGGTTGCCGAGCTCGAGCCGGTCGCCGTGCGCGAGCCACAGCGTCGGCTCCGGCGGCGTCGCCGCCTCCAGTCCGAACATCCGGCCCTGCATCGCGAGGTTGCGGTAGAGCTCGAGCTCGTCGCGGTGCAGGCCGACCGGCACCCCGGCCCCGAGCAGCTTCGCCAGCTCGGCGGTCCCGCCCGCGTGGTCGAGGTGGCCGTGGGTGTGGAGGATGAAGGCCGGCTCGAGCCCGCTCGCGTCGATACGCTCGAGGATGCGGGGCGCCTCCTCGCCGGGATCGATCACCGCCAGCACGCCGGCGGCCGGGTCGCCGAGGAGCACGCAGTTGGCCTGGATCGGGCCGACGGGGAAGACGTCGAGGAACACCGCCCCCTACCTCCCTTCCGATCTCCGGGCTCCGGTTTCCGGATCGAGGAGTTCGGCTGATCGGCGAGCGCCCGAACGCCTCGCGACCCTCGCCGCTCGTCGCTCCGGAAACCGGAGCCCGGACATCGGAATTGATGAAGACAGACAATCTGCACTCGCAATCCGTCAATCGCCGTCCGCGGTCGCTCATTGCTCGAACAGCCGCTGCACCAGCAGGCCGAGAAGCACCCGGAGCTTGTCCGCCGCGGCCGCGCCGGCCTCGAGCACCTCCTCGTGGGAGAGCGGGCGGTCGATGAGGCCGGCGCCCGGGTTGGTGGCCAGCGAGATCACCAGCACCTTCATCCCCATCTGGCGCGCGGCGATCACCTCGGGCACCGTGGACATGCCGACCACCGTGCCGCCGAGCCGGCCCAGCATCCGCACCTCGGCCGGGGTCTCGAAGGACGGCCCGAGCACCGCGGCGTAGACCCCCTCGCGGACCGCGAAGCCGGCCTCGGCCGCGGCCGAAACGGCCAGCTTCCGCAGCTCGGGATCGTAGGCCTCGCTCATGTCCGGGAAGGGCGGTCCGAACGACCTCCCCCACTCCCCGACCAGCGGGTTCGAGCCCTGCAGGTTGATGTGGTCCGAGACCACCACCAGCGATCCCGGCGGGATGGCCGGGTCGAGGGCGCCGCTGGCGTTGGTGGCCAGCATCAGCCCGGCGCCGAGCAGCCCGGCCAGGCGGACCGGCGCCACCACCTCCGCCGGCGAGTAGCCCTGGTAGAGGTGGAGGCGGCCGTTCATGGCGAGGATCGTCTCCGGCCCGCGGCGCCACAGGGTCATCGTCTGGCGGTGCCCGGCGAGCTCGTGGAGCCGGAACGGGAAGCACCTCGGCGAGGGCGATCTCCTCCCCGGCCTGCCAGCCCGGCAGCTCGAGCCGGATCCCCGACCCGGCCACCATCAGCGCCCGCAGCGAGCCCGGCCGGTGGCGCTCCCGGAAGCTCTCGGCGATCTCGCGCAGCCCGGCGGGGGTGAGCTCGGCGGTCATGTTGGCGAGAGTATCACGCCGCTTTCCTTCCCCGTTCCCGCTCCCGTTCCCGTTCCCGTACCCGACTCGCTGCCGCGCCCGCTTCCGCTTCCGCGCCCGAGGAGCCTGCCGTGAGCGAGCGGCGACCATTCGACTCGGAGCCCTGGCGGGCTCCTCGCTCAGGGCAAGCTCCGCCGCGAGTCGAAGGGTGCCCGTGCTCACAGCCGCGCCGCGGCCGGCCTTCCAACCGCTGTCCCGCTTTGATACTGTGCCGCGCGATGGCGCGCGTCCGTCTCCACTCGCTTTCGCTCGCCGGGTTCAAGTCGTTCCCGGACAAGGTGGATCTCGGCTTTCCGAGCGACATCTCGGCGATCATCGGCCCCAACGGCTGCGGCAAGTCGAACCTGGTGGATGCCATCCTCTGGGTCCTCGGCGAGCAGAGCCCGACCCTGCTCCGGCTCAAGCAGATGGGCGAGGTCGTGTTCTCGGGCGCTACCCGGCGCGCGCCGGCCGGCGCCGCCGAGGTCGTCCTCACCCTGCAGTCGGACGACGGGCACTGGAAGGAGGCCGACGGCCGCCTCGAGGTGCGCCGGCGGGTCTACCGGTCGGGACCGTCCGAGTACCGGCTGAACGGCAAGACCGCCCGACTCAAGGACGTGATGGACGAGCTGATGTCGGTCGGCCTCGGCATCCGCGACTACTCGATCATCGAGCAGGGTCGGGTCGGCCAGGTGCTGTCGGCACGCCCCACCGACCGCCGCATCCTGCATCGAGGAGGCGGCGGGCATCACCCGCTACAAGAAGCGCAAGCACGAGTCCGCGCTCAAGCTCGAGCACACCCGCCAGAACCTGCTGCGGCTCGACGACGTGATCTCCGAGGTCGACCGCACGCTGCGCCAGCTCAAGCGGCAGGCCGGCCAGGCGCGGCGGCACGAGCGCCTGCGCGAGGAGCTCAAGGGCGCGCTGCAGACTCTGCTGACCACCGAGGTCCACGACGCCGATCGCGCCCGCCGGGACGCTGCCCGGCGCCGCGCCCAGATCGAGAACGAGGTCGCCGCGGCGGCCGCCGCTCTCGCCAGCAGCGAGGCCGACCTCGGCCAGGCCCGGGCGCGTCTGGACAGCACCCGGACCGAGATCGAGGCGGCGCGCGCCGAGGTCGCCGAGCTGCAGGCCTCGCGCGAGCGGCTCGAGGCCTTCCTCGAGCGCTCGGGCGACCTCATCGACCAGCTCCGCGAGTCGCTCGACCGGGCCCGCCGGGACCGGCTCACGATCAGCTCGACCCGCAGCGAGCTCGAGGGGCGGATCAGCGAGGCGACCGCCCGGCGGACCACGCTCGACGAGGCCCTCCAGGCGGTTCGCGCCGCGGTCGACGAGGCCACTGCGGCCGAGGCCGAAGGCCGGACCCGGCTCACCGAGGCCGAGACCCAGGCCAACGAGCGCCGCCAGGAGCTGCTGCGCACGATCTCGTCGCTCACCACCAGCCGCAACCGGCTCGGCGAGCTCGAGCGCGAGCAGGACCGTGTCGCCTTCGTGCTCGGCCAGCTCGAGCACGAGCGCGCGACGCTGGCTCGCCGTCTCGACGAGTCGGAGCGGCGCTACCGGGCCGCGGCCGAGGACAGCCGCAGCGCGGCCAGCGCCGCCGAGGAGCTCGACGGCCGCCGCCGTGAGCTCGTCGAGCGGCGCACGCTGCTCGGCGACGAGGCGAAGACCGCCAAGGACGAGGCCGAGCAGCTCGGCCGCGAGCTGTGGAAGCACCGCCAGAGCCTGGCCGGCATCGAGCGCGAGCTGGCCCGCCACGCCGCGGTCCTCGAGCAGCTCGTCACGGTGCTGTCCGAGGGCGCCCTGGCCGGCCAGGTCGGCGACTACCTCGACCCGGCGCCCGGCCTGGCGCCGCTGCTCGACCGGGTCTGGTCCGACTGGCTGGAGCTGCCGGTGATCGCGGCCGCTGGCCTCAGCGGCGAACAGCTCGCGGCGCTGGCCGGGCTCGAGGGCCGGCTGCGGCTGGCGGTGGCCGGTGGCCCCGCGCCGCCGCCGGACGCGCCGCCCGTCGCCGGGGTGGAGCCGCTGCTCGGCAAGGCCGGGGTCAAGCCCGAGCACCTGCCCTGGCTCGGGCGAGTGCTGCCGCGCCGCCTTCCGATGCCCCGACCAAGGGACTGCCCGCAGCCTCGCCGAGCAGCACCCGCACGCGATCTTCGTCGGCCCCGACGACGTCGTGTGGCGGGGACGAACGGTCGAGCCGCCAACCGCGGCCTCGCGTCACCACGGCGCGCTCGCCCTGCGCGACGAGCGCCACCGGCTGGCCGGCGAGATCGGCCTGACCAGCGAGCGCGAGGGCTCCGCGGCGAGCCGCCACCGCGACACGGCCCGCGCCCTTGCCGAGGTCGAGGGCGCGGTGGCGGAGCTCGACGGACGGCTGCTGCACGCCGAGCAGGAGCGCGCCCGCGCCGCGGCCGTCGAGCAGTCGCTCGGCGAGGAGCTGTCTCGGCTGCGCCGCGAGCTCGAGGCCGTCGGCGCCGAGAACGAGCGCAACCGGAAGCTCTCCGAGGAGCTTGTCGGACGCAGGGCCAAGCTCGAGCAGGAGGTCGCCGGTCTCGAGACGAGGACCGCCGAGCTCGAGCAGTCCGTCGACGGCGCAGCGACCGCCCTCGCGGCGCGCCGGGACGAGGCGGCGGACGCGCTGCGCCGGCTCGACCGCTGGCAGGCCGAGGCGCGGCTCGCCGAGGAGCGCGCGACGGCGGCGACGGCCGAGCAGGAGCGGCTCGCCGGCGAGGGCCGGCGTCTCGACGAGCGCATCGCCAAGCTCCAGGGCGACGTCGACCATCTGGGCTCCGAGCTCGCCGGCACCGAGGACGAGGTCGTGCGCTCGCGGACCCGGCTCGCCGAGGAGCAGGGCCTGCTCAGCGCGGCCCGCGACCGGGAGCGGCAGCTCGGCGAGCAGGTAACCGCGGTGGCGGCGACGGTCGAGGGCCTCGACCGCGAGGTCCGCCAGCGCCGCGACGAGCACGACCGCGCCCGTGAGTCCCTCCACGAGACCGAGGTCGAGCAGACCCGCCTCGACTCGCAGTGGGAGCGGCTGCGCGACGCGGCGGCGGCCGAGCTCGACACCACCCCGGAGGCGCTGCTCACGCTCGAGCCCGACCCGGAGGCGACTCCTGACGCCCTGCGCGAGACGATCACCGGGCTACGCGCCAAGATCGAGGCCCTCGGCCCGGTCAACCTGCTGGCGCTCAAGGAGGTCGACGAGCTCGAGCAACGCTCGACCTTCCTCAGCGCCCAGCGCAAGGACCTCGTCGAGGCGCTGCACAAGCTCGAGGCCACGATCCGCGAAATCGACGCCTTCTGCAGCGCGCGCTTCGTCGAGACCCTGGAGCAGGTCAACAGCCTGTTCCACGAGACCTTCAACAAGCTCTTCGGCGGCGGCAGCGCCACCCTCCAGCTGGTCGACGAGGACGACCCCCTCGAGTCGGGCATCGACATCACGGCTCAGCCGCCCGGCAAGAAGACCCAGTCGGTGCAGCTGCTGTCCGGCGGCGAGAAGGCGCTGACCGCGCTCTCCCTGCTGATCTCCCTGTTCCGCATCAAGCCGTCGCCGTTCTGCATCCTCGACGAGGTCGACGCCCCGCTCGACGACGCCAACGTGGAGCGGCTGGCTGACCTCATCAGCTCGATGTCCGAGCACACCCAGTTCGTCCTGATCACCCACAACCGGCGCACCATGGCGCGGGCCGACATCCTCTACGGCATCACCATGGAGGAGCCGGGGGTGTCGAAGGCCGTTTCGGTTCGGCTCGAAGAATAGTCGCCCGCTTCCGCCCGCCTCCGCGCCCGAGTATTCGTCGATGATGAAGTGACCGAGAAGTCCCCCAGGTGTCAGCCCAGGAGTCCGAGGAACTACCCTCGGAGCTCAGCCCGGCCTGCCGCAGAATCGCTCGCAGAGTCTCCGATCGGGATGTCCTTCCGCTCGGGAATGACCACGAGACGCGCGAGGGGTCGTCGGCGGCGCACCAGGGCGGATGGCTTGGCCTTGCCGCGTCGAGTCGCATCCTCGAATCCCGCCCTCCCGCGCCGCAAGAAGTCCACCTTGAAGCCGGTTGCGAGGTGGATCGCGTTGAAGCTCCCCCGTCGGAAGACCGCCGCCGTGGCCGCGTCCCGATCGACGTAGAAGTCCGCCTTGAGCCGCTCCACGAGCTGCGCCGCCGTGCCGGCATCGAGATTGACCACGACATCGGCGTCGCGCGTCTGGCGGGGGACCCCGTGGATCGCAGCGGCGAATGAGCCCCGAGGTGATAGCGCGCCGGAGCTCGTCGAGGATGGCGACGACCTCGACCACGACCTCGATGGACGACGGCAGCTCACCTGTCATCAGACCGGCTCGTCGAGCGGCCCCAGACCCGGGTCGCGATCTCTTCGCCGAGCAGCAGGTCCATCAGCATGCGGCGCAACGTGTCCTCGGTCGCGGCGGGTGGCGCGCACGAAGGCCGGCAAGCGCCAGCGCCGCGCGGTCGAGCAGCGTCGTCGAGCAGCGCCAGCTTCTTCCAGGCCGGCAGAGCCCTCATGATCTCGATCAGGACCCGCTCCGCTTCCCGGTCGGTGTCTCGTGACAGGGTCCCCATCGCGCTCAGCTTAGCCGATTCTGGGCGAAGCGCGCCGGAGCTCAGCTCGCTCGCGGCCTCCGGCGACGCGACGGCGCCAGAAACGTGTGGTCCGCGGTCTCCCTTTCCGCTCCCGCGGCCACGGCCACAGCTCGTTTCTGACGCCGGGTTTGCAACCCGCGTTGTAGCGCAGGCTTCCAGCCTGCCCTGAGGTCAGAACCGTCCCTGTGAGGCTCCCCGCGTAGCCGGTGAGCTCGGCGTAGCCTTCGCCGCGATGGGAGCCGGCGACCTCGACCGGGCCCTCCCAGTAGACGACGCCGGTCGAGCCGCGGCCGTCGAGCTCGGCGGCGGGAACGAGCGGGCGCGACCCTCAGGTCGAGCTGCTCGGAGGGCACGGCGATGCGCCAGCCCGAGGGATAGCGGCCGCCGGTCGCCGGGCTCGTCCACCAGCCGGTGGGCTCGAGTACGACCTCGTCGGCCGCGAGCCGCCGGGTCGAGCCGTCGGCCCGGATCACAGTCCCAGAGGAGTACGCGTCCGGTGTTCCGTCCTCATGCCGCAGCCGGTACACCATCAGCTCGGAGCCGTCATCGAGACGGAGGCTGAACCAGTCCCACCCGGCCACGCCCTCGCCGAGCTGTGAGCTCCCCCACTCGTGGTCGAACCAGCCCTCGCCCGCGACCGCGAGCTCGCGGCCGTCGAGCACCAGCGTGCCGCTGACCTCGAGGCGGGTCCAGCTCAGGTAGGCCGAGGCGTTGCCCGGATCGGCGCCCTTCTGCGAGTAGCCGTCGACTCCTTGCCGCACCAGGGGTTTCACAGGCCGGTAGCTGAGCTCGACCCCGATCGCGGCCTCCCGATCCGACGCCCTCGCCACCAGCGCGTCGTCCGGCCGCCGCTCGAGCTGCCAGTCGCCGAGCCAGACCTTCAGGTCGTCGCTCGCGAAGCCGGAGAAGCCACCGTCAGCCCGGCCGACCCGCTCCGCGTGCCGGAAGCGGCCGGCTGCCACCTCGGCCACCGCGAGGTGGGCGGCCACCGCCTGCCGGGCGCGCAGCGGCGAATCGCCGGCTTCCGGCGGCGCCGGGTCGAGCCCGCTGCGGAAGAAGGTCACCTGAACGCCGTAGCGACGGCCCTCGCCGTCCGCGCAGGTTGGCGGTGAGGTACCACCACTCGGTCCGCACCTCGGGGTGGGCGCCGTGGTCGCGCGGCAGCACGAGCGCCGGCGGGCCGGTGATCCGCTCCCAGCCGTCCTCGCCGGCCACGACCAGCGTCGCGATTCCGGCGATCAGCAGCAGCGAGATCGAAGATCGAAGAATCGAAGAACCAAGATCCGGCCTCTCGACGCGCGTGGCCAGCGGTGCGCCCAAGCCATCCTTCGTTCTTCGGCATTCGTTCTTCGTTCGCCCCAGGTGCTCTGGAACGGCATCTTCGATCTGTAGGTCTGCGATCTGCGATCGGCGGCGTGGGTGGAGGGCTTCAGCGCTCCTCACGGAGCACCTCCGCCGGTTGCACCGCGAGCGCGGCCGCGGCCGGCGCCAGGCCGGCCAGGACGCAGGCGATCACCACCCACGCCGCGAGGCCGGCGATGTCGGTCCACGGCAGCTCGAGCCCGAGCGACCAGCCGAAGCTCTGCAGGTTGACGACCTCGACCAGGATCACGCCGACCACCAATCCGGCCACGACCCCGGCAGCGGTGGACGCGAGCCCGAGCATGGCCGCCTCGCGCCACCATCATCGAGCCGACCTGGCGGCGCGACGCGCCCAGGGCGCGCACCGTGGCGAGCTCGCGCCGGCGCTCGCCGACCAGGGTCAGCAGCACCGTCACCACCGCGATCACCGCCACCACCGCCGCCACCACCGACAGCGCGGTGGTGATGGCGAAGGTGCGCTCGAACGCGGCCAGCACCTCGCGCTTGAGCTCGCGGTTCGAGAAGGCCTCGATCAGGTAGCGGCCGCGCACCGCCTCGAGCAGCCGGTCGCGGGCCGCCAGCGGGTCGGCATCGTCAGGGAGGAAGAGCGCCATGTCGAGCGGGCCGCGGCCGGGGAAGCGCTCCAGGAAGCGCGACCGGTCGACCACCACCAGGCCGTGCGAGCGCGAGTAGTCGGTGAACACCCCGACCACCCTCGCCTCGAGCGGCCCGCCCGGCGGCTCCAGGGTCACCGTGTCCCCCTCGCGGACCCCGAAGCGGTTGGCGAAGGGCTCGTTGACCACCGCCCCGCCGGTGGCCCAGGCCTCGGCGAAGACCTCGCGCGACTCTCGGCCCGGGAAGTACACGCTGCCGTGCCGGGCGACCACGTCGAAGGCGGCCCCGGCCAGCGCCACCGGCCGGCCCTGATAGCTGATGTCGATCGAGTAGAAGGGGTCGACCGCCTCGGCGCCGAACAGCTCGACCGCGAGCTCCACGATCGCGGGGTCGAGCTCGCCGGTCGGCACCCCGCGCTCCATGGCGAGCGGCCGCACCCAGACGTCGGCGCGCATCCCGGCCTCGGTCCAGCGCTCGACGGTGCCCCGGAACGAGACCACCATGGTCAGGATGGCGACCGCCAGCGCGACCGCCACCGACACCGCGCCCGCCGCCCACGCCGCCCGTCGCCGGCCGGCTGCCAGCGCCGCGGCTGCAAGCCGCAGCGACGGGCCGGCGAGCCGCCGCAGCGGGCTCGCGCCGGCGCGCGCCAGGCCGTCGAGCAGCGGCGCCGAACCGACCAGCAGCATCGCCATCACGGCCAGGCAGGCGACCATGGCGCCGATCGGCAGGCCGTGCCAGGCCGGCCGGCTCGCCAGCCACAGCGCCGCGCCCGCGAGGGTCGCCAGGACGGCGAGGTCGAGCAGAATCGCGCGCAGGGAGAGGCGTCGCGGCGCCGCGTCGCTGAGGCCCTGCAGCGGGGGCGTTCGCAGCGCCTCCTCGAGGGGCAGCACCGCCGCCGCGAGCGACACCGCGAGCGCGAGGCCGAGCCCGAGAGCCGCGAGCCACGGCTCGAAGGCAATGTCGGTGGCAAGGCTCGAGCGTAGGAGCGCCACCACCGAGTAGCGAACGCTGACCAGCGCCGCCCGGGCGCCGAGCAGGCCGCCGGCCGTGCCCAGCACCCCGCCGGCCACACCGATCGCCGCTGCCTCGAGCAGCACCGCCCCCGCGATCTGGGATCGCGAGGCGCCGAGCGAGCGCAGCAGCGCGATGGTGTAGCGGCGCTGGACGACCGAGGTCGCGAGGGTGGTCGCCACCAGCACCGCGCCGACCAGCACCGAGATCGCCGACAGCGCGATCAGGTTGAAGCGCAGCGCGGCCACCATCTGCTCGGCGGTCTCCCGGCGGCGCGACGGCGGCGCCACCGTGACGTCCGCCGGCAACAGCTCGGCCGCTCGCTCGCCGCAGCGCCTGCGCATCGACTCCAGCCCGCGGGGCGAGCTCGATGCGGTCGACGAGATCGCCACGGCCGAACAGCTCGGCGGCGAGCGCGACGTCCATGACCACCACCCGGTCCCAGGCCGCTGCCAGCCCCTCGGCCGGAAACAGCGCCACCACCTCGACCGGCTCGACCCGTGCCCGGGCCGACAAGGTGATGGTGTCGCCCACTGCCACGCCGAGCCGCCGCGCGAGCACGTCGGGCAGGACGACGCCACGGCCCGTGAGAGCCGTGACGATCTGCTCGGCGGCCTGTTCGCCCTCGAGCACCGGCCGGACCTGGGCATCGACCAGCAGGTCGACCCCGAGCACCCGCACGCCGTCGCCGAGCTCGACGAGCAGCGCCACCTCCTCCACCACCGGCACCACCACCGCGTCGCCCGCAAGCGGCCGCAGCGCCCCGAGCAGCGACGCCGGCACACCGCCCGGGCGTGTGACCTCGACCCGGACCGCGCCCGCCACCTCCTCGACCCCCTCGGCGAAGGCGCGCACCGCGGCCCGGCTCGAGGCGACCGTGGCCACCACCGCGGCGACGCCGGTGGCGACGCCGAGGACGGTCACCAGGAAGCGCCACGGCCGCCGCCGCAGCGGGCGCCACAGCAGGGCCTTCAGTACCACCCGGCCCACCCGACCGGTCGAAGATTGAAGATCCAAGAACGAAGAACAGGAGACCCGATTGGCGGCTCGGTGACCACCGACAACCGCCCCGCTCGGATCGCTCTCTTCGTCCTTCGTTCTTCGTTCTTCCTTCATTGAATGATCCTGCCGTCGTGGAGGTGGACGATCCGGTCCGCAGCCGCGGCGACGGACTCGTCGTGGGTCGCGAGCAGCAGCGCCGCCCCCTCCTCCCGGCGCAGCTCGGCGAGCAGCTCGAGCACCGCCGAGCCGGTGCGCGAGTCGAGATTGCCGGTCGGCTCGTCGGCGACCAGCAGCCGCGGCCGGTGGACGAGGGCGCGGGCGAGCGCGGTCCGCTGCTGCTCGCCGCCGGACAGCTCCGAGGGGTAGTGGCTGCGCCGGTGCGCGAGGCCGACCCGCCGGAGCAGCTCCGCCACCCGCTCGGGGTCGCTGCGGCCGTCCAGCGCGAGCGGCAAGGCCACGTTCTCCTCGGCCGTCAGGTGGGGCACCAGGTGGAAGGCCTGGAAGACGAGCCCGATGCAGCGCCGGCGCAGCCCGAGCAGCTCGTCCTCGGAGGCCGTGGCCAGCTCGATCCCGCAGACCTCGACCCGGCCCGAGCTCGGCCGGTCGACCGCCGACACCAGGTTGAGCAGGGTCGACTTGCCCGAGCCCGAGGCCCCGACCAGCGCGATCGACTCGCCCGCCGCCACCTACCATCGAGACGCCGTCGAGCGCGCGCACGATCTCCTCGCCGCGCTGGTAGTGGCGGCACGCATCAACGAGCTTGAGCACAATTCCGGAACTCACCCGACCTCCGACGCGGCCAACGCGGACCCGGAGCGCTTCGTTCCACAGTGTAGGTCAGTCGGGCCTCGGCTTCGGGCCTCGGAGCTCCGGGATCGGATCTCCCGCACCGCCTGTTCCCGTCCCCGTTCCCGTCCCTGCCTGAACGAGCTGCCCGACCGCCACTCGAGATCATGCCGAGCTACCAGCACGGTGAGGTTCGAAGCTGCACATCACGGAATGGAAATTGCGACATCTCCCTGTGTTAGAATCTCATACAGGAGGCCAGCGTGAGAAAGGCCGTCACCGTGAGCTTGCCCGAGACGCTGACCGACGAACTCGATGCGGTCAGCCGTGAGGAAGGGACCACCAGAAGCGAGGTCGTGCGCGATGCGCTGAAGAGGTACTTCACGCTGCGCGAGTACCGCGCCCTGCGCGCCGAGCTGACCATCGAGGCCGAGTCAAAGGGCATCGTCACCGACGAGGACGTCTTCGACCGCGTGTCATGAGGGTCGTTCTCGACACCAACGTGCTGGTGGCCGCCTTCATCGCGCGAGGTGTCTGCTCGGAGGTCTTCGAACGCGTCATCGGGGACAACGAGCTCATTCTGAGTGCTCACATCCTCAACGAGTTCGAGGGCGTGATGGTCGGGAAGCTGGGATTCGACAGAACGCGTGTGGATAGGGCCGTGGCCCTGCTTCGTCGAGTCGGTCAGATCGTGAACCCTGATCCGCTCCCAAAGCCGGTGTGCCGCGACCATGACGACGATGCCGTGCTGGCGCTCGCTTTATCATGCGGCGCTGCGTGCCTGGTGACGGGCGACGACGACCTCCTCGTCCTCGAGGCGTTCGAGGGCCTCCCAATCATCTCTCCCAGAGCCTTCCTGACCTTCAACCCCTTGTAGAGCAGCGGCTCGCCCCCGACATGACGATTGACTTTGTCGCTCAGGGATCGATCCGCCAGGGCTCTTCCCACCACTCGAGCTGACGGTGCTGCTTCAGGAGGAGATGATCCTGTCGCTGCAGCTCGAGCAGGATCCGCACCTTCTCCTTGATCGGGAGGCGCGCCTGCCGGCGGTGCCACTCCGCCTTGGCGCGGAAGACGTCCGCGACCCGGTCCCCGCGGGAGCTTGGTCCGTCACCCATCGTGGCTCCAGGGTCCCTGGATCCCGTGGCGGCTCATGATCTCGTCGAGAAGCGCACGGTCGATGTCCGCCGTTTCGAGCAGCTGGTGCGCCCGCTCCCGCCGCTTGCCGCCGCCGGCCTGAAGCGCGAGTGCGATCAGATGCTCGGGTGGGCACACCCGCACCGTCACGTCGTCGTAGTCGTGATTTCGGGCTGCCGTGATCGCCTCTTCCACGAGCTCGTTGTACGCCGGAATGAGCTGAACCGGTACGCCGTGGATCAGCACGTGCTCGGCGTGCGCCTCAAAGCCGCGTGCGCGCAACCAAGCGTAGACCGGTGTCAGGGTGACGATCGGCTGGTCGGAAGGAGGCAGGATCACAAAAACACCGAGGTCGTAGGTCCGCGTCGGCTCAGCGTAGAAGAGAACCGCCATCGCACCACCGAGGGCATAATCCTCGACGACGCCTTCGGCCTTCATTTCATTGAGCACCCCAAAGACGTCAGGAAGTGAAGCCACCTCTTCTCGCTCCTCGTTCGGGCGGCTCGGCTCGGACCCTCGAGCGCAACCGTCCGAAGTCCCAATCTATCCGAGGGACACTGCCTGACGCCCGAAAGCGGACGACCGCTCAAGCAATCCCGCAGCGCCAGGCGGGCTCATTGTGATCTTCGGCTCACCAGGTGGGGACTTCGCGCCAACCGGGGAAGGGGCCGAGCTCGATCGTCCAGCCGGTGTCGGAGGCGGGGTCGCGCACGGCGCGCAGGTTGGTCAGCGAGTGGAGCTTGGCCAGCAGCTCGTCGTGGGGCAGGGTGTGCAGCGGCGGTTTCGACAGGTCCGGCATCGGCCACAGGCGGAGCGTGTTGTCCGCGCCGGCCGAGGCCAGCCAGCGCAGGTCAGGGGAGATGGCCACCTGGGTCACGGATCCCGCGTGTCCGAGCAGCAGCTGCGGCTCGCCGCCGTCGAGGCGGGCGACCCGGATCGTGCCGTCGGTGCTGCCCGCCGCCACGACCGTCCCCGAGGGATCGAGGTCCACCCACTCGACGTCGCCGCCGAAGCCCGGAAGCGGCCGGCTCGTCCAGGCGGCGAGGTCGATCAGCTCGACGGGCGGAGCGAGGTCCGCGCCCATACCCCAGGCGACTGCGAGGCCGGCGCTCGGGCTCGCGTCCATCCACCTCCGACCGTCGTTCGCCACCATGAGCTCCTGCTCGCCCGTGGCGAGGTCCCAGCGCCGGAGGCCGCCCCCGCCCATGGTCAGGAGGGTCTCCTCGTCCAGAAACTCCGGGCTGATGATGCCGGCCTCTCGCTCGGACACGTCTCCGATCCAAGGAAGGTTGAAGGCGGTGCGGGCGCCGGTGGCGACATCGACGACGTACAGCTCGAACGGGCCCTGGCCCATGAAGTAGCCGCTCGCGACCCGCCTGCCGGTGGGCGAGATCGCGCCCTGCTCGATCTGGCGCTCGTCGACCGCGGAAACCACCAGACGGGCCGGTCCGCCGTCGAGCGGCGCGACCCAGGCGTCGACCATGGCCACCACGAAGAGAAAACGACCCTCGAGGTCGAAGCGGATGTCGGAGCCGGCGCCGTCGATCGGCAGGCTCAGCTCTCGCACCGCGGCGGGATCTCCGCCTCGCACCGGCAGCAGCCGGACGCCCCCGTCCCAGCCGACGGCGAGCCACTGGCTGTCGGGGCTGAAGGCGAGCGGCTTGCGGTAGCGCGGGAACTCGAAGCCCTCGAGAACGCTGGGATATGGCCGTGCGATCGGCCACATCGTGAGGCGCTTCTCGACGTGGGTGGTCGCGGCGCACCAGGAGCCCCCCGGGTGGAACGCGAAGTTCGGGTCGTACCAGAAGCCGCTGCGCCGCAGCTCGAGGGGCCTCGACCCGGGCAGGCCGCCAAGCTCCCACACCTGGAGTGACTGCTTGTCCGGACCAAGGCGCGCGACCCGGCGTCCCTGCCAGTCGGGGAGGCTCTTCGTGGCGGCGGCCGGACGCTGGATCGACCAGGATCGCCCAGGCGCCTCACCGCCGAAATTCCACAGCCGCAGGGCGCCGGCCTGGTCCTCGACGAGAACGCTCTCCGCCCCGTAGGGCACCGCGTACGGCGCCGCACCGAGCACCTCGAGCCGCCTCTCCGGCCGGCCACCGTCGAACGGGCGGAGGAGCAACTCGCTGTCCCTCGCCACCACCCAGCCCGAGCCGTCCGGAGCGGCGACGAGGTCGGAAATGCCGGCGAGCGCGGCGGGGGACAGACTGTCGAGCAGCTCCTCAGAGCCATCCGGCAGCCGCCAGGACCTGAGCTCCATGCGGCGCTGCGCCCCCTCGCCCTGCTCGATCTGGGCGAACAGGCGCCGGGGCCCGACGTACCAGAGCGCCGGCGTGCCGAGCTCGATGGTGCGCAGGAGCCGGCCGTCAGGGATCGACCACAGCCTCGCTCGATCGCCGAACGCGAGCCGTTGATCGCCGCCGCCCTCCGCGGTGACGACGAGATCATCCGCCGCCCAGAGTGCGATGTTCGGTGGTTTGGTGGAGTGACCGCCGAGCCGGATCGGTCCCTGTCCGTCGTCCGACCACACCCGCACCTCGGGCACGGTACCGGCCACGGCGACGTGTCGGCCGTCCGGGCTGAAGCTCACCTCCCTGCGCTCCAGCGCGGTCTCCACCTCGAGCTCGAGGGCCGGCGGCGCGGCCCACAGGGCCCGCATCACGAACTCGCGCGCCTCCCGCGTGTCGGCGACCTCCAGGCTCGCCGTGGTCAGGGCCAGCGCCTCGGTCGGGTCGTCGACCAGCCGCGCCTGGGCGAGGGCCAACAGCTTTGCCGCCTCGGCTCGGCGGGTCTCGTGCACGCTCCGGCGCCAGAGCGCGAACAGCACGATCGCTACCGCAGCGAGGAAGACGACGATGATCGTTGCGGCGATCCGGCGACGGCGACGGCGGCGAGTCGCGAGCGAGGTCATGGCGGCAGCGAAGGCCTCCTCGAGCTCGGTGAGCCCGCCCGGGTAGCGGGCGCGCCACAGCTGCGTACTCCTGGAACGAGGAACCGCTCCACAGCAGGTCGTCGGGCCGCCCCCGCTCGTCCCAGGTCCGCGCCGCCTGGCGGAGCTGGTCGCGGAGCTGGACAGCGTCGGCATCCTGGGTCTGCCAGCGCACGAGCCGCGGCCAGGCCCGCAGCAGCGACTCGTGCACGATCTCGACTCTGTGGCCTGCCCCTCCAGCAGACCCTTCGGCCGCGTCGTCCTCGAACGAGGTCAGCAGCCGCGCGTCGATGAGCGCCCGCAGCACCTCGCGGGCCGATTCGCGTCGCGAATCGGCAAACACGGAGAGAAGCTCGTCCCACTCGCGCACCGCCCGCGTCCCCTGCGCCGTCACCAGGTTGCGGAACAGCTCGCGCACGATCGGCAGCCGCTCGCGTCCGATCCTCTCCAGCGTCGCCTCCGCGTGCTGCGCCAGCGCCCCGACGACCCCGCCGATCCGCTCGTACGCCTCCCGCGTCAGCAGCCGTCGCTCCCGATCCCGCAGCTCCCACAGCCGCGACACCGCGAAGGCGAGCAGCGGCAGCGCCCCCCGCTCCGCCTCCACCTCCCCCACCATCTCGTCGACCATCGACTCGCTCTCGAAGCCGTAGAGCCGCCTCGCCGCCGGCTCGGTCAGCGCCCGCCGCAGCTCCCTGCCTGCCGGCGGTCCGACCGGAGTCAGATCGCTGAAGATCGGCTCGAGCTCCCGGTGGCGGTGGCAGTCGAGCAGGAAGTCGTCCCGCAGCACCAGCACGACGTGGATCCCGGCCGCGTCCACCAGCCGCCGCAGCAGCTCGGCGAAGCGCTCCCGCGCCGGCTCCGGGTTGAGGGTGAAGAGCTCCTCGAACTGGTCGACCACGAGCAGCGCCTCGTCCCAGCGGCCCCGCCACCGCGCCGCCACGGCCAGCGCCACGTCGAGGTCGTGGAACGCCAGCAGCCGCCGCATCTCCTCGGCGTCGCCCACCACGTCCGGCGCCAGCGCCCTCGCCACGGCCAGGAAGGGATCCTCGCCGGGCTGGCAGACCACCGCCCGCCAACCCGGCGGCGCCCTGGCGACCACCCCGGCCCGCACCAGCGAGCTCTTGCCCGCGCCGGAGGGGCCCGACCACCGCCAGCAGCCGGCGGCTCGCGATCTTGCGCCACAGCGCCGCGATCTCGGCCTCGCGGCCGAAGAAGTCCTCGGCGTCGACGTCGGTGAACGGCTCGAGCCCCGGGTACGGCGACCGCTCGTCGGGCTGCTCGCGCAGCGACTCCGCGAGCACGCCGGCGTCAGGCTCCGGCACTTCGCTGAAGCGGACCGTCGCGATCAGCCGGTAGCCGCGCTTGGGAATGGTCTCGATGTAGCGGGGGGCCTTCGCGTCATCCTCGAGGGCCTCGCGGAGCTCGTAGATCCGCGCTGCGACCGTGTTGTAGGAGACGAACTCGGTCTCCCAGATCGCGTCCTGGAGCTCCCGCCGGTCCACGACCTCCCCGGCTCGCCCGGCGAGATAGACCAGGACGTCCATGGCCTTGCGTTCGACCTGGGTCGCGACGCTGCCGCGCGAGATCCGGTTGAGGCTCGGCTCGACGAACCAGTCGCCGACGCAAAACCGAGCACCGGCCTCGGTGATGCTCTCTGTTCTGGTGGCCATTCTGTCGCGATTATATCTCGGGGCGAGGGGACGCGCCGGGCGGACGGGCCCGCCTCGCCCGGCACGAACGCGCGGGAACCGGATGATCTCCGCCATCGGCAAACCCCTCGGGCCGCAGTGCGGTTGACCCCCGAGTGCAACCCTCGTCCGCCGTTACCCCGAGCGAGCATCCCGGCACTCGGCCGAGTGCCGGGATGCGAGTCGAGGTCGCCTGCATCGCGACCTATGGCACGGTCAGGGACCAGGCCGAGGTGTCGCCGGACTCGAAGCCGTCGACGAACATCGGCAACGGGAGCGGGGCCGTGGCGTGGCCGATCGCGATCGACTGCAGGCCGCCGACCCAGCCCGTGTACCACATGTGGGCGGTGTCCCCAATCAGGGCCACCTGAGGCATGTCCACTCCCCCGCGGTCCCAGGCTCCAGCCTGGCCGCAGTTCGAGCACCGGTGCGTTCGCCGGCTGCCGGACCCAGTCGACGCCGTCCTCGACGCCGCGTGGCCGATCTGGAGCCACGGACCCGAAGCCGCGGTACCACATGTGGTAGGTGCCGTCGAACTCTACGGCCGCGTTTTGCACGTCGTCGCCGTCCCATCCATACCCGAGCGGCCACAAGACCGGATCCGGGTGTTTGTCCCAGACCACCCCGTCCGGTGAGGTGGCATAACCCTGCGCATCCCGGCGATCCGGCGGCGGGACAGCCGTTGTACCAGGCGAGGTAGGTCCCCCCATCGGCGATCACCGCAGTGGATGTCCGCCTTGGCCTCGTCCCAGCCGCCGGATCCCCAGTGAGCACCGGGTTGCCTCCGTACGGCGTCCACGTCACCCCGTCCGGCGAGGTGGCGTAGCCGGTCTGCGTGAAGCTCGACGACGTGCCGCCGACGTACCACATGTGATAGAGGGCGCCGTCCCACACGACCGCCCCCGGGCAGATCCCGGCGGAGTCCCAGGTGCCATCTCGCACGAGCACGGGGTCCGGGTGCCTGTTCCAGGTCACCCCATCCTGCGACCAGGCGTAGCCGATGTCGGCGTCAGGCCACACCGGAGGGATTGTGCGCAGGCCCGCGTACCACATGTGGTAGGTCGATCCGTCGAAGAGGACGGCGCCGGACACGACACCGCCCTGGTCCCACGCGCCAGGATCGCCCGCCTCGAGCACCGGGTTGGCCGGATCCTTGGTCCAGGGTGTCTGGCCCTCAGCCGTGCCCGCCGCCAGCAGGACGGCGAGGGCCAGGCCGAGCGGCCACAGTGATGCAATCGCCAGCCTCGAACGCTTCATGGTCTCCCCCTTTCGAGCCCCGAGAGGTCTGCTCAACCGCGCTCCTCGCGCGGCAGCGCCTCGAGACGCTCATAACCTGGGCCCCGGCGGGCTGAAAGTCGTGAGGAAAAGTTCAGGAAAAGTTGCGGAATCGGTGTCCGAGCTGCCGGACCACCAGGCTTTCCTCAAGATGGCCGGGTTGCGGGGGAACCGTGACGCGCTAGAGTGCTCGGGATGACGGCGACGCTGGCGGCTCATCCGCGACGGCGAGCTCCCCGGGGCGCGCAACATGGCGCGCGACGTGGCGATGCTCGAGGCGGTCGCCCACGGCGACGCGCCGCCGACCCTGCGCCTCTACGGCTGGGACCCGCCGTGCCTGTCGCTCGGCCGGCACCAGGGTCCAGAGGCGGCCGACCTCGCCTTCTGCCGCGCCCACGGCATCGACGTGGTGCGGCGGCCGACCGGCGGCCGCGCCCTGCTCCACCACCTCGAGCTGACCTACGCGGTGGTCGCGCCGCTCGGCGAGGGGCCGCTCCCGCGCGCCCTGCAGGACGCCTACCGTCGGATCTGCGAGCCGCTGGTCGCGGCCTGCCGCAGCCTCGGGATCGCGGCCGAGCTGACCCCGGGCGAGGTCAACCTCCAGCTGCCGAGCCCGGCCTCGGCCATCCCCTGCTTCGAGGCCCCGGCCGGCGGCGAGGTGGTGGTCGGCGGCCGCAAGCTGATCGGCTCGGCGATGCGCGCCCACGGCGGCGCGGTGCTCCAGCACGGCGCGATCCTGCTCGACTGGGACGGCCGCCTCCAGGCCGGCTCGATGGGCCTGTCCGACGACCGCAGCCTGCGCGCCAGCGTGACGACCATGGCCGACCAGCTCGGCCGCCCCTGCCCGCTCCCCGAGCTCGAGCACGCCGTCCTCGAGGCCTTCAGCCAGGTTTTCGACATCACGCTTACCGGAGGCGTGTTGAGCGACCCTGAGGTCCGGCAGGAGGACCTGTCCGAGACGAGCTTCCGGGCAGATTGAGACCGGGTTGCGCGAATCCTGTCCACGGGACCGGCTGCCCGGGACGCCGCCGCTCGCAGGTTTTGTTGCGTTTAACCGAGACCGTGAGCCTGCACCCGCGATCCTCGTTGACAGTCCCCCGGGGCCGGGTTATCGTCCGACGAGTCGGTCCTCCGCCCGCAGCCGGCCGGGGGGACGAGAGGTGCCCGTCTGGTGTCAGCTTCGCCGATCCGGGTGCTGGTGGTCGACGACGAGACCGACTTCGCGTCCGCGTTGACCGCCCGTCTCTCGGCCCGCGGCTTCGACGCGCACTTCGTGAGCTCGGGGGAGGAGGCCCTGGCCGCGCTCCCCGAGCGGACCATCGACGTCATCATTCTCGACCTCAAGATGCCGGGCATGGGCGGGCTCGAGGCGCTGCGCCGGATCCGTGCGAGCTACCCGAGCATCAAGGTCATCGTGCTCACCGGGCACGGCAAGGTCGACTCGGGCATCGAGGGCATGCGGGCCGGCGCCACCGACTACCTGCTCAAGCCGGTCGCCATCGAGACCCTGTGCACCGCCATCGAAGCCACCGTTGAAACCGGAAGGAAGGGCGGCGACTAGCGGTCGCCGCGAGGAGGGGGCTCCATGAGTCATTCCTGGAGATGGATGTGCGTACCCCGGCCGCTGAAACCCGATCTGCTGGGGCGCGTGTCGGTTGCCGTCGCGACCGTCTGGCTCGGCGCCGCGCAGGCGTTCGCGGCCGGCGGCGGCAAGAAGGAGTCGACGCTCGTCAACGTCGCCGACACCCGCCAGCTGCCGCCCGGCATCGGCCACTGGATCGCCGGCCTCTACAACGAGAGCTTCTGGCTGTACGGGCTGACGGTCGTGGCCGTCATGGTCGGGATGGGCCTCACCCTCGGGCTGCTCGCCGACCGCCTCGTGGCCTTGCTCGGCATCAACCTCGGGCGCACCGCCCACCACGAGTGAGGGACGCCCATGGACTTCTTCACCATCTACCTGCCCATCGCCGGAATCCACTTCAACGTCCTGCTCCTGCTGCTGATCGGCTTCACCGTCGGCGTCTGCGGCGGCTTCTTCGGCATCGGCGGCGCCTGGATCGTCACCCCGGCGCTCAACATCTTCGGCTTCCCGATGCCCTACGCCATCGGCACCGACCTCGCCCACATGGGCGGCAAGTCGATCGTCTCGACGATCCGCCACGGCAAGTTCGGCAACGTCGACGTCCGGCTCGGCGTCTCCATGATCGTCGGCACGACCGTCGGCATGGAGCTCGGCGCGAGCCTGGTCATGTACCTCGAGCGCGTCGGGCTCGCCGAGTCGGTGCATCCGCAAGATCTACATCGTCTTCCTCGCGCTGATCGGCAGCTACGTGCTCTACGACTACATCAGCCACGCGCGCCGCAGCGCGCAAGGCGCCGATCGAGGGCACGGCGCCGGCGACCGGCCGAGACCTTCGCCCAGCGGCTGCAGCGGATCCGCATCCCGCCGATGATCCACTTCAAGGCCTCCGGCATCACCTGCTCGCTGTGGCTGCCGGTCCTGGTCGGCCTGATCACCGGCGTCGTCGCCAGCGTGCTCGGCGTCGGCGGCGGCTTCATCCGCATGCCGGCGCTGATCTACCTCGTCGGCTGCCCGACCGCTGGTGGCGGTGGGCACCGACCTGTTCGAGGTGATGATCACCGGCGCCTACGGCGCGTTCACCTACGGCGTCAAGGGCCGGGTCGACCTGATCGCGGCGATGTGGATGCTGCTCGGCGCGGCGGTCGGCGCGCAGCTCGGCACGGTGGCCGTCAAGTACGTGCGCGGCTACTCGATCCGCCTGCTCTTCGCGGTCACCATCTTCATCGCCTGCGCCTCGGTGCTGCTCAAGCAGCTCGCAGTTCCAGATCGCCTCCTCGATCATGATCCTGACCGCCGGCATCGGCATCAGCGGGGTGATCATCGCCCTCCTCGTGAAGGGCGTCATGGAGGAACGCGCGTCGCGAAATGTCTCGACCGGCGGTCGAGGGCAGGGAGGATGAGATGAGATCGCTCGCCCTGATCTGCGCTGCGGTCGCGGTCAGCCTGGCCCTTGCGGGGTGCAACCCGCCCCAGGTGGTTCAAGGAACGGTGGTCGCCTTCGACGAGGCCGCGCAGGTGTTGGTCCTGCGCGACGAGGCCGCCGCCAAATGACGAGCTCGAGTACTCGATCGCCGACGCCAAGGTGAACGCCACCCCGGCGGCGGGTGACGTGGTTCGCATCGCCTACTACGAGGAGGGGGGCAGCGCCTCGCCACGCGGGTCATGAACATCAGCCAGGCTGCGGACAAGGGCCAGGCCGCAGCGCACACTAGGAGCGTGCGGGCTAGGCCACTCGGCGCACGCGGGCCGTAGGCCCTGGCGGCCGTCCGACGCGGCTCAGAAGAGGTCGAAGCGGCCGCTGAGGAAGTCCTGGGCATAGCGCTCGGGGCTCTCATCGCTGCCCATCAGCATGTCGAGCTGCCTGGCGCACAGGGTCAGCCGGCCGAGGTCGGCGAGGCGCTGCCGGATGACCTCCGGCTCGTACTTGTCGAGCCGCGCGTGGAGGATGTCGCCGCCGGCGTCGACCCGGAAGTCGAGCGCCTCGAGCACCCGCCGGATGAAGCGGACCCGCCGCCGCCGGCGCAGCTCGTCGGCCGCCCCGCCGGAGAACCTGAAGTGGATGTAGTTCTTGTTGGCGCTGCGCCCGCAGTAGGTGTCGATCGTCGAGAAGTGGTAGCCGGCCTTGGTCGAGAAGTTGAGGTAGCGGTCCGACACGATGGCGTAGGAGAGCCGGCCGAGCTGCTGGGCGTCGGGCGGCGGCCCGGTCATGCTCTCGCCCAGGACCGACAGGAAGCCCCTCACCGACACCGGCCGCGGCTCGCTCCAGCGAGATCCTCGCGTCGAGCATCCCCTCGAGGAAGGCCAGCATCGGCACCGACAGGATGTCCGCGGTGAGATCCGGCCGGTCGCCGGGGCGTCGGCCGCGACGCCGCCGCCGACGTCGAAGACGCGGATGTCGATCGGCAGCGGCGCCTCCAGGCGCCAGGAGTTCTGGCGGTCGGTGGCCGCGGCGTCGCCGAAGTGGAACATGCCCTCGAAGGCCTTCTCGTGAACGAAGCGGGTCATGTCGTGCAGCGTGCGGCAGGCCTGCGGCGCGAAGTCCGGGGAGGCCGGGTTCGTGAGGTGGAGGGGCGTCACGAGCTGAGCGATCGCGCGCAGCGCGCGGATCGCCGGTGAGTCGGGTCGCTCCTCGCGCAGCGCACCCTCGAGCAGGTGCGCGGGCGCCCCGGCCAGCACCCGGCGGTTCCGCGCGTCGACGGTCACCGTCTCCCCTGGGCTGAGGGCGCGCCCCGCGTCGGTCATGCCGACGATGGCGGGCACCCCGTACTCCCGAGCCAGGATCGCCATGTGCCCGGTCGGCGACCCGACCTCGGTGACGATGGCGGCGCAGCGCGTCATGACCTGGTTGAAGACCGGGGACGAGTGGTGGGCCAGCAGCACCCCGCCGTCCGGGAACTCTGCCAGGTCGGCCTCGCCCCGCACCGGAACGACCGGCCCCGCAGCCACGCCCGGGCAGGCGGTCAGTCCACCTTCCACGAGCAGCTCGAGCTCATCGAGCGGCGAGCTCTCCTGGGGCGTGCCGGGCGCGATGGTCACCATCGGGCGGGTCTGGAGGACGATCAGCCGTCCGCTCGTATCGATGGCCCACTCCACGTCCTGGGCCGATCCGAAGTGCTCTTCCAGCTGCCGCGCGGCGCCAGCGAGCCGCCGCAGGTCGGCCTCGCCGACCGCGGTGTCACCGCCCGCGAAGGGGCCGGCGGGGGGACCGGTCCAGATCGAGGCGTCCTCGGTGCCGAGGGCGATGCCTGCGGCGATGCCGCGCGACCCGCTGATCACGACCAGGTCCTCGGCCGGCGACTCGGGGGGGCGCGAGAACATGATGCCGCTGGCCATCACGTCGACCATCCGGAGGCAGCCGACCGCCATTGATGAATCGCCCGCCGTCAGCCCGCGCGCGTAGCGGTAGGAGACCGCCGCCGGGGTGAAGGCGCTCGCGACCACCTCCCGGTAGCTGTCGAGCAGGCGCTCTCGAGGCACGTGCAGCTCGCTGTGGTAGATCCCGGCGTGGGAGGTGGCCGAGCCGTCCTCGCCGACCGCGCTCGAGCGCACCGCCAGCAGGACCTCCTCGTCGGAGAAGGCGGCGGCGCTGGCCGCGGCCACCGCCTCCGCCACGTCGGCCGGCACCACGGCACCCAGCATGGCGGCCCGAACCTCGGCGCAGCCCTCGTTGAGGGCGGACGGGCCGTTCGCCTCGAGGAGGCCCTCCAGGCGCTCGCAGCGGTCCCACAGCCAGTTCTCCTCCATGAAGCGGCCGAAGGCCGCGGTGGTGATGGCGAAGCCCTCCGGCACGGCGAGGCCGCAGCCCGCGGTCACCTCCCCCAGGTTCGCCATCTTGGCGCCGGCGAGCGCTGCGTCGCCCGCCCGCAGCTCGGAAACCGGGACCACCAGCGGCCCGGGCGTGGCCCCGCGCAGGCGCTGGAGCTCGCTGTCGAGCTGATCGGAGATGACGGCGAGCGCATCGTAGAGCTCCGGGAAGCGCCCGCTCGTGATCTGGTTCAGGTTCTTCGCCATCACGAACACGTCGACCGAGGCCTCGCGGACCCGCCGCAGCGTGGTGTCGAGCGCGAACGGCGCCGACGCCGAGAGCTGGTCCTCGATGTCGGCGAACAGCTGCAGCATCCGGTCATTGAGGGCGAGGAGCTGGCGGAAGCGCTCGTACTGCAGGCGAAACGACGCTGACGAGCGGAGCGCCGCGTCCCGCCGCCAGGGGCGGAACAGATTGAGCGTACGGCGCAGCAACATGCTCATGGCGGCGGCTGTTCACTCCCGCGGCGGGCGCCGTGGCGCTCCGGCCGTGACGGAGCGAGTCTAGCACCCCGTTTTGACGCTCGATCCGCCCGGAGCCACCCGCCCCGGGTGGCAGACCGCGCTACCATGAGCGGCGATGGCCCGGACCACGACCCAGCCCTCGAAGCGCCCATGGTGGATCCTCTCCGCCTACTTCGCCGAGGGGTTTCCGTACGGTCTCGTCCGCCTCATGTCGACCGCCTACTTCAAGGAGCACGGCGCCAGCCTGCAGGCGATCGGCCTGACCTCGCTGTTCGGGATCCCGTGGACGATCAAGTTCCTGTGGGGCCCGTTCGTCGACGCCTACGCCACCAAGCGGCGCTGGCTGCTGACGCTCGAGCTCGCGATCGTCGGCGGGCTGGTTCTGCTCGGCATCGCCAGCCAGACGCCCGCGCCGCTGGTGGCCGGCGCTGCAGTCTTCATGGTGCTGGCGTTCCTGTCGGCCACCCACGACATCGCCATCGACGGTTACTACCTCGAGGCGCTCGGCCAGACCGACCGCGCGCGCTACGTCGGCCTGCAGTCTGCGGCCTACCGGGTCGCGCTGATCACCGGCGGCGGCGGCATCGCCTGGGTCTGCGGCCGCTTCTCGTGGCTGATCGGCTACCTTTTCGCGGCGACCATCTTCTTCGCCGTGTGGACGCTCAACAACGCTGCGGCTCGCTCGGATCGAGAAGCCGAAGCGGCCCATGGGCGAGCTTGTCGGCTACCTGGTCCGCCCCCGGCATCTGGTGGTGGTCGTGGCGGCGGCTGCCGCCGTGGTCGGCCTGTGGGCCGTCCTGACGAGCGAGGCCCTGGCCGGCGTCACCGGCCCGCTACGGAAGATCTCGGCGCCGATGTGGATCGTCCTCGCCCTGCTGCTGGTGCTCTCGGCGGTGGCGGTCCGGGCGCCCGCGCTCAAGCGCCGCCTCTACGCCTCAGACTCGACCTACGCGCTCGCCTTTGTCGACTACCTCGACCGGCCCCGGATCGGGCTCGTGCTCGCCTTCATCGCCACCTTCCGCATCGGCGAGGCGCTGCTCCAGAACATGGCCTACCCCTTCCTCAAGGACATCGGCATCACGCTGGCGCAGTACGGCCTCGCCCACAACACCTTCGGCATCATCTCGACGATCGTCGGCAGCATCCTCGGCGGCCTCCTGATCGCCCGCTATGGCCTGCGGCGCTGCATCTGGCCGTTCGTGCTGGCGCTCAACAGCCTCAACTTCCTGTACATGCTGCTGGCGCTCAAGTACCGCCACATCCTGGCTGACCCCGACGCCGGTCGGGCCGACTTCCTGCTCGTCTGCCTGCTGATCTCGATCGAGGCGTTCGGCGCCGGCTTCGGCAACGCCGCCTTCACGGTATTCATCATGCGGACCACCAAGGCGAGCTACAAGGCGGCGCACTTCGCGATTGGCACCGGACTGATGAACATCGCCGGCACGCTCGCCGGTGTCGTTTCGGGCTTCCTCGCCTCGGCGCTCGGATTCCCGATCTACTTCGCGCTGACCTTCCTGCTCACCCTGCCGAACATGGCGATGATTCCGTGGCTGCCGCACCTCGACGCGCCGCCCGACGAGTGAGGGAGCCCAACCGGGAGCGCACGGCGCACAGACCCCATCTCTCGCTTCACCTTCCGCTTCCGCTTCCGGGCATTCCGGGAGCCCGAGACGGCGGGGCTGGAGGCACGCTCTCCGGTGGCTGGAATGCGAACTCGAGGATGGGGCTTCAGGGCATGCGCCCTTAGTCGCCCAATGCGGAAGCGGGCGCGGAAGGCGGCGGCAGGGTGGCGAACCCCACCCACCCCATCCGGAAGCGGGCGCGGGCGCGGAAGCGGGCGGGGGCAGCGTTCCCCCCGCCCCCGTCCTCTGCGTCCGATCAGCCCTCGACAGGGATCGAGGCGATGTCCCTGCGCCGCAGGCCGATGGCCGTGCCGATGCCCGCCATCACCATCAGCGTCCCGATCCACACCAGTGCGATGAGCGGCTTGGTCGAGATGTCGAGCACCACGCTCGCCGGCTGGGACCCTGTCGACGACAGGGTCGGGTCGATCACCTGCAGCTCGACGGCGCCGCCCTCGGCGTCGACACGGCCGATGGCGAGGGTCACTCCGCCGGCGCCGGGCACCACCGCCGGCGTCAGCTCGGGCCCGCCCGCCATGCCGCCCTTGAAGCGCGGCACCACCTCGACGGTCTGGCCGTCCCGCTCGACCTCGAAGACGACCCCGAAGTTGATCTTCCCGGCGTCGGGGTCGAAGTCGGAGAGGTCGAAGTCGTCGAATCGGATCTTGAGCCCCTCGTAGGTGAGGACCTCACCTTTGTGGAGGACCGCGGTGCGGGCGACGCCGCCGCCGAGGCCGAGCAGCTCGACCCGGATCGTCCCCTGGTCGACGCTCATTCCGGTCGCCCGCAGCTTGCCGCCGGGCACCCCCGGGATGTCCACGGGCACGGACTGAACGGTGCCGTCGCTCATCGAGATCAGCGAGGGCTCGAGGATGACCGGCTCGACGCCCGGCCGCTGGAGCTCGACCACCATCCCGACGGTGAGGGCCCCGGGGACCGCGTTCTGGCGCGCCATGTCGAAGCGGCGGAACAGCAGCGTCCAGTCCTGGAAGGCCGCCGGCTGGTCCTTGGCCAGCATCAGCCGGCCGCTCGCCGGCGCCTCCTCACCCGGGGTGAACTCGACCGGCGCCACGTAGAGATCGGTGGTCAGGAAGGACCGGATGTCCGGGTTCGCGACGAGCTGGTCCGACTTCTGGTTGACCCACATCCGCGGCTTGAGCACGAAGTTGCGGCCCCGCGGGTCGGTCACCTCCACGACCATCGCGTCGCGCGCCATCGGCGTCGGTTTCTCGACGCCCGTGAAGGTCAGGGAGTAGCCGAGCACCTCGGTCGCCTGGCCCTGGATCAGGCGCACCTTCTGCTCGCGGTCGAGCCAGCCGGTGGTCAGGAATGCGAGCATCATAAGCCCGACCCCGACGTGGGCGAGCACGCCGCCGGCGGCCCGCCAATGCCGGTGCCGCGACCTTCTGCAGCAAGGCCCAGGAGTTGGCCACGATGTTGAAGAGCACGGCGGCGACGTAGAGGTGCGCCTTGAAGCCGGTGAGGCCCAGGAAGTGGCCGACGACCAGCAGCACGACGCTCAGCGCGAGCACGACCGCGAAGCGGCGGCCGGCGCCGTCGTCGGTGCGGCTCCAGCCGAGGAAGGGCGTCGCGCCGAGGAAGGCGGCGAAGGCCACCGCCAGCCAGTAGCCGACGTTGTTGTAGAAGTCGGGCCCGACCTGCGCCGGCTCGCCCCACAGGCGGGAGATCAGCGGCGCCGACGTGCCGACGCCCACGATCACCCCGGTCAGGACCAGCATCAGGATGCCGAGCACGAAGAAGATGGTCCGCGACAGGAAGGGCTCGGTGCCGACCTCGGTCGGGATGTCACGCCAGCGCAAGGCCAGCAGGACCACCGACACGGCGATGAAGAACACCATGTTGAAGATCAGCCAGCCGGTGATGCCGAGGTCGACGAAGGAGTGCACCGAGAAGTCTCCGAGCACGCCCGACCGGGTCAGGAAGGTGGCGTAGACGACCAGCAGGTAGGCGAACAGCGCCAGGGTCAGGTTCATCCGGCGGAAGCGCTTGCGGCCGCGCTGCAGGAGCATGCCGTGGGTCAGGGCGGCGGTGGCCAGCCACGGCACCAGGGAGGCGTTCTCCACCGGGTCCCACCCCCAGTAGCCGCCCCAGCCGAGGGTCTCGTACGCCCAGTAGCCGCCGAGCATGATCGCGAGGCCGAGGGTGCCGAGCGAGAGCAGGACCCACGGCATCGAGGCCTTGGTCCACTCGTCGTAGCGGCGCATCCACAGCGCCGCCAGCGCGAACGAAAACGGAATCGCGAGCGACGCGTAGCCGATGAACATGATCGGCGGGTGGATGACCATCCACGGGTTCTGCAGCAGCGGGTTGAGCCCCTGGCCGTCGAGCGGCGTCATCCCCGTGGCGAGACCTTCGTGAAAGCGGAAGGGGTCCTGCTTGAGCAGGAGCATGATCAGCGACAGCAGGGTGAGGTTGTAGAACACCATCACCCGCGACTCGTAAGCGCGGGCGAAGCGCATCAGCGGCAGCCCCAGCAGCACGCCCCAGAAAATCCAGAGCAGGAAGCTCCCCTCCTGACCACCCCAGAACGAGGAGACCAGGTACTTGAGCTCGAGCAGGTTGTCGGAGTAGGCCCAGACGTAGTGCAGGCGGTAGTCATGGGTCACGAGCAGGTACATCAGCAGGCCCGACACCACCACGATCGCCGCCGTCATCAGCAGGTAGGCCTGGCGGGCGATGGCGCGGGCGCCGCTCGAGCCGCGGATCACCAGGGCGTAGGCGACCGTGGAGGCCACGCCCAGCAGGAAGGCCAGCCACAGCAACAGAGTGCCGGGTATGTACATGACAGCTCCTCCCTAGAATTCGAGACACAGGCTCATTTTACAGCGGCCCGCCGATCCGGGCCAGGTGCGAGCTCAGGTCTCGGAGCCGCGCGTGGTGGGGTCTTCGTCGAGCCCCTGGTACTTGGACGGGCACTTCACGAGCAGCTGGTCGGCGTGGAAGGCGCCCTCGCGATAGCTGCCGACGGCCACGATCTCCGTGGCCTCCTCGAAGTTCCCCGGCTTGGTCCCCGCGTACAGCACCGGCATGGTGTTGCCTCGATCGTCCGAGAGCCCGAAGCGCAGCTGCTGCGAGGTCTCCACGTACTCGGTGGAGTCCGGCACCAGGCTGCCCTTGACCTGGACCTTGGCAGGTCGCCGCATCGCCTCCTCGATGGAAACGTACGGGGTCAAGTTGCTCTTGAACGAGGTCGCCCCGAAGGCGAGAAAGGCAAAAACCAACACGCCGCCGACCGCGTACCAGATTCGACGCTGGCGTCGTGGATCCGTCATCAGTCCTCCAAACGGCGGACCTTTCGGTCCACCAGATACACATACGCAAAAAGGCCAACCCAGATGATCAGGGTGACCACCATGATTCCCAGCAGATCGTTCACAGACCCTCCTGCTGGCGTCGCCGCCGGATCGCCTCGACGCGGCAACCCAGAGTATATAACCATAAGAACAAGCCGGTAAATCCCGCCAACGAGGCCATCAGCACCTGCGTGTGCCGCGAGTCGAACTCATTGGTCCCTCTGGTGTTGATGATCGAGTCCGGGTGCAGGGACCAGTAGATCCGGGGCACCACGAAGACCAGGAAAGGGACCGTGACGAAGGCCAGAATCGCATACACCGCCGCCAGCGCCGCCCGCCGCTCCGGGTCGGGCACCGCTCCGCGCAGTGCGAAGTAGGAGCTGTAGATCAGCATCAGGATGACGATCGAGGTCTGGCGCGGATCCCAGTTCCAGTACGCCCCCCACATGATGCGAGCGAACACCGCGCCGGTCACCGTGGCGAGGATCGCGAACAGCAGCCCGAGACCCGCCGCCACCGCCGCCCGGATGTCGTCTCCCGGCTCGCGCCGGCGCAGATAGACCACCGACGCCACGCACGAGATGAGGAAGGCGAGCACCGCCACCCATGCCGTCGGCACGTGAAAAAAGACGATCCTCGAGGACTCACCGATGAACTTGTCGGCGGGGGGCACGTAAAGGAAGGCCGCCCAGATCACCAGGCCCATCCAGAGCAGGAGAACCCACTTCAGGAGCTCACGGATGTTCATCAGGCGTCTCCATTGCCGGCAAACCTCCACCGGGCAGTCAGTGACGGCGAATCGGGGCCTCGCCGTCCTCACCCCCGTGCCCGCTTCCGCTTCCGCGCCCGCTTCCGACGAAGCGGGGGCGGGAATCGCACCAAACGCTACCGCCCCGGTTCTGGCTTCTAAAGCCTAGCCCCTAGACCCTAACACGTCATCCCCCATCGGCAATCCCGTCCCTCCCAACCGGCGTTCGCGGTGCCCGCGGGCACACCATCTCGGATACCTCACCAACTTTCTACTGCGGCCGGCGATGTGCCGCACTCAGAGTTCGTACCGCATCGGCCTTTCTTGGCGGGCGTGGTTGACCGAAGTGTCGTCAGACGGCCACTGCGGCACCATCTCCTCCTGGATGCGCGCAGCGCATCGTTCTCGGCGCGCGCGGGGCGTAGGCCAGCCAGCGACCGAGACGCCTCAAGCACACCCCAAGGCCTACGACCCGAGTACGCCGAGGGGCCCATGCCCAACACGCTCCTAGTCATTCCAGACCAGCGGGAAGAGCATCGCCGACACCACCGTCATCGCGCCTCCCAGCGACGCGACCGCGCGCAGCGACGCGCGGACGGACTCCAGCGAGCCCTCCGCGGTGGCGGTCGTGCCCTCGATCAGGAACACCAGCAGCGCCAGCAGTAGCGGGAGCGCGAGCACCGGGAACAGTGCGCCGCGACCCTGGGCGCGGGCGATGATCGCGGCGACGATCGTTGCCTCCACCGCCAGCGTGTAGCCGCCGGCGGCGAGCAGCAGCACGAACCAGCCCACGAGCTCGATGCGATAGCCCATCAGGATGCAGTACAGCGGCACCAGCGCGGCCAGCAGCGCCGCCAGCAGCACGAGGTTGAAGACCAGCTTGCCCGCCCACACCACGTGCGGCGACGCCGACAGCCGGAGCAGCGGCGCGGTGTGGCTCTCCTCCTCCTTGACGAAGCCGCGATCGAGGCCGGCCAGCGCCGCGAAGAAGACCACGATCCACAGCAGCACCGCGAGCAGGAACGGGCGGTCCTCGACGCTGATCCGGAACGGGCCCACCGAGTAGGCGACCGCGATCAGCGTCGTCAGCGCGAACAGCCCCACCGAGCTCAGCGCGACCCGCGTCCGGAACTCGGTCCGCAGGTCCTTGGCGGTGACCGCCCACACTTCAGAGAGCCAGCGCCACACGCCTGGTCCCCCACTCCATCTCGCGCGGGTCATTGGTGGCGAGCACGACCGTGGTGCCGGCGGCCTGCTCCGCCAGCACCCAACCCTCGAGCCAGATGCGGCCCTCCGGGTCGAGGTTGGAGCCGGGCTCGTCGAGGAAGAGCACCTCCGGCCGGTGCAGCATCGCCTGGGCGATCTTCAGCCGCTGGCGCATGCCGGTGGAGAATCCCGCCACCAGGGTGTGCCGGCCAGGGTCGAGCCCGACCCGCTCGAGGCAGCTGAGGCAGCGGGCGTCGGCATCCCGCAGGCCGCGCACCCGCGCGAAGAAGCGCAAGTTCTCCATCGCGTCGAGCTCCTCGTACACCGACATGGCGGGCGCCACCGCACCCAGCACCTGCCGCCACGCCGCGCGCTCGAGCTCGCTGCCATCACCCTGCAAGTAGCGGACCGAGCCCTTGGTCGGCCGCAGCAAGCCACAGAGGATCGCGAGCAGGGTCGACTTGCCGGAGCCGTTGGGCCCGGTCACCGCGAGCACCTCGCCGGGCGCCGCCTCGCCGGCCACCGAGCGGAAGACCACGCGCTCGTCGAAGCGCTTCGCGACCTCGGAGAAGACGATCCGGATGCCGTCGGCCACGTCGAGACGATATCACGGAGTCGGCGCCCTCCTTCCGCTTCCGAGCCCGCTTCCGAGCCCGCTTCCGAGCCCGCTTCCGGGGGAAGTGATACGTGGTCGGTGATCCGTCCTCCCGCCCGCTTCCGACGAGGTGATACCGGATCGTTCCGTCGATCGAACGAGTGATCCGTCCCCAGCCCGCTGTTGTCACGGCGAAGCGAGAAGGCGATGCCGGATCCGCTTCCGCGGCCGAACGCGTCGTTGCCACTCATCGTTCCGCTTCAATCCCGGAATCGGGCGCGGACGGGGGCGCGGAAGCGGGTCGGGGTCGCATCCCACCGCCGGAAGCCGCTAGCCGATTCCGTGTGCAACCGCCGCCATTCGTCGATCCTCGTGAGCTATAGTGCGTGCGAAAGGAGGGGACATGCGTGCAGTGATCACCGGTACCGGTATGCACGTGCCCCCCAAGATCGTCGACAATAACGACCTGTCCCGCATCATGGACACCACCGACGAGTGGATCCAGGTGCGGACCGGCATCGTCGAGCGGCGCTTCGCGGCGCGCGGCGAGGCGACCTCGGACATCGCGGTGCCCGCCGCCCGCCAGGCGGTCGAAAGCGCCGGCCGCACCCTCGACGACATCGACTACCTGATCCTGGCCACCATGACCCCGGACTATTACTTCCCGGGCTCGTCCCCCTTCCTGCAGCGAAAGCTCGGCCTCGCCACGATTCCCTGCCTCGACATCCGCCAGCAGTGCGCTGGCTTTCTCTACGCACCTGCAGCTCGCCGATGCCGTCATCCGCTCCGGGCAGCACCGGCGGGTGCTGGTGGTGGGCGCCGAGGTCCACAGCTGCCTCCAGCCGTGGGACCGCCAGAGCTGGGACGTGGCGATGGGCGACGCCGACGGGCCGGTCAGCAAGGAGCAGTACGACCGGAACACCCTGTTCCGCGACCGCACCGTGCTGTTCGGCGACGGCGCCGGCGCGGTGGTGGTAGAGGGCGTCGAGGGCACGGACTGCGGCGTCCTCGACTGCGTCATCCACTGCAACGGCAACGAGGCCGAGCGGCTGTGGACCAAGGCGGCTGGCAGCGCCTTCCGGCCTTACATCAGCCAGGAGATGATCGAAAGCGGCGACATCACGCCGATCGTCGAGGGGCGCAAGGTCTACGCGCTCGCTGTCACCGCGATGCCCGAGGTGACCCTCGAGATCCTGAAGCGCAACGGACTGAGCCTCGACGACCTCGACCTGCTGATCATGCACCAGGCGAATCTGCGCATCAACGAGGGGGTCCAGAAGCGGCTCGGGCTCCCCGACGACAAGGTCTTCAACAACATTCAGCGCTACGGCAACACCACCGCAGCCACGATTCCGATCGCCTTCCACGAGGCCCGCCAGCAGGGGCGGCTCAAGGCGGGCGACCTGGTCTGCTTCGTGGGTCTCGGCAGCGGGCTCAACTGGGGCGCCGTGCTGTACCGCTGCTGACGGAGAGCACATGGCACGCAAACTGCTGATCAACGCCCACCGACCGGAAGAGGTGCGGGTGGCGATCGTCAACCGCGGCGTCCTCGACGCCTATGCGGTGTCGACGTCGGAAACCGGCCTCTACAGGGGCAACATCTACCGCGGAGTCGTGGCCAGCCTGCAGCCGAGCCTCGACGCCGCCTTCCTCGACTTCGGCGCCGAGCGCCACGGCCTGCTGCGCGCCGAGGACGTGGTCCCGGCCGCCGCCCACCGCAAGCTCGATTCCGAGCGCCGCCACCACCGCATCGACCAGCTCCTCGAGAAGGGCAAGCCGGTGCTGGTCCAGGTGGTCCGCGACGGCATCGGCTCCAAGGGCGCGCTGCTCACCACCAACCTCAGCATTGCCGGGCGCTACCTGGTACTGATGCCCTTCGAGGAGGCGCGCGGCGTCTCACGCAAGCTCGAGGACGGCGAGACTCGTGGCGTGTTGCGCGAGCGGATCGGCCAGCTCGACCTTCCCGAGGGCTTCGGGGTGATCGCCCGCACCAATGCCGGCGACCAGCCCAAGGCCTCGCTGAACCGCGACCTCAGCGCCCTGCTCCGGCTGTGGAAGAAGGTGCTACGCCCAGTCCGCGACCGGCAAGGGGACACGGCTGCTCTACTCGGACCAGGACCTCATCCTGCAGGTGCTGCGCGACTCCCTCGACTCGAGCATCGACGAGGTCCTGGTCGACGACGACGACACATTCGAGAAGGTTGGCGCCTACATGCAGACCTTCATGCCGCGCGCCAAGACCCGGCTCACCCGCTACTCCGAGCGGATGCCCTTGTTCAGCCGCTTCGACCTCGAGCCCCAGATCGACCGCATCTACCAGCGCCGGGTCGAGCTTCCGTCCGGCGGCTCGATCGTCATCGACGGCACCGAGGCGCTGACCGCGATCGACGTCAACTCCGGGCGGTCCCGGGGCGCCTCGAGCCAGGAGGACACCGCGGTCGCGACCAACCTCGAGGCCGCGACCGAGGTCGCCCGGCAGCTGAGGCTTCGCGACATCGGCGGGCTGGTGGTCGTGGACTTCATCGACATGCGCTCCATGAAGCACCGCAAGGACGTCGAGCGCGGGCTGCGCGAGGCCATGAAGGACGACCGGGCGAAGTTCTCGGTCGGCCGGATCTCGTCGAACGGGCTGCTCGAGATCAACCGCCAGCGCATCACCAAGGAGCTCAAGCTGCGCACCCACCGCCAGTGCCCGACCTGCGCCGGCACCGGCAGCATCGCGAGCCCCGAGCTCGTCAGCCTGAGCGTGCTGCGCCGAATCGAGACCCGCGCGGTGACCGGCCGGCTCAAGCGGGTCCGCGTCGAGCTCCACCCCGAGCTCGCCGACGCGCTGCAGAACGACCACCGGCAGCAGATCGCGGAGCTCGAGCGGGAGTTCGACATCCGGATCGAGGTCGTCGCGGCGACCGCCCTCCACCGATCGCAGGAGAAGCTCGAGTGGTTCGACCGTGACCGCGAGCACGAGGCTCCGGTCGCCGCGGCGCCGGCGGTGACCGTCGCGGACCTGGCGGCGGGAGAGGAGCGGGCAGACGGGCGCCCCGGGGAGAACGAGCCCGAGTTGGACGACGACGAGGCCGACGACGCCGTCACGCACGGCGGCGGCGAGCCTGAGAAGGCCAAGCGACGCCGGCGTGGGGGGCGCCGCCGCAAGAAGGGCGGCGGACCCGGCGAGCTGCCGGCCGAGCCGGCCAGCGGCAACGACCTGGCCGCGCCGCCGGCCGATGCAATGGGCGAACCGGAGCACGAGCCCGGCGCCGAGGCTGGCGGCGGGCCGCCGGCCGGCGAGCCCGAGAAGGCGAAGCGGCGCCGCCGCGGGGGCCGCCGACACAAGAAAGGCGCCGCCGCCGGCGAGGCGCCAGCCGAGCCGCCGGGCGCGTCCGGCCAAGACCTCCCGACAGCTCCTGCCGAGGTGACGAACGGGCAGGAGCCGGCCAAGAAGCGGCGGTCTCGGCGCCGCCGTCGCCGCAAGACGCCAGCGGAGGAGCCGGCGGCATAAACCTGCGCAGGGCGAAAGCCCCTGCGCGCGCTCCTCATGCTCGCTGCCGGGGCGCGGCAGCGCCGCGCCGCCTGGTCCGATGAGGCTCGTGGCCCTTACTTGGTCTTGATCTTGATCGAGCCGGAGAACGACGCGATCGACACCCTGGCGCCTCCGGACCCGGTGCTGAAGCTGAGCTCCTTCTCGGGCGTGTACTTGCTCGTGCCCCGGGCCTTGGGTCCGATGTCATTGTCGATGTCGCCGCTGAAGGTCGTGATGTCGAACTCGGCCGACACGCTGGGCGGGACCAGCAAGGTGACTCCGCCGCTCATGCTCTCGATCTCGTAGCTGCCCCGTCCCACGATGTCGCCGGCGTAGCTGATGTCGCCGGAGACCGTCTCGAAGGATGCTCCCTCCAGCGAGCCGTTCTCGACCCGGATCGCGCCGCTCACCGACTCGGCCTCAAGGCGGCCCGTGGCAAGGTCCACGGTGATCGATCCGCTGACCGAGGCGAGGTCGGTGCGGGGCGCCGATGCAGCGACGGTGAGGTCGCCGCTGACCGTCTCGATCGACAGCTCGGTCGGCCGGCCCGCGGTCTTGACCCATCCGCTCACCGATTCGAGGTTGACGGATCCGGTCAGGCCCTCGACCTCGATGGTCGCGCTCACCGTCTCGACCTCGATGCCGGCTCCCACTGGAACCCGAAGAACGAGGTCGGTCTCGAGCCGCTCCGGGTGCTTGGGCGCCTTGACCTCGATCCTGAGCACGCTCTCATCGCCGGTGATCTCGAGCTTCTCGACATCGGGGCCGAGAGTGCCCGTGATCTCGACCTCAGCGTTGCCCCAGCCGATCACCTTCACCGAGCCCTCGACGTTGGAGACCTCGACCCGGCCGGTCGGGCTCAGCGGCCGGCTCTCGTCCACCGTGCGTTGGGCCAACGCCGGCGCCGCCGCCAACATCACGACCGCTGCCCATGCTGCAAGCTTCCTCATGACACCCTCCTAAATCTCTGCGGGCAGTGCAGTGGCCCGCTGCAAGAGCTCAATCTGCGTCCGGTACGCCCCGGCGAGCCGGTTCGCCAGCCTCGGATTCAACGGATCGTCGGCGAGCGCGGCAGTGATCCTCACAATCGCGCCGTCGATCAGCTTCAGGTTGTCGTCGACGACCCGCTGCGTTTCCGGCGACATCGTGCCGCGCCGGGCGGCGAGCGCCGCCAGCAGCTGGTCGCGGGCCTCGACGAACTCGGCCTCGGCCTCGGCGACGCCGGTCCCTGCCAATCTGGCCGGCACCGCCACCGGCGACTCCAGCTGCCCGCGGGCCGTCGTCGGGCCGCCCACGTGCTGGCGTCCGAGCGAGTAGGCGATCAGCAGCGATCCCGCGGCCATCAGCATCGCCGCCGCAACTGCGGCGAGGCGCCACCGCCGGCTGCCGCCGAAGCGGCCTTCGACCACCGTCGGCGGGACGGAGAGCCGGGCGGCCAGCGCCGGCCACAGGTCGCGGGACGGCTCGATCTCGCGCGGCAGGTCGGCGACACGAGCGAGCAGCCGCCGCTGCCCCTCGAGCTCGCTTGCACACCGGGGGCATCCCGCCAGGTGGTCGTCGATCCGGGCCGCGACGTCCGCCGCGAGCGAGCCCTCAGCGTACCCGTCGAGCAGTCCGACAACCTCGTCGCATCTCATGGAGACAACGCCTTTCGCAGCAGGGCGCGGGCCCTGCTGAGCTGAGCCTTGGAGGTGCCCACCGCGACTCCCGCCATCCGCGCGATCTCGTCGTGTGTGTAACCCTCGACATCGTGCAGCACGAACACCGTCCGGGCCCCGGTCGGCAGGGCGGCGATCGCGCGCTCCAGGTCGAGGGCCAGGCCCGGCGCCGCCGGCACCACCGGCTCGACGGGTTCGACCTCGTCGCCGGAAACGGCATCGAGGCGGCGGCCCGAGCTGCGGAAGTGCCCGAGGACCACGTTGACGGCGATCCGGTGCAGCCAGGTCGAGAACAGGCTGTCGCCGCGGAAGGTCGCCAGCTTCTGCCATGCCCTGATGTAGCTTTCCTGGGTCAGCTCCTCGGCGAGCTGGGGGTCCCTGCACATCCGCAGGCACAGGCAATGCACGCGCCCCACGGTGGCCCGGTACAGCTCCTCGAAGGCGGCCATGTCACCCGAACGCGCGCCCTGCAGAGCGTCCCCGCAGCCGGCCGGCACCATCATGATCGCCTCGTGCGGTATCGCGGCAGTCCTCGCCAGTGCGTCCACATCCCATACGATGCCGGGAGTGGCGCGAGGGTTGAAATCATGGCACCCTTTCTCCGCCGCCGACCCGCGGGCTGCGGACCCGACCACGGCTTCTCAGTGTATCCGCGCCACGACACGGGCGGTTGGACAACCCGCGACCCCGATGCGGCAGTGGGGTCGTGAGCAGGACGGGAGACCACGATGGGCAGCTCTCAGGCACGCACCCGAGGCATCCTGGTGGAGGTCGACTCGAGCTTCGTGCCGGAGCGCTCGGAGCCGCTGCGCCGGATGTGGTTCTTCGCCTATCGGATCAGGATCACGAATCAGGGCGAGGAGGTCGTGCAGCTGGTCAGCCGGCACTGGATCATCACCGATGCCCACGGCGAGGTCGAGGAGGTGTCCGGGCCGGGAGTGGTCGGCGAGCAGCCGGTCCTGGCGCCGGGGGAGTCCTTCGGGTACACCTCGTTCTGCCCGCTGCCGACACCCTTCGGCTCCATGCACGGCAGCTACCAGATGGTCACCCGGGACGGCGAGGCCTTCGATATCGACATCGCGCCCTTCGAGCTTTCGCAGCCCCTGCCGGTGAACTGAGGGGAGAGGCCGGAGAAGGACACCGAAGCCACAGCCTGTTGCGTCTCGGTCACGCACATCCACCCGCTTCCGCTTCCCCGTCCGCTTCCGAGCCCGGACGGTTGGGCTCGCCGCTGCGGGGGACGCGGACTCGCGATGCGGGCGCGGAAGCGGCGCGCAGAAGCGGAGCAGCGTGCGGACCCGGGAACGGGAACGGGAACGGGGACGAGAACGGGGACGGGTGGCGGCCTTTCCCCTAGTCCCGAGCCCCTAATCCCTCCTTCTTGGCAATCAAGCCGCGAAGCTCCAGCGCCCGACACACCAGCTCGGCGCAGCCCTCCATCCCGAACATCGACGAGTCGAGCACCATGTCGTACTGGTAGGGGTCGTCCGGCTCGCGGCGGAAGTGGCGGCGCACGAAGTCGGCGCGGCCAGCCTCGAGCCGGTCGAGCTCGCGCTCCGCCTCGTCGGCCTTCAGCCCCTCCCGCGCCTGGTAGGTCTCCAGCCGGGTCTCGCGCCGGGCGATCACCCGCACCCTCAGCCCGGCGTCACGGGGGAGCAGCAGGTGGCCGCCGCGGCCAACGAAGATCACCTTCCCCTCGTAGGCCGCGAGGTGCATGACCTTGCCGAGCATCGACAGGTAGTTGTTCTGGAGCACGATCCTCGAGTTCATGAGGCTGAGCATGGTCTCGTGGAACCAGTCGGAGCGAGTCTCGTCCAGCAGCTCGACCATCTGGGGCGACAGCTCGAGCCGGCGGGCGAGATCCTCGACCAGCTCCTTGTCGAATACCGCCCAGCCGAGCCGCAGGCCGACCAGCCGCGCCACCTCGGCGCCGCCGGATCCGACCTCGCGGGAAACGGTCAGGAAGGGCCCGAGCTGGGCGGGTCGTTCCAACAACGGCTTGCGCGCAGCCGCTGCCCGTTCCAGAAGCTCGCGAAAGCGCATCTGGAACTCCGCCGGTCGCACCGCCACGCTGCTGCCCAAGCTCCCGTGAGGTGTCCTCGCCATGATTGCCCTCCTCGGTTGCCCCTTGTCTCCACGATCAGTATTGCTCCCACCTCGGCCACGGGCAAGTGGACGCCGTCGACCCGCGTGCCACGTCGGCCGGAGACGGTAGAATGACGGGTGGACCATCTCGAGACGGTCACCCACGGAGGCGAGCCATGGCAAAGAAGGTCGGCGTGATCCTGTCCGGCTGCGGCGTCTTCGACGGCGCCGAGATCCACGAGTCGGTGATCACGATGCTCGCGCTCGACCGGCGCGGGGCGGAGATGGTCCTGTGCGCACCCGACACCTCCCAGCTCCACGTCGTCAACCACCTCACCGGCGAGGTCGAGGAGGGCGCGAGCAGGAACGTGCTCGTCGAGGCGGCGCGGATCGCGCGCGGCGTTATCCGTGACGTCGCCCTGGTCAGCGCCGGCGAGCTCGACGCGCTGATCCTTCCCGGCGGCTTCGGCGCCGCCAAGAACCTGTGCAACTTCGCGGTCGCCGGCCCGGACTGCACGGTCCACCCGGAGGTCGCGCGGCTGGTGCGGGAGGTGCACGCCCAGGGCAAGCCGATTGCCGCGGAGTGCATCGCACCGGCGCTGATCGCGAAACTGCTCGGCGAGCAGAGCCCGCAGCTCACCATCGGCAACGACCCGGCGACCGCCAGCGCCCTCGAGACGATGGGCGCCCGCCACGTCGCCTGTCCAGTCCGCGACTTCGTGGTGGATCGCGAGCGCAAGCTGATCTCGACCCCGGCCTACATGCTCGCCGAGCGGATCTCCGAGGCCGCCGCGGGCATCGAGAAGGCAGTGGACGCGCTGCTCGAGATGGCCTAGCGCCCGGATATCTCACCAACTTTCTACTGCGGCCGGCGATGTACCGCACTCAGCGGTGCTTTCTCGCCTCGGGGTGCTCGACGTACCATAAAGTACGCCTCCGCGCCCCTCGGGTCGAAATCCCCACTGCGCACGGCACCTCGCCGCCCTCGCTACGAATCCCGGTGAGATATCCGGGCTGGAGCGTGTGGGGCATAGGCCCCTGAGCGCGCTTCTGATGTGGTTGTTGTGGTTGGCCTCTGCCTCACACGCTCCTCCGGATGCGCTGCGCGCATCCGGAGGCAGAATCCATGCCGAGGTGGTCGTCCGCCCGCCGCCGGCAAATCCGCTACCAGTAGCGCTCGACGAAGATCTCGCCGGGGTAACCGCGGCTGTGCTCCCTGTATCCGTCGCTGGCCAGCAGCGCGCACATGTCATCGATCATGCGCGGGTTGCCGCACAGGAAGACGCTGGTCGTCAGCGGGGTCGGTGGAAAGCCCCAGGCGCGCTCGACCGCGCCGTCGCGCCAAGCCTCGAGCACGTAACCGACGCGGCCCGACCACGGCCGTACCTCGCCGTCGGGCCGGCTGATCGTCGGCAGATAGCTCAGGTTGGCGTGCTGCTGCTGCATGGCCAGCAGCTCGGAATGGTAGCCGAGGTCCCACGAGTGGCGCGCGCCGAGCAGCACCGCGATCCGCCGGGCAGGCGTGGCAGGCAGCTTCGTGCGCAGCATGCTCATGTACGGCGCGAGGCCGGTGCCGGTGGCGACCAGCACGAGGTGGCTGTTCGGGCGCGCCTCGTTGAGCGTGAAGGCCCCCGTGACCTTGGGGCCGAGCCAGATCCGGTCCCCCGTGGCGAGGGCGAACAGCCTGGGCGTCAGCTCCCCCGACTGGACCATGTTGATGAAGAACTCGAAGTACTCCCGCGAAACCGACGAGGACGCGATCGAGTAGGCGCGGCGGATCATCCGGTCGGACTTCGGCCGCTTCTCCTCGGGGTCGGCGGTCGCCCAGCGGGGCGCTTCGGGCGGCAGCCCGAGCACCGCGAACTGGCCCGGCGTGAACTCGGGAAGCTCCCAGCCGTCGGCGGCGACGCGCAGCACCATGAGGCCGGGAGAGACCTCGACCTTATTGACCACAACGGCGTTCAGCGGATGCCCTCGCTCGGTCACGGGGACAGTGTACCGACCGCAGCGAGCTCTGTCGTTGCAACGGCGGCGGCAAGGCGCAGCTCTCGCATCGGCCTTGCCAACCCGTCGGAGGCCGGCCGCATTCCGCGGGCACGGCCGTGCCGGATAGACTGTTACGCGGAGAGACGGTGGAGACCGTGTTCGCGTCGCCAGGCCAGTTCCTCGTTGCCGGCCTGATCCTGGCGTGCGCCGAGGCCATTTACGTGGCGCTCGGCTTCGGCGCCGGCCTGGTCGCGGTCGGCTTGATGGCCATGATCATGCCCGAGCTCCGCGACGTGGTCGTCCTCTTGCTGCTGGTCAACCTGCCCGCCGAGATCTACGTCGTCGCCGCCTCCTGGCGCCACATCTCGTGGCGCGGCGTGCTGCTGGTCATGTTCGGTGTCGCGACCGGCATCCCCATCGGCACCTGGCTGCTGTCGGCGGGCGACCTCGGCCTGCTGCTGCCTCTGCTCGGGGTGGTGATGGCGATCGCCGGCGGGTTGTTCCTGCTCACCCCTGACCATCCCCCGCGGGCAGTCCCTGCCTGGACCGCGCCGCCGGTCGGCCTGGTCTCGGGCGTGCTGACCGGCCTGTTCGGCACCGGGGGACCGCCCCTGATCTTCTACTACCAGCTCCGGGGCAGCGACAAGGCTGCCTTCCGCGGCAACCTGATGGCGATCTTCCTGCTGATGACCGCGTTCCGGCTCCCCTCGTACGCCGCCTTCGGGCTCATCACCGAGCCCAGGGTCTGGTCCTCGCTCGCCCTGGTGCCGGCGGCGATGCTCGGCGCACTCGTCGGTGACCGCATCCACCTGCGGATCGACGAAGCGACCTTCCGGCGTCTGGTGAGCGCCGCCCTGCTCGTCATCGGTGTGACGCTGCTTGCCCGGAGCTGGTAGCTCACGCGGCCAGAAGACGCGTGGCTGATTCCCGCGCCCGCTTCCGCTTCCGCGCCCGAGTCCGCTTCCGACGCGACGACTCGACCTTGGCGGCGGGGACGACCACCGCCGCGCAAACCGCGCGCAACGCGAGCTCGGATGATGCCTTGAAGATCGGACACGGACGTGCGGCCCGATCAGGGCCGGCCGGGTCGGGAACGGGGACGGGAGCGGAATCAGGTCGGGCGCGGAACCGGTATCGGAAGCGGGCGCGGAAGCGGAAGCGGGGGCCCTACTCCCTATCCCCTCTCCCCCAACCCCTTCGGATACCCGGTGATCCTGCGGATCTCCTCGTAGAGCGGCCGCAGCCGCGCGTACATCTTGAGGTAGACCTCGCGGTAGAGCCCCTCGTAGACCTCGTGGCTTGCCGGGTCGGGCTCGAACTGGCGGCCGCGCCGGGTCATCTCCGCGACCGCGGTTTCGAAGTCGGGGTGCAGCCCGAGGCCGACGGCCGCGTCGATCGCCGCTCCCAGGCCGGAGGCCTCGTAGACGTGGGGCCGTGCCGCGGGCAGGCCGAAGACGTCGGCCGTGATCTGCATCGCGGCGTCGCTCTGCGACCCGCCGCCGGCAACCCGGATCTCGGTCAGCGGCACGCCGCTGCGCCGCTGGCAGCGCTCGCCCCCCTCCCGGAGGCGCGTAGGCCAGACCCTCGAGGATCGCCCGGTAGAGATGGGCCCGGGTGTGGACGTCGCCGAAGCCGATCACCGCACCCTTGGCCTCGGGCCCGGGCACCTTGACGCCGGGCGACCAGTAGGGCTGCAGCACCAGCCCCATCGAGCCCGGCGGGACGGCGGCCACCAGCTCGTCGAAGAGCTCCTCCGGCGCGATGCCGCGCTCGTCCGCGATCCGCTGCTCGCGGAGCCCGAACTCCCGCTTGAACCACGACGACCATCCAGTAGCCGCGGTTGATCTGCACCTCGAGCGTGTAGGCGCCGGGCACCGCCGCCGGGTAGGGCGGGATCATCGGGATCGCCTCGACGTAGCGCCGGTGCGTCGTGTTGATGGTGGCCGTCGGTGCCGTAGGACAGGCAGGCGACGTGGGGCTCGAGGCAGCCGGCCCCGATGACCTCGCAGGCCTTGTCGGCGGCCGCCGCGATCAGCGGCAGGCCCGCGGGGATGCCGGTGGCCGCCGAGGCCGCCGCCGTGATCTCGCCCAGCACCTCGCCGGGCGGCACGAGCTCGGGCAGCATCTCGCGCTCGATCGCCAGGGCGCCGCCACTTCCAGTCGCCGTGGACCCGCCCAGCGCAGGCCGCGTGTAGTCGAAGGGCACGTAGCCGACCTGGCAGCCGACCGAGTCGACGAAGCGGCCGACCAGGCGGTGGGTCAGGAAGCCGGACAGGAACAGGTACTTGTGGGTCTGCTCCCAGACCTCGCGGCTGGTTGGCATGGATCCAGTTGGCCTCGGCCTCGGCCTGGAAATAGGCCACCGTCTCCGCCATCCGCGCGAGCGCGGAAGGCGACGCCCCACGCGCCGCCGACCGGCGCCAGGCCCTCGGTGCGGCGCTGGTCGAGCCAGACGATGGCCGGCCGCAGCGGCTTGCCGTGCGCGGTCGACGTTGATCATGGTCGCCCGCTGGGTGGTCAGGGCGACCCCCGCGACCGCCTCCCGCGGCACCGACGATGCGGCCCACAGCAGCCGGCACGCCTCGCCGAGCGAGCGCCAGTAGAGCTCCGGGTCCTGCTCCGCCCAGCCCGGCCGCGGCGAGGTGTAGGGCTCGACCTCGACCCGCGCCTTGTGGACGAGGGTGCCCCTCGGGTCGAAGAGCAGTGCGCGCACGCTCTGGGTGCCGTGGTCGATGGCCAGGATGTGGTCGCCGCGCGCCATGGCCGCCTCCGCTGTCGCCGGTATGCGGCCACCAGTTGTACCGCAGCCGACGACGCCGCACCAGCCGTCCCAGGCGGCGCCGGCGTCGGGTACGATCGTAGCGAGTGGCTGATCCTGACCGGCTCTCGCGCGAGCCGACGCGGCACCGAGCCGGCCGCGATCGCGGCCGCGGCGTGGACCGCGCTCCTGTTCGCGGGCATCCCTCTGGTACGCCCGCTCCAGGAGAACGTGTTCGGCTCGCCCGGGTCCGAGTGGATCCTCGGGGCGGTTCTCGTTGCAGTCGCGGCGGCACTCGGGACCGCGTTCATCCTCCTGCGCCGGTCGCCGCGGTCGACCACCCTGCTCGACCTCGCCTGGCTGGTCGCGATCGCGGCCGCCTTCGGGGCATCCGCCTGGCATTCTGCGGAGGCGACCCGAGGAGGCGGTCCACCTCATTCAGTTCGGCATCCTCGCGGTGCTGCTCTACCGGGCGATGCGCCCGGCCGAGCCCGACGTGGCAATCCTGGTCGACCGCCGCGCTGCTGGGCGCCCTGGTCGGAACCGTCGACGAGATCATCCAGTGGATCGTCCCAGGCAGGATTCTGGGACCTCCGGGACCTGGCCGTCAACGCCGGCGCCTGCGTGCTCGCGGCGGCAGCCCTGTGGCGCCTGGACCCCGGGCCGTGGCGGCGGCCGCGGGCCTGGTCGGTCTCGCTGGCGTTGCGCCTCGCGTCGGCCCTCCTCCTGCTGCTCGCGCTGTGCCTGGCCAACACGCCCGAGCGCGTCGCATGGTACGCGGAGCGCGTCCCGGGCCTGGCGCTGCTCGCCCTCGCCGACAACGCCATGGCCGAGTACGGCTTCCGCCACCGGCTGCCGGGCATCGGCGAGCTCAAATCCAGGTTGACCCTTGCCGAGCTCGCGCAGCAGGACCGCCACCGTTCCGCCGAGGTTGCGGCGCTGCTCGACCGCTATCCGGAAGGGCGGTACCGGCGCTTCCAGCAGGAGCACTCGGAGGTCGACGACCCCTTCCTGTACGAGGCGCGAGTCCACCTCTTCAGCCGGGATGTCCACCTTCGTCGCCTCGGCTCGGCTCCACCTGGCTCCGCGGCGGCTCGCGAGCACGCGACCATCGCGCTGCGGGAGCAGCAGCTGCTCGAGCGGCTCTTCGGCCGCACCCTGGCGCAGTCCAGCTTCACGCTGAAGCCCCGCCTGCGGCAGCTTCTCGAGCAGCAGTACGACCCCGAGAGGCCGTTCGTCAGCTCCTCGGCCGCCCACCTCATCACGGCCGTCTCGGAGCGCGGCCTGCGCTTCGGGCTGCTCGCGGCGGCGGCCATCCTGCTGGCGCTCGACGCCCTGGTCCGTCGTCGCCCACTCCGACTGGAGGCCACCTCATGAGCCGTTCCAACCAGCACCTGTCGAGGAGAGAGCTGTTGGCCCTCTCCGGCGCCGCGCTGGCCGGCCTGCCGCTGCGCGCGAGCTGGGCCGCACCCGGCGCCGCCGGCGAGGCCTTCCGGATCGTCTTCTTCACCGACGTGCACGCCAGGGTCGAGTGGGAGACCCCGCGCGCGCTCGCGATGGCGGCGGCCGCGATCAACGCACAGCGGCCCGAGCTCATCGTGGCCGGCGGCGACCTCATCACCGACGGCTTCCAGTCCTCGTCCGCGACGGTGGCGCCGCGCTGGCAGGCCTACCTCGAAATGCACCGCGCGCTGCGGGCCAGGGTCGAGCCGGCGCTCGGCAACCACGACCTCGTGGCGGCAATTCCGGAGGACGGCAGCCCGCCGAGCGCCGACCCGCGCGGCGAGTTCCGCCGCGCCTTCTCTCTCGAGCGCACCTACCGGTCGGTCGGGGTTGGCGGCTACCGGCTCCTGATTCTCGACGCGGTGTCGGTGGTCGGCGGCGACGACCAGTACCACGGCCGGATCGAGCCGGACCAGCTGCGTTGGCTGGCGACCGAGCTCGAGTCGATCGACCGCTCGACGCCGATCGTCCTCGCGAGCCACCTGCCGCTGCTCACCGGCTTCTACCAGGCCACCGAGGGGGCGACCGCGGTCGCGCCTGCCAACCGGGTGGTGGTCAACAATCGGGAGGTCCTGGAGCTCTTCGAGGGACACAACCTGCTGCTCGTGCTCCAGGGCCACCTCCACGTCGCCGAGATGCTGCGCTGGCGAGAAACCACCTTCATCACCGGCGGCGCCCTGTGCGGCAAGTGGTGGCGCGGCGCCTGGCACGGCACCGGCGAAGGATTCGGCGTGCTCACCCTGCGTCCCGACCGCGTCGACTGGGAGTATCACGGCTACGGGTGGAAAGCTGCGAGGCCGTGAGCGAAGCGAGTTAGGTGACAGGGGTTAGGGGTTAGATCCCCCGCCCGCGCCCGACGCGAGCCTGCCCTGCGCGAGCGGCGAAGCGATGCCGCGAGTCGAAGGCTTCCGCGCCCGTGCCCGTGGAGCCTGCCCTGAGCGCAGCGGCGCCACGGCGCCGCAAGTCTAAGGGTCTCCGCGCCCGCCATCGGGCACTTGAACCGCGAAGGCGCAAAGATTGCGAAGACGACGATGAGGACGGGCTGCCGTCCCCGATCCCGAAGCAGTGAGGCAGTGAGGCGGTGAACCACCCGCCCGCCCGCTCGTGTCACGGCGTACTCCGCAGGACGGAGCCGGATCCGCGCCCGAGGAGTCTTCCCCGAGCGAGCGGCGTAAGGGCGTCGCGAGTCGAGGGGTTTCCGTTCCCGTTCCCGACTGCCCTTCCGGCACGTCCTCAGCCCACGTCACCCCCGGACTCGGGCTCGCGCGACGCCTCGCCCGTCTCGATCGGCGCCGGCGTGACGGCCGCCGCCTCGAAGAGGTCGAAGTCCGGGTGGAGCTGGGCCAGGAACTCGACGCTATAGGACCGGTACAGGACCCACACCGGCAGCAGGATCACCGTGCCCACGTAGGGGATCAGGATGATGCAGCAGGTGAACAGGCAGAGGACCAGCACCATCATCTGGAAGGCGATCGCCGCGAGGAAGATCACGGCGGCATAGGCGAGGAACCAGCCGGGGAAGCGCTTGATCCAGGGCAGCAGCGTCCGCCACGCCGCCGTGGCCGACTGGTCGAAGCGGTACATGATCGGGATCACGAAGCTCTCGAGGAGCAGCAGCACGAGCAACGCCGCCACGGCGATCGTCGCGAGTGCCAACGCTCCGAGCAGGATGGCGGCGATCGACAGGCCGCGCAGGGTCTCGCCAAGCGATGCCGCGGCCGCCGGCAGGACGACCGCGGCCAGAACCGCCAGCACCATCGCGAGCACGATCGCCGCGAAGCCGAGCCGCCACCAGAACAGGGAGTCGCCGAGCTTTCCGAGGCGCTTCCACGGCTCGACGATCGCCGCCCGCTCGTGGACCACGTTGTCGAGAAAGACGAGCTTGCCGCGAGAGCTCACCCACAGCAGCGCGATCAGGATGGCGGCGACGACGAGCACGGCGAGCAGGATGAGCGGCAGCCACACGAGGTGGTCGGCGATCGCGTCCGCCAGCTCCCCGAACTCGAACGGCACGAGCGCGTGCTCGTCGATCGAGTCCGGCGCGTTCCCCGCCAGCTTCGTGCCCCAGTCGCTGCTCGCCAGCCCGGCGAGCCACGCCGAGAAGCCGAGCACCAGCCAACGTGCGAGCTCGAAGGGCGCGAACAGCATCCGCCGCATCCGCTCCCAGGCGCGCGACAGGGGTTCCACGAACGAGATCTGCATCTAGCCTCCCGGACTGGACCGATTCTAGCCCGGATATCTCACCAACTTTCTACTGCGGCCGACGATGTACCGCGCTCAGCGGTGCTTTCTCGCCTCGCGGTGCTCGACGTACTGTCAAGTACGCCTCCGCGCCCCTCGGGACGAAATCCCCACTGCGCACGGCACCTCGCCACCCTCGCGACGAAACCCGGTGAGATTCCCGGGCTAGCCCTTTCGGGGACCGGGAATCGATCCTTCCACGTGGAGTAACGAGAGTCCGCCGTTTCGGGTTCGCTCAGTTGGCAGGACGGGGGCTCAGTGCCTTCACCCGCTTCCGCTTCCCCTTCCGCGCCCGAGTCCGCGCCCGAGCCCGAATCCGGGCGGTCGTGTCCCGACCGTCAATAGTCATCCGGATGCGGAAGGGGGCGCGGAAGCGGGCGGGGGTCCTCGCCCACGGACACCAGACTCTCTTCGTGGTCAAGCGAGCGAGGCGGCGAGCAGCTCGGCCATGTGCAGAGGTTTCGCGTCGCTCAGGTGGCGGATCTGCGCCCGGCAGCTCGTGCCGCAGGCGACGACCAGCGTGCCTTCCGGCTGGGACTCGATCGCCTCCACCAGGGGCGTCGCCACCGCGCGCGACAAGGCCGCCTTCGACGCCATCATGCCGAAGGCCCCGGCCATCCCGCAGCAGCCGGTGGCGAGGAGCTCGGCGCGCGCCCCGGGGATCCGCTGCGCGAGCCGGGGCAGCAGGCGGGCGTCGCCGAGGGCCTTGGTGTGGCAGTGACCGTGGATCGCCACCCGCAGGCCGTCGCCGCGGAATGCCAGCGCGTCGGGCTGCGAGCCCAGCAGGCCGGCCAGTAGCTCCTCGAAGAGCACGCAGCGCGCCGCGACCTCGGCCGCGCCGGGGATCCGGAGCTGCCGGTACTCGTCGATGAACATCGAGTAACAGGAAGGCTCGAGGAAGACGATCGACGCGCCCTCGGCGAAATCACGGAGGAGGGCAACGTTGTGCTCGCCGAGGCGCCGCACGTCGTCGAGCAACCCGCGGCTGGCCGCCGGCCGGCCGCAGCAGCGGCGGCCCTCCGCCAGCACCACCTCGTAGCCCGCGGCGTCGAGCACCGCCACCGCAGCGCGACCGATCCCGGGCTCGTGGTAGCGGACCCAGGTGTCGTCCCAGAGCACGACTCGGCCCCTCCTGCCGGGCGAAGGCCGCGGCCGGGCGGCGAACCAGCGGTCGAAGCGCTGCCCGGCGAAGGCGGGCAGCGGGCGGGAGGGGTCGAAGCCGAGCGCGGCTGCGATGAGGCGGCGGCCCGGCGCCGAGCCGGCGACCGCGTTGGCGAGCCACGGCACGCTCGAGCCGAGGCGGCCGAGGACGTCGGCCGCGGCAATGACTCGGTCGCGCAGGGGCACGCCGGCAAGCCGGTGGCGGGCGTGCAGCAGCTCGGCCTTGAGCAGCGCGAGGTCGACGTTGGACGGACACTCGCGGCGACAGGCCTTGCACGACAGGCAGTTCTCGAGGGCCTCGCTGAGCTCCTCGGAGTCCAGCCTGCCGGCGGCCAGCCGCCCCTCGAGCACCGCCCGGATGGTGTTGGCCCGGCCGCGCGTCGACTGGATCTCCTCGCCGGTGGCGACGAAGGTCGGGCACATGGTGGGCGCGTCCTTGCGGCAGCCGCCGCAGCCGTTGCACTGCTCGAGGTTGCCGGCGAAGGAGCGGTCGCGGTCGACGAAGCCGAGGGTCTCGGCGAAGGTCAGCACCAGCTCGGAGCCGGGGCCGAGCCGGAGGTCGCGGTCGATGCGATAGCGGCCGTCGTCGACCACCTTTCCCGGGTTCAGCACGCCGGCGGGATCGAACAGCCGCTTGATCGCGGCCGTGGCCGCGACGAGCTCCGGTCCGACCTGGCCCTCGAGGTACTCGGTGCGTGCGATGCCGAGGCCGTGCTCGGCGGCCAACGACCCGCCGAAGCGCCGGCACAGGTCCGCGACCTCGTCGGCGACCCGGCGCAGCCTCGCGACGTCCTCGGCGCGGTGCAGGTCGAGGACCGGCCGCACGTGGAGCTCGCCCGACGCGACGTGGCCGTAGAACGAGGCGCTCAGGCCGAGCCGGGCCAGGATCTCCTGGAGCCCCGCCACGTACGCCGGCAGGTCGCGCGGCCGCACGCAGACGTCCTCGATGCCGGTGGCCGGCTTGGCCGACCCTGGCATCGAGCTCAGCAGCGACAGGCCGGCACGCCGCACACCCCACACCAACTCTTGCTCGGCCGGGTCGCGCAGCGCCATCCGCCGCGACCCGAGCCGGGAGCGGACGAGCGATTCGAGGCGGTCCTCCGCCTCGCCGAAGAGCTCGACGATCAGGATCGACTCGCAGGGCTCATCGTCGAGTCCGAGCAGGGCCCGCGCCGCCTGCGAACTCGCGCTGGCCGCGGGTCTGGTCGACGAGCGGGTCGGTCGATGTGCTCGATCGCCGCCGGCTCGAGCTCGAGCAGCTCGACCGCCGCCGCCATGGCCTCGGCCATCGAGGCGAAGAAGACGACCCCGAGGCTGCGGCGCGTGGGCAACGGCACGACCCGGAGCACGGCCGAGCTCACGGCCGCGAGCGTGCCCTCGCTGCCGCACAGCAGGCGCGTGAGATCGCCCGGGTGGCGCAGGACCTCGTCGAGACCGTAGCCCGGCCAGTGCTTGACGAGCAGGTCCGGCAGTCGGTCGGCGATCGCGGCCGCATGCTCGCGCCACGACCCGGTCGACCTCGTCGCGCAGCGTCTCGAGCCCGGCGCCGTCCCGCCCGACGAGGGCCACGGTGCCGTCCGCCAGCACCACCTCCAGGGCCTCGACGTGGTCGGCGGTGGTGCCGTAGACCGGCGCGTGGGCGCCGGAGGAGTTGCTGGCGATCATCCCGCCCAGGGTGGCCCGGGAGGAGGTGGCGACGTCCGGCCCGAACCACAGCCCGTGGGGACGGAGGAAGGCGTTGAGCTGGTCGAGCACGACCCCGGCGCCGACGCGGACGGTCCGCCGCTCGAGGTCGAGGCCGTCGATCCACCGGCTGTGGCGGGCGAGGTCGACGACCACGCCGTCGCCGAGCGCGCCGCCGGCCAGCCCGGTGCCGGCGCCGCGGGGGATGACGGACAGCCCGGCGCCGGCCGCCGCGCGCAGGAGCGCCGCGGTCTCGGCCGCCGAGCGCGGGAAGGCGACCGCGCGCGGCTCGATCCGGTAGATCGAGGCGTCGGTCGCGTAGAGCGTCCGGGTCAGGGCGTCGCTGCGCACCTCGCAGCCGCTGTCGGCCAGGGTCCGGCGCTGGTGGTCGGTGAGAGCGCTCACGGAGACATTGTAGTGATAGGCGATAGGTGAGAGGTGATAAGGCCCCCTCCCGCTTCCGCTTCCGCTTCCGGGCCCGAGTCCACCTTCCTTCCCCGCTCCCCCCACGAGTCATCCTGAGCGAGCTGTCCGCGAGGACAGCGAGTCGAAGGATCTCCTCAAGCAACAGCCATTTCGCGATCGGTAAGTCCCACGTGCGACCATGGGGACCCTTCGACTCCCGGCGCTGATCGCGCCGCTCGCTCAGGGCAGGCTCCCCGGGCGCGGAATCGGGCACGGGAGAAAGGTCCATCGAACGTCGTCGGTCACGTCGGTCGAGTCTGCTTGCAGTCCGGGCAGCGCTAGGAAACAATGCCGTCCGCCATGGCGAGATTCTCGCGGCGCACCCCGGAGGACCAGCGGCCGAACCGGCTCGCGGCCGCCAGGGCGCGCCTCGGCGAGCCGGCCTTCGACCTCACCGAGTCCAACCCGACCCGCTGCCACCTGCCCTACCCCGAGGACCTGCTGGAGGCCCTCGCCGACCCCCGCGGCCTCGCCTACCGGCCGGACCCGAAGGGCCCGTTCGAGGCCCGCGCCGCGGTCGCCCGGCAGTACCTGGGCTGGGGCGTCGAGCTCGACCCGGAGCGGGTCGTGCTCACCGCCTCAACCAGCGAGGCCTATGGCTTCCTGATGCGCCTGCTCGCCGACCCCGGGGACCGGCTGCTGGTGCCGGCGCCCTCCTACCCGCTGTTCGACCAGCTCGCCCGCCTCGACGCGGTCTCGCTGGTGCCCTATGCCCTCGACGTCGACGACGGCTGGCGGCCGGACCTCGACGCGCTCGCCGCCGCGCCGGAGGGCTGCCGGGCGCTGGTCGTGGTCCACCCCAACAACCCGACCGGGTCCTTCATCCTGCCCGAAGACGCCGCGCGCCTCGGCGAGCTCTGCCGAGCCCGCGGCTGGGCGCTGATCGCCGACGAGGTCTTCCTCCCCTACCCCCTCGACGGCGGGCCCGGCTCCGATCTGCTCCTTCGCGGCCACCTCAGCCTGCCTGAGCTTCTCCCTGGGCGGCCTCTCCAAGAGCGTCGGCCTGCCCCAGCTCAAGCTCGGCTGGATCGCCGTCTCCGGCCCGGCAGGCGAGCTTCCCGGCGCCCTCGCCCGCCTCGAGTACGTGGCCGATGCCTACCTGTCGGTCAGCACGCCGGTGGCGCTGGCGGCGGCGCAGCTGCTCGAGCGGGGCCTGCCGGTGCAGCGCGCGATCGCCGGCCGCTGCCGCGCCAACCTGGCTCGGTTGCGCGAGCTGGCCGGCACGACGCCGGCCGTCACCGTGCTGCCGGCAGGCGGCGGCTGGAGCGCCGTGCTGCGGGTGCCGGCGCTGCTCGACGACGAGGGGCTCGCCGTGCACCTGCTCGAGACCGCGAGCGTCGCCGTCCATCCGGGCTACCTGTTCGAGATGCCCGGCGAGGGCTACCTGGTGCTCAGCCTGCTGCCGCCGGAGGAGCTCTTCGGCGAGGGCGTTCGGCGGCTGCTGGCTGCGGTGGACGCGCTGGTCGGTGGGTGATCGTCAGACCGCTCGGCCTGATCCGCTTCCGCTTCCGCTTCAGTGCCCGTGCCCGTCTCCGTGCCCGTGCCCCCTTCCGCTTCCGCGCCCGCTTCCGCGCCCGATTTGACCTTCACCACTGCGTCGCGATCGATCGGGAAAGGCTCGGTGGCGGTTCAGACTCCACCCCGCGGGCGGTGCTGCGGCGGCACCCCGCGAGGGACTCCCCCCCTGCCCCCAATCCGGAAGCGGACTCGGAAGCGGATGCGGGCGCGGAAGCGGAAGGGGAAGCGGAGATATACTCTCGCCTCTGATGCAGACAACGAACGCGACGCCTCGGCGGGTGGGGGTTCGAGGGTGAGGTCTACCCGCCGTCGCCGCAGCTCCTCGCGTGGCTCGAGCGGCGGGTCGGGCCGCCTGGACCGCCGCTCGCCGTGGGCCCGGGTCAGCCGCCGTCTCTGCCGGCCCGCCCACTGCCGCAGCTGCCCTGCGAGCTCAGCGTCGATCCCCGCGACCGGCTCGCCCACTGCCGCGGCCAGGGCCTGGTCGACGTCATCCGCCTGCGCACCGGCCTCATCCCGGCCCTTCCGGACGGCGTCTGCCGCCCGGCGAACGCCGGCGAAGTCGCCGCCGTCCTCGACGAGTGCCGGCGGGCCGGGGTGCGAGTGATCCCCTGGGGCGGCGGGACCTCGGTCACCGGCGGCGTCAACGTGGTCGCCGACTCGTCGCCGACGCTCATCCTCGAGCTCGAACGGATGGCCGGTCTGACGCGGCTCGACCCGGTCTCGGGCCTCGCCACCTTCGGCCCGGGCACGACCGGACCTGCCGTGGAGTCCGCCCTTGCTGAGCACCGGCTGACGCTCGGCCACTTCCCCCAGTCGTGGGAGCTCTCGACCGTCGGCGGCTGGGTCGCCACCCGCTCAGCCGGGCAAGAGTCGCTGGGCTACGGCCGCATCGAGGACATGGTGGCCGGGCTCGAGCTGATCGCCCCGGCCGGGCGGCTGCGGCTGCCGGAGCGCCCCGCCTCGGCGGCCGGCCCCGACCTGCGCCAGCTCGTGCTCGGCAGCGAGGGCCGGCTCGGCGTCATCACCGAAGCGACGTTGCGGGTCCGCGCCCGGCCCGCGATGACGATCGTCGAGGGCGCCTTGCTGCCCGGCCTCCAGCCGGGGCTCGATGTGGTGCGCGAGCTGGTGGTCAGCGGGGTGCCGCTGACGCTGCTCCGGCTGTCCGACGCCAGCGAGACCCAGATGGCGATGGCGATCGGGCTCGCCGCGTCGGCCGGCGCCGGCCTGGTGCGGCGCTACCTGGCTCTGCGCGGCCTGGGCGAGGACGCCTGCCTCCTGCTCTACGGCAGCTCCGGCGAGCGCGGCTGCGTGCGCGATGTCGTGCTCTGCGGGCGGGCCACCGTCCGCGCCCACCGCGGCGTCGTGCTCGGTTCAAGGCCCGGCCGGCACTGGCTGCGCGACCGCTACCGCCACCCCTACCTCCGCGAGTCCCTGCTCGACCTCGGCTGGGCAACCGACACGCTGGAGACCGCCGCGGTCTGGTCCGCGGTCCCGGCCGTGCGGGAGCAGGTGGGAGCCGCCATCGGCGGGGCGCTGGCCGGCGACGGCGAGCGGGTGGCGGTGCTCTGCCACGTCTCGCACCCCTACCGCGACGGCGCCTCACTGTACTTCACCTTCTTCTTCCGCTGCGCCGGCGACCCGGAGGCGAGCATCGCCCGCTGGGCGACCGTCAAGCGGGCCGCGAGCCAGGCCCTGGTCGACGCCGGTGTCACGCTCAGCCACCACCACGGCGTCGGCCAGTGGCACGCGCCGTGGTTCGAGCGCGAGGTGGGAGAGCTCGGCCGGCGGATGCTCGCCCGCGTTGCCGCCGAGGTGGATCCCGACGGCACCCTCAACCCGCACGTGCTCTTGGACCCGGAGGACCGGCTGGAGGTGTGACGGTGTTCCACCCGCAGTGGCGCCAGATGGCGCTCGCCTCCCTCGACGACACCTTCGACCTGGTGGTAGTCGGCGCCGGCATCACCGGCAGCGGCATCGCCCTCGACGCTGCGCAGCGCGGCCTGTCGACGCTGCTCGTCGAGCGCGACGACGTCGGGGCCGGCACCTCCTCGCGCTCGTCCAAGCTGATCCACGGCGGGCTGCGCTACCTCAAGCAGATGCAGTTCCGGATCACTCGCCTCGCGTGCCGCGAGCGCGACCGGATGCTCAGCCTCAGCCCCCATCTGGTGTACCCCATCCGCTTCCTCTACCCGGCCTACCGCGGGGACCGCACGCCCGGTTGGCAGATCGACTTCGGGCTCTGGATGTACGACCGCCTCACCGGCCGCCCCGAGCGCCACGCCCAGCTCGAGGCCGACGAGCTCGCCGCCCTCGCGCCCGGGCTCGACGTCAGCGAGCTCGACCGCGGCCTGGCCTACAGTGACGCGATGGCCGACGACGCGCGGCTCACCCTGGCGGTGGCCGCGACCGCCCACCACTACGGCGCCCACCTGCTGACACGCTGCGAGGTCACCGCCGCCCAGCGGGCGCCCGCCGGCGCCGATCGCCGGGGTGCTGCTGCACGACCTCGCCGACGGCCGCACCCACCGGGTCCGGGCGAAGGTGGTGGTCAACGCGACCGGCGCCTGGACCGACGTCCTCCGCAGCCGGCTCGGCCTCGCCGGCAGCCGGGTCCGGCCATCGCGCGGCATCCACCTCATCATCGCCCGCTCGCGGCTCCCGATCGAGGTCGCCGTGACCCTGCTCGCGCCCGACGATGGCCGGCCGGTGTTCCTGATCCCCCACCCCGAGGGCGTGCTCGTCGGCACCACCGACCACTACCACGACGGCGCGCTGGACGACCCGCGACCAACGGCGGCCGAGGTTGACTACCTGCTGCGCGCCGCGGCCGCCGCGTTTCCGGACCGGCACCTGACCCTGGCTGACGTGCGCGGCACCTTCGCCGGCCTGCGACCGATCCTCGACACCCACGCCGACGATCCCTCGGAGGCGACCCGCGAGGAGGCCATCTGGGACGAGGACGGCGCGCTCTCGGTGGCCGGCGGCAAGCTCACCACCTGGCGCAGCACGGCCGAGGAGGCGGTGGACGCCGTCCTCCGGCTGCTGCCCGAGGAGCGGGCCCTCCACGCCGCTCCCTGCGCCACCAAGGGCACGCCGCTCGCAGGCCTCGCGCCGGCCGACCTCGCCGAGCGGCTGGCGCGAGTCTTCGAGATCGACACGACCGTGGCTCGTGGCATGGCCCGGCGGCTCGGCGCCCTGGCCTGGACCGCAGCAGCCGCCGCCCGCCGGCACGCCGAGCTGCGGCCGGTCGCGCCGGACAGCGACCTCTGCCCGGCCGAGGTGCGGGCCCACCTGCGCTGGGGCGCCGTCCTCCACCTCGAGGACCTGCTGCTGCGCCGGGTGCGGGTGGGGATGTGGGATCCCGAGCAGGCGGTCGCGCTGCTGCGGCCCCTGCGGCCGATCCTGCGCTCGGAGATGGGCTGGGAGTGGCGGCGCTGGAAGGAAGAGGAGGAGCGCTTCCTCGGCTCCCTCGAGGGGTGGACGATGGCCGGGGTCCGCAGGAGCGGGGGGGGCATAGGCCCCTCCCGCCCGCTTCCTCTTCCGCTTCCGCGCCCGCTTCCGAGCCGTCCTCGTTTGTCACCCTGAGCGAGCCGCACGCGAGGGCGGCGAGTCGAAGGGTCTCGTCAAGCAACAGCCATTTCGCGATCGGTAAGTCCCACGTGCGACCATGGGGACCCTTCGACTTCCGGCGCTCGAGCCTGCCCTGAGAGGAGCCCGCCAGCTCCGAGTCGAATGGGCGCCGCTCGCTCAGGGCAGGCTCCCCGGCGCGGATGCGGGCACGGATACGGAGACGGGCAGGGGTTCAACGGCGCGACCGAAGGACCCCGAAGCTCAACCTCCACCCGGCCACCAGCGCCACGGGTTGTAGCGCAGCTCGACGGTGTGCTCGCCGGGCGGCGACACGGCGCCGAGGCCGGCGAGGTTGGCGCGCACGAGCGGCGCCCGCTTCCCGTCGACCACAGCCCGCCACCCCGGCGCCCACGGCCTCGCCGCCACCACCAGGCAGGGTCCGTCGCAGCGCACCGTCGCGAGCAGCCGCGTGCCACTCGAGGTGGACTCGACGAGCTCGGCCTGCGTCGCAGCCACCGCCGCCGTGCCTTCCGGGACCACGGCCTCCCGCGCGAGATCGAGCTGCTCGCGGGCGAGCAGCCGCCAGCCGTCCGCCTCTCCCAGGGGGTGCGCGCGGCCCACGACCCGGAGCTCGGGCAGCCAGTGCGGGTTCGACCAGATCGAGCCGCTGCCGTCCGACCAGACCGGCTCCCAGCCCGCCGGCCTGGCGCCGGGTGGGCTGATCAGGAAGCGCACCGACCAGGCCCCGCACAGCCGCGGCGGCGCCACTCGCAGCGGGCCTCCGAGCATCGGGTTGCGGTCGCCGAGTGCGGCCATCAGATCGACGAAGGGCCGTGGCCGCAGCGGGTCGTAGGCGCGCAGGTCGGGGATGCCGTAGCGGGCCGGCGAGGTTCGGCGGCAGCGCGCCATCGAGGCCGATCACCCGGCCGCCGTGCTCGGCCTGGAGCTCGCGCAGCCGCTCGACGAGCGGCGGCGCCGGCAGCCGGTCCTCGACCGCAGCGGTCGGGTTGATGCCGAGGGCATACAGTCCGAGCTCGACCGCCAGCGCCGGCGCCAGGAGGCGCGGCCGCAGCAGCAGCGGCGTCGCCAGCAGCGCAGCAGCGACGGTCAGGCCTACCAGCACGAGATCGACCGCGGCCAGCCCGCGGGACGCAGCCGCGCCCGCCACCACCAGCAGCGCGGTCACGAGAGCCACGCGCCACCCGATCCGCCGCCGCCCGTGCAGGGCTCCATCGGCCGCCAGCCCCGTCCACACGGCGAGCGCCCACGGCACCAGCACCACGAAGCGCGGCAGGGTCATGTGGTCGAGCGGCGGCACCCCCACCAGCAGCACGTCGAGAGGTGGCAGCCGGTAGCCGAGCACCGCCGCCACCGCGAGCGACGCCAGCGCGGCCCAGAGCAGGCGCCGGTGGCGCCGCCGGACGCGTCCGGCCGCCACAACGCCAAGCGCCAGCCCACCGACGCCAACCGCAGCGACGGCGTAGGGGTAGGCCCCCCGCCAGTCGCCGCGCCCGGGGTGGCCGAGGGCCAGCGGCGCCAGGAGCTGCTGCGCCGCCTGGAGCCGGATCGACGGTGCCGGCCGGGCGAGGTTGGGACGCTCGGATCGCACCACGGCCGCGCGCGACGACGACGCCGCGAGGCCGAGGGTCGGCCACGCCAGGACCGCGGCCACGACGGTGGCAATCGCCACGGCGGCGAGCAGCCGCCGCCACCGGCTGGGGTGGAGAATGAGGCCAGCGAGGCCGGCGGACCCGACCACGATCGCCGCGGTCTCCGGGTTGAGGCCGCTGCCGAGGAGCCAGCCGGCGAGCACGCCCACGCCGGCGACCCGTGTCGCACGCACCCTCCCGCCGAGCAGCCAGCCGGCGGCCCACCACGCCCACGGCGACAGGGCGATCACCCAGCCCATCGGCACCAGCAGCCACGCCATCAGGTAGGCGGAGCCGGCGAAGGCCGTCGCGCCTGCTGCGGCGGACGGCCAGCGCAGGCGCCAGCGCCGGCGCAGAAAGAGAAACGCGCCGAGGCCCGCGAGCTCGAGCTTCCAGAGCGCCATCACCGTGGTGCCGCGCTCGACGCCCAGCGCCCACACCGGCAGGTTGAGCGGCGCCCACGCCCCGGTCTGGCCGTTCGCGAGCAGCGGCAGGCCGCCGCCGATCCGCTCGCTGACCAGCGGCAGGCGGGCGTCCAGCAGAGCCCGGCGCGTCTCCTCCATCCAGGGATGGATCTGCCGCACGAGGTCCGACTGGGTCGGCTGGTCCGCGGTGGCGTCGTTCCACTGCCACTCGGTGAACGGTGGTGTCCCGCCGAGACAGCGGATCGGGGCCAGGTCGGCCCCGGTGACGATCGCCGGGCCGACGGCCGCGGCGAGGAGCAGATCGAGGACCAGCTGCAGCCGCAGCAGCGCCCGCGACCGCCGCAGCATCCAGAGGTGGAGTGCGGCGAGCGGCGCCACCGTCCACAGCCAGACCGCGATCACGCTATCCCCCTCGTCACACCAGATCCGCGTCGCCCATCGTGACGTAGACGCGCGCCGCCATCGCCTTCAGATCGACCTCCGGGTCGAAGGCGCGCGCCACCATCACCAGTTGCCGGGCTCGGGCGTCTCCGCAAAGCCTCGGCGCTCGAGCCGGGCCCGGCCCTCCGGCGTCGCCGTTGAGCCACAGCTCCTCGAGCTCGGCGCCGGTCTGGGCCGCGAGGCCGGCCGACAGGTGGCCGGCCAGGTCGAGGGCGCCCGGGTGCCGGTGGTTCCACACCAGGTCCACCCAGCGCACCCGGCCGCCGTCGGTGCGGAACGCCACGAAGCCCACCGGGTGGAACGAGAAGCGGGGGAACAGGAGGAAGCGGTGGTAGCGCACGCCGGGCCGGCCCGCGAGGCGGCGCAGCGCATGGCGGGCGTCCCGCACCACCGCCACCGGGTACTGGTCGCTCACACACTGCCAGAGCTCGTCGAGCCGGGGCTCCCAGTCGCGGGCCAGCTCGGCCCGGTAGAGGCGGCGGTGCAGCCCCGCGGACGGCGCCGGCGGAGCGCCGCACGCAGGTAGCGGATCGGCTGCGGCTCCATCGCGTCGTAACCGAGCTGCAGCACGCCGAGCCGCAGCGGCCGCGGGCTCGGGAAGCCGAACAGCAGCGGCGAGCGTCCTGAGCGCGCCGAAGACGTCGAAGAAGCTCTCGACCGTCTGCACCCACACCCCCCGCCGGGTAAAGCTGGCGCGCGCCGTGCGTGCCGAGTACACATCGACGATCTGGGCGGCATTCCACATCCGGCCCTCGATCTGGAAGCGCACCGGCAGGCCGGCGTAGTGGGCGAGCACCTCGCCCCCGTGCTCGGCGATCATGATCAGCCGGCCGTCGGGATCGGCTGGGAACTTCCAGGCCCACTCGTCGAGCGGGCGGTCGAGATGGAAGACCTCGTTGAAGCCCCGGTTGACGGCCTCCTCGTCACCGGGCGAGAAGACGCGGATCGAGTACTCGGGCGCGCTCACGGCCTCCCCCAGCTCCAGCACCCGGTCAGGCGCCAGCGGCCGCCGTCCCTGGCGGCGGCGGCCGCGTACCATGGCCCCCCGCTGATGACTCGCTCGAGCGACCCTGGCAGGGTCGGCCGGCCGACCACCCCGACCGCCGGCATCAGGTGCCGGAAGGTGGAGATCAACCACAGCTCCGCACGGCGCTCGGGGACCGCCCGCGGGCCCGCCACCGGCTCGGCCACGATCCCGGTGCTCGCCTCGCCGGCCGCGCAGCGCCGCAGCAGCCAGCGCGACGCCGCGCCGTAGTTGCGGTCGAAGAAGCGCTGCCGCGACGCCGCCTCGATGCGCCTCCCGGCCTTCGGTGTGAGCCGTGGTCGATGTCCCGCACCGGTGCACGACCCGTGCGCCCGCCGCCACGGCGAAGTGGGCGCCGCGACGGCGCGCCCGCAGCAGCCACTCGGTCTCCTCGTAGTACAGGAAGTAGCCCTCGTCGAGCGGCCCGAGCCGCTCCACCGCCGACCGGCTCGCCGCGAGCAGCGGACCGCGCAGCGCACGCGACCTCGACCGGCCGCGTCGCGGTCCACACCCGCCACCAGCTCTCGAGCACACGGTCGAAGCCCGGCGTCCCAGGCCCACTGGCGTCGCGACCGCACGGTTCGCCACAGCTCTGCGGTCCGATCGCGGGTCCTCGGCCGGGGGCAGACAGGATTTCGCCTCCGTCGTCCCAGACCAGCTGGGGCCCGACGACGTCGTAGCCCTCGGCGATCGCCGCGAGCAGCCGGCGCAGGCTTCCCTCCTGGAGCACGATGTCCGGGTTGGCCAGCAGCAGGATCTCGCCGCCGGCGGCAGCGATCCCGGCGTTGAGCCCGGCCGCGTACCCTCGGTTGGGCCGCGGCTCCAGCCGAGTCGGCCCCGAGGCCGGCGACCCGCTCCACCTCGGCCGGATCCTCGGACTGCTCGACCACCACGACCTCGCCCGCCACCGAGGCGGCCTGCGCCTCGCGACGGAAGCTCGAGATGCAGTCGGCCAGCACGCTGGAGGAGCGGTGGCAGACCACCACCAGCGACACCGTCATCGGCCGGTCCTCCAAGCGTCGCTTGCCACCCAGCGCAGCGCCTCCTCGACCGTGTCCGCGACCCGGCGCTCGCTGAAGGCCGCCGCAGCTGCGAGCCCGGCGCGCCGCATCTCGCCGCCACCGCGACGGCTCGCCGAGGATCGCTCGCGGCCGCGTCTGCGAAGGCGTCCGGGTCGCCGGCCGGCACCAGCTCGGCGGCCCCGGTGGCGAAGCCCGCGAAAGCCTGGATGCTCGACGCCACCACCGGCACCCCGCAGGCCATTGCCTCGAGCACCGGCAGGCCGAAGCCCTCCTGCTCCCACGACGGAGCGAGCAGCAGGTCGCAGCCTGCGATCAGCCGCGCCACCGCCGGCGGGTCGAGGTCCGGCAGTGGAACTCGTCCGGCTCGACGAGCGCGCGCTCGGCGTCGCTGACAGCGGCCACTGCGACACCCGCACCAGGCGTGAGCGTGGCCCCGCCGGCGCGCAGCCGGCGCACCGCCTCGAGGGCGGTCGCGCACCCCTTTCCAGTCGACCTCGAAGGGGTGCGACCACGACCACGCGCGGCCGCCTCGCCGGCCGCCAGCGCCAGCGCGGCCGCCACATCCGCTCGAGGGCCGGCGGCACCACCCGTGCCGGCCGGCCGAAGCGGCTCCGCACGAGCTCGGCAAGGTGGGGCGCCAGGGCGAAGGCCGGCAGCGGCCGCGCGTAGCGCCTCGAGGATCGCTGGGTGCTCATCGAGGTTGTGCGTGTACGAGGCCTCGAAGCCCTGGCAGTAGTGCACGGCCCGGCCATGCGGCAGCGCCGCCGCCGGCGCGATGGTGGTCCAGAAGGTGGCGACGTGGACGTCGGCCTCTCGCGACCGAGTCGGCGCCGAAGTCCGGCACCGTCGCGAACGGCGCCACGAGGGGGTACCAGTCGGGCCGGCATCCCCGGCTGAGCACCCGCACCCGGTGGCCGCGCCGGTGCAGCAGGTTGGCGTGGTGGAGCGGGATCTTGACCCCTCCGAACAGCGCCGTGTCCTCGAGGAGGTAGTTGACCGTGAGCCGCCGCGGCGTGCTCACCGCCGCTCCCAGTGATGCGCCACCTCGATCAGCGACGGCGTCCACGACGGCGCCGTCACCCGCACCGCGTTGGTAGCGACCATCTGGTCGTGCACGGCCAGGCCGCTCTCGTCGAGCAGAAAGACCGAGAGGTGGAAGGTGCCGGAGGCCACCGGCAGCGCGGGGACGGTCAGCGCGATCCGGTAGCGATCCCGCCCTTCGAGCGGCGGCTGGCCGTCCCACGCCGTCGACACCCCGAGCACGCAGCGGCCGTCCAGGGTGTCGAGCGCCGCGGCGACATGGAAGCGCTCCTCGCGCCGCGAGCTTTCGACCTCGATCTCGAGATCGAGCATCCCGCCCGGCGCGAGCTCGAGCGGGGTCTCGCCGTCGCGGCCGGCGAGCCGGACCGCGGCCACCCGACCGACCTTGGCGACCGGTGCGGCCTGCGCGGGCGCGGCAGCGCCGCGGTCCAGCCTCCGCTTGTCGCGAAGAAGCAGGTGCTCTTCGTAGGCCTCGACCACCTCCTTGGCCGGACCGATCCGCTGCAGTCGGCCGCCCGCCAACCACAGCGCGCGCTCGCAGAACATCGTCACGTAGTACATCGAGTGCGAGCAGAACAGGATGGTGGTGCCCCGGCCGTGGATCTCGCGAATGCGGTCGACGCACTTCTTCTGGAAGTAGCCGTCGCCGACGGCGAGCGCCTCGTCCACCACCAGCACGTCGGCGTCGACCCCGGTCGCGACGGCGAAGGCCAGCCGCATCACCATGCCGGTGGAGTAGCTCCGGATCGGGTGGTTGATGAACTCGCCGAGCTCCGCGAAGTCGAAGATCGACGGCAGCCGTCGCTCCATTTCCTGGCGGTCGAGGCCGAGCAGCGCGCCGTAGAGGATCGCGTTGTCGCGCCCCGAGAACTCCGAGTGGAAGGCGGCGCCGAGCTCGAGGATCGCCGCCACCACCCCTCCCACCTCGACGCGGCCGGCGGTCGGCAGCGTGGTGCCGGCGATCAGCTTGAGCAGCGTGCTCTTGCCGGCGCCGTTCTCGCCGACGATGCCCAGCGCGGTCCCCGGCTCCACCGCGAAGGAGACGCCGTCGAGCGCCTGGAACTCGAGATGCCGGCTCGGCCTCCCGAGCACCCGTTTGACGCGCTCGGTGGGCGACGCGTACACGCGGTACCACTTGTGGACGTCGGCCGCGGTCACGGCGCCCCGGCGGAGTTCCGAAGTCATTGCGATCAGTACGGTACCACCCCCTCTCGCCCAGGGGCCAGGGTGCCCGGCCCACTTCCGCTTCCGCGCCCGCTTCCGCGTCCGGAATCCCGGCGGAAATCACACCGCGCCCCTGTTGACTACGGATTCCAGGGACCTGGCGTCGCGCCGCCGTCTCCGCTTCCGCTCTCGTCACGGCGTGCCACCGGCGAAGCCGGATCCGCGCCCGGCTGCGCGCTCGTGACGCCATCCTCCAACCGGAGCAGGTCCATCTCCTCGATCGCTGCTGGCACGACGGTTGCTTTATAATCCGCGTCGACCGCCTATCGGCGCCATTCTGGCGCTGGTCTTGGAGTTTCCACATGAGTGCTCGCGCTGTTCTGATCGTCCTCGCCGCACTGCTGGTGCCCACAGCCTCGCCGGCCGCACCGCCGGAGGCCGCGGCGCTTCTCGACGGCATGCTGAAGGCCGCCGGAGGGCTGCAGTCCTTTCGTGACCTCGGCGTGATCGAGATCGTCCTCACCGAGGAGGAGACCGCCGCCGACGGCACCCAGCGCAACCGGCGGGCCACCGCCTACGTGGATGCCAGCACGCTCACCAATCTGCGGCTCGAGCTGCCCGGCGAGGTCGTGGTCGCGCGCCACGGCACTGACGGGTGGTCGACTCGCGCCGGCGTGCCGGACGATCGGCCGCAGGGCTCGCGGATGGCCACGGGGACCCTCAATCAGCGCCTGTTCCCGCTGCTGCTGCCCTTCACCGCGACCATGGACGGCGTCCGGCTCGGCGCCGTCAACGAGACCAGCTTCGAAGGTCAGCCGGCATGGCGGGTGGCGGTCACCTTCCCGGAGGGCTTCTTCATCGCTCCGAGCATGGCCACCACCTGGTACCTCCACCTTCACAAGGACACCGGCGCGCTGCTGGCGGCCGAGTTCCTGCCGCCGCCGGGGGTCCGCGACGTCCGCAGCGAGGGGATTCGCTACCGGGTTCTCAAGCAGGCCCCCATCGGGTCCGGCGCGCAGCTGCCGGTCCAGGTGCTGCTCGACGGCATCGACCCCAACGGCTCGCCCACCGGCCACGTCCGGGTCACCAAGATGCAGGCCACGGTACGCGGGCCCTTCGACCCGAAGCTCTTCCTCCACCCGGTGGAGCTCCAGGCCCTCGAGGACCGCAAGGACTGATCGACTGATCTGACACGGTTTCCTCTTGGCAACCTGCGGGCCCTCCTGTCGGGGGTCGCTCGTCGGGCCCCGCCGGACTGCGACGCAGCTGAACGGATCTTGTGGGCTGCGGTTCCACAGGCCCAGCTGCTGCACGCAGTGCTCGACGACTCCCCGGTCCGTCGCCGGGAGATGACCAATCAGTGGCCGCTGGTATCATGCGGTCACCGTGAGACGACCTTCGACGAGTCCAGTTCTCCTCGGCCTGGTCCTGGCGTCGACGCTCGCATGCGGCGGTGCGAAAGGCGGTTGGCAGCGGCTCTGGACCGACCGTTGGACATGGCACGGCCACGGCACCGAGTGGGTGCGCGGAGTGTCGGGAGCTGACCTCCGGCTGGACGTGGCGGCGCGTGGCGGGCGGCTCCGATCCGAGCTCCTCGGCCTCGGGCCTGACCCGGCTGACGTTCAGATCGCCGGTCGAACGACGATGACGTTCAGTGTGGCCCCGGGCGAGCGGCGGTTCATCGATGCTCCGATCGACGAGGGGCAGTACTCCGTTTCGATTCCCCGGTCCGCGGTCATGGGCTCGCCTCGCATCGGCGTGCCCCTCGACGCTCCGCGTCTGTTGGTGCTCGTCGTGGTCGACACCCTCCGCGACGATCACGTCGATCCGCAGAGGATGCCTGGAGTCGTGTCGGCGTTCGCTGCGGGCCGCAGGTGGCGGGAGACGATGGCCAACTGCTCGTGGACGTTGCCGTCGGTGGCCTCGCTGTTCACGTCACGCCAGGTTCTCGACCTCACCCTGCCCGAGGGAGACCTGATCGCCATTCCTGAGGGCGTTGGGAGCTGGGCGAGCGCGCTTGACGACGCCGGGTTCATCGGAGCCGGGGTCGTGGCGAACTACACGGTTCATGTTCTCAATGGCTTCGCGGGCGGCTTCTCGACCTACCTTGTACCGGACGGCCACGGAAATCAGGAGGCTCCCGACGCGAGCTGGGTGGTGGGACATGCTCGGAGCTGGCTCGCGGCGCACCGCGGCGAGGATGCATTCCTCTACCTCCACGTGATGGACCCCCACCATCCCTACCGGAGCCACGATGACCCGACCATCGTCTCGCCCGGCCTCGCACCGCTGGCCATGCGACAGCGCGAGGCGACGGCAGAGGAGCGAGCGCTGCTCCAGCGGCTGTACGCCGGCGAGGTGGAGCACGTCGACCAAGCGCTCGCTCCTTTCCTCGCAGAGTTGCCCGCGCGAGCGGTTGTCGCCTTCACCTCGGACCACGGAGAGGCGTTGGGCGAGCACGGAGCGTGGGGACACGGTTTGAACCTCTACCAGGAGGCCCTGCGGGTGCCGCTCCTGATCCGCGGCCCCGGCGTGCCCACCGGTGAGGTGCGCGACCCGACTCAGCTCTTGGACCTTGCACCGACGCTGCTCGAGCTTGTCGGCGTTGCCCCGCTGGCGGAGATGGTCGGGCGCCCGCTGCGCGCCGGCGCGTCGGTGGCGCCCGTGATCAGCACGACCTTCGGCGGGGGCCCGCTGCGTTGGGCCTGGCGGGAGGGGCGCCACAAGGTTGTACTCCGAATGGCGGCCCAGCCGAACCTCGGTGCGAGAGCCGGCTCGGCACTACTGGAGGGTCAACCACTGCCCTCCGGTGGATTCCATTTCGACCTGGCCGATGATCCCGGAGAGAACGAACCAGGCATGGTCCCAGCGGAGCTGCTGCCGGCGGTTGGGCGCGGATTTGTCGAGACTGCCGGGAGCTTCGTGCCGGGAATACAGGTCATGGCATGGGGGCAGCGGGGGCCGGTGGACGCGGTGCTGCAAGTGCGTGGATCGCTCGATGTCGTCCAGGCGTGGGGTGTCGGCCCAATGGTCATCGAACGTTCAAACGAATCCGTCCGGGTCAGCTGCTCCGAGGGCTACCCGGTCTGCGCCGCAGCACTGCGTGTGACGCCGAAGCCGGAGTGGATCGAAGCGCTCACGGAGCGCCGGTCCCCTGAGATGTTCGAGCCGCCGGCGTCCGAGCCGGCAGGGGGAGTCCACGTGTGGTGGAACCCGGAGCGCTCCCTGGTCGTCGGCGGCCAGCGACAGACTCTGGAGCGGCTCCGCGCCCTCGGCTACATCGAGTGAGGGGCCCCGCCGCCCCGGCGTTCAACGGCTGCGGCCCGCTGCCGGTGATCACGTGAGCGTGCGTTAGACGCTGCAGGGTCGGCTGGCGGGCCATCACTCCCGGGCTGACGCCGCACCAGGTACGGCCACGACTCAATCCGTCCCCTCGTGACGCGGCGCGGACTCTGCGTGCGCGCGACGCTCCCACCGCTCGACCGACGTCTTGAGGAACTTGATCTGGTCCGTACACGCGTAGTGATCGTGCAGCAGGCGCCTGAACTCCTCGCCGGGATCGAGGTTCCTGGCGTTGAGAAGCCAAATCGCCGGTGGCGCCGGGTCGTCATCGACCACATCGCGGAGCGCCGCCACGGACGCCTGTGCGATCCGGAACTCCGGCAGACGCTGGTCGACGTAGTGCTGAAAGCCCGCTGCTGCGACCGACATGCAGGCGTCCGCTCGGCTGTTGAAGCGCGGATCCGACAGCAAGCAGTCAGTGGCCTCGCGCCACTGCTCCTTGCGGGGCACCGTGTAATACCCGCTGCGAACCAGGTGAGCGATCGACAGGACGGCCACCGTTGCCAGGACGAGCGCGCGAAGAGCCCGAGGGCGCAGGTGAACGATGGCGATGGCAATCAGGATGAGAATCGCCGGCAGGAAAACGATCGTGAACCTCGGGATCAGCATCGGCACGACCAGCACCGATCGCGCGTAGGCCAAGGCGAGGGAAACGCAGGCCGAGGCCCCGAGCACCGATGTCACCATGACCATCGTCAGCCGGCCCCGTTCTTCGTCCTTTCCCGGTCGTCGCAGCACGATGAAGGGAAGGGCCGCAAGCAGGGCTCCGCAGACGATGCTGAGGATCGGGTCGCCGCCGAAGTATGCCTGGAAGTAGTCGATGAGGAACAACGCATCGGGCGGCTCCGGCCAGTATTCGTCCATCGCTGCGACTCGCCGGAGAGGACCTATCCAGGGCAAAACGGACAGGGCGACGATTGCAGTACCGAGCAGGCTCCACCGCCAGTCGCGCCAGCGATCGCGGCGTAGCGCGAGGGCGGCCGCGGCAGCGAACGCCTGACCAACGAACATGACGAGCGCGTAGTAGTGAACGTGGGCCGCGAGGGACGTTGTCAGGCCGTAGGACAGCGCCGTGCCCCAACCTGGACGTTGCAGCATCACAACCAACGCGCTGTACGAAAGCGCGGCAATCATGAAGATCAGGGCGTATGATCTCGTCTCCTGCGAATAGGCGATGTGATACGCATTGAGGGCCGTGAGCAACGCCGCGCAGAGGCCAACGTCGCGACCGCCCACTCGGCGCCCCGCCAGGTACATTGCGGCGATGCCGGCTATGCCGAGCACGGCCGAGAGCGACCGCCCTGCGACATCCGTGTCGCCAAACAGTACAAGCCAGTAGTGAAGCAGCAGCGGGTATCCGAGGGGATGGACGTCGCTCACATCAGACTCGATACATGTCCTTCAGGGAGACATCAGACCCACTGTGGACCATCGAGAAGAGCTCATCCAGCCAGAGACTCTGGAAGTTGAGCCCGTACAGGCGAAGCGCCGCGCCGCCGATCAGGATGAGAACGAGCATCGGAGGGAGGACACGAGGTACGAAGGCTGCGCGGGCCATCCTGCTTGAATTGTGAACCAATCAACGGGGAACGGCCACAGGCGGGCTTCCCGCATCCCTCCGATGATCAGCAGCGCTGAAAGAAAAGGGGCGGCCGAAACCGCCCCTCGTATTCGCAACGGAGGAGTCGCTACTGGCCCGGGGACGCCGCCACCACCGCCGGCACCAGGATCGGGTCCTGCGTCCGGTTGTCGATCTCCGACGCGTAGACGGCCACGGGCCCGCCCGACACGACGTGCAGCTCGATCGACGCGTGGACCTCCATGTCGCCGATTCCGAGAGCCTCGAAGATGTTGTACTGCACGAACTTCGAGGGCGGAATCCAGTACTCGGGCAGGAAGGCGATGACCTCTCCCGCGGGGTCGTAAAGCGTCAACGCGATCGTCGCTCCGCCGGCGGCGTCGGTGTTGAGGACGCCGACGTTGGTCCGGAAGCCCGCATCATCCGACGGCGAGTTGCCGACGCCGGGAATGTACCCGGACTCGCCCTCGTGGATCAGGTCGGTCTCACCGAAGACCTTGAGGTTCTGGCCGAAGGTGCCGCCGTCCGGCGCCAGGTTGTAGGTGCGCGCCACCATGTGCGGCACCCCGTAGTCGCCCCGGCTGGTCACCACGAAGTAGCCCTTGGAGTCGGTGTCCGGCGGCAGCATCGAGACGCCGAGGATGTCCACGTAGTAGAGCGCGTTGCCCGGCTCGATGTTCATGATCATGAACGGCGAGTAACCGAGGCTGACCTCGGGCACGTAGTCGACCCTGGCCGAGATGGCGCCGTCGGTGTCGTTGAGGAAGGTGATGTCGGACCGCCACAGCGACTCGTTGGCGCCCGGCAGGTGGGCGATGCCCGGAATCCAGACCGTCACCTCCTCGGTTCCCGCTGGGGCGACGTAGACCGGGTCGCCGGTGAGGTTGTCGACCACCGACGCATACATCGTCAGGTCGGCGCCGTTGGTGTCGATCGCGATCGAGAAGATGTTGACGTCGGTCAGGATGCCCGCCGCCTCGATGACCTCCACGATCTGCCGGGTCGAGTAGCCCGGCACCCAGGTCGTGATGGTGTCGCCGAGCTGAGCTGCCGAACTCGTCGTAGACGGTGACCCCGATGTTGCCGACGTTGTCGGGGCCGAAGTTGGCCAGGCCGACATTGGTGCGGTAGTAGAAGTTGTCGACCATCCCGGTCAGGAACACCCGTCCCTGGTCGAGCGGCACCACCGGCACCGCCGGCACATACTGCCCGAAGGTGCCTTCCGGCGTGTCGTTGTAGGTGCGCGACACGATCAGCGGCGTGCAGCCGTTGCCGCCGTCGAAGGTGAAGCGCAGGGAGCCCTTGTTGTCGTCGCCCTGGATCCCAGGGATCTGCTGGACGATGTCGTCGAAGATCTGGGTCGAGTCGGGCTCGAGCAGGAACTCGAGGCCGTGGATGACCGTGTTCGAGTTGTTGGTCGCCTCCGGCAGGTACTCGATCGTGACGTCCACCGTGTCGAGGCAGGGGTTGAAGATCCGGAGGTCGGTCCGCCACACCGTCTCGTTGAGACCCGGCGCGTGCGCCGCCGCCGGCACCAGGAAGTCCTCCGGTGGCGGTGGAGGCAGCACCTCGAGCATCTGCGTCGAGGTGGCCGAGTCGAAGCAGTTGCCGGCCTCGAGCTCCACGGTGTAGAGGCCGGCCGTGGTGAAGCGATGGGTGAAGTTGGGCTCGCTGCTGGTCAGCACCGGTTGCCCGTCGAGCCGTCACCGTCCACGACCACTCGGTCGCCTCGGTGTTGGTGCCGCCGCCGCCACCGCCGCCGCCACCGCCGCCGGCCGCGGCTTGGGTGACGGTGTGGAGCCGGTTCTCGACGTCGATGTTGCCCTGACGCGCCACGCCCGAGTTGGCGGTCGACGCTGTAGTTGACGGTCCCGTTGCCGGTGCCGCTGCCGCCGGAGCTGATCGTGATCCAGCTGTGCGAGGGATCGGCCGTCCAGCCGCACCCGGCGTTGGTGGCCACGTTGACGGTGCCGGTGCCGCCGGCCGCCGGGAAGTCGCGCGAGGTCGGCGACAGCGTGTAGGTGCAGCCGCCGCAGGTGCCGCTCGTCTGCACCGTCAGGTTGACGAGCGCCGTACCGATCACGGTCGTGGTGCCGGGCTGGTAGGCCGTGACCGTCACCGTCTTGGCGCCGGCCGAGGCGTACTTGTAGGTGCTGTCCAGGCAGCTGGTGTAGATCGGCTCGCAGATCTCGGTCTGGACGTACGGGGCGCAGCCCGCGCCGCCGAAGTCCCAGTGGGCCTCGACGTCGCCGCCGTAGCCCGTGATCTCGAAGGTCACGAGCCTCGCCGATCTGGGGGTTCGGGTTGCTCACGGTGAGGCCGATCGGCAGCAGGATCTTCGGGTCCCCTCCGCCGCCGCCTGCCATGCCGCCGCCGGCCTCCTGGTTGATCGTCACCATGCGGCCGCCGATGTAGAGGTGGCCGACCCTGGGCTCCGCAGTGGTGTTCACAGCCAACGCGTAGCTGACGATGGTCGAGCCGCTGCCGAGCAAGTCGGAGGTGATGTCGATCCAGTCACGGTCGGTGCTCGCGAGCCACTGACACTCGTCGGCGGTCGTGACCAGCACCGTGCCCGCGCCGCCCGTGGCCGGGTACGACGCGGTTTCCGGGTCGATCACGAACTCGCAGACCTCGACGACCGGCTCCTCGCTGTGGAAGAAGCTCGACCTCGGTCCCGGCCTGGACCGGGTTCGGCGTCATCGTGAACGCCGGGTCCGGCGCGCCCGTCGCGTAGCAGGTGTCGCACACCCCGACATTGCGCACCCACAGCTCGCGAGTGCGCGTTCCAGTCGTTGTCGTGAGCGTCACGTCGAACAGTCCGGACTGCGGGAAGTACCACGAGATGTTGCGGCACGCCGCAGGGTTCGAGGTGCAGCTGATGGTCGGCCCGTTCCAGCCGCAGTCCGGACTGCCGAAGTCCCAGCTCACCGGCACCAAGGCCGCATCGACCGTGAACACCACCTCCTCCCCGATCTCCGGCGTCGCTGTCCGAGACCGCGAAGTCGGTTGGCACGAGAGCGAGCTGGGTGAGGGTGAAGATGCGGCCGGCCGATCTGGATCTCGCCGACCCTCGGGTCCGGGGTCGCGTTCACGGTGTAGCTGTAGCGCACCGTCCCTGGCCCGCTCCCGCTCGCCCCCGAGGTGATGGTGATCCAGCCCTCGAGCGACTGCGCCGTCCACGGGCAGCCGGGCGACGTCAGCACGCTGAACTGACCCGAGCCGGCCGCCGCGGGCACCTGGGCCGAGGTCGGGTTGAGGGTGTAGGTGCAGCTGCCGCCACCGCCGCCACCACCACCGCCGCCACCACCGCCACCGCCGCCGTCGCACGAGCCGGCGGTCGACACGGTGAGCTGGTGGGTGACCGGGCCGAAGTTGGTGCCCTGGAAGACGATGGTCAGCGTTACCGTCTTGGTACCGGAGGTCGAGTACTGGAAGGAGGCGGACAGCAGTCGGTGTAGCTGATCGGGCGTGCAGGTGTAGCTCTGGGTGTACGGCGAGCACCCCGGCCCGCCGAAGTTCCAGGTCGCGCTGTCGATGTCGCCGGCCACGCCCTCGATGTCGAAGAACACGGTCTGGCCCTTGTCCGGCGTGCTGTCCGAGATCGTGAACTCGAGCTGAATCGTGCCGTCGCCGACGTTGACCGTCTCTCGTCTTGGTCGAGACGTCACCATTGCCGGTGTTGGTCAGGGTCAGCGTGATCGTGTGCTGGCCCGGGTTCAAGGTCTCGGCTGGGATCGTGCAGACGACGTTGTTCGGGCAGCCGTTGTAGGTCGTCGCCCCGGTCACGGACCAGTCCCACGACAGGCTGGCGCCCGGCGTAAAGTTGGAGATGCTGCCGTCGAGCGTCATCGCCTGGGTATTGAGCGGGCTTGCCGGTAAGATCGTGAAGTCCGCCGCCACCGAGCTGATGTCGAGGATCTGCCACGTCCGTGCCTCGTACAGCCCGTCCTGATCCGGGTCCGAGCCTCCAGGCTCCACCTGGTGCCCGTAGTTCGACCGTCAGCCGGATCTGCCACTCGCCGCTCTGGTCGAGCGGGAAATTGTTGACGAACGCCCCGGTGAGGTCGGTCGTGCCTCCGACGGGGTCGAAGACCCGCCACTCAAAAGGGTCGGTCGTGCCCCCTCCCGGCGACCCCTCGGCCGTCCCCTGCAGGTCGATGGTGTCGCCGGTGATCGGGTTGGGCGGCTCGATCGTGATGACGGCCTCAGGTGTGCGGTCGATCACGATTTGCTACGCTCGCGAGCTGCTGCGCAGGGCACAGCCCGCCCGGCGCCGGATTGCACGGGAAGTCGGCGTTCGCCACCGCCACGTGCGCCCAGCGCACCTCGGCCGCCTGGATGTCCACCTGGATCGGACAGATCAGAGTGCTCGGATCACCTGCCGTCAGCGTGAGGTCGCCGCAGTTCAGGCCCCCCAGCGGGTCCGAAGTCCTGGTGACCCAGATCGTCTTGGTTTCGACCGAGCCGATCGAGGTGTCGGTCACCGTCACCGAGTCACCGGGGAACGCCGGGGTCGGCGTGATGCTCATGTCCGCGACCGGCTGGATCGGCCCGGTGCAGGCCGTGAAGTCGATCATCTGAGTCACGTTGTAGCGCGCCAGGTACATTGTCGTGGCGTCGTCCGAGAAGACCGCGCCGGTCGGCCACTCGCACGGGTTGTCGGGATCAGAGGAGTGGCTGTTCCACGGGTGCTCCGGGTCCCAGAAGTTCGGGTCGAGCACGACCGGGTTCGCCGGGTCCTCGATGTTGTAGGTGATCGACGAGTTGGGGTTGTTGGGCTGCGCCACCCACGCGAAGGGGTAGCGCATCGCGGCCAGGCCGAGGTTGCCGGCCCGGAACGACCTCTGGACCGGGCTCGCCGGGTTCGAGATGTCCCAGACGTGCATGCCGTCGTTGACGAACGAGCTCACGGCCAGGTCGGCGGTCTCATCGATCGCCAGGCCCTTTCCCCGAGCCATGGAGGCGCGGATCGGGCTCTTGACGATGAATTCGAGATTGATGGCGCTGCCGAAGTCCTGCACCTCGTAGATGTAGATCCAGTTGTCGTAGAAGCCGAGGTAGAGGTAGGTGGCGGCGTCTCCCTGCACCACGACGCCGTTGATGAACTTGCCGGAAAACCCGGGCACGTCGATGCACGCGAGAGGATCGATGCTGGTGACCCCGTCGTAGCTGTACAGGGTGGCGTCGTAGCCGCTGCCGCAGTCGTTTGGCAGGTAGTTGGCGATCAGGTACTGCTGGCTGTCGAACTTGAAGGTGAAGGCGCCGCGCGGGTCGAGGCTCGTGCCGTAGAACTGCTTCGTGCCGAAGTTGGGCAGCGCCCCGGTCCCGAGGTCGAAGAGCACCGTGCCGAGCTTGTAGGTCGCGACCCCATACCGGCAGTCGTCGCAGATCGAGTAGTTGAGCAGGTCGTAGTCGGAGTCGCCCTGGTTGCCGACACCGAAGTTCGAGTCATCGCCTTCGACCGGACTTCCCGGATCGTTGATGTTGTACAGCTGAAGATCGTTGCCCGTGTTCACCGCGAGCTGGTCGGTCGTCCCCCAGGAAAAGGTCGCGGCCTCGAAGAACTTGTCGATGGCCGGGTTGCCGAGACAGTTGAGGGACGACAGCAGCACGCCGCCGTCAGCCAGGCACTCGGGCGGCGGTGGCGTCTGCGCGGACACCGCGCCCGGAATCAACACAACCACCGCCAGTGCGGCGGCGCCAAGCAGGACAACGGCCCGCGAACGGGACGCGTGAGAGGACGGCATGAGCACCTCCATCGCCTGGAACTATAGGCGTTGGCAAGGCCGAGTGTCAACCTGGACAAGCCCAGCTATAGCGGTTTCTCTCAAAGACTTAGGCTATCGAAGCCAGGAGTGACCACGGTCACGGCGGGCACCCGGAGTCGAGCGCGTGGAGAGCTCGGCACGGCCAACGCCGGATTGTCGTCGCGTCGCAGCGTCCGGTCAATCTCGATTGCCGGTCTTTGACCGTCCCTTGACATCCCGTTCTTTTCCCCTGGCTCGCTTAGCGGGCTGCTGGGGACGCGACGAACCAGGGGGACTCGCGGCTTTTCCGTCGCGAGGGCGCGCAGCGGGTGGTCAGCGTGGTCTCCCGAGCGGCGAGGCGCCGAGGCGTACCCCAGGTACGTCGCAGGCGACGAGCGGCGAGGGGGGCCGCGATGGCCGCCCGATCCGCGGCCGCAGCAGGAAACGACCGCGAGTCCCCCTGGCGAGGAGCGCAAAAAGGGAGGCGGCCCGAGGGCCGCCTCCCGAGGATGATCAGTGAATTTCGAGTTTAGTCGATCGGCGGCTGGTAGAAGATGCCCAGCTGCGGCAGGACCTGGTCCTCGAAGCAGTTGTAGTTGGCCATCACGAGACCCGTGCGGAACGACGAGTACTCGCCAGCCTTCACGTACTGCACACCCATCCAGGTCTGGTACCAGTCCGGTGCCTCGCCATCGGGGTAGAAGTTCGACGGCGGCCACACGAACAGGAACCAGCCGTACTCGTCGATGATGTTGAACTGAGCGGCCGAAACCTCCTGGGTCTCGAGCGGCAGCAGGTTGAGGACGACGCTCTCGCCACCCGGCATCGACCACGGAACGGTCGCGGTGGTGGAGACGTTCTCTTCCTCGTCCCAAACGTAGTAGGTGTAGGCCAGGCAGTTCAGCGCCCACATCTCGTTCGGGGACTCATCCGGATCGTCAAGAACGAGGTCGGGGACGATACGGTTGATGATGTCACCCTTCCACGCGCGGATGCCGGTCGAAAGACCGATCGCCGGGTCTTCCAGGTAACGGAAGGCCCACGCGGTCGGCAGCGGCTCGCGGAAGTCGGAGGTCAGGAAGCCGTTCGCATAGCGGGCATAGAAGCTCGCCGGGAAGCCGGCCGGGTCGATGGTCGCGATCAGGTCGAGCGCGCCGTCGGCCTCGACGTGGACGGCATTCTCCGCCTCGGACAGCCGGGCAGTCTGGTTGACGTAGATGACGTCGCCCATCAGCACGTTGTCGTAGCGGATCTCACCGCCGGCGCCGTAGTAGCCCGGCTCATCGGGGAACAGGGTGTTGCAGGTCTCCACCACGTCCGCGGTGATGTACATCCAGGTGTCGTCGGTCTCGGTGCGGGCCTCGAACCACGGGGTGGGCGACGGCACGAATGGGTTGTCATCGCAGTTGTCGTGGTAGCGCGGCACGGTCTGGCTGCTCTTCAACCAGCCCTCGAACAGCGCCAGGATGTTGGCCGGGATCGGGGTCGTGTAACGGCCCGGATAGGCCTGGGCGCTGGACGAGCAGCGGCTGCCGAGCGCCGAGGTCGGCTCCGGATCCGGCAGATCGGTGGGATCCCACGCCGCGTAGGTGTTCGCGCCGGAGACCGGCCCCTGCTCGAACACGCCCTCGTCAGTGGTGTGGCCGCTGTTGACGGTCACCGGCAGCTGGCCGTTGGCGAGGATGTCGCGGATGCTGAGGGTCTGCACGTCATAGCCCGTCAGCAGGACGTTGAAGTCGAGGATCGGGATCGAGAAGTCGGTCCACAGGGTGACGTGGACGACCTGCGCCTCGTTCGAGACGTTGGTGATCGCGAACAAGGTGTTGTAGCCCGATGCACCCAGATCGTAGTTGTAGGTCACAAACGGGAACAGCAGGGTGGCGGCCGGGACGTTGTCGAACGCGCAGACGTTCGCATATGCGACGCTGCCCGCTCCCAGCATCACCGCGCCGACCAGCGCCAGTGTCAGAAACCTCTTCATGCTCAGCTCCTTCCTTTCTTGGTACCTTACTCGACAGAAAACGAGACGATTCTCGAACCGTCCTGCTCTCTTCTTCACCCCTCCGTGTTTCGCATCACCTCCCGTAAGTTTAGTTTTTTCATCGACTTATTTCGAAATATGTCATGACGGCATAAAATATAGCACCCGGTCGCGCGCACTGTCAAGGGCCATGCAGCTCGAAAACCAGCTACCGGCGCATTATGTGACGGCACTTACCAACAAGTCAAGCAGTGGAGAGGGGCTGGGATCTTGGGGCAACGGGCTCGCTCCCCCAACCGCTTCCGCGCCCCCTTCCGCGCCCGCTTCCGAACGGTGGTACCCCGGCCCAGCCACGTGGATACGCCTGTGTGAGGGCTGCCGGGTCGGATCGGGCCCGCTTCCGCTTCCGCGCCCGCTTCCGATACGGGCGGTGCGGCAAGCGCCCTGGGTGGGCGCTGGCCATCCCGCGCGTGTCAAGGTGACCTGCGGCGGCGTGGCCCCCTGAACGACGCCGCACGAAAAAGGCAAACCCGAACGCCGGATCCGTCTCCGCGCCGGGTACGACCCTCAGCGTCGATCACGGTGTCCGACCACCCGGAAGCGGGCTCGTTGGAGCCGAGGCTACGTCGTGCTGCGGCTCAGCCAGACGCTGACCCCGCCGCGATTTCCCTCTTCTTCGGCGAATGCGACAATCAGATCGTCGCGGCCGTCGCCGTTGAGGTCCACGAGTTGGATGTCATAGGGCCGGCCGCGGCTCTCGAGCTCCTGGCTCTGCTCGCGGTAGTACTCGCCCGACGCCGTCTGGAGGTACACCTCGAGGTCACCGTCCCGGCGCCCGGCGACCACATCGACGCGGCCGTCCCCATCGAGGTCGCCGACCCCGAGCCGGAACAAGGCGTCGAAGCGCTTGTCGTCGAAGAACAGCGGGAACCCCTTGTCCATGATCCCCTGGGGCGTGAGCGTGTAGCGGATGACCCCCGTGCGCGCGACGTTCTCGCCGTTGACGATCCGGAACTGCACGAAGGTCGTGATAGAGCTCGGCGCCCGCCGCGCCACGGTGAACGGCGACATCCGGATGCTGGGCGTTGCTGAGCACGCCGCGCGGCAGCGGGCCGACCCAGCCCTCGTCGCCGCGGTTGAAGGTGACGAGGCGGCGCCAGTCGTTGGTGTTGGACGACATCGCGAGGTCAGCGCGGCCCATCCCCGTCCAGGTCGGCGGCCTCCAGGCTGTCGCCGATCACCCGCTGTGGCAGCCCGGGCCGCGATACCTGCCAGCCCGCCGCGCTGCTGAGCAGCGTCCACACCGTCACCGCAGTCCTCGATGCGGGTGCTGGCCGCCATGTCGTAGTCGATCTCTGCCAGGAAGGCCACGTCGTCGCGGCCGTCACCGTTGAAGTCGGCGACCGCCGGCGCCCGCGAGCTGACCCGCGGGTCGGGGCTGGGCAGCAGCTCGGCGCGAGCGAAGTTGCCGGCCCCGTTGCCGTACAGCACGTACTGACCCTTGAAGTGGATGGCGATCACGAGATCGCGATGGCCGTCGGCGTCAAAGTCGCCGGTGGCGATGCCGCCGTAGTCGAAGGGCACCTGGCCCGGCCAGACGCATGCCCTTCCAGACCGTCGAAGGCGCCGCCTCCCTGCCGAGGAAGATGGACGGATGCCCGACGCCCTTTCGCGCCGGCGGGAAGCACCAGGTCCGGCGTCCCGTCGTCGTTCATGTCGTCGAGCACGAAGTTCATCTGCCACAGCCCGTTCGTCGGCAGGCCGCTCTCACCGGCTCGAAGCGGACCGCGTCCATGAACGGCGGCGGCACCAGCTCGGCCGCGAAGTCGAGGTAGTAGTCGACAACCCCGTACTTCTCCTCCCAGTCGCGCTGCGTCCGGTAGGTCAGCTCGTCGCGCTCGCGCCGAAGCCACATCTCGTGGAGGGCGGACTCGGGATCCTCCGGCGGCAGGCCGCGCAGCCACACCGTGGTCTCGTCCTCACGGACGATCTCCATCTTGAGCGACACGGCGGGATGCGGGTAGGCGTGCTTCTCGTCGACCCGGACGATGGTGTCCTTGGGAACCGGCCGCGGCGTCAACCAGTCCTCGACCATCTCGTCCCAGCTCTTGAAGTTGGTGGCGCTCCGTTTGGCGGGCGCCGGCTGCGCCTGCTCCTGATCGGAGGACGCCGCTCCCGCGACCGGGGTTTGCCCTGCCTCCGCGCGGGCGCCGGCGTCTCCTGCGCCCAGCCGGTGGACATCCCGACCACCGCCGCGAGCGCGCCCACTCCCAGCACAAGCTTGAGACTCATCGAACCCTCCACGAGCTTCCTGCGACCCGCCGCAGTCACAGCAGGTCAGCGATTGTATATCGATAGCGATCGAGGGCCGCTGCCCCGACGACGACCAGCGCCACGCCCGCAATGACCGACGCCGCGATGGCGAGGGGCTCCGGAGGCGCCGCGCCGATGAGGCCGGCGCGCGTGGCAGCAACCAGCGGAGTCAGCGGGTTGATCGAGACCAGTGTCCGCAGCATGCCCTCGGGCACCATCGCCAGCGGGTAGACGATCGGCGCCCCGTAGAACAGCAGCTGCATCCCGAGGCTCAGTGCCTCGGAGACGTCGGGCAGCACCGCTCCCAGCACGCTCGCGGTCAGCGCGAGGCCGACGATCCACAGCGCGATCAGCGCCGTTGACCCGACCAGCCACGGCAGTTGGGCGAGCCCGAAGTGGCCACCGAGCACGCAGATCGCGATCACAACCACGAACGAGATCGCGTGGTGGAGCACGGCGCCGAGCACGTCGCCGATGACCAGCACCTCGGCCGGCAACCGCACCCGCTGCACCAGGGTCGCGTGGTTGCGGAAGACGCGCGCGGCGCGCAGCACCGCGTCGTTGACCGCCAGAAACGGCACCAGGCCCGTGATGAGGTAGATCCCGAATCCCACCGGCGGACGTCTAGCAAGATCGATGCCAAGCCCCTCGACCCTGATCTGGAAGATGACCGAGAAGACCACCATGAAGAGCGCAAACTGGATCAGAGTCGCGACCGGGGTCCACAGCCAGCCGAGGTACGAGCCCGCGTAGCGCGAGGCGAACGACCGCCACGCCAGCTGCGCCACCAGGAAGCGGTGGCGCGCCAGGGTCGGCGGCAGCCTCAGAACGCGAGCAGGTGCCGGCTCATGCGCTCTCCGAGGTCCTTCCTGCCGGCCCCCGCCGCCCGGCCGGCGGGCGGCGTCCTGCCGGGGTCGCCGCCGTCACCAAGCGCCCGTGGGAAAGCGCTTGACGAGCATGTCCAGGCCGCATAAGATAGTGTTTGCTGGGGCGTGGTGTGTCCACGCCGCGGCGGGATGTTACTACAAGGAAGGAACAGTCGGCAAACCGTGATCACCAGGAGCGGACCCGCGAACCCACAGGTTGCGACCATCGGCGGCCGCCTGCGCCGACTGCGCAAGGAGCGCAACCTGACCCAGGCCGAGCTGGCGCGCCAGATTGGCATCCAGCAGTCCGACCTGTCGCGGATGGAAAAGGGTGAGTACCGGGTCTCGCTCGACAACCTGGTGAAGATCCTCACCGCCCTCGACCTCCAGATTGCCGACTTCTTCGGCCGACAGGCCGAGTCGCAGGCTGCCGCCCAGCGCCCTCTGAGCCACGAGGACATGCAGCTGCTCCACATGCTGCGCGAGCTGAGCCCAGAGGCCCGCCAGGAGGTCCAGCAGTTCGTCGAGTTCAAGCTGCGCCGGGAGCGGGTCGAGCGGCGTGCGAACGAAGCCCGGCGCTCGAGCGGGGACGGTGGGTCATGAGGCAGCGTTGCGAGGACCTGCTGCTCCGGGCCCAGGCCGCGCTCGAGCGAGGCGAGTTCAAGGAGGGCTACCGGCTCGCGATCGACGCCGAGGCCCTGGCGAGGGAGGCCGGCGACCAGGACCTCGCCGACCACGCCTTCTGCAACGCCTGCGCCTTCGCGATCGAGCTCGACACCGCCTCCGGGATGGTGCCGCGCCTCAAGCAGATCCTGCTGAGCTCGGGCAAGCCCCGGAACCGCTTCCTCGCCGCCTACTACACCGCCGTCGCCTACGACCTCGACGACGACCTCACCAAGGCCTCGTCCTACGCCCGCCGTGCCGCCGAGCTCGCGGCCGAGCTTCCAGAGCCCGAGCTGCGCGCGCGCTCGGCCAACCTCGCCGGCAACCTCGCCCTCCGCGAGGCCGAGTTCGACGTCGGCCGAGACCTGCTACGAGCAGGCGATGGCCGCTCACCGCGGCCGCGACGGCTACCACCGGCTGATGGAGGCCCAGGAGAAGGACAACCTGGGCTACGTGCTGCTGTGCACCGATCGGATCAGCGACGGCCTGTCGCTGTGCGAGGAGGCGCGCGAAACGCTGGACGCCATGGGGGACGTGCACTACCTGCCGCAGACGCTGCAGGATCTGTGCTACGGCTACCTCCTCAACGACAACCTGGACCTGGCGCAACGGCACGGCGAGAGAGCGCTGGATCTCGCCGCGGCGGCGCCCGATCCCCTGGTGGTGAAGAACTGCCTGTTCCTGCTCAGCGAGGTGGCCGTGCGCCGAGGCGACAGCTTCCGCGCCCGCCGCTACCTGCGCGAGCTCACCACCCACTACCCCGAGGTCGGGATCAGCGAGGAGATCATCGACGTCTTCCTCGCCACGGACCTGACCACGGTAGTGAACCTGCGAGGGTGATGATGAGAGTCCTCAAAATCACGCTGTCCGCCCTCGTCATGGTCGCGATGGCTGCGGTTGCCGCGGCCGGCGACATGACGCTCACGCGAGCCGGAGACCTCTACCGGATCTCGCCGGCCGAGGCTGGGCTCGTCATCACCGGCACGCTCGCCGACGGCACCACCCTCACACTCACCGTGCCGCAGACCGCGGGAACCGCCACCAGCGCGCGCCATCTGGCGGTCGATCCGGTCTCCGGCGGCCTGTTCGCGGTCTGGCAGCAGGGCGGAGAGACCTCCGCCGAGATCCTGTTCGCGAGCTACGTCAACCAGAGCTGGACCGGCCCGGTGGTTCTCGCCGGCGGCGCCGGCAGCGCTGCGGCCAATCCACAGATGATGCTGTTCCGCGCCCACGATGTCGTCGAGGTGGAAGGGGACGACGGCACGATCACCCTGGTCGAGGTCGCCACCAGCTTCGTCCACATGATCTGGTGGAGCTACGACGCGTCGGTCAACGACGGCGCTGCGGTCTATCTGCCGGCGCCGATCGACGCCGAGACCGGCCTGGCCGACCTCGAGGCCTACGATCCGGTCGTGCTCAGCGAGCTCCTGCCCTACGGGCTTCCCTGCGAAGGGATCGAGGACGCTTCGGCGCTCGCCGCGCCCAAGCTCTTCTCCGACCCGCAGAGCGGCTTCCCGCACCTCTTCGCCAGCGACTTCGCGGAGTGCCTGTTCTACGTCCTGCAGATCGGCCACGACGTGATCGTCGACCCCGTCACCGAGCGCCGGCGGCACACGATCATTCTTCGCGAGGGCGGCACCTACGTCGTGAGCGAGGAGCTGCCGCTCGCCACCGCCAGCGTCGAGGTCGGCCACGGCCTGGACCTGGTCCTGCACTGGGACACCGCGACCGAAACCGGGACCTCGGTCGACTACATGCAGTTCGATCCGAGTGGCCTGCACGAGGTGCAGTCGCTGCCGCTCGGCGAGAGCCTCAACCACGAGCAGGCCGTCCAGCTGATCCGGGGTCTCCTCCAGGTAACGGCCGGCACCACACGTCGCTCCCACGCCCACCGCTCCGGTGGGCGTTTTTCATGTCACCCCGGATGAGAGGCCGCGCGTCGATCGCCGGCCGACGAGCGGGCTCGGCGCAGCGGCCGGGCGTCAGCCGCGCGCCCCGCACCACTCGTTCGATGAGGCTCTCGAGGGCCGCGGCGTAGCCGTCCCACGTCAGCCGGGAGGCCGTCCGTCGCGCACCGGCGGCGAGAGCCGCGAGCCCCTCGCGGTCGAGCGCGGCCAGGGCCTGGGCCAGCGCCTCGGCGGAGCCTGGCGCCACCAACCGGCCGTTGACGCCGTCCTCGACCACCTCGGCCAGCCCGCCGACGCGGGTCGTCAGCACCGGCACACCGGCGGCGAGCGCCAGCGGCGCCATCGCCGACTGCGAGCCGTCGCGGTAGGGCAGCACCACGAGGTCGGCGGCGGACGAGCAGCGTCTGCAGCTCCTCCTCCGACTGCCACCGCAGGTCGAGACGGACCCGCCAGGCGAGGTCGGCCGCCGCCGCCCGCCGCTGCAGCTGCCGTCCGAGGCCGCGCCAGGCTTCGCCGGCCACCACCAGCCGCCAGTCGCTCTCGACCGGCAAGCGGGCGAACGCGTCGAGCAGGAGGTCGACCCCCTTGTACGGCCGGATCAGCCCCGCGAAGAGGGCCACCCGCCCGCCGGCAGGCAGCCCCAGCGACTGCCGCGCCGCCGCTCGATCGAGGAGCGGGCCGATCGCGGTGGCCGGCAGCGGGTGGGCCGCGCGGGGCAGCCCGGGATAGTCGCGCGCCAGCCGCCTCGCCAGCGCCTCGGCGTGCGTGAACAGGCCGTCGCAGCGGGTCAGCACCGAGCGGGCGGCTCGCCGCTGCGCCCATCCGGCGTCGTGGTCCGCCGGGTTGTGGACCACCGCGACCACCGGCGGCCGCTCGCCGGCGAGCAGGTAGCGCCAGCAGCCGGCCCAGGCCCAGGTCCAGTACGGGAGCACCCAGGCGTCGGCCGCCGCCCGCTGCGCCGACCGCCGGGCCGCCGGCCAGGCCGGCGGGAAGACCGGGTCGAGCACCGCCTCGCTGCCGGGCAGCGGCGGGCAGGCTTCGGGGTCGCGGCCACCGCCACGCCCGGGGAACAGCCAGGCCGGGTACTGCCGGCGCGGGGTCAGGAACGACGACCTCGTGGCCGCGGGCGCGCAGCGCCGCCACCGCCGCCGTCGTCGTGGTGGCGATGCCGCCGCGGAACGGGTGGCCGGGGCCGAGCACGACGAGGCGCATGCGGCGGATTGTAGTCTGCCGGCGTGGAGGACCGGGAACGGGAACCCTTCGACTCACGGCGCAGGTGCGCCGCTCGCTCAGGGCAGGCTCCCTGGGGCGCGGATCCGGCTTCCGGCTACGTCTTCCGGCTGCGTCCTGCGGACTACGCCGTGACGGGTCGGCTCCGCCGTGACGAGTCGCCTTCGGCTTCGCCGTGACACGAGCGGATGCGGAAGCGGTTGGGACACGCGAGGCGCCGGTGGCGTGGACCGGACGCACCAGCGGTCGCAGCGACAGTCCGCACCGACCGTCGAAGCTGCCCTCGTCAGAGCTCGCTTTCTCTCTTCTTCGATCTGTGCTTCTTCGGATGCGCGCAGCGCATCCAGTAGGATCGCGCGGGGCAGAGGCCCACGGCGAGTCGCCCAAGTCGCGACGCGCTCAGGCTGGCCTATGCCCCGCGCGATCCTAGCGGCGCATCCGATCCTCGAGGAGGATGCGGATCGGCTCCGGCACCAGCCCGGACACGTCACCGCCGAGCGCCACCACCTCCCGCACCAGCCGTGAGGAGAGGTACGAGTACTCCTCCTTTGGGGTCAGGAACACGGTCTCTGCGCTCGGCGACAGCCGGCGGTTCATGAGCGCCATCTGGAACTCGTACTCGAAGTCGGAGACCGCCCGCATGCCGCGGATGATGACCGTGGCGTGCAGCTGCTGGAGGAAGTTGACGAGCAGGCCGCTGAACAGCCGCACCTCGACGGCGGGATCGTCCGCGTACAGCCCGCGCACCATCTCGAGCCGCTCGGCCGGCGTGAACACCGTCTGCTTGCTCGGGTTCTCGAGGATCCCCACGACCAGCCGCGGAAAGATCTGGGTCGCGCGGGAGATGATGTCGGTATGGCCCAAGTGGAGCGGATCGAAGGAGCCCGGGAAGACGGCGACCGGTTGGTGGGAGCTGCTCACGTGCACGATTGTAGCAAGCGCCGGCGGCGGGCGATCGCGGCCGGCGGCCGGCCTCACTGCTCGACCGCGCCGACCGTGGCCCGGTTGTGGTGGCGGTCGACGGCCCTGACGACCACCAGATGGCGGCCCGACGACGCAGGCAGGCTGAAGGTCTCGCGCCGCCCGTCGAGGATGCCGTCCGCGGGCGCCAGCTCCTTCCACCGCGCGCCATCGCGCGACCACTCGACCCGGGACACCGCGCTGCCGCCATCCTCGACGACGATTGCCCAGAGCTCTCCCTGCCGGGTCAACGTCGCCTGCGGCGGAGTGTTGTCGACCACGAACCACGCGCTGTCACGGGTCGCGCTCAGGGCGTCCCCGGGGTTGGTCGGGCCGTCGGTCGCGCTGAGGCGGAAGCGGTACCGGCCGTCGGGCAGTGCCGTCGTGTCGACCGCGAGCTGGTCGACCGCGAGCTCGTCCCGGACTTTCATCAGGAAGCCGTCGTCGCGCTCCACCTCGAGCCGGAACAGCAGGGCGTCGTCGTTGAGGTCCTTGGCGCTCCAGCTCACGGTTCGAAAGCCGGTCCGGAAGTACTTCTTGCCCTTGGCGCCGTTCTTGCCCGCGCCGCCCTCCGGATCGATGACGCTGAAGAAGCCATTGATGTCCGGGTGGTCGCGATCGATGACCGGGCCCGAGGGCGGGGGCGCCGCGAGGTACACGACCCCCGGCTCCTCGACCGACAGGTCGTCGATCTGCGGCGCCAGGTTGACGTCGCGCAGCGCGACCTCGACCCGCTCCACCACCGTGCCGGCGTCGAGCTCGAGCTCCCACTGCAGCGAGCGGGCGGGCGGCAGCGGCACCACCCCGCCGGACGCCGGCAGCCACTCGGTCCACGGCAGCCAGCTCTCGTCGGGCTTCTCGGAGGCGCCCGAGCGGAAGCGGATCCGCACCCCCTCGCCTGACGGCAGCACCTGGTACTCGCCGAAGCGCACCGGGATCGGGAAGCTCTGCCCGTCGGCGCGGTAGCGGGCCTCGCGCTCCCCGTCGCGGCGCCACAGCACCTGGCCGGGGCCCTGGGTGAGCAGCGCGGCGCCGCCATCGATCATACCGACGACCTGCACGGCGTCGATGGTCGCGAGCCGGGCGCCGCCGTCGTTGACGAAGCGCCACACCTCGCCCTGGTAGCCGGTGCCGACCAGCACGCCGGAGCCGTCCCAGGCGATCGCCGAGGCCACCTGCTTGGTGAAGCGGTGCACCTGGAGCAGGGCCCCTTCCGGGGTCAGCCGCAGCAGCTCGGAGGTGGCCGTGGTGCCGTCGATCTTGGGCAGGTCGAGGTCGATCGTCGAGCTCTCGCTGCGCTGTCGTCCCTCGGCGCTCGACTCGTCGCCGTCCTCGCTCGGGCTTTGGCGGCCTCGACCGGCTCGCCGACCAGCGCCACCGCCCAGATCGATCCGTCGGGGGCGGCGACGAGATCCGGGATCTCCGTGAACGGGCTGTCCGCGAGCAGCGCCAGCTGGCCCGATGGCCGGACGCTCAGGATCAGGCCCTTGCCCGAGGTGCCGACGACCAGCGCGTCGCTTCGTGACGGCGAGCGAGCGCGCGTGGGCGTCGGGGATCTCGACCCAGCGCTCCATGCCGCGCGGGCCGAGGCGGTACAGGGCCGCCGGCGAGCCGGCCGCCGCCACCACCGTGTCGGAGAACCACGCGAGGTCCCAGATCCCCCCTTCGCCGAGCCGCGCCACCTCCTCGAGCTCGTCGTCGTCGAGGCGGAACAGGACCCCGGGGGAGAGCGACGCCACGTAGACCTCGTCTCCCGGCGTGACCAGCACCGCCGTCACCTGCTCACCCGGAACCTCGGCGAGCAGCCTCGCGGTGTCGCCCGCGATCCGATACAGCCGGGCCGGATGGCCGGTGCCGACGACCAGCGAGCCGTCCGACAGCCGGCCGCCGGCGACGACCACCGGCTCGTCCATGACGACCGCGTCTGCCCATGCCGCCACCGGGACCAGGGTCCCCTGCTCGGTCACCGCCACTCCGTCGCCACGGCCCCGCAGGAGCTCCTCCGCGGTGTCCGCCACCCAGCGCCGGGCCTCGGTCGCCCAGGCCGCCGAGGCGGCAGCGGTCATCGTCAGCACCAGCACCAGCAATCGCACGATGCTCATTTGGTGTCACGCTCCTCGAGTCGAACCGTCAGCGGCAGCCGCTCGGCGCCGAGCACCACCGTCGGCATCTCCTGCTCCACCCGCGCCACCACTCCGTACTCGGTGGTCTCGAGGTTGGCCCCGAGGCCCGACCGCAGCTGCACCACCACGCTCGGGGGCACCGACAGCGTTCCCCCCGGCAGCGCCACCCCGACCTGGCGCCGCTCGAGCGCCAGCACGAGCCGGCGCGACGACACCAGGCGGTCGAAGACGGCGAGCTCGTGGGCGAAGGAGGCGGCGCGCGGCGGCCGCATCGTCAGGTCGTACATCGTCCACGACGCCGCCGTCGGCCACGACCAGATCGAGGCGGCCTTCGCCAACGCCGGCGGGGATCGGGACCTCCACCAGCTCGGAGTACTCGGCGCCGCGGTGGGGCCGCAGGCGCAAACGCACCGGCAGCGAGTCGCCGGGCTCGACCACCCATCGCTCCGGCGTCGCCGACACCAGGGTCGCCGACTCGAGGGCCTCGACCGAGGCCAGGGCGACGCGCACCGACTCGAGAGCGGGCGGCTCGAAGCTCGAGTTCTCGAGGTAGCCGACCGCGGCGGCGGCCAGCGCGGCCGCCTGGAGCCCGGCGTCGCTCCCCGCGAAGGTCTCACGAACGGTGGCGGTCCCGCCGCCCTGGTAGCTCAGCTCGAGCTCGAGGGCGACGGTCTGGTCCCCGAAGCCCCGGCCGCGGGCGCTCAGGCTCGAGCTCGCCAGGAAGCCGACGATCGAGGGCAGCATGATCCCGTGCCGGAGCCCCCGGAAGGAGTAGCTCCGCCCGTCGACCGCCACCTCGATCGGGACCATCGGCGCCGGATGCCCGATCAGACCCCACACCCCGTGGGTGCGGTCCGCCCGGAGGCTGCCGAGGCGGTCGCCGACGGTGAAGAACTTGAAGGACTGCATCTGGCTGGGCAGCACGGCCACGACGTGGGCGCGCGACAGCGGGATCTCCACCTGGCCGCCGCCGAGGAAGGGGTGACCGAAAGCCCACACCTGGTCGCCGCGCACCTCGGTCACGGTGCCGCCCGCCCCGAGGACCACGTCGCCGTCCACCAGCACCCCGGCCACCATCGCTCCGGGCACCAAGGGGCCCGCTGCCGTGCCGCCGCTGCCGGCCGCCGCCGGGCCACTCACCCACCCCATCCGCTGCCACATCTCGGCGATCCAGCCGGTTGCCGGGAGCGCCCCGGGCCCGGCCATCGACAACGCCAGCGGCAGCGCTTGCGGCGCACCCACCGACATCGGGGTGAGCCAGTCGAGCAGCAGCTGCCCGAGCCGGCGCTCCTGGCGCGCCGCGATGAGCTCGGGAAGGGCCGGCCGGGCGGACGCCGCGCCCGCGGCCGCCGCGGAGGCGCCCGACGCGAGCGAGAGCATCCTCACGAAGGGCGTCACGCCGCCGATCGGCTCCCGCGAGAAGCCCCAGCCGTAGGCCAGCGCGCCGAGCAGCCGGCCGTCGACATAGACCGGCGAGCCGCTCATTCCGGCGATGATCCCGGTCTTCTCGAAGCGCGGGTCGTCGAGCCTGACCAGCACCATGTCGAGCTCGGGCGCCCACGGGCCGACCTGGCCGAGGACAGTGACCGGAATCTCGACCAGCTCGCCGCCGTCCATCTCGGTCAGGCACACGCCCCTGCTTCCGGGCGCCACCGCGGAAGGATCGATCGGCTCGACCGCCGGCAGCACGGCGGCGGTGAGCAGGCTCAGCACACAGACAAGGGAAGCGCTCCCTTTCATGGTCCACACATTCTAGCCGTCTCCCGGCCGCGACACCCTCGATCTTGGCACTGGCAGCCCCGGCGCGAGCAGGCGCCGACCGCATAACGCGCTGGCGGGCTGCGGCATTCGGCCCGCCGGAGAGTGAACGCAGGCGCCAGGAGCTACGGATCGTTTGACGCAGGGGTTGCAGGTTCCATACAATTGGAATTCCGGAACTGTCGATGAGGGAGTCAATCCTCGCCCACCCGTCACTCGTCGAGCGACTCGTGGCCGTCGCCCGCAAGCTGCGCGCCACTCAGCGACCGGGCGAGGCCGCTCAGCTGCTGGAGATCGCGGCCGCGCTGTCGCCCCACGGGGCGAGCCTGCGCGAGGAGGCCCACCGGCTGCGCGGCGAGGAGGGCATCGAGGACTTCGACCGCGAGCTCAAGCGCCGCAACCTGGAGGCCTCGCACGCCCTGGGCATGGCTCACATCTACGAGAGCCGCGGCGAGTTCGACCGCGCGGTCGAGATGATCGAGCTCGCCAAGAACCGGACCCCGTTCAACTACCTCGCCTTCGCCGCGGCGGCGTACCTTCACCAGCGCAACGGCGATCCGGAGACCGCCCTCAAGGAGTTCATCCAGGCCCGGAGGCTCAACCCGCTCGACTTCAAGCTCGCCGTCGAGACCTCGCGAGCCGCCCTCGAGAACGAGAGCTTCGAGACCGCACTCGAGAGCGCGATCGACGCGATGCTGCTCGCGACGTGGCGCTCCGAGCGGCAGCTCGAGGAGGAGCGGCGCAGGGTCGAGACCCTGGCCCGGCTGTGCCACCGCGAAGCAGCCGACATGGAGCGGCTCGTGCGAAGCCGCACGGCCGTCCTCCAGAAGGCAGCCGACCACGTCGCCCTCAGCCAGGCCCGGCAGATCTCGGCACCCCGGACCGGCGATGCGGCGGTTCTGGCACTGCGCGGACAGGGATCGCGCAGCAACCTGTTACAGCGCGCCAACGAGCTGCGCACGATGGGGCTGTTCCGCCACTTCGCGGACGACCAGCTCATCGCGCTCGCGAAGCTGCTCGAGCTCCAGCCCGTCGCCCACGACGAGGTGATCTACCGGGAGGGCCAGGAGGGCAGGGACCTGTTCATCGTGCGTGAGAGCACCGTTCACGTGACCCGCCAGACCGCGATCGGCAACCAGGTGCTGACCACCTTCGGCTTCGGGTCGCTGTTCGGCGAGGTGTCGTTCCTGGACCGCCTCGAGCGCACCGCGACCGCGGTCGGGGTCGGCGCCGGCTCCCTGTACCGGATCCCTGCCGCGGCCCTCGAGGAGGCCGTCCGCCGCAGCCCCGAGTTCGCGGTCAGCCTGCTGTGGAGCTTCTGGCAGACTCTGGCCGAGAAGATCCGATCCGCCAACGCGCAGATGAGCGACTTCTTCAGCCTGCCGCTCGCGAGCTTGGGCAGCGAACCCAGCCGGACGGGCTCGCGCGCCCACGTGCCCGAGGCAGAGAAGCTCGACATCCTCCGCAGCCAGGGTCTGTCGGCACAGGAGCTGCGCCTCCTCGCCACCTACTCGGCCGAGGAGCACTTCCCTCCGAACGCGATGATCTTCGCCGAGGGAGAGAGCGGCGACACCCTGCACATCGTCGTCGACGGCGCGGTCCGCATCTCGCGCATGGCGCCCGGCATGGGCGAGGAGTGCCTGGCGATCCTCGGCCGTGGCGAGGTGTTCGGCGAGATGGCCCTGATCGACGGTCAGCCCCGTTCGGCGGATGCCCGCGCCCACCGCCAGGGCTGCACAGTGTTCTCGATCAACCGCTCGCTGCTCGAGGAGGTCCTGTCCATGGACCCCGACGCGGCGGTCCAGTTCCTCGGGCTGCTGTGCCGGCTGCTCTGCCGTCGCATCCGCGCCATGAACGAGCGCCTCGTGGCGTGGCGCGTGATGGCCTCCCACGAGTAGCCCCTCGGGGCACGGAGTGCAGAGGCTCCTCGGAGCGACGATCCTGGATTCCGATCCCTGGTTGTCTGGCGGCCTCTGCCCTCCGCGCTCCCGAGACGGATGCGCTGCGCGCATCCTGGGAAGCGCCGCAACGAATCCCCTTGGCTGCCAGAGCCCGAGTAGACCCAGCAGCGGTACCCGTACAGCAGCACGTGCATCGATCGAGGCTGCGCGCAGCGCATCCGTCTCGGCGTGCGTGGAGCGTAGGCCAGCCAGCGACCGCAACGCGCTCACGCACACTGAGAGGCCTACGACCCGCGCGCGCCGAGGGGCCTATGCCCACACGCTCCTACGGGACGGTCACGACCAGCCGCTGGTACGACGCCTGCCGCGTCACCACGTCCAGGACGCCAACCCCGACCCGGTGCTGTCCCTGGCCCATCAGCAGCTGCAGGTCGATGCCGAAGCTCTGCTCGGCGGCGGCTGCCGCCTGGGCAGCGGGAATCCGGATCTCGTGCTCCTGACGCTGCGTGTCGGACTGCCGGCCGTCGAGCTCGCGCGCGCCCACGAACAGCACGAGCCGGCCCACGTAGTCTCCGCCCTCCGGTACGAGCGCGACCCGGGACAGCGGGAACGACAGGTGCAGCGGCAGTGTCCAGCGGTCGTCGGAGGCCGGCACCCGGCTCCCTGCGGACAGGCTCAGCTCCATCGGGTTGTCCTCGACGTCCACCATCAGCGAGCTGAACACCCGGTCCTGGACCTGGGTCTCGCGCGACTTTTCGACGAAGCGCCGCCGGTAGCGCAGCTCGTGCTCGGGGTGCCCGGGCAGTGAGACCTCGATGCGGTGCACGCGGTCGTCGCCGCTGGCCGAGATCGTGTAGCCGAGCGAGTAGTAGCTGAACAGGTCGTCGCGGATCAGCTCGAGCCCGGCCGAGACGTCGTTGGTGTTGACCACCGCCAGCCCGCCGGTCTGCTGCGCCATGTAGGTCAAGGAGTCCTGGTAGTCCTTCCTGCCGATTGACGAGGCGCCGGGGTCGGTGATTCCGAAACGGGTCTCCGCGCCGTAGCCCTCGAGCGGGTTGAGCCCGCTGGCGTCGATGGTGTACAGGCTGATGTCCTGACCATTGGCGGCCGAGGTCAGCGACTGGAAGGCGTGGGTGCGGTCGGTCTGCGTCCGGCGGCCGAGGAACGCGGTGTCGTGGAAGGCCGAGGCGTACTCGTGCATCAGACCGACGCCAGGGGTCATCGACAGGCCGCTCGAGACATAGATGATGCTCTTGCGTCCCTCGAGCCCCGACATCATCGCCATCACCTCGCGCAGGGCGTCGAGCGTGAAGTTCACGCTCATCGCCTCCTCTTCGGCGTACGCCATGATCTGCTGCCGCAGCTGCATTTGGAGGGCCTCTCCCCTGGTCGCCGGCTTCGTTGCCCGGGTCCGCCACCGCCTCCTGGATGCGCTCGAGGATCTCCTGGCGGTCGCTGTCGCGGTCGGTCCGCCCGCCGGTGATGGTGGTCATGTCGCGCAGCGCGTCGTTGACCGCCAGCCCGCTGTCGGTGAAGGGCTCCACCACCTCGAGCGAGCGGTCGTAGCCGACGACCATCATCTGCACCGGCGGGCGCAGATTGTCCATGACGAACTCCCGGACCCGGCGCAGGACCCGGTTGCGGTCGAACGGACTGAGGTTTTCGTGGTCGACGTAGAGCACGGCGTAGACCGGCCGGACCTCGACCGCCGGAACGGCTGCCGGCGCCGGCGCAGCCGCCGCCGGGGCCTCGGGGCGCGTTTCGGCGAGCACGTGCTCGATGACCTCCTGGTCGAGCTCGGCGAAGTTGGAGATCGGCATCTCGAGGCCGTCCTGCGTGACGCGGAAGTCAGTCGCCAGAAGGCCTCCGACCGGCCGCCCCGAGCGGTCGCGCACGAACACGTCGACGTTGACGACCGTCACCTCGACCTCGTCGAGGAAGCTCAGGCCGCCGATTGGCCCTGTCGCCGGCGCCGGTGCCGGACCGGTCTGGCACGGCGCGGTGGACGCCGCGACGACGGCAACCGCCAGGACGACCGCATGCAGTCTGCTCACTCGCACCTCCGCGGCCAGTGTAGCTGCCCCCGCCCAGCCAGGGGCTGGGATCCAGGATCTGGGGGATAGGGCCCCCGCCCGATCCCGCCCTGTGCCGGCGTCGCCGCTCCGCGAGTCGAAGCGCCCCGTGCTCGCACGTGCGCTTCGATCGCCGATGCTGCTGCTAGCGGTCCCCGAGTCGCCGACCTTCCTGGGCGAGCTTCGCTCGGGACGACATCAGGATTGGAACGCGTCCGAATCGACGAGACGGACACCGCCCGCGACGCCAGTCCGGAAGCGGGCGCGGGCGCGGCAGCGGGCGCGGAGGAAGGCACGGGATCGAGCTCCATTGCCTGGAACACCCGGCCGACCCCAGACGTTTCCCATGCCGGAGGCGTTGGAATGGACCACTCGATCTACACCGCCGGCCTCGGCGACAGCGTACCGGGAACGATCCAGGTCCCCGACGTGATCCCGATCTTCCCGCTCAGCGACACCGTGTTGATGCCCGGGGAGGTGCTGCCGCTGCACATCTTCGAGGAGCGGTACCGGACCATGGTGCGCGACTCGCTGGCGACCCACCGGGTCATCGGCATGGTCCAGGCCCTGCCGGCCGCTGCGACCGGCGACGTCGGCCTCGCGCAGGTCCGCGAGGTCGGCTGCATCGGCTTCATCGCCCAGCACCAGGAGCTGCCCGACGGCCGCTTCCTGATGTGGCTGCTCGGCCTCGAGCGCTTTCAGATCGATCAGGAGCTCTCCACCTCGACCGACTACCGCCAGGTGCGGGTCCACTACACCCCGGTCGAGGCATCGGCGCTGCGGCTCGCCGGCATCCAGCCGTTGCGGCAGGAGCTGCGAACCATGCTGCCGCGCCTCGTCGACGCCGACGAATCGACGCAGGGGATGCTGGCGCGCCAGATGGAAGAGGTCACCGACACCCAGCTGATCGCGCTCGCCTGCCAGATCCTCGAGCTCGGGGCCGACCGCAAGCAGGAGATCCTGGAGGCGGCCAGCCAGACCGACCGCTTCCTGATGGTCTACGAGGACGTGTACCGCCACCTCGACCGGAACCCCCACGACGAGACGCTCCAGCCGACCATGCTCAATTAGGCCGGCAGGGACTCACCGCGCCCCCGCCCGCTTCCGCGCCCGCTTCCGGGCCTGAGTGTTCACCCGATGACACGAGAAACGAGCGTCTCACGAGGCCGCGCCGACCGTGAAAGTGCAAGAGTGTCGGCCCTGGCACTTTGAGGGCACGCGCCCGACTCAAAACGTCCAAGCGAAGTGGCCGTTCCTGATTGAAGCCGATCGTGCACGCGAGTCTCGCCTGCGCTCGTCAACCTGCTCACCCGGGCGGGTGACAGCCATCCGGAAGCGGGCTCGGAAGCAGAAGCGGGCGCGGGGCAACTGTGAACCAGGGAGACACGGGCACGGAGACGGGCACGGGCATCCGGCTCCGCCTTTGGCTCCGCCGTGACAGGCGGAGAGGGGCAGGGGGACCAGGGACCCGGCGCGCGTATCATCGTCTCGGAGGTCCCCATGACCGACCGCGACCCGTCGGCTTCCGCCCGCAGCGACCTCGACGGCTGGCGTGCTGCCGTTGCCCGCAGCTCCTTCGACACCGATCCCTTCTTCCGGCGCCTGCTCGAGCGCCATCTCGGCGCCCGCTTCGGCCGCCTGGAGGATCGACTGCGCCAGGTCGCGGAGGCGGCCGGGGCCGAGCTCGATGCCCTGGTGGCGGAGGCCAACCGGGACGCCAACCTGCCGACCCTGCGCCGGCACGACGCCGAGGGCCGTCCGGTCGAGGAGGTGGTCTTCCATCCGGCCGGCCACGCGGTCGGCGAGCTGTTCTGGTCGAGCGGCGTGCTCTCCGTGCTCGCGGAGCCGGGCAACGAGACGGCCTGCGGCGCGCTGGCCTACCTGCTCGACCACCACGGCGAGGCCGGCCACGCCTGTCCGGTAGCGTGCACCGCGGGCGCGATCAAGCTGTTGCAGCGCCTCGGCTCCGACGACCAGCGCCAGCGCTACCTGCCGGCGCTGCTCGAGCCCGACTACCGGCGCCGCCTCCACGCCGCGCAGTTCGTCACCGAGGTCCAGGGCGGCTCCGACGTCGGCAGCAACAGCTGCCGCGCGGTCCCCGAGCCCGGCCGTCCGGGCTGGTTCCGGATCTCCGGCGAGAAGTGGTTCTGCTCGGTGGCCGACGCCGGTCTGTTCGTGGTCAGCGCGCGCGTCGCCGGCGGCGGCGAAGGAACCCGCGGGCTCGGCCTCTTCCTGGTGCCGCGGCTCATCGACGGCCATCCCAACGGCTTCGCGCTGCGGCGGCTCAAGTCCAAGCTCGGCACGCGCTCGATGGCGACCGGCGAGATCGAGTTCGACAGCGCGCTCGGCGAGGCGATCGGCCCGACCGGCGATGGCTTCCGCAACCTGGTCGGCATCGTCCTCGACACCTCGCGCGTTCACAACGCGGTGGCCGGCTGCGGGCTGATGCGGCGGGCCGCGGTCGAGGCGCACCACTTCGCGGCGCACCGCAGCGCCTTCGGCGACCGCATTCTCGACTTCCCCGCCGTGCAGGAGATCCTGGCCCGGATGCGGCTGCGCACCATGGCCGGGCTCGCCACCACCTTCCGGATCCTCGCCCTGACCGACCGCCTCGACACCGGCCACGGCGACGAAACCGCTGCTCGGGGCGCGCCGCATCGCGGTGATGATCAACAAGTACTGGACCGCGGTCGCGAGCACGGCGAACGCCCGCGACGGCATCGAGATGCTCGGCGGCAACGGCACCATCGAGGACTTCTCGGTGATGCCGCGCCTGTACCGCGACGCGATCGTCATCGAGAGCTGGGAAGGCACCCACAACACGCTGTGCGCCCAGGTCCTGCGCGACTTCACGAGCCGCGGCCTGCACCGCCGGTGGCTCGACCAGCTCGACGAGGAGATCGACGCGATCGGGAATCGTCACCTCGAGGGGCCGGCGGCGCGGGCCCACCAGCTGCACGGCGACGTGGCGCGCCGCATCGAGCGGCTGCTCGCGGCCGACCCGCCGACAGCGGCGGCTCACGTCCGCTCAGTGGTCGACCGGATGTGCCGGCTCACCGACTGGGTGGCGCTCACCGCCCAGGCCGACTGGGAGCTCGAGCGCAGCGGCTCGAGCGACTGCCTCGACGCCCTCGAGCTCTACCGGCTGAGCGTGCTCGACCGGGTCGACCCACAGGACCACCCCGAGGTGGCCGAGCTGTGGCGGAGGATGTCGCGCGAGCCCTGATCCCGGAGCGCGCGAGGTCAGAGGCCCCGACACGCGGTGCTGACTGCGGGTCGCTTCTCCGGCCTCTGCCCTGCACGCTCCGGGATGGATGCGCTGCGCGCATCCGGGGTTAGAAAGGACGGAGATCACGGGACTCCGAGCGCTCGATCGGCCCGCACTCACCGATTGCGTGGTGTGGCGATCCTCGGTTCCATCAGGAAGCCAGGCCGAAGACGGCGGCGCCGAGCAGCAGCACCAGCGCGGCGGTGATCAGGGGAAACGCCAGCTTCGCCCACAGGCTGGAGGCCGCGCGCGTTCGGTCACTCCGCGTGCCCAGTCCGTCCGAAGTGGCGCCATCGTCGCATCCCCTTTCAGCTCCTAGGATGCCTCACGATGGCGAAGGGTTGCAGGTTCGCTGCCGACCGCCTGCACCGCCCCCCCTCCGTCACGGGCTCCTCCTGTCGGCAGGGCGCCGAGGCGCGGGAGAGAGCGGGCCATACCCTGGGCACTGCCAAGCGGTGAGAGTCTCCAAGCCGACATCACCTTCCACGACGTACACGTGATTCCCGCCGACCTCGACGTCAAAGGCCGAACCCGGCGTCTCGAAACTCCCGACCTCGACGGGATGCAGCGGATCCCGCACGTCGATAACGCGGAGGCCAGTAGAGAGGGCTGCAAGGTAAGCAAAGGACCCGGAAACCGCCACGGAAACGCCAGCGGTCGCACCTTCGACGGACCCAACCTCGACGGGATTCGACGGCTCGGTGACGTCGTACACACGGAGCGAGTCGCCGGCCCCCACGAACACGTAGTCTCCAGAGATCGCGACGCTGTAGGCGGACCACAGGACCCAGGCAGAACCCACCTCGATCGGTCTCGTCGGCTCGGAGACGTCGACTACCCGCAGCCCCTCTGTAAGGTCCGCGACGAAGGCGTAACGGCCGACGACGACGACGTCCATGGCCGACCCGGGCGTGTCGAGGGAGCCCACCTCGATGGGTGACGATGGCGCACTCACGTCGATCACGCGAAGCCCGGCCGATCTCGCCGCAACATACGCGTAGCTGGAGGCAATCGCAATACCCGACGCTTGCCCGGGATGTCAACAACGCCGACCTCGGCGGGGAAGCGGGGGTCCAGAGATGTCGATCACCCATCGACCGCGACTTCGTGCTCCGCGACAAAGGCGTGGTTCCCGCAGCCGCCAGTCACGGCCCTGCCAGTGGTGCTCGATGACACCTACGCTCACGCCCCGGGAGCGCACGACGATCACGTCCAGCCATGGTGCGAGCCCACGACGAAGGTGCCGTGTCAACTGCCACCGCCACGCTGAAGAAGGCGAACCTCGGTGTCGGATCGGACGCGTACCTCGAGGCGCCGCGGTCTCGAGACGTCGATCACCCGCAGCCACCCTGAAGTCCGCGACGTAGGTGAACACTGCCGCACCGGCCACGTCGATAGCGCAAAGCTCGCAGTGTCGTACGAACCCGGCTACCCCACGTCACCGGTCGCCGCGATCGTCAATCCCGAGCCTCGTTTCATCCGACATGCCAGGTCGCTGGCCACCAGCGACGGCGCTCGTCCTCGCCGACCGTGTCTACCGAGCCCGATCTCGACCGGGTGTGCTCGGGTACGTACACCGCGCCGGTTCCAACACCATGCTCAGGTCGGCGAAGAAGGCAAGCTCCACGGACAACGGCGACGTCAACGACGGTCTTCTGGTCTCGAAGAGGCCGAACCTCCCAGAGGGTCCCTGGTCGGGACGAACCTCGTACACGCGCATACCCGCGCTTTCATCGGCGAGGAAGGCATAGTCGTCGGCGACCGCAACCGCCTTCGCCGAGAGGGGGGTGTCGACAACGCCATGTCGACGGGTCTCGTCGGCATCGAGACGTCGATAACCCGGAACCCGCAATCCGCGACGAACTCGTGGTTGCCCACGACGTCGACGCCCCTAGCCTCGCAGGGCCACGGTGGGTCGAGAAAGCCGACCTCGATCGGGCTCTCGGGCACCGAGACATCGATGATCCTCAGTCCGAACTCCCCGTCTGTGACATAGGCGTGGCCGTTGGCGACGTCAACGCCGGTGACCGGGCCCGGCCACGTGATGGCGCCAACCACTGCGGAGCTGCGGGCACTGAAACATCGGCGACAAGCAACTCCGCACCGCCCCGAAGAATCGCGTACGTGTCCGGAGATGGCGACGGCCTTCGTCGGACCGCACGCCCACCGCCCATCAGCTCAGGGCAATCCTGCGCTGGACGACCGGGACCAAAGCCGGCAGATGCCGCACGCGAGAAGCAGGGCTGTTCCGCCACATGAAGCGTCTACCTACAACCGTAATGACCGGAGCGGCCGATGTCCAGTGGCAGGTTGCCGAGCAGCGGAACCCAACACGCAGACCGCGCGAGCGCCCGAGCGCGGCTCACGGCTCCTGCTCGAGTCGCTCGAGCACCTGTCGCCACACGACCTCGAGGTCCAACCGCCGCACCCACTCCTTGATGTAGCTGCGGTCGAGCTCGTCGCCGGTCACCTTGATGACGCCCGCGATATCGCGGAGGTGCTTTTCCGATTCGCCCTCGCGGTAGTACTCGAGCGCGGCGGTCACTCGGCGGAGGAGTTCAGCAAGCTCCATGCGAGAGCCGTCGCGCAACCTCGGCAGCAACGTCGTCCTCGGACTAGTTTGGGTGCTGCGACACCAGGATCGCCGTGATGATCTCCCGGGCTGAGCGCCACATGCCGAACGCCATCTCGAGACGCCCGACCGGACCTCGCCGGCGAAGGATCTCCACGGTCGGATCGTCGACGATGTCGATTGGAGGACGCAATTGCGGCATGCACACAGTATATCGCTGGTTGCCCGGCTTCGACCTGCCCGACTCCGCTCTCCGGCTACGCCGTGACGGAGCGAGTCGGCAGGCTTCCTGGAGTGGGTTCGTCGGTGAGCAGGAGGGTCTGTTCTTCCCCCTACATTCCAATTCCCGTCGGTTGTCGCGGCCGAGCCCGGGAATTGGAAGTGGTGACCCCAACGGGATTTGAACCCGTGTTGTCGGCGTGAAAAGCCGGTGTCCTAGACCTGGCTAGACGATGGGGTCACGGTCGCCGATCGCGAGTCGGGGAGGGTAAGTCCTTCCGACGAGCGCACATCCTACACCATCGCCGGGCGATGGCAAAGCCCGCCGTCACTCGAACCAGGTCCGCTCGATGCGGCGCACGTACGGCAGGCCGCACAGCCGCTCGAGGATCTCGCGAAAGGAGCGCTGGTGGGTCGAGCCGAGGCAGAGCACCTCCATCGGCGAGCAGCCGATGCGGCCGCGCGAGTCGGCGTGGATCGCGATCGAGGGGTCGATGGAGCGGACCTCGTCGACCAGCTTCTGGTCCTTGGGCACGCAGAGCTCGTAGCTCACCGCGGCCTTGCCGTCGGGCGGCCCGATGAGGCCGTTTTCGTCGAGCTCGTCGAGGTCGAAGTCGAGCTTGCCGGCGCAGCTCCCCGCGGCGTCCCCTGCCGGCGCCGGGCCGGAGCTGACGGTGGCCATGAAGCTCTCCGGGACCGGCCGGCCCGGCTGCTCGAGCTCGGTGGCGATCGAGGCGATCCACCAGCGGCCGCCGGTCAACACCAGCGTGATGCTGTCGACGCCGCGGCCGAGCGGCGCGGCCGAGCTCCCGCCGGTCCTCGGCTCGTAGACGACGTGGCAGTGCGCGATCCGCCCGAAGCGGGTGATCTCGGTCCGTGCGATCGTCTCGTGGAGCCCGGTCGCCCGCAGCGGCGAGCCCTCGAGCTCATGCTGGAAGCGGTCAATGTACTCGTGCACGGTCAGGAGCTCGACCTCCTCGCCGCCTCGCACCGGATGCGCGACGACCGCCTCGGGGAGCATCAGCGAGCGCAGCAGCGCCCAGTTCGGCTCACCCCCGGGCTCGAAGGACGCCCCGCGGTACAGCGCCTCGACCACGCCCTCGACCGTCGCCACGTCGGCAGACGGTGGAGCTTCCTCCGCGATCACGGGGCCGGCGCCGATCGCGGCCGCCGCCATCAGCACGCACGCTAGTCCGAGCCGCATCCAGCACCTCCGCGTCCCGCGTTCATGCTACGCCAGTCACACGGCCCAAGCGCCGGCGCCCGTTCACGTTCCCGCTCCCGTTCCGTTCCCGTTCCCGTTCCCGGACTTCTGACCCACGGCACGCGGCACCAGGAGGGGTCATGCGTCCTCCGCGCGCTCGCAATCGAAATTCTCCGATCGATGCTCAGGCCAGTGGCGCCGCGATCGCGTCGCGGGTGCGCTCGATCAGCTCCGCAAGCCGCTCCGGCGGCCACCCTGCGGTCTCGATCGGCGGGTGGATGACGAGCCGCGCCCGTCCGGGGCGCAGGTCGCGGCTTGCCGGCGCGAGGATCGCCCTGGTGCCGATGATGGTCATCGGCAGGATCGGGATCCCGAGGTCGAGCGCCATTCGGAACGCGCCCCGCTTGAACTCCCCGAGCCTGCCATCGGGGCTGCGGGTGCCCTCGGCGAAGAACAGCACCGACGCGCCCTCGGCGACTCGTGCGCGGGCGGCGTCGAGGGTCCGGGCTGCAGCGAGCCGGCTCGAGCGGTCGACGAAGATGTGGCCCATCCGCTCGCAGCTCGCGCCCAGGCCCGGGATCTTCCGGAGCTCCTGCTTCATGACCCACCGGAAGTCGACCCCCAGCCAGCCGTAGACGAGCAGAATGTCGTAGAGGCTCTGGTGATTGCTGACCACGACATACGATCGGCCGCGGTCGATGTGCGACCGCCCGCCGACCTCCACCGCCATCGGCGTGAGCCACGCGTTGATCCTGGCCCACGGCACGCCACACAGGGCGCCCACCCGGCGCGGCGTGAGCACCCGCGACAGCGCCACCGCGAGACCGCCGAACACGAGGGTGGACGCCACGAGCGCCGGCCCGACGACGAGCCACTTGTAGGGCTGGTAAAGCCACCACCACCACGGCCGCGGGCGCGACTCCAGAGACGCGTCGTGAGAAGTCATCTCAGAGAATCGTACACCAGGTGACGCCGTGCCCGCCCGGCCCGAGCCGGAGCGTCCGATGCCGCGATGGCTCCCGTCCGGCAGGAGTGGCGGGAAGTGCTCGAACGGGCCAGATTGTGCCTGGCCATCCTGGTCGTTCCCACCCCCTGAGCACGGCGCGGCGTGCGACTGGTCTCGACATCAGCCGGACCCGCGAGCCACCGCTGCGGAGGATCTCCGGTGAGGAACGACATCGCAGTGCCGATTGGCGAGGCTCACTCGGCGCGCAGCCGAAGGGTCGGCACCGAGACGAGTCCGTAGCAGAGGGCTCCGAGGAGCAGGCTGGATGCGATCCCGAGGAGGATCGACACCATCACTGCGAGGCAGGAGCCCAGCACCCCCATGATGCCGTTCACGGCCCAGAGCCAGGGTGTGAACGCGGCCTCCTCGGATCGCGTCATGCGCATGCCGAGCGGGAAGCACAGCCCGAGCAGGAGACCCACCGGGAACAGCATTGCGACCGTGATGGCCGCCCGCGGGAGCCACTCCAGCGTGATGGTGTGTGCGATGACGGCGCTGGTCAGCGGGACGTACAGGGCGATGGCAGCCGCGATCGCCATCGGGACGAATGGCACGATGCGCGAGGCGATCGGCAGCCTCTCGCTCGCCAGGCTCCCGACGCCGGTGGCGAGGATGATGGTGAACAGCAGCACGCCGAGGGCGTTGATGGGGTGACCGAGGTACACGCTGAATCGCTGTATCAGGGCGATCTCCACCAGCATGAAGCCGAGGCCGATCAGCGCGAAGTACGCCGCTCCGGCTCGGAACCGCGGCCGTTTCGCCAGCTCGCGCGCCGATCCGGAGCTCCCCGCGAGCAGCGGCAGGACCACGGTGAGCAGGGCCAGCACCGATAGCACGCCGATCAACATCAGCAGGTAGGCGCCCGCCTTGATGTTACCCGTGACGATGTTGTCCTCGAGCGAAAGCGCGTAGCCGATGCCGCCCAGCCTCAGCATGTTGAAAAAGTACGGGCTGTCGTCGGTCGGCGGAAGCAGTGCGACCGGCTGACCCTCCAGCAGAGCGTGCAGCTCGGCGAGCGATCGCGCGGCGATGATCTTGCCGAGCAGCGACGGCGATGCGACGGCGCCTGGCACGTGGATCTCGCCGAAGCCGCGATCGGCCGCGACGTCCCGCGCCGCCGCGATCTCACTCTCGGCGAAGGGCCCCTTGCTGACGAGCACCGTCGCCACGTTGCCGCCGCGGACGATCAGAACGTGCCTCGATGGCTCGCCCACGCCGGACTCGAGCAGGGTCGTCATCACCAGGCCCATCAGACGGACCGTCTCGAACTCCTGCTCCTCGTGGTACCAACGGGAGACCGACAGCATGCCGTCGTCGGCGAGCTTTCCGTACAGCATCCGGAAAGCCTCGATCGTGTAGAGCGCGTTCTCGGACAGACTGAAGGCTCCGGCCGCCGTCGCCGCCCAGGTGTCGATGAGGGACATCTGGATCCAGGTGCACGACTCGCCGGTCCTGGTCAGGTAGCTGCGCGCCTCGTCGGCGACCAGCTCAACGTCCGGCCGGCCGGCGAGGCCCGCAAAGGTCGCATAGTCCCCGGTCAGCAGATCGATGAAGATCGAGTTGAGCTCGATCCCGAGCACCCTCGGGTAACCGAAGAGCACCGCCGCCTGGACGTCACGGCCACCGCCGACGCCGACGATGCACGCCAGCCCGCGGCGGCCGAGATGGTGCCCGAAGTTGGTGACGTCGTCCCGCAGGTTTTCGACGTCGTCCGGCTCGCGCATCCGCTGCATGTAGGTGGCCGCGGCGCCGTCGATGGTCAGCTTGTAGAGCTCGGCGTCGGCACGCCACGGGCGGGCGCGTGAACCCTGCCCCCAGGACTGCGTCAGGCCGCTGATGAGCCGGCCCATCCGGACCTGCGAGTAGGAGTTCCAGCGCTCGAGGGTCGTGGCGGTGGGATCGACGCGGAGGTTCTTGACGTAACGCGGACGGATCGCGGAGGAGGACGCGGTGTTGAGCACCGCGCCGGCGGCGAGCACCAGCGCCGTCGCGACGGCGAGCCTCCGCTCGCTGCGCGCAGCGGCGTCACCCAGACTGTAAACCAGCGCTGCCACGGCGCCGACCGCGGCACAACCGAGCACCAGGGACATCGGGTCGGCAACGGCGAGGCCGGCCAGCACCACCAGACACCCCGTGGCCGCACCACAGAGGTCGGCGCCGTAGATCGCCCCGATCGGCAGGCCGGATCGGGTCAGCACCCCCGAGATCGCGACGCCGGAAAGGAAGAACGGAACCGTCCAGGCCACGGCCGTGATCAGCAGGCTCCAGAACTGCAGGTCCGGTCGCGCGAGCAGCGGATTGAAGCAGAGGACGAGCAGCGCGACGGGGGTCATCCACGCGAACAGGAGGCAGGCTCGTGCCAGGTGAGCGGATCCGGCTGCCCCCTTGAACCACCCCGGTCTGAAGTAGACGGCGAGCGCACCGCCGGTCATCCCCACCATGGCCAGCGAGATCCCGAAGAAGGCGAGGTAGTACCAGGTGACCACGCTGAAAATGCGAATCAGGCTGATCTCGATCGCCAGGGTGGCCGCGGCGATCAGGAAGGTCCCGGCGTACTTCGACATGCCGGTCCATGATAGCCGGTCGACCGCCGCGCGACCGGGCTGACTTCGAGGCCCAGCACCGCGACGTTCGCAGGCGACCCGGCGGGCCTGGACACCGGGCGTCGAAGCCACTACCTTTGAACCCAGAGCAACCCGTTTGCGAGTCGCCGTCCTCGTCGCGATCCTCTTCGTGACCGTCGTGGTCCCGGCCGCCGCCAACGACTGCCCGGAGCTGGTCGGACGGTGGCCGTACGGGCCAGCCTACGCCGTCGCACAGGAGGGGATCTTCGCCTACTTCGGCAGCGGCACCACGCTGATGATCGCAGACGTTTCGGACCCAGCTCAGCCAGAGGTCGTCGGCAACGTTGCTCTTCCGGGTGTGATACGAGGCGTCGCCGTCTCCGGCCGTCATGTCTATGTCGCAGCTTGGGACGCCGGCCTGCGAGTGATCGACATCTCCACTCCGTCGAACCCCATCGATGTAGGCTCCGTCGACACTCCGGGCTACGCCTACGGCGTGGCCGTCTCCGGCAGCCACGCCTACGTCGCGGATTACTATGTCGAACGGGGTCTGCTGGTGATCGACGTCTCCACGCCTTCGAGCCCCGTCGAGGTGGGTTCCGTCGGATTCCCAGGTTACGCATTGGGCGTGGCTGTCGCCGGCAACTACGCCTACGTCGCTGCGTCGGATGGTGGTCTTCGAGTGGTCGACGTGTCCACACCCTCGAGCCCCGTCGAGGTGGGATCCTTCCATATCCCGTGGTCGCAGCAGTACTACGACGTGGCCGTCGCCGGCAGGTACGCCTACGTTGCGGATTACTGGGCCGGCCTGCGGGTGATCGACGTGTCCACGCCCTCGAGCCCCGTCGAGGTGGGGTCCTTCGACACCGCGTCGTACGCCTGGGGCGTGAGCGTCTCCGGCAGCTATGCCTACGTCGCCGACCATTCTCGCGGTCTGCGGGTGATCGACGTGAGCTCGCCGTTCTCACCTTTCGAAGCTGGGTACTTCGACACCCCGGGGTACAGCCATGACGTGACCGTCTCCGGCAGCTACGCCTACGTCGCCGATCATTCTCGCGGCCTGCGGGTGATCGACGTCTCGGCGCCCGCAAGCCCGATCGGGGTGGGCCACTCCGACACCCCGGGGGAGGCCTACGGCGTGGCCGTCTCCGGCAGCTACGCCTACGTCGCGGGGGACGATGGCGGTCTGCGGGTGGTCGACGTCTCGACGCCCTCGAGCCCCTTCGAGGTGGGCCTCGTCGACACCCCGGGGGAGGGCTGGGGGATTGCCACCTCCGGCAGCTACGCCTTCATCGCAGCTGACCTTGACGGCCTGCGCGTGATCGACATCTCTCAGCCGTCGAATCCCGTCGAGGTGGGCTCGATCGACACCCCCGGGTTCGCCTACGGCGTGGCCGTCTCCGGCGGCTACGCCTACGTCGCGGACTATCACTGGGGGCTGCGGGTGATCGACATCTCCACTCCGTCGAACCCCATCGATGTGGGCTCTGTCGACACGCCGGGTTACGCCTTGGGCGTCGCCGTATCCGGTAGCCTCGCCTTCGTCGCGGATGGAACGGCCGGGCTGCGCGTCATCGACGTGTCCTCGCCGTCGAACCCGGCCGAGGTGGGCTTCATCGACCCCTTCGGGCGAGCCAACGCCGTGGCGGTCTCTGGCAGCTACGCCTTCGTCGCGGACGAGGTCGGCCTGCGGGTGATCGACATCTCCAACCCAATCGAGCCCACCGAGGTAGGTCTCGTTCACACCGCGCAGTACGCTGTGGGCGTGGCCGTATCCTGCTGTTACGCGTTCGTCGCAATTGAATTCGGCGGGCTGCGGGTGATCGACCTGATCGACCCACGTTCGCCCGTGGAGGTGGGATCCACGGGCGCTCCCGGGCACACGCGGGGTGCCACGGTGGCCGGAGCGTACGTCTACGTGGCTGACGGCGAGGCGGGGATGGAGATCTTTGACGCCACGAGCTGTGCGCCCCCCGCGCCTCGCCATGCCAGGGGCAGACGCCTCCCCTGACTGCATGCCAGACTACGGCTCGGTGGGTCCGCCGCACCGCTGTTGTCAGGAGGTTCTGATGCGTCACGTGACGATCCTTGCGATGTTCGTCGCACTCGCAGCGCTTGCCGCCCAGCCGGCCGGCGCGACCTGGTCGATCGTGGCCGCCGACGTCGAGACCCAGGAGGTCGTGGTCGCGTCGGCGACCTGCCTCACCGGCTTCGACCTCCAGCGGTATCTGCCGGTCATCGTCGTCGGAAAAGGCGGGGGCGCCGCGCAGTCCTACGTCGACAGCAGCGGCCAGCGGCGCCTGATCATGTGGAACGGGTTCCTGGCCGGGCAGACCGCGCAGGAGATCGTCGCCCAGCTCATCGCCCTCCCGTCCTCCGCGGTGCACCAGCACGGCGTCGCCGAAACCACGGTCGGAACATCGGCCACCCACACGGGGGCGAGCTGCGGCGCCTACGCCTCGGGCGTGACGGGCAGCTTCGGCACCATCCACTACGCGATCCAGGGCAACGTGCTCACCGGCAGCCCGGTCATCACGCTCGCCGAGCAGGCCTTCGTCGACACCCCCGGCGACCTGCCGGCAAAGACGATGGCCGCCATGGAGGCGGCCCGCTCCATGGGCGGCGACGGCCGCTGCTCGTGCGACCCTGGCAACCCGACCGGCTGCGGGTCACCGCCACCGAGCTTCGAGAAGTCCGCCCACGTCGGCTTTCTGCTGGTCTCCCGCTTCGGAGACACCGATGATCCGGCCTGCACGGCCGCCGGCTGCGCCGACGGCGACTACTTCATGGCCTTCAACATCGCCTTCCAGCAAGCCTCGGACCCCGATCCGGTGTACCAGCTGCAGGCGCTGTTCGACGACGCCCGCCTCGACCTGCTCGGCCGACCCGACGCGATCGCGTCGCTGGTCTCCTTCACCGATATCGACGCGCCCAGGGAATGAGTGGTTGCTGCGGGTGGAGCTGAGGGACTGGCAGGGCGTGCTGCTCGGCCACGGTGTCCAGGGCTTCACCGTCGAGCACGCGCCGGAGAGCGATCAGGTGACGACCATCGGCGACATCGTCGACCTCGGCGACGGCAGCTACGAGGTGACCCTCACCGAGACCGGCGAGCTCGGCGTCGACGTCTTCCTGATCACCGCCGATGACGGCATCCGGGCGGTCGTGCTGCCCCCGCGGCGCGCCACCCTCGAGCTGCTGCCCGTGTTCAGCGACGGCTTCGAGTCCGGCGACACCTCGTCGTGGTCGGCCACGGTGCCTTGAGCCGGGAGCGGAAGCGAGCGAGGCCTTTCAGCGGTTGAGGACGAGCAGTACGGCTGAGGGCGTGCGATGAAGGCAATCGTCCAGGACAGGTATGGCGGTCCGGAGGTGTTGGAGCTCAGGGACATCGACACGCCTGAGATCGGGGACGGCGAGGTGCTGGTGCGCGTTCGCGCGGCCGGGCTGGATCCCGGCGTCTGGCACCTCATGACGGGCCTCCCCTACCTGGTCCGCATGATGGGCTGCGGGCTGAGGGCGCCGAAGTCGCGTGTCCGCGGCCTCGATGTCGCGGGGCGGGTCGAGGCGGTCGGCGCCAGCGTCACTCGCTTTGCGGTGGGCGACGAGGTCTTCGGCATGTGCGACGGCTCGTTCGCGGAGTATGCAGCCGCGAAGGAGCGAAACCTCGCGCTCAAGCCCGCCAACCTCGGCTTCGAGCAGGCGGCGGCCGTGCCCGTGTCGGCGCTCACCGCCCTGCAGGGGGTGCGCGACAAGGGAGAGGTCCGCGCCGGGCAGAAGGTCCTGGTCATCGGCGCGGCGGGTGGGGTCGGGCACTTTGCGGTGCAGCTCGCCAAGGCCTTCGGCGCGGAGGTGACCGGCGCCTGCAGCACGGCCAAGATGGAGCTCGTCCAGTCGATCGGAGCGGCCCACGTGATCGACTACACGCAAGGCGACATCGCGGAGACGGGACGACGCTACGATCTCATCCTCGACACCGCGGGGGCGCGTTCGCTGTCCCATCTCCGACGCGCCCTCACACTGAGCGGCACCCTCGTGATCGTCGGCGCCGAGGGCGGCAACCGCTGGACCGGAGGCGTCGGACGCTCGCTGAGGGCAGTTCTGCTGTCGCCGTTCGTGCGCCAACGCCTGCGGATGTTCATCGCGCGGGCGACCGCGGAGGACCTCGAGTACCTGAAGGAGCTCCTCGAGGCCGGCGAGGTCACGCCGGTGATCGACAGGACCTTCCCTCTGAGCCAGACCGCCGACGCGATGAGGCACCTCGAACGGGAGCACGCCCGCGGCAAGGTCGTTATCACTGTGTAACGCGCGGCCAGCGCCCCGAACGGAGGCGGTCCGCGCTGCCGAGAAACTGCCGTGTCGGGGGCCTGGTCCAGCTGGCGAGAGCTCCCTATGGCAGCGTTGCCAACCACGCTGAGGCGTCGCCCGATTCGAATCCGTCCGCGAAGAGCGTGCCCGAGCAGTCACTTCTGCATTCTGTGGCCGAACAACCACGTGTGTACTAGACTGCAAGATAGGAATGACTCGCAATTCTCCAACGGGTGGCCTCTCGGTGGTTACGCCGCACACGGTCGAGCGCCCGGCAAGCGAGGAAGCGGTCCGTGAGACACACGCGCATCATCGTGACTCACTACGGCGGGCCCGATGCACTCCAAGTGCTCGAAGAAGAGTGCCCCGAGCCGAAGGACGGTGAAGTGCGGGTGAGAGTGCTGGCCGCAGGCGTCTCCTTGCCCGACATCATGGCGCGCGAGGGCGTTCATCCCGAAACGCCCCGGCTGCCCTTCACGCCGGGGTGGGATCTGGTCGGCGTGGTGGATCGGCTCGGCAACGGCGTCTCTGGGCTCGAACCAGGCCAGAGAGTTGCCGCGATGCCGATCCACGGCGCGTACGCGGACTTCGTCTGCCTGCCGCACCATGAGCTGGCTCCGGTGCCACCTGGATTGGACGCCGCCGAGGCTGTCTGCCTCGTGCTGAACTACATCACGGCGTACCAGATGATGCATCGTTCCGCGAAGGTCAGACCGGGCCAGCGCGCACTGATTCACGGTGCCGCAGGCGGGGTCGGCACGGCGTTATTGGAGCTTGGGCGCCTTGCCGGGCTGGAGATGTACGGAACCTGTTCATCGCGAGGGGCGCCGACCGTTTCCGAGCTGGGCGGTATTCCGATTGACTACCAGCATCAGGACTTCGTGAAGGAGATTCACCGCCTCACGGGTGAGGGCGTGGACGTCGTCTTTGACCCTATCGGAGGTGCTCACCTCTGGCACTCCCGCAGGGCTCTCCGTCCCGGTGGGATGGTGGTGGGCTATGGACTCATCAGCTCGATTCGTGGGGAGGGACTGGCTTCACGTCGTCCAGGTCGTCGTCAGCGCTTTCGTGGAACCGCCATCTTCGCGTTGTACATCGCCGGCGGGCGGCTCTTCCCGGGCCGGAAACGGGTGGTCCCCTACAGCATCCAGACGCTCAAACGGCTGAAACCGGCGTGGTTTCGACAGGATTTGATCGCCCTGTTCGACCTCCTTCGACAGCAGAAGGTCAAGCCACTCATCGCGCAGCGATTCCCTCTTGCCGAGGCACGACAGGCGCACGAGCTGCTCGGGAAGGGAGGCGTGACGGGCAAGATCGTGCTCGTGTCCAACGACCTCTTCCGGCCCGTTTTGGAGCCGCCTCGGTGATTCTGTGTGATGGGCTGTCGAGTGGTGCGCCCGGCGAGATTCGAACTCACGACCTTCAGATCCGGAGTCTGACGCTCTATCCATCTGAGCTACGGGCGCACGCGGTGCCACGATCCGGGTTGTCAAGAAACTGGGGTGGGCGATGGGGATCGAACCCACGGCCACAGGAGCCACAATCCTGTGCTCTACCATCTGAGCTACGCCCACCACATCGGCGACATCGATCTGGCCCGCCTGAGTGGACTCGAACCACTGACCTACGGATTAGAAGTCCGTTGCTCTGTCCCGCTGAGCTACAGGCGGGTGGCTCTCCGCTTTGGGGTGAATTGGTCGGGGCGAGAGGATTTGAACCTCCGACCCCCTGCGCCCAAGGCAGGTGCGCTACCAGGCTGCGCTACACCCCGACGCCTCGTCCGCTCCGACGTGTCAAAGATCGACCCTTCCGAACGAAGGGCGAGTATATGTTTCGGGCCGCGGGGGTGTCAACGTGCTCGCCACCGCCGCGTCCGACCTCTCGCGAGCGTAAAGTCCGCTCCCCCAGGGTGAACCGGCCCCCTCGCCCGCTCTCGTCACGGCGGAGCCAACGGCGAAGCCGGAAGCCAACTCGTCACGGCGTAGTCCGTGGGACGGAGCCGGAAGGCGACGTTTCCCGACGAAGCTGCAAGCGAAGCCGGATCCGTATTCACCCCCACACCCGCCCGGCCGGGCGCGCCTCACTCGATCCAGATCGCCTCGCGGTAGTGGTCCCGGATCGTCTGATCCCTGGTGAGCAGCGGCAACCGGCGGGCGCGCGCCTGAGCGACGATCATCCGGTCGAAGGGATCCCGGGTCCAGCTCTGCTCGAGCGCCTTGTCGACAACCTGGCCGAAGGGTAGCCCGCAGCGCGCGAGCCCGATCTCCTCGTCCAAGGTATCCACCACCACGCGCGCCGGCTGTGTCGTGCGCCCCGACTCATAGAGGTATTGCAGCTCGAGCTCGACCATCGGCGAGATGACGAGCTCCTCCCCTTCCAGCAGGTCGCGAACCCCGTGCGGCAGGAGCTCCAGGTCACCTGCATAGAGCCAGACGACGACGTGGGTGTCGAGGTAGATCACGGCCGCCACTCGCCCGACCAGTCGAGATGGACGATCGCCTCGGGGTCAACCCGCAGAAAGTCGCGGCGCGCCAGCCGCGATAGCTTGGGCACCGCCTCGGCCGGGACGATCCTCACCGTTCTGCCCTTGCGCCGGACCTCCACAGGGACCCCGGTCTCCAGGACCTGATCCAGGACTCGGTAGATGTTCTCCCGCAGCTTCGAGGCGGTCAGCACCATGGCCATCCTCCACGGTGATCTTATCTTCGTTCCGTACGTACGTCAATATCAATCTCGTACGATCTTGTTCTCCGATTCGACAGCTACAGAGAGCCGGTGAGCGACATGGTGCACCCACTCGAGCCGGGCGGTGGGCGCTCGAGGAGTCTGATGCCAAGGCAGCCGACCGGTGGGGATGACGAAAGGGCGCGCGCTCTCATGTAACGCGACAGGAACTCGTCTTCCACCATCGATCATGAGAAACCGCTTCCAGTCGTCAGGACGCGCGCAGCGCATCCCGAGGAGCGCGTGGGGAAGAGGCCAACCTCAACGACCTCATCAGGAGCGCGCACAGGGGCCTATGCCCCACGCGCTCCTATCGGTCCGCAGGAAAGCTCAGCCCGAGCTCGGCGAGGCGAGGGGCGACGACCGCGCGCTGGGCGGCGAGGACCTGCTCGGCGCCGGTCCAGGCCACCTCGAGCACCGCCTCGAGCTCGCCGCGCGTGAATGGGCGGCCCTCGGCCGTGCCCTGGATCTCCACCAGCCGGCCGCCGGCGGTGTAGACCAGGTTGAGGTCGACGTCGCAGTCGAAGTCCTCGCCGTAGTCGAGGTCGGCCCGCGCCTCGCCGCCGATGACGCCCACCGCCACCGCCGCGACCTGTGCCGCGAGCGGCCACTCCGGCAGCACGCCCTGCTCGTGGAGCCGCGCCAGCGCCAGCGCCAGCGCCACCCAGCCCCCCGACACGCTCGCGGTGCGTGTCGAACCGTCCGCCTGCAGCACATCGCAGTCGACGATGATCGAGCGCTCGCCCATGCGGTCGCGGCGCACCGCGGCCCGCAACGCGCGCCCGATGAGGCGCTGGATCTCCTGCGAGCGGCCCGATGGCCGGCGGTCGCCGCGGGTGTCGGTCGCGCGCGGCAGCATCGCGTACTCGGCGGTGACCCAACCCTCGCCGGAGCCGCGCAGGAAGGGCGCGGTCTTGTCGTCGTAGCTGGCGTTGCACAGGACCATCGTGTCGCCGGCGCGCCACAGCACGCTGCCCTCGGCGTAGCGGATGAAGCCGGGCGTGATCTCTGGGGCTCGGATCTGGTCAGGCGTACGGCCGTCTGGTCTCATGGTCGGTCCTCGCTTCTCGGCACAGGGTACAGGATCCAGCCGCCGGCCGATCGGGTCAGAACCGCGCGGACCGCGAGCTGCGGCATCTGTTTCGCGAGCTGCGACCCCTCTGTCGGAGCGGGAGTTGGAGGTCAGTTCCCGCACACCGGGCACGCGACGGTCGGTCCGCTTGCCATTCCGAGGTCGCTGGTTTCCTTGTCTCCGGTGACGGGTCGCAGGGCCGTCCGACGTTGACCTTGTGACCATAAATGGTTATCTTATGGTCATGACCGATGTCCGCATCGCCGATCTGAAGAGCCGCCTGAGCGAGCACCTGCGGCGGGTTCGTCGCGGCGCGTCGATCACCGTGCTCGACCGCGACACCCCCGTGGCCCGCCTGGTCCCGTACGACGACTCCTCGCCGCTGGTCATCCGCAAGCCGCTCGCGGCCGCCCCCCGCCTGCGCGACGTCGCGCTGCCGCCGCCGCTCCGGATCGAGCGCGACGTGGTCGAGCTGCTCCTCGAGGAGCGGCAGGGCGAGCGGTGATCGCCTACCTCGACTCGTCGGTGCTGCTGCGGCTCGTGCTCGGGCAGAGCGATGCGTTGGCGCAGTGGGCCGACATCGAGGAGGGCGTGGCCTCGCGCCTCGTCGAGGTGGAGTGCCTGCGGAGCCTCGACCGATTGCGGCTGATCGAGGGGCTCGATGATCGCGAGATCGCCGCCCGGCGGGAGGCGGTGTACCGGCTGCTCGACTCGCTCGACATCGTCGAGCTCACCCGGCCGGTGCTCGCCCGCGCCTCCCAGCCGATGCCCACGACCCTGGGCACGCTCGACGCGATCCACCTGGCGACCGCCTTGATGTGGGCGGAGCACGCGGGCTCCCCACTCGTGATGGCGACCCACGACCGGCTGCTCGCCACCGCCGCCAGGGCGAGCGGCCTTCGTGTGATCGGCTAAGCAAGATCGACGACCTCGAGGTGCTCGGGGTCGCGGCCGAGGATCCGGCGGGTGATGCCGAGGAAGCGGTCGGAGGCGTCGGTGAGCTGCAGGCGCACGACGCCGTCCTCCCCGAACCAGGTGTCCATCATGCCGCCGTGCTCGGTGACCACGGTGGCCGCCACCGAGGTTGCCGAGTCGATCAGGCGGAGCGACGGCCCGACAACGCGTTCCAGAGAAGGCCGCAGCAGCGGGTAGTGGGTGCAACCGAGGATCAGCGCCTCGATGCCGCCAGCGAGCAACGGGCGCAGGTAGTGCTCGGCCACCAGGTCGGTCACCGGGTGGTCGCCCCAGCCCTCCTCGGCGAGCGGCACGAACAGCGGGCAGGCGGCCGCCTCGACACTGACCCTGCGGTCGGCCCGGCGAAGCGCGCGCTGGTAGGCCTCCGAGCGAACCGTGCCCTCGGTGCCGATGACCCCGATGCGGCGTGCGCCCGTCGCCAGAGCCGCGCGCACCCCCGGCTCGACGACGCCGACCACCGGCACTGGGCAGGCGGCGGTCACCTCTTCGAGCGCATAGGACGACGCCGTGTTGCACGCCACCACCAGCAGCTTGACCCCATGGTCCACCAGGTGGCGGGCCGCATTGAGGGCGTAGCGCTGGACCGTGCCCGGGGACTTGCTCCCGTAGGGCAGGCGCGCGGTGTCGCCCAGGTAGAGGAAGTCCTCGCCGGGCAGACTCTGGCGGATCGCCTGCAGGACCGTCAGGCCGCCGACGCCGGAGTCGAACACGCCGATGGGGGGACGGCCAAGATCCATCATGAGGCGATGAACCGCCGGTTGAGCACCAGCGGCCTCGACAGGTCGAGGTGGCCGGTCAAAGTGGGCAGCTCGGCGCCGCCGAACAGGATCTGCACCGCCCGCAGCTCCGGGCAGTTGAGGAGCACCGAGTCGACCAGCCCGTAGACCAGCATGAGCTCGACGTTGCTGCCCTCGAGCGGCGCCGGTGGCGCGGTGATGTCGATGAAGGCGAGGCCGGAGGCATCGACGAACACGGCGTTGACCTCCGCCGGGTAGGGCACGACCGGGGCGAGCCCGGCGGTAGGCCCGGCCAGCAGCTCGCGAACCACCACCCGCGCCCGTTCGTGGGCTTCGGCCGGCAGCGGCACCTCACGCAGCTCGGGGTGCAGCTGGCCATCGGTCCCGGCGAACAGCAGCATCACCCGCTGCACCGGCGCCGGTGTCGGCGTCGGCGGGATCTGCGACTGGGTCGTGACAGACGGCGGGGCGACGCGGGACGGGCCGCTGCCGAGCACCCACACCAGGAGAAGCACGGCCGCGAGCGCCGCCAGCAGGATGAAGAGGACACGCGTGCTCATCGCGACCGCACGAAGTCGTCGATGCCAAAAGCGAGAGCCTCGGCGAGCCGCTGCTGGTGGTCGGCACTCACGAGCTGCTGTGCCTCGGCAGGGTTGGAGAGGAAGCCGATCTCGACCAGGATCGCCGGCATGGTGGCACCGGTCAGCACGGCGAACGGGGCCTGCTTGACACCGCGATCCTTGAGCCCGAGGCGCTCGTTGAGCCGGTTTTGAACCGCCAGCGCGAGCTCGGCGCTCTCGTTGAGCACCTCGGCCTGGGCGAGATCCCACAGGATGAGGTCGAGCTCCGACTGCCCGCCGCCACCGTCGGCCAGGTTTTCGAACTGTGCCGTGGCGGCGGCGTGCTCGTCGGTCGAGCGATCATCGAGACTCATGTAGTAGGTCTCGGCACCCTGCACCGACGCCACGGTCGACGCATTGGCGTGCAACGACACGAAGGCGACGGCGTCGACGCGGTTGGCCAGCGCGGTGCGGTCGGTCAGGCCCCGCGCCTCGTCGCCGGGACGGGTGAGCCGCACCGTGTGGCCCTGGCCGGCCAGGATGCCGGCCAGCCGGCGCGCGATTGACAGCACCAGGTTCTTCTCGTCGGTCCCGCTGGCCGACATCGCGCCGGTGTCGCTCCCGCCATGGCCGGGGTCGATGACGATCGGCCGTGGGCCGGCACGCTCGGCCAGCTCGGGCGGCGGCGGCGACGCCTGGGCGGCGCCAAGCTCGACGATCACGCGGTCCGGCCCGCTCAGGGTGTGCCAGTTGAGCAGCCCGACCCCGCTCTGGCTTCGAATGACGAGCTCCTGGCCGCGGCTGGCCAGCGAGACGACCCGCTGCGACCGGAACGGCAGGGAGTTGTCGAGCTGGGGCGAGGCGTCGGTGAAGCGCAGCACGATCTCGTCGGGGCCGGGCTGGACCTTGACCTTGACCGCCCGGTCGAGGGTCAGCACGAGGGTGGTGGTGGCGCCGAAGTCGGCGGCCGCGGGGCGGATCGTCACCGGCTCGGCGAAACTGGTGCCGGCGACGATCTCGTAGCCGTCCGGAGAAGGATCCAGATGGTAGCCCATTGGTCCGAGCAGGAGCTGCTCGAGGAAGTCGACGCTCGCCGCGACTCCGCCCGGCGACGCGACGGGCGCGTCAGGGGCCTCGTGCAGCCTGCCGTCAACGAGGACGAAGCGGCGGCCGACCGCGAACTGGATGGTGTGACCCTGGTAATGGACGCTGTAGGTCTCGGCGGCCGCCGAGAAGCTGGCCTCGGCGCCGAGCATCGCCAGCACCGGCATGATCTCGATGTGCGACCCGAGGCTCGGCACGGCCACCGACCGCTCGGCGAAGCGAAGCTCGACCGTGGCGCCGGAGCCCGGCGGCTCCTGCGCCATCGCCGATCCCACACACAGGACCAAGGCGAGCATCACGGCATGGCGTCGCTGCATGTAAAGAGGACCTGGTGGAGGCGGTGGGAATCGAACCCACGTCCGAGGGACTCCGGCCGGCGGCTTCTCCGTGCGCAGCCCGCTAGTTGATCTCGCCCCGCGGTCGGTCAGCGGGCAACCGCTCCGCAGGGCCAGCCCGTGAGTTCTCGGTCACCGCGCCCGGGCGTCGCGGCAACCCAGCCCGTCAAACAGCGCCGAACCCAGGCCGACAGGCGGAGCCTCGGGAGCGACGTGGCCGACTTACGCGGCCAGAGCGTAGTTGCTGTTGGCTGTTGTGTTGTTCCACCCTGGTACGAGCGGGTGGACCTCGACACGCTGCCGACAGCCGGACTTGTCCCCCGTCGAACCCTGGACGCCCCCATGATTCAACGGTCGCGAGGATTGTACCACCTCCCTGCCCGCTTCCGCTTCCGCTTCCGCGCCCGCTCTCGTCACGGCGAAGCCAAAGGTGGTAGCCGGATCCGCGCCCGGGGAGCCTGCCCTGAGCGAGCGGCGCTGCGGCGCCGCGAGTCGAAGGGTTCCCGTTCCCGAGCCGACCCGCCGTCGCGTCTGCGACGGCTGGCGCATCCGCGTGACGCCGGTCAACCGGTCCAGGCCCGGCTCTCACTCTGCGGCCCTCGCCTCCTTGGGAATCGTGGGGCACACGCTCGCGGCGCCACCCGGGTGCGCCGCGCGCCGCTTGGGGAGGCCCGTGATGCTGGCCAAGGCCTACTCCGCCACGCCGCGCGGCATCGGCGCGCTGTTCGTGACCGTCGAGGTCGACCGGATCCGGGCCCAGATGCCGTCGGTCACCGTGGTGGGACTGCCGGACACTGCCGTCCGCGAGGCCCGCGAACGGATCTTCTCCGCCATCCGGCACCTCGGCCGGCGCTCCGAGCCCGCCAATGTGGTCATCAACCTGGCCCCGGCCGACGAGCGGAAGGAGGGCGCCACCCTCGACCTGCCGATGGCCGCCGCCTTCCTGGCCGCCGCCGGGCATCTCCCGGTCGACCGCCTCGCAGGCCGGCTGCTGCTCGGGGAGCTCTCCCTCGAAGGGCAGCTGCAGCCAGTGCGCGGCGTGCTGCCGATCGCCCTGGCTGCGCGCGACCACGGCATTCCGGAGATCGTCGTACCGGCCGCCAACGCACGCGAGGCGGGCGTGGTGTCCGGCATCGAGGTCGTGGGGGCCGCGACGCTCGGCCAGGTCGTGGAGTACCTGCGCAGCGGCACTCGCTTCGAGCCGGGCCCGCTCGGCACCGGCCACGATCGCAGCCCGCTGCCGCCTCCGCAGCCCGACCTCGCCGACGTGGTCGGCCAGGAGCAGGCCCGGCGCGCCCTCGAGGTGGCGGCGGCCGGCGGCCACCACCTCCTCCTGATGGGCCCTCCCGGCAGCGGCAAGTCGATGCTGGCCAGGCGCTTGCCCGGCATCCTCCCGCCGCTGACGCCGGAGGAGGCGATCGAGACGACCTGCGTCTACTCGGTGTCGACCCGGGTGCCCCGGCCCTCCGGCCTGCTCGAGTGGCGGCCGTTCCGGGCGCCCCACCACACGGTGTCGCTGGCCGCCCTTGTCGGCGGCGGCGCCAACCCACAGCCGGGCGAGGTGTCGCTCGCGCACAACGGCGTGCTCTTCCTCGACGAGCTCACGGAGTTCCGAAGGGACGCCCTCGAAGGGCTCCGCCAGCCGCTCGAGGAGCGCGCGGTGACGGTGTCGAGGGCGCGCTCGTGCCTGAGCTTCCCGGCCGGCTTCCAGCTTGTGGCCGCCGCCAACCCGTGCCCCTGCGGCCACCTCGGCGACGAGCGCCGCGACTGCCTGTGCACGCCTCACGCGGTCCATCGCTATCGGGCCCGCCTGTCGGGCCCACTGGTCGACCGGATCGACCTCCAGGTCCAGGTGCCGGCCGTGCCGTGGCGGGTGCTCGCCGAGGACCGCCGCGGGGAGCCGTCGCGCGCCGTCGCCGAGCGCGTGTGGGCGGCCAGGCGGCGCCAAGCTGCCCGGCTCGCGGAGGGCGGCCTGCGCTGCAACGCCGACATGGGCCCGGAGGCCATCCGCCGCTGGGCCTGCCCCGACGAGGACGGCCGGCGGCTGCTCGAGCACGCGAGCCGGACGCTCGGGCTGTCGGCGCGGGCCTGGCATCGGATCCTCCGGGTGGCGCGCTCGATCGCCGATCTGGCCGGCGCCGAGTCCATTGCCGCCGCCCACGTCGCCGAGGCGATCGCCTACCGGAGCCTCGACCGGGAGTCGGGCGGGGCGAAAGCAGTCTGAGAACCGGGAGGATCCCCGTCCCCGTCCCTTCCCTTCCCGCTCGTCACGGCGTCCGGCGAAGCCCGGTTCCGCGTTCCCGACCGCCCAGGGCCCTGGGGAGTGAGGCAGTGAGGCTGTGGAAGTGGACCACCCGCCCGCCCGCTTCCGCGTCGAATCCCGTCCCCGTCCGCCGTCCCCGTGGCACGTTCCCGACCCAGCTGCGTGACACGGTTACGTCGGCACAGCGAGCGCGGAGCGCGAAGCCGGCAAGCCGGATCTCGACGACCTGCACCCCGCGCCCTCCTGAACGGCGACGATTGCGAGTCTCACACCGATCCCGTGGAGCTTGTGAAATCGTTGACAAGAGGTGGGGCGGCACTAGAATGAGCCGGCCCTGTCAAGGGGGGGTCCATGGCGCACTACGTCCCCATTCTGGTCTTCGCTCTGGTTGCCGTGTCGTTCCCGATCGTCGCGCTGCTGCTCGCGAAGGTCGTGCGGGCCGGCTCGGCGGATCCGGTCAAAAGCGAGCCCTACGAGTGCGGGGTGAAGGCGCCGACCGACGCCCTCGACACCCGCTTCTCGATCCGCTACTACCTGATCGCCGTGCTCTTCGTCGTCTTCGACGTCGAGACCATCTTCCTGTTCCCGTGGGCGGTCATGTTCGACAAGCTGGCGCTGTTCGGGCTCATCGAGATGGTGGTCTTCCTCGCCATCCTGCTCGTCGGATACGTCTACGCTGGAAGAGGGGGGCGCTGGAATGGGCCTGATCGAGGACCGATTCGACCGGCAACGTCATCACGACCTCGGTACGACCTCGTCTTCAACTGGGCGCGCCGGAGCTCGCTCTGGCCGATGCAGTTCGGCCTCGCCTGCTGCGCCATCGAGATGATGGCCGTGCTCGACCCGCGCTACGACATGGCGCGATTCGGCGCCGAGGTCTTCCGCGGCACGCCGCGCCAGGCCGACCTGATGATCGTCGCCGGCACGGTCACCGAGAAGATGGCGCCGATCGTCAAGCGCCTCTACGACCAGATGGCCGACCCGAAGTGGGTCATCGCGATGGGCTCCTGCGCCACCTGCGGCGGCCCGTACCGGACCTACGCGGTGACCCAGGGCGTCGACCGGATCGATCCCGGTCGACGTCTACGTCCCGGGCTGCCCGCCGCGGCCCGAGGCGCTGCTCTACGGGCTCATGCAGCTGCAGAAGCAAGATCGACCGGATGACCATCGCGCGCCGCCGGGCGCTCGTGACGGCGAGCGCATGAGCGACGACCAGAAGCCGACCCCCGACGACGCGAAGCCGCCCGCGCTGACCGACGAGGCAAAGGCGGCCAAGATCGCGGCCGCCAAGGCCAAGGCAGCGGCCGCCAAGGCGCGCCAAGGAGGCCGCGCCCGAGGCGCCCAAGCCGCCGTGCGGAGGCCAAGCCGGTCACCGCCCGAGCACGAGGACGCCTCGGTCGACCCGGATCGTGGCGGCGCTGGCCGCCGCCGTCCACGGCGCGGTGCTCGCCGCGGACCGCGTTCGCGGGCGACGTCACGGTGACCGTCCCCGCCGAGCAGATCGTCGACGTCTGCCGTGCCCTCAAGGCGGGGCGCGGCTTCAGCTTCCTCGTCGACCTCACGGCGGTCGACTGGCGCGAGCGGGAGCAGGGGCGCTTCGACGTCGTCTACTGGCTGCACCGCTTCTGACGACTCGCAAGCGGCTCCGCCTCGATCGCGGCGCGTCGCCGGCGGAGCGTCCGATCGCCTCGGTCACCGGGGTGTGGCGGACGGCCAACTGGCTCGAGCGCGAGGTCTACGACATGTTCGGCGATCCGCTTCGACGGGCCACCCGGACCTCGAGCGCATCCTGACCTGGGAGGGCTTCAACGGCCACCCGCTGCGCAAGGACTTCCCGGTCGAGGGGATCGACACCGGCGCGGCCATCTACCCGGACGTCTACCCGCCGGGCGGCGGGCCGGTGCGCCCGAGGAGCTCGAGAAGCCGGAGGCCAAGGCCGACGTCAAGGCGGAGTCATGCAGCGACCAACGGCTCCCTTCGCTGTTCGATGTCGAGGAGATGGAGCTCAACTTCGGGCCGCAGCACCCGTCGACCCACGGCGTGCTGCGGGTCCATGCTCAAGCTCGACGGCGAGCGGATCGTCGACGCCAAGCCGATCATCGGCTACCTCCACCGCGGCACCGAGAAGCTGTTCGAGACGAGACGTTCCCGCAGTGCATCCCGCACACCGACCGCATGGACTACGTCGCCGCGGCGACCAACAACCAGGGCTTCTGCGTCGACGATCGAGAAGCTGCTCGGCGATCGACGATCCCGCCGCGCGCGCGCAGCTACATCCGGATCATGCTGGCCGAGCTGCAGCGGCTCGTCGTCGCACCTGGTCTGGCTCGCGACCGCACGCCATCGACATCGGCGCCATCACCCCCTTCTTCTACACCTTCCGCGAGCGCGACGCGATCCTCGACCTCTTCGAGGAGTACTGCGGCGCGCGGCTGACGCTGAACTGCCATGCGGATCGGCGGCCTGCCCGTCGACCTGCCCGCCGGGCTGGGTCGAGCGCTGCTCGGCGTTCGTCGACGCCTTCCCGACGCCACGTCGACGAGTACGAGGAGCTGCTGACCGACAACCGGATCTGGAAGAAGCGGACGATCGGCATCGGCGTCGTCTCGCCCGAGGACGCGCATCGACTGGGGCCTCACCGGCCCGCCCCTGCGCGGCTCCGGGGTGCGCGTGGGACATCCGCAAGGCCTTCCCCTACGAGGGCTACGACGAGCTCGACTTCGAGATCCCGATCGGGAGGAACGGCGACACCTACGACCGCTACCTCGTCCGGATCGAGGAGATGCGGCAGTCGGTCCGGATCCTCCGCCAGTGCCTCGACCGCCTGCCCGAGGAGGCCGGTCATGGCCAAGATCCGCGAAGGTGCCGCGCGTCATCAGCCGCCGACGGGCGAGGTCTACGCCTCGGTCGAGGCGCCCAAGGGTGAGCTCGGCTTCTTCATCGTCGCCACCGGCAAGGCCACCAAGCCCTACCGCTGCCACGTGCGGCCGCCGTCCTTCGTCAACCTGCAGGCGCTGCCGCGACATGGTCGCAGGGGCACCTCGTCGGCCGACCTGGTCGCGGTCATCGGCACGATCGACATCGTCCTCGGCGAGATCGACCGATAGGGACGCGATGTCCCTGATCCGGTCATCCTACGTCGTTCCTGATCGCCCAGATCATGGTGATCGTCTCCGTCGTCGCTGCTCGGCATCGTCGGCCGTACCTGACCTCGTCGAGCGCAAGGTCCTCGGCGTGCATGCAGGTCCGCATCGGGCCGAACCGGGTCGGGCCGCGGGGCTGCTGCAGCCGATCGCCGACGTGTTCAAGCTCCTCGTCAAGGAGGACCTCGTCCCGCCGAGGCCGAGAACGCTTCGTGTTCCTGCTCGCGCCGATCCTGATCTTCGTCCCGGCGTTCCTGGTCTTGGCGGTCGATCCCGTTCGGCCGAGAGCTTCACCCTCGCCGGCGTCGCCGATCACGCCGTTCATCGCCGACATCAACATCGGCCTCCTGTTCGTGCTCGCGCGTCTCCTCGATCGGCGTCTACGGGATCATCCTCGGCGGCTGGGCGTCGAACAACAAGTTCTCGCTGCATGGGCGGGCTGCGCTCGGCGGCGCAGCTCGTCTCGCTACGAGGTGCCGCTGGGCTTCGCGGTCGTCGTCGGTGCTGCTGATGTCGGGCTCGCTGTCGCTGGTCGAGATCGTCGAGGCCCAGCGGAGGCCGGCGTCTGGTTCGTCTTCCCCGGCCTCATCGGCTTCTTCATCTACTTCGTCTCCGGCGTCGCCGAGACGAACCGCAACCCCTTCGACCTGCCCGAGGCCGAGTCCGAGCTCGTCGGCGGCTTCCACACCGAGTACTCGGGGATGAAGTTCGCGTTCTTCTTCCTCGCCGAGTACGCGAACATGCTCGTCGGTCTCGCTCGCTGGCGGTGACGCTGTTCTTCGGCGGCTGGCTGCCGCCCTTCCCGAACGTCCGGCCGGCCTCTGGCAGTTCGCTGCTGACTGTCCTGGATCCCGGCCTTCGTCTGGTTCCTCGGTCAAGGTCGTCGCTCTTCATCTTCGTCTACATCTGGTTCCGCGGCGACCTTCCCGCGCTACCGCTTCGACCAGCTCATGGCGCTCGGGCTGGAAGTGGCTGATCCCGCTGTCGCTGGCCAACGTCGCTGCTGGTCGGCATCGGCGTGCTGGCTTCTGAAGGGATGAGCGCGATGCGCGCTGAAGGACTTCCTCGGCCACGGCTGATCCCGGTCGACCTCTTCGACGGGTCTGCGGGGTGACCGGCGGCACCTGCTCAGGCGCAAGGAGACGGTCGCAGTACCCGGAGAAGCGGCGTCGAGCCCGACGGATCGCTTCCGCGGGATGTTCGGCTACGACGACGAGCGCTGCATCGAGTGCACGCTCTGCGCGATGGCCTGCCCGATCGAGATCATCTACATCGGTTGACACAGGCCGAGGTCGACCCCGAGACGAAGAAGAAGAAGCAAGGTCATCGACCGCTACGACATCGACGTGAAGCGGTGCATGTTCTGCGGCCTCTGCGAGGAGGCGTGCCCGACGGAGCCGACGCTCGATCTGGCTGACCACGAAGACCTACGAGGGCGCCGTCGTACGAGCGCAACGAGGAGCTCTACCTCGACATGCAGCAGCTCGAAGCTGGGACGGGGCGTCCCGAGACGTGACGCCGAGAGCCGGGCAGTGCCGGACGACCCGCCGGACGCGCCGAAGGCGAGCCGCGGCCGGAGGCGGACGCGAAGTGAGGACCCGATGGAACTCGCGGCATCCCTCTTCGCGTCTGTTCTGGCCGTTCGCCGCGGTGGCGGTCGCCGGCGGCGTCGGCGTGATCGCGCTCAAGAACCCCGTGCACTCGGCGCTCTTCCTGCTGTCGACGTTCCTCATGGTCGCGGTGCTCTTCGTCCTCCGCCACGCCGAGTTCCTGGCGGCGGTCCAGGTGCTGGTCTACGCGGGCGGCATCATGGTCCTCTTCCTCTTCGTCATCATGCTGGTCAACGTCAAGGGCGGTCGGACCGGAGACCGCCTTCCTGCACCCGGTGGGCGCCGCTCGCGATCGTCGGCGGCGTCCTCGTCGGCGCCCTGCTCGCGCTGCTGCGTGCTGCTCGGCGTGCTCGCCGCCGGCAGCGGCGACGCCTGCCGCCCTGCAGACCGTCGGACGGCGAGCCGTCACCGGCAACACCGAGGCCGTCGGCTGGACCCTCTACCGCGACTACCTGGTGCCGTTCGAGATCGTCTCGGTGTTCCTGCTGGTGGCGATGATCGGCGCCATCGTCTTCGGCCGCGCGAAGCGGGCCTCGAACGCCGGAGAGGGGAGGCCGAGCCATGATCACCGCCAACCACTACGTCATGCTGTCGCTGGTCCTGCTTCGCGATCGGCGTCATCGGCGTGATGGTGCGGCGCAACTTCATCACCGTGCTGATGTCGCTCGAGCTGATGCTTCAACGCCGTCAACCTCAACCTGGTCGCGTTCTCGCTGCCGGCTCGGCGACCTGGCCGGGCAGGTCCTCGGCGATCTTCGTCATCACGATCGCCGCCGGCGAGGCCGCGATCGGCCTCGCGCTGATCATCGCGCTCTTCCGCCTCAAGGACACGGTGAACCTCGACGAGGCCAGCGAGATGACGGAGCTAGCGGATGCCGTTCCTCGACCTGGTCTGGCTCGTTCCCCTGTTCCCGCTCCTCGGCGCGGCCATCAACGGGCTGATCTCGCAACCGGCGCGGGCTGTCGAAGATCGGTCACGACCACGCGTGGCCGCTGCTCGGCTCCGGCCTGGCCTGGCTGTGGGGCGTGGGCGGCCGTCGTCCAGTGGGCGCTCACCGAGGACCGCCACAAGGCCTACGTCGTGACCGTCTTCGAGCCTGGATCCCGCCGGGTCGGCTGCGGATCCACGAGCGGCTCGCTCGCCGACTTCACCGTCGACGTCTCCTTCCAGGTCGACCCGCTGTCGGCGGTGATGGTCGGCTTCGTCACCTTCGTCGGCTTCCTGATCCACGTCTACTCGATCGGCTACATGGACGGCGAGACGACGCGGCTACGCGCCGCTACTTCGCCTACCTCAACCTCTTCATGTTCGTCGATGCTGATGCTGGTCCTCGGCCGCAACCTCCCGGTGATGTTCGTCGGCTGGGAGGGCGTCGGCCTCTGCTCCTACCTGCTGATCGGCTTCTACTACGAGAAGGACTGGTGCGCCGCCGACGCCGGCAAGAAGGCCTTCATCGTCAACCGCATCGGCGACTTCGGCTTCCTGCTCGGCGATCTTCGCCGCCTTCGCGGTGTTCGGCATCGCTCGAGTTCACCACGATCTTCGCCGGCCGCCGCCGCCGCACCCCGAGCACTACGCGGCGCGCGGCCGACGGTGATCGGCCTGCTGCTCTTCGTCGGCGCGATCGGCAAGTCGGCCCAGATCCCGCTCTACGTCTGGCTGCCCGACGCGATGGCCGGCCCGACCCCGGTCTCGGCCCTCATCCACGCCGCCACCATGGTCACCGCCGGCGTCTACATGGTCGCCCGCTGCAACGTGCTCTTCCGCATCAGCCCGACCGCGATGCTGGTCGGTGGCGGTGGTCGGCGGCCTGACCGCGCTCTTCGCGGCGACCATCGGCCTGGTCCAGAACGACATCAAGAAGGTCCTCGCCTACTCGACCGTGTCGCCAGCTCGGCTACATGTTCCTCGGCGCCGGCGTCGGCGCCTTCGTCGCGGCGATCTTCCACCTCATGACCCACGCCTTCTTCAAGGCCTGCCTCTTCCTCGGCTCGGGCTCGGTGATCCACGCCTGCGGCGGCGAGCAGGACATGCGGAAGATGGGCGGGCTGCGAAAGCACATGCCGACCACCTACTGGACCTTCCTGGTCGCCACCCTCGCGATCGCCGGCATCTTCCCGTTCGCCGGCTTCTTCTCCAAGGACGAGATCCTGGCCAAGGCCTTCACTGCCGGCTACACCGACCTCAACGGCTTCAGCACCGTGTACTCGCTGCTCTGGGTGCTGGCCGTCGCCGGCGCCATGCTGACCGCGTTCTACATGTTCCGCCTGGTCTACATGACCTTCCACGGCGAGTTCCGGGGCGGCCACGAGGCCGAGCACCACCTCCACGAGTCGCCGTGGACGATGACCATGCCGCTCCAGGTGCTCGGCGTGCTGTCGATCGTTGGCGGCTTCCTCGGCTTCCCGGGCCAGCTCTTCGGCCGTCCCGAGCTCAACCGGATCGAGCAGTTCCTCGAGCCGGTGATCCTGCCGATCGGCCAATCGTCCCACGGCGCGGAGCACGGCGCCGAGCACGCCGCGGCCCACGTGCCGCTCGGCCTCGAGCTCGGGCTGATCGTGCTGTCGCTCGCGGTGGCGGGCTTCGGGATCTGGCTCGCCTCCCGCTTCTACTCCGGTGCGCAGGCGAACGAGCGGCCGCGCCGGCTCGCCGAGCGCTTCCCCTTCGCCTACCAGCTGCTGCTCAACAAGTACTGGGTGGACGAGCTCTACGACGCCACGGTGATCGAGGGCAGCGTCAAGCTCGCCGGCCTGCTCTGGGAGGTCGACGCCCGGGTCGTCGACGGCGCCGTCAACGGCACCCGCCACGTCACCGTCGGCTCGAGCTTCCTGTCCGGCATCTTCGACCTCCGAGTGGTCGACGGTGCGGTCAACCTCGTCGCCGAGCTTACGACGTGGCCAGCGTCGCCTTCCGGCGGCTGCAGGTCGGGTTCACTCAAGGGTACGCGATGGTCATGGTCTTCGGCGCGGCCATCTTGCTGGTCGTGTTCCTCGTCAGTTTCGAGGGAGCCAAGGATGCACTACGACTTCCAGTACGGCTGGCTGATCAACCTGATCTGCTACCTCCCGTTGGCCGGGGCGCTGGCCATCGTCTTCCTCGTCAAGAAGGAGAACGCCGGCTCCATCAAGTGGCTCGCCACGATCGTCACCGGCCTCGACTTTCTCGTCTCGCTCCCGCTCTGGTTCCTCTACGAGCCCAGCGGGGCCGAGTTCCAGTTCGCCTCGAAGGCCGACTGGATCCCGTCGTTCGGCGTCGCAGTACATCTTCGGGGTCGACGGCATCTCGATCCTGCTGATCCTGCTGACCACGCTGCTCGGCTTCATCTCGGTCTACAGCTCGTTCACGGCCATCGCCGAGCGCCAGAAGGAGTACTACATCTTCCTGCTCCTCCTGCAGACCGGGATGATCGGCGTCTTCTGCTCCCTCGACTTCTTCCTCTTCTACGTCTTCTGGGAAGTCATGCTGGTCCCGATGTACTTCCTGATCGGGGTCTGGGGCGGGCCGCGCAAGCTCTACGCGGCGATCAAGTTCTTCCTCTACACCCTGGTCGGCTCGGTGCTGATGCTGGTCGGCATCCTGGCGCTCTACTTCTACAACGCCGGCGGCCTCGCTGCCGTCGGCCTCCCCGGCCTCGGCAACCCGGCCACCTTCGAGATCCCGGCGCTCTACCAGGCGGCGCCCCTGATGCCTGGCGGGCTCCAGTTCTGGCTCTTCCTCGCCTTCTTCGTCGGCTTCGCCATCAAGGTGCCGATGTTCCCGTTCCACACCTGGCTCCCCGACGCCCACGTCGAGGCGCCGACCGCCGGCTCGGTGATCCTCGCCGGCGTCCTGCTGAAGATGGGCACCTACGGCTTCGTCCGGCTCTCGCTGCCGCTGCTGCCCGACGCCACGGTCAAGGCGGTCAGCTGGGTCGGCCTGCTGTCGATCATCGCGATCATCTACGGCGCGCTGGTGTCGCTGGCCCAGAAGGACATGAAGAAGCTCGTCGCCTACTCCTCGGTCAGCCACATGGGCTTCGTCATGCTCGGCATGTTCGCGCTCAACGCCGCCGGCCTGCGCGGCGCGATCCTGCAGATGATCAACCACGGCATCTCGACCGGCGCGCTCTTCCTGCTCGTCGGCATCATCTACGAGCGCCGGCACACCCGGATGATCGCCGAGTACGGCGGGCTCGCCAAGGTGATGCCGCTTTACGCGACCTTCTTCATGATCATCGCGCTGTCGTCGATCGGGCTGCCGACGCTCAACGGCTTCATCGGCGAGTTCACGATCCTGATCGGCGCCTTCCACCACTCCTGGGTGTGGGCGCTGTTCGCCGCCACCGGCATCGTGCTCGGCGCGGCCTACCTGCTGTGGATGTACCAGCGGGTCTTCTTCGGCGAGATCACCAACGACAAGAACAAGGGCCTCACCGATCTCAACCTGCGCGAGCAGTGGACCCTGATTCCGCTCATCGTCATGGCGTTCTGGATCGGCCTCTACCCGAAGCCCTTCTTCCGCCTGATGGAGCCGACCGTCGACCGCGTGCTGCAACGGGTGTCGGTCGCCATGCCCGAGCGTGAAACCGCCGCCGAGGCGGTGGCAGCGATCGCGGCGGCGCCCGAGGACCACCACGCGGACGCCGAGGAGTAGCGCATGCCGCTCGCAGACTTCGTGCCGCTGATCCCCGAGATCTTCCTGGCGGCCGTCGGCTTCGCGCTGATGCTCTCTGGCATCTCGCTGGGCCGCCGTGGCACCCGCCCGCTGGTCGCGGCGGCGGTCGCCGCTCTCGCCGTGACCGCGGTGCTCGTGCTCCTCTTCGCGCGAACGGCCGGCGCTCCCGAGCGGATCCTCGGCGAGATGCTGGTCGTCGACCAGCTCGCGGTCTACATCAAGCTGCTGATGCTCACCACCTCGGCGGTGGCCCTGCTCATGGCGGCAGGCTTTCTCGAGCGGGCTGGCTACAGCGCCGGCGAGTTCTCGGCGCTCGTGCTCTTCGCCACCGTGGGCATGTTCATCATGGCCTCCGGCGCCAACCTCGCGAGCCTCTACGTCGGGCTCGAGCTGATGGCGCTGTCGGTCTACGTTCTGGTCGGCTACTTCAAGCTCGAGGTCAAGTCGAACGAGGGCGCGGTCAAGTACTTCGTGCTCGGCGCCCTGTCGTCGGGGGTGCTGCTCTACGGCATCTCGCTGGTCTACGGCACCACCGGCAGCCTCGACCTCGAGACCATCCGGCGCAGCCTGACCGCGGTGCCCCAGGACAACCCGACGCTGCTGCTCGGCATCCTGCTCGTGGCCTTCGGCATGCTCTTCAAGGTGGCCGCCGTGCCCTTCCACGTGTGGACGCCTGACGCCTACGAGGGCGCCCCGACGCCGGTCACCGCCTTCATGTCGGTGGGACCCAAGGCGGCGGCCTTCGCCATGTTCCTGCGCCTGTTCGTGATCGCGTTCGCGCCCGAGGTCGAGGCCTGGCGGACGACCCTGTGGATCGCGTGTCGCGGCCACCATGATCTACGGCAACATCGCCGCGCTCACCCAGAACAACGTCAAGCGGATGCTCGCCTACTCGTCGATCGCCCACGCCGGCTACGCGCTGATGGGGCTGGTGGCGGCCAGCGGGGCCGGCCTCTGGTCGGTCTTGCTGTACCTGACGGTCTACGCGTTCATGAACCTCGGCGCCTTCGGCTTCGTGATCCTGCTCGAGTCCAAGGGCTACGCCGGCGAAACGATCGCCGACTACGCCGGGCTGGCCCGGCGCCATCCGGGCGCCGCCGCCCTCATGCTGTGGTTCATGCTCGCCCTGGCCGGCATCCCGCCCACCGCCGGATTCATGGGCAAGCTCTACGTCTTCGCCGCGGCCATGGAGGCAGGCGCCGTGGTGCTCACGGTGATCGCGGTCGTGATGTCCGCGGTCAGCCTCTACTACTACTTCCGGATCGTCGTCCAGATGTACCTCAGGGACGACGAGGGCGCCGAGCCGGCGACGCTGCTGCGCGACCGTTGGACCGAGGCGATGATCGGCGTCTGCGCGTTGGTCACGTTGGCGATCGGCGTGTGGCCCGGACCGCTGGTCGAGTGGGCGAAGGGCGGCCTGCAGGCGCTCGGCACGGGAATGCCGGGATGACGAACGGCGCCCCGCCGCCCGATCCGCGACCACCGGAGGCAGGCCGCAACAACGCCAGCGGGAGGCAGTTCCGGTCGGCGAGCACCTGGCTCAACGTCTCGATCATCGGCATCCAGTTCCCGGTCGCCATCGCCATCGGCTACTTCTTCGGGCGCTTCCTCGATCGCCACCTCGGCACCTGGCCGTGGCTGACGATCCTGTTCAGCGTCTTCGGAATCGCTGCGGGCTTCGTCAACCTGTTCCGGATCACCGCCCAGGCCAGCCGCTCGGAAGAGGACCGGCTGCGCCCGGAGCTGGGACTCAAGGTCTACCCGCCCGACGACGAGGAGGAGCAGGACGAGGACCGGCAGCGCGAGCACGACGATGGGGGCTGACAGCGTGGCCCTGCAGCCGTCGTCCCTCGAGCAGGAGGGCTTCTCCGCCCGCCGGGTCGTCAGGATCGCGATCGTGCTCGTTGCAGTGGGCACGATTGGCGAGCTGATCTTGAGAAAGTCCGTCCCGGCAGCGGCGAGCTTGACCGTGGCGGGTGGCGTGGCTATCATCAACTTCCGCTCGCTCGAGGGGCTGCTGCAACGGGTTCTCCAGCCGGGGCGACCGAGCTTCGATCGCCGGTCGGTGCTGACCATCGCAGGGCGGCTCGCGCTTCTGGCGGGCGGGTTTGCAGCGCTGCTGCTCGTGCCCGGGGTCGACTTCGTGGCGGTTGCGGTAGGATTTTCGACCTTGGTGGTGGCCCTGATCGTGGAGGGGCTGCGCTGGGGTGCGGTTGGAGGAGGCTGAGTTGCACCATCCCGTCTCGTTCCTCTACCACCCGATCAACGCATTGCTGAAGACCCTCTTTGGCTCGTCCAGCGCCCGCTACCAGGAGCTGATGGGCCTGACCGATGCGGGCTACTGGCTGCCCGACCACGTCGTCATGGCGATGCTCGTCGTCCTGGTGATCGCGGCCGTCCTCATTCCGATCAGCCGCCGGCTGTCGGTCGAGCGCCCCGGCAAGGGCCAGCAGATGCTCGAGCTCCTGGTCTCCGGCCTCCAGAGCCTGATCGACGATGTCGTGGGCCATGGCTTCGGCAAGCGCTTCCTGCCCTTCATCGGCGGCCTCGCGGTCTTCATCTTCACCTGCAACATCTTCGGGCTGTTCTTCTTCGTCCAGCCGCCGACCGCCAACCCCAACACCACTTTCGCCCTGTCGATCACCGCCTTCCTCTTCTACAACGTGGTCGGCATCAGGAGCAATGGCCTCATCAAGTACGCGAAGCACTTCGCCGGACCGCTGCCGCTGCTGGCGCCGCTGATGGTCCCGATCGAGATCATCTCGCACCTCGCGCGGATCCTGTCGCTCGCCCTTCGGTTGTTCGGCAACATCTTCGGCGAGCACACCGCCACCGGCATCTTCTTCTTCCTGTTCCCGCTCATCCTGCCGTGGCCGATGATGGGGCTCGGAATCTTCGGCGCCCTGCTGCAGGCGTTCATCTTCATCATGCTGACCATGGCCTATCTCAACGGCGCCGTCGGTGCCGAGGAGCACTAGCGTTGCGATCGAAAACCTTCGAGGAGGACCGTATGAATCGACGTTTTGCAGTCCTGGCAGTGATTCTGGTGACCCTGGCACTGGCCGCGCCCGCATTCGCGCAGGAGCATGGCGCCGCTCCCGCCGGCAAGAACATCTTCCAGTACATCGGCGCGGCGTTCGCGATCGGCATCGCGGCGGCCTTCGGCTCGCTCGGCCAGGGCCGCGGCCTGTCGGCGGCCTGCGAGGCCATCGGCCGCAACCCGGGAGCGGTCGGACCGATCCGGATCACCATGATCATCGGCCTCGCGCTCATCGAGTCGCTGGTCATCTACGCGCTGATCATCGCGTTCCTGATCCTCGCCTAGATCCCGCGTTCGGGACGCGCTTCCGCGGCCGGGGCTCGCCAGGGCCCCGGCCTTGCTATGCCTGGGATCGTGAGGGGCAGAGGCCCCTGCGCGCTCTCCTGGTGGAGTGGTTGTGCTTGGCCTCTGCCCCTCACGATCCCATTGGATGCGCTGCGCGCATCCCGAGGAGTCGTTCTTCATAGCGCAGCGGCCGTCCGTCCCAACCTCGACCCACACCGCCCGCCGCAAAAGCCAGTGCGGTAATAAGTACCGGGGATTTCGGCGCCGACGGGCACCCGCCTCAAAGTATCGTCGTCCAAGCTGTTTCGTGAATGCAACAGTCACCCTATTAGAAACCTCAGATTCGGGTATTGACAAGCATGTTTCAAATATGTATCGTTCTTCCAATGGAGGCCACGATGGCACTCACTGCAGACCCGAGGATGTGGGACTTCAGCTCCGGGAGCCTGCCGTACCGCGACCAGCTCTTCAAGAGCGCGCTCCGCATGACGCGGTCGGTCGAGGACGCCGAGGACCTCCTCCAGGAAACCTACCTGAAGGCCTTCAAGTACTACGAGCGCTTCGCCGAGGGCACCAACTTCAAGGCGTGGCTCTTCAAGATCATGAAGAACACTTTCATCAACTCCTACCGCAAGAAGAAGCTGCAGCCGCCCAAGGTGGACTTCGACGAGGTTCAAGAAGGCCTCGAGGAGACTCTGGTGGAGGCCGCGCAGGATGCCTTCAGCGGTCCCGAGTCCGGCCTGCTGTCGTCGGAGATGGACCACGAGGTTCGCCAGACCCTGGTTCGCCTGCCGCATGACTACAAGATGGTCGTGCTGCTGGCCGACCTCGAGGGATTCTCGTACAAGGAAATCGCCGACATCCTCGAGGTGCCGGTCGGCACCGTCATGTCGCGCCTGTACCGCGGTCGCCGCATGCTCGAGCGCACGCTCCTCAAGTACGGCCGCCGCTACAACTACATCACCGCGCCGCCCGAGAAGCTGCGGGACGACAAGATCGATCTCGACGAGTTCTTCGGGGCGCGCGTGGCAGCCAGCTGACCCTCCTTCCTTCCGATCCCTCCGGAGCCGGTGGGTTCGCCCTCCGGCTCGACTTTTCTTGGGAGTGCGGCGGCCGCCGGCGTCACCCGCGAGGCGCGGGGCCGGGATCGGGCGCGACCTCGGACAACGTGGCAGCCGGCTCGGGCCGCGGCACGAGGTAGAGCTCGAAGCGCTCGCTCGGCACGATGCTGCGGCGGAAGACGCGCAGCCTCGTCGCGCCGCCGATGCGATCCGGCCGGCGGGCTCCTGACATGCTGAGGATGACCAGCACCTCGCTGTGTTGCCTCGCCGCCAGGTCGCGGGCCTGGCGGACGGCCTCTGCATCGTCAACCGGGCGCCGCCAGCCGACCTTCCAGGGCAGAAAGGTGGCCTCCCGTCCGATCGACGGGTAGTGGATGGGCCGCTCGAGATAGCCTGCGACCGCCGCCACCTGGTAGTCCCGGTGGCCGACGATCGGGATCCCGGCGAGCCCCTGCGCGCGAATGAACTCCGCCACCTCCCGTGCCGCCGAGAAGGGGTCGCGCCACTCCCTGGCCACGGCGTAGACGCCGGCGGCTACGTTGGCGGCCAGCAGCACGCTGACTACAACGGCTTCCCACCGGGGCGTCCCGCCAACCGTGCCCGCCGCTCTCCCGCGGTCGCCTGCGCCCCGTTGCATCACCCGGGTCAACCAGAGGGCGGCCATCAGGAGCAACACGATGTGCCCGTGGTGGCGCAGCTGGCCGCGGTAGATGAGGAGCGAGAACGCCACCATCCCGAGCGACCCGGCGGCGAAGAGCGCGAGCGCCGGCCCGCAGCGGACGAAGAGGCTGCCGAGCACGACGAGCACGACGACCCCGAGCACCGCCTGGAAAACGTCGGCGTTTGCCGCCCCGTCGAGGATGTTGCTGTTCCAGAAGGCCAGCTGTAGCTTGGGCAGCGGCACGCATCCCCGCCACGGCCCCGACAGGACGTCGAGCACGCGGCTCTGCGCCAAGGTCTGGCTGTGGTCGAAGGACTGCAGGACCACCCGCGCTCCGGACAGCTGCACGACGCTCACCACGATCCCGACCAGCCACACGCCGAGCGCCGCCAGTGCCGGCCCGCGGCGGATGGGTGCCTCGAGCCGCGAGGAGCGCGCGTCGGCGACGCACATGACTCCCAGTGAGACGCTCAGGATGAGGGCGACGGCGCTGGCCTGGGCGAGCAGGAAGAGCACGCCGGCGAGCACCAGTGGCCGCCTGGTGCGTGCACCGTACAGCGCGCAGAAGGTGTACAACAGGAGCGCACCGAGGGCGTAGTTCCTGCTGATGGCGCAGTACTCATACAGCGGAAAGTAGCCGGCGACGAACAGAACGCGCCAGCCGACAGGCAGGGGCGCCGCCAGGAGGACCACGGCCGCGACGGCGAGCGCGATCGCCAGGTGAACGAGCTGCATCGCGCCAGGATCGGAGGTCACACGGCTGACCGGGTACAGCACCGCAAACCACAGCCCCGGGTGCCCCTCGGTCCGCACATTGGACGCGAGCTCCACGAGCGAGTCGGCCGCCACCACTGCCTGCCATGCGTGCATCTCGTCGCGCCACATCTCGTGCCGGGCGACGGTCGCGGACGCGATCACCGCGTACAGTCCGAGTGCGAGCCACACCACAGTCCTGGCCCACAGCGAACCCCGACGATCGGCTGCCGTGACCGTCATGAGAGGACCGATGCTCGCCGGCGCCATTGCCCGCTGGCGCCGGGCCCGCCGCGCTCACGACGCACGGCCGGACCGTTCCTCACCGGATGCACCGCCCGCCGGCAGCGGAGGGCTCGCATCCGCCGGCCCGAGCAGAGACTGCGGCACCAGAAGCCCGCCCGACATCACCATCTTGACCCCATCCTCGACCGGGATGTCGAGGACCCTCACCGAGCGCTTGGGCACGGTGATCAGGAAGCCGGTGGTCGGGTTCGGAGTGGTCGGGACGAAGACCACGAAGGCAGGCTCCGGGCACAGCTGAGTCGGGACGCCGATCTCGCGCGTGACGAAGCCGACCGAGGTCAGGCCCGGGCCGGGAAACTCGACCAGCACGACCTTGCGAAACTGGGCCGTGTCGCCGATCTGGATCGCCTCGGTGACCTGCCGCGCACCCTTGTAGATCGGGCTGAGCAGCGGCACCCGTGCGATGAGCCGCTCCAGGAAGGCGAGCAGCCGGCCCCCGACGACGTTGGTCGCGATGACGCCGAGCAGGAGCATGATGGCCAGTACCAGCAGCAGACCGATGCCGGGGATCTCGCGACCGAAGAGCTGGTGCGAGATCGGCCGGAACCACCGATCCATGAGCTGGAACAGGAAGCGCGCGAAGAACAGGGTCACGACCAGCGGCAAGGCGACCAGGAAGCCGACCACGAAGCGCCGCCGCAGCCAGCTGGCGAAGCTGCGCCGGCGCCCGCCGGAGCGCCCCACCGGATCGGCGAGGCGCCGGTAGAAGCCGGGCGGGTGGCGATCGGGCTCGACCATCTCGGTGGGCATTGTACCTGGAGTCCCGGCAGCGTATCTGCTGTCCCTGAATGGCTTTGGTGCCGCGCCGTTTCACGGTATCATGCTCTGCCGGAGGTGGCGGTGGATCCTGAACGCTCCCTGATGATCGTCGGCGGCCAGTGGGGTGACGAGGGCAAGGGCAAGGTCGTCGACCTGCTCTCCGCCCGCTACCCGGTGGTCATCCGCTACAACGGCGGCCACAACGCCGGCCACACCGTGCGCTTTGCCGACCGCCGTTTCGCGCTCCACCTGGTGCCCTCCGGCGTCATCCACGACGGAGTCACCTGCTACCTGGCGGCGGGGATGGTCATCGACCCCTCGTTCCTGGTCACTGAGATCGACCGCCTCAACAGCCGAGGGCATCGCGACCGAGGGCCGCGTCTTCGTGTCGCCGCGTGCCTCGCTGATCCTCTCGACCAACCAGGCCCTCGATGGCGTCCGCGAGCAGGCCCGCGGCTCCGGCAAGATCGGCACCACCGGCCGCGGCATCGGGCCCACCTACCAGGACCAGGACCAGCGGCGCGGCCTCCGCGCCTACCTGCTCGGGGACCCCGGACGCCTCGCGGTCGAGGCGCGCGCGCTGATGGAGGAGCACAACCGCGAGCTCATCGAGCTCTTCGGCGCCGCGCCGGTCGACATCGACCCCGCGATCGAGTCCCTGGTGCGGGCCGCGGAGCGGCTCGCGCCGCTGCTCAAGGAGGTGGGCCCGGAGGTCCGGCGCCACGTCGCGGCGGGACAACCGGTCCTCTTCGAGGGCGCCCAGGGCGTCCTCCTCGATCACTGGTGGGGCACCTATCCCTACGTCACCTCCTCCTCCTGCCTGCCCGCGAGTGCGGCCGCCTCGTGCGGCATCTCGACGGAGCTCCTCGGCCCGGTCGTGGGCGTCATGAAGGCCTACGTCACCCGCGTCGGTGGGGGCCCCTTCCCCACCGAGCTCGACGACGCGACCGGCGAGCTGCTGCGCGAGCGCGGCGCCGAGTTCGGCACCACCACCGGCCGGCCCCGGCGCTGTGGCTGGTTCGACGCCGTCGCCGCGCGCTTCGCGGTGGAGGTGGCCGGCATCGACGCCGTCGCCCTGACCAAGCTCGACGTGCTCGACACGCTCGCCTCGATCAAGGTCGCGGTGGCCTACGAGCTGCCGGACGGCACGACCCTCGACAGCGTGCCGGCCGATCCGCAGCTGGTCGCCGCCTCCCGGCCGCGCTACGAGGAGCTCCCGGGTTGGCAGACCGACACCGTCGGCCTGACGCGCGAGACCGAGCTGCCGGCTGCCGCCCGCGACTACCTGCGCTACCTCGAGCGCCACATCGGCGCGCCGATCGTGCTCGTCTCGACCGGACCTCGCCGCGAGGAGACCATGGTGCGCGGCGACCACCCGATCGGCCGCCGCTTCGCCGCGGTGTTGGCGGCGGCCGGCGCCGGGCCGGCTTGAAGCTCCCGGCGGCGGGCGCTACATTGGAGATCCAGGCGGGCCGTTAGCTCAGCTGGTAGAGCATCGGACTTTTAATCCGGTGGTCGCCGGTTCAAATCCCGGACGGCCCACCAAACAGATCGATCCGCCCTTTCGGAGCATGCAACAGCTGGTGGCTCGCGCCCTGCGGGCGCTGCGCCCCACCGTCACCGGCGGATGGCTGCAGGCCGCCCGTCCCCCTCTCCGGCCCGGCAGTGCCGGGCCTCCGAAGTCGCGGGGGCGGGTGGGGGGAGGGCGCGGAGGGGGCCGCGAGTCTGTGAGGGGCGGGGTGCGGAAACCCCCTCGGCCACAGCCAGGAGCCGCCGCCGACGGTGTGGTCGAATCCAGCACGGCCCATTTCCTTTCTCGGCCGGTGGCCGAGAAAGGAAATGCCACGGCGTAGCTGCCTCGTCACGGCGGAGTTCGTCGAACGAAGCCGGAAGAGCGAAGCCGGGCACACCGCGTCGACCGCGTTGTCACGGTGAAGCCGGCCAATCCCGAGTGGCTACTCACCCGAGCTCCAGCACCAGAAGACAACCACGGCGGAATGGCGTGCACCATTCTCTGGAGAATCAGAACCCGGAGAGTGGGGACTTGGCCCCCACCGGTGGAGTCGAGAATCCCCAGCGGTTTTGCCCGTATCGCGCTCTGTTGATAGTCTATAGTCTATCTCTGACACAACAATCGATAGGCTGTGGTTTATTTGGAGCGGAATAACTAACAGGCTGCAGTTTATTCTTCTCGAGAGTTTTGATAGGCTATGGGCTATGAGAACTCCAGTGTCCGCCGCACAATCACGTTCTCGCTTGGACCAGCGGTTCGAGCAGTTTGGGCCAGCCGAGCAGTATGCGCCGCCCGTGCGTGGCTGGATTAGGGCAATCCGACAAGCGCTCGGCATGACCACGGCACAGTTGGCCAAGCGGATGGGCGTCCGTCAGCCGTCAGTCGTCGCCTTGGAGCAATCGGAGGTCAATGGCACCATTGCTTTCGCCACATTGCGGCGCGCGGCCGAGGCGCTCGACTGCACTTTGGTGTACGCGCTCATTCCCAACCAGCCATTGGAAGCGACCGTCCGCGAGCGCGCGCGCGCGTTTGCGCGCCGACACTGGAGGCCAGTCGAGCATTCAATGCTACTGGAGGACCAGCAGGTCAAGCGCAACGAAAGCGACGCCGATCTCGAGGACGTCATTCGCCACACGAACCCACGCCGGTTCTGGGACTGAGCCAAATGACCAACCTGTTCAATGCACCGGACAACGCAACACCGTTGGCGCCGGAAGAACGGGATGCGCTGATCCCTGCGCACATTACCTACCGCCACGAACTCAACGCAGCTGAGCAGGAGAACATCTACCGCGCGCAGGATTGGGCGCTAGGAAGGGGCCGTGAGTTCCTGACAGAGAAGTTCGTCAAGGAGCTACACCATCGAATGCTCGGCGATGTATGGCGATGGGCCGGCCGGTTCAGAACGAGCGAACGTAACATCGGGATTCCCCACTATGAGATCCCGATGGCGCTGCGCCAGCTATTCGATGACGCAAAGGCGTGGATCGAGTATGGCTCATACTCACGCGACGAGATCGCGGTGCGCTTTCACCATCGTCTCGTCCAGATCCATCCATTCCCGAACGGCAATGGTCGGCACGCTCGGCTCATGGCGGATCTGGTCGTAATGAGTCTTGGCGGGGAACGGTTTTCGTGGGGCAGCGCCAACTTGCAGGATGCGGGTGACGTACGCAGGCGTTATATCGCCGCCCTGCAGGCTGCCGACAACCACGACATCGGCCCGATGCTGGCTTTCGCCCGCTCATAGCCAGGCGCGCGGCAGCGTCGCTGTCATAGTTCGGTGACGTCCAGCGTCGAGGCTTCGGACCGAGCCATGCGACCAAACTGGGGGCGGCTATGCTGCACTACCACCTGCCTTTCGAAGATCCCCCGGCTTCGAGACACCTCGCCGGTCACGAGGGCTGCTGCCAGAACAGGTTCTCGTTGTTGGTGTAGACGATGATCTTGCCGCTGTCGGTGATTGTCGGCTCCCGCAGCAGCTCGTCGCGGTACCCATCCGGGATCAGCTCGAAGTAGACCCGTCCCGGCTGCGCTGCCTGATTGAAGACGCTGCGCTGCGGACAGCGGACCTTGAAGACGAAGTCCGTCAAGAACCAGATGTAGTCCGCTCCCCGGATGAAGTCCCTCGCTCTGCCCCACCCTTCCGCGAGACGGCCGCCACTGTCGACGGCTACTGCTCGCAGAGGCTGGCCGGCGACCAGGCGGCTGCGGATCTCCGAGACACCGAGGATGTTCCCCTTCTCATCCGTCAGGTAGGCGCCGAAGTCCGGGTCCATGGCAATCCACTTGCCGAGCGTGGGCGCATACACCGAGGTCATGACATGGCTCTCCTCCTCCTCGTGCGAGTGGGGCAGGAGGTGGGTCTGGCGGGACTGCCAGCCCATGGCCAGGTAGACCTCGTTCAGGATGACCGTCTTCATGTAGCAGTTGATCTGCACCTGCTCAACCTGCGCCAGACGAATGAGGTTGAAGGCGTTCAGCTCCTTCGGGATCTCCGGTTCGTTCGCGTGCCCCGTGAGCCGGTAGACCCAGCTCATCAGGTTGATGAGGCGCTCGGTTTCGGAGCCCTGGCCGGCGATCGCCTCCAGATCGTAGAGCTCGCGCAACCGGCTGAGATTCTCGTCCGGTCGGGGCGGCATAGGTGAACGCGAGGTCGGCCGGATACGAGGACCGTTTCCCGGAGAAGTTCGGGTGCTGCTGCAGAAGGCCCGCCCACTGTCTTCCCAGGGCGACATTCCGGCTGCGAGAGCGGGCCGTTGGAATGACGTACACCGCGGTTACGACCGCCACGGCAACGATCACCACAGCCATGACAATTGCCCGAGCCCGTTGCCCTTTCACGGCCCCCGTTGCGGTCATCTTCTGTTGCCTCTCCTCTCTCGTTCTTCGACGTCTCCGTCACCTGCAACATACGGTCTGGGCGGCCCCTGAGTTCCGCTCGATACCGATGAAGGAGGACGACGAGGACATACGAGGCGTTGGAATGGCTGCGCAGCGGCTACAGCGTGAACGGTCGGCAGCCTTCGAAGAGAGGCCGGGCGGCAGCCCGGGCCAGCGTCCAGCCTGGCGCCAGCAGGCGGTTCGCGCTCAGGCGCCGAGCAGGTCCTCGAAGAGCTCCTTGTTGATGGCCTTGTCGTAGGCGGCGCGGGCAGAGACCTTGCCGGCGTCGTAGAGCTCGCGAATCGCGGTGTCCATCTCGATCATCCCGCTCTTGGTTCCGGTCTGGATGGCGGAGGTGATCTGGCGGATGTTGCCCTCGCGGATCATGTTGCCGATCGCCGGGGTGCAGAAGAGGATCTCGACCGCCGCCACCCGGCCGCCGCCGACCCGCGGCAGGAGCTGCTGCGCGACCACCGCCCGCAGGGACTCGCCGATCACATTGCGGACGCCGTTCTGCTCGCTGGCCGGGAAGACGCTGATGATCCGGTCGATGGTCTTGACGGCGCTGTTGGTGTGGAGGGTGCCGAACACCACCGTGCCCCGCTCGGCGGCGGCCAACGCCATCGAGATCGTCTCGAGGTCGCGCATCTCCCCCACCAGGACGAGGTCGGGGTCCTCGCGCCCGGCGGCCCGTAGGGCCTCGCTGAAGCTGGTCGCGTGCGCTCCTATCTCGCGCTGGTGCATCAGGCTGCGCTTGTTGGGATGCACGAACTCGATCGGGTCCTCGAGGGTGATGATGTGGCAGCTCCGGGTCTCGTTGATCAGGTCGACAATGGCGGCCAGCGTGGTCGACTTGCCCGAGCCGGTGGGCCCGGTGACCAGGACCAGGCCGGAGGAGATGTCGGCCAGGCGCCGGATCTGGGGCGGCAGCCCGAGCTGGTCGACGGTCATTGTCGCGCTCGGAATGACCCGAAACACCGCCGCCGACCCGCGCCGCTGGCGGAACAGGTTGACCCGGAAGCGGGCGAGATTCGGCACCTCGTAGGCGAAGTCGGTGTCGCCGGTCGCCTCGAACTCCTGCCAGCGTTCCGGCGGCGCGATCGGCCGCAGCATCTGCTGGAAGTCCGGCTCCACCACGAGCCGGTAGCGGATCTGCTCCATCGCGCCCGACACCCGCAGCATCGGCGGCCTGCCGACGGCGAGGTGAAGGTCCGACGCCCCGCGATCGTTCATGAGCCGCAGGAAGCGGTCGATGCGGTACCCGACCTCGGTCATGGCAGGGTCCTCGACTCGAGGAACTCCTGCCCCACCAGGGCTTCGAAGTCCTCGCGGTTCGCGGCGTGCAGGTACGCGCTCTCGGCGGAGATCGTGCCGAGCCGGAGCAGCTCCCGCAGCGAGTCGTCGAAGGTCTGCATGCCCTGAGCCTTGCCGATCTGCATGGCCGACGGCAGCTGATGGGTCTTCTCCTCGGTGATCATGTGCGCCACCGACATCGATCCGGCCAGGACCTCGAAGCAGGCGACCCGCCGCCTGGAGCCGTCGAGCGGCAGCAGCCGCTGGGCGATGACGTACTTGAGCGACTCGGCCAGCCCGGCCCTGACCTGGGGTTGCTCGTCGGCGGCAAAGCTCGAGATGATGCGGTTGATCGCCTTCGGCGCGGTGGTCGAGCTCATGGTCGCGAGCACGAGATGGCCGGTCTCGGCCGCGGTGAGGGCGAGGGACACGGTCTCGGTGTCCCGCAGGTCCCCGATCACGATCACGTCCGGGTTCTCGCGCAGGGCGGCGCGCAGGGCGCGGGCGTACGAGCGGCTGTCCGAGCCGATCTCACGCTGATTGATCAGGCAGTTCTTGAACGGGTGGATGAACTCCACCGGGTCCTCGAGGGTGATGATGTGATGCTGCCGCGTCTCGTTGAGCAGGTTGACCAGGGCCGCGAGGGTCGTCGACTTCCCGCACCCGGACGGGCCGCAGACCACGACCAGGCCCTGGTGGATCGAGGCGATCTTCGCCAGGTGGCCGGGAAGCCCGATCTCGCTGATCGTCGGCGGCTGCTCCGGAATCACCCGGAACACCCCGCTGTAGCCCTTCTGATCGAGGAAGACGTTCGAGCGGTAGCGCCCGGCGCCGGGGACGTAGTGGCAGAAGTCGAGCTGCTTCTCCGCCTCCAGCCGGGCCCACTGCTCCTCGCTCAGGATCTCCCGGATCATCTGCGCGACCTGCTGCTCGTCGTACGGGTCCTCGTCGGCGCCGATCAGCGCGCCGCCGTGGCGCACGGTGGGCGGGCGGGAGACCGCGAGGTGGAAGTCGGAGCAGCCCTCGTTGCGGGTGGCGGCGAGCAGGGTGTTGAGCTGCGGCTCGCCGGCGCCGGTCTGGACCCTCTTGATCTCGCTCCGCAGCTCGTCGGCGTCCTGGATCGACGACTGATTCCGGCGGGCCACCTCCTCTGCGATCTCCAGGGCGCGGGCGCGGACGCTGCGATGAGGATCCGACCTGGCGACCCGCTGCAGGGCCTCGAGGACCTTCGGATGGTCGAACTTGGGAAACGCCAGCAGCACCTCGATGCGAACCTCGGGCGCGGGGTCGTTGAGGAGCTTCGACAGCCGGGGCAGGCACTGCGGGTCGCCGATCCGTCCGAGCGCCTCGACCGCCGCCCAGCGGGCCTCAGGGTCGTCGAGCGCCGCCATCAGCGCATCCACCGCCCGCGGGTCCTTGAACTGTCCGAGGGTGTCGGCGGCGCAGATCCGCAGCCACCAGTCCTCCGCGCCGAGCAGCTCGACGGTGGCGGGTATGATCCGCGGGTCCTCGAAGGCGCCGACCACGGCGAGGGCGAGGCCGCGGATCTCCTCGTCCGGGTCGGCCAGGAGCTCGACGGTGGGCTCGACGAGATCCTCCCCGAACTCCCGCATCGAGTCCAGGGCCCGGTCCCGCGCCCACCCTGCGAGGGTCTTCGAGAACTTCAGGTAGCGCTTCACGAGCTCGTGGCGGTCGTCCATCTCCAGGAGGATCTTCACCACCGCGGAGCGGATGCCGGCTTCGCCGGAGGCCATCAGCGGCAGCAGGCGGTCGATGAACGGCGGCCCCTGGCTCCGCGCGACCTTGGCGAGGGCCTCGATCAGGTGCTGCTGGGTGTCGTAGTCGACGAAGGCGAGCTGGCTGACGATCTGGTCGGCGGCCTCGTCCGGCACCTTCTCCGCGAGCAGCTTGAGCGCAGCCGCCCGGATCTCCGGATCCGCGTCGGCCGCAATCTTCTTCCAGCGATTGAGGGATTGCGGCGTCAGCTCCGCGGAGGCCAGCTGCCTGAGGAACGGCATGCGTTCCGCCGTCTCCTGCCCGCGCTCGACGAGCTGCCAGAGGAGGGGCGTCAGTCCGGCGCTGACCGGGATCTGGGCGACAAGACGCCGGGTGGCGTCACGGATCTCCTCTCGTTCCGACGCGATCCGCTGGCTCAGATGATCCTCGACGCCCGGGATCCGGAGCGAGAACAGCACCGCCCCTCCGGCCCGGAGCGCGGCTTCGGACTTGTTGCGGGCCTCGGCGATGAAGCGGTCCACGGTGGCGGCGGTGCGATGCGGTCGCAGGAGCTCGGCGCATGCCTCGCGCAGGACGCGATCCGGGCGGAAGGCCATCCAGACCAGGTCTCGCGGTTTCAGGCTGTCGGCCTGGCGCAGCACCTCCAGCATCCGGTCGCGCTCCTCGGCCGTCACCCCGCCCTTGGCGAGCTGCTGGAGGCACTCGGTGACGTCAGACTTGAAGAACTGCAATGGCTCGATGCACCGCCGCGGCCGCGATCGGCTGCGGCCGCCGGTGTCCCTCCTTCGACGCTCGCCTCACCGGTACCGCTGTCTCCGGTGGGTAGTACAGGCTGGGATCTCACCTGATTGGAATCTGAACGGCGTCCCCGTGGCTTTTCTCTGCGAGGGAGGCACCATGAGCATCACGAGAGTCTTCTCCGTGCCCGGCCACTCGACCTTCTCCGACCTGGCGCTGCTGTTTCTCAGGGTGGTGGCCGGCGTCGCCTTCATGCTGCACGGCTGGGGAAAGATCCAGAACCCGTTCGGCTGGATGGGGCCGGACGCCTTCGCCCCGGGCATCTTTCAGGCTCTGGCGGCGCTCTCCGAGTTCGGCGGCGGCCTGGCGTGGATCCTCGGCCTGCTGACGCCGCTGGCCTCGCTCGGCATCGCCTCAACGATGGCCGTCGCGTTCTCGTTCCACGCGGTCGTGCGCGGCGACCCGTTCGTGTCGATGACCGGCGGTCCCAGCTTCGAGCTGGCCGCGATCTACTTCTGCATCGCGCTGCTCCTGATCGCCGCCGGCCCCGGGCGTGTCTCCCTCGACCGCTCGTTCTTCGGTCCGCGCTGACCGCGGATGTCGATGATCCGGATCGTCGGGTTGCTGAACGCGAACGACTTGTAGCGGGGTCTGATTTCGACGTACGGGTATCGAAAGAGCTCGTCGTAGCGCTCGACGCGCTTCTGCACCCACGCGTTCGGGGCACCATAGCTGACGGCCAGCCGGTAACGCTCGTACATGAAGCTGTTGGCCACCAACAGCGCCGTGCCCCGCGCGCGCTCCTCCTCGACGTCGAGCGCCGCCAACGAGCGCACCCGGTTCGGCAATGGAGTGAACCTCTCCGGCACTGCGGGCAGCCCAGTCCGCTCCACCTCGGCGACCGCGGCCTCCCGCGTGTCTCGCGTCAGGTAATGCGTCAGCAGCAGCGTCTCACGCGCGCTCACGACCAGGGCAGCGCCGGCCAGCACCGCCAGGGCCAACCCCCGCCCGCGGCTTCGGATCTTCGCGCCCAGAACCGTGATCGCCACTCCGGCCAGTAGACAGACCACGGGCACGACCGGGATCACGTAGCGCATGAAATCGGGCAAGACCTTCAAGGGGCTCAGCTCGACGGCGAGGTAGAAGATCGCGACGTAGACGACCATCAGCCGCTGCCGCCAGGGCGACGCCTCCCAGCCAGCGACCGTCAACGCGATGCCGGCCAGGCCCAGCAGCGCGACCGGCCACGTCATTCCTGGGACGATGCTGTGCAGCAAGTGGAACACGAAGAAGCACCGCCACCCAGGGATACGCATCCCCTCATGGCCCTCCACTGCATGAGCCATCTCGAAGGACAGACCTCCTCGGAACACGTCGAGCTGAGAGAACAGCGGCGCATTGACCACGCAGAACACCGCGCCGGCGATCAACCCGGCGGCGAGCGCCAGCAGGTAGAAGCGGCGCAGCGATGGCGGCTGGCGCACGAACGGGGCGAGCAGCACCACCACGGCCAGCAGCAGTCCCGTGTACTTGGCGGCGATGGCGAGACCGAGGGATATACCGAGCAGCAGCGCCGGGGTCATCGCAGGCCTCGCGGCGAATCGAACGAGGGCGAGCAGGGCGGCGAGCGCGCAGGCCGTGAATACCATGTCCTCCTTGAGGTAGTGCGCGTGGACGACGAGGATCGGGGACACGGCGGTCAACGCCGCCACCAAGAGCGAGCCCAGCGGCGGCAGGATCTGCCGCGCGAGCAGGAAGGACAGGACGACGATGCAGGCTCCCGCCACGGCGGACACCGCCCGGCCCAGCTCGACGATCTCCTGCCCACCCTCGAGCCTCGCGAAGGCGTTGGCCGCCCGGGTCAGTTGGAGCAGCAGGATCGGGAGGTGGAAGTCCTGCGTGCCTGTCGCGATGAACCCGACCTTCTTGACCTCGTCGGGGTGGTAGCCGAGGGGGAAGTCGTTGTTCCAGAGGCCCAGCGCGAGCGACGCAGCGGCGATCACCGTGAGGGTCGCGATCGTGGAGGCCCGAACTCTCCAGCCCGCCTCGCTCATCTCACCCCCCGCCGGCGGCCCGGCCTTCGAGCCAGCGGCCAACTGCACCGTGCCTGCGCCGCCCTGCGCGGTCGAGCCTTCGCTGCCGCTTGTGGCAGTCCCGGGGCCGCGATCGACCGCGCACGACGCGTCCCGCGACGCGAGCGGCCTCGCCGCAGCTCACTCGTAACGCAGGGCTTCGATCGGGTCGAGCCGCGACGCCCGGCGCGCCGGGTAGAAGCCGAAGAAGACCCCGACCAGGGCGGCGAAGCCGAAGGCCAGGCCGACCGAGCCGAGGCCGACGATCGTCGGCCAGCCCGCGAGCTTGGAGATGACCCGGCTCGCAGCCGAAGCCGAGCAGCACGCCGAGCGCCGCCGCCGACCACCGACAGGATCACCGCCTCGAGCAGGAACTGGAGCAGGATGTGGCGCGCCTTGGCGCCGACCGCCAGCCGCACGCCGATCTCGCGCGTCCGCTCGGTGACCGACACCAGCATGATGTTCATGATCCCGATGCCGCCGACCAGCAGCGAGATCGCGGCGACCGAGCCGAGCAGCAGCGACATGGTGCGCGAGCTCTGCGCGGCGCGGCTCGCGATCTCCTCCTGGGAGCGCATCATGAAGTCGCTCGGCTGGCCCTCCGCGATGCGGTGGCGCTGGCGCAGCAGCGCCTCGATCTCCTCCTGGGCGCGCGCCACCGCGTCCGGCGACACCGCCGCGACGTAGATGATGCTGATCCGCGTGGTCCCCATCACCCGCTTCATGACCGTGGTGTAGGGCGCGACCAGCTGGTCGTCCTGGTCGGTGCCCATGGTGGTGCCGCCCTTGCGCTCGAGCACGCCGACCACGCGGAACGGCACGTTGTTCACCCGGACGACCTGGCCGACCGCGTTGCCGTCCGGGAACAGGGCCTCGGCGACGGCACCGCCGATCACGCACACCTTGGCGCCCGACGCGCACCTCGGCCGCGGTGAAGAACTCGCCCTGGCTGGTGTTCCAGGCGCGGATCAGCGGCCAGTCGACGTCGGCGCCGTAGATCGTCGTGCCCCAGTTGAGGCCGCCGGCCACCACCTGGCCGCCGGTGCGGACCCCGGCCGAGACGTAGGCGACCGACGGGCACTCGCGGCGGATCGCCTCGACGTCGTCCTCGGTCAGGGTCGACTCGCCGCCGTGGATGTGCGCGCCGGACTGGGTCACCACCCCGGGGAAGACCATGATGAAGTTGGTCCCCAGCGCGCCGATGGCCTCCTGCACCGAGTGCGAGGCGCCGGTGCCCACCGACACCATGGTGATCACGCAGGCGACGCCGATGATGATGCCGAGCATGGTCAGGCTCGAGCGCATCGTGTTGCGCACGATCGCCTTGAGGCCGACCCGGGCGATGCTGGCCAGCCGTACGGCGACGATCCTCATGCGGCACCCCCTAGCGCCCGCCTCGCGGCCGGTGACGACGTCCTCGACGATCCGGCCGTCGCGCAGCACCACCCGGCGCCGGCGCCCAGTCGGCGATGTCCGCCTCGTGGGTGATCAGGATGATCGTCTTGCCCGCCGCGTTGAGCTCCGCGAAGCACCTGCCATGACCTCTCTGCGAGGTCGCGGTGTCGAGGTTCCCGGTCGGCTCGTCGGCGAGCAGGATGGCCGGGTCGGTGACCAGCGCGCGGGCGATCGCCACCCGCTGCTGCTGGCCGCCCGAGAGCTGCGACGGGAAGTGGTGCTCGCGCCCGTCGAGGCCGACCTGCGCCAGGGCCTGCAGCGGACCGGCGCAGCCGCTCGCCGCCGCCGACCGCGCCGGTGCCGTAGATGAGCGGCAGCTCGACGTTCTCGAGCGCGGAGGTGCGCGCCAGCAGGTTGAAGCTCTGGAAGACGAAGCCGATCTTCGCGTTGCGGATCTCGGCCCGGGCGTTGGCGTCGAGCGACGCGACGTCGATCCCGTCGAGCCGGTAGCTGCCCGAGGTCGGCCGGTCGAGGCAGCCGAGGATGTTCATGAGCGTCGACTTGCCCGATCCCGAGGCGCCCATGATGGCGACGAAGTCGCCGGCCTCGACGGCCAGGCTGACGCCGGCGAGGGCGCGCACCTCGACCTCGCCCATGCGGTAGACCTTGACGACGTCGGCGAGCTCGACGAGCGCCATCTAGAACCCGCGCATCGGCGGCCGGCCGCCGGTGGTGTTGACGCGTGCCGTGGCGAGGCCGACACGACCTCGTCGCCCTCCTTGAGCTCGCCCCGACGACCTCGGTCGAGCGGCCGTCGGAGAGCCCGGTCCGGATCCGCGTCGGCACCGGCGCGCCGGCGGCGTCGAGGAGGTAGACCGTCCGCTGGATCGCGCCGGGCTCGGCGTCGCCGGCGATCCGTCGGACGCGGCCCGCGGTCCGGGCCTGCGCCGCCCGATCCCGGCGGGCGCGGTCCCTGGAAGTCCGCCGCGGCCGCCGCCCGTCGCGGGTCCCTGCGACGCCTCCGCTCCACCGAGCTCGAGGGGCCGATCCCGGCGGTCGCACTCCGACGGCTCGCCGACGTCGGTCGGCCGGAAGCGCAGCGCCGCGTTCGCCACCCGCAGGACGTCGCGGACGGTCGCCACCTCGATGGTGACGTCGGCGGTCATCTCGGGCCGCAGCCGGCCGTCCGGGTTCGCCACCTCGATGATCACCGGGTAGGTCACGACGTTCTGGTTGATCGTGGCGTTGAGCCGGACCTGGGTGATGGTGCCGCGGAACTCCTCCTCGGGGTAGGCGTCGACGGTGAAGCGCGCGACCTGGCCGACGCGGATCCGGCCGATGTCGGCCTGGTCGACGTCCGCCTCGGCCTGCATCCTGGTCAGGTCCTGGGCGATCGTGAACAGGGTCGGCGCCTGGAACGAGGCGGCCACCGTCTGGCCGACGTCGTACTGGCGCGAGACCACCACCCCGTCGATCGGCGACCGGATCACCGTGTAGCTGAGGTTGGTCTCGGACTGGGAGAGCGCCGCCCGCGCCTGCCCGACCAGCGCCTGCGCGCCGTCGGCGGCGGCCTCGGCCGCGTCGTACTCGGCCTGCGAGGTCAGGCCGGCGGCGCAGCAGCCGCTCCTGGCGGTGGAACGCGATCTCGGCGTTGCGCAGCTGCACCTCGGCCTGGACCACGTCGGCGCGCCGCTGCTCGACCTGGGCCTGGAACGGCGTCGGGTCGAGCTCGGCCAGGACCTGGCCCGCGCGCACCGCGGTGTTGAAGTCGGCGTACAGCGCCCGGATGATCCCGGACACCTGGCTGCCGACCTGGACGGTCGTGACCGCGGACAGCGAGCCGGTGGCGGTGACCGTCATCGTGATGTCGCCGCGGTCGACCGGCGCCGTGCGGTAGGCCGACTCCTCGTCGGCCCCGCGCCGCTTGAGGACGAAGCATCACGGCCACAGTCACGATCGCAGCGAGCACGAGCAGCCAGATCAGCCGGCGGAGGAGGGTGGGTATCGCCATGGCATGAGATTCTACCCTTCCCTTTCCCGCACCCGGTGCCCGCGCCGCCCGCTCTCCGCGCCTTCGCAGCCGTGCGCCCGACCGGCGAGCGTGTCATCCGGCGGCAGCCTGCCGGGCCCGTCAACGGATGCGTGTTCCTCGCGCGTCCGCGTTCCGCCGGGGACGTCGGCTAGCGACATCCTTGACAGCTTGCTTTCAGAGTGATATCACTTTGGTAGCACAGACTCGGGAGGTTTCCGATGATCGCAGAAAAAACCTACCGTCCGATCAGCGGTTGGGGACCGCTGCTCATCACGCTCGCCCTGTTCGTCGCCGCGCCATGGCTGTTCGTCGGCGCCGTCCTCGGCCTCGAGCGCTACGGCGCCGGTCCGTACGGCTACCAGCTCGCGGCCGCGATCCTGGTGCTCCTGCTCGCGGTGCTGTCGCTGTTCGGGTACATGGCGATCGCACCGAACCAGGCGCGGGTGCTGCTGCTGTTCGGGAAGTACAGGGGCTCGGCGCTCTCCTCCGGCTTCTTCTGGGTCAACCCGTTCTTCTCCAAGAAGAAGATCTCTCTGCGAATCCGCAACTTCGAGACCGGCTCGATCCCGACGCCGGAGCAGAAGGACGCGCAGGGCAAGGTGGTGCAGGCGCGCACCCGCACCCACGGCCGTCCGTCCAAGGTCAACGATCGCGACGGCAACCCGATCGACATCTCCGCAATCGTGGTCTGGCGAGTCGTCAACACGGCCCACGCGATGTTCGAGGTCGACGACTACGAGGACTTCGTGGAGGTGCAGAGCGAGGCCGCGCTGCGCAACCTGGCAACCCGCTATCCCTACGACAGCGAGGACCACGAGATGTCCCTGCGCGGCAGCACCGCGGAGATCTGCGGTCAGCTCAAGCAGGACATCCAGGAGCGGCTGGACAAGGCGGGGGTCGAGGTCATCGAGGCTCGCATCAGCCACCTCGCCTACTCGCCGGAGATCGCGGCGGCGATGCTGCAGCGCCAGCAGGCCCAGGCGGTGGTCGCGGCCCGCACCAAAATCGTCGAGGGCGCGGTCGGGATGGTCCAGATGGCTCTCGATCGACTGGCCAAGGAGAACATCGTCGAGCTCGACGGCGAGCGGCGCGCGGCCATGGTGTCGAATCTCCTGGTGGTGCTGTGCAGTGACCGCCACACCCAGCCCGTCGTCAACACCGGCACCCTCTACACGTGAGCGGGCGCGACGCGTTCCTGCTGCGGGCGGACCCCGCAGTGCTCGACGCCCTCCGGCGCTGGGCGAGGGATGACCTGCGCAGCGTCAACGCCCAGATCGAGTTCCTGCTGCGCCGGGCTCTCAAGGAGGCCGGGCGGCTGCCTGATCGCACAGCGAAGGCCACGCGCGAGGCCGGCTGATCGGCACCACCGCAGAATGATTCCTGATCCAGGACGCCGGCAGTCGCGGCCGTACAATGGCGGACATCCAGTCGCGAGGGAGGATCGGACCATGACCTTCACGCTGCCTGCCCTGCCGTACGGCCAGGACGCCCTGGCGCCCCTGATCTCGCCCGAAACCATCGAGTACCACTACGGCAAGCACCACCGCGCCTACGTCGACAACCTCAACCGTCTCAGCGCGGGCACCGAGTGGGCGGCGCGCTCGCTCGAGGAGATCGTTCGCGGCGCGGACGGCGCCGTCTTCAACAACGCCGCCCAGGTCTGGAACCACACCTTCTACTGGAGCTGCCTCAGCCCGAGCGGCGGCGGCAGCCCGCACGGCGAGCTGGCCGGGCGGATCGCCGACGCTTTTGGCGGGATCGAGGCCTTCACCGAGCGCTTCACCGCAGCCGCGGTCGGCCACTTCGGCTCGGGCTGGGCGTGGCTGGTGCGGCGCGCCGACGGCTCGCTCGCCATCACCTCGACCGCCAACGCCGACACCCCGCTGCGGGGCGGCGACACCCCGCTGTTGACCTGCGACGTCTGGGAGCACGCCTACTACATCGACTACCGCAACGCCCGCGCCCGCTACGTCGAGGCCTTCTGGAAGCTGGTCGACTGGCAGTTCGTCGCTGCCCAGCTCGCCGGCTCGGAGCGCGGGGGCACGGGCCCCTGGCGCCCTGCGGATCGGGGTTGTCGAGTCTGGCCCTTGCCCCACGCTCCGAGATGGATGCGCGCGCGCATCCTCGCTGCAGAAGGCCAGGGGGCGACCCCTAGCCGACGTTGCCAGCCAGCCGACCGGCCGCTCACCACTCGCTTCGAGCAGCCGCAGCGTGACCTCGCGTTCGCCGGCCGTCCGCTCGATCACACGATCGTGAGTCCGCATCGCCAGCCCATCGAGCCCTGCGACCGTCGTCTCGACGGCCTCCTGATCCTTCGCCTCCAGCGTCGAGGCCACCAGCAGCCCGCTCAGCGACAGCAGCGCCGCCGGGCGCGGCAGCTCTCGGAGCACAGCCACCAGCAGCTGACGGTCCTGCTGGAGCCGGCCCGCGAGCTCGCTCTCCACCTGCTGAACCTTGTCGAGCATCGCGTTGATCTGCCGGGCGACCATTCCCAGCTCGTCGCCGTCGCCCGGGACCGTTCGCCGGGCTGTGTCGCCTGCGGCGATCGCCCGCACCACCGAGGTCAGCTCGGCGAGCCGAGCCAGCAACCCGCGCCCGAGCGCCTGCGACAGGAAGGCGAGCGACAGTAAGGCGATCACCACGAGCAGCCCGTGCAGCGCCGCCTGGCGGCGGGCCGCGCGCTGCGCGCGCTGGTTCGCCTCCACCATCGCCCGGTGGTTGAGATCGTGGAGGTCGACCACCGACTGCTTGAGCGCCATGAACTGCGGCAAGGCCTCCGACTGATAGGCGAGAAGGGCCTGCTCCGAGGCTGGCCCGAGCAGCCGGGCACGGACGGCACGAAACTCGGCGTATCCGCTCTCGATGCGGGCGATGACCTCCGCCTCCCCCGGCGCCGTGATGTTGTCGCGGGCCGCTGCGACGGCCACCAAGAACGATTGTTCCGAGGTCTCGAGGACCGCCTGCGCTCCGGCATCGCCAAGCAGCGACGACAGCAGCGCGCTGCGCTCCTGCTCGAGGGCGTCGAGCATCGTCATCGACGCCCGCACGCTTTCGGAGTTCTCGTCGAGGACAGTGCCGATGCTCCTCCCGAGGCTCAGGAAGGACAGGGCGGCGCTGGTGGCAAAGACAACCAGCAGGCCGACCAGGTACCAGTAACCGAGCTGGAGGCGCGTACCCAGCTTCATGGTCAGGCCAGGGCGGCGAGCCGGCTGGCGCCTTCCGGATCACCGATCACCACCAGCACGTCACCCGGCTCCAGCCGATCGCCGCCGCCGAGGCTGGCGCGCACCGCCCCGGCGCGGCGGACCGCCACCACGGTGACACCGAACTGCTGGCGGACATTGAGGTCGACGAGGGTCTTGCCGATGAACGACTCCGGGGCCGCCAGCTCGACGAGCTCGGCGTCCTCGCCGAGCTCCAGACGCTCGAGCACGTTGGGCTCGGCGAGCCGGCGGGCCAGCCGATGGCCCATCTCCTCCTCGGGGCTGACCACCTCGTGGGCGCCCACCGCGCGCAGCACCCGCGCGTGCAGCTCGCTCAGCGAGCGCGCGACGATGCGCGGCACCCCCATCTGGCGCAGCAGGGCGGTGGTGAGGATCGACGCCTCCATCGACTGCGCACCGATGGCTACCACCGCACACGACACGCGTTCGAGCCGGAGCTCTCGCAGCGCCTGCTCGTCAGTGGAGTCGGCTCGAACCACGGAGTCGAGCTCGGGCGCCACCCGGTCCACCTCCTGCTGGTCGAGGTCCACAGCGAGGACCGAGTGCCCGCTGCGGGCCAGGTTGACGGCGACGGTCCTGCCGAAGATGCCGAGACCGATGACCACGAACTGGCCCACCACGGTGCTCCTCCTAGCCGACCATGAGGCTGGCCTCAGGATAGCCGACGCGCGCCTCGCCGCCGCGGCCGAACAGCAGTGCCAGGGCGAGCGGTCCGACCCGGCCCGCCAGCATGACCAGGGCAACGACGACCTTGCCGAAGCCGTCGAGGGCCGCGGTCGCGCCCAGCGAAAGACCGACGGTACCGAACGCGCTCACCACCTCGAAGAGAATACTCTCGAAGCCGCCCTGCTGGCTGGCGAGCAGCACCATGGCCGCCACCGCCACCACCAACACGGCCACCACCGCAATCGCGGCGCTGCGGTAGACCGTGCCGGCCGCGATCCGCCGGCGGAACAGCACCACGTCGGGCCGACCCCTGGCGGTCGAGGGGAGCGCGCTCAGCAGCACCACCAGGGTGGTGGTCTTGATCCCGCCGCCGGTGCCTCCCGGCGAGGCACCCACGAACATCAGGAAGATCATCAGCAAGGCAGTCGCCGGGTTGAGGCTGTCGTACGCCACGGAGTTGAAGCCCGCGGTCCGGCAGGTGACGCTCTGGAACAGCGCGTTGACGACGCGATCGCGGGCCGGCAGCCCGGCCAGCGAGCCCTCCCACTCCAGGGCCGCGAACGTGAGCCAGCCGACGGCGACCAGGACCGCCGATGCCACCAGCACCACCCGCACCTGCACCGCGAGCCCGATCTTCCGGCGCCCGGCGACCCGCAGCCACGCGAAGGCGAGCACCGCGAATCCGAGGCCCCCGAGGGTGATCAGACAGGCGATCGTCAGCAGCACCGCCGGGTCGCGCTGGAATGGGATCAACGAGTCGCTCTGGAGGGCGAAGCCGGCGTTGCAGAAGGCCGACACCGAGTGGAAGACACCCTTCCAGACCGCCTCGACCCACCCCATCCCGTAGCGGAGGAAGACGGCAGCCAAAGTGAGGGCTCCGGCCGCCTCGATGGTGAAGGTCGTCACCACGATCAGCACGATCAGCCGGTAGGCGGAGCGGCTCTCCCGGATGTCGAGCAGCTCGGCAATCGCAGCCTCGCCCCGCAGCCCGAGGCCGCGGCCGACCATGATGGCCGCGAAGGTCGACAGCACCATGATGTTGAGTCCACCGACCTGGATCAGCGCGAGCACGACCAGCTGCCCGAAGAGCGAGAGATCGTTCGGCGTGTCGAGCACGATCAGGCCGGTGACGCAGCTCGCGCTGGTCGCCGTGAAGAAGGCATCCACCGGGTCGATGCCGTTCCCCGTCGCCGAGGCCGCCGGCATGCTCAGCAGCACCGTGCCGACGGCGATGAGCGCGGCGAAGGAGGCCAGCACGAGCAGCGCCGGGCGCCCGAAGAAGTGATCCAGCAGCTCCCTGAACAGTGGCGTGTGGCTGACCAGCAGCGCGAGGCCGATCGCCAGCGACGCCGCGAGCAGCGACAGCGACAGCGCGGGCCGCGCCACCGCCAGGATGGCGGCCAGGGACAGCAGCAACGGCAGCCACGGCAGGTGCTCGCCGCGTCGCGCCAGGCGGAGGAGGAAGGGCGTCAGGATCACCATGACCGCCAGGTCGACGCCCAAGGTCAGCAGCTCGACGGCCTGGATCGCGCTGATCTCGAAGCCCACGACGGCCACCGTCGCCGCCAGGGCGACCGCTGCCAGGTGGCGCGCCGCCGGAAGGTTGACGAGCAGCCAGCGCCCGAGGTCGTCACCGACGTCGATCTCGGTCGCTGCGATCCGCACCGACGCCGTGGTCGACCGCGGGAAGAGGAAGCGACCGAGCAGCACGAGATTCCAGCCCAGCACGAGCCCGGCCACCACCGGGTCGCTGGCCAGCGGGGCGATGAAGGCGCCGACGTTCAGAGCGTACAGGGCCGGCACTGCCAGCGGCAGCCAACGTCGTCGGGACAGGTACGCGTCGCTGCCGATCACCGCCAGCAGGACCACGACCGCCGCGTACCAACGGCCCTCAACGGTGGTCGAGTCCGTGGGGCCGAAGTACCCGCCCGGCATGTCCACCGCGAGCTGACCGAGCAGCCCGCTGACCGCAGCGCCGGCCAGCCGCGCCGCACCCAGCCGGCGATGCGAGCGTGACACGAGCTCCTTCAGCACGACCCTCCCTTTCCCTCTCGAGCCCGGGGGCGCTGCCCGCCAGCATACTCCGGCGCGGGATCGACCCGGCCTCCCGGCGTGACCATGCTCCGCAGTCCAGGATGACCGCCGGATCGACACTCCTGGCCGGCTTGTCGCGGCGTTCCTGATCGAGTACATATGACGGCGGTGCTCTTCCACACCGCCCAGTTCGGTTTCTTCTTGATCGCGGTCCTGCTCCTTGCCGGGGCGCTCGCCGGGCACCGTCAGGCCCGCCACGTGCTGCTCCTGGTCGCGTCGTGCGTCTTCTACGGCGCCTGGAACGTGCGCTACCTCGGCCTGATCCTCTACTCCACAGTGCTCGACTACGCCCTCGGCAGCGCGATCCACCGCGCCGCCGACCAGAGGCGCCGCAAGCTCCTACTCGGCGTGAGCGTGGTCGGCAACCTCGGCCTGCTCGCCGTCTTCAAGTACTACGGGTTCTTCGCGGAGAACTTCTGCACCCTCCTCGAGGCGGTCGGCCTTCACCCGTCGCTGCCCGCGCTCCACGTCATCCTGCCGGTCGGCATCTCCTTCTACACCTTCCAGTCGATGAGCTACACGATCGACATCTACCGCGGCGAGCTCGAGCCCCGCCGCAGCTTTATCGAGTTCGCGCTGTTCGTGACGTTCTTTCCGCAGCTGGTGGCGGGGCCGATCGTGCGCGCCCGCCAGTTCCTGCCGCAGCTCGACGGCGCCACCCGCGCCACGGCACGCCAGACCGGCACCGGCATCTACCTCGTCCTCAAGGGCCTCATCAAGAAGGTCGCTGATCGCCGACATCCTCGCCGTGTACCTCGTGGACCCCGTCTTCGCGGCGCCCGCACGCTACGGGGCGCTCGCCATCCTGGCCGCGATCTACGGCTTCAAGCTCCAGATCTACAATGACTTCTCAGCCTACTCGGACATCGCGATCGGGACCGGCCGGCTGCTCGGCTACGAGTTCCCGATCAACTTCCGGTCGCCGTACAAGGCGCACAGCATCGCCGACTACTGGCGGCGTTGGCACATCACCATGAGCACGTGGTTCCGCGACTACCTCTACTTCCCGCTCGGCGGCTCCCACCACGGGCTCGCCAGGACCGCGGTCAACATCCTGATCACCTTCGGGCTGATCGGGCTGTGGCACGGCGCCGCCTGGACCTTCGTCCTCTGGGGCCTCTACAACGGCGCCCTGCTCTGCTGCTATCTGTTCATGGTCGCGCTGGCAACGCGGCGCGGCCGAGCGCTCGTCCCCTCCCCGGCCCGCCACCTTCTCGGCGTCCTTTCGATCTTCCACCTGACCATGGTCGGAGGCCTGCTGTTCCGCGCTGCCGACCTCGAGACGGTGCGCACGATGGTGAGCCGCGGCGTCGGCCTGGCTCAGGGCGCGGCGATCGACGCCCGCCTCGTGCTGCTGATCGGCGTCGCGCTGTTGCTCCACTTCGCGCCCGAGACGTGGAAGCTCGGCGCCGAGGAGCGCTTCGCCGCGATGTCGCCGGTCCTTCAGGGGGCAGCGGTCGCGTTAGTTCTCGGCCTGCTGGTGCTCGTCTCCGGACAGGCCCAGCCCTACTACTACTTCCAGTTCTGAGGCGGTCAGGCATGGCATCGACCCGGACATGGCTGCTGCGGATCGTCGGGTTCCTGCTGGTGATCGTGCTCGCGGACGCCGCCAGCCGCTGGCTGCGGATCAGCTACTGGACGCCCTTCGCCAACGACCGCGCGCTCGCGATCTACGTCTACCAGCGACAGCGCGTTTCCGCGGACGTCCTTTTCCTCGGAAGCTCGAAGATCAACGCGGCCGTGGTCCCCGCGGTCATCGAGAGCGAGCTCTCGGAGACCCTCGGCCGGCCGGTCACCGCCTTCTGCCTGGGCCAGCCCGGCACCAGCGCCTTCACCAGCTGGCAGGTGCTGCGCGACGTCGTGTCGTCCAACGGCAGCCCGAGCGTGGTCGTGCTCGAGCTGTCACCGGCGTCCCTCAACGCGAATCACGGGCACATCCCACGCGACCTGAGCTCCTACTGCTCGTTGCTCGACCTGGCCGGGGCGGCACCGTGGATCGACAGCCCACAGCGTTTGGTGGCGGCGAGCGGTGGCGCGTTCCGAGGGCTGACCACGGGCACCCTGTTCGCAACTCGATTTCTCTACTGGGAGTCGGTGCAGCCGCGTGTCGAGTCCCTCGTGAGAAAACGCGGCGCCCAGTTCGGGCCGCGGCGGCGGCAGCAGCAGCGGCTCTCCGACCTCACCGACGAGCAGCAACGACGGCTGATGCGCGATGCCCTGCCGTGGGGTCGACACGAGTACATGGACCGGTACGAGATCGGCGGCGCGCCGGAAGCCGCCTTCCGCTCGATCTGCCGCCTCACCCGTGAATGCGGGATTCCACTCGTCGTGCTCGACCCGCCGGTGGCCGACCGCTACCGCCGCCGGATCGCCACGCCCGATGAGGCCCGCGAGTTCCAACGCTACCTCGACCGTGCGGCGCAGACCTGCTCCTTCGAGCGCGTCGAGCTCGACCCGGCCGCGCTCGGTCTGACCGACGCCGACTTCCTCAACCTCACCCACCTCAACTGGGACGGCGCGGCCACGCTCAGCCGCCACCTCGCGCGCACCGTGCTGCCCGGGCTGCTCGCCGTCCAGCGGTGACCGCACACCGCGTTCAGTTGCGCATCAGGCCGGGCCCCCGCCCGCCCTTTCTTCTCTCTCTCTCTGACGAGTTGAGCCGGCCGGGCAGGAAAATCGTAGCGACTCTTGACAAGACTGCGAAGTCATCTCAGTATCGCTTGTCAGGTTCCCGAAACCAATCGCCGGCGGGTCGATGCGCCTGGCCCCCGCCGTCGGCCGACTCGAGCCATCACGGGCGCGCGACACGGGAGACCAGGGAGGAGTTCAGGCGATGCAAACTCGGATTGGTGTGACGATCCTGGCGGCACTGTGCGTGCTTGCCGTCAGCCCCGCCCTCGACGCGGGCGACCAGATTTCCGCAACCTACCGCGGGCTGCAGCCGGTGGTGAAGTTCGACATCTCGCCGCCACTGCGCGACATCCCGCCGCTGCCCGTCACGGCGGGCGGCGAGGCGATGGTCGACCCGGAGGGACCGCCCGGCGAGCTCGGCCCCCAGGACATCGATCCGCTCGTCCAGGGCTGGACCGGCGGGCCGGAGCTGATCCCGGCGCCGCTTCTCAGCTTCGACGGGCCGAGCAACCTCGCCGGCGTGTCGCCGCCGGACCCGGTCGGCGACGTCGGGCCCAACCACTACGTGGCGATGAGCAACCTCTACTTCCAGATCTACGACAAGGCCGGCACCAGCCTGTACGGCCCGGCCGCCAACAACACCCTGTGGTCCGGCTTCGGCGGCGACTGCCAGACCGACAACGCCGGCGACCCGATCGTGCTCTACGACCAGATCGCCGACCGCTGGATGCTGACCCAGTTCACCGTCGTCCGGCCCGACCTACTTCAACTGCGTGGCCGTGTCCACCACCGCCGGACCCGACCGGCAGCTACTACCGCTGGGCGGTCTCGACCGGCGCGAACTTCCCGGACTACCCGAAGTACGGCGTCTGGCCCGACGCCTACTACATCAGCACCCGCGAGTTCGCCGGCGGCTCCACCTTCGCGGGGGTCGGCGCCTACGCGCTCGAGCCGCGCCGACCTCATCTCGGGCAACCCGGCGCCGCACGGTCATCTCCTTCCTGGTGACGCCGGCCGGCTCCGGCGGCGCCTACAACGTCGGCGACGGCCTGCTGCCCGCGGACCTGGACGGATCGATCCCGCCGCCGGCCGGCAGCCCGAACTACTTCGTCGGCTCGATGGACAACGGTGCGCCCTACGGCGCACCCCAGGACGCGCTGACGCTGTGGAAGTTCGACGCCGACTTCGTCACCCCGGCGAACTCGACCTTCATCCTGACCAACACCATCCCGATCGCGGCCTACGACACGATCCCTGCGTTCTGCTCCGGCCGCTCCTGCATGCCGCAGCCGGGGACCTCCAACAAGATCGACCATCTCGGCTACCGCCAGCGGCCGATGCACCGCCTCGCCTACCGCAACTTCGGCACCCACGAGTCGCTGGTGACCAACCAGTCGGTCGAGGCGTCGGCCACCATGTCCGGCATCCGCTGGTGGGAGATCCGCAGCCCGAACAGCACGCCCGTCATCTACCAGGAGGGCACCTACGCGCCCGGCGTCTCCGACGGCATCCACCGCTGGATGGGCTCGCATCGCCATGGACAGCGCCGGCAACATGGCGCTCGGCTACAGCGCGTCGAACGGCACCAGCACCTTCCCGAGCTCGCTGGTACACCGGCCGCCTGGTCGGGCGACCCGCTCGGCACCATGCCGCAGGGCGAGGGCTCGATCATCAACGGCACCGGCTCGCAGACCGGCAGCCAGCGCTGGGGCGACTACACCTCGATGAACGTCGACCCGATCGACGACTGCACCTTCTGGTACGTCAACCAGTACATCCCGGTCACGAGCAGCGTCGGCTGGCGGCTGCGCATCGGCGCCTTCAAGTTCGACGAGTGCGGCACGCCAGACTTCTACCTCGCGTCGGTCCCCGATGCGGTCGCCGATCTGCGCCGGTCCGCCCGCCGCCTACGACCTCACCGTCGGCTCGATCGCCGGCTTCACCAACCCTGTGACGCTGTCGGCCAGCGGCCACCCGGCCGGCACCTCGACGAGCTTCTCCGCCAACCCGGTGGCGCCGCCGGGATCGAGCACCCTCACCATCGGCAACACCGCAAGCGCGGTTGCGGGCAGCTACCTGATCACGGTCAGCGGCGCCGCCTCCGGCAGCCCCGGCCACTCGATCGACCTCACGCTCGATGTCTACGACGATCTTCCTGGAATCGTAACCCTGGTCGCGCCGGCCAACGGCGCCCTCAACGTGCCGCTGCAGCCGACCTACTCCTGGAACGCGGCCCTGCAGGCGGCGAGCTACCTGCTCGAGGTCGACGATGACCCGGGCTTCGGCAGTCCGATCATCGTCCAGGCAGGCATCCCCGGTACGAGCGTCACCCCGACCACGAGCCTGCGCGTCCAACACCACCTACTACTGGCGGGTGACCGCGGACAACCTGTGCGGCACCGGCATCCCGTCGACGGCCTACTCCTTCTCGACCGAGGCCCTGCCCGGCGACTGCGGCATGGGCACCCTGCCGGTGATCGCCTTCACCGATGACTTCGAGTCCGGCGCGCCTGGCTGGACCCACAGCGGAACCGGCGACAGCTGGGCCCTCTCGACGGCGCGCTCCTACAGCCCGGCCAACTCGTTCCACGCCAACGACCCGGCGACGTCGAGCGATCAGCGGCTGGTGTCGCCACCGGTGGTGCTGCCCGTCGGAGCCAGCCCGCTGACTCTCCAGTTCTGGAACTGGCAGCTGATGGAGGACCGAACCGGCGGCTGCTATGACGGCGGCCTCGTGGAGATCTCCACCGACGACGGCGCCACCTGGACCCACCTGCCGACCGCGCTCATGCTCACCGACCCGTACGATGGGCCGGTCACCGGTCTCGGCAACCTCGACGGCTGGTGCGACGACCTCGGCGCGCCGGCAACGATGTGGAAGAAGGCGGTGGTGGACATCGACGCCTACGCCGGCCAGACCGCCCGCTTCCGCTTCCGGCTCGGCAGCGACACCTCGGTCAGCCGCGAGGGCTGGTACATCGACGACGTCCTCGTCCAGTCCTGCGAGGCAGTGGCGGACTTCAGCCTCAGCGCGACACCGGGCAGCGCCGAGATCTGCCCGGGGGACAACGCCCAGTACTCGGTCAGCGTCGGATCGTCCGGCGGCTTCGTCAACCCGGTGACGCTGGCGGCAAGCGGCCAGCCGGCCGGCATCGACCGCCGGCTTCTCGACCAACCCGGTGACGCCGCCGGGCTCGAGCAACCTGACCATCGGCAACACCGGTGGAGCCGCCGCGGGCAGCTACGGCATCACCGTCAGCGGGACTGCCTCGGGCAGCCCGGGCCACAGCACCGGCGTCGTCCTCGACGTGCTGGCCCTGCCGGCGACACCGACCCTGAGCTCGCCGCCGAACGGGGCGACCGGCCAGCCGCTGCGGCCGACCTTCCAGTGGAGCGCGGCGGCCGGCGCCGACAGCTACTGGATCCAGGTCGACGATGACCCGGCCTTCGGCAGCCCTGCGATCTCCGAGTCCGGCATCGCCGGGACCAGCTACACGCCGACAACCGATCTCGAGGACAACACCACCTACCACTGGCGGGTGACGTCAGAGAACCTGTGCGGGCTCGGCGGCACCTCGACGGTGTTCTCGTTTGAGACCCTGAGCCTGCTGCCCTTCGAGGACGGCTTCGAGTCGGGTGACACCACGGCCTGGTCGAACACGGTGCCCTAGCCTGATGACTGCCGCAGGCAAGATGCCTGCGCTACAAGCCTGCGCTACAACATCCACCGCCCCGGGAAACCGGGGCGGTTTTCTTGTAGGGTAGGCTTCCAGCCTGCCAGCCCTCCACGCGCCGAGTTCTTGAGAGTGAAAATCGTTTGCCTGCCGGGCTTCTTGACACCGCGGCGCGAGTGTCCCACGATTCGATCTTGGAGTGGTCCGGCCATCCAGGATGGGGCAGGTCATCGTGTGATCCTGGCAGTCCGCCGTACACACCGTGCCGGCCAGCCGACCACGAAGGAGACAGAACGATGAGGACCTCGATGCGTGTCATGCTCGTGACCGTGCTCCTGCTTGCAGGAACGACCCTGATTGTCCAGGCCGAGGATCAGATCTCCGGCATCTACCGGGGGCTGCAGCCGGTGGTGCGCTTCGACATCTCGCCGCCGCTGCGCGACATCCCGCCGAACCTCGACCCCGTTGTGTGGCCCGGGGACGATCCCGATCTGCCTCCCTTCGAGCTCGGTCCCCAGGACGTCGACCCGATCGTCCAGGACTGGACCGGCGGGCCGGAGATGATCCCGGCGCCGCTGATCAGCTTCCAAGGCCAGGCGAACGCGGGCGGCTACACGCCGCCGGACCCGGTCGGCGACGTCGGGCCCAACCACTACGTGGCGATGGCGAACGTCCGCTTCCAGATCTTCGACAAGGCCGGCACCAGCCTCTACGGACCGGCGAACAACAACACGCTGTGGTCCGGCTTCGGCGGCGCCTGCCAGAACGAGAACATGGGCGACCCGATCGTTCTCTACGACCAGATCGCCGACCGCTGGATGCTGACCCAGTTCACGGCCAACGGCCCGACCTACTACAACTGCGTGGCCGTGTCCACGACCGGCGACCCGACCGGCACCTGGTACCGCTGGGCGATCTCGACCGGCTCGAACTTCCCCGACTACCCCAAGTACGGCATCTGGACCGACGCCTACTACATCGCCACCCGCGAGTTCGCCGGCGGCTCGAACTACACCGGGGTCGGCGTCTACGCGCTCGAGCGCGCCGACATCATCGCCGGCAATCCGACGCCGCACGGTCATCTCCTTCTTCCTGCCCCGCTCGCCCCAGTACGCCGTCGGCGACGGCCTGCTCCCGGCCGACCTCGACGGCTTTGCCCCGCCGCCGGCCGGCAGCCCCGAGTACCTCGTCGGCTCGCAGGACCAGGGCGGCCCGTACGGCGCACCCCAGGACGCCCTCAACCTGTGGAAGTTCTACGCCGACTTCGTCACCCCGGCGAACTCGACGCTGACCCTGACCAACACCATTCCGATCACGATCTACGACACCATGTTCCCGTGCGGCAGCTCGCGCGACTGCATCCCGCAGCCGGGGGTATCGCAGAAGATCGACATCCTGTCCTACCGGCAGCGGCCGCTCCACCGCCTCGCCTACCGCAACTTCGGCACCCACGAGTCGATGGTCACCAACCAGTCGGTGGAGGCATCGGCGAGCATGGCCGGCATCCGCTGGTGGGAGATCCGCGACCCGAACGGCACGCCCGTCATCTACCAGGAAGGGACCTACGCCCCCGGCGTCTCCGACGGCATCCACCGCTGGATGGCCTCGATCGCCCAGGACTCCGCCGGCAACATGGCCCTTGGCTTCAGCGCGTCGGCCGCCACCGGCACCTACCCGAGCTCCTGGTACACCGGCCGGCTTGCCGGCGACCCGCTCGGCACCATGCCCCAGGGCGAGGCTAGTTTCTTCGACGGCACCGGCGCCCAGGTCGGCAGCAACCGCTGGGGCGACTACACCTCGATGAACGTCGACCCGATCGACGACTGCACCTTCTGGTACGTCAACCAGTACAACGTGTCGAACGGCATCCAGCTGGCGGCTGCGCATCGGCGCCTTCCGCTTCAACGAGTGCGGCTCGCCGGACTTCTACCTCGGCGCGACGCCATCGAGCGCCACGATCTGCGCCGGCGCCGACGCCCAGTACACGATCAACGTCGGCTCGGTCGCCAGCTTCACCAACCTCGTGACCCTGGCGGCGAGCGGCAACCCGGCCGGCTCGACCGCCGACTTCTCGCCCAACCCGGTGACGCCGCCCGGCTCGAGCACCCTGACCATCGGCAACACCGCCGGCGCCGCCGGCGGCAGCTACATGGTCACGGTCAGCGGCACCGCGGACGGCAGCGCCGGCCACTCGATCGACGTCGTGCTCGACGTCATTGCTGGAGTGCTGACCGCGCCGACCCTGGTCGCTCCGGCCGACGGTGCGACCGATCTGCCGCCGCGGCCGGACTTCGAGTGGTCCGCCGTGGCCGGCGCCGACGCCTACACTCTCGTGGTCGACGACGACCCGGCCTTCGGCAGCCCGGAGATCTCCGAGACCGGGCTCACCGCCACGACCTACACGCCGACGATCGACCTCGCGGAGAACACCACCTACTACTGGCGGGTGTCGACGGAGAACCTGTGCGGGACCGGTGCGGCCTCGGCGGCCTTCTCGTTCACGATCCAGCGGCTGCTGCCCTTCGAGGACGGCTTCGAGTCGGGCGACACGAGCGTCTGGTCGAACACGGTGCCTTAGAGCGAGCGGATCAGGGCGATAGGGCCCAGCCGTGCGCTCCGCTACCGCAGCCCAGGATGCCGCGCCACAACAATCAACCGCCCCGGGAAACCGGGGCGGTTTTCTTGTGGGGTCAGCTTCCCAATTGTGGGGTAGCCATCTTGGCTGCCCAAATCGCAGGCAGGATGCCTGCGCTACAAGGCAGGCAGGATGCCTGCGCTACAACATCCCACCGGGCGCCGCGTCGGAATCGAAGCCGGAGAGCGCGCATCTATGCGCCTCCGCGCGCAGATTCGCAGGGTGGCAGAGGCCGTGCCGGAGCCGTAGGCGCGCATCTCATGCGCGCCCCAGGGTGCTGCCCTTCGGATCGCGAACCGGATCGAAGCGCCTCGGGGGCGCGCGAGGGTCGCGCGCCTACCGTCTCCACACATAGAGCTGCAGCGAGATCCACTCCAGCGGCGCGAGGTCGCCCGGGTTCGTGTTCTCGTACTCCTCGCCCTCGAAGGTCCGGATGTCGAGGTCGATGGTGGCGATGGCGCCCGGCGTCACCAGGTCGGTGATGTCGATGGTGTCGCCGACCACGATCGCGCCCGGGCACCAGCCGTTGCGGTCGTAGCTCCAGGTCCCCTGCTGGCCGCGGACCGGGTTGTGCTCGCAGTCGGTGCGCCACGGCACGACCGAGCGGCGCTCGCCGCCGACGTAGAGGTCCTGGCGGAGGATGCAGAACTCGGCGCAGTTGTCGGTGTTGCCGAAGCTGTGGCCGGTGGTGGTCAGCCGCGCCGCGACCCGGGTCGCATCGGCCGGGATCGCCACCTCCACCGGGTCGATCTGCGAGTCGACGTTGTGCTCGGGATCGAGCTCGCCGAGGATGATGTCGCGGCGGCCCCAGATGTTGACGACCTCGTCCGCGCCGCGCGCCTCGCCGGGGTAGAACACGAAGTCGAAGCTGATCGCCCAGCCGTCGCCGTTCGCGTGGCCTGGGCCGACCCAGGTGTCGATCCACGACACCAGGGTGCGGCGGCCGGACAGCAGCGGCGCCAGCGGCGTGACGTCCACGTACTGGCACATGCCGACCCGGTAGGGGGTGATGTGGCGCATGAGCTCGAGGTACTGCCACTGCTCCGGCGGGTCGTCCGGGTTGAGCACCAGCTGCAGGCTGCCGGTGCGGTCCCAGTGGTCGCACAGCCCGCTGTCCGGGCACTCGAGGTGGAGGCGCAGCCCGATCTGGTTCCAGTCGGCGGCCTCCGGGAACTGCACCTCCTGGACGATGGAGCGGTGGTCCTCGGCGCCGAACCAGTGCCAGGCGCGGTCGAAGGCCCGCACCACGGTGGCGTCGTCCGGGATCGGCTCGTCGGGGCAGCGGTACCACGGCTCGTCCCGGTGGAAGTCGTACCAGTCGCCCTCCTCGGGCGACGGCTCGACAGAGCGGCACGCCCTCGATGAAGGTCGGGTCGCCGCTCGCCCGGTCGACCCGCGAGCCGTAGGCCAGGAAGCTCGGCGCCCACGAGTCGCTCGGGTGGGTGTAGAGGTTCTCGGTCGCCGCGATCGAGACCCTGGCGGTGTAGCCGGCGCCGGCCAGGCCGAGCTCGCCGAGCACCTCGTCGATCTGGACGTGCGACCACGGCTCGAGGGTGGTGCTCAGCGTGCCGACCAGCGCGCCGGAGGCATCGAAGACCTCGACCGCGAAGGTCGAGCGCTGGTTGAGCGAGACGTTGACCAGGCCGAGGTTGGTGCGGAAGCCGTCGCTCGACTCCAGGCCGGGGACCACCACCGGGACCGAGGACTCGGCCCGCGAAACGCCCGGGATGCCCTGGCCCATGGTCCCCTCGCCCTGCACGGTCGGCGTCCAGGTCCGCGAGTCGACCCAGATGTCGCTCACCCCTGCCGAGCCGGCGAGCGACTCGACGACCAACGCCGCGACCTCGTGCTCGGGGAAGAGCTCGCCGAGCACGTCGTTCATCAGCAGGGTCTGCCCCTGGCGCATCGACAGGATCGCCCGCTCCGGCGGCGCGTCGCCGATCCCCTGGCCGCCGGTCGGGATCAGCCGGACGAAGATGATCGCGGTCGGATTGGGCCCCGGGTAGTGGATCGAGACGTCGGAGCTCCACACCGTGCCGCCGGCGCCCGGCGTGCGGGCCACTGCCGGCAGCACCCGGTGGCGGGGCAGGCCCCAGCGCTCGACTGCGGTCTGCGCCGCGATGTAGGAAGGGTCGTTGCTGCGGTTGTCGACCCGCGAGGCATAGGCCGCGAAGTCAACCTGCGGAGGAGTGGGCGGCCCGTCGGCCGCCTTCGGCGCGATCTCCTGCCAGGCGGCCAGCGACACCTTCGCGGTGAATCCGCCGCCGGCCAGACCCAATGTGCTCAGGATGTCGTTGCGCTGGAAGTGGGCGCGCGGCTGCAGGGTGTAGTAGACCCTGCCGGCCGCCGCCCCGGCGGCATCCAGGATCTCGACCTGGAAGGTCTCGGATGTAGTCGAAGGTCGGGTTGACGAGGCCGAGGTTGGTGCGGAAGTCCTCCGAGGACTCGAGGCCGACCAGCACCTTTTCCTCGTCGACGAGGTCGCCGCCGCGCCACGGGATGCCGGCGATGCCCTGGCCGAGCGTGCCGATCCCGTCGGGCGCGGGCGTCCAGGTCCGCGACGCCGCCACCAGCTCGACCGGCTCGGTGGGATGGCTCCCGGTCACCACCAGGGCGCCGGTGGCGTGCTCGGGGAAGAAGGTCCCCAGGACGTCGTTGACGATCACGGTCTCGATTCGGCTCGAGGAGCTCCGGCAGGACCACCCACTGGGGATCAGCGAGCCCACCCGAAAAGCCGCTCGGGATCAGCTCGACCATCACCTCGGCCGGCACCGCCGACGGGTTGTGGATCACCAGGTCGGTGCGCCAGTGCGAGCCGGCCAGCCCATTCGTGCTGGCGGCCGCCGGGATCAGCAGCCGCGGTGCGGATGCCGGCGCGGCCCAGCCCGCCGCCGCGACGGTCAGAGCCAGCAGGGTCGCAGGACATGGACTTCATGATCGCCTCCCGGTCGACGCCGAGCGTATCGACAGGACGATCGTCACCAAGCCCTGCCCGCGATCTAGGATCCAGGGGCGAGGATCGAGGTCACCCTTCCCCACCCGCTCCTCTCGACGGCGAGCCGCGCCCGCTTCCGCGCCCGGATGCGGGGGCGACCAGGTCAGTCAACGCGCTGAACCGGGCAGACCCGGGGCGGTATTGTTGTAGCGCAGGCTTCAAGCCTGCGTTTGCAGCCGGGGCAGCGCTCGATGTGCAGCCTGTGAACCCGGCGTCGGAATCGACGTGTGGCCGAGGCCGGGGGTGGGAGGCAGAAGACGGCCATCGGCCACTCGTTTCTGGCGCCGCGTCGCCGCGGCCGAAGGCCGCGAGCAAGGCAGCGCTACAAAGCAGGCAGGATGCCTGCGCTACAACGCATCCGGAAGCGGGCGCGGAAGAAAAGCAACAGGGGCGCCGATGCGGCGCCCCCTGGCTGAACTCGCGATGGATTCGCGCTTACTCGATGTCGAAGCTCTGCAGCTCGACCGGGATGTTCGTGTCGAGCCAGATGTTGTCCATGTAGGACTCGGTGCTGCCGTTGGAGAACAGGTCCATGCACTGGATGGCCTGCTGCGCCGGTCGCGCCGAAGTACTGCTGGGTGTCGAAGGGCACGCCGTTGTAGTAGACGGTGTAGGTGTTCGCATCGAGGTTGATCTCGGCGATCAGCTCGACCCACTGGTCGGTCAGCAGGGAGGTCGAGCCGCCGCCGGCGACGTCGGAGCCGCCGAGGTTGGTCACCGAGCCCGGGTTGACGCCGGTCGTGACGCAGCCGGTCCGGCAGGCCGCGACCTGGATCGACCAGTTGCAGGGGCCTCCCGACGCGCAGACGCCATCGTAGGTGTTCAGAAGGATGAAGAACATCTCACCGGAGGCACTCGAAGGTACGTAGGTCCAGGCCTTGGCGTACCACAGCCCGTTGGTGATGCCGCCCGCACGTCTGCACGACGTCGGCCGAGCCGGACACCGCCAGCGAGTTGGGCGACGAGTAGGAGATGCTGTTGACCACCGTCGCGTCCGCGCCCGGGTTGCCGGCCCAGCCATCCCATCCGCCCTGGCCGATGATCCCCGAGCCGGCGGCGTAGCTGTCGAAGTTGTCGTCCAAGGTCTGAGCCTGGACCGTGGCCGGCAGCGCGACACGCCACCGCCGCCACGACGCCGAAGAACAAACCACCGTACTTTCATCACTCCGCTCCTTCCTCTTTTGTTGCCGGCCGAACGGCCAGGCAAATGATATCGGATCTACCCCTCACAGGGTCTCCCACCTTCCGAGATCCTATCACGCCGGGCAACCGAGGCAAAGAGATCCTGATCACTTTGAGATCGCATCTCGGTGGACACCAATCCGGGCGCGAGCGCGAGGGCGAACCTCGCTTCCGCTGTCATCCTGAGCACCCCCAGGGCCCCGGGGACCGACAAGGGACGGAAATAACTTCAGCGTAGCTCCTTGGGCCCACAGGGACCCCAACCGAGCGGACCGTAGTTATTTGGAAGCGAGCCGCCCGCGAGGGCGGCGAGTCGAAGGACCTCCCGAAGCGACTCGGACGCCGGAAAAGAAGCCGGGCACGGGCGCGAAGGCGGGTCAGGGCGAGGGGCGAACCCCGCTTCCGCTGTCATCCTGAGCGAGCCGCCCGCGAGGGCGGCGAGTCGAAGGACCTCCTCAATCAACAACCACATCGCAATCGGAGAGGCCCGCATGCGACCACGAAGACCCTTCGACTCGCGGCGCGGCTGCGCCGCTCGCTCAGGGCAGGCTCCGCGGGCGCGGGATGTCAGCCCTACCCGCTTCCTCGCTCGAGGCGTACGATGTCCGCCCGGAGCCGCTGGATGGCCGCACCCTACCCCGCTGGAGTCGACATCGATCTCGACCGGATCGAGGTGGCATTCGCGGACCTCGAGGCCGCGGCCGCTCGCCTCGCCGGCGTGGTCCACCGCACCCCGGTGATGCGCTCGCGGACCCTCGACGAGCGGGTCGGCGGCTGGGTCGCCCTCAAGTGCGAGAGCTTCCAGCGCGCCGGCGCCTTCAAGATCCGTGGCGCCTACAACGCGCTCGCCCAGCTCTCCGAGGAGCACCGTCAGCGCGGCGTGCTCACCTTCTCCTCCGGCAACCACGCCCAGGCCGCGGCGCTCGCCGGCCGTCTGCTCGGGATCGACGTCCAGGTCGTGATGCCCAGCGACGCGCCGCCGGTCAAGCTCGAGGCCACCCGTGGCTACGGCGCCACCGTCATCACCTACGACCGCAGCGAGACGACCCGCGAGGCGCTCGCCGCCCGCCTCGCCGAGGAGACCGGCCGCGCCGTGGTGCCGCCCTACGACCACCCGCACATCGTGGCCGGCCAGGGCACGGCAGCGCTCGAGCTGCTCGAGGACACGGGCCCGCTCGACCTCCTGCTCGTGCCGTGCGGCGGCGGCGGGCTGCTGTCGGGCTCAGGCGTAGCGGCGGCGGCGATGTCGCCGGGCTGCCGGGTGGTCGGCGTCGAGCCCGAGGCCGGCGCCGACGCGACCGCGTCCTTCCGCACCGGCGTCCTCCATCGCGTGGACAACCCCGACACCATCGCCGACGGCGCCCGCACCCCCCACCTCGGCCGGGTCACCTTCCCGCTGGTGCGGCGCTACGTGCACGAGATGGCGACGGTGCCCGACGACGCGTTGGTGCGGGCGATGCGATTCCTCGCGGAGCGGTTGAAGCTGGTCGTCGAGCCCACCGGCGCCCTCGCGGTGGCGGCGCTGCTCGAGGGCGTGGTGCCGGCCGCGCCGCGCACCGGCGTCATCATCTCGGGCGGCAACGTCGAGCTCGCAGCGCTGGCCCGCTGGCTCGGCACCGAGGCGGGTTGAGCCTCACGCCCCTCGTCACGGCGCTCCGTCCGCGCCATGACAACCACAACGACACGATGGCACGAAGTAGTCCACCTGAGCCAGCGTATCCGGAGTCCGGACTCAGGAGATTCTCCTTGGTGTCTTTGTGTCTTCGTGGTGGCTCGCTCGCCCGCCGCCGTACCGGGCGCCGACCGCTCGCGCGGTCAGCGGCCTTCGAGCTGGCGCTGAAGGGCGGTGGCGGCCTCGTCCAGACGATCGAGGGTCGTGGCCTTGCCCTGCCAGAAGGGCGCGCGCCCGCCGCCCCGGCCGCCGAGGATGCCGGCGACCTCGGCTCCGGCCGCGGCCAGGTCGAGCCCGCTGCCCTCGCCGGCCACGATCAGGAACACGCCGCTCGCCGGCGGCCCGGCGGCGAGCAGCGCCACTCGTTCCGGGCGGCTCGCGATCAGGGCCTTGCCGAGGGCCTGCAGGAAAGCCATGTCGCGCTCCGGCCAGTGCGCCGCCACCGTGCGTTCCGGCCGGGCGGCCAATGCCTCGGCCGTCGCCGCGGCGAGCTCCTCGAGCAGCCGGCGGCCGTCGCGTGCCAGGGCCTTTTCCCGCTCGATCCGCAGGGCGACCAGCTGCGGCAGCTCGTCGTCGGAGGCGCCGAGCAGGCCGCGCAGCTCGAGGTTGCGCGCCTCGTGGCCGGCGAACCGCCGTCGCAACCGGTCGCCGGCGACGAAGAACAGCCGGCGTACCGCCGCGCATCGGCTCGGTGCCGATCAGGGCGATGGCGCCGATCTCGGCCGTCGAGCGGACGTGGGTCCCGCCGCAGGTGTTGAGGTCGAGGCCCTCGATCTCGACCAGCCGCAGCTCGCCCTCGAGGCCCTCGGGCAGCAGCCGCGAGCGCACGCCGAGCTCCTCCATCTGCTCCCGATCGGCGTAGCGCACCGACACCGGCCGGGCCTCGCGGAGGTGCTCGTTGACGGCGTCCTCGAGATGCCGCAGCTCCTCGACCGCGAGCGCCGGCACGTCGAGCTCGATGTCCGACTGGACGGGCCCGAGGTGGAAGGCCGTGGTGCGCCAGCCGAAGCGGGCCAGTGCGACGGCGGTGAGCAGGTGCTGAGCGGTGTGCTGCTGCATGTGGTCGAAGCGGCGCGGCCAGTCCAGCACCTGGCGGACCGGACCGGGCGCGAGCGGCGACGACACCGTGTGGCGGATCATCCCCTCGACCCTCTGCACGTCGAGCACCGCGATGCCACTCATGGTGCCGCGGTCCGCGGGCTGCCCGCCGCCCTCCGGGTAGAACAGGGTGTCGGCGGTGGCGGCCCAGGGCCGCCCCTCGACCTCGCCGGTCGCCGTGACCTCGGTGTCGAGCTCCCGCAGGTAGGCGTCGCGCTCGTAGGCCGGCTGCTCCACGACTCGAGAGTGTACCAACCTCGGCTCTGGCGGCTACCTGCCCTTTAGCGTCGCGCTGCTCGCGCTCTGTCACCTGACAGGAGCGTGTGGGCAGAGGCCAACAACAAGAACCACATCAGGAGCGCGCACAGGGGCCTATGCCCTACAGGCTCCTGGGACGCCGCACGCGATACAATGACGGCCGACGAAATCAGCTCGCGCCGGAGTACGCACATGGCCTGCTCGCACTGGCTCCATCGTGAGGTGTCGATGGCCGTCGCCAGCCTGACCCTCTGGCTCGCCGCCCCCCTGACCGCCCAGACTCTCCACGCCACCGACGAGGTCCAGCCAACGCCCGCGGGGACCGAAATCGGGGCCGTCCCCCCAGAGGAGAACGCCGCGGAGTGGTTGATGGCCGGCGGCTGCGCGATCGACCCGACCGACTACTCTCGCGGCGCGATCGGCGAGGCGTCCATGCGGCCGTTCTCGGAGTGGAGCTCGGAGCTGGTCGACTCGGTCCGGGAGTCCCTCGACCGCCAGCAGGCCGCCCTCGAGATGCTGCACCGGGCCGCCACCCTGGATCGCTCGAGCTACGTGTTCGAGTACCGGCGCGGCCTCGACGCCGAGATGCCGGACAGAGAGGTGCCGGACATGCTGCCACTGGTGAAGGCCTGCCGGCTGCTGCTCGCCGAGGCGAGGGTCGCCGCCGCCGACGGCGACCGGCAGCGAGCCCTCACCGCCCTCGCCACCATGGGCCGGCTGGCCTCCTCGCTCGAGCGCGAGAGCTCGATGCTGACCGCGCTGATCGGGATCGCCTGCGAGCGGATGATGCTGGCCGCCGCCGCCGAGACCCTGGTCTGCGGCCAGCCGTGGACCGCTGATCCGGCCTTCGTCGAGCAGCTCGCCGAGACCCTCTCGGCCGAGGATCTCCGGGCCATGATGGGCCGGGCGCTCGAGTTTTCGAACATTCAAGGGCCGGAAGCGGCCACCGAGCCATCCAGCGTCGCCGACGAATGGGCAAGGGCCGAATTCGAGCGCGCCCACGCCATGTCGCGCGAGCTCGTCGACGCGCCCTACGGCAGCGCGCCCGGGTGGCACTCCAGCCCCGAGGACGAGGGAGTCGTCGCCGGGTTGGTCCTCGTCAACCTCCGCTCGGCGATCGCCCGCCACCAGGCCGCCCTCGCCCAGCGCCAGCTCGTGCAGGCCGCGATCGCGCTGCGGCGGCTCGCCATCACCGATGGCGCCTACCCCACCGATCGATCCGCGGTGTCGCAGCTGACCGAGCCCGACCCGTTCACCGGCCGGCCGCTCCTGTACAGCGTTGCGCGAGGACGGCTCGGCCGAGGTCGCGCTGGACGGCGCCGACGAGCTCCTGGCCGAGATCGTGGCGAAGAGCGCGGCGAGCGTTCCGCCGATCGTGCTGCCGGCGCCGTGAGGGGGTCGGGGGGCACGGGCACGGAGACCCTTCGACTCGCGACGCCGTGGCGCCGCTCGCTCAGGGCAGGCTCCACGGGCGCGGAAGCGGGCCGGCGGACTTCCGCAATATACTGGGGGTTCGGAGGGTCGACACCATGACCGCGTCGCGAACCCTGCTCGCAGCGTCTCTCCTCGGCGCCGGCTTCCTGGGCGGCATTGCCTGCCCGCTCGTCGGCGAGCCGCAGGCAGTCCCGCCCGCGGCCAGCCGGCCGCGGCCGGTGGCAGACCGCGCGCCGCTGACGTCCGAGGAGCGCAGCGTCACCAGCCTCTTCGAGACGGACGTCACCCTCGGTCGTCTACATCACCTCGCTCGCGGTCCGCCGCGACTTCTTCCACCTCAACGTGATGGAGATCCCGCGCGGCACCGGCTCCGGCTTCGTGTGGGACGAGCATGGCCACATCGTGACCAACTTCCACGTCGTGCAGGGCGGCGATGCCTTCCAGGTGACGCTCGCGGACCAGACGACCTGGTCTGCCACTGCGATCGGCGGCGCGCCCGAGAAGGACCTCGCGGTGCTGCGGATCTCGTCGCCGCCCGCCACCCTGCGGCCGATCGCCATCGGCACGTCGGCCGACCTGATGGTGGGCCAGACCGTGCTCGCCATCGGCAACCCCTTCGGCTTCGACCAGACCCTGACCACCGGCATCATCTCCGCCCTGGGGCGGGAGATCGAGTCGATGTCGGGGGTGCCGATCAGCGACGTCATCCAGACCGACGCCGCGATCAACCCCGGCAACTCGGGCGGGCCCCTGCTCGACAGCTCGGGCCGCCTGATCGGGGTCAACACCGCCATCGTCAGCCCGTCCGGCGGCTACGCCGGGATCGGGTTCGCGATCCCGGTCGACACCGTCAACTGGGTGGTGCCCGACCTGATCGCCTACGGCGGCATCCGGCGGCCGACCCTCGGCGTCCAGCTCGCCTCGGACTCGATCAACCAGCGCCTCGGGCTCGCGGGCGTGCTGGTCATGGACGTGGTCCCGGGATCCGGGGCCGAGGCCGCCGGGATGCGTCCGACCGTTCGTGACCGCCGCGGCGAGGTCCAGCTCGGCGACGTCATCGTCGCGGTCGACGGCCAGCCCGTGCGCAGCCAGTCGGAGCTGCGGCTGCGCCTCGAGCAACGGCGCGAGGGCGACCAGGTGGAGGTGACCGTGGAGCGCGATGGCCGGGCGCGCACCCTGAAGGTGCGGCTGGGCTCGCCGTCGTAGCCCCCGCTCTCGCTGTCGTTCCCGATCCCGTTCCCGTTCCCGTTCCCGACCTTGCGCCGACGGCGCGGATCATGCGCATCCTCTTCCGCTTCCGCGCCCGATGCTCTCACCGTCGAGCCGTCAGAAGCGGGCGCGGACCTGGGCGAGGGCGCGGGGGAAAACCCGCTTCCGCTTCCCCTTCCGCTTCCGAGCCCGATGCGAAGCCGTCGACCCTCGACCCGTCGGATGCGGGCGCGGATGCGGAAGCGGGCGGGGGCCCTACTCCCTCACCTAATCCCGAGCCCCTCGCCCCTCTCCCACGAGAAACTCGCGCACGGCGGTCGCGACCCGCTCCGGGTGCGTGAGGTGGACGTGGTGGCCGCCATCGACCTCGACGACGCGCAGATCGGGAATGGCTGCGGCGCGCGCAGCGATCAGCTCCTCCGGAAACGGCCACCCCTGCAACGCGCGGACCGCCAGCACCGGGCAGGCGATGGCTCGCAGGAAGGCGTGGACCTGCTCCTCGGTGAAGCGCACCCGGGAGCGGGTGCGCAGCCGCGGATCGAAGCTGAAACGGACGCCCCCCTCGACCTGCTCGCTTCCCCGCTCCACCAGCCGGCTCGCCGACTCGGCATCGAGGTCGCTGTCCCGGAGGCGAGCGGCCACGGCCGCCTCGAAGCTCGGGAAGACCCGCGGCGCCGCGCCCGCGAGCTTGGCCTCCTGGGCGAGCGCCTCGGCGAGGGTCGCGGGCGCTCGCTCGGCCGGCTCCGAGAGCGGCCCCATGCCCTCGAGCAGGACCACGCGCTCGATCCGGTCCCGAGCCACGCCCGGCAGCAGGGTCGCGATGCCGGCCCCCATCGAGTGGCCGAGCACAGAAAAGCGCGGCCACTCGAGGGCGTCGGCCGTTGCCAGCACGATCGCAACCCAGTCCGCGAAGTGCATCCCGCAGCCCGGCGGCAGGCGATCCGAGCGGCCGTGCCCGGGCAGGTCGAGGGCCACGACCCGCGGGCCATCGAGGAGCGGGGCCAGGCCGTCGAAGCTCGCAGCATTGTCCAACCACCCGTGCAGGGCGAGAACCCGGGCACCGTCGCGTGGTCCCCAGTCGCGGGCCGCGAGCTCGAGGAAGGGCAGGCGGAGCCGGAGCTCGCGCGCTGTCATCGGTGGTCGCGGTAGAGGCGGAGGCCAAACTCGCCCGCCGGCGAGGAGCGCAGCTCGTCGATCAGCGGTAGCAGCTCGGCCGGCAGCTCGGCGAGGGTCGGCAGCGGCGCGCCGTAGGCCCTCGGCAGCAGCAGCGGCGCGGCGAGCGCGGCAAAGCTGAGGTCGGCCGCGCTGAAGCAGCCGCCCACCAGGTAGCTCCGGCCGGAGGCGAGGCGCTGCCCGACGGTTCGGAAGACCTCGCGGACCCGCTCCAGCGAGCGCTCAGCCGAGTCGCGGTCGATTCGCATGCCGCGGCGCAACAGCGCTCGCATCAGGGGCAGCAGCGCGAGGAAGATCGTCCGGTCGCGGCGGCGGACGCCGGCGAGCAGCGACGCTTTCAGGAGCTTGCGGTCGGGCAGGAGGTGGAAGTAGGCGAGACGCCGGCTGTGGGGGCCGAGCTTGGTGTCGAAGAGCTCCTCGAGCTCGATGACGCCGGCCCGCTGCACGCTGTCCGCCGGGTAGGGCCGGAAGGAGTCGCCGTAACGGCTGTCGATGAACTCGAGGATGTCGGTCGAGTCGGCAAAGACGCCGAGGTCGGTGACGAGCACGGGAGTGGTGCGGCCGCCGCCGGCGCGCCGGCACGCCGGGTAGTGCAGGATCGGCGGGTAGCGCTCCTCGACGTAAGCGACCCCGGCCAGGTCGAGCGCCCACCGCGCCTTCTCGCAGTAGTGCGAGGGCGGGATCGTGATCAGCCTGTAGGGGTCTCCCACGCGGCGACTATAGCGTGAGCGCGGGACGGAGAGAAGGCATGGGTGGCAGGAAGCGGTCCACCCGCGCCCGCTTCCGCTTCCGCGCCCGTGGACCTGCCCTGGCGAGCGGCGCCACGCGCCGCAAGCGAAGGGTCTCCGTGCCCGCTTCCGCTTCGCTTCCGCGACCGATTGTCGCACCGATATCGCGACTCGTCACCTCTCACGATACCCGGGTGCATCCTGACGACGTGGCATCGATTGAAGACAGTGGCCGAGTCCACTAGAGAGAAGCAGCCGGCGGCCGTCTGGCGTTCGTTGCTTGCGACGATTCGCTGCCGCGACGGAAGGCGAGAATAGGTGCGTTGAAATTCATACGGAGGCGGAAGCGGGCGCGGAAGCGGGCGGGGCACGCAAGCAGCCGGAAGCGGGCGGGGGCGCGGAAGCGGGCGCGGAAGCGGAAACAAAAACCCCCCTCCCGCCGGGAGGTGGTGAAGCGGGAGGGGGACATGGCGCCCTCCGAGGACGCCGCAATGCAACAGGAAGGAGGAGCGATCAGTCCATCTGCTTCCTCAGAATCGCCGGGATCTCGTAGTCGTCGCTCTGGTTGATCCCGTACTCGGAGTTAGGCCCGCCGGGAATGAAGAAGCGGCTGGTGCGGGCCGGCGCCTCCTCCGGGCGGGGCTCGGCCTTCGGTCGCGCGTCGCGCACCGGGACCCGGGCCGTTTCGTCCTCGGCGTGGAAGCCGGTCGCGATCACCGTGACCTGCATGCGGTCGCCCATCTCCTCGGAAACCACCGCGCCGAACAGGATCTGCGCCGACTCGTCCGCGCCCTCGGTGATGATCTCGGCCGCTTCGTTGATCTCGTTGAGGGTGACCGACGGCCCGCCGGTGATGTTGATGAGCAGGCCGCGCGCGCCCTCGATCGAGGTCTCCTCGAGGAGCGGCGACGCGATCGCCTGCTGCGCCGCCTCGACTGCCCGGTGCTCGCCGCCGGCGATCGCCGATCCCCATGATCGCGTGGCCCATGCCCTGCATCACCGTCCGCACGTCGGCGAAGTCGCGATTGATCGAGCCCGGGCACGGTGATGATGTCGGCGATGCCCTGCACCGCCTGGCGGAGCACGTCGTCGGCGATGCTCATCGCCTCGGTGAAGTTGGTGTTCCGCTCGACGAACTTCAGCAGCCGGTCGTTGGGGATGGTGATCAGGGTGTCGACGTGCTGGCCGAGCTGGAGGATCCCCTCCTCGGCCACCTTGCGCCGCCGCGACCCCTCGAAGCTGAACGGCTTGGTCACCACCGCCACGGTGAGGGCGCCGACGTCCTGCGCCATCTGCGCGATGATCGGCGCCGCGCCGGTTCCGGTCCCGCCGCCCATGCCGCAGGTGATGAACACCATGTCGGAGCCGTCGAGCATGTCGAAGATCTTCTTGTCGGCCTCGAGCGCCGCGTTCCTGCCCACCTCCGGGTTGGCGCCGGCGCCGAGGCCCCGGGTCAGCTCCAGGCCGAGCTGCAGCTTGGTGGGCGCCCGGGTGCTGCCGAGCGCCTGCGCGTCGGTGTTGGCCGCGATGAACTCGACCCCGAACAGGCCGGCGTCGATCATCCGGTTCACCGAGTTGCATCCCCCGCCCCCGACTCCGATCACCTTGATCCGAGCCGGCGGCGGGGCCTCGTCAAGGAAGATCCCGAGATCAGAGCCCGTCGCCCGCCGGATCTCTGGCCGTCTCACCGCGCCACCGCTGCCGACACCATCCACCACGTCGTCAAACTCGATCATGACCACCTCCCAGTTCGAAAAAATCACCAAGCGCATGCCGCAACCAGGTCAGCAAGCCGCTCCGATGTTGTTCTGAGCTCAAATCCTGTCCCTGACGGCGGTGGTGGAGCCTGATCAGGCCGCACGCCACCGCCCACTCCGGTCCCGCGACACCGGCTCCGTGAGCCCGGCCAGCCCGCGCGGGATCCCGACCCGCGCGCGATGGCCGAAGATCGCCTCCGCCTCGTCCTCGAGCCCTTCCAGCCGGGCGCCTCCGCCGGTCAGCACCACGCCCGCCCGCGGCGCCCGGTCGAGCCCGTGCGCCGCAAGGGTGCTGTGCACCGCGATGAAGAGGTCGCGGGCCCGCTCGACGAGAACCTCCGCGACGAAGGAGCCGGTATGGACCTGGTTGCCGTCGCCGCCGAGGGTCGGCACCTCCACCGCGTGGCGGTCGAGCCCTTCGCGGTGGAGGGCACAGCCGATCTCCCGCTTGGTCCGCTCGGCGGCGACGGTCGTCGTCTTGAGCATGGCCGCGAGGTCGCTCGTGAAGTGGCGGCCACCGACCGGAACCGCCCCGGTCGCCGCCACCGCGCCGTCCGAGAACAGCACCCACTCGGTGGAGGCATACCCGATGTCGAGCAGCACGCAGCCGAGCTCGCGCTCGTCGTCCGCGAGCACCGCTTCGGCAGCGGCCAGCGGCTCGAACATCATCGACTCGACCGCCACCGCGGCCCGGTTGACCGCCTGCTCGACCGTCTCGGCGTGGATCCGGTTGGTGTAGAGCACGTAGGCAGAGGCGTCGAGGCGGTTCCCGGGCATCCCCACCGGATGCTCCATGCCGTTGTGGCCGTCGATGCCGAAGCCGCACGGGATGATGTCGAGCACCCGGTAGTCGGGCGGGATCGAGACCTGGGCGCAGGCTCGCAGCGCGCGCCGGACATCGTCGCTGCACACCGTGTCGCCGCGCCCGGTCACCGGCACCGATGCCGTCGAGGGGTTGCCCTGGATCGCCACGCCGCCGACGCCGACGATCGCCGCCTCGACCGGCATCGAGGCCATCGCCTCCGCCTCCTCGGCGGCGACGCGGATCGCCTCGCTGACCTCGTCCAGCTTGGCGATCACGCCGCGGCGCGCGCCGTCGTGCCTGGCCTGGCCGAAGCCGTGGACGACGAGCTGCCCGTCCTCCGGGGTGGCGACCACCACCGCCACCGTCGACGAGCCGACGTCGATCCCCACCAGCGGCCGCGTCTCGCTCACCCGACACCCCCCAACACGAGGCGATCGTTCCAGCGCAGGTCGACCCACGGCGATCGCGCCTCGCCGCGGGCGATGCGCTCGAACCAGTAGCGCTCGCTGGCCGTGGGCTCGGGGCCGAGGTGCAGCACGACCGGTCGCTCGGCGCCTGCCGGCCACAGCCGAAGCTCGAAGTCCGACGGGGTGATCTCGCGAACGGTCTCGACCCGCCCACCGGTGGCCTGGGCACAGCGCCCGGCCACCGACAGCGCGCGGCGCATCTCGGCCGGCCGGCAGCGGACGCCTTCCAGGATCGGCTCCAGCGGCTGGTCGAGCGCGCCCGCCAGCTCGCCGTCACAGGTGATCGCGTGCCACCGTTTTCCGGCCGCGACCGACCCGTGCGCGGCCTTCCGGGTGGCGGCCACGCGCAAGGTTCCCGGCAGCTCGAGGCGGACCTCGACCTCGGCGACCTCGGGCCACTGCTCGAGCTGGTGGCGGACCCACTGCGGGCTCACCGTGAGCGCGGGCCGGCCGACCAGCTGCCGGAGCGACGCCGTGACCTCGGACGGCAGGCCCGCGCACCCGTCGAGGTCAACCGCCTGGACCCGCCACCACGGGATCAGCGCCAGCGATCGCCGGCAGCAGCGCGAGCAGCAGCAGCGAGCGCCGCGAGCGCCGGCGCTGGGCGCGCGGGCGAAGCCGCTCGGGCAGGAAGGCGGTCCTCATGGCCTGACCCCCAGCCAGCTCTCGGCGATCCGATGGACGTCGCCGGCGCCCAGGGTGAGCAGCACGTCACCGGCCTCGAGCAGCTCCTCGAGCCGCCCGAGCGCCGCGTCCATGCCGTCGACCGCCTCGATCGCAGCGTGGCCGCGCCGCTGCGCCGCCTCCGCCACGATGCCGCCGCGCACGCCCGGGATCGGCGCCTCCCGCGCCGCGTAAATCGGCAGCACGAGCGCCACGTCCGCGGCCAGCAGGGCCGCACCGAAGGACTCCGCGAAGTCCCTGGTGCGGCTGTAGAGGTGGGGCTGGAAGACCGCCACCAGCCGGCGGCCGGGCATTGCCTGCCGGGCGGCCGCGAGCACCGCGGAGATCTCGGTGGGATGGTGGGCGTAGTCGTCGACCACCGTGACCCCGGCCCGCTCGCCGAGCACCTGGAAGCGCCGCGCCACCCCGGCGAAGCTCTCGCAGGCGGCGGCGAGGCCGTCGAACGCGACCTCCAGCTCGAGGCCGACCGCGAGCGCAGCCAGCGCGTTGCGCACGTTGTGCAGCCCGAGCAGCGGCAGCCGCACCGTCCCCAGCCGGCCGCCCGCCACGCTCTCGACCGCGAAGCGCGAGCCGTTCGCGTCGGCCACGATGTCGGTGGCGCGCAGGCCGCTGCCCTCCGCAGTGCCGTACCACAGCGCCCGCCGCCGCAACCGCGGCGCGAGCGACCTCGCCCCCGCGTCGTCGCCGCACAGCACCACCGCGCCGAAGGGCGTGACCCGGTTGGCGAAGGTGGCGAAGGCGGCCTCGAGCTCAGCCTCGCCCTCGTAGCAGTCGAGGTGCTCGGCCTCGAGGTTGGTGATGACCGCAATCTCCGGGCTGAGCTCGAGGAAGGAGCGGTCGAACTCGTCAGCCTCGCAGACCAGCAGCTCGCCGGCGCCGCGCCGGCCGTGCGCTCCGAGGAAGCGGGCGTTGCCGCCGACCACGACGGTCGGCGAGAGGCCCGCCGCGTCGAGGAGGTGCCCGGTCAGCGCTGTCGTCGTCGTCTTGCCGTGCGTCCCGGCCACCGCGACCCCGCGCGCGCCCCGCATCAGGAAGCCGAGCATCTCGGCGCGGCGCACCACCGGCAGGCCGGCCGCCCGCGCGGCCGCAACCTCGGCCTGGGCAGGGCTCACTGCCGACGACACCACGAGCGCGTCGACGCCCCCGAGATGGGCCGGATCGTGCCCGCGGTCCACCCGCGCGCCGAGCTCCACCAGCCGCGCCGTGCGCTCCGAGAGCTCGAGGTCGCAGCCGCTCACCTGATAGCCGTCTGCCAGCAGCACCTCGGCCAGGCCGCACATGCCGACGCCACCGGCGCCCATGAGGTGGAGGTGCCGGCTCACTGGCCCCTCCCGACCGCGAGCACCCGCTCGGCGATCCGGCGCGCGGCACCGGGCAGCGACACCGCGCGCGCCCGGGCCCCCATCACGCGCAGCCGGTCGGGCTCGGTCAGCAGCTGCTGCAGCATTGCGGCCACCCGCTCCGGCGAGGCCTCGTCCTCGGTCAGCACGACCGCTCCTCCGGCCGTCTCGAGCGACCGCGCGTTGTACAGCTGGTGGCCGCCGGCGGCCGCCGCGAATGGGATCAGCAGCGCGCCGCGTCCCGCCGCCGCCAGCTCGGAGACGGTGAGCGCTCCCGACCGAGCGACCACCAGGTCGGCCTCGGCCAGCGCCGTCCACGGCTCTGACAGGAACGCCGCCACCTCCGCGTCGATCGACAGATCCTGGTAGCTGGTGCGGACCACGTCGGCCCAGCGCACTCCGGCCTGGTGCCGGACCTTCGGAGCGCTGCCGTGCTGGCGCAGGATCGCCATCGCCCGCGGCAGGGTGCGGTTGAGGAACAGCGATCCCTGGCTGCCGCCGAGGATCAGCAGCCGCGGTGGCGTCGCGGCCTCGACCGGCGGGACCGCGAAGAAGGACTCGCGCACAGGGTTTCCGGTCCACTCGGCGGGCAGCGACGGGAAGGCGTGGACCGCGTCGGCGAACCCGCAGCAGACCAGGGCCGACCAGGGAGCGAGGAAGCGGTTGGTGAGGCCCGGCACCGAGTTCTGCTCCTGGAGCACGTATGGGACGCCGAGCAGCCCGGCGGCCATGAGGCCGGCGCCAGAGGCATAGCCGCCCACACCGAGCACCGCGGTCGGCTCGATCCTGAGCAGGGCCCGGATCGAGGCCGCCACGGCGTGCGGCATCAGCCCGAGGGCGCGCAGCACGGCGACCGCGCCCCGGCCGTGGAAGCCCTCGAGCTCGACCAGCGTCAGCGGGACGCCGCGCTGGCCGACCAGCTCCGCCTCCAGGCCTCTCCTCGCGCCCAGCCAGTGCGCCCGGGCGCCCACCGCCTGCAGCTCGCGCGCCACCGCGAGCCCCGGGAAGATGTGCCCGCCGGTGCCGCCGCCCGCCACCACCACGGTCCGGCTCACGACGCCACCTCACGAGACAGGTTGAGCAGCAGCCCGACCGCCATCAGGCTGACCACGAGGTCGGTCTTGCCGTAGCTCACCAGCGGCAGCGGGATGCCCTTCGGCGGCAGCATGGCCAGGCACACCACCATGTGGATCAGGGTCTGCACGGCGAAGCCGATCGCGAGCCCGAACGCCAGCAGCGAGCGCCCCGGCGACTGGAGGCGGAAGGCGACCCGCAGCCCCCTCCAGACGATGACCGAGGCGAGCCCGATCAGCAGCAGCACTCCGACCAGCCCGAGCTCCTCACCGGTGATCGCGAAGATGAAGTCGGTGTGGGGCTCGGGCAGGAAGAACAGCTTCTGGAGGCCGGCGCCGTAGCCGCGCCCCACCAGCCCGCCGCTGCCCAGCGCGATCAGGCTCTGGGTGCTCTGCCAGGCGGCGGCGGTGGCGGCCGCCGGGTCGAGGAAGGCGCGCACCCGCTCCATCCGGTAGGGAGACGACAGGATCGCGGCGACCAGGGCCACGACCGACGCCGCGGCCGGGGCGGCGAACATCCTGAGCGGCATCCCGGCCACGAACGCGATCGCGGCCACGATGATCAGCAGCAGCGCGGCCGAGCCGAGGTCCGGCTCGGCGATGATCAGCCCGGCGGTGAGGAAGCTGACGGCGCCGAGCGCCGCCGGCCGCTTCCAGGTCCAGCCCTCACGGGCCGCCGCCGTGAGCTCGACCGCCGCGAACACGGTGATCGCGAGGCGCGCGAGCACCGATGGTTGGACCGAGATCCCGCCCACCGACAGCCAGCGGTGGGTGTTGGCCACCTCCGGCATCGCGAACGCCGCGGCCAGCAGCAGCCAGCACACGCCGAGGCCGAAGCGCGCGAGCCTCGGCTCGATCAGCAGCTCGCTCTTCAGGTGCATACAGACGACCAGGACCCCGAGGCCGACCACGGCGGCCGCGGCTTGCCAGGTGAAGAAGTAGGACTCCGGCAGCCCGTACCGCTCCTGCGCCACCACCCACGACGCCGATGCGAGCAGCGCCAGGCCGACCGCGACCTGGAGCACGGCCGCCCCCAGCAGCACCCGGTCGAAGCGCTGCCTTATCGGCACCCCACCACCTCCGATCGCGCCAGCTCGGCAAAGCGGCGGCCCCGCTCCGCGTAGCCCGAGAACTGGTCGTAGGAGGCGCACGCCGGCGCCAGCAGCACCCACTGGCCGCGGCGCGCCGCAGCACGCGCCCGGCGAACCGCCTCGTCGAGGGTTCCGCACTCGACCACCGGCGCGGCGTCGGCGAGCTCGGCGGCGATCGCCGGCCCGTCGATGCCGATGGTGTAGACGCCCACCGCGGCCCGCGCCACCTCCGGGGTCATCACGCGGAAGTCCTGGCCCTTGGCCTGACCGCCCAGGATGAGGTGGACCGAGCGACCGGGGTAGCCGCGCAGGGCCGCTATGGCGGCGCCCACGTTGGTGGCCTTGGAGTCGTCGACCCACGCGACCCCGCCCTCCTCGTGGATCGTCAGGTGGCGGTGGTCGAGGCCGCGGAACTCGCGCAGGGTCCGCGCGACGGCCTCGGGGGTCGCGCCGAACCCGGTCGCGGCGAGCGCCGCGGCCAGCGCGTTGGCGACGTTGTGAATGCCGCCGAGCGCGACGTGCGCCCGCTCGGTGAAGGTGGCGCCGTCAAGCACCAGCCGCATGCCGTCGAGCCACGCGTCGGCCGGGCGCTCGATCGAGAACAGCCGGCGCCGCGCAGCGGTCGGCGTCGCCGCCACCACCGGATCGTCGGCGTTGAGCACGGCCAGGTCGCCGGCCTCCTGGAACGCGAACAGCTGCTGCTTGGCCGCAAGGTAGCTCGCCACGTCGGCGTGGCGCTCGAGGTGATCCTGGCTCAGGTTGAGGAACACCGCCACGGCGGGGCGCATCCTCCGGAGCAACTCCGACTGGAAGCTCGACACCTCGAGCACCCAGGTGCTGAAGCCGCCGACCAGCACCAGCTCCGAGGCCGCGGTCCCCAGGTTGCCGCCCGCCGCGGCGTCGACGCCGCTCGCGCTGAGCATCTCGGCGACCAGGGTGGTGACGGTGCTCTTGCCGTTGGAGCCGGTGACCGCGACCAGCGGCGTGGTCGGCGCGTGGAGCCAGGCGAACTCGACCTCGGCGACGAGCTCGATGCCGCGTCGCCGCGCCGCCTCGAGGATCTCGGCGCCGGGAGGCACTCCGGGCGAGGTCACCACCTGCTCGACCCCCTCCAGGCAGCTTGTTGGGTGCCCGCCGAGGAAGCGCCGGGAGCCTGAGGGCAGCTGCGCCAGCTCGGACGCCAGCTCCTCCTCGTGGCGCAGGTCGGTGACCCAGACCTCGGCGCCGTCGCGGTCGGCGAGGCGGGCGGCCGCCACGCCGGACCGCCCCAGCCCCACGATCAGCAGCCGCCGGCGCGCCGTCATACCCCCATCACCTCAGCTTCAGCGTGGCCAGACCGGCCAGGGCGAAGACCACCGAGATGATCCAGAAGCGGACCACGACCTGGGTCTCGGTCCAGCCGGCCAGCTCGAAGTGGTGATGGATCGGCGCCATGCGGAACACCCGCTTGCGGCGCAGCTTGTAGGAGCCGACCTGGATCAGCACCGACAGCGCCTCGAGCACGAACAGCCCGCCGACCAGCACCAGCAGCAGCTCCTGCTTGGCCACCACGGCCACGATCCCGATGCCGCCGCCGAGCGCGAGCGAGCCGACGTCGCCCATGAAGACCTGCGCGGGGTGGCAGTTGAACCACAGGAAGCCGAGGGCAGCGCCGGTGATGGCGCCGGTGAAGACCGCGACCTCGCCGGCCCCCGACACCGCCACGACCCGCAGGTACTCGGCGATGCGCAGGTGTCCCGCAACGTAGACGAACACCGTGTAGGTTCCGGCCGCGATCGCCATCGAGCCGACCGCGAGCCCGTCGAGGCCGTCGGTCAGGTTGACCGCGTTGGACGACCCGAGCATCACGATCATCACGAACGGCAAGTAGGCGAGCCCGAGCGGCAGCAGCAGGTCCTTGACGAAGGGCAGCGCAAGAGCCCCGGCGTGCGGCGCCGGCTCGGCGATCGCCTTGGCCGCGAGCCCTCCGGCGAGCCCGACCAGTGCCTGGAGCAGGAACTTCTGGCGCGCGGTCAGGCCGAGATTGCGCCGGTAGCGCACCTTGATCCAGTCGTCGGCGAAACCGATGGCGGCGAAGCCGAGGGTGACGCCCAGCACCGTCCAGACGTAGAGATTCTCGAGGTCGGCCCACAGCAGGGTGGTGAGCGTGACCGAGCCGACGATCAGCACACCGCCCATGGTCGGGGTGCCGGCCTTGACCTGGTGGTGCTCGGGACCTTCCTCACGGATCTCCTGGCGGATCTGCAGCGCGCGCAGCCGCCCGATCAACCACGGGGCCATCACCAGGCTGACGAAGAACGCGGTGGCGATCGCGAGCCCGGTTCGGAAGGTGATGTAGCGGAAGACGTTGAAGCCGATCCAGTGGTGGCCGAGCGGGAGCAGCAGCGCGTACAGCATCAGGCCGCCTCCTCGCCGAGCAGCGCCGCCACGGTCCGGTCCAGACCGACGCCTCGCGATCCCTTCACCAGCACCACGTCCCCGGGACGCAAGCGGGAGCCGAGAACCCTGGCCGCCTCGTCCGCGTCGCCGGCAAGCTCCACCACGCCGAGCCCGGCGGCCCGGGCCGCATCGGCGAGCCGGCGGGCGGCCGCGCCGCCGACCGCGAGCAGCAGGTCGCAGCAGGTCGCCGCCTGCGCGCCGGCCGCCCGGTGGGCGTCGTCGCTGAGCTCGCCCAGCTCGAACATCTCGCCCAGCACCGCGATCCGCCGGCCCGCCGCCGCGGCCAGCAGCTCGAGCATCCGCGCCACCGCGACCGGCGAGGCGTTGTAGCTGTCGTCGACAAGAACGACGCCGCCGTCGAGCCGGTAGACCCGCCCCCGGTGGGGCGCGGCCTGGAGATCCCGCGCCGCGTCCGCGATCTGCTCCGCGCTCAGGCCGAGCGCGGCGGCGGCGGTCGCGGCCGCCAGCAGGTTCTCGGCCTGGTGCCGGCCGGCGACCCGGAGCTCGACGCGCGACCTGCCGCCGGGCAGCACGAGGTCGAAGCTGCTCCCGAGCAGGCCGCAATCGTCCAGCCCCTCGATCCGCGCGTCGCCGCCGTCGCCGTAGCGCAGCACCCGCGCCCCGGTGGCCTCCGCATACGCCGCCTGGCGCGGATCGGCGGCGTTGACGACCAGCGTGCCCGCCGGGTCGAGGTACGGAAGGAGCTCGCCCTTGGCGCGGGCGATTCCGTCCAAGCCACCGAAGAACTCGGTGTGGACCGGCGCGATCCGGGTGTAGAGGAGCACTGCGATCGGCCGCAGGATTTCTCCCAGCCGATCGAGCTCCCCGAACCGGCTGGTGCCGGCCTCGGCGATGAAGACCTCGACCTCGCCGGGCTGGGAGAGCAGCTCGGCCGGCAAGCCCAGGGTGCTGTTCCGGTTGCCGGTCGAGGCGCCGGTGGGCCGCTGCCTTCCCACCAGATGGGCCAGGAAGTCCTTGACCGTTGTCTTGCCGACCGAGCCGGTGACCGCCGCCACCGTCCAGCCGCGCCGCTCGCGCTCCGAGCGGGCGAGCTGCCAGTAGGCGCGCAGCGGATCGCCGACGCGGATCAGCGCGCGGCCCGGCGGCGGCGCCTGCTCGGTCCCGCTCCTGACCAGCGCCGCGGCGCCGACCGCGAGCGCCGCCTCCACGAACTGATGGCCGTCGCAGCGCTCGCCCGGGAGGGCGACGAAGAGATCTCCCGGCCGCACCCGCCGCGAGTCGACCTCGGCGCCGGTGATCAGCGCCCCGGCGTCCCCGACCACGTCGCCGCCGACGGTCCGCGCGAGCTCGGCGGCGGTCATCCGCACGGGACCCCCCCGGCGAGCTCCCGGATCACCTCCTGGTCGGAGAAGTGGACCACGCGGTCACCGGTGGTCTGGGTCGTCTCGTGACCCTTGCCCGCGACCAGCACCAGCGAGCGCTCGTCGGCGATCGCGAGCGCGCGCTCGATCGCCGACCGCCGGTCGAGGATCACCGCCGGCTCGCCGCCCCCCGCGCGCACCCCCTCGGCGACCGCCGCCGCGATCTTCGCCGGATCCTCCGACCGCGGGTTGTCCGAGGTCACCACGGCCACGTCGGCGAGCTCGCCGACCGCGAAGCCCATCGGCCCGCGTTTGCCGGTGTCGCGATCCCCTCCCGCTCCGAAGACCACGATCAGCCGGCGATCGGTCAGCCGGCGCAGCCCCTGGAGCACGGTCCGCAGACCGTCTGGCGTGTGGGCGTAGTCGACGAAGACCGGGAACGGCAGGCCGGTCGCGATCCGCTCGAGCCGCCCCGGCAGTGGTCTCGCCGCCGCCAGGCCGGCGCGGATCGCCGACAGCTTGACGCCGGCGGCGTGGGCCGCGGCGGCGGCGGCGAGGGCATTGCGCAGGTTGTGAATGCCAACCAGCGGCAGCCGGACCGGCGTCGACGCGGCGCCGACGGACAGTGTGAAGCGGCTGCCCTCGAGGTCGCCGGAGACCTCGCGGGCGCAGACGTCGCCGTGCCCGAGGCCCCACGCGACGTCGCCGGGGCGGACCTCGTCGAGCAGTCGCGCCCCCCACGGGTCCTCCACCGGCAGCACCCGCCGCCCGCCGGGCGCGAGGTGCTCGTCGAAAAGCCGGCGCTTGGCCAGGAAGTAGCTCTCCATGTCGCCGTGGTAGTCGAGGTGGTCCCGCGACAGGTTGGTCCACGCCGCCACCTGGAACTCGAGGCCGGCGAGGCGCTCCTCCACCAGGGCGTGCGACGAGACCTCCATCACGGCGGCACGGCCTCCCTCGGCCACGCTGCGCCGCAACAGGGGGGCGAGGTCAGTCGCCTCCGGCGTCGTGCGCTCGGTCGGCACCGAAGCGCCGGACGGCAGCGTGCACCCGAGCGTCCCCGAGAAGGCGCTCGGGATCTTCGCGGCCGCCAGGATCAGGCTCGTCAGGTGGGCCGCCGTGCTCTTGCCGTTCGTCCCGGTGATCCCCACCATCAGGAGCTCGCGCTGCGGGTCGCCGGCCAGCGCCCACGCCGCCAGCGCCATCAGCCGACGTGGCCGCGACGATCGGATCCACGGCACGGTCACGCCCCGCGGCCGCTGCCGGCTGCTCAACACCGCGACCGCACCTCGCGCCAGCGCCTGGTCGAGGAAGTCGACACCGTGCGTGCGCTGGCCGGGCAACGCCGCGAACAGGTCGCCGCGCGAAATCCGCCGCGAGTCGTGGCTGATTCCCTTCACCGCGACCGACGCGTCGCCCGTGAGCACGCCGCCCCCGAGGCGCTCGACGAGCTCGGTCAGCCTCACGTCGCCTCCCCCTCCACGGGCTCGATCTCCTCGGTCGGTTCGATCTCCTCGGTCGGCGCCACCGCGAGGTGGCTCATCGCGGCCTGCGCCACCCGCGCGAACACCGGAGCGGCCACGGTCGCTCCCCAGAACTCGCCGCCCGGTTCCTCGACCGCCACCACCACCACCACGCTCGGGTCGGGCTGCGGCAGGAAGCCGGCGAACCACGCCACGTGGTGGACGTCGTCGAAGGTGCCCTGGACCGCGCGCTGGGCGGTGCCGGTCTTGCCGGCCACGCGGTAGCCGGGAACCGCTGCCTTCGAGCCGGTGCCGTCCTCGACCACCGCCTCGAGCATGCGGCCGACGCGCTCGCTCAGCGCAGCGTCGAGCACGTGCGCCCGCCACTTCTCCCGGTCAGGGACCGACTGCTCATCTCCGGTCGCGCGCGCCACCAGCCGGGGCTGCAGCAGCCAGCCGCCGTTGGCGATCGCGGCGTAGGCCAGCGCCACCTGCAGCGGAGTCACGGTCAGCTCCTGGCCGAGCGCGAGGCTGGCCTGACTGAGCCCCGACCAGGACTTCACCGGCGGCAGGATGCCGGACGACTCGCCCGGAAAGCCGACCCCGGTGCGGCGGCCGAAGCCGAAGCCGTCGAAGGTGCGCCAGAGCTCCTCGCGCGGCAGCCGCAACGCGACCTGGACGATGCCGGCGTTGGCCGACTCTCTGACGATCTCGTCGAGGGTGTACATCCCGGGGGCGGCGTGGTCGCGCAGCCACTTTCCGGCGATCCGGATGCCGCGCTGCCGGCAGTCGAAGAGCTCCCCGGTCCGGACCACGCCGCGGCCCAGCGCGGCCGCCGCCACCAGCGGCTTGACCACCGAGCCGGGCTCGTAGGCGTCTTGGACCGGCCGCAGCCGCCAGTCGGACGGCGGCACGTCGGATGGGCTGTCGGGGTCGAAGGAGGGCAGCGACACGATCGCCAGGATCGAGCCCGTCTGTGCCTCGAGCACGACCGCCGACACCGCCTTGGCCTGGCGCGCCTCGAGCACTTCCGCGAGCTCGCGCTCGCACGCGGCCTGCAGGCGGGCACTGATCGTCAGCTCGAGGTCGTAGCCGGCGCGCCCCTCCTCGAGCCTGCGCAGGCTGAGCCGGCGCTGCACCGCGTCGTGGATGGCGAGGTAGGTGTTCGGCTCGCCCGACAGAAGGTCGTCGTAGTAATGCTCGAGCCCGACCCGGCCGACAGTGACCAGCTCCTCCCGCCCGACGAAGCCGACGACCGGGGCCGCCACCGCGCCGAGCGGGTAGACCCGCTGAGTGTCCGGCACGAGCACCACCGCGTTGGGCGCCAGCGCCTGGACCGCCTCGGCCTTCTCCCGCTCGACCCGCTGCGCGATCCAGACCGAGCGCGCGCCGCCGCTGAGCCGCCGCCTGAGGTCCTCGGCGGGGCAGCCGAGCAGCGCTGCCGCCGTCTCTGCGAAGAGCTCGGGGTAGACCACCGCCTTGGTGTCGAGCTGGATCGCGAAGCGCTCGACCGAGGTCGCCAGAACGTAGCCGTCCGCGCTCACGATCTGCCCGCGCGGAGCGGGCGCCTTGATGATCTGCTCCTGCTGGCGCCGTGCGCGGACGGCCCAGTAGTCGTGCTGGAGGACCATGACCTGGACGCACCGGCCGACCACCAACACCACGGAGAGGGCCAGACCCGCCGCCACGACCAGACCGCGGCGCCGGTTCACGGCTCGACTCCGACGCTGCGGTCGGCGGTCATCTCGACCGGCGAGGGAGGTGCGAGCCCCGCGCTGCGCGCACGCTCGGCCAGGAGGGCCGGGTTGCGCTCGGCCTCGAGCTCGAGCTGCAACCCGCTCTCCCGCCGCTCGAGCTCCCGCACCTCGGCGCGAAGCTGGATCAGGTCGTAGTGGATCGAGGTGCTCTGCAGCCGCGGCCATCCCACCAGGAAGAGAGCGACCAGCACCACGGCCGACATCAGGAGGACGATGCTGAGCACGTGCGGCCAGCGCCGGTCGCGCTGCGGCACCAGAAAACGGTTCGAGGGCGTGGTGATGGAGATCGGCTCCACGGTCACGCCTCCGCGCCGAGGCGCCGGGCGACCCTGAGTCGCGCAGAGCGGGCGCGTGGGTTGGTGGCGACCTCTTCCGCGGCCGGCCGCTCGGCGCGGCGGGTGAGGATCTCGACCAGCTGCTGCGGGTTGCAGCGACACTCCGGCGCTTCCGGCGGACACACGCAGGCGCCCGCGAGACGGCGCAGGGAGTGCTTGACGATCCGGTCCTCGAGCGAGTGGAACGAGATGAGCGCGATCCGGCCATCCGGCTGCAGTGCTCGCACCGCCGGCTCCAGGAAGCGCTCGAGCTGCCCGAGCTCGTCGTTGACCGCGATCCGAAGGGCCTGAAAGGTCCGGGTCGCCGGATGGATGCGCTGGCTGCCGCCGCCGACCGCGCCGGCGACCAGGTGCGCGAGCTCGTCGGTGGTGCCGATGGGGCGCCGGCGCCGCGCTTCGACGATGGCCCGCGCCACCCGCCGCGCCCGCCGCTCCTCGCCGTACTCCCTCAGCACCCGCACCAGCTCATCCTCCGCGGCGCCGTTGACGAGATCGCCCGCCGACGGACCGCTGCACGACATCCGCATGTCGAGCGGACCGCTCCTCGAGAAGCTGAAGCCCCGCTCGGCCGAGTCAAGCTGCAGGGACGAGCAGCCGAGATCGGCGAGGATTGCCGCCACCGGCGGGCTGCCGAGCGAGTGGAGCACCGCGGGCAGCTCGGCGAAGGCGCTTTGAATGAGCCGGACCCGATCGGAGTAAGGTTGCAGCCGCTGGTGCGCGCGTTCGATAGCTTCCGGGTCACGGTCGAGGCCGATGAGGCGCAGTCCGGGTACCGCCTCGAGCAGGGCAGCGGCGTGCCCACCCAGCCCGACGGTGGCATCGACCACGAGGCCTGGCGCCGTCGGCGCGAGCCAGGCCACCACGCGGTCGCGCAGCACGGGCACGTGATCGGCTGACACCGTGAACCTCCATCACAGCTCCAGCCGGGCGAGCTCCTCCAGCTCCTCATCGCTCAGGGACTCCTCCTGCAAGATCGACGCGGCTCGCGACCGCTTGGTGATGGCCAGGTGGTTGATGCGGCCGGACACCACCACCTCCCCCTCGACGGCGACCATCTCCCGCAGCAGGGCCGGAATCATCAGCCGTCCGTGGTCGTCGAGCTCGAGCAGCTGCCCGTAGTTGACGCGCTCGATGAGCTTGAGCATCGCCGGCTTCATTGCCGGTTTGCTGAGCAGGCGCTCCTCGACGAGCTCCCAGACCGGCAGCGGATACAACCTCAGCTCGTGGGGGAAGAACGAGCACACGAAGACGTCGTGGCCGTAGCCGTCCTCGAGCTGCTCGCGAAGGCGTGCCGGCAGCTTGACGCGGCCTTTCGCGTCAATGGTTGCCGGGAACCCCCCTCGGAAACGCTGCACCTCGCCCCCTCGGTCGCTCGAAGTGACACTCGGTGGACGGAGTATCCCACTCCTGACCCGTTTCGACCACTTCCGACCACTCCATATTGATCGCGGGAAAGCAGCGTGTCAAGGGCGCAAAAGCTCAGCGAGGACGGCACGTCGGACGGTTCGCGGAGAGACTGCGGACGAGCCGATGGCCGACCCTAGATGTGGTGGGGTGATTCCCGCGCAACCACCACATCGTGGGGGTCGTCGGAGGCGCCGCCCCTCCCCGATCGGTGGGGATAGAATAGGCCCCGTGACCAGCGCCGCGATTCGACGTGTCGGGGTGGTTCTCAAGACCTCGAGCCCGGAGGCGACCGGGCTCGGACGCCGGCTGGTCGCGGTGCTGCAGGAGCGGGGCCTCGAGGTGACTCTCGACAGCGATTCGGCGGCCGCCTGCGGCCGCGAGTCCGCGGTCTCGCGCAGCTCGCTCGCCGCCCAGGTCGACCTCGTCATCGTGCTCGGTGGCGACGGCACCCTGCTCTCGGTGACCCGCGGCGAGCTCAACGGGACGCTGGTGCTCGGCATCAACATGGGCTATCTCGGCTTCCTGACCGAGCACTCGGCCGAGGAGCTGTTCCCGATGCTCGAGGTGGTGCTCGCGGGTGGGGCCGAGATCCAGCGCCGGGAGCGGCTCGAGGTCACCGTCGAGATGCCCGGCGGCACCAGAGTGACCCGCCGCGTGCTCAACGATGCCGTGGTCACCAAGTCGGCGGTCGCACGGGTCATCACCCTGGCGGTTCACGTGGACGGCCACATGCTCAGCCGCTTTCGGGCCGACGGGCTGATCGTGGCGACGCCGACCGGGTCGACCGCCTACAACCTGTCGGCCGGCGGCCCCATCCTCTACCCGACCCTCGACGTCGTCGTGGTCACGCCGATCTGCCCGCACACCCTCACCAATCGGCCGATCGTGCTCTCGCTGAGCTCGGTCGTGGAGGTCCGGCTGGAGAGCCCGTCCGAGGAGGTCTACCTGACGCTCGACGGCCAGGAGGGATTCCCACTGACGGCCCACGACGTGGTCCGCATCCAGAGGTGTGAGGAGCCGGTCCTCCTCATCGAGCACCCGCAGCGCACCTACTTCCAGGTGCTTCACCGCAAGCTGAAGTGGGGGGAGCGGGGAGGGTGAGGTATCGACACCTCAGGCGCACTGCGGTTGCGGTGCTCGCCGCGGTGGCCTTCGTTCTGCTGCTCGCCCTGCTCGTGGGCCGCGTTCTGAGCAGCCCGAAGGTCCGCACCACCGTCGCCGGCTGGATCGAGCGCGCTGCCCGGGAGCAGGGTCTCGAGCTGGAGGTCGGCTCGCTTTCCTGGGGCCTGCTGCCGCCCCGGGCGATCCTCCGGGAGGTGACGCTGACCGACAGCGAGCTCGCGGTCCGGATCGATCGCCTCGAGGTCGAGCTGACGCGGATTCGAGTTGCGCGTCGGATCATCGAGCTCGAGACCATCGCGGCCGACGGCATCCGGGTGCGGCTCGACGGGCTCCCGCGCACGGCGGTGCCGCGCGGCCGCTCCCTGGTCCGGATCGTCGTGCGCCACCTCGACCTGAGGGACATCGCGGTCGAGGGCGTCGACCTGCCCGGCCACATCGACCTCGCCGTCGACGGCGCGAACGTGGTCTGGACCACCGAGCAGGGGACGCCCTCGGGCTTCCTCTCGGCGCGCCGGGTCCGCCTGTCCGTACCCGGCCTCGAGCCCTTGGACACGTCTGTGCAGGCGCGACTGGTCATCGAGGAAGGGCTCCGCTTCCCGGCCTGGCGCCTCCACGACCACGGTCTGTCGCTCGAGGGCACGGCCGCGATCGCGGGGGGAGCCCTGCGGCTCGACGCCGCCGGCACCGTGGACCTCGCACGAGTCTCCTCGCTGATTCGGGACCCCGGGCGCCTGCTCGGAACCGTCCGGGTCGCCGCGGCCGTCGACACCGGCGCCGAGGAGATGGTGCAGCTCGAGCTCTCGTCGCCGCAGGTGACGGCGGCGGGATTCACCCTCGATGAGCTCGCCGCCCGCCTGACCATTGAACGGGACCATCTGACCGGCGTGCTCGACGGCGCCACCTTCCACGGCGGCCGGCTGACCGGTAGCTACAGCCTCGAGCACCTGACCGGCCCGACCCGCCCGCACCGGTTGCTCCTGTCGGGCGACGGCCTCTCGGTCACCAGCTTCCTCGGCCACCTCGGTGTGCCGACCGGCGGCCTGGCGGCGCGGGCCAGCCTCGACGGCGAGCTCGCCTGGAACGGTCGTGCCGTCGACCGCGGCACCGGGCGCTTCGAGGTGGCGCTCCGTCCAGAAGGAGGCGGGCTGCCGACGCGGGGAACGGTCGCCCTCGAGCTGGCATCCGACGGGCTGCTCCGCTTCACGTCGGAGGACCTCCAGATCGGCGCCTCGGTCGTCGAGTGGGAGGGTCCGCTCACCATCGGCAGCTGGCAGCCCGACTGGTCTCTCCGGGTCTCCCCGGCCGAGCTCGTCGAGGTGGCATCGGTGGTCAACGCCTTTGTCGGCAGCGAGGTGTTGCCGACCTGGATCGCCGGCCAGGGGACCCTGCTCGTCACGCTCAGTGGCCCGTGGCAGAGCCTGGTGGTGGGAGCACGCCTCGACGCCCGGCCCCTGCTGCTACCTCCGGTCGAGCTCGATCAGCTGCTGGCCGAGGCCACCATCAGCGGCTCCCGGCTCACCCTCGGCCCGACCCTGTTCAGGATCGGCGAGGGCACCGGCGAGATCGACGGCGACATCCGGTGGGAGGAGGGCTCGCAGGCCGACCAGCTCGACCTGTCGATCCGGGGCAACCGGATCCCGCTGGCCACGGTCGCGGGCTGGGTCGGAGCCGCCGGTGAAACGGCGGGTACTTTCTCCTTCACTGGTGGGCTCAGGGGCTCGCTCGCGGCGCCGCACGGCTCATGGGCGGTCGGCTTCGATGGGACCGAGCTGCTCGGCCAGCCGCTCGGCGGCGGCAGCGGCGCCGTCGACTTCGCCGGCGGCCGCTTCGACGCCCGCGCCGTGAGCTTCGAGGGCGGCCTGCAGGGAAGCGCGTGGTGGGACACGGCGAGCGGGGCCGTCGGTGGCCAGCTGCGGTGGCCGCAGATGTCGCTCGCGGTCCTCGGCGACCAGCTCGCCGGCCTGGCCGGCGGCGTTGCCGACCTCGAGCTCGACTTCGAGCTGCCCCGCGACGGACCGCCGACCGGGCGCCTCCACGCCGACGGCCGGGACGCTACGGTCGACGTGCTCGCCGGGCCCGAAGCGGTGACCGTCGACGCGGCGCTGGCCCGTTCGGCCTTCCTGACGGCCTCCCTTGATCGCCGGGAGGGCGGCGCCCTCGAGGGTGACGGCGAGCTCCGGGTGACCGACATGCCCGCGCTGATCTCGCACCTGGCGCCGGGCTCGGCCGTGCCGCTCACCGGCAGCGCGCGGGCGACCTTCCGGACCTCGTGGCCGGCCGGTGGCCTTCCGACCGTGACCGGCACCATCGACTCGGCCGACCTGGAGCTCGAGGGCCGGCCGGTCCGGTTGCTCTCACCACCGGCCTTCCGGGTGTCGCCGCAGGGCGCGGAGCTCGACGGCCTGCACCTGGCGATCCGCGCCGACGAGCTGTTCGCGCGCTGCTCGGTGGACGCGAACGGCGTCCTTGCCGGCAACGTCGCCGGCACCCTGGACGGGCTGCTGCTGCGGATCCTGCTCCCCGACTGGGAGCCCGCGGGCCGCGCGACCGGAGTCGTCGAGCTGCTCGGCACCTTCCGCGAGCCCCGCTTCGAAGGCATCGCTGAGCTCCGCCAGGGGTCCTTCCGGATCCCCGGCACGCGCTCGATCCTGTCCGGCATCGACGGCACCCTGCTGCTGTCCTCCGACGAGGTATCGCTCGAGGGCGTGGACTTCCGTTTCATGCAGGGCCGCGGCCGCTGCAGCGGCCGGCTGGGCCGGCGCAACGGCAGCGTCGACATCGCCCTCGACGGCACAGTTGCCGCCATTCACTACGAGGTGCTGCCCGAGCTGACGGCCCAGCTGTCGGGAGCGTGGCGGCTGGTCGGGCCTGCAGAGCGCCTCGAGCTGTCGGGCGATCTCACGGTCGACAGCGCGTCGCTGCGCAGCAAGGACGATCTGGCGACGCTGGTGCTCGGCTGGTTCGGTGGCGAGTCGCCGCCGGCAACGGACGGCGGACCTGCTCTCGACCTGCACGTCGAGGCCGACGAGACCATCGAGCTGCGCAACCCCTCGATCCGTCTCGTCGGTTCGGCATCGCTCGACATCAGCGGCACCGTCAACCGGCCCGGGCTGGTCGGCAAGCTGCAGTTCGAGGAAGGCGGCGAGGTGATGCTGCAGACTCTGCGCTACGAGATCGAACGGGCGACCCTGACCTTTTCCGATCCGCAGGCGATCGACCCGTTCATCGAGATTCAGGCGCGCACCTTCGTCCAGAACTACGACATCACGTTTCGCCTGACCGGCACCGCGCAGCGCCTGACCCCGTCGGTGTCCTCCAATCCCCCGCTGACCGAGGATGAGATTTACGGCCTCATGGCCGTCGGCTACCGCAGCGACGCCGCGACCGCCGGCGCCATGGGCATCGGCCTCGCGTCGTCGATCCTCAGCCAGCAGCTGACCGCCGAGCTCGACCGGAGAGCCGGGCTGACCCTGCCCGTCGACCAGGTGCGCGTGGATCCCTTCGCCGAGACCGCGACCGGCGAGCCGGGGGCGGCGCGGGTCACGGTGGTCAAGCAGCTCAACCAGGCGTGGACGGTGACCGTGCAGTCCAACCTGTCGGGGGAGCGCGAGGAGGTCATCGTCAGCCGCTGGTACCTCGCCCCGGGCATCTTCTTCGAGGCCTCGCGCGACCTCGACGGCACCTACGGCGTCGATCTCAAGCTGCGCCGGCAGTACTGAGCGTCCCGGACCATGGCCAGCACCACCCACCGCCCTCGCCGAACCTCCCCGCGCGGCCGACGCTGCGCCAGGCTCGTGCTCGCCGCCGCCGCACTCCTCTGGCCGAGCGCGTCGAGCGCCACACAGACCGTCGCCAGCGTGTCGGTCGAGGCGACTGGTCCGGTCGACGAGGCGGCGCTGCTCCGCGTGTTCGGCCTCGCCGCGGGCGGCACGCTCGACCGGCAGCTGGTCCGGGAGGCGATCCTGGCGCTGTACGCCGGCGGCGAGGTCGAGTGGGTCGCCGTAGAGTCGGAGCCTGTCGACGCCGGCCTCGCGATCACGGTCCGGATCAGCGCCCGTTCGAAGATCTCGAAGGTCGACGTCCGGACCGCAAGCCCGATCCTGAAGAACCAGCTCAAGAAGTGGATGGCGCTCTCGACCGGCGATCCGGTGTCGGTGGGCACCATCGAGGAGGGCCGACGGCGAGCGCTGCGCAAGCTCCGGGAGCGGGGTTATCCCGAGCCCCGGGTCGAGGTCTACCTCGAGTACGAGCGCTCGAGCAACACCGTTGCCGTCACCGTCGAGCCCGACCCGGGGGAGGTTGAGCGGATCGCCGGCGTCACCGTCGAGGGGCTCGACGATGACGCGGTCGCCGCCGCGGCGGTCCCCGAGGTCAAGCCGAGCGATCGCCTCACAACCCGGGTCGAGGAGCGCATTCGCCGGGAGGTCGAGGAGGGTCTGCGGCGACAGGGCTTCTGGGACGCGCGGGTGGTCGGCGTCGACCGCAGGACCGAGGCCGCCGGCACCTTGCTCGCGGTGCGCGTTGATCCCGGCGCCCGCTACACCTTGGAGCTGAGCGCCCCCGCCGAGCTCGAGAAGGTCGCCCGCGCCGCGATCCCCGATCCGGTGGTCGAGGACATCCATCCGGCGCAGACCGAGGTGCTGGCCGACCGTATCCGCGAGAACCTGCAGCGCGAGGGGTACCTGCTGGCCGCGGCCACGGCCGAGCTCGAAGCGGGCGAGCCGACCCAGGTGCTGCGGGTGAGCATCAATCCCGGTCGCCTCCTCCGCGTCGCCTCAGTGGAGTTTCCGGGCGCGGTGTCGATCGACCATGATGACCTCCTGGAGGCGGTTCAGGTCGATCGGGGCCGGACCCAGGGACTGTGGGGAATGCCGGTGAGCGCTGTCACCCTCGAGGGCGACCGGCGTGCCATCGCCGAGGCCTACCGCGCCCGAGGCTTCGTCGAGGTCGACGTGGAGCCTCCGGTTCTCGAGCCCGCCGGCGCCGACGAGGTCCGGGTGCTGTTCCCGATCGTCGAGGGCCCGCGCTGGATGCTCGACGAGCTGCGGGTCGAGGGACTCCCGGTGGAGGCGGCCACCCGTCTCGAGGCCCTCCCTCGCGCCCTCCGGGAGAACGCCCCGTGGAACCCGCGCGCCGTCGAGGCCACGAAGCTCCAGATCGAGACCACCCTCGCCGACAGCGGCTACCCGGAGGGCCGGGTCGCCGTCGAGGTCGATACCTCGCAGCCGGGCCACGCCAGAGTCCTCTTCCTCGTCGAGCCGGAGCGCTACGTCGTGATCGGCGACGTCGTGATCGCCGGGCTGCGCAGGACCCGCCGCTCGGTGGTCGAGCGCCTGCTGAAGGCCTCAGGTGTGGTCAGCGGAGCACCGTTCGCGCGCGACCGTGTGGTCGACGCACAGCGCCGGCTCTACGAGCTCGGCCTCTTCCGCACCGTCGAGCTGCTGCCGATGCCCGGCCAGGAGCGCCGCGACGTGCGCGGCCTGGTCGTCCATTGCGAGGAGGGCGCCCAGCGCTCGTACATGGTCGGCGTAGGCTGGAACGAGACCGACCGCTGGCGGCTGACTCTCGGCTGGTCGCACCTGAACCTCTTCGGCGGCGCCCATGCGCTGTCGCTGGAGGGCCGGCTGTCGAGCAACGAGGAGCGCTTCCAGGTTGGCCTCCGCGAGCCCAGGGTCCCCTACCTCGACCTCCCCGGCTACCTGGTGGTCTATCGGACCTTCGAGCGCTTCGAGAACCGCGGCTACGAGCAGCGCCGCCGCGGCCTCTGGTTCGACGTCGGCGACCGGCGCCGGGTGCCGTTCCGTGCCTGGTACCGCTACGAGTACCAGCTCATCGAGCCCAGCACCATCGGCGACGCCCCGGTCGACCCGAACCTGCCGCGCGAGGACGAGGAGGCCCGCATCGCGTCGATCACGCCGACCCTGGAGTGGGACTTCCGCGACGACCCCCTGCTTCCGAGCCACGGCAGCTTCTCGCAGCTCTCGCTCGAGTGGGCGTTTCCGGTCTTCGCCGCCGACGCCAACTACCTCAAGCTCTTCGGCCGCTCGACCCTGTACGGCCGCCACTCCCACGGCACCTGGGCCGCCGGCATCCGGCTCGGCGCGATCCAGCCGTTCGGGGTTGACGATGAGCTGCCGCTCAACCTGCAGGTCCCGCTCGCCAGCCGTTACTTCGCCGGCGGGTCCTCGACGCATCGCGGCTTCGAGCGCGACCTCCTCGGCATCCCCAGCCAGACCCTGGACGCCTACGGGGAGCCGATCGGCGGCAACGCGCTGGTGCTCGTCAACCTCGAGTACGAGCGCCCGGTGGCCGGGGTCTTCTCCGGCGTCGCCTTCGTCGACATCGGCAACGTCTGGGCCGAGCCCGAGCTGGTTCGGGTGGGCGACCTGCGCTATGCGGCCGGGCTCGGCGTCCGCGTCGTGACTCCGGCCGGCCCGCTGCGCGCCGAGTACGGCTGGAAGCTCGACCGCGAGCCCGGCGAGTCGAGCGGCGAGTTCTTCCTGTCCTTCGGCGTCCCCTTCTGACGCCCCCACCCCCCCGACCAGGGGCTACGGGCTAGTCCGCCGCCCACCCGCTTCCGCTTCCCCGCCCGCTTCCGCTTCCGCGCCCCAGGAGCCTGCCCTGAGCGAGCGGCGCCGCAGCGCCGCGAGTCGAAGGGTTCCCGTTCCCGAAAAGGACGATCCAAGTGGGGAGTCTGTCACCCGGGCACGGAGACGGGCACGGGCGCGGAGACGGGCTCGCGCACGGGTTACTGGTGGTGGGGGCCCTCGCCCCCCCCGGGGCCACCGCCTGGTTCACGTTCCCGCCACAAATCCGGCATCCAGCCGCCCTCGTCCACGACCACGAGACCGCAGCGCTGGTGCAGCCCGAGATCGTGGAACATCGGGTGATCGGCCGACAGCCGGCGCACGAAGCTGGCCTCGGTCCCGGTGGCGTCGGCGCGGAGCGGCCCCGGCGCGCGGAACATCGGGCTCGCCCAGCCGATCAAGGCGTTGACGGCGAGCACGGTCGCCACCGCGGCCGCCAGCGCCCGCCGTCTGGCGCCGATCCGGCCCGATCGCACGAGTGCCTCGACGAGGAGCACCACCGGCAGCACCGCGACGTGGAGCACCGGGAAGCCCTGCCAGAACATCACCGAGGTCGGTGAGATCGCGAATGCGGCCGCGGCGCCCGCGAGCGTCCAGAAGGCGTACTGCCGCAGCCACAGCCGCCGGATCGGCGTCGGGTGCTGGCGCCGCCAGAGGATGCGAGGGACCTTGAGGAAGCGACGGTAGGCCACGACCGGCAGCAGCACGGTGACCCAGCCGAGGCCGACCAGGATGATCTGGAGGGTGGAGGACACAGTGTCGTCGACGCTCGAGCCCGGCGCCAGATCGAGCTCGTAGACCCGGCCCGGCAAGGCCAACGATGGGTAGCGCAGCAGGTACACCACGCCCCGGAGGAAGGGTTGCACCAGCACGAGATTGCGGAACGGGAAGCCGGGCCCGCCCGGCAGCAGCTCCGGCTGCGCCGCAACCGCCGCCATCCAGGGCGCGACCGAGGCGATGACGAGCACGCTGCCGGCCGCCACTCCCCACCAGTCGACCTTGATGACGCCTCGCCACCACAGCAGGATCGACGCGAAGGCGAGCGCCAGCGCCGCGGTGTGGAGCTCGAGGCCCAGACCCACGCACAGCACCATGAGGAGCGACGGCCAGAAGCGCCGCTCGACCCGCATGCGGAACGCGCACGTGGCGTGCAGGGCGCCGAAGAAGAACAGGTAGCTCGAGTTCCACAAGATGCTGGTGTAGTGCATGCGCCACGGGTTGAGCCAGTAGACGAGGGCGAAGAGCACGCGCCCCCGCGGACCGAGAATCGGGCCGATGAGACGGTCGAGCAGCAGGTACCCGGCGACGCCCATCAGCCACACCAGCAGCGCCGGCGCGCGGCCGTCGGCCCAGACCATGAGCGGCAGCCCGACGAGGAGCGACTGCAGGCCGCCCGGCGACATGCCTCCCGCCGAGGTCGGCATCCCGTACTGCAGCCACTCGCCGGCGAAGGCCAGGGTCCAGCCGCGGGCCAGCATGTTGAGCTGGTCGCCGTCGAAGCGGGACCTGAGCACCATGACGAGGGACAACGCGAGCCCGGCCAGGAACAGCATCCACCACAACGTCCGCGCCGATCCTGACATCCGCCACCGACGGTCCTGCACGGAGTTCCTTATACCGCATCATGCTGACGGTGTGGTCTCGATCTGCCAGGGACCGCTGCATTCGAGGTCGATGCCATCGCAACCTCGTAGACGTGCTCGCAAGACTCTTCGACATTGGCGATGCGCGTGAGCGCATCGCCGCCGCTACTTGAAGATCTGCTGGCGCCGCAGCTCGCGGATGCGGTCGCGCAGCCGGGCGGCCTCCTCGAACTCGAGCGCCTTGGCCGCCGCCCGCATCCGCTTTTCGAGCTCGGCGATCAGCCGGTTGAGCGAGGCCTCGTCCCCGGGCTCGCCCTCGTCCCGCTCGCGCAGCCGCGGCCGCTCGCCGCCGGGCCCGTAGTAGTCGAGGTTCGCCATTGCCAGCAGGGGGCTGGCGACATCCTTGACGATGCTCTGCGGCTCGATGCCGTGCTCCTCGTTGTACGCCGCCTGCTTGGCGCGCCGGCGCCGGGTCTCGGCGAGCGCCCGCTCGATCGAGCCGGTCGAGCGGTCGGCGTAGAGGATGGCGCGTCCCTCGACGTTGCGCGCGGCCCGGCCGATGGTCTGGATGAGCGAGGTCGTCGGAGCGGAGGAATCCTTCCTGGTCGGCGTCGAGCACCGCCACCAGCTCGACCTCGGGCAGGTCGAGCCCCTCGCGGAGCAGGTTGATCCCGACCAGCACGTCGAACTCGCCGCGGCGCAGGTCGGCGAGGATGGCGGTCCGCTCCAGGGTCTCGACCTCGGAGTGGAGGTAGCGGACCCGGGTCCCGACCTCGGCGAGGTAGGTCGTCAGGTCCTCGGACATCCGCTTGGTCAAGGTGGTGACGAGCACCCGCCCGCCGCCGCCGACCACGGCGCGGATCTCGCCGAGCAGGTCGTCGACCTGGTGCTGCGCGGGACGCACCTCGACCTGAGGGTCGAGCAGCCCGGTCGGGCGGATCACCTGCTCCACGACCTCGCCCGCGCACAGCGCGAGCTCGTAGGGGCCGGGGGTCGCCGACACGAAGAGCACCTGGTGGACCCGCTCCTCGAACTCCTCGAAGGTCAGCGGGCGGTTGTCGAGGGCCGACGGCAGCCGGAAGCCGAACTCGACGAGGGTCTGCTTGCGCGAGCGGTCGCCGTGGAACATGCCGCCGACCTGCGGCACGGTGACGTGCGACTCGTCGATGATGCACAGGAAGTCGCGCGGGAAGTAGTCGAGCAGGGTCGGCGGCGGCTCGCCGGCCGCGCGGCCGGTGAGGTGGCGCGAGTAGTTCTCGATGCCCTGGCAGTAGCCGAGCTCGGTCAGCATCTCGAGGTCGAAGAGGGTCCGCTGGGAGAGCCGCTGCGCCTCGAGCAGCTTGTCCTTCGCGCGCAGCTCGGCCACCCGCTCGTCGAGCTCGGTGCGGATGCCGGCGATGGCTGCGAGCAGCTGCTCGCGGGGCGTGACGTAGTGGGTCCGCGGGTAGACCGGCAGCCGGTCGAGCTCCTCGACCACCCGCCCGGTCACCGGATCGATGCGCGCGATCGCCTCGACCTCGTCGCCCCACAGCGACACGCGGACCGCGCTGTCGTCGTAGGGCGGATAGATCTCGAGCACATCGCCGCGCAGCCGGAAGCTGCCCGGCGCCAGGTCGAGGTTGGTGCGCTCGTACTGCATCTTGGCGAGCTGGCGCAGCAGCTCGTCGAGGGGCTGCGTCGTGCCCCGCTCGAAGAGCTGGAGCATCCCGAAGTAGGCCTCCGGCGAGCCGAGGCCGTAGATGCAGCTCACCGAGGCCACGATCACGACGTCGCGCCGCTCGAAGAGCGAGCGGGTGGCGGAGAGCCGGAGGCGGTCGATCTCCTCGTTGATCGAGGTCTCCTTCTCGATGTAGGTGTCGGTGGTCGGGACGTAGGCCTCGGGCTGGTAGTAGTCGTAGTAGGAGACGAAGTACTCGACCGCGTTGTCCGGGAAGAAGCCCTTGAACTCCTGGTAGAGCTGCGCGGCCAGGGTCTTGTTGTGGCAGAGCACGAGGGTCGGACGGCCGGTGGCCTCGATGACCTTGGCCATGGTGAAGGTCTTGCCCGAGCCCGTGACCCCGAGCAGCGTCTGGCCGGCGACACCGGCCTCGACGCCCGCGACCAGCCGCTCGATGGCCTGAACCTGGTCGCCGGCGGGCGCGAAGTGCGTGTGGAGGAGGAAGCGGCCCGGCCTCAAGGGGCTTCACCTCCGCCGGCGTCCAGGATCTCCTCGACGAAGCGGTTGAGCTCGGCGACCTCGTCGGCCGTCAGCCGGTCGTCCTCGAACACGACTGAAACCTTGCCGAGGAAGCTGCCGATCACGGGCAGCGGGTCGGCACTCGCCTCGCTGCGCGCCCGCAGCCGCTGCAGGTTGCGCTCGGTGCGCAGCCGCTCGCCGGAGGGCAGGTCCCGGGGCAGCTCCTCGAGCACCCGCTGCTGGGCGCGCGCGAAACCCATCCACGCCGTCCGCCGGGTGAGATTGACCCCGAACATGAGCAGGACCACGAGCACGAGCAGCACGGCGACGCAACCGAAGGTCGCCCAGCGACCGAGGTTCGCGCCGGGCACCCGGTCGCGCCGCGGCGTCACGGGCAGCGGCGGCAGCAGGCTTGGATCGACCACCGGCTTCTTGGCCGGTTGCGCGGCGGGGGGGACGGGGTCGCTCACTGTGGCATTCTACCGAGCCCCCTCCCAGCCAGGGGCTGGGATCGAGGATCTAGGGGCCGGTTCCTCCCGCGGCCCAGCTCTGCGTCACGGCCCCGTCCGCCGGACGCGAGCCGGATCCGCGCCCGCTTCCGCTGCCGCTTCGCCGTCACTCCAGAGCGAGTGCCCTTGATTCGAGAGGTGGCTGACGCCGGAAGCGGGCGTCGGCCATATGCACCTGTCGGAGCTCCCAGCATTCTCAGGCCCGGGCACGGGCACGGGCGCGGAAGCGGGCGCGGGCGCGGAAGCGATGGGGGTTCCAGGCCCTGCCTGCTAGGATTGGCCGTCCCTGGAGGTCCCATGGCGCTGGCAACCGATCTTCTTATCCGCGGCGACGCCATGCTGGTCGTCGTCGACGTCCAGGAGCGGATCAATGCGGTAATGGCCGACCAGGGTCACCTGCCGCGCATTGCCGTGCTGATCGAGGCGTGCGCGGCTCTCGACGTCCCCGTCATCGCCACGGAGCAGTACCCCAAGGGCCTCGGGCCCACCGTGCCGAGCGTCGCCGCGCCGCTGCCCGCGCCTCCCCTGATCAAGGACACCTTCTCCTGCGCCCGGGAGCCGGCGGTCCGAGCGGCGATCGAAGCCGCGGGTCGCCGCCAGGCGGTCGTCGCCGGCATCGAGGCGCACGTCTGCGTCGTGCAGACCGCCCTCGACCTCGTTGCGGCCGGCTTCAAGGTCCACGTGCCGCACGACGCGGTCAGCTCGCGGCGCCCCGCCGACAAGGCGTGGGCGCTCGACCGCATGGCCGCAGCCGGCGTGATCGTCACGACCACCGAGTCGGCGCTGTTCGAGCTGCTCGAGCGCTGCGGCACCGACGAGTTCAGGGCGGTGAGCAGGATGATCAGGGAGATCCCGGTGTAGTGGTTAGGGCCCCTCTGCCCGCTTCCGCTTCCGCGCCCGCTTCCGGATTCCCCCCGTTCCCGTTCTCGTCGACCCCGTGCCCGCTTCCGACGTCACTGGCCCGCAAGGCTCTTGAGTCATGCTCGTGGTTGCGGGAATACGCCAACCCACACGAGCGCAGCGCTTGCGCCTCGACTCGAAATCGGTCGGCAGCGTCGCCGCACGGCCCATCCGGGCGCGGAAGCGGAAGCTCATTGGACTGCGCCAGTGGCTTCGCCGTGACACGATCTGGCACGGAAGCGGAAGCGGGCGCGGAAGCGGGTTGTAGGGGCCTCGCCCCTAGTATCGAAGCAACGCAGCGATCGACCCCAGCGGTTTCATCTTGTCCGCTGCCGGGCCGTCGACAACCTCGACCTGCCCACCCATTTCCATCACCGACTGGGAGAGGCGGTCGATGACTTGGGTCAGGGGCTGCACCTCGCCGTCGCAGTAGACGCAGGGCCCGACCGAGTGCGGCAGGTAGGCGCCGCACTCCTTGCACTCCCCGCCCTCCTTGCGCAGGCCCTTGGCGTAGAACAGCTTCCACACCCGGCCCTGGTTGACGGCGTCGAGCACGCTGGCGAAGTCGGCCACCGCCTTGCCGGCGTCGTGGAGCTCCGCGATCAGGCCCTCGACGAGCTTCGACTCCTGCTCACGCTCCATGCGCTTCTGGACCGCCAGGATCTTGTTGAGCACCTCTTTGCGGTCGGCCCCGACCCGCATGCTGACGGTTTCGACGAGCTTGCCGCTCAGCCGCTTCGGCAGCAGCCGCACCAGCTGGCCGGTCGCCTGCGGCGGGCCGGCCACGATCAGCCGGTCGAAGGGTGCGCTCAGCGACAGGTCGTGGAGTGCGTCGATCGCCCGCTTGGCGTGCGACGCGACCTCCTCCTGGTGGCGGCTGTCGTGCCGCTTCTGGGCCCGCCACTGGTCCGATCCCTGGGCGCGGGTGCGCGAGCTGGTCTCCGACAGCAGATCCTCGTGCTCGGTGAGCTCGCCCATCTGCGCGGTGAACAGGCGCGCCCGCTTGTTGTCGGTCAGCACCACGCCGTAGCGCTCGTGCTCGTCCATCGCCTCGACGACCGGCCTCAGGAAGGCGCCTCGCCGCCAATACGCCCCGGCCGCGAAGGGCAGCCCGATCTGGTGGACCTCGCCCAGCTCGGTGTCCGGGTGGACGACGACCAGCGCGGCCTTGCCCTCCGGCCGGATCGACCGCAGGAGCTCGAGGGCGCGCTCCGCCGCGGCGTCGAGGCGCTGGGAGCGGCCGTGCTCCGCGCGCAGCTCCTTGAGCATGGCCTCGGCCTGCACCTGGTAGCCGCGCTTGCGGTTGGACTGCTTGTTCTGGTCGATGTCGACGTACACGGTCAAGGTCTGCGTCTTCTGCTGGGTCAACGTGTGGAGCCGGCTCAGCACACCCCGTCCAAGCATGACCACCTCCTGCCGCATCGAGTCTCCTCCCATCATAACCCCGCCCAGCCGGGAGAGAAGGTGAGAGGGTGAGGGGGTGAGAAGATTCACCTCCCCCCCGAAGCGTGCCGGAAGGTGGAAGACTCGGAAGCTGGAGAGTCGAAACTGCCTCTTGCCTCTCGTCGCACTTCTCCCCATCTCTCCTTCTCCCCTTCTCCCCTTCCCGGTACAATTCCGAGGCGGAGGGCGTTCATGAAGGAGATCGACGTCCGCAACCTGGCCTGCCCGGGGCCGGTGCTCCGGCTGCGCGAGCTGCTCGACGCCGGGGAGCGGCAGCTCCGCCTCCGCGTCGCCGACCAGCTGTCGCGCTCCAACGTCACCCGCTTCGCCGCCTCGCGCGGCGCCGAGGTCGTCGTCGACGAGCCCGGTGACGGCTCGTTCGTGCTGACCATCACGACCGGTCCCGGCGCCGGCCAGGCTCGGGCTGGCGAGGAGGAGCTCCTCTCCTGCGACCTGCCCGCGGACGCCGCGACCGCGACCGGCTCGCGGCGGCCCCAGGTCGTCCAGGTCAGCGGCGCCACCATGGGCAGCGGCGACGACGAGCTCGGCGCCCTGCTCCTGCGCTCCTTCCTCAAGACCCAGGCCCAGCTCGAGCGTCGGCCCGACGCCATCGTCTTCTACAACCGCGGCGTCTTCCTGTGCTGCGAGGGCTCGCCGCTGCTCGACGACCTGCGCGCCCTCGAGGAGGCCGGCGTCGAGCTCATCGCCTGCGGCACCTGCCTCAACTACTTCGAGCTCGTCGACCGGCTCGCGGTCGGCCGGGTCACCGACATGCTCGAGATCGCCGGCCGGCTCGCCGCGGCGGGCTCGATCGTCCGGCCGTGACCGCCAGCCACGGCATCTACCTCGACCACGGGGCCACCTCCTTCCCCAAGGCCCCCGGGGTCGCCGACGCGGTCCGCCGCTTCCTCGACGAGGAGGCCGGCAACCCGGGCCGCGGCGGCCACCGCCTGACGGTGGCGGCCTCCCGCGCCCTCGAGCGCTCCCGCCAGCTCGTGGCCGACCTGCTCGGGTCGGACCCGGAGCGCACCCTGCTCGGCCCGGGCGCCACCTTCTGGATCAACACGGTCCTCCAGGCCTGGCTCGCCCCCGGCGACCGGGTCGTGCTCTCGGCGCTCGAGCACAACGCGGTCATGCGGCCGCTGCGGCGGCTCGAGCGCCGGTTCGATCTCGAGATCGTGGTGGCCGAGGGAGCGCCGTCGACCGGCGTCCCCACCGCCGCGGAGGTGGCGGGGCTGGTGGCCGCCGCGCCGACCCGCCTCGTGGTGCTGTGCCACGCTTCGAACGTCAGCGGCGCCGTGCTGCCGGTAGCGGAGATCGCGGCCGCGGTGGCGCCGGTGCCGGTGCTGGTCGACGGCGCCCAGACCGCCGGCAACCTGCCGATCGACTTCTCGGGCCTGGGCGCCGCCGCCTTCGCGTGCTCCGGCCACAAGGGTCTGCTCGGGCCTCCGGGCGTGGGCGTGCTCCTGTTGGCGGACGGGGTCGAGCTGGAGCCGCTGGTCTGCGGCGGCACCGGCTCCCGCTCGGAGAGCGAGGAGATGCCGGAGTGGCTGCCCGACCGGCTCGAGGCCGGCACCCCCAACGGGCCCGGCATCGTCGGCCTCGGGACGGCGTGCGCGTGGCTCGCCGAGCGTTCGGTGGAGGCGATCCAGGCTCACGAGGCGAGGCTGGCGCGGCGGGCCGCCGAGGGCCTCGCCGGTATCCCCGGCGTGCGCCTGCACGGCCGGGACGAGGCCGCGCCGCAGGTCGGCATCCTGTCCTTGACCGTCGCCGGCGTGGACGCGGGCGAGCTCGCCGCCTGGCTCGACCGGGAGCACGGGATCATGCTGCGCGCCGGGCTGCACTGCGCCCCCGCCGCCCACCGCCGCCTCGGGACCTATCCCGACGGCACCCTCCGGGCCGGCTTCGGACCCTTCACCACCGAAGAAGACGTGGATCGGCTGGTCGAAGCCGTCCGCGATGCGGCCAGGAACGGTGTCCGATAGAGCGTGGATTGCAGATTGAAGATCGAAGAACGAAGATGGAACTCCCTCGCCTGGCGGACGGGAGAGGTGGAATCTGGAATCTGCGATCTTCGATCTGCCGTTTCGGCGGAGCCTCACGTGGTGACCCGCGCACGTGATCTGCTGATCGTCTTTGGCAGCACGCAGCGGGTGATGCACGCCGAACGCGCCGCCCGCGACCGCGGCCTCGACGTCGATGCGGTGCCGGCGCCGCGCGCCGTCAGCTCCCAGTGCGGCGTGGTGCTCGAGGCGCGGGCCGAGCAGGCCGCGGCGCTCGCCGAGCTGCTCGCCGGCGCTGGCCTCGACCCGCAGTCGGTGTACCGCCGCCGCGGCGAGACCTGGACGCCGAGCGCGCTCGACGCGGCGGCGCCGGAGCGTGCGGTCGCCCTGACCTCGGGCAGCGCCTACGGAGGCTGCGGCGCCAAGCTCGCCAAGGGGCTGCTCGAGACGATCCTGTGCGGCCTGCCGCGCCTCGCGTCCGAGGACCTGCTCGTCGGCATCGAGTTCGCGGACGATGCCGGCGTGGTCCGGGTGTCGCCGGAGATCGCGATCATCCACACCATCGACTTCTTCCCGCCGATCGTCGACGACCCCTTCACATTCGGCCGGATCGCCGCGGTCAACGCCCTGTCCGACGTCTACGCGATGGGCGGGCGGCCGCTCGCCGGCATGAACCTGGTGAGCTTCCCGCTCGCGCAGCTGGGCCGCGAAGTCCTCAAGGAAATCCTGCGCGGCGGCCTGACCGCCCTCAAGGAGGCCGGGGCTGTGCTCGCCGGCGGCCACACGGTCGAGGGAAACGAGCTGCTCTACGGCCTCGCGGTCACCGGCACCGTGCACCCAGAGCGGATCTGGCGCAACGGTGGCGCCCTGCCGGGGGACCTGCTGCTGCTGACCAAGCCGCTCGGCACCGGCCTGGTAACGACCGCCGCCCGGGCTGGGATGGTCGACCCCGGCCACCTCGCGACCGCCATGCGCTGGATGGGGACCCTCAACCGGGAGGCCGCCGAGGCCCTCCACGACGCCGAGCCCCATGCCGTCACCGACGTCACCGGCTTCGGGCTCGTCGGCCACGCCGCCGAAATGGCCCACGCCTCCGGACTGCGCCTCGAGCTCGACCTGACCGCCCTGCCCTGCCTGCCGGGGGCCGTCGAGGCAGCTGCCACCGGGCTGGTCCCGGCCGGCGCCGGCAAGAACCGGGACAGCGTCGCCGGCGTGCTCGAGATCGCCGCGGGCGCTGACCCATTCCTGGTCGACCTGGCGCTCGACCCGCAGACCTCGGGCGGCCTGCTTGCCGCGCTGCCGGCGGATGCCGCCCGCAGCCTCCAGCGGCGGCTGCCGCCGTCCGCGATCGTCGGCCGCTGCGTCGCCGGCACCCCCGGGCACGTCACGCTCCGCGGGTGAGCTATCCGCTATCCGCCATCCACTATCCACTTCGCAGGTGCTGCAGGAGGATCCCGGCCGCAACCGCCACGTTGAGCGACTCGACGTCACGCTCGAGCGGGATCGCCACCCGCCCGTCGACGACCTTCCCGGCGGCCTCGCTCAGGCCGGCCCCCTCGGCCCCGAGCAGCAGGAGCGCCGGACGGCGCGGTCGCCAACGCGAAAGCGGTGAGCCGGCCGGATCGGCCGCCCAGACGGATCCCTTGCGGGCGCGGACTCGGCGAGCGGCGTCGGCCACCGTCGCGCCGCGCTCGAGGGCGATCCGGAACACCCCGCCGGCCGAGCCGCGCACCGCTGCCGGGTGAAAGGGGTCGGCGCAGCCGGCGGAGAGCAACACCGCCGCCGCCCCGAGGCCTGCCGCCGAGCGCACGATCGCGCCCAGATTGCCCGGGTCCTGGACGCCCTCCAGGAAGAGCGCGACGCTGCTTGTGGCTGTCCAGCCCCTGCCGGCCGGCTCTGGAACCACCGCGAGCACGCCCTGGGGGTGGCGGGTCGGCGTGAGGCCCTCGAAAACCGACGGGTCGACCTGCCACGCGCTCAGCGCGGCCGCAACGACCGCCGGGTCCGGCTCGGTCCCGTCGACGAGATAGAGCTCGAGCAGGGGAACGCCCCAGCGGACGAGGTCCGTGATCAGCCGGCGCCCGTCCACCACCACCTCGCCCGGCCGCCGATCCCGGACTCGCTGCCGCAGCTCCTTGAGGCGAGGGCTGTTCCTGCCGAGCCGTTGCATCCCACGAGGGTACACCGATCCGGGCTAGCTCCGCCGGTCCCGCCTGCTGGCCACCCGCAAGTGGAAAATTTCACAATCGTCTGTGATAATGTGGCTCCAGCTGTCCCCGGCCTGCGGGGCTGGTCCGGAAAGGCAGGGCTTGCTATGAGCATTTCGTACATCGCCAAGCAGATCGGCGAGTCCGCCACGCTCAAGCTCAACGAAACGGCCGCGATCCTGCGGGCCAAGGGCGACCCGGTGATCCACCTCGGCGGCGGCGAGCCCAAGAGCAAGCCGCCGCTCGACGCGATCCTGGCCGCGACCTCGCTGCTGACCTCGGGCGAGGTGCGCTACACGCCGCCCGACGGCATCCCCGCGCTGAAGCAGGCCATCATCCGCTACACCGAGGAGTTCTACGGCTGGCGGCCGGCGCCCGAGCAGGTGATGGCCTCCGGCGGCGCCAAGCAGGCGATCATGAGCGCGCTGCACGCCATCCTCGACCCGCAGCAGGAGGTCATCTTCCCGGCCCCGTACTGGGTCAGCTACCCCGAGATGGTCAAGCTGGTGCGGCGCGGTGCCGGTGCCGGTCACCCCCGAGGACGGCTCCTTCATCCCGCGCATCGAGGACATCGAGCAGGTTGTGGGCTCGTACACCAAGGCGATCATCATCAACAGCCCCAACAACCCGACGGGCGCCGTCTACCCCGAGCAGTTCATCGCCGACGTCGTCGACTTCTGCGAGCAGCCGCGACCTCTACCTGATCATGGACGACATCTACCACCGGCTGCTCTTCGACGGCCGCCGGCCGAGCAACTGCTACCAGTACGCCAAGGACCGCAGCGAGAACTCGAAGCTGATCCTGATCAACGGCGTCTCGCAAGCAGTACGCGATGACCGGCTTCCGGATCGGCTGGGCGGTTGCGAACCGGCGCCTCATCGAGGTGATGACCAACATCCAGAGCCACGAGACCTCCGGCCCGTCGGCGCTGCTCCAGCACGCCGCGGTCGGCGCGCTCAACGGTATCCAGTCGTCGGTGGGAAGCCTGCGCATGACGCTGGAGAACAACCGCAACGTGCTCGTCGAGCAGCTGCGCTCCTTCGACGGCGTCCGCCTGCGAGGCCCCGAGCGGCACCTTCTACTCCTTCCCCGACTTCAGCCACTACGACAAGAACTCGGACGAAGCTGTCGAAGTTCCTGCTCGAGAAGGTGCAGGTGGTGACCGTGCCGGGCATGGAGTTCGGCCGCGAAGGCCACCTGCGCATTTCGTTCTGCGGCTCGATCAAGGAGATCACCGAGGGCATCGAGCGCATGAAGTGGGCGCTCGATCCCAACTCGCCCAACGAGCTCTACATCGGACAGCGCAAGCTGGTGAGGGACTGGTCATGAAGTACCTGGAGTTCGACACCCCCGGCACCGAGCAGGCCGGCGACCTCAAGAGCCGCTACGGCCTGTCCAACCATGGGCTCATCCACCTCGACCGGGTGTTCTGGAACCTGCCGGCCGCGGCCCTCATCGAGGAGGCGACCTTCCGCAAGGAGGGGCACCTCGCCCACGGCGGCCCGCTGGTCGTCAACACCGGCAAGTGGATCGGCGCGCGCCGCCCAGGACAAGTACATCGTGCACGAGGACTCGACCGAGGACCGGATCTGGTGGGGCGAGTACAACCGCCCCTACGACGCCGGAGAAGTTCTCGGCGCTGTTCGCGCGCGTCCAGGCCTTCCTCCAGGGCGAGGAGCTGTTCGTCCAGGACTGCTACGTCGGCGCCGACCCGGAGTACCGGATGCCGATCCGCATCATCACCGAGCACGCCTGGCACAGCCTGTTCGCCCGCAACATGTTCATCAAGCCGAGCTCCGCTCGACGAGCTACCAGAGCCACGTCCCCGAGTTCACGGTGATCGCGGTGCCGAGCTTCAAGCTGCGACCCGCGCATCGACGGCACCCGCAGCGAGACCGCCATCATCCTCAACTTCGGCCAGCGGCTGGCGCTCGTCTGCAACTCGTCGTACGGCGGCGAGATCAAGAAGAGCATCTTCACGGTCATGAACTTCCTGCTGCCGCTGCGCGAGCGTGCTGTCGATGCACTGCTCGGCCAACGTCGGCGCCGACGGCGACGTGGCCCTGTTCTTCGGCCTCTCCGGCACCGGCAAGACCACCCTGTCGGCCGACCCGCGGCGGCGCCTGATCGGCGACGACGAGCACGGCTGGTCGCGACCGGGCGTCTTCAACTTCGAGGGCGGCTGCTACGCCAAGGTGATCCGGCTGTCGGCCGAGCACGAGCCGCAGATCTACGCCACCACCCGCCGCTTCGGCACCATCCTCGAGAACGTGGTGCTAGGATCCGGACCTCGCGGCGGCTCGACCTCGACGACGACCGCTTCACCGAGAACACCCGCGCCGCCTACCCGATCGAGTTCATCCCCAACGCCGTGCCCGAGGGCGTGGTCTACAGCCATCCCAAGAACATCATCCTGCTCACCTGCGACGCACAGGGCGTGATGCCGCCGATCGCGCGCCTCGACCCCGACCAGGCGATCTACCACTTCATCTCCGGCTACACGTCGAAGATCGCGGGCACCGAGATCGGCCTCGGCATCGAGCCCGAGATCACCTTCTCGGCCTGCTTCGGCGCGCCGTTCATGGTCCACCACCCGTTCGAGTACGCGCGACATGCTCAAGCGACCGAAGATGCTGCGTCACGGCTGCCCGCTGCTGGCTGGTCAACACCGGCTGGGTCGGCGGCGGCTTCGGGGTCGGGCAAGCGCATCTCGCATCCGCCACACCCGCAACCTGCTCAACGCCGCCCTCGAGGGCAAGCTCGAGGATGCAGCGTACCGCAGGACCGGCTGTTCGGCTTCGAGGTCCCGCTCGCCTGCCCGGAGGTGCCCGAGGACGTGCTCGATCCCTCCACCTCGTGGGGCAACAAGGACGACTACTGGCGGCGCTACGACGCGCTGGCCGCGCGCTACATCGAGAACTTCAAGCTCTTCGAGAGCGGCTGCCCGAAGGAGGTCGCCGACGCCGGGCCGAAGCGGCTGAAGGACCGGCCGAGGTCGTAGGCGCGCATCTCATGCGCGCCACCACGCGACATGTTGGGGGCGCGCGAAAGTCGCGCGCCTACCTCCGGCCCGTCGCTTCGTTCCGCAATCGTACCGGGCGGGCGGGGACGTGTTTCCTGTCACGTGTCACGTACCACGTGTCACTTCTCGGGCGGATCGGCTTCGCCGTCCTCCTCCTGCCACGCCTCCTGGGTGTGCATGATCTCCTGGACGGCCTTTCTGCCGTCGGCGTTCCGCAGGTACTCGAAGTTGACGATCCCGAGGGCGCGCAATCCCGAGCTGACCCGTCGCCGACCCACCACGTAGCGAACAAAGTACCAGCCGAGAAAGCCGAACACGCCGACGACGATGACGGCGAAGATGATGCCGTTGACCGTGTTGCCGTTCATGACTCCCAATCCTCGTCAGAGCTTCGACACGGTGACGCCGGGCTCGCCCGGCCATTCCTCTCCCGCCAGCCCGCGACCGTCTTCGTCCGGACCCTGTCCCGTGCTGCCGTCGCCCGCCTCGGGCTGATCTTCCGGAATGCCGACGACACCGGTGGCCGGGGAGAAGGAGCAGAACAGGGCGACCCAACAGAAGGCGCGCGCCAGGCTGGCGAGCAGCCCCGTCACGAGCAGCAGCAGCGCGCCGCGCAGGCCATCGAAGGCCGCGCCGAGCAGCGGCACGACGGCAGAGACGAGCAGCGCCGGGACCACCCAGACCAGCCAGGCCCCGAGGCTGGCCAGCGGCCGGTGCACCGCGACCTGTAGGCCGCGCAGCCACGCCGCCACCGCGGAGCGGCGTCCGGGAACACCGAGCAGCCACGACCCGTGCAGGGTCGCGAGCCAGACCGCGATCGCTGTCAGTTTGGTCGCCACGACTCCGATTCCGAGCAGCAGCAGGAGCCGGCGCTCCGCCATCGCGACGATGGCTCCCTGGGCGCCCCACCAGACCGCCAACCACAGCGCCGCCCCCGCGAGCGCGAGCGCGACCAGAGCGGTCGCCGAGAGTCGGGCGTAGCGCCACCACGCGGCCAGGCCGGGTCCGAGCAGCTCGCGGAGGCGGGCCCGCCGGCCGGCGTCCGCCCGCAGCGTCCACGCCACGACGCCGGCGTGCCACAGCACCGTCCACGCCCACAGCAGCGCCAGGCCGGACAGCACGGCGAAGACCAGCGGGCGCGCAGCCCCACGCACCGTCTCCAGCACGATCAGCGCCGCGTCGCCGGCCGGCACTTCGCCCGGTCCGGAGGGCAGCGGCGCGAGCCCCTGGACGACAATTTGCCGCAGCAGCAGGAGGGCCGGCGCGATCGCCAGCCAGGACCCGATCCAGACCGCAATCACCAGCCGCCACAGTTGGCGCGCCGCCTGCCAGCCCCGGCGCGGTGACGGCAACCCGTGGCAGCGCGTGCTCATGACCCTCAGCTCCACGGCAGGTGGACGAGCCCGAGCCAGTGCAGTGCGTCCGGCACCCACCACAGCGAGCGTCGGGCCACCCGCGAGCCTTCCTCGCTCGCCCAGTAGTTATCCCGGCGCCGGGTCTCGAGCGCCCACACGCCGTCCGGGTCCACCACCACCCGCGCGAGCCGCTCCCCGGAGTCGATCGTCCACCGCACCTGCGGCGCGCGACCGTCCCAGGTCCGTCGCTCCCGCCTTCCGTCCTCGTACTCGAGCTCGACGCTCACCGGCCCCACGAAGTCACCGTGCCGGCCGATGTCGACGTCGATCATCCACGCCCTTCCGGTGATACGCCCCTCCTCCGGCGCCGGCTGCCTGGCCTCGCCCTCCCCCGGCGCACCGTTGCCGGACCCCTGACCGCGATGGTGCACCCCCAGGACCCCCCAGTCCACGACCGCCTCGGACCGGAAGGCCTGCTCGAAGAACCAACCGAGGTCCTCGCCGGCGACCTCGGAGAGGACCGCGAACAGGTCGTCGCCGGTCGGGTGGCGGAACCGGTGGCGCTCGACGTAGGCGCGCAGGCCGCGGGCGAAGGTGGCGGGCCCGATCAGGCCCTCGAGGGTGCGCAGGGTGAGCGCAGTCCTGCCGTACGAGGCAGCGTAGTACTGCGCAGCCGACGCGAACTCCCAGGACGGCTGGTCGATCGCGGTGCGCAGCTCAACGACGCTCAGCGCCAAGCGGTCGCGCGTCCAGAAGCCGCCCCAGCGCGGCTGCGGCCCCAGACCGTCGGCAACGATCGCCTCCAGGCACTCCGCCTCGGCGTAGCTGGTCAGGCCCTCGTCGAGCCACGCCTGCTCGAACTCGTTGGACGCCAGCAGGCCGTAGAAATACTGGTGTCCGACCTCGTGGACCACGACGTTTTCGATCGTCAACGGCCAACGCAAAAACGCCACCGGCGACATCCCGCCGCCGAAGCCGGTGATGAAGGTCGGGTACTCCATGCCCCCGGCCTCGTCGGCGGTGAAGGGAGGCACCACCACGGTCAGCTGGGGGTACGGGTAGGGGCCGTACCAGAGGCCGTGCCACGCCACTCCGAGCCGGGTCGCGGCGAGGTTGCGCTCGGCCGATCCCAGCCGGGTCCGCGGCAGCAGGAGCCGCAGCCGGGTCGGCGGCAGCTCGAGTGAGGCGGCGCTCACGCCGAGGCCTCGGACGGCCCGCTCGAGCCACGCCCGCGGCACGTCGCGGCCGGGCTCGAAGTCGGCGTCCACGGCCGCCATCAGCGAGCCGGGGGCCGCCGTCCACGCGAAGTCGTGCACCCGGTCGGCCGTGACCACGACCTGGAGCCCTCGCACGGGGTCGCTCGGCGACTCCATCCGGGAGATCTCGACGCCGGTGGCGCCGACCACCCAGCCGTGCGGCAGGTTGAGGGTCACCCGGTAGCTGCCGAAGTCGGCGAAGTACTCGCTGTTGGCATGGTACTGGTGGCAGTTCCAGCCGTCGGCGCCCTCGAACACCCCGAGCTTGGGGAACCACTGCCCGGCGAGGTGGAAGTCGCCCGCGAAACCGGTGCGGGCGATGATCGACGGCAGCTGCGCCTCGAACTCGACCTCCACTTCCACCGACCCGCCCGCGGGGACCTCCTCGGGCAGGCGCACCCGCGCCACCGAGAAGTCGTCCGGGTTGCCGTCGTCCGGCCGCATGAACTCGAGCGTGGGCAGCAGGTCGGAGCCGTCGGCGAGGACAATTCGGGTGATCGTGGTCGAGCCCCACGTGATGTCGTCGGGCCGCGGTCCGAAGCGGAGGCGACGGGGACCGAGCTCGCGTTGGAAGGTGGTGATGTCGCTGGCAAAAGCGTTGAGGTAGAGGTGCCACCACAGCTCGGCGGTCGGGGTGTCCGTGGTGTTGGTCCAGCGAACCCGTTGTTCGCCCTGCAGGCGGTGCTGCTCTGCGTCGAGAGTGACCGCGATCTCGTAGTCGACACCCGCCGCCGCGCCGGACATCGCCGGCAGCAGGACGATGGCCACCAGCAGCAGCGAGCTCCCGCGTTCCCTCACGCTTCGGGAGTGTACACGCCACTCGCCCGCTTCCGCGCCCGCTTCCGCTTCCGCGCCCATGCCCCTGCCCCTGCCCGTCTCCGTTTCCGTGCCCGTGCCCGAACGGAAGCCGACTTCGGGTGGGCGTTCATCGGCGACGGATACGGGCACGGAGACGGGCACGACGACGGCCCGGCACCGACATGGGAAATGGCGGCCGCGGGTACCCGGTTGGCCCTTCTGAGGGCTATAACTGGCGTCGCGCCGCCGCGGCACCTAGACTGAGGTGACGCTGTCATGAGGGCCAGAGTCCTGTCCGTGCTGCTGATCGCAGCGGCCGCCATCGCCGGCGCCGCCGAGCAGCGCTTCGCGCTGGGCCTCGATCAGCTCGACCTCTCGCAGCTGGATGCCCGGACCCAGGCCCGCCTCGCCCACTGGAACGACCCCACCGGCCGGGCGGCCCGACACCTCCAGCAGGAGCAGGCCAATCTGCTGGGCGGCGGACAGCCCGGCGGGTCGCAGGGGATTGCCTTCCGGGTGAAGCTCCAGCCCGGGTTCCGGCCGCAGCTCATCGTGGCGACGGCCGACGCCGGGGTCGAGGCCTACGAGCGCTCGATGGGCGTCATCCGTTGGCCGTGGAGCGAGTCGGACGAGGAGACGCTGCCCATCGAGGAGCAGCTCTCGCTGCTGCTCGGGCACCGCCTCCAGAGCCCGTCACGTGGACAGCCGACGGCTCCGCAGAGCCCGTGATCCGGTCCACACGGATTCCACCCGGCCGCGACCAGCGCGGCCCGACTCCCGCTCCGAGCCCTCGCCGGGCTCTACAGCCGGTCCTTCAGCGCCTTGGCAACCTTGAAGCGGACCGTCTTGGACGCGGCGATCTGGATCGGCGCCCCGGTCGCCGGGTTGCGTCCGACACGCGCCGGCCGCGCCGAGACCTGGAAGGTCCCGAAGTTGGGAACCGCCACCTTGTCGCCCTTGGCGAGCCCCTCGCCGAGCAGGTCGAACAGGGTGTCGTAGCACATCGCAACCCGAGTCTTGGGAATGCCGGTCAGCTCCGCAATCCGATCAACGACATCAGCTTTACCTGCCATGGATCCTCCTGACAACTGCAGTACGTGTTCACACTAACCCGGCCCCGGGCTGCGGTCAACCCGCTGCGCTAGGATTGGGATCATGAAAGAGCCCGACGCCGATGGCGCCCACCCAGATCTGTGGACGCAGGTCAGCGAGCATGCCCTCGTGATCGCGGCCCACGACCACCTGCAGGGTGGGATCCGGCGGCGCGAGTGGTGGGCGGACCGGTTGCCGGCGCCGCAACCTGATGAGCCCTCGGGGGTCGAATGACCACCACGGGCGCAACCACCGCAGGACGGGAGCTGCTGCGATGATCCAGGAAGCCGAGTCGATGGTCGAGTTCTCGCTGGCGGCGCACGACGGGTCGGTGGTGCGCAGCTCGGACCTCGCGGGGCAGGCCTACCTGCTCTACTTCTACCCCAAGGCGAGCACCCCCGGCTGAATCCGGGAAGCCTGCCAGCTGCGGGACAGCTGGAGCGAGCTTCAGGACCTCGGCCTGACGGTCCTCGGCGTGTCGTACGACTCACCCGAGGCCAACCGCCGGTTCGCCGCCGCCCACCATCTGCCCTTCCGGCTGCTGAGCGACGGCAAGCGCGCGCTTGCCCGCGCTGTCGGCGCAGCGGTACCGCTGCTGCCCTTTCCGAAGCGCATGTCGGTCCTGGTCGGCACCGACGGCCTGGTGCTGAAGGTCTACCCGCGGGTCACGCCGGCGACCCACGCCGCCGAGGTGATCGGAGACTTCCGCGCCCTCAGCGCCGCCGGGCGGCGCTGAGGTCAGAAATTGAAGACCACTGAAAAGCGGGTGGTGGTGTCGGTCGAGTCGGCAACGCTGCCGTCGGCGAGCAGCAGCGGCTCGTTGCGGTAGCGGTACTCGTAGCTGAACTTGAGCGCGAGCATCGAGCTGATGGCGGTCTGGATGCCGGTGTCCGACGACAGCCGGTAGTCGCTCGACTCCTCGAAGTTCGGGTAGAGGAGCAGCCGCTCGGTGAACGAGGTGGTGTCGGTGATCTTCCACTCGTAGGCGAGCCCGAGCACGCCGCCGAACCAGGCCTCGTCCGGCGAGGGATCGAGGCGGTCCTCATCGGTGTACGTGAGACCGGCATCAAAGGCCAGGAGGTGCTTGGGGCCGAGCAGCGCCTTGTAGACCACGCCCGCCTCAGCAAGCAGTCGCATATCAAAGCCGGCAAACTCGTCCTGCTCGAAGCTCAGCCCGCCGAACAGGTCGAAGCGGTCGCTGAGCGCCCGCTTGCGCGCGGCCGCCCAGGTAGTAGCGCTCGGCGGTGGTTTCGCCCGCGTCGGAGGCGCGGTTGAAAAGCCCCGTGATCTCGAGACCCCACGGCTCCGGCAGGCGCTCGACCTTGAAGTCGAGGCCGAAGGCCGAGGTCTCGCTGTTGCCGCTGGTGTCGACGTAGGACAGGCCCAGCGCGCCCTTCCACGGGTCCGGCGGGGCCTCGGCAGGGGCCTCCTCCTGGGCAAACATCGGCAGCGGTGCGAGCAGGATCAGACCGGCGATCACGAGTAGACGCTTCATGTTCTCTCCTCCGAGTGCCACATCATCGGGGCCCCAACCGGATCAGCTCCCACGTTCCCCAGGGTGCCCGCTGTGGATTGACACGAGATGGTACCACGGCACGGAAAACGAGCGAGCCCGCACCCCGAACTCCACTGTCCTCGACCCCCAACCGGCCGCTCGCCATGTGCATTCCAGCCGCGGCCGATATACTCGATGCGTGACTGACCGGCAGACCGGTCCCGGGCAATCGGAAGCGCTGGGCACGGCGTCTCACGTCGCCGCCATCGCCAGCGTGGCCATCGCGGTCGTCGGCGCCCTCTTCCTGCGGCGGACGATCCAGTGGCCCGGCGACCGCAACGACCTCGTGCTGCTGTCGGCGGTGGCCCTCTACCTGGCGGCCCAGGCTGCCTGGTTCTTCAACGCCCGCTGGCGGCTGCTCGGCGATCCGGCGGACGCCCGCGTCCGCAACATCTTCCTCCCGATCGCAACCTACTTCGCGCTCCGGTTGCTTCTCGACCTGGTCACGATGCCGCCCGCGACGGTGCAGGCGATCGACGACATCGCCTGGGTCGCCACCCAGCTTCTTGCGCTGACGCTGGCGGCATGGGCCTTCCAAGACGGCACGCCCACGCGCCGGATGCTCGGCACTGCGCGGAGTTTGACCCTGCCGGCGGCGGTCGCGGCGATGGGGGGGTGGCTGGCGGGCCGCGGCCTCATCGCGGGCGTCCGGCCAGCCGAGCTCGCACTGGCGGCGGGCTTCGCGGTGGTCGCCGTGCCGCTGCTGCTGCCCGGCCGGCGGAAGGACTGGCGTGGGCCCTGGCTCGGCTCCACCCTCCTTCTGGTCGCATTCGCCCACCTCCACATCGCCTGGTCGACCGCCCGCTTCGACGAGCCGCTGCTGTGGGGCCACGTCCTGCTCGCCGTCGGCATGGTGATCCCGCTGGTCGGTGCGATTCGCGAGAACGCAGCGCTGATTCGCTCGCAGACCTCCCTCTCGGACCGCCTCCATCAACACCGCGAGAGCACCGAGGTGATGCTCGACGGCCTGCCGGTGCTGGTCCTGTCGCTGGACCGGCAGCTGCGGGTGCGCTATGCCAACCGGAGCGCGAGCGCCCTCCTCGGCGTGACCCGCGGCATCACCGTCGGCGATCCCGATCTCGAGTGGCTGGATCGCTTTCCACCACCCGACCGCGGCCGGCTCAAGGCCGCCGTCCCAGTCACGATCGACCGCAAGGCAGGCGTCTGGGAGGCGGTCGTCCGGGTCACTGACGGGGCAGGCCAGGTGCACTGGCTGAACACGCAGCTGTTGCCGGTGCTCGACCCGGTGGCCGGTGAAACCCTGGTCGAGCTCGTGGCCACCGACGTCAGCGATCTCTTCCTGGCGCGGCGGGTCGCCGAGGCCCGCCAGACCAGGATGGCTTTCCTGTCGAACGTCGCGCAGACCGTTGCCGGCGAGACCGAGGACCAGCGCATCCTCGAGCGCTTTCTCGAGCTCGGGCAGGAGATTTACCCGATCATCTCCCTGGTGCTGTACCGTCCACGCCCCGATGGCGCTTCGTTCGCCATCGAGGCGGCCACCGGCCCGGGCGCCGACGCCCTCCGCAGGGCCCGTGCGGCCGCGATCGGCGCCGGGCACCCGTGCCGGCTGACCTTCCGCGACGCGATGCCGCGCGCGGCCGCGGTCCGCGACATTGCGCCGGCCGAGCTCTCCGAGCAGCTCGGCGCCGACCACGGGATCAGCCACGTGCTCTACCTGCCGCTGCTGTCCGCGGGCCGCGTGGTTGGCGTCCTCGCTGCGACCACGGACTCGGAGCCGGAGCTGGACACCGCCGAGATCGAGCTTCTGACCCAGGTCGGGTTCCTGCTCGGCGGCGCGGTGTTCGTCTCGCAGCTCGTCCGCGAGCTCGACGAGCAGCGCGCGATGGCGATGGAGGCCTCGCGCCTCAAGTCGGAGTTCCTCGCCAACACCTCCCACGAGCTGAGGACGCCATTGACCGCCATCCTCGGCTTCCTGCAGCTGGTCCTCGACGGCGCCGTCGAGGATCCGGCCAAGCAGCGCGAGTTCCTCCGGATCGCCCACGAGTCGGCCGAAAAGCTGCTGACGATCATCAACGATGTCCTCGACCTCGCGAAGATCGAGGCCGGCCGGCTCGAGATCCATCACGCACCGGTCCCGGTGCGCCGGGTGCTCGAGGACGTGGAGACGCTGTTCCGCCACCAGATGAAGGGCCAGGGCCTGAGCTTCACCGTCCGTCCGGCGCCCCCGACCGCCGTGCTGTGGGCGGATCCCGACCGAACGGTGCAGATCCTCACCAACCTGCTCTCCAACGCCATGAAGTTCACCCCGCGGGGCGGCGCGATCGAGCTCGCCTGCTCGGCCGCCGGCGGGCAGATCGCCTTCACCGTCCGCGACACCGGCTGCGGCATCCCCGAGGCAGAGCTCGAGGCCGTGTTCAACTCCTTCTACCAGGTCGATGGATCGACGACGCGGCGCCACGGCGGCACCGGGCTGGGGCTGACCATCTCGCGCCGCCTGGCGGAGATGATGGGTGGCACCCTGGAGCTCGTCAGCGCGGGTGAAAGCCAGGGCACGGAGGCCCGGCTGCGCCTCGAGGAGTACTCGCCGGAACGGCTCGGCGGCGCTGCTCCCTGAGTTCGCCATCGATAACTGATCTCTTTGCATCGAAGCGCGTTCTGGTAGGATCCGAGCACCTCGATCCGGCCGGGCTCGGCATGGCGCCAGCCGCTTGGCGAGCGCCGCCCGGAGGGGGTTGACAGTGATCAGTGTTATTGATTATGCTTAAATCGTTATGTGGAGATGTGGAGGCTGAGATGCGACGCTTCCTGCCCGTGGTCCTGCTCTCGATCGCCGCCGTCCCGGCCGCTGCCGCCGCCGAGCTCACGCTGGCCGAGGCGATCCAGACCGCCCTCGAGAGCAACCTGGCGGTCCAGTCCGCGGCCGAGCGCGCGCAGGCGGCGGCGGAGCGCGCACGGCAGGCGAAGGCCTACCGCCTCCCCCAGCTCGACCTCAGCGAGATCTACAGCTACACCGACAACCCCGCCGAGGTCTTCGCCTTCCAGCTGAACCAGGAACGGTTCAGCTTCGACGACTTCGTGATGAGCGACCCCAACACTCCCGACCCCCTCTCCACCTTCATCACCCGGCTCGAGCTCATGCTCCCGATCTACACTGGCGGCGAGCTCGGCACCCGGGTCGACCAGGCCGGCTACATGGCCACCGCCGAGGAGCTGCGCTGGCAGCACGCACGGCAGCAGGTGGTCTTCGACACCGTCACCGCCGTCACCAACCTCGCCAAGGCGCGCGAGCAGGTCGGGCTCTTGACCAAGGCCCGCGCCACCACCTCGAGGCACCTCGAGCTCGCCGGCTCCTATGCCGAGCAGGGCCTCATCCTGCAGGCCGAGGTGCTCAAGGCCCGGGTCTTCCTCGCCGAGATGGACGAGCTCCTCGCCCAGGCCGGGAACGGCGCGCGCCTCGCCGAGGCTGCGCTCAACTTCCAGATGGGCACCGACCAGAGCATCCCGCGCGAGCTGGCGCCGCTCGAGCCGCCGCCGGCCACACCCGGCGAGCTCGACGACTGGCGGGCGGCCGCGGTTGCACGCCGCCGCGACCTCGAGGCCGCGCGCCGCGAGCTCGACGCCGGCCGGCTCGAGGAGAGGACCGCCAAGCCGTGGTACCTCCCCGAGATCGCGGCCAGCGCACGCTACGACCTCTACGACGACACGATCTTCGGCAGCAACGGCGGGTCGGGGTCGGTCATGGCCTTCGCCCGCCTCGACCTCTACAGCGGCGGGAAGGAGAGCGCGGGCCGGGAGGCCGCCCGCCACGATGCGGCGGCCTGGGGGCACGACATCCGCCGCTTCGAGGAGGGGGTGCAGCTCGAGGTCCAGCAGGCGTGGCACGACCTGCACACCGCCCAGGCCCGCCTCGCCACCGCCGCCGACTCGCTGCAGGCGGCGCGCGAGGCGCTGCGGATCCGCGAGCACCGCTTCACGCAGGGCCTCGACAAGATGATCGACCTGCTCGACGCCGAGACCGCGGTCCGCGAGACGGAGCTGCGCGAGCTGGTGGCGAGGTACGACGTGTCCCTGAGCAGCTACCGCCTGCTGTTCGTTTCGGGCGCCAACCTGACCCCACCCACGGAGGAGTCCCCATGAAGGTCCCGCGACACATCCCGATCGCCGCTCTCGCGGTCGCGTCCCTCGGCGCGGTCGCCGGCTGCGGCCGCCACCAGGCCGAGCACGCCGCACCCGCCCGCACCGCCGTCACCGTGCACACCGCGGTGGTCGAGCGCATCACCGCGAGCCAGCCGATCGAGGTGCGCGGCACCGTCCAGCCCGGTCGGCAGTCCTTCGTGTCGAGCCGGGTCATGGGGCCGGTGACCGCGATCTGGGTCGAGGCCGGCTCCACGGTCAGCCAGGGCCAGAAGCTGCTGCAGATCCAGCCGGCCGCGAGCGACGGCCAGCTCGCCCAGGCCACCGGCGGGCTCGCTCAGGCCCAGGCCGCGCTGACGCTCGCCGAGCGCAACTTCCGCAGGTTCGAGGCGCTGCACGCGGACGGCTCTGCGTCGGACCTCGAGCTCGACATGGCCCGCATGGACTTCGAGCGCGCCCAGGGCGCGGTCGCCCAGGCCGAGGGAGCCGTGCAGGGCGCCGCCACGGTCGCGGGCGAGTCGGTGGTACGCGCGCCCTTTGCGGGCCGCGTCGTCGACACGCTGGTCGACCTCGGCGACCTTGCCGCGCCGGGGCGGCCCCTCGTCCAGGTGGAGTCGACCGCGGGACGGCAGATCCACCTGGTGGTGCGCGAGGCGGACATCGGCCGGATCGCCCCCGGCCAGACGATCCCGGTGACGATCGACGCGCGCCCCGAGCTCGGCACGATCGAGGGTCCGGTCGAGGAGATGGTGCCGTCGGCGGACCCGGCCACCCACAGCTTTACGGTCAAGGTCGGCCTCCCCGGCGCCGTGCTCCCCTCCGGCCTGTCCGGCCGCGCCCAGATCACAGGCGACGAGAAGCCCCGGCTGGTCGCTCCGGCGTCCACCGTCCACCGGCGGGGCGGCCTCGAGCTGGTGGTGGTTCGCGCCGAGGACGGGTCGGCCAGGACGCGGGCGGTGACCACCGGCAGGACCCTGCCCGACGGACGGATCGAGGTCCTGTCCGGGCTGGAGGCGGGTGACGTGGTCGCGATCGACGCGCCTGGGCCGGTCGCGGACGGCACGCCGCTGGAGGTGGCGCGATGAGCGACGACACCCCGCGTGACGTCAGCGCGCCGGGGCCCTCCGGGCACCGCCGGCAGCCGAGCGCGGAGGAGATCGAGCAGGCCCGCCGCGACGCACTGCGGATCAAGATGACGAACCGGCCGCTCGGCGCGTCCGGCTCGATCGCCAAGGCCTTCCTCCAGTCGAAGCTGACGCCGCTCATCGTCGTCTTCTCGCTCCTGCTCGGCGCCTTCGCGGTGCTCGTCACGCCCGCGCGAGGAGGAGCCGCAGATCAAGGTCCCGATGATCGACGTCATGGTCGGCTACCCGGGCGCGACCGCCGAGGAGGTCGAGCACCGGGTGGCGACGCCGCTCGAGAAGCTGCTCTACGAGATCGACAACGTCGACTACATCTACTCCATCTCACAGCCGTCCGGAACGCTGATCATCGTGCGCTTCCTCGTCGGGACCGACCCCGACCAGGCGGCGGTGCGGGTCCACAGCAAGATCGCCGCGGCGATGGACACCATGCCGGAAGGCATGACCCCGCCCGTGGTCAAGCCGCGGACCATCGACGACGTGCCGGTTGCCGCCTTCACCCTGTGGAGCGAGCGCGCCGACACCACCGAGCTGCGCAAGGTGGCGGACGAGATCAAGGTCGAGCTCACCCGCCATCCCCGCGTCGCCCAGGTCACGGTGCTCGGCGGCCAGCGCTCGGTGGTCAGGGTCGACTTCGACCGCGAACGCCTCGCCAGCTTCAACGTCTCGATCCTCCAGGCCTACCAGGCCCTTCAGGGCGTCAACTGGAGGCTCCCGGCCGGGGTCGCCACCGCCGCAAACCGCGCGATCGAGGTCGATGTCGGCCAGTTTCTTCGCGACGCCGAGGAGATCGGCGACGTCATCGTGGGCGTCTACGGCGGCCGGCCGGTCTACCTCAAGGACGTCGCCGAGGTCTACCAGGGCGCCGAGGAGCCCACGAGCTACGTCTGGATGGGCACCGGGCCTGGCGCATCGGAGAAGGGCATCGAGCGGGCCGGCCTCGACGCGCCGGCCGTGACCCTCGCCGTGGCCAAGAAGCCCGGCACCAACGCGGTCGAGCTCGTGAACGACCTCGACGCGCTGCTCGCCGAGCTCCGCGGCCGGCTCATCCCGTCGGACATCGAGATCACCAAGACCCGCGACTACGGTCTCACCGCGAACGAGAAGTCGACCGAGCTCATCGACCACATGCTGATCGCGACCATCTGCGTGGTCGTGTTCTATGGGCTTCGCGCTCGGCCGCCGTGAGGCGGTCGTGGTGGCGGTCGCCGTCCCGGTGACGCTCGCGCTCACCATCGCCGCCTCCTACTTCTTCGGTTACACCCTGAACCGGGTGACCCTGTTCGCCCTCATCTTCTCGATCGGCATCCTGGTCGACGACGCGATCGTGGTCGTCGAGAACATCCACCGCCACTACGAGCTGCGCTGGGCCCATCCGAGGCTGGCCACGATCTACGCGGTCGACGAGGTCGGCAACCCGACGATCCTCGCGACCTTTACCGTGATCGCCGCGCTGCTGCCGCTCGCCTTCGTGAGCGGGCTGATGGGGCCCTACATGCGGCCGATCCCGATCAACGCCTCGGCCGCGATGCTGTTCTCGCTCCTCGTCGCCTTCATCATCTCGCCCTGGCTGACCTACAAGCTGTTCCGCAAGAAGGCGCTCCACGAGCTCGAGGAGGGTGCGTCGGGGGCCGGACCGGACCAACAGACCGCCGGTGAGACCCGCATCGAGCGGATCTACTCCGGCATCATGCAGCCGCTCATCCGCTCGCGGGCCCTGCGCTGGGGAACGCTGGCGGGGGTGGTCGTGCTCCTGCTCGCGTCGATGGCGACGGTGGCCTTCAAGTTCGCCCTCGTCAAGATGCTTCCCTTCGACAACAAGTCCGAGCTGCAGATCGTCATCGATGCCCCCGAGGGCTTCACCCTCGAGCAGACCAACGCCGCGGCTCGCGAGATCGCCGGCGTGTTCCGTGAGCTCCCCGAAGTGACCGACTTCCAGGTCTACGCCGGCACCTCTGCGCCCTTCAACTTCAACGGCCTGGTCCGGCACTACTTCCTGCGCTCGGGCAGCCACGAGGCCGACATCCAGGTCAATCTGGTCGAGAAGCACCATCGCTCGACCGACTCGCACGAGCTCGCCCGGCAGATCCGCGAGCGGGTGGCGCCGATCGGGAAGCGGCTCGGCGTCAACGTCAAGGTCACCGAGGTGCCGCCTGGCCCGCCGGTGCTGTCGACCATGGTGGCGGAGGTCTACGGCCCGACGCTGGAGGGGCGGCTGGAGGTTGCCGAGCAGGTCAAGCAGGTCTTCGCGACCACCGATGGCGTGGTCGATGTCGACTGGTGGGTGGAGGACCCGGCGGAGCGGTGGGAGGTCGAGGTCGACCGCGAGAAGGCGATCCGCGCCGGCATCACCCCCGAGCAGGTGGTGCGAACGCTCCGCGTCGCGCTCTCCGGTGCCGACGCCGGGCTGTCCCACGTGCCGACCGCCCGCGAGCCGGTGCCGATCGTGCTTCGCCTGGAGCGAGCTCAGCGCTCGCACGTCGATGAGCTGCTGCAGCTGACGGTCCACGGGGCCGAGGGACGGCTGGTGCCGCTGTCCGAGCTCGTCCGGGTGACCGCAAGCACTCGCGAGCGTTTCCGCTACCACAAGAACCTGCAGCCGGTCACCTACGTTATTGCCGAGGTGTCGGGAGGCGCCGAGGCGCCGGTCTATGCGATCCTCAACATGAACGACCGGCTCGGCGACATCGTCACGCCGCTCGGCGAGAAGCTGCCGATCATCTCGACGCGCCTGCCCGAGGACCACAGCCGCTACATGATGAAGTGGGACGGCGAGTGGCAGATCACCTACGAGGTGTTCCGGGACATGGGCATCGCCTTCGCCGCGGTGATGGTCCTCATCTACATCCTGGTCGTCGGCTGGTTCGGCTCCTTCGTGACCCCGTTCATCATCATGGCGCCGATCCCGCTGACCCTGATCGGCATCCTACCGGCCCACGGCGCTCTCGGCGTCTTCTTCACCGCGACCTCGATGATCGGCTTCATCGCCCTCGCCGGGGTGATCGTCCGCAACTCGATCCTGCTGGTCGACTTCGTCAACCTCGAGCTCGCCTCTGGCGAGCCGCTGGAGACGGCCGTGATCAAGGCTGGCGCGGTTCGATTCCGGCCGATCGTGCTCACCGCCGCCGCATTGGTAGTCGGCGGCGCGGTGATCTTCCTCGACCCCATCTTCCAGGGGCTCGCGGTGTCGCTGATCTCCGGAGTCGTCGTGTCGACGGCTCTGACCCTGATCATCATCCCGGTGCTCTACTACATGTACCTGAAGACCGCCGCCGCCCATCCAGCGAAGGCGGACGAATGATCAACATGCCCGAGGAGCCTGCCCCGAGCGAGCGGTGCTGCAGCACCGCGAGTCGAAGGGTGCCCGTGCCCGACGCCATCTCTCGGGAACGGTTACGGGATCGGGTACGGGAACGAACGGAATGCGGAGGTGACACATGACAGTGAACGAAGCGCTGCGCGCCATGGCCGGGATCGTCGTCCTGGTGACCCTCGCCCTGGGCCACTGGGTCAGTCCGTACTGGTACCTCTTCACTGCATTCGTCGGGATCAACCTGCTGCAGTCGGCGTTCACCCGGTGGTGCCCGGCGATGACGATCTTCCGAAAGCTCGGATTGAAAGAGGGCTGACCACGGTTTCGTCTTTTTCTTTTTCGCGCTGCGAGCGCCCCACGCTCGCGGTGCGAAAAAGAAGGAGGGTCTGGGAGGCGGTATGAAGCTGCTGATGATCATCGTCGACACCGACTGCCGCGAGGAGCTCGAGGTGCTCCTCCACCGCAGCGACGTCTTCACGTACAGCGAGATCCCCAACGCGCACGGCGTCGGCCAATCTGGAGTCCGCATGGGCTCGGCCGCCCATCCGCGGACCTCGTCGATCTTCTTCACGGTGATCGAGGAGGACCGCGTCGCAGCGCTCAAAGAGATGATCTGCACCTACTGCGAGGCGTGTGCGAAGACCATGAAGATCATCCAGTGGTCGGTCGAGGAGATCGTATAATGCGCGGGACTCGGGTTTGGGGCTCGGGTCTCGGCCGCTGGAGAGCGGCACGTTCGTCCCATCCTGCCACCGAATGGAAAGAGCACCGTCTCGGAGCTGTTCATGAGTAACCTCGTGGTGATGCTGCTGGTCCTGGGGGCCTGGCTCGCCCTGCAGTACCTGGTGCTGCCGCGGCTCGGGGTGCCCACCTGAGCGGTGCCCAACCCCTCGGCCGGTGGCCGGGGATGTTCGAGCAATCCGAGCACGGTGTCCGGCGACGATCCGGGTCGCCCTGCACACACCGACGGCGGAACGACCAAAGAATGAAGAATGAAAAACGAAGACACCCAACCCGCCCAGGGGCGTCCGGGTGGGTGGGGGGCTGATCTTCGTTCTTCGATCTTCGTCCTTGGATCGGGCGGCTGACTCGAGTTACTCGGTGACGTTGAGCTGCACCTCGCGGGTGACCTTCGGCTCGCCAGACGGATCGGAGACCTCGAACACGAGCGTGTACTCGCCCGTCTCCGGCAGCGCCGCCAGGTTGATCGAGTTGGCATAGACGAAGAGATCGGTGCTCACCTGGACCGCGTTCAGCGGCAGGTCGAGCGGACGTCCCAGCCGCTGGCTCCCCTTCATCAGCTGGAGATGCGACCGCAGCGCGGCCTGGCCGTTCTCGACCGTCGCGGGCCGCACCACGAAACCGAAGTACGAGAGCTCGTTCTGGCGGGTCACCTCGGGGCTGCTCATTGGCAGCACGTGGAGCTTGCCGAAGCAGTAGGCCGAGCCGAGCAGCGCGTCCTCCTTCTTCTCGCCGTAGAGGCCGACCACGATCTCCGACAGCCAGATGCCCTCGGCCGCCGCCTCGGGCACGGTGACATCCTCGGCGTACGCCACAACGGGACGGCCGCCGGCGAGGCCCGCCATCTCGATCCGGTAGCCGCCGGCCACGAGCGGGAAGGTCACATGGTACGCGGTGTGGCCGCCGAAGCTGATCGCCTCCGCCGGGGCCTCGAAGGTGCTCAGCAGCTCACCGGACGGCGAGCTGACCCGGCCCACCATCGTCTCGAGAGCGGGCCCGTCCGGCGGGAGCTCGATGTGGACCCACCACGGACGATGCGCCGCGTCGGCGACGCCGGGCTCGGCAAGCACGATCGCCGTGTCCGTCCACGGCGCCTCCTGGCCGAGCAGCGCTAGGCTCGCCGCCGAGGCGGCCGCCGCCCCCGGCACCGACACCGGCTTCGGGACGTCCTTGAGCTCGGGGTTCAGGAGGTGCGTCTCCGGCGCCTTGGTCAGGGCGCGCAGCGCCATCGTCGCGTCCTGGTGCGAGCGGTCGAGGGTGAAGATGTTGGTCGTCGGCCGCTCCTCGTAGAACACGAACACCAGACGCGAGCCCTTGATCTTGAACTTTGGGTCGAGACGCTGCGGATCATAGCCCCAGAGCTGGGCATTGGCCCGGACCTCGTCGGTGCCGGCGGCCGTGTCGTCCATGCTCTCGACGGTCTCGGTCGGGGCGCGGTTCTCCACGTAGTGGGGCTGCCCCATGAGGATCATCACCCGCCCGCGGTCGGTCAGCGCGCCCCGCTTGCCCTCGTACGAGAAGTTGGCGTCGGCATAGCGGACGATCGCATCGAACTGAGCTCGGAAGGTGTTGACGGGCTGGTCCGGGTTCGCGTTTCGGCGCGCCCAGAACAGCTCGATGAAGCGCTTCGCCTCAGCCTCGGTGGTGATCGCATTCCACTCCTTGGCCTCGTCCTTGGTGAGCAGGAAGCCCTCCGGCCCCTCGTCCCACTGCCTCCAGTCGACGCTCGCAGCCGGCGGCTGATCCTGGGCTCCTCCGACGGCGCCCATCGCGGCCAGCATGGCGATGACCAGGACACCTGAGGTGAGATCTCTTCTCATGGCGTACCTCCCGCCCCACGGCCGCCTATCTTACGGGCTTCGCGGCCTCGGCTCAAGGAGATTCCGGCGCCGCCACCTCGAGACGTGGGAGACCATGAAGGTCTCACCTGTACACTCCGCACCTCCTCATCTGAATCCGCTTCAAAGACCGCAGGGACGTCCGATCTCGGAAGCGGTTGGAGAGGTGGAGTCGGGGACCACATCGAAGTGCCCGCTTCAAAAGGTCGCATGGCGAGCCGATATGACGCCCAATATGACGCACTTCCGGCTGCCGGGTCCACGTGAATTGAACTCAACGGACCGTATCATGGGGCCTCAGGAGGGCCGCCATGAACGAGTTGCCGATTCCTGCGCACTATCAGTCGCTGAAGGCACGCTTCCCGGAGGTCATCGCCGCGCTCGAGGCGCTCGGGGCGGCCACGCGGGCCCACGGCCCGCTCGACGAGCTCAGCTCCCACCTCGTGAGCATGGCCGCAGCCGCGGCCGTCGGCTCGGAGGGTGCGGTCCACAGCCACGCCCGCCGCGCCCTCGCCGCCGGCGCGTCGGCTGACCAGATCCGCCATGCCGTGCTGCTCCTGGTGACCACCATCGGCTTTCCCCGCGCCGCCGCGGCGATGTCCTGGGTCGACGACGTCATCGACGGAGCACACGGCGGCGCTGCTGGCCGCCGCTGACGGCCAGTGGCCTGAGGCGCCGAGCGGCGGCTCGAGCCGGGTCTTCGCCCCACGCTTGCTCGAGATCGCCTGCCTGGGCCGCGAGCGGACCGGGATGACCTTCCGGGTCTACGCCGCGTAGTTCCACAAGCCGCCGCCGTCGCATTCCTCGCGGCGGTGGGTGCCCGCTGGAACCCGCCGTGGCACCAGACGCGAGTTGGAGTGGCTCGAGGAAGTGTGGAAGAATGCCGCGGCCATGCCGGACTGCATTCTCACCAACGCCCGCATCCACACGATGGATGCGGCTCGACCCGTCGCCCGAGCGATCGCCACTGCGCGACAACGTGATTCTGGCGCTCGGCGACGAGGACGCCATGCGATCCCTGCTGCCCGACGCGACGGTGATCGATCTGCACGACCGCTGCGTGATCCCCGGCCTGATCGACGCGCACCTGCACGCCGAGTGGACCGCGCTCGGCCTGAAGAACATCGATGCCGAAGCGCCGACGCTGGACGAAGTGCTGCGCCGCGTCGAGGAACGCGTGAAGATCACGCCGAGAGGGGCCTGGATTCGCGGCCACGGCTGGAATCAGAACGTGTGGGGCGGCGTCTTCCCGACCAAGGCCGATCTCGATCGGGTGGCGCCGGAGCATCCGGTCTATCTCACGGCCAAGAGCGGACACGCCGCATGGGCGCAACTCGCTGGCGCTGAAGATGGCGGGCGTCACGTCGAGCACGCCGAATCCCGTCGGCGGTGAGATCGTCCGTGACGCGGACGGTGACCCGACGGGGATCTTCCTCGAAGACGCGATGGAGTCTGGTCAGCAAGTTCATTCCCGAGCCGACGGCGCAGCAAGTGGCCGATGCGATGCGCGACGCCCTGCCCTTGTTTCATCGCGTGGGCCTGACGGGCGTGCACGACTTCGACGGCGCGCGCGCCCTGCAGGCGTGGCAGATTCTCAAAGAGCGCGGCGAGCTCAACTTCCGCGTCAGCAAGACCATTCCCGTGGCGCTGCAAGAGCACGCCATCGCGCTGGGTATCCGATCGGGGTTTGGCGACGACTGGCTGCGCATCAACAGCGTCAAGACCTTCGCCGACGGCGCGCTCGGCCCGCAGACCGCGCTGATGATCGATCCGTATGAAGGCACCACCGACAATCGCGGCATCAGCACGCTGGACAAAGAAGAGATGTTCGAGAATGTGCGCAAGGCCAGCGCGGCGGGATTGTCGTCCACCATTCACGCCATCGGCGACAAGGCCAATCACGATGTGCTGGATGTGTTTGCGATGGTCCGCCGCGAGGAAGGCAGCCCGCGCCTGCGCCATCGCATCGAGCACGTGCAGTTGCTGCATCCCGACGACTTCAATCGTCTGGCGCAATTGAACGTCATCGCGTCGATGCAGCCCATTCACGCCACCAGCGACATGCTCATCGCCGATCGGCTACTGGGGCAAACGCAGCGCGGGCGCGTATGCGTGGCGCACGCAGCTCAACGCCGGGGCGGTGCTGGCCTTCGGATCCGATTCGCCCGTCGAGTCGTTCAATCCTCTTCCTCGGCATTCACGCTGCCGTCACGCGCCGCCGCACCGATGGATCGCCTCACCCCGATGGCTGGTATCCCGAGCAGCGCCTCACCGTGAGCGAAGCCGTCTAGGCTTCACGATGGGCGCGGCGTACGCCTCCTACGAAGAGCACCGCAAGGGATCGCTGACGCCCGGCAAGCTGGCGGACCTCGTCGTGCTCGATCGCGACATCTTCTCGATCGATCCGATGGAGATTGCGGAGACGC
>CAVWIJ010000012.1:0-350000 GCA_963754985.1 uncultured Holophagae bacterium | reverse complement strand
GGTCGTCCACTGCGGTCCCACAGCGAGGGGGCCCGCGCGCCACCACCGCCCTCCCCGCGCGATACCCCCTCGCGCTCCCCGTGGAGAGCAGCGGACTGAAAATCCCCGCCGGGCGGCGGGGATCGGTTGGCGCTCGAGTGGTGCCCAGGGCCGGAATTGAACCAGCGACACGCGGATTTTCAGTCCGCTGCTCTACCAACTGAGCTACCTGGGCGCTCAGGCCGCCGCATTATTTCCCAGCACCCTTGGGGTGTCAACCGAAGCCGTCTCCCCGGTCACACATCCGGCACGGCAATTGCGTACAATGCGGGCCGTGGAAATACTCAGCTTCTTCCTGCAGACCGGGTGGATCGCCAAGATCGTGCTCGTGACCCTGCTCCTGTTCTCGCTGGCCTCGTGGTCCGTGATCCTCGCCAAGTGGCGGGAGCTGTCCACCGCGCGGCGGGCGTCCGAGCGCTTCCTGCGCGTGTTCCGGAAATCGTCGCGCTTGAGCGAGGCGGCCGAGGCGGCGCCGCAGCACCGAAGCTCGCCGCTTGCCGCCATGTTCCAGGCCGGCTACACCGAGCTCGAGGCCGGCATCCGTGCGACGCAGACGCGCCGGCGCGCCGGACTCGGAGCTCAAGCTGCGCAGTCTCGACGGCGTCTCGCGCGCCCTCGAGCGCGCCGTCGGCAGCGAGGTCGAGCGACTCCAGCGTGCGCTGCCGCTGCTCGCCACCACCGCCAGCGTGACACCTTTCATCGGCCTGTTCGGCACGGTCTGGGGCATCATGAACACCTTCCGCGCGATCGGTGCGACCGGCTCGACCTCGATCGTCACGGTGGCGCCCGGCATCGCGGAGGCGCTCGTCAACACCGCCGCCGGACTGCTCGCCGCGATCCCGGCCGTCATCGCCTACAACCACCTGCTGGCGGACGCCCGCCACCTGCGCCGACGCATGGACGACTTCGCGCTCGAGTTCCTGAACCTGGTCGAGCGCAACTTCACCTAGAGGCCGGATCGCCTGTGTCCATTTCCGGCCGGGTTTCCAGATCCGGCCTGATGGGCGAGCCGAAGCCGAAAGCTCGCCGATGGCAGTCAAGACTCGAACGACCTCGGCGATCTCGCGGAGATCAACGTCACGCCGCTGGTCGACGTGATGCTGGTCCTGCTCATCATCTTCATCATCACCGCGCCGATGCTGGTCCAGGGACTCTCCGTCAATCTCCCCAAGCAGCAGGCCCCGGCTCTCAACGCCAAGGGGGACGAGCCGCTGATCCTGACCCTCACCCGGGACCAGGTCATCCTGCTCGGTGACGAGCCGGTCCACCTCAAGCTGCTGCCCGACCGTCTCGGCGCGGTCCTCGGCGGCGCGCCCAAGCCGGTCTACCTCAAGGCCGACGAGAGCCTGCCGTACGGTTTCGTGATCAGGTGCTGGCGGTGCTCGATCAGGTCGGCGTCGAGCAGGTCGGGATGGTCACCCAGCCCGAGAGCCGGTAAATGGACCCGGTATCCCAAGTTCTCGCCGATCGCGAGAGTAACCCGCCGCGGCTGCTGCCCTGGGTGGTTCTGGCCACCGTCCTTCACGGCCTCGTCGTGGGCGCCGCCTTCGCGTACGGTCGAGCAACCGCGGCGCGCCCCGCTCACCTTCCGGTGGTGTCGGTCAGACTGATCCGACCGGAGCGGCCGCCGGGCCGCCCGGCCGCCGCGAGCCAGCCGCGACCGAACGTCGCCGCCGCAACGCCCAGACCGGTGCCCGCGGCGACCCCTATCCCGGCGCCAGCGGCGACGCCGGCACCGCGTCGGGAGCCGACCGCGGCAACGCGGAGCCGGGCCAGCGACAAGGCCATGGCCGCCCCGATGCCACAGCTCCTCCGGTTCCAACCGAGGCTGCGGAGCCCGAGCCGGCGGGCGGGGGGAGCGGCACGGGAGGCAGCGGCGGCCTGTCGCTCGGCGAGGGCGACGGCGGCCAGGTCGCCGGCGTGCCGGCGGACTTCCACTTCAGCTACTACATCGAGCGCATGCTCGCGCTCATCGAGTCCCGGTGGTACAAGCCGGCGGTGGCCGAGGGAACCCGGGCGCGGGTCCGCTTCCGCATCCAGCGCGACGGCCGCCTCGATGCGATCGAAATCGAGGAGAGCTCGGGCCACCCGAGCTTCGATCGAGCAGCGCTGCGCGCACTCTACGCTTCGAACCCGCTGCCGCCCTTGCCGCCGGGCTACACTGAACCCAGTCTCACCGTTCATCTCAGCTTCGCGGAGTAGCCGATGCATCGTGTCCTGACCGCCGCTCTCGCCACCCTTGCGGTATGGGTGGCCGCCACCCCGTTCGCCGCCGCCCAGAACGAGATCTACCTCGAGATCACCCAACCGGGACTGCGGCGGGTCGCGGTCGCCGCCCCACCGCTGATGGTGCTGCCGGGAACCCCGGCCGAGGTCGCGGCCTCGTTCCAGGGAACTCTCGACGAGGACCTCGCCGCGGCGGCGCCGATCGCCGTCGTCGACCGCAAGCTCTACTCGCTGGTGGAGGACGATCCACGGCCAGAGGTGCTCCACCAGCGCTGGCGCTCGATCGGCGCGCAGTTCCTGGTCACCGGAACTGTCGTGCGCGCCGGAGGCGAGCTCGTCGTCGAGGCGCGTCTGGTCGATCTGGTATCGGGGGAGTACGCCTTCGCCAAGCGCTACCGTGCCGGGGTGTCGGCGGCGGCGCTGGTGGCGCACACCATGGCCAACGACCTGGTGCAGGTTTTCACCGGCCGGCCCGGCCCTTTCCTGTCCCGAATCGCGTTCATCTCCGACCGCTCGGGGTCGAGCGAGCTGTGGGTCATGGACTGGAACGGCTCCAACCCCAAGCAGCTCACCAAACACGGCTCGATCGCCCTCGGCCCGGCCTGGGCTCCCGACGGCAGCAGGCTCATCTTCACCTCCTTCTTGCGAGGCACGCCGGCGCTGTTCGAGCTGATCCCGCAGGAAGGCTACCTCCGGCAGCTGTGGAGCCAGGGTGGCGTCAACTCGTCCGCCAGCTTCTCACCCGACGGCGGCCAGGTCGCCTTCGCCTCGAGCGTCGACGGCAACACCGACATCTACGCCATCTCCACGCAGGGCGGCACAGCGCGCCGGCTGACCACCGCGCGCGGCATCGACACCCAACCGGCGTGGGCGCCGAATGGCCGCCAGATCGCCTTCACGTCGGCACGCGCAGGATCGCCGCAGATCTTCCTCATGGACTCCGACGGCAGCAACGTGCGCCAGCTGACCTTCGACGGCAACTTCCATGACGAGGCGGCGTGGTCGCCGGACGGCACCAGGATCGCGTGCACGACGAGGGAGAACCGGAGCTTCCAGCTCGCCACCATCGACTCCGTCACCGCGGCCCGCCAGGTGCTTCCCGGGCCGGGAAACAACGAGTCACCGGTGTTCTCACCGGACGGGTCGATGCTGGCCTTCTCCTCGGACCGCACCGGACGGCCGCAGATCTTCACCACCGACGCCGACGGCGTCCCGCACCAGCTGACCTCCGAGGGGAAGAACCACTCCCCTTCCTGGACGGGGGGAGCGCAGTAGGCCCGTCGCGGTCGGTCATCCTGAGCGAGCCGCACGCCAGGGCGGCGAGTCGAAGGATCTCCTCAAGCGACAGGCATCCTCGCGGCCGGAATGTCACCCGTGCGACCATGGGGACCTTTCGACTCGCGGCGCTGTTGCGCCGCTCGCTCAAGGCAGGCCCCCGGGCACGGAGACGGGATAGAATGGGACCTGGAGAAGATCATGGGTGACCGCAAGTACCGCCATCGGGGCTACCAGGACGACGACCGCGATCGCGACCGGGACCGCGACCGCCAGCAACGCCCGCCCCAGAGCGATGAGCGCGGCCAGCCCCGGCTCGAGGGCGCACCGCGCGGCCGCGGGGTCGGCGCTCCCACCGAGGTCGTTTTCAAGTGCGCCCTTTGCGGCCACACCATGAAGCACGCGACGGTGGCGCCGGACCGCGCCTGCCCGGGCTGCGGCAAGCCTCTCCACACCTGCACCAACTGCACCTTCTTCGACACCTCGGCGCGCTTCGAGTGCCGAAAGACGATTCTCAAGCGCATCGAGAACAAGACCAAGGCGAACCGCTGCGAGCTCTTCCAGCCGAAGGCGGTGCGCGATCTCCGGTCGGCGGAGCCCGAGGCCCCTCGGGACGCGCGGGCCGCGTTCCACGCCCTGTTCAAGAAGTGAACAGCGAGCCGCTGGACGGCTCGCTGTTCATCCCGAGGGAGTGGCGCTTCGGCACCACGACCGAGGGATCCGCCCCTGAGGGAGCGGCGCGGACCGAGACCGTCCCGACGGTCCGCGCAACTCCGACGCGGGCTCAGCCCTTCGAGCCGGCGGTGATCGTCTCCAGGCCGTGCGCGTGTGGACCGGTCTCCTGCCGCCGCAGCAGGATGGCGAAGGCCAATGCGCCAGAAAGCCGAGGACGCTGAAGATCCACATCATCGGGACGTAGCCGGCCGGGTTCGCCGTCGAGGCGCCGAAGGCATCGTTGGTGCGGCCGATCAGCCAGTTCATCGCCGCAACGCCGATCTGCTGGACCAGGGTCATGACGGCGTAGGCGGTGCCGAGCCGGCGCTCCTCGACGATGTAGGCGACCGACGGCCACATCACCGCCGGGATCATCGAGAAGGCCACGCCCATCATGGCGATCGGCACGCCCAGCAGCGGCGGGACCTTGTAGGCCATCATCAGATAGACCGGCATCAGCAGGAAGGAGCCGGCGACCATGAACAGGGCCCGCTTGCCGAGCTTGTCCACCAGCAGGCCGAACAGCGGAGTGGCGAACATGGCGGCGAGCGGCAGCACGCTGTTGTACTGGCCGGCGGCCTGCCGCGTCAGCTCCCAGGCCTCGATGAAGAACTTGATGGAGAAGCTGCGGAAGGGAAAGATCGCCGAGTAGAAGGTCACGCACAGGGCGACCACCATCCAGAACGAGGCATTGAAACGAAACAGGTCCGACAGGACGAGCTTGTCGATCTGGCCGGCCTTGCCGAGGCCGTAGCGTCGCGCCGCGATCTTCTCGAGAGCGCCGTAGCCGAGCGGCGAGATCAGGCACAGCGTCCCGATCACCGCCGCCACGACCAGTGGGGCCTGCCAGTCGTCGTAGGCGAAGCGCGCCCAGGTCGGCGACCAGTCCGCGGCCACCGATCCGAGCCGGGCGATGGTCAGGTTGAGGCCGAAGGCGAAGCTGAGTTCGCGGCCCTTGAACCACTTGGCGAGCGCCGTCGTGATGGCGACGATCAGCGGCTCGGAGCCGAGGCCGAGCAGGAAACGCGACACCAGCATGACGTTGAGGTCGGAGGTGACGGCGATGAGAGCGGCGGCAAACGTGCAGATGGCGCCGAACAGGATGGTCGACTTCACCGTCCCGAAGCGGTCGATGACGACACCCCCAGCCAGCAGCACCAGCACCGCCGCGATGCTGTACACGGAGTAGAGCTGGCCGATGTTTTCGTCGGAGAAGCCGAGGTCCGTCTTGAGCATGTCCGCGATCGGCGCGATCGAGTCGTAGACGTAATAGTTCCCGAACATGGCGAGGCTGATCATCACCAGCACCGCCCAGCGGTAGCGCGGCGACGGCTGCGGCGCGGCAACGGGATCGGTCATTGGCGACTCCTCGGGCTTCGATGCGCTCGGCGCGACATTGTACTTCCTGGTCGGTTTTGCGCCACAGGGGGCGTTCACGTGGGCCCGGTCACACCGTGCGACGCCGCCAGAATAGGCCGGAGCCGCCGGGTGTTAGACTACCGGATCGATCCGTGGCTCCCCCGAGGCGGCCGCGGCCCCAGAGGGAGTCGCATTGGTGCTGACCCGCCGGAAGTTTCTCGAACGCGCGTCCATTTTCGCCGCCGGCTCGCTCGGCGTGTCGAGCGTTGGCTACGCGTCTACGCAGAGCCTCCCGGGACTCCGCGCGATCACCCTCGACCTGCCCTCCCTGCCGCCACAGTGGGACGGCCTGCGCGTGCTGCAGATCTCCGACGTCCACGCCGGCGCCTACATGTCGGTCGACCGGATGCTCCGGATCCGCGATCTCGCCGGCTCGCTGCCGGCCGACCTCGTCGTCTTCACCGGCGACCAGCTCGATCGGCGGCGGATCGACGCCGAGCTCTTCGTGCGCGGCTTTTCGGGCATCACGGCCCCGCTCGGGGTGTACGGCGTCCTCGGCAACCACGACTACCGCGTCTCTCCCCGGCGCGCGATCTGGACCCTCGAGGCAGCCGGCATCACACCGCTCGTCAATCGCGCGGTCGTGCTCGAGCGCCGGGGCGACCGGCTCGCGCTGATCGGCATCGACGATCTGCTGGCCCCGCCCGGGCGCGGCCCCGACTTCTCCGTCCTGGGCCGGCACCGCGGAGCCTTCCGGCTGCTGCTCTGCCACCAGCCGCAGGGCTGGGACGCGGCGCGGGCCTGGGGCGCGGAGCTCACGCTCGCGGGTCACACCCACGGCGGGCAGATTGCCCTGCCGACCCGGAACATCAACCCTGCGCGGGTCTACACGCGCTACGTGGCGGGTCCCTACGTCGAGGGCGACAGCACCCTGTACGTATCGCGCGGCATCGGCGTCGGCGCGGTGCCGCTGCGGGTCGGAGCACCTCCCGAGATCGACCTCATCACGCTGCGCCGGCCGCAGGCGAACGCCGCCGTCGCCGCCTGAGCGCATTCGGCACTCCGCCCGATCCTTGCGGGGTCGTTCCCGTTCCCCTTCCCGTTCCCGTACCCGGATGGGACCACAGTTGAAGTCACCAAACGCACCGCTTCAAGCCGAGCCCGTCGGGGGGGTGCACGCGCGAGCTTCACCATTTCCGGGAACGGGAACGGGAACGGATCCGGCTTCGTCCTACGGGCTTGCCGTGACAAGAGCGGGCGCGGATGAGGGTGAGCGACCAGCCCTCGGTAGCTGTTCACTGACGCCTGCTGCTAGAGTTCGCCCATGGACGTCACCACCGAGGTCCTCATCAAGGGCGGCCTGACCCTGCTCGCCCTGGTCGCGGTGGCGTGGCGGCACCTCAGGCCTGGGAAGCTCGCCCCGGAGCGCGCCGGCCGCCTGCTGACGCTGGTCGCGGTGGCCGCGGTGCTCGCCTGGCCGAACTTCGGCCGTTTCCACGGCCGCTCCGGCATCCATCACTGGGAGCAGCTCCACTACTTTCTCGGCTCCAAGTACTTCCCCGAGCTGCACTACGACGGGCTCTACGTCGCGACCCTGGCCGCCGAGCGCGAGCTCGGTCTCGGCCACCCGGTGCAGACCCACGTCCGCGACCTGCGCACCAACGAGGTGGTTCCGGCGCGGGGCCTCGACAACCACACCCGCGAGGTCAAGGCGCGCTTCGAGCCGCAACGCTGGCAATCCTTCGTCGCCGACACCCGCTACTTCCTGACCGCCAACAGCTACGACTACATCGAGAAGATCCGCAAGGACCACGGCTACAACCCGACCCCGACGTGGACCTTCACCGCCCGGCTGTTCTCGCGCTGGGTCGCTGCCGGCGACGACTCGCTGGCCGCCCTTGCCTGGATCGACCCGCTACTGCTCGCGGCCATGTTCTGGATGGTGTTCCGGACCTACGGCAGCCGCATCGGCTGCCTGGCGCTGATCGTGTTCGGGGTCGGCTACCCGTGGCGCTTCGACTGGGTCGGCGGCGCCTTCCTGCGCCAGGACTGGCTGGCCGCGATCGGCCTCGGGGTGTGCCTGATCCGGCGCGAGCGCCACCTGGCCGCCGGCGCCCTCTTCGCCTACGCCGCGATGGTACGGGTCTTCCCCGCCGGTTTCCTCGTGGGGCCGGCGGTGGTGGCCCTGCGCGAGCTCGTCGCCCGCCGGCCGGTGGGCTGGATGTGGCGGCTCCTCGGCGGCTTCGCCCTCGGCGTCGCGCTGTGCCTGCTGGCAGGGGGCCTCGTGGGCGCGGGCGCCGACGCGTGGCCTCAGTTCCTGCACAACCTCGAGAAACACCACGGGACCTGGCTGACCAACAACGTCGGACTCACCAACGTGGTGCTCTACGACGCGGCCACCATGCGCCGGGACGATGTGCGCTGGAACCTCCCCGAGCCGTGGCTGCTGTGGCAGGGCAAGATGAACCGGCTGCAGACGGAGCGCCGGCCGGCGCTGCTCGCCGCCACCGCCGTCCTGCTGCTGGTCACGGCGGCCGCGGCGTGGCGGTGGCCGCGCGACCAGGCGGCGGTGCTCGGCGTGGCCGTCGCCTTCGCGGTCGTCGTGTTGACCTGCTACTACTGGGTGATGCTGCTGCTGATCCCGATCGGCCGCGGCCGCTGGCTGCCGACCGCGGGCTGGCTGGCGATCAACCTCGGCCTGTGGTGCCTCCACCTCGCGACGCCGGCCTTCGAGCTGATCTACGGCCTCATGTCGTGGGCCCTGCTCGCGTTCTTCCTGGCGTGGCTCGGTCCGGACGCGCTGCGCACCGCACGCGAGGTCGTGGGGAGCGGCTAGGGGCAAGGGGTTAGGGCCGCCAGCGCCCGTTCCCGTTCCGCCCGATCCCGTCGCCCTCGTGGCTCGGCAGTGAGGCAGTGAGGCAGTGGACCACCCGCCCGCTTCCGCTTCCGCGGGCAGCCAGGATGGCTACCCTACAACGCCGGATGTCGTCCCCGTACCCGTTCCCGTCCCCGTTCCCGAGACGATCCCGGCCGCTTTCTTTGGGACGATTCATGAGAAGGTGTGCGCGGGCGGCGACGGTCGTGTGACCACATCCGGGTACGGGGACGGGAACGGGATCGGGAACGATGCCGCCGCCCCCTGGCGATTCGCGATTCACAGACCGCAAGCCGGGACGGCGGGCGGGAGGAGGCTACATCGGATAGATTCCATCATCCCGGGTGGGCGCCGTGTCACCGGGCCCTCCCTCACCACCCATCTCCTCCGCGAGGGCGTCGCCGAGCTCCTCCTCGATGCGATCGGGATCCTCGCCGGCCTCGAGGCGCCGGATCATCTCCTCCATGGCCGGAGTGATCGGCTCACCGGCCAGCTCGGTCATCCGGCGGACCGCCGCGGCCATCTGCCGGGGATCGCCCTCGTCCATCCCCTCGAGCTCGGCCGCGAAGCGCATCATCTCGCGCTCCAGGCGCGGGTCCTCGCCGCCGTCCGCGGCCTCGCCGCCGCCGGGTTTCGCCGTCTTCGGCGCGGCGGCGACTCCGAATCGCGACGGCACCCGGTGGAGGTTCTCGGCGCCGCACTTCGGGCAGCGCGGGACGCGGGCCGTCTCGACCCGGAAGGAGTGGAAGCTGAAGATCCGATTGCAGCGCGGGCACAGGAACTCGTACACCGGCATCAGCCGCCTCCGTCAGAGTCCGCCGACGCCCACGAGTCCACCTTGAAGGCGTCGAGGCCGGCCGCGCTCAGCTGGCGGCCGTTGACGCGCATCGCCAGCTCGAGCGCTCGGTCGTCGAATCGCTGGGCCAGAAGGTGCGGCAGGCGAACCGCACGCTGCACCGCGTCGGCCTGGTCGAGGGGGACCCTGAGAAAGGTGACCCCGGGGGCGTTGAGCAGCTCCTGGCGAACGAGTCGAACGAGCTCGTCGAGCCCGTGCCCGGTGGTCGCCGAGACCGCGACCGACGGGCGCCCGGCCGGCAGCCAGGTCGGCCGGAGGCCAGGCAGCAGGTCGACCTTGTTGAGCACGACGAGGGTTCGCTCGCGCTCGACGCCGAGCCCCTCGAGCACCTCGTCGCCGACCGCGAGCTGCTCCTCCCAGCTCGGGTGCGCGACGTCCACCACGTGAAGCACGAGGTCGGCCTCGGTGGCCTCCTCGAGGGTCGAGCGGAAGGGAGCGACCAGATGGTGGGGCAGCTTGCGGATGAAGCCGACGGTGTCGGTGAGGATGGCCACCACGCCGTCGCCGAGGGCGACGCGGCGCGCCCTGGGATCGAGCGTCGCGAACAGCCGGTCCTCGACCAGCACCTCGCTGCGGGTGAGCGCGCGGAACAGCGAGGACTTGCCGGCGTTGGTGTAGCCGACCAGCGCGATCGCCGGCAGCTCACTGCGGCCCTGCCGCCGGTGGCGCCGGTCGCGCTCGATGCCCTCGAGCTTGTCCCTGAGCTGAGCGATCCGGCGCGAGATCAGGCGGCGGTCGATCTCGAGCTGGGTCTCGCCGACTCCGCGGGTGCCGATGCCGCCGGCCTGCCGGGAGAGGTGGCGCCAGCGCCGGGTCAGGCGCGGCAGCAGGTAGCTGAGCTGGGCCAGCTCGACCTGGGTCTGGGCCTCCCGGCTGCGCGCCCGCTGGGCGAAGATGTCGAGGATCACGGCCGCGCGGTCCAGCACCTTGACGCTGGCCGGCAGCGCGCGCTCGATGTTGCGGACCTGCGAGGCGGTCAGGTCCTCGTCGAAGACCACCACCTCGACCCGCTCGTCGCCGCAGCGCCCGGCGAGACGCTCGAGGAAACCCGAGCCGACCACCGTCGCCGGGTCCGGCGCCGGCCGCTCCTGGATCTCGCGCACCACGACCGAGCCGCCGGCGGTGTCGATCAGCCGCTCGAGCTCGTCGAGATGCTCCTCCACGACGCGTCGGAGCGTGCCGCCGCTGACCAGCGCCACCAGCGCGGTGCGCTCGGCTGCGCCGCCGGTCGGCTCAGGCTGCATGCGGCTGCTCATCGCTCAGGGGAGGTCTTCCTGATGGAGCCGCATCAGCACCCGCTCGCATGCCGCCAGCGTCTCCTCGACGTCCTTCGCGCCGTGCGCGCTCGACAGGAAGGCCGCGCCGCCGGGCTGCCGCGGCAGCAGGATCCCCTCGACCCGCAGCCCCTCGGCGAAGCGCCAGTAGGTCGTGGCGTCGGCGCGCTGCGCAAGCCTGCAGCTCGTCACCGGTTTCGAGCTCATGTAGAGCGCAAACACCGACCCCACGCGGTTGACGATCATGGGGCGCGAGAAGCGGCTTGCCAGGCCTTCGATGCCGGTCGCCAGCTGGATCGCCCGCTCCTCGATCCGCTCGTAGTGGGCCTCGTTCCTGAGGATCGACAGGACCGCCTCGGCGGCAGCCAACGACACCGGGTGGGGCGTCGGCATCCGGCCGTCGCCCTTCTGCACCGGCTCGTCAACGCCGCTGCGGAAGCCGACCACGCCGATCGGGAAGCCGCCGCCGAGCGCGCCCCCGTACACCGCCGCGTCCGGCGTCACGCCGCTCAGCGCCTGGATGCCGCCGCGGTGGACCCGGAAGCCGGAGATCCGCTCGTCGAAGAGCAGCAGCACCCCGTGCTCGCGGCACGCCTCCGCGAGGCGGGCGAGGACACCGTCCGGGGCGGGGATCACTCCGGCGCGGCTCATCAGCGGGTCGACCAAGAGCGCGGCAAGACGCCCAGCCCCTGACGCCAGCTCCCGCTCGATGCGCTCGACCTGCCATCCCGCGACCTCGCGGATCGTGACGCTCGTCGAGTCCGTGGCGGCCACGGCGACCCTGACCCTGGCGCCGCCATCGAGCATCAGGATCCCGGGCTTGCCGGTGGTCTCGCGGGCCCAGTTCAGCAGCTGGTAGGTGGCTTCATCCTGGGTCCGGCACAGCCACCAGTTGCCGACCCACGGCAGGGCCTTGCCGAGCGCCTCGGCCAGGTCCACCTCCTGGGGCACGTGGAAGCCGTCCGGGACCCCGTTGCCGAGGACCTTGCGGACCGCGTCGAGCACGAACTGGTTCGCGAAGCCGACGATGGCCGAGCCGCCCCCGCCCTGGTAGTCGATGTAGCCGACGTTGTCGGCGTCGTAGACCCGCGCGCCCTGCGCCTTCGACGCCACCACGGAGCGCTCGAAGCCCGAGCGCAGGCCAGGCAAGGCCTGCGCCCGCTTCAGCAGTTCGTCACTCAGCCGTCCCACCGCTTACCTACTCATCCTCTGCTGGCTCCTCGTCACCGTTGCCGAAGAAGAACATCGCGCGACAGCGATCGCTGCAGAACTCGCGCCCGAAGTCCCGCACGCCGCAATTCTGGCAGAACTGCGTCCGGCAGATCGAGCAGTCCCGGAGCTGGAAGGACATCACCTCGCGCCCGCACCTCGGACACTGCCGGCGAGCCCTGCCGCGTTCCTCGACCACCCGAGAAGTATACTTCGATTGACACCTCCGCTCGCCGCGAAGTAGAGTATTTTGCCCGGCGGTGTAGCTCAGAGGCAGAGCAGGGGTCTCATAAGCCCTGTGTCGGTGGTTCAACTCCACCCACCGCCACCAACTCGGCCTCCCGAAACCGCAGTTTCGGGAGGCCGAGCTGCTTCGCTGATAGCATTCGGGTCGTGGAAGCGAAGGATTTCGTCACCCACGTTCAGCGGGCCTTCCCGAATTTGATGGGGTCTCGAGTCCTGGTGGCGCTGTCGGGGGGCGCGGACTCGGTTGCCCTGCTCCACCTCCTCGCCGACCCGTCGCTCGGCATCGAGCTCGAGGCGGCCCACGTCCACCACGGAGCGCGGCGCGCTGAGGCCGATCGCGACGCCGCGTTCTGCCGTGAGCTCTGCGAGCGCCTCGTGATCCCGTTCCACCTGCTCCGGCTTGCCGTCGAGCTGGCCCCCCGCGAGGGCCGCGAAGCCGCCTGGCGCCGCCTTCGCTACCGTGCGCTGCTCGAGCTGGCCGCGCAGTGCTCCATCGGCGCGGTGGCCACCGCACACCACCGCGACGACATCGCGGAAGGGGTCATCATGCAGCTGCTGCGCGGCGCCGGGACGCGCGCGCTCGCCGGGATCGCGGCCGCCACCGACGCCGGGGTCTTCCGGCCGCTGCTGCCGTGGCGCCGGCTCGAGATCGTCGGCTGGCTGCAGGCCAACCGCATCCCCTGGATCGAGGACAGCTCCAACGCCGACCTTGGCCACCTCCGCAACCGGGTCCGCCACGTCGTGCTCCCCGAGCTGCGCCGGAGCTCGCCGCGCATCGACGACCACCTGGTCCACCTCGCCGACGCGCTCGCCGCGGATGAGGCCCTGTTCGCGGCCGAGCTGGAGCAGGCGGCGGCATGGATCCGTCCCTGGGCGCCCGACGGCGGCGTTCCCATCGCCGCGCTGCGAGCCCTCGCTCGTCCGCTGCGCTCGCGCTGGCTCCACGCCCAGGCGGCTCGCACCGGCATCGGCCGGGTGACCCGGCGCCAGATCGAGCTGCTCCATCGCCTCGTCGAGGAGCTCGCGCCGCGCTCGGTGACCCTGGCCGACCGCTGGCGGCTGCGCCTGGCGGGCGGACGATTGTGGCTCGAGCCGCCGTCGCCGCCGGAGCCCTACGAGCACCGGCTCGACGAGGGCGGCGTCATCGAGCTGTCGATCCCGGGCTGGCGGGTCCGGCTGACCCGCGACGCGGCACCCTCCCCCGGCGCCCGCTGGCACTGGCGCGCCGCCGGCTCCTCCCGGCTGACGGTTCGGACGGCGCGTCCTGGCGACTCGGTGGCGACCGGCGTCGGCACCGCCGGCGCCTCCCGCCTGATCGCTCGGGTGGCCCCCAGGCACCTCCGCCCCGGCTGGCCGCTACTGTGTGAAAATGCTAGAATTGCGTGGATTCCAGGCGTCTGGCAGGGGACCTCGTCCGGGGCCCTGCTGGTGGAGGTGCTGACGGATGGATGAGCCCCGGGTCGTCCTCACGGCCGACGAAATCCGGCAGCGGCTGAACGACGTCGCCACCCGGATCTCGGACGACTACCAGGGCAAGAAGCTCATCCTGGTCGGGATTCTCAAGGGTGCGGCCTTCCTGCTTGCCGACCTGGCACGGTTGATCCGCGGCCCGGTGGACTACGAGTTCGTCGACGTCACGGTGTCCCATGAGGACCGTGGCGAGATCGTCCACCTCACCTTTGCCACCCACATCGAGGTCTCGGGTCGTCACGTTCTGGTCCTCAAGGACGTCTGCCACAGCGGAGTGACCGAGAACTACCTGATCACCCATCTCAGTCAGCAGCACCCGGCGTCGATCGAGGTCGTGGCGCTGGTCGACCGCCCCCACCTGCGCAGCGTCAACCTGCCCGCCAAGTATGCCGTTTTCCGGGACGACACGGACGGCTACCTGGTTGGGTACGGGCTGGGCCTCGAGTGGGGGAAGTTCACCAACCGACCCGAGCTGTGCGTCATCGAGCGAGTGTGAAGCGGAGCGTCAGAGGGCGCCCGTCGAGCAGGGGAAGAAGCCCTGGCGGCATTGGGTTCCCTGAGGTGCGCCGGCGGCCGCGACCGCGGGGCGTGGAGGCAGCGACAGCGTGAATCAGACTGTCCGAACCGTGCTGATGTGGCTGGTCATCCTGGTCGGGGTATTGCTCATGTTCTCCGTCCTGCGTGGGTACTCCTCGACCAGTCGGGAGATCGCGTTTTCCGACTTCCTGGACAGGGTCGCCCAGGGCCAGGTCAGCAAGGTGCTGATCAAGGGCGCGGAGATCCACATCAAGACCGCTGGCAGCGAGGACGCCGGGCCGACCCCCCGCTACGACCACTACACCACCAACCCCGGGTACGACGACCTGATCGGGGAGCTGCGCGAGCAGAAGATCGAGATCAAGGTGGAGAAGCCCACCGACGGGCGGCTTCTGACAGCCCTGCTGTCGTGGGCTCCGCTGCTGATCCTGGTCGGGCTGTGGTTCGTGTTCTTCCGGCAGATGCAGGCCGGCGGGACCAAGGCGATGTCCTTCGGCAAGTCGAAGGCCAAGCTCCTGACCCCTGACCAGAAGAAGATGACCTTCACCGACGTGGCCGGCGTGAACGAGGCCAAGGAGGAGCTCGAGGAGATCATCGACTTCCTCAAGGACCCCAAGAAGTTCCAGCGGCTCGGGGGCAAGATCCCCAAGGGCGTGCTGCTGATGGGGCCGCCCGGAACCGGCAAGACCCTGCTCGCGCGCGCCGTGGCCGGCGAGGCCGATGTGCCGTTCTTCTCGATCTCGGGCTCGGACTTCGTCGAGATGTTCGTCGGCGTCGGCGCCTCCCGGGTCCGCGACCTCTTCGAGCAGGGCAAGAAGAACGCGCCGTGCATCGTCTTCATCGACGAGATCGACGCCGTCGGCCGCCATCGCGGGGCCGGGCTCGGCGGCGGCCACGACGAGCGCGAGCAGACCCTCAACGCGCTGCTGGTCGAGATGGACGGCTTCGAGTCCAACGAGGGCGTGATCCTGATCTCGGCGACCAACCGGCCCGACGTGCTCGACCCGGCGCTGCTCCGCCCGGGCCGATTCGACCGCCGGATCGTGGTCAACGCCCCCGACGTCAAGGGCCGGGAGGGCATCCTCAAGGTCCACACCACCAAGATCCCGCAGGCCTCCGACGTCGACCTGGCGGTGCTCGCCCGCTCGACCCCGGGCTTCTCGGGCGCCGACCTCGCGAACCTGGTCAACGAGGCCGCCCTGCGGGCGGCTCGCTTCAACAAGATGAAGGTCGAGATGGCGGACTTCGAGTTCGCCAAGGACAAGGTCATGATGGGATCGGAGCGCCGGTCGCTCGTCATGTCCGAGGAGGAGAAGCGGATCACCGCCTACCACGAGGCCGGGCACGCGCTGGTCGCCGTGCTGGTGCCGGAGGCCGACCCCCTGCACAAGGTCACCATCATCCCGCGCGGCATGGCCCTCGGGCTGACCCAGCAGCTGCCGCTCGAGGATCGCTACACCTACTCGCGCAGCTACCTCGAGGCCAACCTGCGCGTCCTGATGGGCGGGCGGATCGCCGAGGAGATCGTGTTCGGCTCGGAGCGGATGACGACCGGCGCCGGCAACGACCTCGAACGCTGCACCGAGCTCGCCCGCAAGATGGTGTGCGAGTGGGGCATGAGCGAGCGGATGGGTCCGCTGACCTTCGGCAAGCGCGAGGAGTCGATCTTCCTCGGCAAGGAGTTCGCCCGCCACCAGGACTACTCGGAGGCGACCGCGGTCCAGATCGACGACGAGATCCGAAACTTCGTCAATGACGCGTACGCCGGCGCCCGCCACTACCTGGAGAACAACCGGGAATCGCTCGAGGCGATCGCCCAGGCGCTCCTCGAGCACGAGGTGCTCGACGGCGACACCATCTACGAGATCATCAACGACCACAGCACGCTCGACGCCGAGCTGCTGCAGCGCAAGCGGCAGCGCTCGACCCCGGAGGTGGCGGAATCGGCGTGAACGGCGGACACACGGGAGCCCTCCCGCAGCCCGGCATGGAACGGCTCGGCGCCCTCTGGCCGCGCCGGCTGCCGGTCGTGATGGCCGTCCTCAACCGTACGCCCGACTCGTTCTCCGACGGCGGCCGCTATCTGGACGACGAAGCGGGGCTTCAGCACGCCGAGCTGCTGGTCGCCGGCGGCGCCGACATCATCGACATCGGCGGCGAGTCGACCCGGCCCGGCGCCGCGCCGGTCGCGGCCGCCGAGGAGCAACGGCGGGTGGTGCCCATGGTGGCGGAGCTGCGCCGGCGCCATCCCGACCTCGCGATCTCGGTCGACACCTCCAAGCCCGAGGTGGCGGCAGCCGCGCTCGAGGCCGGCGCCGACCTGGTCAACGACGTCAGCGCCGCCGGCGACGGGAGGATGCTCGAGCTGATCGCACGGCGGGGCGCCGCCATCGTGCTCATGCACATGCGCGGGACGCCGGCGAGCATGCAGCTCGACACCGGCTACCGCGACGTGGTCGCCGAGGTGCGCGACTTCCTCGCCCGGCGCACCGCGGCAGCGGTCGCGGCCGGGATCCCCGCTGACCGGGTGTGGGTCGATCCCGGCATCGGCTTCGGCAAGGACGTCGACGGCAACCTGAGGCTGCTGGCCGCGCTGCCGGAGCTGGCCGGGCTCGGTCATCCGGTGGTCGTCGGCGCGTCGCGCAAGTCCTTCCTGGGACGGCTCACCGGGGCCGGGGTCGACGGCCGGCTGGCCGGGAGCCTGGCCGCGCTCATCCCCGCCGTCGGCCTGGAGCGGGTGGTGGTCCGGGTCCACGACCCGGAGCCGACGCGGCACTTCCTCGAGGTCGCGTGCCGGCTGCGCGAGGCGGCGACGTGAACTGGCTGATCGGCCTCCTGCGCTCGCTCACCGAGCTCAAGGTCGGCCTCGCCGATGTCGTCGACATCCTGACCGTGGCGCTGCTGATCTACACCCTGCTGGCGCTGCTGCGGGGCAGCCGCGCCATGCAGATGCTGTGGGGGATCCTGGCCATCGCCGGCCTCTACCTGGTGGCCTCGAGCCTCAAGCTGATCACCCTGTCGACCATTCTCGGCTACCTGCTCGCGGTCCTGCCGATCGCCATCATCGTGCTCTTCCAGCAGGAGTTCCGGCGGATGCTCTCGGCCTTCGGCTCGACCGCGTGGTTCCCGTGGGGCCGCGGGCAGGACGAGGGACCGGTGATGATCAACGAGCTCGCGCTGGCGGTCCAGGCGCTGGCGTCGAAGCGCATCGGCGCCCTGATCGCCCTCGAGCGGCACGACTCCCTCGCGGTGTGGGCCGACACCGGCATCCCGCTCGAGTCCCGCTTTTCCTACGACCTGGTGCTCAACATCTTCATCCCGGGCACCCCGCTGCACGACGGCGCGGTGATTATCAGCGGCGAGCGCATCGCCGCGGCCTCCTGCTTCCTGCCGCTCACGACCCGGCACGAGCTGTCGTCGGAGCTCGGCAGCCGCCACCGCGCGGCCATCGGGCTGACCGAGGAGAGCGACGCGCTGGTCATCGTGGTGTCGGAGGAGACAGGCATCATCTCGCTGGCCGTCGAGCAGCAGCTGCTGCGACCGCTCGACGAGACCACGCTCCGCAACGCGCTCGCCGAGCACCTCTACCAGCTGCGGCCCCGGCGGGAGCTCGACTCGTGAAGCTGCGGCCCCGTTTCCCGCTGCTCTTCCTGCTGTCGGTGCTCGCCGCCTTCATGCTGTGGTACGTGCTGTCCGCCCAGCGCACGCGCGAGATTTCAGTTCGCGGCGTCCGCGCCCAGCTCACCCTGGTCAACATCCCGAGCAACCTGGTGCTGGTTTCGGGCGTGCCGGACACGGTCTCGGTCCAGCTGCGCGGGCCGCTGTCGCGAGCGCTCGACCCGCGCGCGCCCCTGGAGGTCCTGCTCGACCTGTCGAGCGCGCGGCCCGGCACCAACTCCTACCCGATCAGCGCCAGCGACATCCCATTGCCGCCCGAGGTCGAGGTGGTGAGCGTCGAGCCGGCCGCGATCTCGCTCGAGCTCGAGCGCCGGCAGACCCTGAGCGTGGCGCTGCGTCCGGTGGTCGAGGGCACCCCCGCGACGGGCTTCGTGCTCGCGTCGGTTCGGGTGATGCCCGAGCAAGTCGCCATCCAGGGCCCCGAGAGCCGCCTCGACGGCGTCGACTTCGTGGAGACCACGCCGATCTCGGTGGAGGGCGCCACCGGCCCCATCGAGGCCACGGTCCAGCCGGTGCTGCCCGACCCGCTGCTGCGCCTGCTGTCGGCCGTCCCGGTCCAGGTGCTCGTTCAGGTCGAGCCGCGGGCGGCCCCAACCCCGGCGCCTCGCTGAAGGGGATCCGGCGGGGGTTGACGCTGCCGGCCGACCTGTGGAAAGGTGACGCGACTCCGGGAGTCTGATGACCACTCTCTTCGGCACTGACGGGATCCGCGGGCGAGCGTTCCTACCGCCGCTCGACGAGGACACCGTCCGTCGGCTCGGTGCCGTGGTCGCCGAGCTCCTCGGGGCGCGGAGCGGCCGGCCCATTCTCCTCGCGGGCGACACCCGCGCCTCGACCGAGACCCTGGCACGCTGGTTCGCCGGCAGCTTCCAGGCGCACGGCGGCCGCATCACCTGGGGTGGCGTGCTCCCGACCCCCGCGGTGTCGCAGCTCCTGCGCGGCGGCGGCTACGGCGCCGGGGTCGTCATCTCGGCTTCCCACAACCCCGCGTGTGACAACGGCATCAAGATCCTCGAGCCCTCCGGCGAGAAGCTGGCCGATGCCACGGAGCGCCAGATCGAGGCCCGCATCGCGTCGGTCCTGACCACCGGCGATGCCGCGCTGCCGACGCTCGAGCGCTCGCTGCCCGAGCTCTACCTGCAAACGCTGGTTGCCGCGATCGACGGGCAGAGGCCGCTGGCCGGACTGCGGCTGGTCGTGGACGCCGCCCACGGAGCGGCGTCCGGGCTTGCCGAGGAGCTGCTGGGCCGCCTCGGCGCGCAGGTGAGCTCGATCGCTTCGGCGCCGGACGGGACCAACATCAACGCCGGCTTCGGCGCCACCGCTCCGGCGCGGCTCGCCGAGCGGGTGCTCGCCGAGCAGGCGGACGGCGGGCTCGCCCTCGACGGCGATGCCGACCGCGCGATTCTGGTCGACGAGACCGGCAAGGTGCTGGATGGCGACGACATCCTGCTCGCCTGGGCGCGCCAGCTCGCCGCCGACGATCGCCTCCCCCACCACCGGGTGGTGGCCACCGTCATGAGCAACTTCGGGCTCGAGCGCGCGTTGCGTTCGGACGGCGTCGAGCTGCGCCGCTGCGCGGTGGGCGACCGCTGGGTGTGGCAGGCGATGCGCCAGCACGAGGCTGCACTCGGCGGCGAGCAGTCGGGCCACGTCATCTGCGCCCACCACGGGGTCTCCGGCGACGGCCTGCTCACCGGCAGCCAGCTCTTCGCCATCGCCGTCCGGCGCAGCCTGCCGCTGTCCGGCCTGTCGGACCTCGAGCGCTTCCCGCAGGTGCTCATCAACGTGCCGGTGCGTCACAAGGCTCCCTTCGAGACCGTACCGTCGGTCCACCGCGAGCTGATCGGCGCCGAGGCCAGGCTGCAGGGGCGCGGCCGGGTGCTGCTGCGGTACTCGGGGACCGAGGCGCTGGCGCGAGTGATGATCGAGGGCGAGGACGCGGCGGAGATCCACGCGCTCGCCGAGCAGCTCGCCGCCACCATCGCCCGCGAGTTGGGTTGACGCCGGGAGCTGAGGCAGCTAGGATCGGGATCTGGGGGATAGGGCTCGCCACCGCCGTCCCGTCGTCCCGCGCCCGCCCGTTCCGTGCCCGCTTCCGGACTCGCCTGATCGACGAGCTCGACATCCGGGCGCGGATGCGGAAGCGGAAGCGCGGAAGCGGGTCGGCTCGCAGCCCTACCCGTCACCCAGATGGGACAGGATGAGACGAGCCACCAGCGCCGGGTCCTCGAGGAGGTGGAGGTGGCCGAGGCCGGCCAGCAGCTCGAGCCGTGAGCCGGTGATCCCCTCGGCGATCGCTGCCGCCCAGGCCCTGAAGCCCGGCAGCTCGAGCTCGCCGGCCGCCACCAGGGTCGGAACCGCAATCTCGGGCAGGCGGCCCGGCACCGTCCAGGCGCGCTCGACGTGGTCGCGCTCGGCAGCAAGGTACTCGGCGCCGGGGAAGCCGGCGACCAGCTCCGCGAGCCGCTCGCGGACGCCCGGAATCGCGATCGACCCCCGCCAGAGGGGGCTTTCCAGCCATGGCCCGAGCATGGCGGCCCGGATGCCGTCGCGCCGCGTGGCGCGGGCGACCTCGCGCAGGCTCGCAAAGAACTCGGGCTCGTACTCCCGATCCGGCAGCACCGGCGACAGCAGAACCAGCGAGGACACGCGGCCGGGCATCGTCAGCGCCATCTCGAGGGCGATGCCGCCACCGATCGAGTAGCCGACCACCGGCGCCCTGGCCACTGCCGCCGCGTCGAGCACTGCGGCCGCGTCGGCGGCGTGGTCGGCCCAGTGGTAGCCGCGGGCCGGCCGGTCGCTGCGGCCGTGGCCACGAAGGTCGTAGCGGATCGGGCGCCGACCCGCAGCGCGAAGCGCCTCGATCAGGCCGTCCCAGACCCTCAGATCGAGGGTGTGACCGTGGACCAGCAGCACGGGCTGTCCCGGCCCCTCGTCGAGGAAATGCAGGCGCACCCCGTCCCGCGTCGTCTCGCCCATGCCCCACCCTACCAGGGGCTGGGATCTGGGATCCAGGGGACAATCCCCGCTTCCCCTCCCGCTTCCGCGCCCGATGGAACTGTGGCGACCCGCGTTGCCTGAGGAGGTCCTTCGACTCGCCGCCCTCACCGGCGGCTCGCTCAGGATGACAGCGGGCGCGGATGCGGGCCGGGCCACTGCCCCCTGCCATTGCCTCGCTGTCACCGCTTCGGTAACGGGGACGGCCGACCCGCTTCATCTTCGCTTCCGCTTCGAGCCTTCGCGGTTCAAGTGCCCGGAAGCTGGCGCGGATGCGGGCACGGATGCGGAGGCCGCGGGATTGCCTTCTCGGCGGCTCCGTTACACTGGCAGGCCGCTCGCGCGCGCGACGGTGGAGGACGCACCATGGGTCTGACCGAGCAGGACATCCTCGAGCAAGCTCAGCACCATTCCCATCCCCAGCGGCAGCCGCGATCTGGTGTCGGCTGGGGCGGTGCGCCAGCTCGAGGTCGAGGGAGATCGGGTGCGCGTGCTGTTGGCCGTCGAGGCCTCGCGGCCCGGCATCGCCGACACCCTGCGCGGCGAGGTCGAGCGCCAGCTGAACGCGCTGCCCGGCGTCGCGGCCGCCGAGGTCAAGGTGCAAACCCTGCTCGCCACCGTGCAGGGGCCGGCCCCCTCCCAGGCCGCCCCGCAGCCCCAGGGATGGGCCCACCTCATCCCGGGGGTCGAGCGGGTGATCGCGGTCGCCTCGGGCAAAGGCGGCGTCGGCAAGTCGACCGTGGCCGCCAACCTCGCCCTGGCGCTGGCGCGACAGGGCCACACGGTCGGGCTGCTCGACGCCGACATCTACGGGCCATCGCAGCAGCTGATGATGGGCGCCGACGAGGGACCCACCGGCGATGACGCCGGCAAGATCCACCCGGTCGAGGCCGCGGGCGGCGTCAAGGTGATGTCCTTCGGCTACATCGTCGATGCCGACCAGCCGGTGATCTGGCGCGGGCCGATGCTGCAGAAGGCGCTCGAGCAGTTCGTCGGCGACGTGCTGTGGGGCGAGCTCGACTACCTGGTCGTCGATCTGCCGCCCGGCACCGGCGACGTCGCCCTCACCCTGTGCCAGAACGTGCCGCTCGAGGGCGCGGTCATCGTCACCACTCCCCAGGACGTGGCCCTGATCGACGCCCGCAAGAGCCTGCACATGTTCCGCAAGCTCGAGGTTCCGGTGCTCGGGATCATCGAGAACATGTCGCACTACACCTGCCCGGAGTGCGGCCACATCGAGCCCGTGTTCGGATCGGGCGGCGGCCGCCGGACCGCCGAGGCGTTGGGGGTGCCCTTCCTCGGTGAGATCCCGATCGACCCGGCCGTCGCCGCGGGCGGCGACACCGGCAAGCCGGTCGTCCTCGAGCGGCCGCAGTCACCGGTCGGCCGCGCCTTCACCGCCCTGGCCGAGGCGATTCTGGAGCGGGCAGAAAAGGGCTAGCAGGCCGCTCCTCCCCGCTTCCGCGTCCGCTTCCGAGCCCGATGCGCAGTTCCTCGACTCGCGAGCGATCGGAAGCGGGCGCGGATGCGGGCGCGGGCGGGGGGGCAAACCCCGCTTCCCGCTTCCGCTTCCGAGCCCGGATCTCGAGCCCTCGATCGAGGAGGATCCGGAAGCGGGCGCGGAAGTCGGTCGCGGAAGCGAAGGAGGAAGGGGGCGCGGGCCGGGGCTTACTCGCCCCCGCCTTCCTGGTACGACACCACCACTCGGGTCGCGCCCTCGTCGGTGCGGATCATCGCGGTCACATTGCGCTGGCCGTCGTCCTTCGAGCCGGTCACCACGGCGCCCGAGTCGGCCTCCCCCATGGAGAAGCTGTTGACAGCGACCTCGAAGCCGTCGGCCTCGAGCCGCGCCCGGTAGAACTCGGCCGTTGCGTCCACCGACTCGGACGAGCGGAGCTGGAACCCACCGCTGAGCTTGCCCTCGCTCTCGACGACGTGCGGGCTTTCGATCTCGGCACCCTCGACGACCGGCACCCATGCCGGGATCTCTCCGGTCGTGTCGACGCCGGTCCTCATCTTCCAGGTCTCGTCGCCGCGGCTGACGCTGAAGGTGCCCTCATCGCCGTCGCCGGTGGCTTCGACGCTGACCTCCCCTTCATCGGTTGTGAACTTGATCCGGCCTTCCTTGAGGTCCTGGATGCTGACGGTGACGATCTCCCCGGTCTTGGTGTGACGGACGGTGATCGTTCCCGCCTCCTCATCCGCGGACACCTCCTCGAGCTCCGGGTTCACCTTCACGATCAGCCGCGCGGCCGCCATCTCGGGGTTGTCCTTGAAGTCCCCGGCGACCTCCTTGGCCTTCTTGACCACGAACAAGCCGATGACGACCATCGCCACAGCCACGATCACCACCAGCACCCCACAGCCGATGCCGATCCACGCCCAGGTGCTGAGGCCCTTCTTCTTTGGAGTCGTCTCCTCGGTCATGGCGTCCTCCCTCATTGCCCGGTCTGCTCCCAGGTGATCCTCTGGCAGCATATCACTCGGAACCAGGGGATAGGGGCTAGGGGATTGGGGCCACCCTCTCTCCCGCATCCGCTTCCGCGCCCGCGGCAGCCGGGCACTTGAACCGCGAAGGCGCGAAGAACGCCAAGACGACGATGAGGACGGGCGGCCGTCCCCGCCCGATCCCGTTCCCGTTCCCGTTCCCGTCTCCGTGCCCGCTTCCGAGGAAGTGATAGGTGATACGTGATAGGTGATAAGGGGCCGCATCCCCTTCCGCGCCCGCTTCCGACTGCTCCCTAGCCGAGAACCTCGCATCGGGCTCGGAAGCGGAAGGGGATGCGGAAGAGGGTCTTTCCCCCGCCCGCGCCCGCATCCGCGCCCGAGGAGCCTGCCCTGAGCGAGCGGCGCAACCGCGCCGCGAGTCGAAGGGTCCCCGTTCCCGAAGCAGTGAGGCGGTGAGGCAATGAGGCCGTGGCTCGGCCCGCTTTGCGTCAATCCAGCCGCGTGAACGCTCCCTCCGGTCGCAGCAGGCTGCGGCACCGGTAGAGCAGGACCGTCCGCACCACGTCGCCGCCGCGGACGATCTCGATCGGCGGCTCGGCGCGAACCTCCCCGAAGAGCCCGCGCAGCACCTTCTCCTGGCCTTCCCGGTCGGTCACGAACAGCATGTCGCGCCCCGCGAGCTCCTCGGGCCGGTACCAGTAGAGCGACGCCAGCCCATGCTTGCCGCCGCGGATGTTGGCGAGTCGGGTCGGCAGCCTCCCCTCGGACAGGAAGGCGTAGAGGTGGACGTCGCTGTAGCTCTCGGAGGCGACCAGCTCGTCGGGCCGGCGCAGCGCCTCCAGCCGGTCGACGATCTCGCGGTTGCCGACCAGCTCGGCGAGGGCGCCGGTCGAGATCCGGTTCGGCTGCCCGCGGTAGCTCCACTCCACTCCGAGCAGCCGCTCCGGCGAGAGCACGATCGCGACCGCGGCCAGCGACAGGCCGAGCCCGAGGACCGCGCCGCAGGTCACCAGGGCCGTGCGACCGCGAAAGGCGACCAGCACCAGCAGGGCGGCGGCGACCATGACGCCGGTGGTGCCCCAGTGGGGAGACACCCGGGTGCGCAGCCCGATCGCGGCGAAGAGCAGCAGCGGCGTCGCCACCGCGACCCGCGCCGCCAGCCAGTCCGGTCGCGCGGGCCGCCGCGACCGCCACCAGACGACGGCGAAGGCGGCCAGCAGGAACGGAGTCAACAGCAGAGCGATGGCGCCGAGATACTCGCCCAGGTAGCGGAGGGTGAATCCGGTCCCGGTGTGACGGCCCTGGAGCTGGAAGCGGATGTTGTCCCAGTCGTGCTGGACCGCCCACAGCCACACCGGCAGCGTCAGCAGGAAGCTGAGCGCCGCGGCCAGGTACGGAGTCGCGGTCCGCAGGTGCTGCCTCGCGGGGCCGCGGACGACCGCCGGCAGCACCGCCGGCAGCACGGTGACGATGGGGAACTTGGCGAGGAAGCCGAGGCCGGCCGCGATTCCGAAGCCCCACCAGGCGCGCCGCTCCCCCTGGGCGAGGGCGACCGCGGCCCAGGTCGCGCCCAGGTACGCGGCTGCCATCGCGATGTCGGTGGAGGCGTAGAACGAGCCCAGGAACATCAACGGCGTCAGATGGAGCGCGAGGTAGGCGAGCGCCGCGTGGCGTGGACCGCCGCCGAGACGGCGCACGAGTGGCAGCAGCATCAGCCCGATCACGAAGCTCGCGACGATCGCCGGGGCGCGCACCGCGAGCCGGGTCTCACCGAGCACGGCGCGGAACGGGACCATCGCCCAGATCACCAGCTTGGGCTGGTCGAAGCTGCTCCACTCGGCGTGGCGCGAGCAGTCCCAGTAGTAGGCCTCGTCGCCGGAGACCGGCAGCACCGCGGCGAGCACGACATGGAGCGCGGCCAGCCCCAGCAGCACGGCGATGAAGAAGCGACGGTCCCGGGCATCGCCGCCGCTCTCCGGCCGCGGTGCCGCGGGTCGGGCGTCGCCGCCGATCACAGTCTGCGGCGCAGCTTCCACAGCTTGAGCAGGGTCCCGAAGGCGATCGACAGGCGAACCTTGGACTCGCCGTAGACCCGCGGCCTGTGGGTCACTCCGACCTGGGCCCAGCGCAGCCCGGCGCGGTGGGCGCGGGCGTAGATCTCGGCATCGATCAGGAAGCCGTCCTCGGAGAGCTCGATCATGTAGAAGAAGGAGCTGCGGAAGAGCTTGAGGGCACAGTTGACGTCCTTCACGTCGAGGCCGAGGATGCGCGACTGCAGGAGGTTGTAGGTCGCCGAGACCCGCCGCCGGAGCCAGGTGTCCTCGCGGCCGACCCGAATGCCGCCGACCATGTCGGCGTCCTTGAGGAAGGGGTAGAGCTTGGCCGCCTCGCGCAGGTCGAACTGGCCGTCGGAGTCGGTGAGGCAGACCACCATGTAGCGAACCGCCTCGAAGCCGCGCCGGATGGCGAGCCCGTAGCCGAGGTGGCCGTACTGCGTGAAGGCGCGGATGCGCGCGTCGCGGGCCGCGAAGTCCTCGAGGATCTCCGGCGTCCGGTCGGTCGAGCCGTCGTCGACGACGATGAGCTCCCAACGGCCGCAGATCTCGTCGAGGGCCTGCACCGCCTCGGGGATCACGACCGGCAGCGCCTCCTCCTCGTTGAGGGCCGGCATGACCACCGACAGCTCGGGGATCACGGGCTCGGAGTGCGTTCCAGACTCCATCGTTGCGCCGTGCGGATTGTAGCAAAGCTGGCGCGCCGACAATGCCACACGCACCGACGTTTCGCGCCCGCTTCCCCTTCCCCTTCCGCTTCCGAGCCCGAGGAGCCTGCCCTGAGCGAGGGCCCGCGTCACCCTCAGCCGCAAAGCGGCCGAGTCGAAGGGTCTCCCGAACTCACGCGGGACGGTGCTCGTGTGTTGAGGGGATGCTTCGACTCGCGGCCGGCGGCCGCTCGCTCAGCATGACAGTGGGGGTGGGAGATGCTTCGACTCGTCGCTCGCCTGGCGGCTCGTGACTCGCCTCCAAATAGCTACGCTCGGCTGGGTTGGGGTCCCTGTGGGCCCAAGTAGCTACGCTGAAGTTATTTCCGTCCCTTGTCGGCCCCCGGGGCCCTGGGGGTGCTCAGGATGACAGCGGGCGCGGAAGCGGTCACCTCCCCCGCACCACCGGGGTCGGCGGGCTCGCCGCCCTCGAGCACCGCCGCCACGTTCGCGGCGGCGAGCTCGGCCATCGCGGCGCGCGTCTCGCGGGTCGCCGAGCCGACGTGGGGCAGCAGCACGACGTCGTGCCGCCCGAGCAGCCCGGGATGGACCGCCGGCTCGTGCTCGTAGACGTCGAGCCCGGCTCCTCCCAGGTGCCCCGACTCGAGCACCCGCGCCAGCGCCGCCTCGTCGACCAGCGGCCCGCGGGCGGTGTTGACGAGCACCGCGCCCTGCGGCATCAGGCGCAGCCGCCGTTCGTCGAGCAGGTGGTGGGTCGAGGCGTTCGAGCGGCGCGTGGACCGACACGACGGCGCTCGTGGCGAGCAGCTCGTCGAGCGGCAGCTGCACCGCCGGCGGCACGGCGTCGCCGATCGGCGCGCGGTCGCTGCAGGCCACCTCCATCCCGGAGGCGAGAGCGCGCCGCGCCACCGCCCGCCCGATCCGGCCGTAGCCGACGATCCCGATCCGCTTGCCCTGGAGCCCAGCTGCCGAGCAGCAGGTCGAGCGCCCAGCCCCGGAAGCGGCCCTCCCGGAGGTAGGCCTCGGCCTCGCCGAGGCGGCGGGTGACCGCCAGCACCAGCGCCCAGGCCAGGTCGGCGGTGGCCTCGGTGAGCACGTCCGGGGTGTTGGTGACCCAGACCCCGCGCTCGGCGGCCGCCGCCACGTCGATGTTGTCGTAGCCGACCGCGACATTGCCCACGACCCTGAGCTCGAGGCAGCTCTCGAGCACTTTCCGGCTGACCGGGTTGGCGAGCAGGGTGACCGCGCCCGCGGCCGTGCCGATGAACGCGGCGAGCTCGTCCTCGCCGGTCAGCGCGGCGCCACGGTGCACCCGCAGTGCGAAGCGATCCGGCCAGCATCGCCTCGGCCCGCCCGGGCAGCGGCGAGGTCACGGCGACCTCGATCACGGCCAGCCCTCGACCGGGGCCAGAAACTCCGTCAGGAGCTCCTCGAGCGGCCGCTCCGCGGTCTCCACGACCCGGCCGAGCTCCGCTCCGAGCTCGTCGAGCACGAAGATCGTGGGCACCCGGTCCATCACCGAGCCGCCCGGCAGGAGCGCTGCCACCTCGGCGTCGCCGACCTTCTTGGTCCGGTCGACGCCGACCAGCACCAGCTCGAAGCGGTCGCTGCCGACCTCATCGAGCACCCGCTGCAGCCGGGGCAGCTCCCGCGCGGAGTCCTCGCACCAGGTCCCGAGCACCGCGATCACCCGGTAGCTGCCCTCCGCGGAGGCCAGGCGTGCCACCGCGTCGAGCCGCGGCAGGTAGCCGTCGTGCTCGGCCTGCCAGCCGTCGAGCCCGGAGAGCTGCGGCCACGTCAGACGGCCCATCAGCACCGGGGGCGGGCGCGGCGGCTCGGGCCCGGACGCGGTCGAGACCCGGACGATCCGGTCGCCGACCCGCAGGCGGGTCAGGACCTCGCGGCCGGCGACGACCTCGCCGAGGTTGGTGTAGTGGCCGGTCAGCCGGTCGGCAGGCAGCAGGGTCACGAAGAGCTGGCAGCCGCCGGTCTGTGGCCCCGAGGTCGCGATGCCGACCCGCCACGAGTCGAAGGGGCGGATGCTCGGCTCGTCGGGGAGCGACGAAGCCGGGACCGCCCCAACCGTCGCCGCGGGGATCGCCGCCCTGGACCACGAAGTTGGGCACCACCCGGTGGATGGTGAGGCCGTCGTAGAAGCCGCTCTCGGCGAGCTCCCACAGCTCGCGCGAGCTGACCGGCGCGTCGGCGAGCTCGAGCCGGATCCGGAAGGTGCCGCGCACGGTCACCACGTCGAGCCAGCGGGGGACCTCGATCCAGCGCAGGAGCTCGCGGTACCACTCGCGGCCGTGCCGGGGCTCGCCGGCCGGCAGCGACGCCGTCATCCCGAGGCGGCGCGCCTCGTTGACGACCGTCGCGCCGACCGCCCGATCGGGGTCGGCAGCCGCGAGCTCGACCACCGCCTGACGCTGCGACTCGGCCGACAGGGCGAGCGCCGCGACCAGCGCCGCGCCGCGGGCGTCAGCCATGGCATCGCCCTTCCATGAGCGGTACAGCTCGAGCGCCGCCTCCGGATCCCGGAGCGCGCCGGCGGACTGCAGCAGCTCCACGGCGCGCGCCCGCACCGCGGCGTCCTCTTTGGGGCCGAGCAGCGCCCGCAGCGCCGCGGATCTGCTCGCAGCGGAGGCGCCGTCGAGCGCTTCCAGCCACGCGAGGCGCACCGCCGGCTCGGGATCGCCGGCCGCCCGCCGCTCGATCGCAGCCGCCGCCTCGGCCGGCAGCAGCGGCGCCGTCGCGGCCGCGGCGCGCCGTCGCCAGAGCTCGCCGTCACCGATCCACTGCGCGGCGAGCTCCGCGGCCGTCGCCGAGCCGCGGCGGGCAAGGGCGGCGAGCGCCTCGGCCGCCAGCCACGGCTCGTCGCCGCGGGCGATCGCGAGCAGCGCGGCATCCTCGCCGAGCGACGGCCGCCGGGCCGACGCGCGCAGCGCGCCGACCGCGAGCTGAGGCGGCTCGGCCGCCCACAGCGCGACGAGCGCGGTGGCCGCAGGAGCGGGCAGCTCGATCTCGGGGCGAGCGGCGAGCACCTGGCAGGCGGCGGCCTGCACCCGCCAGTCGGGGTCGCCGAGCGCCGCCAGCACCGTGCGCCGGTCGGCCTCGTCGACCGGTCCGTCGGCGAATCCGGCGAGCGCGGTCGCCCGGATCACCGGCTCGACGTCGCCGGCGAGCCTGCGCAACGCCTCGGCCCGCTCCGGCCGGCGGCTCCGCGCAAGCGAGGCGGCCGCCGCCCGGCGCAGGCCGGGCTCGTCGCGGCCGGCGAAGCGGGCCGCCTCGGCCTCCCACGGGCGCTCGCCGAGGCGCCACAGGTTGGCGAGCGCGGCCTCGAGCACCGCCTGATCGCGCTCGCTGCCGAGCAGCGTCGCGATCGGGCCGAAGGCCTCCTCGCCGCCGTGGCAGGCCGCCCACGCCGCGGCCTGGCGGACCAGCGGCACCGCGTCGTGGAGGCCACCCAGCGCCACCGCGAGCGCCGGACGGCCGATCCGACCGGCGGCCACCATGGCGTGGCTGCGCGCCCACGGGTCGGCGTCGCCGGCGTACTGCCGCACCAGCGCGACCCGCGCCGGATCGGCTTCGGAGGCCAGCACGCGGGCGGCCTCGGCCCGCGCCTGCGGGAAGGGGTCCTCGAGCATGGCGACCGCGAGCGAGTTCGGCAGGCCGCCGAAGTCGAGCGCGGCGAGCAGGGCCGCCCGGCGCTCGTCGAGCTGGCCGAAGTCGTCCGGGGTCGCGGCGACGGCCGCGACGGCGGCCGTCAGGCCCGCGACGGCAACAGCGGCGGCCAGGCGCCAGAATGAGGTTCGACGGGTTAGCCCGGATATCTCACCGGGTTTCGTCGCGAGGGCGGCGAGGTGCCGTGCGCAGTGGGGATTTCGACCCGAGGGGCGCGGAGGCGTACTTGACAGTACGTCGAGCACCCCGAGGCGAGAAAGCACCGCTGAGTGCGGTACATCGCTGGCCGCAGTAGAAAGTTGGTGGGATATCCGGGATAAGCTCACGGTCACACTCCGTACAGCAGGCGGTCGCCGAGCACCGCCGGCAGGCCGGCCTGGAGGATCCGCCGCCGGGCCAGCGAGATCCGGTAGTCGACACGGTAGACGAAGAGCCGGTGCAGCTCGTCGTCGAAGATCGCATAGGAGGCGCGCGGGTCGCGGTCCCGGGGCTGCCCGACCGAGCCTGGGTTGATGAGGTAGCGGTGGCCCGGCGTGAGCGTGACCGTCACCCGCCGGCCGGACAGCAGCCGGACGCCGAGCGCCGAGCTGTCGCCGTCGACGCCGAGCTCGAAGAGCGACGGGACGTGGGTGTGGCCGAAGAAGATCACCGGCTGGGGCAGCGCCGCGAACGACAGGGCGGCGTCGAAGGCCGAGAAGATGTAGGCGTCCTCGTCGATCGCCGACCCGTGGCAGATCGCGATCTCGTCGCTCAGTTGGCCCGGGCCCACCGGCAGCGAGCGCAGGTGGTCGAGGTGGTGCGGCTCGAGCTGGCCGAGGGTCCAGGTCGCCGCCTCGCGGGCGTAGCGGTTGAAGTACTCGGGGCTGTCGAGGCCCGAGCACACCCGGTCGTGGTTGCCGCGGACCGCGTCGGCCTGCGGCGCGATCGAGTGCAGCCAGCCGACCACCTGGTTGGGCGAGGCGCCGTAGCCGACCGCGTCGCCGAGGAAGAGCACACGGTCGTGGCGCTTGCGCCGGACGTGGTTGAGCACGGCGTGGAGGGCTTCCCAGTTGCCGTGGACGTCGCTCAGGATCAGGTAGCGCACGCCGCCCCCGGCACCAGCGCCGCCACCCGCTCCGCCACCTCGGCAGGGGTCTCCGACCCGTCGAGCGCGAGGGTCCAGGTGGCGGCCAGGTAGTGCGGGCGCCGCGCCTGCCAGAGCCGTCGCGCCTCGCCCTCGCTCGACCACAGCGGGCGGTCGCCGCGGTCGCGGCCCGAGCCGCTCGGCGAGCACCGGCCAGGGCAGGTCCAGGAACACCGACTCGCCGCCGTGCGCGTGCATGAGCTCGCGGTTGCCGGGCTCGACGAAGGCGCCGCCGCCCGTGGCCACCACCGCGCCGCCGCGGTGGTCGATTCCCTCCAGGGCCTGCCGCTCGGCCTGCCGGAACCCCGCCTCGCCGCGACCGGCGAAGAGCTCGACGATCGACTGCCCGGAGCTCTGCTCCACGAGCTCGTCGAGATCGACGAAGGGCCGGCCCAGCCGCTCGGCCAGCACCCGGCCGGCCGCCGACTTCCCCGCCCCCATGAAGCCCACCAGGTAGAGGTTGGACATCCTGTTAATTGTAGCCGTTGCGAACGGATGGACGTCGGAACAGGTGTGCGGAGGAGGGTCCGTTTCGCCTCTTTTTCCGCTTCCGCTTCCGCTTCCGCTTCCGAGCCCGATGCGCAGCCCCTCGACTCGCGAGCCGTCGGAAGCGGGCGCGGATGCGGGCTCGGGCGCGGGGGTATGACCCGCTTCCCCTTCCGCTTCCGCTTCCGAGCCCGATGCGCAGTCCCTCGACTCGCGAGCAATCGGAAGCGGGCGCGGGCGCGGAAGCGGGCGGGGGGGGTGTGCGACGCGCGAACCGGGAGAGCTCTACAGCGCGTATCGGTCCATGAACTGGGTGCTCAGGCGGCCCGCCCGGAAGTCCTCCTCCTCGAGGATCCGGAGGTGGAGCGGGATCGAGGTCTTCACCCCCTCGACCCGGAACATCTCGAGCGCGCGCCGGCCGCGGACGATCGCCTCGTCGCGGTCCTCGCCCCACACCAGCAGCTTGGCCATCAGGCTGTCGTAGGTCGACGGGATGGTGTAGCCGGAGTAGATGTGGGTGTCGACCCGCACCCCCGGGCCGCCGGGCAGGGCGAGGTGGCTGATCTTGCCCGGCGACGGCGCGAAGGTGACCGGGTCCTCGGCGTTGATCCGGAACTCGATGGCGTGGCCGCTCGCGACCACCTGGCGCCGCTTCGGAATCGACATCGGCTCGCCGGCGGCGATCCGGAGCTGCTCCTTGACCAGGTCGACCCCGGTCACCAGCTCGGTCACCGGGTGCTCGACCTGGATGCGGGTGTTCATCTCCATGAAGTAGAAGCTGCCGTCCTCGGCGAGCAGGAACTCGACCGTGCCCGCGTTGACGTACTTCGCCGCCCGCGCCGCGGCCACCGCGGCGCGCCCCATCTCGTCGCGCAGCTCGGGGCTCAGGGCGACCGACGGCGCCTCCTCGACGATCTTCTGGTGGCGCCGCTGGATCGAGCACTCGCGCTCGCCGAGGTGGATGACCCGGCCGCGGCTGTCCGCCAGCACCTGGAACTCGATGTGGCGCGGCCGCAGCAGGTACTTCTCGAGATAGACCGAGTCGTCGCCGAAGGCCCGCTCGGCCTCGCTGCGGGCGGTGTCGTAGGCCGCCCGGAGCTCATCGTCGGCGGTCGCCAGCCGCATCCCCCTGCCGCCGCCCCCTGCCGAGGCCTTCAGGATCACCGGGTAGCCGATCGACCGCGCCATGTCGAGGGCCTCGTCGCGGCTCCGCCAGCGCCAGCTCCGATCCCGGCACCACCGGCACCTCGGCCGCCGCCACCGAGCGGCGCGCCTGCGCCTTGTTGCCCATCAGCCGGATGGCGTCAGGCGGCGGGCCGATGAAGGTCAGGCCGCACTCGCCGACGACCTCGGCGAAGTGTGCGTTCTCGGCGAGGAAGCCGTAGCCGGGATGGACCGCGTCGGCGCCGGTGATCTCGGCCGCCGCCATCACCGCCGTGACGTTGAGGTAGGAAGCGTCCGACGGCGCCGGCCCGATGCACACCGACTGGTCGGCGAGCTTGCAGTGCAGGCACTCCCGATCGGCCTCGGAGTGGACCGCCACGGTGGCGATCCCGAGCTCCCGGCAGGCGGCGATGATACGGACCGCGATCTCGCCGCGGTTGGCGATCAGGACCTTGGAGAACATCTCACGCCGGCCGGACCGCGAACAGCCGCTCGCCGTACTCGACCGGCTGCGCGTTGTCGGGAAGGACCTTGACGATCGTGCCCGCGACGTCGCACTCGATCTCGTTCATCAGCTTCATCGCCTCGACGATGCACAGGGTCTGGCCCTCGCGGACGATGTCGCCGACCTTGACGTAGGGCTCGGCGTCCGGGTTCGGGGCGCGGTAGAAGGTGCCGACGATCGGCGAGATCACCCAGTGCAGGCCCTCCTCCGCGGCCGCCGCCGCCGCGGCCTCGGCGCTCACCGCCGGCGCCGCCGGCCCGGTCGCGGTCGCCCCCGCCGCGGTCCCCGCTGTCGACGCCTCGACCACCACCACCGGTGGGACGCCGTCGATGCGCAGCTTCGACCCGCCGTGCTCGACCTCGAGCGCGGCCACCCCGGTTGATGCCACGAGCTTGATCAGCTCACAGATCTCATCGAACTTGAACATCGTTCACCATCACCCTAGACGAATTCGGAGTACAGGCGCGCGCCGACCAGGCGGCTGAGCAGGCGTCCCTTGCCGGCCAGCGCGCCCCGGTCCAGCACCAACAGCAGGAAGTAGCCGGCCGCGAGGCTGGTCAGGATGACCTGCGCGTTTTCGGCCCACACCGACAGCTGCTCGAAGCTGCCGTGGTCGAACTCACGGCCGGTGCGGTCGATCCCGGCCACCACGGCCGCGAGCTCGGTGCCGAGCGCCTCCAGCGAGCGATCGGCCGGGGTGGCGGCCACCGGGATCCCGTCGGGATCGACGATCGCCGCGCCCCGGGAGCCCGGGCAGCGCTCGACCAGCTTGACGATCTCAGCTTCGAAGTTCACGGACCGAGTCTCTCAGAGCCCAGTCTAACGGTGTCGAGCCAGGCCCGCAACGCCGCCACCTTGGCCGCGGTCGAGCCGCGGCCCGCGCTGTCGGGCGCCGTCCCGCCCTCCAGCTCGGCGAGGAAGCTCGCGGCCTCGGCGTTGCCGGGCTCCTGCTCGAGCAGGCGCTCGAGGGTCGCCACCGCCAGACCGAAGGCGCCCTGATGGGCGGCCAGCCGGGCCAGGGTGAGGGTCGGCAGCGGTCCCTCGTGGGCCTCCCGGGCGGGCGCGGTGACCTCGACGGACGCGGGCGGCGGCGCCTCGGGGACGGGCTCCGCGACGGGTGCCTCCGGCTCGGCGGCTGGTGACGCGACGGCCTCCTCGATCGACTCCGCGAACCCGGGCTCGGGCTCGGCGCCGACCTCGGCGGCGAGATCGGCCCAGGACTCGGGCTCGAGCTCTTCGGGGAGCTCCGGCGGGGCCTCGGGCAGCGGCGTCACCTCCACCCGCTCCACCAGCGCGGCGGCGCTCTCCAGCCCGGGCGGCGGAGTCGTCTCGAAGATCTCATCCAGGGTCTCGGCCTCGGGCTCGACCCCCTCGGCGCCCTCGAAGAGCGCCGCGAAGTCGGCCGCCGAGATCGGCTCGATCCCCTCGATCGACGCCAGCAGCTCCGCCGGAATGAGATCCGGCGCCGCCGCCACCTCGGTCGCGACGTCGGCCCAGGACTCGGGCGCGGGCTCCCCGTCCTCCGGCGCCGCCTCGCGCAGCGACTCGACCACCGTCTCGTCCACGAGCTCGATGACGGCCGCGGCCTCGGCCGGCGGCGGCTCCACGAGCGGCGGCGCGCTCCTCGCGAACCTCGAACACGTCGGCTGCGGTCGGGCCGACCGCGATGCCGGCCGCGGTCAGCTCGCCGAAGGGGTCGCCGTCGCCGAGCCGCAGCACCTCGGCGGGGGGACGCGCCCGCCAGGCGGCCCGCGCCCGCCGGGCCGCGGCCTCCGCCGCCTCCTGCTCGGCGCGCCGCGCCTCCTCCTCGGCGAGTCGCGCTTCCTCGGCCGCGCGCCGCGCCTCCTCCTCCGCGATCCTCCGGGCTTCCTCCTCGGCCTGGCGCGCTGCCTCCGCGGCCCGCCGCGCCTCCTCCTCGGCGATCCTCCGCGCTTCCTCCTCGGCCTGCGCGCTCCTCCGCCCGCGCGCCTCCTCCTCCGCGATCCTCCGCGCTTCCTCCTCGGCGAGCCGCGCCCCTTCCGCTGCGGCTGCCGCCTCGAGCTCGGCGATCCGGCCGTCGACCGCGGCGATGCAGGCCGCCAGCTCGGGGTCGCCGTCGGCGAGGCCGCGCACCCTGCTGAGCGCGGCCGCGGCGGCCGGCCAGTCGCCGGCGGCGGCCGCCGCCTCGGCGACTGCGCGCGCTGCCAGCGGGTGGGCGGGATCGAGGTCGTGGGCACGGGCAAAGGCCGCAGCGGCGCCGTCGCCGTCCGCCTGCTCGCGCAGGCCGCGGCCGAGCGCGACCCAGGCCGCGGCCGAGCGCGGGTGGTGCTCGAGGCCGGCGCGCAGCACCGCCACCGCCTCGGCGGCCTGCCCGTCCGCCTGGAGCAGCTCGGCGAGACGCAGAAAGACCCGCGACGAGGGGTCCTCGCGCAGCTGGTAGCGCAGGCGCTCGATGCGGTAGTTCATGCGTTGCCATTATGACAAAAAAAAGAACGGCCGGGCCCGCAGGCCCGGCCGTGTGGTTTGCCGGTACTAGATTCCGTTCCCAGTCACAGTGATGTCCACCGAGATCGGGGCGGCATCGGCCTGGTCGGCCGTGATCGTGAGGGTGGCCGAGAAGGCTCTCACGGCGGTCGGGTTGAAGACCAGGGTGTAGTCTACGAACGAAATCGGGGGAACCGTGCCGGTGGCGCCCTCGAGGATCCAGAAGTTGGCAGGATCGGCGCCGCTGATCGTGAGAGTCCAGGTCAGGGCGGCGGCGCCGAGGTTGGTGATCGTCAGCGCATTCGGGAGGGACACCTGTCCGCCGCCGGCCGTCTGGTCGCCGAAATCGAAGCTGGTGAAGTTCACCTGCCAGTCCGGGAAGGCCTCGGTTGCGCTGAGGTCAACGTAGAAGGGGTTGGCCGGCGAGCTGTTCTGGATCGCAACCTGGCCGCTGTAGGCGGCGCCACCGTCGACGTCGGGGCAGAAGTAGATCGGCACCGGCGCCGCCGACCCGAGCGGCGGGACCTGGAAGCCGGCCGCGACCTGAGTCGTCGCGCCGCTGTCGAAGAAGAAGCGGCCGATCAGGTTCATCTGGAAGACCTCGAGGGTGCCGGCGCCGCCGTTGGAGATCGTGAGGTCGGCGCTCGAGCAGCTGCCCGCTGGCGCGGGAGCGAACACCATGGGATTGGGATCAGCCTCGATGGTCGCAGAGGCGACGCAGGTGTCGTCGCCCGGCTCGTAGATCAGCCCGCCGGCCAGGGTGTCGCGGCAGTTGCCGGGCAGGTTGACGACGCTGACGTTGACCGAGGTCGGCGCCTTGCGCAGGCCCTGCAGGCCGTCGTCGGTGAGGCATGGAGTGGTGTCGAAGACCAGCCCGAAGTCGTTCGGGGCCGGGATGCCGGTGACCTCGATGGTGGTCTCGTCGACCACGGTCACCGCGCTCGACGCCATCACGAAGGCGTTGATCTCGACCAACAGGGTGTCGGAGAAGTCGGCGCCGGAGATCGTGATGTCCGACGGGCTCACGTAGTTGCCGGTCTCGTCCGCCTGGACGAAGGTCGGCTCGACGTCGAGCACGGTCGGCTGGTTGCCGCGCAGGATGAAGCTGCCGCCCGTCGCCTCCTGGTTGCTCTCGATGAGCCGCACCCGGAAGGTGCCGGTGCGGTCCGAGCAGGTCACCGGGAGGTCGGTCGGGAAGCGGACCAGGATCTCGGTTCCGGACACGCTCTGCACGTCGAGCTCGTCAGGGCCGAAGAAGACCTGCAGCGGGTCCTCGAAGCCGGCGCCGTAGATCACGACCTGGTCGCCCGGCCAGCCCTCGGTGGGCGAGTTGCCGGAGATGAACAGGATGTCGCCGTAGATGAACTGGCGCGCGTTGGAGATCCTGCCGCTCGTCATGTTGGTGACCGTGACGTCGACCGTCACCGGCGGCACCTGGCCCTGCTGGCTGTAGTCGGGCGACAGGCAGGTGATGACGTCCTGGTCGGCCGGGGTCTGGTCGTCGATGACGTTGACATCGGTCGCGGTCAGGTTGCCGAAGCGGACCTGGACCGGGACCCTGAAGCCGGAGCCGAAGATGCTGACCAGGGTGCCGCCGCCGAGCGGTCCGGCGATCGGCGAAATGGAGGCGATCTCCGGCGTCGGGTCGTCGGCGATCACCAGGAAGGCCTGGGTGAGCACGTTTGACACGCCGACGGGGCTGTCCAGGCTGAAGTCCGCGAACTCGCTCTGCTCCATCGCCGTGGCCGAGAAGCGCGGCGTGCTGATCAGCATCTGGAGCCCGTCCGGCGAGGCCGACAGGATCTGCGCCGCCAGGGGGCTGCCCCGGAAGACGAAGGTCGCGCTGGTGGCAATGTCCAGGTTGCGGCCGAAGACCGTCACCTGGTCGCCGCCCAGGCGCTGCCCGAAGGCCGGATCCAGGCCGTAGACGACCGGCGCCGACGGCGGCTCGACCCCGGCCAGGAAGGTGAACGCCGAGGGCAGCGTGACCATCTGCTCGCTGGCCGTGCCGACGCCGCGCTTGACGATGATGTCCGCGACCTGATCCACCGTGCGGTCGATCCCCGTGATCAGGGGCGTCGTGATCTTGATCTGGCCCGGCGCCGACAGCGGATCGCTCTCGAGGACCTCGACGATGGCGGCCTGGAACAGGACCCCCTGGACGTCGAAGGTGACCTCGACCGGGCTGCGGATGCCGGTGCCGCGCAGGTAGACCGTCTCGCCGCCGTCGAAGGAGCCGACGTTCGGGACCAGCGGCAGGTCGATCACGAGCTCCTCATCCGTATCGGGGTCGCGGTACGACACCGTCACCTGGCGGGTGACGGTCCGCACGCGCGCCTGGATCGTGTAGTTGCCCGAGGCGGCTGCGGTGAACTGGATCGCGGCGCGGCCGCTGACGGTGTTCACCGAGGCTTGAGTGCCCCCGTTGGCGACGAACTGCCCGCCCGAGGCCAGGAACTCCACCGCCGTGCCGTTCGGCGCGTCGACGCCGTTCTGCTGGACGACCGCCTCGATGAGCACGGTCGCGCCGATGTCCGGCGTGGTGTCGCTCACCGTCAGGCTCAAGATCGTCCACTCGTCCGGGACCACCGTTGGGACCGGCTGCGAGGAGGGGCTGTCACCGGAGCACGCGGCCAGAACCACGAGCCCGAAGAGTGCGATGGTGTAGACAAGCTTCTTCATGGCACCTGACCCCCCGCTGTTCACGGACTGAAGCAGAAGAAGTTGAAGGCGATGGTGACCGGCACCGTGCTCACCGCCTTGCCGGACACGGTGCGGCCGAACATCTGCAGCTGCAGCGTCTGGCGGATGTTGGTCTGGCCGGTCTCCAAATCGACGCCGCCGTTCTCAGGAAACAGGTTGGACAGCGGCAGCAGCAAGAAGTACTCGGCCGGGAAGACCCGCCAGTTCTCGAGGTTGGCCTCACCGCCGGCCGGGACGTAGACGCCCTGGTCGATGACCCACTCCGGCGACGCCGTCGTGCCGCCGTCCGAGCGGGCCGGCGTGATCACCCAGCGGGTGATGTTGACGTCGTTGGCCGGTCCCAGGGTCCCCCCCGGCTCCTTGGGGTTCGAGAACACGTTCATGTTGTCGATCGCCACGTCGATCCCGGCAGTGCCGCAGATGTCGATCTCGGGGTTGTACAGCTCCACCTCGACCGTCAGCACCACGGCGGCCTCGGTGTCGTCGAGGGTCGAGTTGCCGCCGCACGAGGCCGCCAGCAGCGCCAGGGCCGCCAGGATGCAAATCTGGGGAATGCGCTTCATCTCATCCTCCCCTAGTACTTCACGATCCGCGGTGTGATGAAGATCAAGAGCTCGTCGTGACGCAACGAGGTGAGGTCGTTCTTGAACAACCACCCGAGCACCGGGATCTTGTTCAGCCCGGGGACGCCGTTCTGGTTGTTTTGATCGTTCATCTGGTAGATGCCGCCGATCACCGTGGTGCCGCCGTCGCGGACCAGCAGCTGGGTCTCCACGTCGCGAGTGAAGATGGGGACGTTGTTGCTGGTGGAGCCGGTGATCGCGCCCGAGAAGTCCGGATCCTGCTTCTTGAGGTTGATCATGAGGTTGACCGTGCCCTCGGCGGTGATCTGCGGCGTCACCTCGAGCTTGAGGGTGGCGTCCACATACTGCACGGTCACCGTGTTGTTGGCGATGGTCTGGACCGGAAGCTGGTAGCCCGAGCGGATCGTCGCCTTCTGCAGGTTCTGGGTGGTGACCCGCGGCGTCGACACGATCTTCAGAAGGCCATCAAGCTCGGACGCGCTCAGCAGGAAGTCGAGGTTGAAGGTGTTCAGGATGTCGGCGAAGGTGAACGCGATCACGCCGGCGTTGCCGCGCGCGAGGTTCACGCGGCCGTCACCCTCGATCGAGTTCGGGAACTCGAGGCCGGTGTCGTTGCCGTGCTCGGCGTCCATGATCGAGTGGAAGCCCCAGTCCACGCCAAGCTCGCGCGCGAAACGCTTGGTCGTCTCGACGATCCGCCCCTCGACCACCACCTGGGGCGTCGGCTGATCGAGGGTCTCGATCAGCCGGAGGATGCCCTCGACGCGGTCGACCACGTCGCGGATGATGAGCTTGTTGGTGCGCTCGTCGACGACCACCGAGCCACGGTCGGAGAGCAGGTAGGACTCGGTGGTGAGGAGGTCGGACACTTCCCCCGCACTGGCGTAGGACAGCGGCTTGACGACCGTCTTGAGCGGCTTCGCCAGCTCCTGCTCCCGATCGTACGCGGCGCGCGCCGACTTCTCTGACGCCAGCTTGGAGATCGGCGCCACCCGCAGGACGTTGTTCTCGAGCACGTAGTCGAGGCCGTTGATGCGCAGGATCAGGTCGAGGGCCTGGTCCCACGGCACGTCGCGCAGCTCGACCGTCACCGATCCCGAGACGCCCGGGTCGAGCACGATGTTGAGCTGGGTCAGCGCCGAGAAGGTGCGCAGCACGTCCTTGATGTCGGCGTCCTTCAACGTGAGCGTGATCGGCTCGCCGGTGAACTGGACCTCCTGGGTCGAGACCTCGGTGGGCCTGAAGTCCTCCTCGGTCAGGGTCTCGGGGTTGAAGACCTGCGCCGCCGGGGCGCGCTCGATGAGCTGCTTGGAGTCAGCAACGAACGGGCTCCGCGCCGCCGGTGGGTTCGCCGAGTCCACGGCCGCGACCGCGGGCGCGGCCTGGGCGAACTGCTGCGGCTCCTCCGGCAGCTCGAACAGCGCAGCCGGGACAGCGCCGCTGTCGACGGCCTTGGCCTGCATTACCTCCGGGTGTGAGAACTGAATCGAGTTCGCTGCACTGGAGGCGCCAGCGGCGGCGTCGGCGATCATCGCGCGCGGCCCGCTGCCGGCGGCCACCGCCAGCACCGCGCCGCTGTCCGTCACTTCGAACTCGAAGCCCGCCGGGCTCTTGAGATCGACGACGACCCGGGTGACCGGATCGGGCGCGGCGCGGAACTGCGCCACCCGGACCTGGCTCACCAGCTCCGAGTTGATCGCGAACAGGTGCTGCCGCTCCAGGTTGACCACGCCGTCGAGGTCGACCACGACCCGCGGCGGGTTGTCCAGGGTGAACGGCTTGCCCCGCAGGGCCGCGTCACCACGCAGCTCCACCACCACTCCTTCGCCCGAGCGGACCGGGACCACGGAGCGGAGGTTGCGGCTCGCCGCCGGGGCGGCCTGCGCCTGCGGCTGGGCGACCGCGGTCACCGTTGGCAGCCGCCGCACCAGGTCGTCGGCGGCCGGCATCGCGGCCGGCGCCTCCGCCACCGCTGCGCGCTGCTCGGAGGGGCGAGTGGCGAGCGACCCGAAGCGGATGTCGAGGCCGGAGGCGACCGGGACCAGCTCCATCTCCGCGGGCTCGGTGAGCCACACGGTCAGCCGGGTCACGCGCTTGCCGAACTCCTCGACGTCGCTCAGCTCGGCCCGTTCGATGCCGAGCTCGGGCGCGCTGAGGCGCGCTGCATCGTCCATCCAGCTCGCCGCCGGCATCTCGACGATCCAGACCCCGGGCTGCGGCGAGTAGTGAACGGTGTCGAGCTCGCCGGTCGCGTCGAGGTGGATCACGGCGCCGGGCTCCGCGGCCTGCGCGGCCAGCCCGTGGATGACGGTGACAGGATCCGCTGCCCAGGCCGGCAGGCCGGGTCCCAGCAGCACACAGATCGCCATGACCACCGGGATGCGGACGTTCTTGATCATCATGCGATCCCCCAGTTTCATCGTGCCTCTCCGCTATTTCACGAGCTCTTTCACGACCTCTTCGTAAGGCCGGATCTGCTTCGGATCGTTCACCTGGCGCTCGAAGATCACCCTGTCAAGCTGGATCTCACGGACCTGGCCGTCGTAGAGCTTGGTGCCGGGCCGGATGATGTAGGAGAGGTTGTCCCGCCCCTGGGCGAAGGCCAGAATGCCTTCCGGGGTCTTGATGATGCCCTCGATCCGCAGCTCGTCGACCAGCATCCCAGGGAGCCCCGGGGGCCGCACCTTCACGACGCCCGCCTCGGCCTCCTCGAAGCCGATCAACAGCGAGCGGAACGGATCGCGCCGGCCCGCCGGGTCGTAGCTGAAGAACTCACCCTCCAGCGAGGCCTGGTCGCCGCGCAGGATCTCCTCGATCCCCGACACGTCGACGTCCTCGGCCTCGAGGTCGAACGACTCCTCACCCTCGGCCGGCGCCGCCTCCTGTGCCGGCACCGGAGCCGACACCGCGAGGGCCAGCGCGACGACGCCGCACAGCATCCACCACGGGGTTCTCATTGCGCCGGTCCTTCCTTGTAGATGAAGGTCTTCTGGATGAAGTTCGCGTGGATCGAGTACTGGTCCCCGCCCTGCGCGATCGGCGAGATGTCGAGGTCGTCGACGTTGATGATCCGCTGGAAGCGGCTCAGCCGATCGAAGAGCAGGCCCAGCTCGTGGTAGGTCCCGTCGACCTCGACCCGGATCGGCCACTCCTGATAGAAGTCCTGGTCCACGTACTCCCCGGGCGTGAAGCTGGTCAGGCGGAAGCGCCCGCGCTCGGTGAGCTGCTTGAGCCGCTTGATCAGGGCCGGTGTCTCCCGCTTGGTCGGCAGGATCTTGCGCAGCCGGTCGAGGTCGAGCTCGAGGTTCTTGATGTCCTCTTCGAGCTTCGGCAGGTCGGCTTTGGCCGCGAGGCCCTTCTCGATCTCGCGCTGGAGCTCGTCGATTGTGACGGTCCGCTTGTCGATCTCGGCCTGCATTTCCTTGAAGACGTACATCTGCAGGACGACGAAGAGCGCGATGCCGAGCACGGCGCCGACGATGACCGCCACGTACCAGGGTTTGTCATTCAGATCGATGGCCACGGCTCTGCCCCTCCGTCTCCATCAGGTCCCGGAAGCCTCGTCGTCGCCGGAGATCTCCGGCGGGGCGTAGGTGAATGAGCACTCGAGGATGAAGCTGAAGGAGTCCTCCTTCCCCCGCGCCATCCTTTTGAGCGTTGGCTCCTGGAAGAAGGGAGACGAATCGAGATTGGAGATGTAGTTCGCGACCGCGGTCTCGTCCATGGCGACGCCGCTGATGGTGAGGTTGCTGCCCCGCATCGTCATCTTGGTCAGCCACACCAGGTCGGGCAGCGCGCGCGAGACCTCGTCCATGATCCGCACAGGTCCCCGCTGGTTCTGCTTGAGGTTGTTGATCACGCTGATCTTGTGCCGGAGCTGGTCACGCTTGGCCTCGAGCTCCTGGACCTTCTGGATGTACGGCTGCAGCTCGTCGCGCTGAACCCGCTTCTCGCGCTCCACCTCGCGCAGGTGGTCGCGCTCGTTCTTCAGCAGCAACCATCGCGTGCCGATGCCAAGCAGAGCCACCGCCAATACCGCCAGCAGCAGGATGTCCCCCTGCCGGGCGCCGAGCGAGAACTCGGGCCCCGCGCGCTTTGCCCGCGCGGCTTTTGTCGGGGCTTCCGCCACGAGGTTGATCTTGATCATCGCGCTAATCTCCGACCGTTCGTACGGCGAGGCCGACCGCCACCGACATGGCGGGGGCGTGCCGGTTGATCCACTCCGGATCGAAGTCCGACTCGCTGTAGCGGATGTTGCGGAACGGGTTCATGACCTCGACGTCGACCTGGAAGCGGTCCTTGAGGATGGTGTCGAGATTGAGCACCAGCGAGCTCCCGCCGCCCAGCACCACCCGGTCGAGGCGGTCGACCGAGGAGGTCGCCACGAAGAAGTCGAAGGTCTTCTGGAGCTCGGCCGCGAGGTCCTCGGAGACGCTGTTGAGCACCCCCATGACCTGCTGCAGCGAGTGCTCGCCGACCTGCTCTCCGAGCTTGAGCCGCTCCGCCTCCTCGCGGGGCAGGTTGAGCTCGCGCTGGATGGCCTCGGTGTACTGATTGCCCCCGAAGGCGACGTCACGCCAGAAGATCGACGTCCCGTTGTGGAGGACGTTGATGTTCATGACCGAGGCGCCGATGTTGACCAGGCCGATGGTCCCCTCGCCCAGCGCGTAGTTGGTCTCGAACGCGTTCTGGAGGGCGAACACGTCGACGTCGACCAGCACCGGCTCCTTGCCGGCCTGCACGATCACCGAGGTGTAGTCGGCGATGCGGTCCTTCTTCACGGCCACCAGCAGCACGTCCATGCTGTCGCCCGAGGAGGAGTCGAGCACGACGTAGTCGAGGTTGACGTCGTTGATGTCGAAGGGGATGTACTGCTCGGCCTCCCACTGGATCGACTCGGTGAGCTCGGCCTCGGTCATCGCCGGCAGCTGGATCTTCTTGATGATCACGGAGTGGCCCGACAGCGAGCCCCCGAAGTTGGGGTTCTTGATGCTGTTGTCGGCGATCAGTCGGGACAGCGCCTCGACCACCAGCGAGGAGTCCATGATCGCCCCGTCGACAATCGCCTCCGGAGAGAGCTTGGCGATCGCCGCGTGGACCAGCTGGTACTCGCCGTTTTTGAGTGGCTTGAGTTCCACTATCTTGATGGAAGACGAGCCAACATCACAGCCGACAACCTGCTTCTTTCTTTTACCAAACACGGTTGTCCACCTTCGCATCGAAAGTCTGTCCGAGGTTGCTCATGTCCCCTCTAGCTAGCAGGCTACCAAAGGGCAAATGTACTGTCAAGAACAAGTGAAACAGCATGATAGCAATCACAAAATCACCTTCTGACCCCCATTCGTCCCGGGAGGCCTGCCAATTGATACAGCGGGATGGTGGACAATTCCTGCACCATGAGTGCCTTGCAAAACTGCTCGGTTTTCGATCAACAGCGATTGGAAATTCGGATTAATTTCGTGAGCTATTCCGGCGCCCCCGGCGCCGAGATTTGCGTGATGAAGATCAACAGATTGCACCGACTGTCCCGGTTCCACCCTTGCAATTCACGGCGGCCTGTGGTAGAAATCCCCACCCCACTGTGGGGGCGGTGAAGGAGCGAGACATGGCGCAGCGATGCGAAATCTGCGACAAGGGGCCGATGACCGGCAGCAACATCTCCCACGCCCACAACGTCACCAAGCGGCGTTGGTTGCCCAACTTGCAGCGAGTCCGCGCGATGGTCGACGGCCGCCCGAAGTACATCCGGGTGTGCACCCGCTGCCTGCGCTCCGGCAAGGTCGTCAAGGCTCCGCGAGTCTGACCCCCGCCCGCCCTGCCTCACCACCAGATCACCCCGATTCTCGAAGTCACGACGCACGCAGCCACCGCCGTGGCGCGTAGCCGTCTCGGCAGGGCCCAGCCGCGCGCTTCGCATCCGCGCCCGCATCGGCCTGCCGCGAAGCGCAGGACGCGAAGATGACGAGGGCGGGCGCCCGTTCCCGTGTCCGTCCCCGCTCCGGATAGCGACGCGAGACGCGGACGAGCGTCACTGCGGGCGTGCCATCTCTGGCGGTCTCGGGGGCGGCGCACTCGAGAAGTCGGAGTCCCGATCGCCGGTGGCTCTCGGAGCGCTTCGCCGGCCGAAGCGCCTTCGGGCGGGCGAGAGCGGGACGGAGACGCGCTCGGACTCGGGTCGGAAGCGGCGAGCGGGCGCGGAAGTCGGTGGACGGAAGCTAACCCGCTTGACCCCGCCGCTCGACCTGCAGCATCCCGGACAGGGACAGCAGGCGGTCGATGATGCGGGCGAGCTGGGGCGCGTCGCGGACCAGGATGGTCATCGCCGCGACGCCGGTGTCGTTGTGCTCGGTGCGGAGCTGGCAGCTCAGGATGTCGCTGCCCTCCTCGGAGATGGTGTGCGAGATCTGCGCCAGCATGCCGCTGCGGTCGCGGAACATCATGTCGACGTCGACCCGCGACTTCGCCTCCGGCCTCGCGCCGGCGTTGCTCGCCCACCGCACCTCGATCTCGCGCTCCGGGTGGTAGAGCAGGTTCTTGACGTTCGGGCACGACCGCGAGTGCACCGCGACGCCCTTACCGCGGGTCACGAAGCCGACGATCGGCTCCCCGGGCAGGGGGTTGCAGCACTTGGCCACGTACACGAGAAAGTCGGCGTCGCCGGTCACCTCGAGCACCTGCGAGTCGAGCGGGTGCGACGACTCCCGAACCTTGGGAATCGTGTGCTCCTCCGCGGCCTCGCCGGCCGTCGGCGGCACCACCGCGGCGACGACGGTCGAGGGGGCGACCTTGCCGAAGCCGATGGCCGCCAGCAGGTCCTCCTCGCTCGCCACTCCGTGGGAGGCCACGACCTCGCCGATCTCGCCGCTGCCGGAGAGCTTCTTGAGGCTGGTTCCCGCCTTGCGAAGCTCCCGCTCGAGCAGCTTGCGTCCGACCTCCACCGCCCGTTCCTTCTCCTCGAGCTTGAGCCACGCGCGGATCTTGCTGCGGGCGCGGGTGGTCACCACGATGCTCAGCCAGTCGTGGTGCGGCTGCTGCTGCGGCGAGGTGGTGATCTCGACGATGTCGCCGTTCTTGATCTCGGTCTTCAGCGGCACCCACCGCCCGTTGATCCGGCCGCCGACGCACTTGTGCCCGACCTCGGTGTGGACCCGGTAGGCGAAGTCGAGGATGGTGGCGCCGCGCGGGAAGGAGAAGACGTCGCCGCGGGGCGTGAAGCTGTAGACCTCGTCCGGGTAGAGGTCCACCTTGAGGGAGTCGATGAACTCGCGGGGCGACGACCCCTCCGAGTTGTCGAGCACCCCGCGCAGCCACGCGATCCGGGAGTCCTCGGCCGGCGCCTGCGAGCCCTGCTCCTTGTAGCTCCAGTGCGCCGCGATCCCGAACTCGGCGATCTTGTGCATGTCCAAGGTCCGGATCTGGACCTCGAAGGGATGGCCCTCGGGGCCGATCACCGAGGTGTGCAGCGACTGGTAGGCGTTGGGCTTGGGGATGGCGATGTGGTCCTTGATCCGCCCCGGGACCGGCGACCACTCCTGGTGGATCAGGCCGAGGGTGGCGTAGCACTCGCCGACCGTCGAGACGATGATCCGGAAGGCCAGCACGTCGAACACGTCCTCGACGTCGACCCGCTGGCGCTTCAGCTTCTCCCAGATCGAGTAGAGGTGCTTGACCCGGCCCGAGATGGTGGCCTCGATGCCGTTCGTGGCGAGCAGCGCCTCGAGATCCTCGCGGATCTTGCTGAACCACCGGCTGGCCGCCTTGGCCCGCTCGTCGACCTGGCGCGCGAGCGCCTTGGCCTCCTCCTGGTAGAGGTGCTCGAAGCAGAGGTCCTCGAGCTCGTACTTGATGCTGCCGATGCCGAGCCGGTTGGCGATCGGCGCGTAGATGTCGAGGGTCTCGCGGGCGATCGCCACCTGCCGCTCCCGCTTCAGGAAGCCGAGGGTGCGCATGTTGTGAAGGCGGTCCGCGAGCTTGATCAGGATCACCCGTGCGTCGTCGGTCGAGGCCAGCAGCAGGCGGCGGAAGTTCTCGGCCTCGGTGGCCTCGTGGCTCGAGAACGAGCTCTCGAAGGTCGAGATCTTGGTCAGGGCCGCCACCAGCCGGGCGACCTCGGGACCGAACTCCTCCTCGAGCTCGGCCGCGGTGGTGTCGGTGTCCTCCAGGATGTCGTGGAGCATCCCGACCGCGATCGCCGTCTCGTCGAGCTCCATCTCGGCCAGGATCCAGGCGACGGTCAGGGGGTGCACCAGGTAGGACTCGCCCGAGCGCCGGACCTGGCCCTGGTGCCGATTGGCCGCGAAGACGTAGGCGTGGCGGAGCAGGTCCTCGTCGTAGTCCGGGAGGTAGCTCTCCACCCGGTTGAGGATGTCCTCGACGCGGATCTTTCCCGTCAGCTCCATCTAACTATTGTATCTACAAGGTCAAGGACGATGGAGAAAGGGGCTAGGAGATAGGATCTAGGGGCTAGCGCCCGCCGCCCGCTCCGCGCGCCGATCGTTGTAGCGCAGGCTTCGCTCGCGGCCCGGTGGCCGCGGCGACGCGGCGTCCGCGAGCGGCGGGGCACGACGTCCGGGATCCGCCCATACCGCCCAACCGGACGGTGTCGCCGGCCGTCCCGTCGCCGGGGAATGTTACCGCCATGCGATGCTCGCTCGTGGCACGCGGAGCGGGCACGAAGGATGGCCGGAGCCACAAACCAACGCCCCGGTCACCCGGGGCGTCGACTTTGCAGGCTGGAGCCTGCGCTACAAAGCAGGCAGGATGCCTGCGCTACAACGTTACCTGCGGCCCCGCGCCCGCCGCTTCTCCCGCCGCGCCACGAGCAGCCGGCTGATCCACAGCGCCACCGGCGACGCGATGAAGACCGTGGAGTAGCAGCCGACGAACAGGCCGACCAGCAGCACGAAGGCGAAGGTGTTGATGACCTCGCCGCCGAAGATGAAGAGCGGCAGCACCACCATCAACACCGTGCCGGAGGTGATGATGGTCCGCGACAGGGTCTGGTTGATCGACAGGTCCATGATGTCCTCGAGGCGCTCCCCGCGGCGCAGCCGCAGGTTCTCGCGGACGCGGTCGAAGATCACGACGGTGTCGTTCACCGAGAAGCCGACCAGGGTCAGCAGCGCGGCGACGGTCGGCAGGTTGATCTCGCGCTGGGTGATCATGAGCGCAGTCAGGGTGGTGATCACGTCGTGGAAGAGGGCGACCACCGCCCCGATGCCGTAGGGCAGCTGGAAGCGGACCCAGACGTAGATCAGCATGCCGAGCAGCGACAGCGCGATCGCGAGCGTGGCCGCCTTCTTGAGGTCGGCGCCCACCGCCGGGCCGACGCTCTCGACCCCGAGCAGCGCGAAGGCGCCCACCGTGGCGCGCTCGCGGATCGCGGACCGCGCGGCCGGGCTCAGCTCGGGCACGTCATTGAGCTCGTCGAGCGAGTTGAAGATGCCGTGCTGCTTGCGGTAGTCGAGGACCGCCTCGGCCATCGGTGCGTAGTGCCCGTTGGGGTCGGCGCCGGTGGCGGCCACTCCGTCAGGGTCGGCATCGGCCAGGAGCAAGGTCAGAGCCTGGGAGCCTTGAGTGTTGAGGTCGAAGCGGCGGCCGACGTCGGCGTTGAACTCGGCGGTCAGGCGCTCGAGGATCGGCCGGGTGAGGTCGGCCTGCTCGCCCGCGGGAACCTGGACCCGGATCAGGACCTGGTGCTTCTCGGCCTCGTCGAAGCGCTGGATGACCGGTGCATCCGGGGAAACGGGAGTCAGCGCGCTGCGCAGCCGGTCGAGGTCAGGAGCCTCGCGGAACTTGGCCAGGACCTGGGTGCCGCCGGTGAAGTCGATGCCGAACCGCAGCCCGGTGATCGCCGGGTTGAGCAGGCCGGCCACGAGCCACAGCAAACCGAGGCCGACGACGATCGACGAGATCGCGACGAAGAGCTTCCGGTAGGACAGGAACGGAATGTGGGTTTCGCCGATGATGTGCATATCGCCTCCGTCACACGCTCAGCGTCTCGACCCGGTCCCTGCCGGCGAGCAGCAACATGTACAGGGTGCGCGACACGAACACCGCGGTGAACATGCTCGCCAGGAGGCCGATCGACAGCGTGACTGCGAAACCCTTGACCGGGCCGGTGCCGAACTGGAACAGGAAGAGCGCGGCGATCAGGGTCGTCAGGTTGGAGTCGACGATGGTCCCGAACGCCCGCGAGAAGCCGGTGTCGATCGCCGAGCGGACGGTCTTGCCGATTGCCAGCTCCTCGCGGATGCGCTCGAAGATCAGCACGTTGGCGTCGACCGCCATGCCGATGGTCAGGATCGCGCCCGCGATTCCGGGCAGGGTCAGGGTGGCCCCGAAGTAGGCCATCGCGCCGAGCAGGATGACGACGTTGAGGAGCAGGGCGAAGACGGCGTTGAGGCCGGACAGCTTGTAGTAGACGACCATGAACACCATCACCAGGATCAGCCCGACGATCCCGGCGCGAACCCCGTGCACGATCGAGTCGCGGCCGAGCGACGGGCCGACGGTCCGCTCCTCGAGGTAGCTGATCGACGCCGGCAGGGCGCCGGCGCGCAGCTTGAGCGCCAGGTCCTCGGCGGTCTCGATGTCGAAGTTGCCCTCGATGTAGCCCTCGTCGCGGATCCGGGACCGGATCACCGGCGCCGAGATGACGTTGCCGTCGAGCACGATGGCTGCCGGGTCGCCGATGTGGGCGGCGGTGAACTCGGCGAACTTGTCGCCGCCCGCCGGCACCAGGTAGAAGTTGACCACCGGCTCGCCGAACTGGCCCTGGCCGCGGCGCGCCGTGCGCAGGTCGCGGCCGGTGACGACGGCGGACTTGCGCAGCAGGATAGTAGTCCTTGCCGATGACCGCGCCGGACTCGTCCTCGCGGTCCTCGGTGGCGACCTGGGCGTCGGGAGGCACCTGGCCGCCGGTGCGGGTGAGCAGAACATCGCGGCTCGGCGCCGGGCCCGCCAGCACCTCCTTCCACTCGAGGAACGCGGTGTGGGAGATGATCTCCTTGACGCGGGTCGGATCGTCGACGCCGGGGAGCTGGATGAGGATGCGATCGCTCTCGATGCCCTGGCGCTGGATCACCGGCTCGGAGACCCCGAACTGGTCGACCCGGTTGCGGATCGTCTCCAGTGCCTGGCGGACCGCGAGGTCGCGGATGTTCCGCTCGACATTCGGCTTGAAGGAGAAGGCCCAGCTGTCGGAGCCGGCGTTGAGGTCGTACTCCGGGAGGTAGTCGTCCACCAGCTGGCGGAGAGCGTCCCGATCGGTGCCGGCCGGCACCTCGATCTGGAAACGCAGCGCGTCGACGTCGACCGACCACTCACCGACGGCGAGGTTCTTCCCGCCGGCCAGCGTCTTCAGCCGGAGGGCCGCGTCATCGAGCTCGGCCTTGATGGCGTCGTCGGTCTTGACCTGGAGCACCAGGTGGATGCCGCCGGAGAGGTCGAGCCCGAGAGGGATCCTCTTCTGGACCAGCGCGAAGACGGCCGTTCCGACGACGGCCACGATGATGACGATGCGCCAGATGATCTTGCGGTCCACGGTCGCCTCCGCTAGCTGATTGGGGAGTCGTCCTCGCCGGCCACCATGCCGGCGATCGCGCTCTTCGCCACCCGGATCTTGACGTTCTCGGCCACCTTGAGCAGCAGCGATTGGTCCTCGACCGCGGCGACCGAGCCATAGATGCCGCCGGTGGTGACCACGCGGTCACCCTTCTTGAGACCTGAGATCATCGCGTCCTTCTTCTTCTGCTGCTTCTTGGCCGGCATGATGACGATGAAGTAGAAGACCGCGAAAATCAGAACGAACGGCACCAGCATGGTCAGGGGGTTGCCCCCCGCGGCGTTTCCCATGGATCACCCCTCTACATCCGCGGAGGCATCTTCATCGGCCTCCGCCATCCTGGCGAGCTCGACTCGCGTCCGAAATCGCGAGTAGCGGCCCGTAATGATAGCCTCCCGGGCTCCGCGCATCAAGCTCAGGAAGAAGTTCAGGTTGTGGACGGTCAGGAGGACCACCGAGGTCGCTTCGCGAGCCACGTAGAGATGGCGCAGGGCCCCGCGGGAGTAACGGGCGCAGGTCGGACAGGCGCACTCCGGGTCGGGAGGCCGGTTGTCATCCGCGTGGCGGGCGTTCTTGATGTTCAGCTCGCCGCGCGACGTGAAGAGCTTGCCGGTGCGCGCCGAGCGGGTCGGCAGCACGCAGTCGAAGAGGTCGATCCCGCAGGCCACCGCGTGGAGCAGGTCCTCCGGATAGCCCACCCCCATCAGGTAGCGAGGGCGGTCGGCCGGCAGCAACGGGGCGAAGGCCGCCACCGAGTCGTGCAGCTGCTGTTGGGGCTCGCCCACCGCCAGGCCCCCGACGGCGAAGCCGTCGAAGGGGTGCTCGGCGAGCGCCTCGCTGCAGCGGCCACGGGCCGCCGGGTCGGCGCCGCCCTGCTGGATCGCGAACAGACCGCCGCCCCAGGCCCCCCCTGGCGGCGTGCCCCGGCCCGGCGCAGCCCGCGCAGCGCCCATGCCACCGTCCGCCCTGCGGCGCGCTCCACCACCGGGGGCTCGGCGTCGAAGGGCAGGCATTCGTCGAGCACCATCGCGATGTCCACCCCGAAGCGGACCTGCGCGTCCACGGAGCTCTCAGGATCGATCCGGTGCGAGCTGCCGTCGAGGTGCGACTGGAAGGTCACGCCGTCGTCGTCGACCCGGCGGCGGGTGGCGAGCGAGTGGACCTGGTAGCCCCCGGAGTCGGTCAGGATCGGCCCCGGCCAGCCCATCAGCCGGTGCAGGCCGCCCAGCCGCTCGAGGCGCTCGATCCCCGGCCGGAGCAGGAGGTGGTAGGTGTTGGCGAGGATGATCTCCGGCGCGAGGCGGTCGAGCTCCCACGCCGCGACCCCCTTGACCGTCCCGGCGGTCCCCACCGGCATGAAGGCCGGCGTGCGCACGACACCGTGCGGCGTCGTCAGCTCACCGGCGCGGGCGGCAGACTCGGGGTCACGATTCGTGATCGCGAACGGCAGCATGTCGCAACCGGGGAGGCCGGCCGGCCCGCCTCAGCCGAGACCCGACGAGGCATCGACGGTCTCCACCGCGATGCTGTCACCGAACTCGAGCAGGAAGCGCGAAACCTCCAGCTCCGGGTCGATCCGGATGTCGTGAAACTCGTAGCGGGTCGCGTCGCCGTCCGCCTCGCGGAACTGCACGACCACCGGCAGGAGCAACGAGCGGTCGACCTCGAGTGAGAGCGAGCGCAGCCGCCTGCGCAGAGACGCGGCCGTCGGCTCGAGCACGAGCAGGTAGGGCTGGGGGGACGCGCGCTCCTCGAAGCGAATCTTGAAGTAGGTCAGCAGGTCGTCGAGCGGCAGCGTTCCGGCGAGCGCCTGGACAAAGCGCCGATCGCCGCTCGACACCTTCACCCGCTCGGCACGCTTCCCGGCGGGGTGGTAGGTCGTGACCCAGTCATCCGAGAACAGCACGACCATCGCGTCCGGTTGGCGGTAGTCCCAGCGCACCCGGTCCGGCGCGAGATAGCAGAACTCGCCGGACGAGCGCACGTCGCCGAGCAGCATCGTGCTCGAGCGGACCTGCTCGAAGCCCGCGCTCATCGAGCGCAGCCCGCGCTGCCGCAGCACCACCCGGTCGACCAGGGCGTCGAGCTTGGCGCTGCCATGGAGGCTCTCGAGCGGGACCTCGCCGGCGCCGCTGCGGGTCGCCGACGGCGCCGCAGCCCACAGCAGCGCTCCCGCCCCGAGGCAGGCTGCAAGAACCCAGAGTCGAATCGCGACTCGACGCACCGCGCGCACTCTAGCACAGAAGAAGGGGTTAGGGGGGTCAGGGGCCCCCTCCCGTGCCCGGGGGAGCCTGCCCTGAGCGAGCGGCGCCGCCGCGCCGCGAGTCGAAGGGTTCCCGTTCCCGTTCTCGTGGTGACGCGCCCGCTTCCGCCTCCGCGCCCGCTTCCGGACTCGTTCCCGTTCCCGTCGCCAGTTCGCCGACGGCGCGGAGCTCCTCCGCCCGCTTCCGCTTCCGGGCCGCGATGTGCCACTCGCCCGTGGACTCCCGAGCCCGTCCCCAGATGCGGGCGCGGAAGCGGAAGCGGGCGGGGACCAGATCCTATCCCCCAGATCCCAGATCCCCCTCGGAAGCGGGCGCGGAAGCGGGTAAGAACCCCCCCAGCCCCCCACCCGGGTATCATCGTCCCGGAGGCCAGCCATGACCGACCCGAAGAGCCCGCCGCCCGGACCGCGGATGACCGTCAAGGAAGAGATCGCCCTCGGCCAGTACTCGAACTTCGTCAGCATCGCGCACAACTACGCCGAGGTGCTGCTCGACTTCGGCCGCACGCTGCCCGGCCGCCAGGACATCCCGGTGGTCGCACGGATCATCATGAACCCGTTCCAGGCCAAGCAGCTCATGCGGGCGCTGGCACACAACCTCAAGCTCTACGAGCAGAGCTTCGGCGAGATTGCCGAGCCGCCGAAGCCCCCTCCGGGCACCGTGCCTGGCGGGCCCAATTAGCCCCTTACTCCCGGCGAACCGCGAGAATTTGGCGATGCTGCCTGTCGCTGAAGGCCTAAGTGGTTGAAGATCGAAGATTAAAGACTGAAGATGCCGCCATCCTCCCGGATCGGGCAGGCAACTCAGAACTCAAGAACCAGAAGGCTCGTTGGGTTACGGCTCTGCCGCGTTGGGAGTTCGTACCGCATTGGCCTTTTCGGCGGACGTGGTTGACCGACTTGTTGTCGGACTGCCACTGCGGTACGAACTCCTCAGGATGCGCGCAGCGCATCCCGAGGAACGTGTGGGCAGAGGCCAACAACAACCACGCCAGGAGCGCGCACAGGGGCCAATGCCCTACACGTTCCTACGGCTACTGGTCGAGCTTCAGGATCGCGAAGAACGAGCGCTCGACCCGCGGTCTCGAGACATAGAGCCGCAGGTAGCCGCCCTCCTCGACTCGCTTGATCTCGGCGGCCAGGTCCGCCACCGAGCCGATCGCCCGCCCGTTGGCCTCGGTGATCACGTCGCCGCGCTGGAGGTCCTCCTCGGCCGCCGGCGACACCGATCGCACGCGGGTGATGACCACTCCCTGGACGTCCTCGCCGATGCCCCAGAACTGACGGGAGCGCGCATCGAGCTCGGCGACGCTGATGCCGACCCGCTCGTCGGTGCTGTCCTGGGTGCCCTCGTCACCCGCCGGCTCGACCTGCTCGCCCTCCAACACCCTCTCCTCGAGCGCGACGGTGACCTTCCGGTAGCTGCCGTCCCGCTTCACCCCGAGGGTGACCTTGCTGCCGGGCGGCATCGCTGACACGGTGTCGATGAGGTCGCGGGTGTCCTCGACCGGTTTGCCCTCGATGTCGACCACCACGTCACCGTGCTGGATGCCGGCCTTGTCCGCGGCGTGGCCCTTCAGGACCTCCTGGACGAAGGCGCCGTCCCGGCTGTCGAGCTTGAACGCCTCGGCGGTCTCCTGGTCGATCGGGCCGACCATGATGCCCGAGGTAGCCGCGGACCACGCGGCCGCTGCTCGCGCAGCTGCGCCAGGATCTGGGACGCGATGTCGATCGGAACGGCGAAGCCGAGGTTCTGACCGCGGGCATTGATCGCGGTGTTGATGCCGACGACCTCGCCGTGGAGGTTGACCAGGGGGCCGCCCGAGTTGCCGAAGTTGATCGCGGCGTCGGTCTGGATGAAGTTCTCGAACGAGCGGTCCGACAGGCCGAGGACCCGGCCCTTGGCCGAGACCACGCCAACCGTCACCGTATGGTCCATGTTGAGCGGGTTGCCGACCGCCATCACCCACTCGCCGACCCGCAGCCGCGTCCGAGCTGCCGAGCGCGAGGTACGGGAAGTCACGGTCCGGCTTCGCGACCTTGAGCAGGGCGATGTCGGTCGCCGGGTCGCGGCCCACGACGTCGACCTGGTAGCGGGTCTCGTCGGCGAGCTGAACCTCGATCTTGTCCGCAGCCTCGATCACGTGGTTGTTGGTGATCACCTCGCCGGCGGGCGAGATGAAGAAGCCCGAACCGGAGGACCGGCGCACCATCGGCTCCTGCTCCTCCTCGTCCTCGGGACCCATCCGCGGGCCGAAGAAGAAATGGAAGGGATCGCGCGGCATCTCGCGGCCGCTGCCCGGCTCCCCGACCTCCCTGGAGTACACCGACACCACGGACGGGATCACCTGGTCGGCGAGCGCCACGAAGTCGGGCACGCCGGCAGCGGTCGCCACCGGAGCTGCGGCGGCCGAGCGCCACCTGCGCCGGCGGTCGGTCGGCGGTCGGCCGGCGGCGTGACGTTGAGGGCGCCGGCGATGACCATTCCGAAGAGCACCGCCGCGACGACGACGGCGGCGAGCGAGAACAGCTTCTGCTTCTCCATGGGGATCGCCTCCTCCGGAGCCGCGCCCGCCCCCCGCGCGCGGGCCGGCACATCCCCGACTACAGCAAGATCCCTGCCATCGCCTTCCAACCGCCGCCGGATCACGCGCGCGTCACCTGCGGGATCGGGACCGGGGGACACGGCCCGACCCACGGGCGAGGCACAGCGCGCGATTCCCGCGCCAGTCCGCGTCCGCCAGCTGTCACCCGGACCGGTCCTTGCCCGCGGCCTTGGCCTCGTACATCGCCTGGTCGGCCGCGCGCAGCAGCAGGTTCTTCTTGAGGTCGATGTTGCCCTCGCGCGACAGGTGGACCGGGTAGACCGCCAGTCCCACCGACGCGGTGAGCGGCTCCCGCCAGTAGATCGGACCCTCGGCCCACGAGAAGGACCCCTGGAGGAACGCCGTGCTCTTGAGGGCCGCCTGGATGCTCGCCGCAACCGCCTGCGCGCGCTCGACGTCGTGGTCGGGCAGGATGATGACGAACTCGTCGCCGCCGTAGCGGGCCAGGGTGGCGTTGGCCGCCGTCACCGTCTGCCGGAGCATGTAGCCGAACTCCTTGAGGACCTGCGAGCCGGCGAGGTGGCCGTGGGTGTCGTTGACGTCTTTGAAGTTGTCGAGGTCGAGGAAGACCAGGGCGACGTTGGAGTGGGTGACGTCGGCCCGGATCAGGTCCTCGGTCAGCCGGTGGTGGAAGAAGCGATCGTTGTGGAGCCCGGTGAGGTCGTCCCGCCGCGCCATCTCGTTCGCGCGCTGGGCGTCGAGCAGGTTCTCGATCGACACCGAGGTGTAGCGAGCGAAGATCTCGAGCAGCTTGAGGTCACGGTCGGTGTAGTGGCGGTCGGCCTGGCGGTTGACCAGCTCGAGCACGCCGCACACCGTGCGCTCGATCCGGATCGGCACCGCGATCGCGCACGAGGTCCGGAACTCGTGCCGCTCGTCGAACTTGGAGTAGAAGTTGGGGTCGGATTCGGGGTCGTTCATCAGGTACGACTCGCCGTTCCGGTAGACATAGCCGACCACGCCGCGGTCGGCACGCAGGCTCTGCCCGAGGAGGTCCGCCGCCGCGTGCCCGAAGGAGGCCACGAAGTAGAGCAGGGTGTCGGCCGGCGTCTCGCCGCGCTCGAACGGCCGGTCCATCAGGATCGATCCGGCGGACGACGGAACGAAGTCGTTGGCCTTGATCAGGATCTCGGTCAGGAATGAGCTGAACTGGAGCTGCGACAGCGAGAACACCGAGTAGCGGCGGCGATCGAGGAAGGGATCGAGATCATCCGCTGGCAGGCTGAAGACTTCGAGCTTGCCCACCTCGCCAGTGTAACGCGGTCCGCGAAAGGGAGATTGTGATCCAGACAACCGGGCCGACACCCGTCAGCCGCTCCGCAGCAGCCGGCGCAGACGCTCCTCGAGGCCGACGATCGTCTCGGAGTGGTCGGCGCGCCCCGGCGCGAAGCGCACCGCCTCGAGCTCGCGCCGCAGCGCCTCGACCTCGGCCTCGACCTCCTGCGCACGCCTCTTGTCGCGGACGCCGATCCACCACCTCTCGAGCGCCACCTGGAGGGCGCGGGCCCGCTCCGCCGGGCTCTCGCCGCGCCGCCGCGGCGGGACCGCGGACTGGCTGCGCGCCCTGCCGAGGTACCACACCACGGCCCCGCCGATCAGGATCCCGAGCCCGAGCGCCCCCCCTGCCGGGATCCACCAGGGCGTCGCCGGAGCCTCCCCGGGTGCCGCGGTGGCGGGCGCTCGATCCTCGACCGCTTTCGGCGCATCGACCGCCATCTGCTGCGTGACCGGCGTCGGCGTCGGGGGCGGCGGCGCCACGGTCAGCTCGATCGGGCCCACGGTCTGGCGCCGGTAGCGGCCCCCCGCCGGGTCGAAGGTGGCCAACTCCACCGGGCCGAGCTGCAGCCGGCCGGCCTGCCGCGGCACCATCGTGACCCGCCACGAGCGGCTCCCGTGGATGCCCTGGTCGTCGACCACGACCCGGTCGACGTTCTCCGGCGGAAAGAGCTCGCAGCTCTCGCAGGTCGGCCACTCGGCAGGCGTCTCCACCAGCGGCAGGTTCCCGGTCCCCTCGAGCTGGACGGTGACCACCGCCGACTCGCCGAGGACGATCTCCTCCGGCTCCACCGACGCGCTGTAGCGGAGCTCGCCCACCGCTCCGCCGTAGCCGGCCGGCGCCGGCGGACGCTCGACCACCGCGACGCGGACCTCGTTCGTCGCGGCCTCCACCACCTGGCCGGGGTCGAGGAAGCCGCGCCCCCGGGCGCCGACCCGCGCCCGGACCTCGGGGATGACCAGCTCCCCGGCGCGCAGCGGGATCAGGGCGTGCCGGCTGACCGTGAAGCGGTTGTAGCGCACGCCGTCGACCTCCACCGGCTCCGGGGTGACCTGCTCGGGAGGATCGACCCGCTGGGTCCACCATCCCGGGTAGCCCGGGGCGGCGACCCATCCGAACTCGTCGACCGCGGACGTGGTGTCGAGGACCACGGTCGCGATGACCGGCTCGCCGACCACCGCGCTCAGCGGAGCAACAAGGTGGCGCAGCACGACCCTCGCCTCCTGGACCGGCAGCCGGCGACCGTAGAGGTCCCCGAAGGGATCGGCCGAAAACGGCGACACGCGGCTGCCCCGCCGAGGTTGGGCCAAGCTGCCCGGCGCGACCTCGACCTTCAGCGGACCGGCAGCCAGTCGCGCCTCGCCGACCGCTACCGAGACCGGTCCGACCGACGCCGGACCCACGGCCTCGGCGCGAACCACGTAGCTGAAGCTGACCGCGGAGCTGGTGACGCCGTTGACGAAGCTGAACTCCGAGCCGCGCGACGGACCTGCCACCACCCGCAGGTTGACCAGCTCGCCGAGCTCCGGCTCACCGAGATCTGACGGCGGCTCGAAGACCTTCACGACCAGCCGCGCCACGTCCTCGACCCCGAAGCGCTCGGGCTCGAGGCGGACGTCGAGCGAGGGCTCGGCGGCGCCCGCCGCCCGCAGCGCGACGACCGCCAGCACCACGGCGATCCAGACCCGCCGCCTCACCAGTCCTTCTCCACGGTCCTGGCGAGCGGGGTCGGCGACCGCATCGCCTGCCGGGCCTGCTCCTCGGCGCGGTCGAGGGCCGAGAACAGGGCTTCCTGCCCCTGCGGCGGCGGCGTGGGCTCGGCCCCGGAGGGCGATGACGACGGCGTCGGGGTCGGCGTCGGCTGCTGGTCCTCCTGCTGTTGCTGTTGCTGCTTGCTGTTGCTCTTGCTGTTGCTGCTGTTCTTGCTGCTGCTCGAGCAGGCGCAGCGCGAGCTCGTAGTTGCGCTTGGCGTCCGCCTGGTCAGGGGCCGCGAGCAGCGCCTCACGGAGCCACTCCACGGCGCGCTCACCGCGACCGCCGAGCAGCGACGCGGTACCGCCGTTGTACGCCGCGTCCTTGACCCCGCCGGCGTGGGCGCGCTCGAAGAGCTGGTCCGCGGCCTCGCCCTGGCTGCGCGCCGCCAGCGCGGTCCCCAGGTCGTAGAGACGGTCGGGCCGCTCCGGGTCCAGCGCGGCGGCGGCCCCGAAGTCCTGCGCCGCGGCCTCGGCGTCGCCGGCCCGCCAGCTGGCGAGTCCGCTCCGCGCGAGCCGGCGGCTCCCTCCCGGGATCAGCCGCTGCCACCACGGCACCGACTCCGGCCCCTCCACCGCCGGCGGCTGCGAGGAGCCGCCCGCTGGCGGCGGCCCGGCGGGGCCCCCGCCGGCCTGGGCGCCGGCCGGCGCCGGCAGGCAGGCCACCGCGAGCAGCGCCGCCAGCGCCACCCGCCGCCACGGCGACAGCGCGAAGCCGGCGGCGAGCAGCGCCGCCGCCGCGGCGAGAAAGATCGGGAAGCGCTCGACCCGCTGCACCGTCCGGGTGGCCTCGAGCTCGCGGGTGCGCAGCTCCTCCACCGACTGGATCAGGCCGCGCATCACCTCACGGTCGCCGAGCTCGAGCACCCGCCCGCGGGCATCGCCGACGAGCTGGCGCAGCGTCTCGGGGTGGGCCCGAGTCACCACCGGCTGGCCGTCCTCGTCCCGCTTGTAGTGCACGCCGCCGTCCGGCGACGGCATCGGGATCGGGCCTCCGGCCTCGGTGCCGGCGACGATGCCGAGCACCCCCACCCCGGCCTCGCGCAACGCGCGCGCAGCCGCCGCGACATCTCCCTGGAGGTTCTCGCCGTCGGTGATCAGCACGACGACCCGGCCCTCGCCCTCAGCCGGGAGGAGGCGCAGGGCAGCAGCCACCGCACCCTCGATGTTCGATCCGGGCAGGTTCACCATGCCGGGCTGGACGGCGTCGAGGAAGGTCGCCACCGCGCTGAGGTCGGTGGTCAGCGGCACCAGCGGGTACGCCTCGCCGGCGAACACCACCACACCGAACCGGTTGCCTTCGAGGGCGGGCAGCGACTGATTGAGCATCTCCAGGGCGCGCCCGAGGCGAGTGGGCCGCAGGTCGGGACAGAGCATGGAGTCGGAGACATCGATCGCCACCACCAGGTCACGGGTGCGAATCGACTCCTCGCCCGGCAGCTCGCCCCACTGCGGCCTGGCGAGCGCGACGGCCACCATCGCGGCGGCGGCAGCCCAGGCCAGGAGCCGGAGCAGGCCGGTGGCAGGGGCGCCACCCATGACCCGCTTCCAGACGGCGGGTGACGCCAGCCGGCGCTGCTGGAGCAGGCGGCGTCGGTGCCGGAGCACGGCCGCCACCGCCGCCGCAGCAGGCAGGGCCAGCGCCCACAGCACCGCCGGCTCGGCAAAGCTCACCACGGCGTACCCCCGGCGATCGCCTCGACCAGGACCCCGCCGACCACCATCAGGAACGCCGCCAGCGCCCACGGCTCGAAGCGCTCCCGGTACCGCACCAGGCGGGTCGATGTGAACTCCGTCTTCTCGAGGGCGTCGATCTGAGCGAACACCTCCTCCAGCGCCTGCGGATCGCGGGCGCGGAACGAGCTGCCCTTGGTCTTGCGCGAGATCTCGGCCAGCAGCTCGGGGTTGACGTCGACCTCGACCTCGACCACCCGCCGCCGGACGCGGCCGGTCCGCGGGTCCTGCTCGCGCACCGGGATCGGCACGGTTCCGCCGCGGCCCACGAGCACGGTGTGGACCACGATGCGCTGGCCCGCCGCCAGCTCGGCGGCGGTCAACGGGTCGAGCTGCCCGGTGTTGTTGGAACCGTCGGTGACCAGCACCACCACCTTGGACGAGGCCTCGGAGCCGCGCAGCCGGTTGACGCTGGTCCCGAGGCCGAGCCCGATCGCGGTGCCGTCCGGCAGGGTCTCGAGCTCGACCTGGTCGAGCAGGTGCTGGACGACGTCGTGGTCCAGCGTGAGCGGGCACATGGTGACCGCCGCACCGGCGAAGACAACGAGGCCGATGCGGTCGTTGACGCGCTGGGCGATGAAGCTCCCGATGACGTCCTTGGCCACGCCGAGGCGATCGCTCGGCTGGAAGTCGAGCGCGGCCATCGATCCGGACACGTCGAGCGCGATCACGAGGTCGACCCCCTCGGCGCGCTCGAGCCGGCGCGACAGCACCTCCTGGGGCCGCGCCAGGGCCACGGCCAGCGGAACCAGCGAGGCAGCGACCACGGCTCCGGCCAGCGCGGTCCGGCTGATGGCCCATGAGCGGGGTCCGGGCAGCTGCCCGGCGTCCGGAAACGGGAAGCGCTGCCAGCGCCGCCGGACCAGCCAGAGGGCGAGGAGGAGCAGGGAGAGCGCGATCAGCGCCAGCCACGGCGGGGCATCGAGGCGCATCATGACGCGGCCTCCATCGGGCCCTCGGCCGGCGCGAGGTGCTGCTCGAGCCCGCGCGCAGCCTCCACCGCGGTGCCGATCGCCTGCCCCAGCTCGCCCTCGCCGGCCCGGCGGCGGCCGAAGCGCACCGAGTCGACCAGCTGCGTGACCCGGTGTAGACCGCGCTGCACGGACTCCGGCCAGCCCTGACGGCGCGCGAGCACCCGCAGCTCGAAGGAGGTCATCTCCTGGGCCGGCTCCCCGGTGCGGCGCTCCAGGTAGCGGCGCACGCCGGCCGCGAGCCGGTCGCAGATCGCCTCAGCCGGCCCACCGGCGAGCTCCGCCTCGAGCGCGCGGGCGAGCTCCTCGAGCTGCTGCAGCGGCGGCACGGCGGCCTCGGCCTCCTCGGCGGCCGCGCGGCGGCGCCGCCGCAGCCACCAGTACTGGAGCGCCAGCGCCGGGACCAGGACGAGCAGCATCGGCACCAGCCACTCCCACGGCAGCCCGCGAGCCCCGACCGGATCGCGCAGCGGCGCCGGCTCCGCCTCGCCCTCGGCCGGCAGCACCGAGGCCACCTCGAGCGAGCCAGCCTCACTGACGGTCACCGCCCGCGGCGCGCCGTCTGGAGGCCGGACCGAGGCCCGCAGCTCGGGCAGCGGGAGGGTCCCGGTCTTCATCGGGGCCAGCGTCAGCTGCCACGCCGGCGGGTCCGCACCCGCCACCTCGTGCGGGCCGTCGACCACGGCCCACGGGCCGTCCGCGGTCACCGCCACGCTCAGCTCGCCCCACAGCCACTGCTCGCCGCCGCGCGCCTGGACGCGCAGCGGCACCCGGTCGCCGACCGTCACCGGGCCGGTCGGCAGCGACAGCTCGAGCGCCGGCTCGGCGGCGAGTCCGCTCGAGGCCACCAGGGCCACCGCGACGACCGCGAGGCAAACCCGCATCGCCGCCCTCGCGACGAAACCCGGTGAGATATGCGGCTAGTGTGCACGCCGCCGCTCCCGCTCGGTCAACATCGTCTTCACCGCCGGCAGGTAGTCGGCGTCGGTGTTCAGCTCGACCACGTCGATCCCGGGCGGCACCTGCTCCTCGCGTGGCCGCGGCGCGCCGCGCAGCACCCCGCGGCGCCCGGCCTCGGCGTCGACCACCGGCATCGAGCCGGCGGCCAGGCCACGCCGCAGCAGGGGATCGCTCACCCGCACCACGACCACCTCGTGGCGCGCGGCCAGCGCCAGCAGCTCGCGCCGCGGCACCTCGCAGGCGCGGTCGATGATCACCACCACGACCCCGCGGCGGCGCAGCATCCGTCCGGCTGCCCGGAGCGCCTCCGCGAGCGCCGTGCCGCGACCGGCCGGCGCTGCGGCCAGCACCTCGCGGACCACCCGCAAGCCGTGCCGCCAGCCGAGGCGCGGCGGGATCAGCCGGCGCAGAGCGTCATCGAAGAGGATGGCGCCGACCCGATCGCGGCGCGCGGCGGCGAGCGCGAACAGGCTCGACACCTCGGCGATCAGGTCGTGGACCGTCATCACGCCGGAGCCGAAGCGGGTCGAGGTCGACAGGTCGACGAGGAGCAGCATGGTGAGGTCGCGCTCCTCGCGGAAGCGTTTGACGTGGAGCTTGCCGGTTCTCGCGGTGACGTTCCAGTCGATGGTCCGTACATCGTCCCCGCGCCGGTACTCGCGGACCTCCTCGACCTCGAGGCCGAGCCCGCGGAACGCGCTCTGGTACTTGCCGGTGAGGCCGGCCTGCATCGCCTGCCGGGTCCGGATCTCCAGCCGCCGCACCTGGGCCCGCAGCTCGGGACCCGGGTCGTGGACCGGGTCGACCGGTTGCGGTCGCCCCAGGTACGCCCACAGCTTGGAGATCACGGCACCTCCACCGCCAGCAGGATGCGCTCGGTGATCTCCTCGACCGTCGCCCCCTCGGCCTCGGCCTCGTAGGTCAGCACCAGCCGGTGGCGGAGCACCGCCGGCGCGAGCTCCTTGACGTCCTCGGGGGTGACGTAGGTCCGGCCTCGGACCAGCGCCAGGGCGCGGCTGCCGACGGCCAGTGCAATCGAGGCGCGCGGCGAGGCGCCGAAGCCGATCAGCGGCACCAGGTCGCCGAGGCCGACCTCCGCCGGCCGGCGGGTCGCCGACACCAGGCTGATGATGTAGCTGCGGATGCGCTCGTCGAGGTAGACCTCGCGGACCACTCCTTCGAGCCCGCGGAGCTCCTCGAGCGAGGTCGTGCGCGCGGGCCTCGGGAACTCCTCGCCGAGGTGGAACTCGAGGACCTTCCGCTCCTCCTCGGCGGACGGGTAGCCGACGAGGACCTTGAACAGGAAGCGGTCGAGCTGCGCCTCGGGCAGCGGGTAGGTCCCCTCCTGCTCGATCGGGTTCTGGGTGGCCAGCACGACAAAGGGGTCGGGCAGCGCGTGGGTCGTGTCCCCGATCGTGACCTGGCGCTCCTCCATCGACTCGAGCAGTGCCGACTGGACCTTGGCCGGAGCGCGGTTGATCTCGTCCGCCAGCACCAGGTTGGCGAAGACCGGGCCGCGGTGCGGGATGAAGGTCGCAGTTTTCGGGTCGAAAATCTGGGTGCCGGTGACGTCCGACGGGAGCATGTCGGGCGTGAACTGGAGGCGCTGGAAGGAGCCGCCGACGACGCCGGCAAGCGTCCGCACGGTCAGCGTCTTGGCGAGGCCCGGAACGCCCTCCAGCAGGACGTGGCCGCGGCACAGCAGCGCGACCAGCAGCGACTCGACCAGCCGCTCCTGCCCGACCACGACGTGGCCGACGGCGCGCTGAATCTCACCGAGACGGGCCGCCGCCCGGTCCACCTGGGTTTCCATGTGCTGAGATTCCATAACCTCCCCCTCGAGCCAGCTGGCGCTGGTTGAGAGAGGCAAGGATCGTGCCTGCAATTCGCTCGACCGCACGCCGGCGGCCAGCGTCGAATCGGCCGCGGCGGCGCCAGATCGGCACGGCGAACGCGGCCGCCGGCCCGGGATCCCCAGGCTACAATGGTCGCGATGCCCGCGAGCCACATCGGCCGCTACGAGATCCTCAAGCCGCTCGGCCGAGGCGCGATGGGGGTCGTCTACCTGGCGCGCGACCCGATCATCGACCGCAAGCTGGCGCTCAAGACCCTCCGGGTCGATCTCGACGACGACGTGGCGGGGGAGTTCCGCGAGCGCTTCCTGCGCGAGGCGCGGGCCGCCGGCCGGATCAACCACCCCGGCATCGTCACGATCCATGACGTGGGCGAGGACCCGGAGTCGGGCCTGGTGTTCATCGCCATGGAGTACATCGAGGGCAGGGACCTCAGGCAGCTCATGTCGTCGGGCTATCGCTTCCGCCCCTCAGAGGCGGCGCGGATCGCCGCCGACGTCGCGCGCGCCCTCGACTTCGCCCACTCGATGGGCGTGGTGCACCGCGACATCAAACCGGCGAACATCATCCTCACCCGCGATGGGATGCCGAAGATCACCGACTTCGGCATCGCGCGGGTCGAGTCCTCGAACCTGACCACCGAGGGCCAGTTCATCGGCACGCCGAACTTCATGGCGCCGGAGCAGATCACCGGCAAGCCGGTGGACGGTCGGGCCGACATCTTCTCCCTCGGCGTCGTCCTGTTCAACCTGCTCACCGGCCAGCGCCCGTTCCCGGGAGAGACGCTGCACGAGGTGACGATGAAGGTGGTGCGGGAGCCGAGCCCGATCCCGTCGGTCCTGGCGCCGCACCTGCCCGCCGCCTTCAACCCGATCATCCTGAAGTGCCTCGAGAAGGACCCGGACCGGCGTTTCCAGACCGCGGGCGAGCTCGCAAACGTCCTTGGAGCGCTCGCTCGCTCGATGACCGATCGCGAGCCGGACGACGCCGCCAGCACCGGGGTCTTCCAGCCCGACCTCGCGACCCTCATCGACGACTCTCTCGCCGAGCCGGCGCCGGCCACCGGGCTGCGCGCCCTGCTGCGGGACATCACCGCGCCGCGCAGGCCGATCCGCAAGACCCGGCGGCCGAGGCCGTGGGACCGGCTGCCGCTGCCGCCGGTGCTGACCTGGGAGATCAACCCGAAGTGGGTGCGCATCATCATCGCCGGCTGGGCGATCCTGTGGGCGGGCTGGATCGGCGCGCTCGCGCTGCAGCGGCCGGCGGCTCCCGAGCCGGCTCCCGGGGACGCGGCGATCCGCAGCCGCCACGACACCGCGCGCCTCCTGATCGAGGCCAGCCACCGGCTGCATGGCGGTGATGCGCGGGGAGCCGAGGCAGCCGCCATCGCCGCCCTGGATCAGGTCCCGGCGTCGGCCGGAGCGCGCAGCCTCCTGGCACGGGCGCGGACCATGGCCGCGGCGACACGGCTCGACGAGGAGGGCCGCGAGGCCGCAGCCCGGCTGGTCGCCGAGGGCCGCGAGTCGTATCGCGTGAAGCAGTACGCGGCGGCGGTGCAGCGATTCGAGCAGGCCCTCGAGCTCGATCCGGCCAACGAGCTGGCGGCGAGCTACCTCGAGCTCGCGCGCGAGCGCCAGCAGCAGCGGGCCTCGACCCCGCGGAGCACGGCACGACCGACACCGCCTCCCAGCGCGGCCAGCGCCCCGGAACCCGAGACCGCAAGCGAGCAGCCGGCACCGGTCCCGGGCAACGCCCGCGTCACGATCTCCTTCAGCTCGCCGATCTCGAGCGGCATCCTCCTGGTGATGGTCGACGGCGCCGCGGCGGCGGAGATCCCGTTCGACTTCGGGGCCAAAGGCTTCCTCGGAATGCGGCGCAGCGGCACCGGCACCGTCAAGCGCGTCATCCTGCTGCCAGCCGGCCGCCACGCGATCAGCGCGACGCTGCACGATGGCGAGGGCAAGCTCCTCGGATCGCAAGCATTCGAGCGCGAGCTGCCGGCCGGCAGCGACTGGACGCTGCGCTTCGACCTGCCTTCCAAGGACGCCGCCGCCACCGTCTTCCTGGTCCGGGTCAGCGGCTGACCACACCGATGAACCTCCGAACCCTCGCTCTCGACACCTCGTGGGGCTCGCTCACGGTGGTGGGAGGCTCCCGCGCCGGCGAGGGCACGCTTGTTCTGCTGCCCCAGCTGCGCCTCGCCCTGGACGGTGGGCGACCCCACCGCGCCCTGGCGCCGATGAACACCCTGCTCGTCAGCCACGGACACATGGACCACATCGGCGGCCTCGGATACTGGGCGAGCCAGCGCTACCTCAACTCGATGGGGCCCGGAGCCGTCATGGCCCCGGCCGAGATTGCGGACGACGTGCGAGCCCTCCTCGAGACGCTGGCTCGGCTCGAGGGTGGCCGTCCCTACGACGTCGGCGTCACCCCGGTGAGCGCCGGCGACCGGCGAGCCCTGCGCGCCGACATCGAGCTCGAGTTCTTCGCCACCGACCACTGGGTGCCGACCCTGGGCTGCAGCGTCATCTGGCGCACCCATCGCCTGCTGGCCGAGCTCGCTGACCTCAGCGGCGAGGAGATCGCGCGCCGCCGGCGGGCCGGCTTGCAGGTCACCGACGAGCGCCGGGTGGCGCTGCTCGCCTACTGCGCCGACAGCGGGCCCGGCCTGTTTGCGAGCTGCCCCGGGGTGCTCGCCGCCGAGGTCGTGCTGGTCGAGTGCTCGTTCTTCCGGCCGGCTGACCGCGACCGCGCGGTCCGCTACGGCCACATGCACCTCGACGACCTGCTGGCGGTCACAGACCGCCTGGAGTGCCGCCACCTGGTGCTGCTGCACGCCTCGCGGCGCCAGCGGCTGCGCGAGGTCGAGCGCTTCCTCGACGAGCAGCTGCGACCGCAGCTGCCGTGTTCCCTGCACCATCTGATGGTCGACTGGGACTAGAGATTCAAGATCGAAGAACGCAGATTGAAGATCCCCCTCCGCCCCCCGCATCGCTCCCCGGAGGAGCCCCGGGATCTTCATTCTTCGATCTTCAATCTTCAATCGGGCGCCGGGGGAGGAGGGAGAGTGCCGGCGACCGTCACGACCAGCTGCTCGGGGTGGAGGTGGCGGTGGATCGCGGCGACCACCTCCTCCCGGGTCACTCCGAGCAGCCGATCGGGATAGAGATCGAGGGCGGCGACGGGCTCGCCCGCGGTCAGCGCCGCCATCAGCTCGCGCGCGACCCCTCCGTTGGTGGCCAGGGCGACCCGGTAGGCTCCGGCCTGTGCAAGGCGCTCGTCGGCCAGCTCGGGCTCGGTCGGCCCGCCCGCGGCATAGTCCGCCACCACCTGGCGGGACAGTGCCAGCGCCCGGTCGAGGTTCTCCCCGGCCACTGACAGCGAGATCGCCCACGGCCCGGCCAGGCGCAGGGTGCCGAAGAAGCGCGAGTAGATGCCGTACGTGAGGCCGGCGTCGTCGCGCACCGCGAGGCCGAGGCGCGAGGTCAGCGTCGACTGGCCGAGGCAGGCGTTGGCGAGGATCGCCGGCGGGTAGTCTGGGTCGCCGCGCCGCAGCTCGCCGCGATGGCCCAGGAAGACGTCGAGGTTGGGCCGGTCCGCCACCTCGATGCGCTCCTCTCGGCCCTCGACCGGCGCAGGGAGCAGCGTCGACGCCGGCTCGACCGCGGCAGCGCCCTGCCAGCGGGCGAAGGCCTCGCCGAAGCGAGCGATGACCTCGCCGGCCGCGACGTCGCCCACCACCGCGAGCACGAGCGTCGCCGGACCGTAGGCGGCGGCGTGGAAGGCGGCCAGATCGTCGCGGGTCACCGCCAGCACCTCCCGCTCGCGCCGCTCGATGGTGCGCTTGTGCAGCGGGTGGCCCTCGGGGTAGAGGTGCCGGGTCAGCGCGGCGTAGGCGAGCGCATGTGTTTCCTCGCGCTCGCGCACCAGGCCGCCGAGGACCCTCTCGCGAAGCTTGGCCAGCTCGTCGGCGGGGAAGGTCGGGCGCTCGAGGACCTCGAGCAGAAGGTCGCTGATCCTCGGCAGCTCCTCGGCCAGGCCCTGGACTGTGAAGGAGACCGTGGTCGGCGCGCTGGCCGACGCGCTCACCGTCAACTGCAGCCCGTGGTCCTCGAGCTCGCGGGCGAGGCCCATGCGGTCGAAGCGCCGCGTCCCCCGCTCGAGCATGGCGGCGGTGAGGCCGGGCACGCTCCACCGTCCATCCGCCGCGCATGCCAGGCCGGCCTGGAGGGTGCCCGCCACGGTCACCGTCGGGGCGTAGGGATTTCCGAGCACCGCGATCGTCGCGCCCGAGGGATGATTGTGGACCACCACCCGCTCGGCGAACGGAGCCCGCAGAAAGCACGGCCGCGGCCGCGGCGGCCCGCTGCGGGCGCCCCCGCCCGGGCCCTCGGGCACGAACCATCCGGTCGTCAGGCGGTGATCGCTCAAATGGTCGCAGGCCACCCGGAGCACGTCCTCCCCCGCCACCGCCGACACCAGCTCGAGCTCGCGCGGAAAGCGCCGCCAGTCGCCCATCGCCACCGACTCGGTGAGGGCGGACAGGATCTGCGCCGGCGACGAGCGGTGGAAGGCGAGGTCGGTGCGCATCTGGATCTTCGCCCGTGCGAGCTCGTCGGCGGAGGGTGGCTCGCGGCGGAGAGCCGCGACCTCCTCGCGGATCGCGTCCTCGACCTCGCGGTGCTCCACGCCCGGCGCGAGCGACGCCGCGATCTGGAGCACCCCGGGGTCGTGCAGCTCGAGGGCGTAGGCATGGACGCCGAGGCAGCGGTTGGTCTCCACCAGCCGCCGGTGGAGGCGGGAGGTGACGCCGTCGCCGAGCACCTGGGCCAGCACCGACAGCGCCGGCAGGTCGGGGTGGAGGCCGTGCGGGATGTGCCAGGTCAGCACCAGGTTGCCGAGCTCGCCAGCGCGCCGGATCTCGAAGCGGCGCTCGCCGCGCTGCTCGCTCTCGGTGATCGCGAGAGTGGGGACCGCCGCCGGGGCCGGCGGCAGGCCGCCGAAGCCGCGCTCGACCTCGCGCAGGGCCGCCGCCTCGTCGATGTCCCCGACCACCAGCGCGACCGCGTTGTCCGGGTGGTAGTAGGTGTCGTAGAAGCGCCGCAGCACCTCGCCGGACACCGACTCGACGTCGCCGCGCCAGCCGATGGTCGGGTGGCGGTAGGGGTGCTCGAGGTAGGCCTGGGCGAAGGCGGCCTTCATCAGCAGCTCGAAGGGCTCGTTCTCGCCCATCTCGAGCTCGTTGAGCACGACGGTGCGCTCGCTCTCGAGGTCCTCGTCGCGGACCAGGGCGCCGCGCATGCGGTCGGCCTCGACGTCGACCGCCAGCGACAGCTGCTCCACCGGCAGCACTTCGTAGTAGCTGGTGCGGTCGAGCCAGGTGGTGGCGTTGAAGCTGGCGCCGACCCGGTGGAGCACGCGGGCGATCTCGGTCCCGCTCTCCCGGTTGAAACGGCGCGAGCCCTTGAACATCAGGTGCTCGAGGATGTGGGTGGCCCCGGTGTGACCGGTGACCTCGTGGCGGGACCCCACGCGATAGACCACTCCGAAGCCGACCACCGGGGCCACCGGGGTCGGCCACACGAGCAGCGTCAGGCCGTTGTCACGGTGACGCCACTCGCTGACGCCGTCCAGGCGATCGACCAGGGTGAATCGGGTGTCGGCCATGCCACCTCCCGGCGCCCCGCGCCGCGATCCCGCCATCATACCGGTGCCGATTCGCCCACGCCGCGCGGCCGGCGCGATTGACGCACGGCGGCATCGGTGCTACAAGGGCGGACCCCGCCCTGTGGGAATGGAGTGCAGCGTGCCGCAGCCAGCCTTTCGCAACATCGCCATCATCGCCCACGTCGATCACGGCAAGACCACCCTGGTCGACGCCATGCTCCGGCAGAGCGGCATCTTCCGGAGCAACGAGCGGGTCATGGAGCGGGTCATGGACTCGAACGACCTCGAGCGCGAGCGGGGCATCACGATCCTGGCCAAGAACACCTCGGTGCGCTACGCCGGCGTCAAGATCAACATCATCGACACGCCCGGCCACGCCGACTTCGGCGGCGAGGTCGAGCGCATGCTGCAGATGGTCGACGGCGTGCTGCTGCTGGTCGACGCCGCCGAGGGGCCGCTGCCGCAGACCCGCTTCGTGCTCTCCAAGGCCCTGGAGCTCGGTCTGCCGCCGATCGTCGTGATCAACAAGATCGACCGGCCCGACGCCCGCCCCGGCAGGTCCTCGACGAGGTCTACGACCTGTTCATCGACCTCGATGCCAACGAGCTCCAGCTCGACTTCCCGGTGTTCTGCACCGACGCCCGCAAGGGCCTGTGCCGCCGCGGCCTCGAGGGCGAGCTCGGCGACCTGAGGCCGCTCTTCGATGAGATCCTGGCCGCCCTGCCGGCGCCCGAGGGCGACCCGGAGGCGCCGCTCCAGCTGCTGGTCACCAACCTCGACTACTCCGACTATGTGGGTCGGCTGGCGGTCGGCCGGATCGTCAACGGCACGCTCTCGGCCAACTCGACCGTCAGCCAGGCCCGTGAGGAAGGCATCGTCCGGGCGCGGGTCGGCACCGTCTACACCCACGAGGGCCTGGACCGGATCGACGTCGAGCGGGCCACGGCCGGCGACATCGTGGCCCTCGTCGGCCTCGACGAGGTCGCGATCGGCGACACCCTGGTCGACCCCGAGGACCCCAGGCCGCTGCAGCGCATCGCCGTCGACGAGCCGACCATGGCGATGGTCTTCTCGGCCAACACCTCACCGCTGGCCGGCCGCGAGGGCCAGTACGTGACCGCCCGCCAGATCCGGACCGGCTCGAGAAGGAGATCCTCTACAACGTCGCCATCCGCCTCCACATCGAGGCCAACGACGCCTTCACGGTCATGGGGCGTGGCGAGCTGCAGCTGGCGATCCTCATCGAGACCATGCGCCGCGAGGGCTACGAGCTGTCGGTGTCCAGGCCCGAGGTCGTCACCCGCGACATCGGGGGCGTGACCCACGAGCCGATGGAGGTCGTGCAGGTGGACTGTCCGGACCAGCACGTCGGCATCGTCACCGAGAAGCTGGGAGGCCGGCGCGGGATCATGACCGAGATGCACAACCCGGGGCACGGCCGGGTCCGGCTGGCGTTCCGGATTCCCTCTCGCGGCCTGATCGGCTTCCGCTCCGAGTTTCTCACCGACACCCGCGGCACCGGCATCCTCAACCACCTCTTCGACGGCTGGGAGCCCTGGCAGGGCCCGATCGGAGGCCGCGCCACCGGCGCCATGGTGTCGGACCGCGCGGGCAAGACCACGACCTACGCCCTCTACCACCTGGAGCCGCGCGGCACCCTGTTCGTCAGCCCCGGCATCGATGTCTACGAGGGGATGATCGTCGGCGAGAACGCGCGCGAAAACGACCTCGACGTCAACGTCACCCGCGAGAAGAAGCTCACCAACATGCGCGCTTCCGTCGCCGACGAGGCGCTGCGGCTGGCGCCGCCGCGCGAGATGACTCTCGACCGGGCGCTGGAGTGGATCGACAGCGACGAGCTGGCCGAGGTGACGCCTTCCACCATCCGCGTCCGCAAGCGGGTGCTCGCCGCCAACCAGCGGCCGAGTCGGCGCAGCGACCGGTAGGGACGACGTCTCGTTCCCGTCCCCGTTCCCGTTCCCGTGCCCGAATGCGGCCCCGCGCCCGCTTCCGCGCCCGCTTCCGGACTGGGGTGCGGCGGGTGTGTGCCAGTCCCCTCGCCCCCGCCCGCTTCCGCGCCCGGATAACGCACCCGTGCGCCTGCTTATCAGTCAGAGCGACCTCCCCGCAGCAGAGGGGAAAGCGCGTGCCGACCGCCCTCGACGCACCACCGGCTTGTCCGTACGCTCGTCCACCTCAATCCACGAACAGCCATTCGCGCCAGTGAGGTGCCATCCGCAAGCGGAAGCGGGCGGGGAAGCGGGCGGGGGAATCCAGCCCTGGGGCGGCTCGGAAGCGGGCGCGGAAGCGGGCGCGGAAGCGGTCAATACTCCGGAGTCGGCACCGGGTCGCCCGAGCGGAAGGTCCGGACGACCCGGACCGACACCCGCTCGACGCTGTCGACCCCACGCGGGGGGCGCTGGACGGCGCCCAGGCGGGCGCGGGCGCCGATCGGCACGTCGACCGGTCCGGACAGCGTGATCCGCTCCACGGATCCGGCGGACCGGTAGAAGACGGTTGCCCGCAGGTCCGCGCTACAGCCGCCGGGGGCCTTGCAGCGGATGAGGCACACCCAATCGACGTACCCCTCGTGCAGCTCGCCGCGCACCTCGAGGACCTCGAGCGCGAGATCCGGGGATTCGACCGGCACGTTGGCGGCGCTGAAGCTCGCCGCCGGCGCCGCCGACGGCTGGGGGCTGCGGCAGGCCCGCAGCACCGCCACGGCGATCAGTGCAGCCGCGAGCAGCCCCCCGATCACCAGCAGCAGACGCAGCGGTCGCGCCATCACACCTCGGGTGTCGGCACCGGGCCCAAGGGACCCGGCATTCGCGAGGCCGGCGCCCCCTTGGGTTGGCTCGGCGGCTGCACCTGCATCCACAGCACCGTCGCCCGCATGTCGGGATGGGCCGCACCCTCGGGCTTGGGCGCGCTGAACGAGTGGCTGAACACCGCGGTCTCGTCGGGCGGCAGCAGGTTGGTGACCGCCACCTCGGCGCTCCACGGCGCTTCGCCGGCGGCCGCGATGGTCTGCAGCTGGACCCGCACGCTGCTCACCGGAAGGGCGGTGCGGTTCACCACATCACCCTCGACCACCCAGCGGTTCTCGCCCTGGGGCGTCACCCGGAGGTTGTTGATCACGACCCCCCCACCCTGCTCGAAGCCCGGAGGCGGTCCCGGCGCGGCCCCGGCCGCCTCCTCGCCGCCCTCCCCCTCGGCCTCGCCACGCTCCTGCCAGGTGTGCTTGACGTCCTGGTCGGTGATGGCGATCCCCGAGCGCTCGTCCGTGGCCGGGGGCATCGCCAGCCCGCGCGAGCCTGGAACCTCCGGCGCGACGGCCACGGGTTCCGCCGGCGCCGCGGCCAGCGCTTCCGCGGCGCGCAGGGCCTCGAGGTCGACGTCAGCCACGTCGTAGGCCACCTGCTGGCCGCCGGGGAGGGCCACCATCAGGTACGAGCCGGTGACGGTGTAGCTCACCGCCTCGAGCACGGTGCCGTCGCGCAACCGGAGCTCGAGCGCCGCTGCGGACAGGCCCACCAGGACGATCGCCACCATGAGCACGACGGCACGTTTCACGGCACTACTCCTGACGCCAGTTGGTCACAGTATATCCGGTGGGGTTGACGAACTCCTGCGGTATAGCCGGGAATCGGAATGTCCGGGGTGAAGGTCACGTAGGTCGTTCCGCCGATGGTGTAGCCGGTGTTGCCGGTGATGAACTGGTTGAACTCGGTCGTGGTGCCGTTGCCGCACTGGAACCAGAGGTCGTAGACCCGGCCGATGCCGGCGGCGCGGCAGATCGGGGCGTCGGGATCCGGATCGCCGCCACCACCACCGCCGCCACCGCCTCCACCGCCACCACCGCCTCCACCGCAGAGGTCGGGCGGGTTCATGGCGACGAGGTCGTCGCCCGGCTCGAAGGTCGAGAACAGGACGTGGCCGCTGATCACGGTGGACTCGAAGGTGGTCCGCTCGTCGGGCCGCATCGTCATGTACCAGCCGTAGTAGCCGTTGGCCGGATCGAGGGCGTTGGTGGCGCACGAGAAGTCGCCGCTGAGCGCCGAGTAGTCGAGGCCCAGCAGATTGGCCGCGGTCCGCGTGGTGTCGTCGCCGACGTCGAGCACGAAGAAGTAGGCGCTGACGTCGCCGTTCTCGAGCTGGAGGTTAGCGCGGTCGCCGGCCCCCAGGGTGATCGCCCAGGTGAAGGCGGAGCCGTCGAAGAAGGCGGGCACGATGATCGGCCGCATGAAGAACTGCTGGCGCGCCGCGAAGTCGACGCGGAAGTCGAAGATCCGGGTCAGAGTGGCGGCGTCGACCCCGGTCGCTGTCGAGTCGTTCGGCGCCGGGTAGCCGATCCGCCACAAGCTGCCGTCCGAGTCGCCGAAGTAGATGCGATCGTGGAAGCCGTCGAGGTCGGAGTCGAGCGCGGCGAAGCTGCCGGGCACCGACACCCCGATCGGCTCCTTGTAGACGATGGCGCCGGTCTCGATGTCGACGCCGTAGACGAAGTTGCCGGTCAGGTCGGTCTCCTGCTTGTCCCAGCCGCCGCCGAAGAAGGCCACGAAGGTGTCGTCGGGAGCGCCGGGGTCGCCGCTGTTGTAGACGGCGATGCGGGCGATCGCCGGCTTCGACCAGGTCCAGCCGAGGTCCCAGTACGGCGCGCACTCGTCGCCGGTCATGCCCGATCGGACAGTTGGCGTCGTCGTCGCTTTCGTCCATGAACTCCCACATCAGGCGCGGGTACTCGGCCGAGCAGTCGCCGGTGGTGCCGGTCGTGCAACCGGGCAGCGCGGTGTCGACGGGCTGGTAGTCCGGCGCGCCGGAGGTCGGATCGGGCTGCGTGATGTCGAGGGCGACCACGCCTCGGCCGCCGCGGCGCATCGTGGACAGCGCCACGGTGCGCCACTCCCGCGGGCTGGTGCCGCCGTCGGGCGAGATGAAGACGTCGCTGACCGCGATGTGCCCGTCGACCAGGTACTGCTGCTCGGTGCCGTAGGTCATCACCCACAGCTTGTCCATCACCGCGACCGGCACGTGGGCGAAGAGCTCGAACCCACTGCCGAGGTCGTGCTGGTCGTCGTAGGTGCCGCCGTCGTCGCGGTCGAAGAAGCCGGCGTCGAAGGCGTGGAGCATGCCGTCGTTGGCGCCCGGCCAGCGCAACGCGCCGCCGCTTGGCGTGCTCGTTCATGTACTGCTGGTAATCGTGCGCCCCGGCCTCGCCCGGCTGCACGAAGCCGTAGTCGTAGAAGAACATCGGGTTGTTCGGCGGGCTCACAGCCACCGGCTGCGAGTGGAAGATGTCGCCGAGCACCGAGTAGCCGGTGGGCCGCGGCGGGTTCTGCGGCGGCGGGTCGAGGGACATCGGGTTGTCCCAGATGTTGCGGATGAAGTTAACGATCTCCTGCGCCTCGAGGTCGGTCGGCAGGGCCGGCAGCCCGAGCTTGTCCTTGAAGTCGGAGCGCACGGCGCCGTCGGTGCCCACCTCCTCGACGCTGTGCCGGGTCCACACCGACGCGTTCTCCATGCCGATGAAGATGTTCCGGGCCGGGGTCGGCAATGCGAGCTGGGCGGCGAGCGAGGTGGCGGCATCCCACGCCACCAGGCTGAGGTCGATCTGGCAGTCCCCGGTCGCGGGCAGCGTCGGGTTCTGGCTGTTGAGGGCGAAGGCGTAGAGGTTGCCGGTCCAGATCGACTCGTCCTGCTGGGGCACGAACAGCGGGAACAGCGCCAGGTAGTCGTTGACCGTGCCGCTGCTGCCGGAGGTCGACGGCGGCGGTGACACCTTGAAGGGGATGAACGAGCGGTTTCCCTCGTCCATCCGGTTGATGACGTCATACAGCGCGTCGCTGAGCTGGGAGGCGTTGGTGGCGGCGAAGAACTGGCCGTCGGTGATCTGCGACACGCACTGCAGCGGCGACGGGTTCATCGGATCGAACTCCTCGGAGAAGCCGATCATGAACACCTTCACCGGCTCGCCGAGGTCGGGCAGCTTGAACTTCCAGGCCGCCTGGTCGGGGTCGCAGGCATTGAGGCCGCAGCTCTCCTCGCCGTCAGTGATGAAGACCACGTACCACAGCCGGCACGCGGCCAGCGGGTCATTGGACCACATTCCGGTGGTGATCGACTCCTGGTACCAGTCGTAGGCGTCCATCAGCGAGTTGGCGATCGGGGTGGTGCCACGGGTGAGGATCGGGATCGGGTCGTAGGTCGGGCTCGCCGGGTCCGAGTCGTAGCTGTCCTGCCAGAGCAGGCTCGAGCCGTCGTTGACCAGATCGACCGCCGAGGCCATCGGCTCGAGCACCATGGCCACCTCGGCGAAGTTGCTCGGCGAGGCCGGCGGCGGCAGGTCGACGAGCAGGTTCCAGCCGTTGCAGAAGCCGTTGAGGGTCACGTTGCCGGGCTCGATGGTGGACGGGTTGTGCACGTCGAGGTCGACCTCGTAGGTCGGCCCCCGGCCGTAGGTGTAGTCGAGCAGCGCACCCTCGAAGAGCAGCTTGAACTCGAGGGCCTGGCGGCCCTCGGCGCCGGTCAGCCCCGGGTCCCAGTCGTCGCTCCAGGCCGACCATTCGCCGCACACCTGGTAGCAGTTGTCGCCCCAGCTCGAGACCCGGACGTTGTCGAAGTCGGCGCGGGTGTCGGTGCTCGGGTCGGTGCTGCCGGACCACAGGCCGACGAAGCCGGGCGCGAGCGGCGCGCCCGAGGTGTCGGTCCACTCGGCGATCGTGCACCAGTCGCCGCCGCAGTCGGTGAAGGAGCAGGCGTCGGGGGCGGTGCAGGCGAAGCGCCGGACCTGGGCCCGGAAGTTGCCGCAGAAGAAATCGATCCGGAGCTGGTAGCACTGGTCCTCGTACAAGGTGAGGAGCTCGTCGTTGCCGGGGTCGAGCTCGATCGGGCCGCCGCCGATCAGCGTGCCGGGGATGGCGCCGCCGAGCCGCTTGACCAGGCTCCAGCGGGCGCGCTGGCCGGCGATCGCCTCGGCCCGGGTCGGGAGGTTCTCGACCAAGAACAGGTAGGCCTCCTCCACATCGGGAGTGCCGTTCACCGGGTTATCCCAGCTCGTGCCGCCCCAGGCGACGCCGAACGCGGCCTGCTGGTTCGCCCCGCGGACGTCGACCTCGACCCGGATGTTCTGCCACTGGGTCGGGTCGTAGCCGGGATCGCCGGGCAGCGACTGGTCGATCACCAGCACGCCCTGCCGGTCGGACTGGCCGTCGGTCTCCTTGACGTGCGCGGCCCAGGTGTCGCCGGAAGCGCAGGCGAAGACGTCGCTGCTCGGCTCCCACCGGCCGACGAAGAGGTTGCCGCCGCTCCAGCGCATCTCGGTCCAGCCCGGGATCGCGTTGAGCGCCCCGGCCGGGTCGAAGTCGTCGGTGAAGATCTCGGTGGGCGGCGTGGTCGGGAAGAACTGCGCCTCGAGCGTGGCGGGGCCGGCGGCCAGGACCGCCAGCAGGCCGCAGGCCGCCGCGACCCAGCGGCCGCAGGAGCCGGCGCGCCCGGTCAGGTCCGAGGGGTGCTTTCTGATTCGCTGCATCAGGCGTGTCATGGCGTCCCCCCTACTGCTCGGGCGTCGGCGTGAAGGTCCGCGTCGGCGTCGGCGTGCGCGTCGGCGTGTTGGTCGGCGTGAAGGTCGGCGTGAAGGTCGGCGTGTCGGTGGGCGTGTTCGTCGGCGTGTTCGTCGGCGTGTTGGTCCGCGTGAAGGTCGGCGTGTTGGTCGGCGTGAAGGTCGGCGTGTTGGTCGGCGTGTTCGTCGGCGTGTTGGTCGCCGTCGGCGTGTTCGTCCGGGTGATGGTCGGCGTGATCGTCGGCGTGTTCGTCGGCGTCCGCGTCGGTGTGATCGTCGGCGTGTTGGTCGGCGTGTTGGTCGGCGTGAGGGTCGGCGTGATCGTCGGCGTGTTGGTCGGCGTGAAGGTCGGCGTGATCGTCGGCGTGTTGGTCGGCGTCGGCGTCGGCGTGATCGTCGGCGTGTTGGTCGGCGTCGGCGTGATCGTCGGCGTGTTGGTCGGCGTCGGCGTCGGCGTGTTCGTCGGCGTCCGCGTGATCGTCGGCGTCGGCGTGATCGTCGGCGTGTTCGTCGGCGTCGGGGTGCCGGTCGGCGTGTGCGTCGGCGTGTTCGTCGGCGTGTTGGTCGGCGTGTCGGTCGGTCGGCGTGTTCGTCGGCGTGTTCGTCGGCGTGCGCGTCGGCGTGTTCGTCGGCGTGTTGGTGATCGTCGGCGTGTTCGTCGGCGTGTCGGTCGGCGTCGGCGTGCGTCTGCGTCGGCGTGTCGTCGGCGTCGGCGTCGGCGTGTTCGTCGGCGTGTTCGTCGGCGTGTGCGTCGGCGTGTTCGTCGGGGTGTCGGTCGGCGTGCTCGTGGGCGTCGGCGTGGAGGTCGAGGTGTTCGTCGGGGTGTTCGTCGGGGTGTCGGTCGCGGTGTTGGTCGGGGTCGGCGTCCACGTCGGCAGCGACCCCGGCAGGTCGCAGCTGCGGCCGCTGCGCTGCTCCACCGAGTCGATGAAGAGCAGCCAGTCGCTGGTCTCGTCGCCGTCGAAGTCGGCGTCGGCCGAGCCGTCGAGGTCGTAGTCGTCGTCGTAGCCGTCGGCCACCGAGCGGTTGCCGATCGGCACACCGGAGGTGTCGATGCCGAGCGGATGGTTGGGGTCGCCGAGCGAGCTCGCGGCCGGCATCTCGAGGTGGACGCGCCGGCGCCACTGGATGAGCCGGCCAGGCGGCACCGACTCCTCCCAGGCCCCCTCGCAGGCATCGGGGTCGGGGCCGGGCGTGCCGTCGCGGTCCCAGATCGGGTCGGTGGGATCGCAGCGATCGAAGCTGTAGTCCCACATCTCAGTGATCAGGTTGTCGCCGGCATCCCGCTCGCCGGTCGAGTAGAAGGGGTAGACCCGATCGAGGCAGATGGTCTCGTCGTCGGCCGGGTCGTCGGGCGTGCCCTTGTCGTCGATGACGCAGTTGCCGAAGTAGACCGGCATGGTGTCGTAGGCGAAGCGCGGCAGGCCGGTGTCGGGATCGAGCGGACCGACGTCGTACGCGCGCTCCGGCCCGTAGCGCAGGCTCGGCGCCACGTAGCTCGGGTGGGCCGGGTCCGGGTTGAAGTACGGGTTGAAGCCGATCATGAAGTGTCGGGTGATGTCCGCCGGGTTGGCGAGCTGGGTCCCGTCCCAGGTCTCGGACCAGCCGATCCGGAACGCGTACTGCGGCTCGACCATACCGAAGCGGTCGCCGCCGAGGGCCTGGTAGACCCAGTGCTTGGTCGGCACCGCGTTCGATGCCGAGGGGAACTCCTGGGCGTAGCCGGCGAGCGCGTAGTTGGCCTCGGTGATGGTGACCAGGAACTCGCGCAGCACGGCCTTGGCCACACCCATGCGGGAGTAAGGGTCGTCGCCACCGCCCGGCAGCATGCCGAAGGGCACGATCGAGCCCTCGCTGCCAGCCGCGACCACCTCGGTGGTGCCCACCATCGACCCAGAGGTGTCGAGAATGAACACCAGGTTCGGCGGCGCGGCGCGCTCGCGCAGGAAGTCCCGATCGTCGGCGCCGGCCCACCCAGCCGCCAGCAGCAGGGCGGCCAGCCCCAGAAATGTCGCGATCCGGGAATGTCTCATCTCGACCCCCTCGCTCCGCTCAACGGAAGCACGCGATCAAGGGCACGAACTGGTCCTCGGTGAAGGGGAAGGCGGTCATGTCCACCTCCACCGCAGCCCGTGTCAGACCGGCGAGCCCGCCGAGCGCGCGCTCGGCATCGCTCCGGAAGTGGAAGTTGCGCATCATGAACGCCGGGTACTCGTAGGGCAGCGGATCGCCGTCGTCGTCGAGGATCGGCCCCGCCGGCTCGGTCTCGCAGAACTCGCTGAGCGCGACGTTGAACTGGCCGCGCAGCAGGCCCTGCAGGTTGAGGTCGTCGGTCAGGACGAAGGCGCCGGGCGCCCCGATCTGGCCCATGCGCACCATGTTGATCTGCACCATGACGCCGGCGTCGGCGGCGTACAGGGCCTTGACGACCCAGCGGTCGGTGCCGGCGGCCTCCAGGCCGAGCGAGGTCTGCAGCAGCAGCCCCATCCCGAGGAAGACGAGCACCACCGCCACCAGCAGTGCGAGCAGCAGCGCCGACCCGCGCTCGCGCGAGCTCGCCGCCGGGCCGGGATCGGGACGAAGAGACGGGCTCATCTCGGGCTCCTCACAGCACGAAGTTGCGCAGGCTGGCGGTCACCTGCATGCGGCGCCACTTGGCGCCGCGGTTGACCAGGTCCGGGTCGAGGTCGAAGCCCGCGAAGGTGTCGACGGGCTCGGTCCACTCCCTGACCTCGAAGGGGGTGCGACCGAAGACCGCGAGCTGCATCGCCATGAGCCTCGCGCCGGCGACGGTGGCGGCCGCGGCATCGGGGTCCCACAGGTCGACGATGCCGTCGTCGTTGGTGTCGAGCCCGATGGCGAACTGCAGGCTGCCGATGTTGACCGCGACCGGCTCGCCCGCCGCGCCGGTGTTGGTGCCGACCCGGCGCAGCACGAAGTCCGGCGACACAAAGTAGGTGTAGGAGTCCAGGATCCCCACCCGGTAGACCTCGAAGCCGGGGTCGCCGCTGCCGAGCGCCGAGCCGTCGACGTTGAGCGCTGGCCAGGGCGCGCCGCCGCCGGCGTAGGTCAGGACCAGGTGGCGGTCCGGCGAGGCGTCGACGATCGAGGCGGCGGTGATCTCGCCGACGGCGTACTGGCGGCGGCCCATCATGAGCAGGCCGCGGCCGACCAGGGAGGCCGGGTTGGGCACCGCGTCGAGCGGGTTGATGATGTCGGCCCCGAGCGCCGGCGTGCGCAGCTCGCGCACCGTCACGATGCCGGCCGAGGCGTCGATGTCGGTGCGGTTGGTGAAGAAGGGCGCCACCTCGAAGAAGCCCCGCAGCGTCAGCACGTCGCTGCCCGCCGCCACCTGGACGTTGCCGAAGTCGGTGACGACGCTGCCGCTCTCATTGTTCTGGACGCGGCCGCACACCCAGGTGCCGTCGTCGCGGGCGAAGGGCATCTCGCCGCCGCCGGTCATCCGGAGGGTGCGGGTGATGTGGTAGGCGGCGAAGCGGACGTTCTCCTGGGTGTCGGCGAGGGCGGCCTCGTTCTTGGACACCTCCTGCGAGGTGTCGAGCATGTTGAGGATGCCGATGAAGACGATCGCGAGCAGGCCGATCGCCACCACCATCTCGACCAGGGTGAAGCCTCGGGATGCGGCTAGGTTGCTTCTCATCAGCGCTACCCCGCGATCTTGATGGCGCTGACCACGAACTCGCGCCGGCCGGTCAGGAAGCGCGTGGTCGAGCCCACCCGCAGCGTGATCTGCTTGAGGTTGGCCTCGGCCGCCGTCGCCGGCACCGGCCACGGCGGGGTGGTGAGCTGGTTCCAGGTCAGCACCTGGAAGTCCTGGACGGTGTATCGGATGTCGAAGCCCCTGCGGGCGGTCGTCAGCTGGCGGGGAGTTCCCGCGGTGTCGACGAGCAGGGCGTCGCCGAAGGGCGTCGCCAGCAGGTCCTCGAGCGCCCGCCGCGCCTCGGAGGCCAGCACCGCGTAGTCGTAGCCGGAGGCATTGGTGAGCTGGGCGTGCGAGAACAGCGAGGCGATGCCGAGCGCGACGAAGGCGAGGATCAGGAGTGCGACCAGCAGCTCGAGCAGCGAGAACCCGCGTTCGTCGGTGGCGAAGCGAGGGAGCCGCATCAGTACCTCCAGTGCCGGGTGGACTTGAAGTCCCAGTCGCCCAGGTCGGGATCCCACATCGCCTGTTGCACGGTGCCGGTGCCGGCCTGGACGCGGAGCAGCAGCTGGTTGCCCTTGATGTCGGTGATCACCACCCCGCCCTGGCCGATGCCCATGGTCCCGCCCTCGGCGACCAGGCCGACCCCCGACGGCAGGAACACGACGCCGCGGCGGCTCGCCGCGCCGCCGAGCCGGTACAGCGGGTTGGCGGCCTCCTGGACGATCCGGAACTGCGGCCGCACCCGCCACTCGCCGACCCGCGGCTCGCCGCCGTCCTCCTGCTCGTTGGCGTTGGAGTCCTGCCAGGCGAAGAGCACGCCGCCGCCGTTGTCGGCGATGCCCTCGAGCGACATCGCCACCGGCGACCCGCGCTGGATGGCGCCGATCCGCGACACGATCATGGCCTGCTGCACCATCTTGACGTGGCTCAGCATCTCGGCCCGGATCTTGGCGCGCATCAGGTTGGGCAGCGCAACGGTCATCAGGCCGATGCCGATGGCCATCACGACCACCAGCTCGATCAGGGTGAAGCCGCCCTGACGGCGGCTCTCGCTCGAGGCCGCACGCGGACAGCTCCCGCGCTGAACAGAATCAAATTGCATCACGGCTAGCATCGCTCCCTCCCCGAGGCTGCGTCAAGGCGTGGCGGGTGACATTCAAATTGCTTTGACAATTGGTGTTCGACCCTGTTCTCGGACCTTGCCGCACCGCCGACGGGCCGCGCGGCCGCGATCAACTGTCCAGTTTCAGATCAAATACCCACACCCTGCCGCCGAGGTCGGCGACGTACAGCGCCCCTGCCCCGAAGGCCACGCCGGTCGGGGTGATGCCGTGCCCGCCCAGGTCGACCCGGCGCGGCGTGCCCTCCCGCACCACCCACAGCGCGGAGGCCGGGGTGTCCGTGACCACCCAGAGCCCGGGGGCCAGCACGGCGAGCTGGGGCCTGGAGTAGAACTCCGACCAGGCGTCGGGCAGCGCGATCACCGCCAGCGCTGCGCCGTCGCGACCGAGCACCTGCAGCCGCCGGTTGCCGGTGTCGCAGACCACCAGCCGGTCCGGTCCGTCCCAGGCGATGCCGACCGGCTCGACAAGCTCGCCCGGCTGCGAGCCCTCGCGGCCGAGCAGGGCCGCCTGCACCTCGCCGTCGGTCGCGCGGTAGAGCGCCACCCGCTTGTTGCCGGTGTCGGTCGCCGCCACCGTCCCGTCGTCCGCCACCGCCACGCCGCGCGGGCCGTACCAGCCCTCGCCCGGGACCGGCAGCGCGCGCCAGGCGCCGCTCGCGGGATCCCAGATCAGCAGCTGCTGGCCCCAGGTGTCGGCGATCGCGAGCACGCCCTGCGGCGTCCACGCCACCGCCTCGGGCTGCTTGAGCTCGAAGGGCGGCGCCGTCGGCTCCGGGGTGCCGTCGGCGGCGAAGCGGACCACCGTCGACAGCTGCACGTCAGCCACCGCCAGCAGCCCGTCCGGCCGCACCGAAAGGCCGCGCGGCTCGACCAGCGAGCCCTCGCCGATCACCCTGGCCGCGGTCACGGGGAGCAGCTCGGCGAGCGGCGGCGGGATCTCCGCCGCCCGGCTCCACTCGACCGGCCCGTCGCCGCGGCGCAGCACGACCACGTCGGACGATCCGATCGGGCTCCACGGCACGCGGCTGAACGCGTAGCGCAGCAGCTGGCCCGCGCTTGGCGCCCGGTCCTCCATCAGCCACCAGCCTCGCAACGGGATCCGCTGCGCGGTGTAGCCGGGCCCGAGCCGGCGGCGGGCGTCCGCCTCCTGCTCCGGGTTGCAGAGCACCAGCGGCGGCCGCATCGGCGCCTTCGGCAGGTCCCACCACACCGGCGTGGCCCGCCAGTACCAGGTGAGGGGCCAGCCGGACTCGCCGGCCACCGCGGCCACCGGATCCACCCCCTCGCGGTGCAGCCGCAGCCCGTCCTCGACCACCGCCTTGAGCTCCGGGCAGGTCTGGACGTAGATCAGGCTCTCGACCCGCGGGAGATTCGGCGAGATCTCGTCGAGGACGAAGTTGGCGGCGAAGCTCACCACCGCGGTCGCGGCCAGGGCCGCCACCGCCAGCGCCCGGCTCCACAGGCGGCCGCGCGGGGAGAAGGTCTTCGCCAGCTGCATCCCGGCGAGCGGCAGGAAGGCCCACAGCTGGTGGACGCCGAGCCACGCCACCTTCTCCCGCAGGTAGGCGTACATCGCCAGCGACAGCAGGCCGAAGACCAGCAGCGACAGCTCGATCCGCCGCAGCCGCCGCCACCGCCCCACCACCCAGGCGGCGGCCGCCCCGAAGATCAGGAACTCGTAGAGGGCGAGCCGGGGCAGGTGGTACCACCACGGCCCCGCGACCCGCGCGATCGCGTGCTGGCCCCACCAGTAGCGGATCGCCTTGCCGGGGAAGAACCAGTCCTCGGGATGCGCGAAGAAGACGGTGTAGAGGGGCACCGCGACCAGCACGGCGACGGCGACGCCGCCGACCAGGTCCCAGCGGTGCCGGGCCAGGAAGTCGAGCGTCTGCGGCAGCCCCCGGCGCGGCCCGACGAGCACCACCATCACCGCCCAGCTCAGGCCGACCAGCGCCACCGTCACGTAGGCGTGCTCGGCCACCGCGAAGGCCAGCGCCGCCCAGGCCCCGACCCACAGCCAGGCCCGGGGCCGGCCGCGGGCGGCCCGCCAGGCGGCTGTGAGGGCGGCCGACGAGGCCAGCATCACGAGCACGTCCTGGCGCAGGAAGCGGCCGTAGTAGAGCGTGATCGGCGACAGCGTGGCGAGCAGCCCCATCCACCAGGCGGCGCGCTCGCCGAACGGCCGGCGCACGCTCCACGCGACCGCGATCAGCAGCACCCCGGCGAGCGCGATCGGCAGCCTCGCCGTGAAGTCGCTGTCGCCCGCCAGCGCGTAGCCGGCGGCGGTCAGGTAGTAGAGGAGCGGGCCGTGGTAGGTGGGGTCGTAGCGGTAGATCCCGTTCTGCAGCAGGTTGAACGAGGAGTGGGCGTGGATCGCCTCGTCATGGTGGAAGGAGCGATCGCCGAGCCCCCACAGGTGGAGCGCGAGCGAAAGTACGAGCAGCGCGAGCCATGGCCAGTGGCGGCGCATCCGCGCGCCGAGCTCCCGCGCTGTGGTCTCCACGCTGCCAGCTTACCCCGGACCCCGGGTCGGAAACAGTGATGGGCGTCAGGAGTGGCCCGGCCCGCTTCCGCTTCCGCGCCCGCTTCCGGTCGAGTGATAGGTGATACGTGATAAGTGATAGGTCACGGGCTGCAGGGGAGCCTGCCCTGAGCGAGCGGCGCCGCAGCGCCGCGAGTCGAAGGGTTCCCGTACCCGTTCCCGTTCCCGAGGAGCGTGAGCCGCTCCCGCTTCCGCGCCCGCTTCCGCGCCCCCGCCCGATGCCGCTCTCGTCCGCGTCCCGATTCGAGGTTGTTCAGCCGGATAAGCCCGCTGTGGGGGAAGCGGCATTCGTCAACCTGCTTCGACGGTCGCCCCGTCTCGATGGGCGACCGTGCCCCAGGGGCGTCCATTCGGAAGCGGGCGCGGGCGCGGAAGCGGGCGGAGGCTATCCCTCAGCCCGACGCTCGATCGGAAGCGGGCGCGGAAGCGGAAGCGCAAACGGGACCAGGAATCTCCGCGCGATTCAGGGTCCGGCGAACACCGCCACGCCCAGCCGCTGCAGCGCCGCCAGCACCGCCTCGGGCGCCGCCCCCCGCTCGACCACCAGCGCCGCCGGCGGTAGCCATTGGGAGGCGCCGGCCGACGCCAGCACCACCGCGGGCAGCTGCCAGCGCTGCAGCCACGCCGCGACGCCGCCGTCCGGGAGCTCGGGCACGGTAACGACCGCCGCCGGTCCCCACTCGCCGACCAGGGCGGCGGCTGCGGCGAGCGAGGGAGCGTGCCGGACCTCGAGCCCGGACTCGGCCAGCACCTCGATGATCCGGGTCGCCTCGCGTCCGTCGTCATCGATCAGGAGGACCCTGGCGGCAGGACCCTGGTCGGCCTCCGGAGAGGCGGCCGGCAGCTCTTCGATCTCGCTCTCCCGCCCGAGCGGGAGCCTGGCCACGAAGCTCGCTCCGCGCTCGGTGCTCTCCTCGAGCTCGATCTCCCCACCGTGCTCGGTGACGATGGCGTAGACCACGGCGAGGCCGAGACCAGCGCCGCGGCCGTGGCGGCGGGACGAGAAGAAGGGCTCGAACAGCCGGCCCCGGTACTCCTCCGGAACACCGGGCCCGTTGTCGCTGACCACGAGGACGGCGCGGTCGCCGTCCGCCGTCAGCGCGACCTGCACCCAACCGCCGGCCGCCGGCACGGCATCGCCGGCGTTGACCACCAGGTTGAGCAGAGCCCGGCGCAACGCCACCGGGTTGCCGACGACCGGAACCACCCGCCCCGGCAGCTGCAAGCGCAGCTCGACCGAGGACGGCAGCAAGTGGCGGAGCACGTTTTCGTGGGCCGCCACCAGCCCGGCCAGGTCGAGGGTCCGCGGGGGTGTGCTCTCGCGGCGCGCGAAGAGCAGCAGCTCGCGCACCACCTCCGTGCCCTCGTCCGCGAGCTCGCGGATCGCGGCCGGGGCCTCGGCCGCCGCCTCGGGGTCGCGCTCGAGCCAACGCACGTGGAGGAGGATGGCCGCCAGCAGGTTGTTGAAGTCGTGGGCCACACCGCTCGCGAGGGTGGCCACCGCCTGCATCTTGTCGGCCTCGCGCAGGCGCGACTCGTTGCGCACCGCATCGGTCACGTCCCGCGCCACCAGGATGGAGCTCCCGAGGCCCTCGGGGGTGGACAGTGAGCACGCCAGCAACCGGCCCCCGGAGCTCACCCGCCATTCCGCCTCGGGCGATCGCAGCCGCGCCGCGAGGCCGGAACGGATCGCCGGCAGGTGGCGCTGCAGCGCCTCGTTCGACATCTCGATCTCGCCGCGGGCATCGACCAGCGCCACGCCGTCGACCATGGCATCGAAGGTCCGCCGCCAGCGCTCGCCGAGCCGCCGCACCCGGTCGGTGAGGTCGTGGACCGCCATCAGCAGGCCGGGCGCGCGTTCGTCGCCCGCCGGACGGACATGGAGCTCGACCTCGGCCTCCTCGCCGCCGGGCAGCAGCCAGCGCGCTTCGATCACCGCCTCCTCGGCGAGGTAGGCCGACGCCAGGGCCGACACCAGCTGCTCCTCGGGGATGCCGGTGACGTAGCGCGACACCGGCCGCCCGACCGCCCGCTCCGGGACGCCGCCGAGGAAGCCCATCGCCGCCGTGTTCGCGCCGCGGATCACCAGGGTGTCGTCGAGCTCGAGCAACGGAGTCGGCGAGGCGGCGAACAGCTCGCGGTAGCGGCGCTCGGAGGCCGCGAGGGACCGCCGCTGCTCCGCCAGGCGCTCCGTCATGTCGTCGAAGGCCTCGGCGAGCTCCTGCAGCTCGCGGATCCTGCTCCGCTGAACGCGCAGCTTCGGTGCGCGCTCGGCATCGAAGGCCCGCACCCCCTCCGCCAGGGCCCGCAGCGGCTCGACCACCCTCGCCACGAGCGAGAGGCCGACGACCAGTGCGAGCGCCAGGGTCAAGCCGAGCGCGGTCACCAGCCTCACCGCGGAGTCGGCGAACTGCCGGTCGATGCGCGACCGCGACACCAGCAGCACCACGTCGACGGTGTCGCCGCCAGCCCAGGGGCCGCGGCTCACCTCCACCGACTCGTCGACTCGCAGCAACGAGAGGTCCAGCGACAGCGCCTCATCGAGCGGCGGCCCGTAGCGCCACAGCACCTGGCCGTTCCTGGCCCTGACCTCGCCGGCCCTCAGGTCGCCGGTCGAGATCACCCGCAGGTACTCGGGAGAGCCGCCCTCCGCGACGGTCAGCGCGAGGGTCTTGGCGAGGAGACGGGACTGGTTTTCGAGCTCGGCCTCGAGCGCGCGCTGCTCATTCCACAGCACCAGAGCGCTCACCAGCACGAGGGTGACGATGAGAACCCCGAGCAGCCACAGCAAGAAGGTTCGCCCGATGGTCATCGGCACGGCGTCCCCCGCGGCCGACGGGCGCCGAAGAGGGTCAGAAATCGAAGAAGTCGCCGTCGAAGACGTCGGACAGCTGCCGCATCATCGCCGTGGACAGCCCGGCAGTGATGCCGGCCATGATCGCCGCGCCCTTGGTGCGGCCGACCAGGTAGCCGACCAGGCCGACCGCCGCCACCGCACCGAGCGGATGCCGCCGCACCGTGTCCCGCCAGTCGATGGAGCGGGGCACCAGGGTGTCGAGGATGGCATCGGCGTCGAGGCTGCGCACGCTGTCGATGACTCCAGGCTTCTCGTCCTCGTCGTCCTCGGGCTCGGCCAGGTCGTCGATCACGTCGTCCATGCCAACTGCTCCTAATCACGCGGCCGGCTGACGTAGCCGACCACGAAACCAACGGCGAGCGCGATCAGTATCGACTTGCCGGGGTTTCCCCTGATGTACGCGAGTACGTGCTCGCCCTTTTCCTTGAGGTTCACTTCGGCCACCTTCTCTTTGAGCATGCCGTAGAGCTCGCGGGCGCGCGCCGACAGCACCTCGTACTGCTCGCGAGCCTTGGCGTAGAGGATCTCGGCCTGCTGGCGGGCCCTGGCGGCGAGCCGGGCGATCCCGTCTCGGGCCTCGGTCAGGTAGCGCCCGGCGTCCTCCAGGTAGGCCTTGGTCCGCTCGGCCAGGTCGGCGTTCCGGCTCCTGGTCCTGCCGCCGGCGTCCTGCATCGTGCTGCGGGCACTGTCCATCGCGGTGTGGGCCTTCGCCAGCGACTCCTTGACGGCGGACAGGCCCTCTTCGGTCTCGTCGACCATGTTCTCGATGGCCTCGTCGACGGTTTTCTTGTCCTTGCCGGTCATGACCACCTCCGCATCCTCGGAAACACAACCATTCTACGGGCGACTCCCGATCGAGTAAAGCGAGCTCCCCTTTTCCGCTTCCGCGCCCGCGCCCGCTTCCGCTTCCGGATGAGTGATAGGTGATACGTGATAGGTGATAGGGCCCCCCACCCGCCCGCCTCCGCTTCCGCGTCCGCTTCCGGACTGGGGGCGGGCGCGGAGTCGGGGGGTCCGACATTCTCCCCAATTGAGTCGCGCTCGCGCTAGGATGGCCCGGGGGATTTCATGGAAATCACCGTCCTGGGCGCCGGGCGCTGCGTGACCGGGTCCAAGTACCTCCTGCGGTGGAAACGGCACTCGGCGCTGGTCGACTGCGGGCTTTTCCAGGGCCCCGCGGAGCACCGGCGCCGCAACTGGGCGCCGCTACCGCACCCGGCGGGCGAGCTCGGCGCGGTGCTCATCACCCACGCCCACATCGATCACTCCGGGTACCTGCCGCGGCTGTGCCGGCAGGGCTTCTCCGGCCCCGTGTACTGCACCCCGCCGACCCTCGAGCTGCTGCGGGTGCTGCTTCCGGACGCCGCCAAGATCCAAGAGGAGGAGGCGCGCTACGCCAACCGCAGCGGCTACTCCAAGCACCAGCCTGCCCTGCCCCTGTTCCGCATGGCCGATGCCATGGCGGCCCTCCGGCTGCTCGAGCCGGTGCCGTTCGGCAGCTGGCGAGAGCTCCACCCCGGGGTCCGCTTCCGCTACAGCCGCCAGGGGCACATCCTCGGCGCGGCCGCGATCGAGATCGACACCAAGGGACGGGAGGGCGACCGCAGGACCATCTTCTTCTCGGGCGACGTGGGGCGCTACGGCGTCCCGATCCTGCGCGATCCCGAGCCCTATCCCGGCTCGGAGGTGCTGTTCGTCGAGAGCACCTACGGCGACCGCAGGCACCCGACCGGCGACCCGCGCGCCGCGCTGGTCGAGGAGATCCGGGCCGGCCTCAGCCGGGGCGGCGTCATCGTGATCCCCGCGTTCGCCGTGGACCGCACCCAGGAACTCCTCTACCTGCTGCACGAGGCAGTGGTCGAGGGCGAGCTGCCCGCCATCCCGACCTGGCTCGACAGCCCGATGGGGATCGAGGCCACCGCGCTCTACAGCCGCGCCCGCGCCGAGCACGACGCCGAGATGCGGCAGTACTTCGCCGAGGGCGCCAACCCCATCTTCCCGCCCAACCTCGGCGTCACCCCGACCTCAAGCGAGTCGCGCAAGCTGAACGACCTCCGCGGCCCGGCCATCATCATCTCGGCGTCGGGCATGGCCACCGGCGGCCGTATCCTGCACCACCTCAAGCTGCGCCTGCCGGACCCCGCGAACACGGTGCTGTTCGTCGGCTACCAGGCGCAGGGAACCAAGGGACGCCGGCTCGTCGACGGCGAGAAGGAGGTCCGGATCCATGGCGAGTGGGTCCCGGTCCGGGCCACGGTCCGCCAGCTCGGCGGGCTGTCGGCTCACGCCGACGCCGACGAGCTGATCGCCTGGCTGAGCCGCCGCAGCAGCGAGCCCGCCACGGTGTGCGTGGTCCACGGCGAGTACGAGGCCCAGCAGGTCTTCGCGGCACGGCTGTCCGAGGAGTTCGGCTGGCGGCCGCAGATCCCCGATCTCGGCGACGTCATCGTGGTCTGATCATGCGCTGGCTGAGGAACCTCTGGCTCGGCATCGTCTTCGTGGTCCGCGAGTTCCGCGCCGACCGCGGCGCCGACCGCTCGGCCGCACTCGCCTACGGCACGCTGCTCGCCCTGGTGCCCCTGCTGGCGACGGTGGCCGCGCTGTTCCGTGCCTTCTTCCCCTTCGGTCCCGACCAGCTGGTCGAGATGACCACCGTGATCCTCCCCTACCAGCCCGGCAGCGAGCAGTACGCCAGCCTCGTGCGGCACCTCACCGGGTTCGTCAACCGGGCGACCACCCTCGGCTACATCAGCTCGCTGATCTTCCTGGTCATCGCCTACCAGCTCTTCCAGACGGTCGAGCGCACCTTCAACGAGATCTGGAACGTGGCCACCCGGAGGAGCGCGGCCAAGAAGGTGTTCTCGTTCACCATGCTCGTGTTCTGGGGGCCGGTGGTGATCGGGCTCGGGTCGTCCGCCCTGCTCTGGATGAGGCACCAGCAGTGGGCGCCGAGCCAGGGGGCGGTGCTGTCGCTGATCCAGCTCGCGGTCCCGCTGCTCGGCCTGACCATGGTCTACTGGCTCGCTCCCCACACCGAGGTCTCGATCGGCGCGGCGGCGACCGGCGGGGTGCTCGCCACCCTCGGCCTGGAGCTGCTGCGGATGGTCTTCGTCTGGTACCTCCACGTGTTCCCGAACATCAACCTCATCTACGGCTCGGCCACCCTGGCCGTGCTGTTCCTGGTCACGCTGTTCGCGTTCTGGCAGCTGGTGATGATCGGGGCCGAGGTGTCGTACGTCGTCCAGAACTTCCACGCGCTGAAGCTCGAGCGCCAGGGGCAGCCCCGGCTCGACGTCGACCCCGCGGTGACCGCGGTCGCCATCCTGACCGAGTGCTACCGGCGGACGGCGGCGGGCGAGCCGCCGGCGACGCTGGTCGAGATCGAGCAGGCTCTCGGGGTCCGTCACGGCACCACCCAGCGGGCGACAGACCGGTTGGTCGAAGGCGGGCTGCTCGCCATCACCGGGCCGAAGCGCAACGCGTTCGTCCCCGCCCGCGACGCGAGGCAGCTCAGCGTCGCCGCGGCGCTCGCCGCCGCGGGGGCCCCGTGCGGCCAACTCCCCAGCTCTGCGGATGGTGCGCTGGGCCGGCTCGGCGCGCTGCTGCAGAGCGCCGAATCGTCCCGCCGCGAGGTGCTGGAGCGGGTCAGCTTCGCAGATCTGATCGCGCCTCCGGCGGGCCAGAATCCGGAGGCCAGGGCATAGAGTCGAGGCGCCGGCTTCTCCCCGCCCGCTTCCGCGCCCGCTTCCGTGCCCCCGCCCGCTCCTCCGCGCTTCGCCCGAGCCCGATGGTGCGTCCAGCCACATTCCGGTCCAACATAGCGCTCCCACGGAAGGAGGATGGGGCGGGACTCGGATCCTCCTCCCGGCCTCGACGACGGCACTCGCCGGAAGGTCCACGTGGACCCTGGCCTCTCCATCCGGAACCGGGCTCGGAAGCGGAAGCGGGCGCGGGAAATGACGCGGATCCCGCGATGGAGTGGGACCCGGAAGCGGAGCAACAACAACGCCGCGCCCTGTGGCGCGGCGTCGAGTGCTCGCTGGGGTCGCGGCTGTCTTCAGCCCTTGGCGGGCTTGGTCTCCTCGGACTCGACGGCCTCCGCTTCGGGCCCGCTCTCGGCCTCCTCGGGCTCGCCCTCGGCCTCGCCCTTGTCGGCCTTGGCGCCGCCGCCGAACATCCCCTTCGCGCGGTCCATCAGCGACGGCTTCTCCTTGCCTTCGGCAACCGGCTCGTGCTTGGCCGGCTGGTAGTCGACGAACTCGATGATCGCGAGCTCGGCGTTGTCGCCGCGCCGCCGGCCGAGGCGCATGATCCTGGTGTAGCCGCCGGCTCGGTCGACGAAGCGGGGGGCGATGTCGTCGAACAGCTTCCGCACGACTTCCTTGTCCGGGACCGTCCTCAGGATCATCCGCCGGTCGGCAAGCGAGCCGGTGCGGGCGAGGGTCACCATCCGCTCCGCCTGCGGCCGCAGCTCCTTGGCCTTGGCCACCGTGGTGATGATCCGCTCGTGGGTGAACAGCGAGGTCAGCTGGTTCCTGAACAGCGCCTTACGATGGGCGGTGGTCCGCCCGAGCTTGCGGCCTTGGACTCGGTGTCGCATCGGTCTTCCTTCTCTCAGACTCTCAGATGTCGAGGTTCATGCCGAAGCCGAGGCCGAGGGTCTCGAGCTTCTCGCGAACCTCTTTCAGGGACTTCTCGCCGAAGTTGCGGATCTCGACCATCTGCCGCTCGGAGCGGCTGACCAGGTCGCGCAGGGTGCGGATGTTGGCGTTCTTCAGGCAGTTCATGGAGCGGATCGAGAGCTCCAGCGAGTCGATGCTGGTGTCCAGGATGCTCTCCTCGCGGGGCTGTCGTTCGCTCGCCGCCGGCGTCTCGACGTCCTCGGCGCTCGCCAGCCGGCTGTAGATGTCGAGGTGCCCCTGGACGAGCTGGGCGGCCTGGCTCACCGCCTCCTCCGGCCGGATCGTGCCGTTCGTCCAGACCTCGATCACCAGCCGCTCGTAGTTGGTCATGCGGCCGAGCCGCGCCATCTCGACCCGGAAGTTCGCCTTGCGCACCGGCGAGTGCGCCGAGTCGACCGGGATGAAGCCGACGTCGAGGTCGCCGGTCTGGTTCTCCTCGGCCTGGATGTAGCCGCGGCCCGACGCGACCCGGACCGTCATCTGGAGCTGGCCGTCCGCGGACAGGGTCGCGATGTGGACCTCGGGATCGATCACCTCGACGAGATGGGAGCCCGACAGCTGGCCGGCCGTCACCTCGCCCGGGCCCTGCACGTCGAGGCTGCAGGAAGACCGGCTCCTGGCCGTGAACCCGGAACGGGATCTTCTTGAGGTTGAGGATGATGTCGGTGACGTCCTCGACCACGCCCGGGACCGCCGAGAACTCGTGGTCGGCGCCTTCGATCTTGACCGCGGTGATGGCTCCGCCCGGGATCGACGACAGCAGCGCCCGGCGCAGGGCGTTGCCGACGGTGGTCCCCCAGCCGCGCTCGAAGGGCTGCGCCAGGAAACGCCCGAACGACTCGCTGCGCTCCTCGTCGTCCGGCTGCACCTGCGGTGGTCGCTGGAACTCGTGCCAGATCATGCGGCCTCCAAACTACCGAGAGTAGAGCTCGACGACGAGCTGTTCCTGGATCGGGACCCTGATGTCCTCCCGGGCCGGCAGCTCGACGACCTTGCCCTGCAGCGCGGCCGCGTCGAGCTCGAGCCACGACGGCACACCCCGGCCCTGGGCGAACTCGATCGCCTCCTTGATCAGCTGGTTCTTCCGGCTCTTCTCGAGCACGCTGATCTGCATCCCCTGGCGCACCCGGAAGGACGGGACGTTGACGCGCCGGCCGTTGACCTCGATGTGGCCGTGCCGCACCAGCTGCCTGGCCTGGCTGCGCGAGGTCGCGAACCCGATCGCGTAGACGACGTTGTCGAGACGCAGCTCGAGCAGCTGCAGCAGCGTCTCGCCGGTGACGCCCTTGCGCCGGGTGGCCTCGGCGAAGGAGCGCCGGAACTGGCCCTCGAGCATGCCGTACACGCGGCGCAGCTTCTGCTTCTCGCGCAGCTGGAGCCCGTAGGCGCGCACCTTGCGGCGACGCATCCCGCCGTGCTGGCCGGGCGGCGCGTTGCGGCGCTCGATCGCGCACTTCTCCTTGTAGCAGCGCTCGCCTTTGAGGAAGAGCTTCATGCCCTCACGGCGGCACAGCCGGCAGACTGGACCTCTGTATCGTGCCACTGCTCGCTCCTTCAGACCCTGCGCCGCTTCGGCGGGCGGCAACCGTTGTGCGGGATCGGGGTCACGTCGCGGATGCTCCGGATGTCGAGGCCGCTCGCGGCCACCGCGCGGATCGCCGACTCGCGACCCGGCCCCGGGCCCTTGACGCGGACGTCGACGCTGCGGACCCCGTGGTCCTGCGCCTGCTCGGCAGCGTTCTTGGCCGCCAGCTGCGCCGCGTACGGGGTGCCCTTGCGGGAGCCCTTGTACCCGATGCGGCCTCCGGACGACCAGCACAGCACGTGCCCGGTCGGGTCCGCGAAGCTGACGATGGTGTTGTTGAACGTCGCGTGGATGTTCGCGACCGCGTGCGGAACGGTCTTCCGCTCGCGTCGCGTCTTCCGTACGGCCTTGCGATCCTTCGCCATACTGTGAACTCCCGTCTACTTCTTGCCGGCCTTCTTCTTGCCGGCCACTGCCTGGCGCCGCGGTCCCTTCCGCGAGCGGGCATTGGTGTGGGTTCGCTGGCCGCGTGTCGGCAGTCCGCGCCGGTGGCGGATCCCCCGGTAGCTGCCGGTCTCGATGAGGCGCTTGATGTTCATCGCGACCTCCTTGCGGAGATCGCCCTCGACACCGCCCTCCTCCTGGATCACGCGCTGAATGCGCAGGATCTCGTCCTCGGACAGGTCTCTGATCTTGATGCCGTCGGCGACGTTCGCCCTCTCGAGGATCTTCAAGGCGCGGCTGCGCCCGATCCCGTAGATATACGTCAAGCCGATGTCCACGCGCTTGCCGGACGGCAGGTCCACACCCGCGATGCGTGCCACGTCTCGCCTCCTGCTCAGCCTTGCCGCTGCTTGTGCTTCGGGTTCTCGCAGATCACCCGGATCACGCCCTGGCGGCGGATCATCTTGCACTTGGAACACATACGTTTCACTGATGGACGAACTTTCATCGCCGCCCCCTACTTGTACCGGTAGGTGATCCGTCCCCGACTCAGGTCGTACGGGGAAAGCTCCACCAACACCTTGTCTCCCGGAAGGATCCGAATGAAGTGCTTGCGCATCTTGCCCGAAATGTGGGCCAGCACCTCGTGACCGTTCTCGAGCTCGACCCGAAACATCGCGTTCGGGAGCGGCTCGATCACCGTCGCGACCACTTCGATCGCTTCCTCCTTGGCCATCAGCCCTCCCCATCCACACCGAGCACTCGGCGGCCGTCTGTAGTGACGGCTACCGAGTACTCAAAATGGGCGGCGAGTTTACCGTCTTCGGTTCTCGCTGTCCACCCGTCCGAGTCGACCCGCACCCGCCATCCGCCGGTCGTGATCATCGGCTCGATGGCGATCACCAGCCCGGGCTTCATGATCTGGCCGTGGCCCGGCAGGCCGTAGTTCGGGACCTGAGGGTCCTCGTGGAGGGCACGGCCGATGCCGTGGCCCACGAACTCCCGCACCACCCCGAAGCCCGCCGCCTCGGCCCGCGCCTGGACGGCCGCACCGACGTCGCCCAGCCTGCCGCCGGGCGCCACCGCCGCCACCCCGTCGTCGAGGCACTCGCGCGCCGTGTCCATCAGTCGCACCGCGTCGGCAGCCACCCTTCCGATTCCGAAGGTCGTCGCCGCGTCCCCGTAGAAGCCGTCGAGCAGCACCCCGCAGTCCACGCTGAGGACGTCGCCGTCGGCGAGGCGCGTGGTGCGGCTCGGGATGCCGTGCACGATGACATCGTTGACCGACGTGCACAGGGTTGCCGGGAAGCCCCGGTAGCCCTTGAACGCCGGCGTGCCCCCGTGCTGCCGGATCGTCTCCTCGGCCAGCTCGTCCAGCTCGCCGGTGGACACGCCCGGCGCCGCCGCCGCCCGCACCGCCCGCAGGACCCTGTGGACGAGGCGGTTGGCACGCTCGAGCGCGTCCAGCTCGCTGGAAGACTTGAGAAAGATCATGCCCCGACCGGAGCGCCCACGGCCTGCATCACCGCCTCCCGCACCTGGGTCTCCGGATCGCCTCCGTCGACCTCCAGCAGCAGGCCACGATTCCTGTACGACTCGATGAGCGCCGGCGCGTGGTCGCGCCAGGCCTGGAAGCGCTCGTGAACCGCCTCCTCGGGCTCGACGGCGCGCAGCCGCTCGAGCGCCACCTCCTCCGGGAGCTCGAGCAGCACCACCCGGTCGATGGTTCGCCCGAGCTCGGCGAGGATGCCGTCGAGCAGGGCCGCCTGCGCGGAGGTGCGGGGGTACCCGTCGAGGATGAAGCCCCGCCTGCAGTCCCTGCGATCGAGACGCTGCAGGATCATGGCGCTCATCACCCGGTCCGAGACCAGCTCGCCCCGCTCCATGCCGTGCTTCGCCTGGCGGCCGAGCGCGGTGTCGGCCTCGATCTCGGCGCGCAGCATCTCCCGCGTCGAGATCAGCGGCAGCTGGTAGGCGTCCGCCAGCGCTCTCGCCTGCGTGGTCTTGCCCGAGCCCGGCGGGCCGAGCAGGACCAGGCTGAGGCTCGAGTAGGTCGCCGTCATCCGCGCCTCCCGCGGATCCGGCCGCGGCGCATGAAACCGTCGTAGTGGCGCATCACGAGCTGCGACTCGATCTGCGTCACCGTGTCCATCGCCACGCCGACGACGATCAGCAGCGAGGTGCCCCCGAAGTAGAAGGGGACGCCGAGGCCCTGGGTGAGCCACTTCGGCAGGACCGCGTCGAGCGACGGGCCGATCATCGGGATGGTGGCCACCTTGAACCCCGCGATCAGGATCTCCGGCAGGATCGCCACCAGCGCGAGGTAGATGGAGCCGACCAGCGTGATCCTGGTGAGGATCTTGTCGATGAACTCGGCGGTGCGCTTGCCGGGCCGGATCCCCGGGATGAAGCCGCCGTACTTGCGCATGTTCTCGGCGGTGTCCTCGGGGTTGAAGATGATCGAGGTGTAGAAGTAGCAGAAGAAGATGATCGCGCGAAGTACACCAGGTTGTAGAGCGGCTCGCCCCAGGCGAGCGCCTCGGTGATGCGCTGCAGCCAGCGGTTCTCGAACATCTGGCCGAGGGTCTGCGGGAAGGACAGGATGGAGGCCGCGAAGATCACCGGGATCACGCCGCCGGTGTTGACGCGCAGCGGCAGGTAGGTGCTCTGGCCGCCGTACACCCGGCGACCGACCACGCGCTTGGCGTACTGGATCGGGATCCGGCGCTGGGCGCGCTCCATGTAGACGATCGCCGCCACCACCAGGACCATGAAGACGACCAGCAGCGCCACCGTCAGGATGCTCATGGAGCCGGTCTTGACGCTGGTCAGGGTGTTGAGGATCGCACTCGGCAGCCCGACCACGATACCGGCGAAGATGATCAGCGAGATGCCGTTGCCGATGCCGCGCTCGGAGATCTGCTCGCCGAGCCACATGACGAAGGCGGTGCCGGTGGTCAGGGTGAGCACCGTGAGCAGCCGGAAGCCCCAGCCCTGGATGTCCTCGGGCACCAGCGGCGCCCCGCCCGGCGCGGACTGCCGCTCCAGGAAGAACGAGATGCCGAGGGACTGGATGACCGACAGCACGACCGTCCCGTAGCGGGTGTACTGGGTGATCTTGCGCCGTCCCAGCTCGCCCTCCTTCGAGAGCTTCTCGAGGTACGGCCAGACCACCGTCAACAGCTGCAGGATGATCGACGCCGAGATGTACGGCATGATGCCGAGCGCGAAGATCGTCATCCGGCTCGAGGGCGCCGCCCGAGAACAGGTTGAGGAAGCCGAGCACCGTCCCGCGCGCGGCGTTGAAGAACTCCTGCAGCGCGAGCGGGTCCACGCCCGGGATCGGGATGAAGGTCGCCGACGCGATAGACCGCGAGCAAAGCCGAAGGTGAAGAACACCCGCCTGCGCAGGTCAGGGATCGCAAGATGTTGCGAAAGCTATCGATCATCACAGCGACACCACCTCGCAGCTCCCGCCGACCTTCTCGATTGAGGACTGGGCGGCGGTCGAGAACTTGTGGGCCTTGACGTTCAGCTTCTTGGTCAGCTCGCCGCTGCCGAGGATCTTCACCGGCTTCGCGCCCTTGCGGACCAGCCCCTTGTCGACCATCGACTCGGGCGAAACCACGTCGCCGTCACCGAACACCCGCTCCAGGTCGCGCAGGTTGACGACCTGGAACTCGATCCGGAAGTTGTTCGTGAAGCCTCGCTTCGGGAGCCGACGGACGAGCGGCATCTGGCCGCCCTCGAATCCGAACCGGCGCGAGTAGCCGCTGCGCGACTTCTGGCCCTTGTGGCCCTTGCCGGCGGTCTTGCCGGCGCCCGAGCCCGGGCCGCGGCCGACCCTGCGGCGGGTGCGCGTGGCGCCCGGTGCAGGCTTGAGATCGTTGAGTTCCATGGTCACGCCTCCACTTCCTCGACCCTCACCAGGTGGGCCACCTTGGCCACCATGCCGCGGATGCAGGGGTCGTCGTGCCGCAGCACCGACTTTCCGATCCGGCCCAGGCCGAGGCCCGCGAGCACCTCGCGTTGGGCCCGGGCGAAGCCGATCTGGCTGCGCACCTGGGTGATCCTGAGCCGCCCCACGTTCGCCTTCTTGGCGGCAGTCTTCTTGGCGGCCGGCTTGGCGGGCGCGGCCATCTTCTCGATTTCCGCGATCGCCTCGGCCACCGCGGCCGCCGGCTGCTCCTGAGCCGCCGCGGGCTCGACCTTGGCCTCCGCCTTCTTGGCGGCGGGCTTCCGCGCCGGCTTCGCCGTGGCGGCGGCCGGCTTCTCGGCAGCGTCCGCCTTCTTGGCGGCGGCTTCCTGGCGGCCGCCTTCTTGGGGGTCGCCTTCACATCGTCGGCGGTGCCGGTTGAGGCATCGGGCTTCGGCTTCTTGTCAGCGGTCATGACGCCTCACCCTCCTTCTCGACGACCGCCGCGATGGCATCGTCGAGGACGATGGGCACCGCCCTCGTGTCCCCGTTCGGTTCGTCGTCGACCGGCTCCGCGCCCGGCCCGCCCGGCTCGGTGCCGCGCAGGCGGCGCACCTGCTCGATGGTCATCAGATTCGCGAGCGCATCGAAGGTGGCGCGGACGACGTTGAAGGGATTGCGGCTGCCGACGATCTTGGTGAGGACGTCCTGCACGCCGGCCGCCTCCATCACCGCCCGGACGCCGCCGCCCGCGATCACCCCGGTGCCGGGCGAGGCCGGACGCAGGAGGACCCGCGTCGCGCCCCAGCGGCCCCACACCAGAGTGCGGCACCGTGCCGCCGACCATGGGCACGCGGACCATGTCCCGCTTCGCCTGCTCGGAGGCCTTCTGGATGGCGGGAGGTACCTCCCGCGCCTTGCCCGTTCCGTACCCCACGCTGCCGGCGCCGTCCCCGGCAACGACCACCGCGGAGAAGGAGAAGTTCTTTCCTCCCTTGACCACCTTGGCCACGCGGTTGATGTGGACTACGGTCTCGGTGAGCTCGGTCTGCTGATTCATCGTCTATCCGTCCTTCAGAACTTGAGGCCCGCTTCACGGGCGCCATCCGCGATGGCACGAATCACACCGTGGTACTTGAAACCGCCGCGGTCGAAGACCACGCTGGAAACGCCCTGGTCCTTGACGCGCTCGGCGATCACCGCCCCCAGCCGCTTGCCGGCGGCGAGGTTGCCGGTCGACGTGAGGTCGCCGGAGGTCGTCTTCTCGAGCGTCGAGGCCGCGGCCAGCGTCACCCCGCGATCGTCGTCGATCACCTGCGCGTACACGTAGCGCAGGCTGCGGAACACCGTGAGGCGGGGCCGCTGCGCGGTGCCCCGGACGACGTCGCGGTACCGGCGCTTCATCCTCTGGCGGCGCTGCTTGCGATCATTCATCGGGCTCATGACGTCGCTCCCTGCTTGCCGGCCTTGGACCGGATCTTCTCGCCCAGATAGCGGACACCCTTGCCCTTGTACGGCTCCGGCGGCCGCAAGGCCCTGATGTCGGCCGCGACCTGGCCGACCTGCTGGCGGTCGATTCCACGAACCACCACGCGGCCCGCCTTGGCATCGACGTCGATCTCGATGCCCTCGGGAACCGCGAAGTCGATCTGATGCGAGTGGCCGAGGTTGAAGACCACCGCACTGCCCCGCTTCTCCGCACGGTAGCCGATGCCGACGATCTCGAGCTCCTTGGACCAGCCGCTGGACACCCCGGTCACCGCGTTGGCGAGCAGCGCCCGGAGCAGCCCGTGGTAAGGAGCGGGTGTGCCGATCGTCATCGGCGCGGCTCAGGTTGACGGCACCGTCCTTGACGGCGGCGTCGACCCCGGGCAGCAGGCCGAAAGACAAGGATCCCTTGGGGCCCTTGACGCGAACGTCGCGGCCACCGATCGAGACCTCGACCCCCTTCGGGATCTGGATGGGCTTTCTTCCGATTCGTGACATGTCCTAACTCCCTACCAGACCTCGCACAGGACCTCGCCGCCGACCCTCAAGCCCCGCGCCTGCTCGTCGGTGAGGACCCCACGGTTGGTGGACACCACCGCCACGCCGAGGCCGTTCTGCACCTTGGGCAGCTCGTCAGCCGCGCGGTAGACCCGGCGGCCGGGCGTCGAGACCCGGCGCAGGCCGTGGATCACCGGCTCGCCGTCCTCGGCGTACTTCAGGTAAATCCGGATCAGGCCCTGCGGCCCCTCCTCGAGCAGCTTGAAGGTCCGGATGAACCCTTCCTGCTTGAGGATCTTGGCGATCTCCAGCTTCATCTTCGACGCCGGCACGTCGGTCCGGTCGTGACGGACCGTTGTGGCGTTCCGGATCCGGGTCAGCATGTCCGAGATGGGATCTGTCATGCTCATGGCGACCCCCTCACCAGCTCGCCTTGGTCACGCCCGGAAGGAAGCCCTCGAGGGCCAGCTTCCGGAAGCAGATCCGACACAGCTGGAACTTCCGCATGTAGCCCCGCGGCCGGCCGCAGACCCGGCAGCGGTTGCGGTGTCCGGATCTTGAACTTCGGCTTTCTCAAGGTCTTCGCAATCGCAGACTTGCGTGCCACGGTGCCTCCCTAGGAGCGCGTGAAGGGCATGCCGAGACCGGCCAGCAGCGCGTGGGCCTGGTCGTCGGTCGGTGCCGAGGTGGTGATGGTGATGTTCATGCCGATCGTGCCTTCGACCTTCTGGTAGTCGACCTCGGGGAAGATCAGGATGTCCCTGATCCCGAGGGTGTAGCTGCCGCGACCGTCGAACGAGCTCCGGCTCACCCCGCGGAAGTCACGAACCCGGGGCAGCCCGACCGAAATCAGCCGATCGAGGAACTCGTACATCCGCTCGCGCCGCAGCGTCACCTTGACGCCGACCGGCGTGCCCTCCCGCAGCTTGAACGCGGCGATCGACTTGCGCGCACGTCGCAGCACCGGACGCTGGCCGGTGATGTTGGTGAGCTGCTCCATCGCCATGTCCAGAAGCTTGGCGTTGCGGGATGCCTCCCCGATACCGATGTTGCAGGTGATCTTGGTGACCTGCGGTACCTGCATCGGGTTGGACAGCCCGAACTCCTTCTGGAGCTTCGGGAAGACCTCTTTCCTGTACGTCTCGAGCAAGCGCGCCATCGTCCCTCCTAACGGTCGAGAATCGCGCCGTCTGTCTTGGTCACCCGGACCTTGCGGCCATCCTCGAGGATCTTGTAGCCGACCCGGGTCGGCTTGCCGCTGTCCGGCGAAATCACCATCACGTTCGAGACGTGGATCGGCGCCTCCCGCTCCACGATCCCCCCCTGGATCCGGCGCTGGGGGTTGGGCCGGGTGTGGCGCTTGATCATGTGCACGCCCTCGATCACGACCCGCTGGCGGACGGGATCGACGACCAGCACCCGTCCCCGCTTGCCGGCGTCCTTGCCGGAGATGACCTCGACGGTGTCACCCTTCCTGATCTTCATGACGCCTCCTAGATCACTTCCGGTGCCAGCGACACGATCTTCATGAAGCGGCGCTCGCGGAGCTCGCGCGCGACCGGCCCGAACACCCGGGTGCCGACCGGGTCGTGCTCGGCGTTGACCAGCACCGCCGCGTTCTCGTCGAACTTGATGTAGGAGCCGTCGCGCCGGCGAGTCCGCATCTTGGTGCGCACCACGACCGCCTTGACGACCGTTCCCTTCTTGATGTCCGAGTCGGGCGCCGCCTCCTTGACCGAGCAGACGACGACGTCGCCGATGCCTGCGTAGCGGGGTGCGGAGGAGCCGCCCAGCTGGCGGATCGCCTGGAGCTTGCGCGCTCCGGAGTTGTCCGCCACGTTGAGCATCGTTCCCATCTGGATCATGACGTCCCCTCCCTCACTCCGCCCGCTCGAGGATCTTGCGCACGCGCCAGCGCTTGCGGCGCGACACGGGGCGGCACTCCTCGATGAGCACGCGGTCGCCGGTGTTGCAGGTGTTCTCCTCGTCGTGCGCCATGAACTTCGAGCTCGTCCGCACGAACCGGTGGTACAGGGGGTGCATGACGAAGTTCTCCACCTTCACCACCACCGACTTGTCGGCGGCGTTGGAGGTGACCACTCCGACCTTGGTGGTCTTGCGGTGGACGGCCGTCGCTTCGCTCATGGGTTCCTCTCCTGCTTGCCGCGCTGGTTGATCACCGTCAGCACGCGGGCCATGTCCTTGCGGACCTCGCGCATCTTCTGCGGGTTCTCGATCTGCCCGGTGGACTTCTGGAAGCGCAGCTTGAACAGCTGCTCCTCGAGGTCCCCGAGGTTCTTGCGGAGCTCGTCGTCCGAGCGCTCGCGAATCTCCTTCACCTTCATGACGCCCCTCCTCCTGCTCACGAAACGGGTCCTGATGGGGAGCTTGTGCGCCGCCAGCCGCATCGCCTCGCGGGCCACCTCCTCGGTGACGCCCTCCATCTCGTAGAGGATCCGCGCCGGCTTGACCACCACCACCCACTCCTCGGGGTTGCCCTTGCCCTTGCCCATGCGGGTCTCGAGCGGCTTCTTGGTGACCGGCTTGTCGGGGAACACCCGGATCCAGATCTTGCCGCCGCGCTTGACGTGGCGGGTCATCGCGATACGGGCGGCCTCGATCTGGCGCGCCGTCACCCAGCCCCGCTCGGTGGCCTGCAGCCCGTAGTCCCCGAACGAGATGGTGGCACCTCGCTCGGCAACACCGCGGTTGCTGCCGCGCTGCTGCTTCCGATACTTGACCTTCTTCGGCATCAACATGGCACGACTCCTACAGGCGCCCGCGCACCGAACGCGCCCGGTAGCGCTCGCCCCGGTACACCCAGACCTTGACGCCGATCGCGCCGTAGGTGGTGAACGCGGTCTCGGTTCCGTAGTCGATATCGGCCTTGAGGGTGTGCAGCGGCAGCCGCCCCTGCTGGTACCACTCGGAACGCGCGATCTCGGCCCCGTTGAGCCGACCGGCGCAGCGGATCTTGATGCCCTGGGCGCCGAAGCGCAGCGCGTTCTCGATCGCCCGTCTCATCGCGCGGCGGTAGGCGATGCGCCGCTCGAGCTGCCGCGCCACGTTCTGCGCGATCAGGTGCGAGTCGATCTCCGGGCGCTGGATCTCCTGGATGTTGATGTGGATGTCCTGGCCGTAGCGACGCATCAGGTCGTCGCGCAGCTTGTCGACCTCGGCGCCCTTGCGGCCGATGATGATCCCCGGCCGGCCCGACAGGATGTTGACGCGCAGCTTGTTGGCGGCGCGCTCGATGTCGATCGCGCTCACCGCCGCGTTGGCGAGACGCCGGTGGAGCTCCTCTCGGAGCTGCAGGTCCTCGTGCAGCAGGTTGGCGTAGGCTCTTGCCGCCGGCGTACCACCGCGAGCGCCAGGTGTTGTTGTATCCGAGGCGAAAGCCGTACGGATGCGTCTTCTGTCCCACTGCGACCTCCCTACGATTCCCGCACCGCGAGCTCGACGGTGATGTGGCACATCCGCTTGAGGATGCGGTGCATCCGGACCCACTTCGAAGCCGGTCGGCCGCGGCGCAGCCGGGGCCCGTCGTCGACCGTGATCGGTGCGGATGAACACCTTGTCCACGTCGACGCCCGGCTGGGTCTGCTCCAGGTTGGCCAGACGCGGACCGCACCACCTTCGCCACGTCGCGCGCCGCGTGCTTGTCGCTCAGCCGCAGCGACGTGAGCGCCGGCTCCACCGCATGGCCACGCACCATGTCGGCGAGCAGCCGCACCTTGCGGGGCGAGGAGCGATAGTACCGAAGCTTTGCTCGTGATTCCATCCTGACCCCCTACGCCCCTTGCTCCTTCTTGCCGCTGTGGCCGCGGAAGGTCCGCGTCGGAGCGAACTCGCCGAGCTTGTGACCGACCATGTTCTCGGTCACGTAGACCGGGACGAACTTGTGGCCGTTGTGGACGGCGATCGTGTGACCCGACCATGAGGGGAGTGATCGTGGACCGGCGCGACCAGGTCTTGATGACCCGGCGGTCGCCGGCGGAGCCGAGCGAGTCCACCTTCTTGGCGAGATGCTCGTCGACGAACGGTCCCTTGTGAATTGATCGAGGCATGACTCCCTCCCCTACTTCTTTCGCCGGGCCACGATCAGGCGATCGGAAGCCTGCTTCTTGCGAGTCTTCGCGCCCTTGGTCGGCCAGCCCCACGGCGACACCGGGTGGCGCCCCTTGTTGCGGCCCTCGCCGCCGCCGTGCGGGTGGTCGACCGGGTTCATGGCCGTGCCGCGGGTCTGCGGCCGAACATTGAGCCAGCGCGAGCGGCCCGCCTTGCCGATCTTGATGTTGCTGTGATCGGCGTTGCCGACCTGCCCGATGGTCGCGATGCAGACCGACAGCACCATCCGCATCTCGCCCGACGGCATCCGGACGGTCGTGTACTTGCCTTCCTTGGCCATGATCTGGGCCGAGGTCCCGGCCGACCGCACCATCTGCCCGCCCTTGCCGGGCTTGAGCTCGAGGTTGTGGACCAGCGTGCCGAGCGGGATGTTGCCGATCGGCATGGCGTTGCCCGACCGCACGTCGACCCGAGTCCCCGAGACCACCGTGTCGCCCGGCTTGAGGCCGTTCGGCGCCAGGATGTAGCGCTTCTCGCCGTCCGCGTAGTGCAGCAGGGCGATGTTGGCCGAGCGGTTGGGGTCGTACTCGATGGTCGCGACCTGGGCCGGCACGTCGATCTTGTCGCGCCGGAAGTCGACGGTCCGTAGCCGACGCTTGTGGCCGCCGCCCCGGTGCCGGGAGGTGATGTGGCCGTCCGAGTTGCGGCCCGAAGACCCGGCCTTGCCCTTGGTCAGCTTCTTCTGCGGCCGAGTCTCGGTGATCTCGGCGAAGTCGGACCGCGGTCACGAACCTGCGACCGGGCGACGTCGGTTTGTAGCCGCGGGTGCCCATGGCGGCCTCCTCAGATTCCCTCGAAGAACTCGAGCGTCTTCGAGCCCGGGGCGAGGGTCACGTACGCCTTGCGGGATGCCGGGCGGTGCGAGACGACGCGGCCATAGCGCATCATCGGCTTGCCCTTACGGTTGACGATATTGACCTCGATCACGCGGACGTCGAACAGCTCCTCGACGGCCTTCCGGACCTGGATCTTGTTGGCGCGCCGGTTGACCTCGAAGCAGACCGTGTTCTCGCGCTCCTGCATCAGCGTGGTCTTCTCGGTGATGAGCGGGCGCAGGATGATCTCGCGCGCTTTCATGACATCACCTCCGCCAGCGACTTGCACGGCGGGCTCGGAGGCCACGATCCAGCGGTGGTTGAGGACCTCGTAGGCGTTCAGCGAGGCCGCGTCGAGCATCGTCACGTCGGGCCGGTTGCGGCTCGCCAGGTGGAGGTTCAGGTTGTCCAGGCCGTCGACGAGCAGCACGGTCTCGCCCGCGAGGCCGAGCCGCGCGAGCCGGTCGACGAAGCCCTTGGTCCTCGGCTCGTCGAGGTGGAGTGAGTCGAGCACCACCAGCCGGCCCTCGGCGGCGCGCTGCGACAGCACGCCATAGAGCGCCGCCCGGCGCGCCTTGCGGTTCACCTTCTTGGCGTAGGACCGGGGAACGGGCCCGTGAACGGTGCCGCCGGAGCGCCACAGCGGCGACCGGCGGGAGCCGGCGCGAGCGCGGCCGGTGTGCTTCTGCTTCCAGGGCTTGACCCCGGTCCCGGCCACCTCGCCGCGGCCCTTGACCTTGTGGGTGCCCCGGCGCAGGCCGTCGAGGTGGGCGCGAACCACCTCCCAGACCAGGTGCTGGCTCACGCCGCGCGCGAACACGGCGTCGGGGAGCTCGACCGCCCCGACCACCTCGTTGTCCCAGTTTCTGACGTCGAGTTTCATGGCCCCCCCTCCCCTCACGTCGCCTTGACGATGCGGACGTAGCTGTTCCGAGCGCCCGGAACGCCGCCCTTGATGAAAAGGAGGTTGCGGTCGGCGTCGACCTTGACGACCTTGGTGTTCTTCACCGTGACCCGGGCGTCGCCCATGTGACCCGGCAGCCGGGTGCCCGGGTAGACCCGCGACGGGTCGGCCGAGGCGCCGATCGAGCCGGGGGCACGATGGAACATCGATCCGTGGGTCGCCCGACCGCCCTTGTAGCCGTGGCGCTTGATCACGCCCTGGAAGCCGCGACCCTTCGAGCGACCGATCACGTGCACCCGCTCGTCGACGGCTGAAGATATCGGCGAGCACCGAGTCGCCGGGCTTCGCCGCATCGTCCGCGTCCACCGGGACCTCCGCGAGCATCCGGGTCGGCGGCACGCCGGCCTTCGCGAAGTGCCCCTGCAGGGGCTTCGGCGCGCCGCGGCGGGGAGCCCGCTCGACGAGGCCGAGCTGCACCGCCTCGTAGCCGTCGCGCTCCTCGCTCTTGCACTGCACGACCACGCACGGCCCGGCCTCGATGACGGTCACCGGGATGACCCGGCCGTCGTCATCGAAGATCTGGGTCATGCCCACCTTCTTGCCGAGAATTCCGCGTACCATGGCCGTCACCTCGCCCCGTAGGCCTTGATCTCGACGTCCACGCCGGCCGGCAGCTCGAGCTTCATCAGAGCGTCGATGGTCTGCTGGGTCGGCTCGAGGATGTCGAGCAGGCGCTTGTGGGTGCGGATCTCGAACTGCTCCCGCGACTTCTTGTCGACGTGGGGCGACCGCAGCACGGTGAAGCGCTGGATGTGGGTCGGCAGCGGGATCGGTCCCGCAATCCGCGCCCCGGTGCGCTGCGCCGTGTCCACGATCTCGGTCGCCGACTGGTCGAGGAGCCGGTAGTCGTACGCCTTCAAACGGATCCGGATCTTCTCGCTGGCCATCTCTTACTCCACGATCTCGGTGACCGAGCCGGCGCCGACGGTGCGGCCGCCCTCCCGAATCGCAAACCTCAATCCCCGCTCCATCGCGACCGGCGTGTGCAGCTCAACCTCCAGGTTCGTGTTGTCCCCCGGAATCACCATCTCCACGCCCTCGTCCAAATTCACCGCTCCCGTCACGTCCGTCGTCCGAAAGAAAAACTGCGGCCGGTAACCACGGAAAAACGGCGTGTGCCGTCCCCCCTCCTCCTTCGTCAGCACGTACACCTCAGCCCTGAACTTGTGGTGCGGCGTGATCGACCCGGGCTTCGCCACCACCTGCCCCCGCTCCACATCCTTGCGCTCCGTACCCCGCAGCAAAAGCCCAATGTTGTCCCCAGCCTCCCCATAGTCCAAGAGCTTCCGGAACATCTCCACCCCAGTCACCACCCGCTTCACCGTCGGCCGTATCCCAACGATCTCCATCTCCTCCCCAACCCGCACCTTCCCCCGCTCAACCCGCCCCGTCACCACCGTCCCACGCCCCGAAATCGTGAACACGTCCTCGATCGGCATCAAAAAGTCCTTGTCAACGTCCCGCTGCGGCAACGGAATGTACGTGTCCATCGCCTTCAAAAGCTCCCAGATCGACTTGCACTCCTCAGAGTCAGCGTCCTCACTCTCCCCAGCCTTCAACGCCGACCCCCTCACCACCGGAATCTCGTCCCCAGGAAACTCGTACGCACTCAAAAGCTCCCGAACCTCCAACTCCACGAGATCCAAAAGCTCCGGATCATCCACCATGTCCACCTTGTTCATGTACACGATGATGTACGGCACCCCCACCTGACGCGCCAGCAAAATGTGCTCCCGCGTCTGCGGCATCGGCCCGTCAGCCGCCGACACCACCAACACCGCCCCGTCCATCTGCGCCGCACCCGTGATCATGTTCTTCACGTAGTCAGCGTGCCCAGGACAGTCCACGTGCGCATAGTGACGATGCTCCGACTCGATACTCCACGTGCGCCGTGTTGATCGTGATCCCCCGCGCCTTCTCCTCCGGCGCCTTGTCAATCGCCTCGAACGGCGTGTACTCCGCCAACCCCTTCGCCGCCAACGTCTTCGTGATCGCCGCCGTCAACGTCGTCTTGCCGTGATCCACGTGACCAATCGTCCCAATGTTCACGTGCGGCTTCGTCCGCTGAAACTTCTGCTTGGCCATTCGAGCCTCCCGTTTACGCCGTCAGGCCCCGGGCGCGGGCGATGATCACGTCCGCGTGCTGGGGGGGAACTTCGTCGTAGTGGTCGAACTGCATGGTGTAGGTGGCGCGGCCCTGGGTCGCCGACCGCAGATCGGTGGCGTAGCCGAACATCTCCGACAGCGGCACGTGGACGGTGACCACCTGGAAGCCGGCGCGCGGCTCCATGCTGATGATCCGCCCGCGGCGGCGGTTGAGGTCCCCGATCACATCCCCCATGTACTCCTCGGGGGTGACCGACCTCGACCTCCATGACCGGCTCGAGCAGCACCGGGTGGGCGCGCTGTGCGGCGTCCTGGAACGCCATCGAGCCGGCGACCTTGAACGCGATCTCGGACGAGTCGACCTCGTGGAACGAGCCGTCGTGAAGCACGACCGCGACCCCCAGCATCGGATAGCCCGCGAGCAGTCCGCGCTCCATCGCCTCGCGAACGCCGATCTCGACCGGCCGGATGAACTCCTTCGGGATGGCGCCCTGGACGATCTCGTTGCTGAACTCGAAGTCGGTGCCGTCGGTCAGCGGCGCGACCCGGATCTTGGCGTGGCCGTACTGCCCGCGGCCGCCGCTCTGGCGGATGAACCGGCCCTCGCCCTCGGCCTCCTCGGTGATGGTCTCGCGGTAGGCGACCTGCGGGCGGCCGACGTTTGCCCGGATGTTGTACTCCCGAAGCAGGCGGTCGATGATGATCTCGAGGTGGAGCTCGCCCATGCCGGAGATCAGCGTCTGCCCGGTCTCCTGATCGGTGGTCACCCGGAAGGTCGGGTCCTCGCGGGTGAGCTTGCCGAGCGCCACCCCGAGCTTGTCCTGGTCGGCCTGGGTCCGCGGCTCGATCGCCACCGAGATCACCGGCTCGGGGAACTGCATGGCCTCGAGCACGATCGGGTGGGCCGGGTCGCAGATGGTGTCGCCGGTCGCGGCGTTACGCAGGCCGACCACCGCGCAGATGTCGCCGGCGAAGGTCTCGGAGATTTCCTCCCGCTTGTTGGCGTGCATCTTGAGCAGGCGGCCGATGCGCTCCGACTTTCCGGTCGCCGCGTTGACCACCGTCGAGCCGGTGCCGAGGCTGCCCGAGTAGATGCGGACGAACGACAGCTGGCCGACGAAGGGGTCGTTCATGATCTTGAAGACCAGCGCGGCCAGCGGCTCGTCGTCGGCGGGATGGCGGACATCGAGCTCGCTGCTCGCGGGCCGGTAGCCCTCGATCGGCGGCACGTCGAGCGGCGACGGGAGAAAGTCGACCACGGCGTCGAGCAGCGGCTGGACGCCCTTGTTCTTGAAGGCCGCGCCGCACAGCACCGGCACCAGGGTGCCGCTGATCGTGCCCAGCCGCAGCCCGCGCAGAATCTGCTCCTCGCTCAGGATGCCGCCGCTGAGGTACTGGTCGAGCAGCTCATCCGAGGTCTCGGCGACCGCTTCGAGGAGACGCTCGCGGTGCTCCTCGACCTCGGCCCGGTACTCCTCGGGCACCGCTTCCTCGCTGTACTCCGCGCCCAGGCTCTCGTCGAGGTAGCGGTAGGAGCGCAGGCGCACCAGGTCGATGACGCCCACGAACGACTCCTCGCGGCCGAGCGGCACCTGCACCGGGACCGGGTTCGCCTTGAGCCGGGTGCGGATCTGATCGACGACGCCGGCGAAGCGGGCGCCGACCCGGTCCATCTTGTTGACGAACGCGACCCGCGGCACCCGGTAGCGGTCGGCCTGCCGCCACACCGTTTCCGACTGCGGCTCGACACCGCCGACCGCGCAGAACACGGCTACCGCGCCGTCGAGCACGCGCAGGCTGCGCTCGACCTCGGCGGTGAAGTCGACGTGGCCCGGGGTGTCGATGATGTTGATTCGATGTTCGCGCCAGTAGCAGGTGGTGGCGGCGGAGGTGATGGTGATGCCGCGCTCCTGCTCCTGGGGCATCCAGTCCATGGTGGCGGTGCCGTCGTGCACCTCGCCCAGCTTGTAGTTGATGCCGGTGTAGTAGAGCACCCGCTCGGTAATCGTCGTCTTACCGGCATCGATGTGCGCCATGATGCCGATATTCCGGACGTGGTCGAGGGGGATGGATCGCGACATGTTGTCAAAGAGCTCCTGACCGGCCTAGCTACCAGGGTCCAGTTTCACCACCTGTAGTGCGCGAACGCCTTGTTCGCGTCCGCCATGCGATGGGTGTCTTCACGCTTCTTGATCGCGCCGCCACGGTTGTTGGCGGCGTCGAGGAACTCACCCGCCAGCTTCTCCGTCATGGTCTTCTCGTGGCGCCCCTGCGCGAAGGAGATCAGCCAGCGGATGGCGAGCGACTGCTGGCGGTCGGTGCTCACCTCGACCGGCACCTGATAGGTCGAACCGCCCACCCGGCGCGACTTGACCTCGACCTGGGGCGCGGTGTTCTCGACCGCCCGCTTGAAGATCTTCAGCGGATCGTCGCCGGCGCGCTCCTCGATGAGCTTGAGGGCGCCGTAGAAGATTCGCTCGGCGGTCGTCTTCTTGCCCTGCCGGGTCACGTTGTTGATGAACTTCGTCACCAGCCGGGAGTTGTAGACCGGGTCCGGCAGGAGCTCACGTTTGTCGACGGTTCCGCGGCGCGGCATCGCTCCCCCCTCAGGCCTTCGGTCGCTTTGCTCCGTACTTGGAGCGCTGCTGCCGGCGTCCGTCGACGCCCTGGCAGTCCATGGTCCCGCGAATGATGTGGTAGCGGACGCCAGGGAGGTCCTTCACGCGGCCGCCGCGGATCATCACCTGCGAGTGCTCCTGCAGGTTATGTCCCTCGCCCGGGATGTACGCCGTCACCTCGATGCCGTTCGTGAGTCGAACGCGCGCCACCTTGCGGAGCGCCGAGTTCGGCTTCTTCGGGGTGGTCGTGAACACCCGGGTGCACACGCCGCGCCGCTGCGGGCACGCTTGGAGGGCGGGGCTCTTCGTCTTCTCCACCGCCGTCCTGCGGCCCTCACGGACCAGCTGTGAGATGGTTGGCATATCCGCTCCCTGGTTCGGTTGCTCAAGATGAAGCAGGGCTTACACTTGCCCGCTTCTCACATGAAACGCGGCCCTGGGGACGCCAGAGCCGCGGAAGGATACCCTCAATCGGGTGCTCTGTCAACTGTCGTGCAGCGGCCGCTCGGCGTGCGCCTCGAGCAGCGCCGCAGCCGCCTCGGTCATCTCCTGGTAGAGGGCGTCGGCCTCCTGCGGGGGCGTCATCTCATCCTGCGGCACGGGCTCGATCACGGTCCGCCGGTAGCGCGCCGCGCCGGTGCCCGCCGGGATCAGCCGGCCGACGATGACGTTCTCCTTGAGGCCGTGCAGGTTGTCCACCTTCCCGGACACCGCCGCCTCGGTCAGGACCCGGGTGGTCTCCTGGAAGGAGGCGGCCGACACGAAGGACTCGGTCGCCAGCGACGCCTTGGTGATGCCGAGCAGCAGCGACTTGGCGGTCGCGGGCTCGCCGCCGGCCCCGGTCACCCGGTCGTTCTCCCGCCGGAACAGGTAGCGCGGCACCTGCTGCTCGAGCAGGAAGTCGGTGTCGCCGGGGTCGACCACCTTCACGAAGCGCATCATCTGGCGGACCATCACCTCGATGTGCTTGTCGTTGATCGTCACGCCCTGGGAGCGATAGACCTCCTGGATCTTGTCCACCAGGTGGCGCTGCATCTCCTGCTCGCCGAGGATCGACAGGATGTCGTGCGGGTTGACGGCGCCTTCGGTGAGCGCGTCGCCGGCCTGGATGAACTCGCGCTCCTGGACCGACACGTGCGCGTAGCGGGGGATCGAGTACTCGCGGTGCTCGCCGCCCTCGCCCTTCGAGGACGATCCGGCGCTGGCCGCGCACCGGCTCGGTGATCTCGACGGTGCCGTCGATCTCGGACACCACCGCCGGGTCCTTCGGCTTGCGCGCCTCGAACAGCTCGACCACCCGCGGCAGGCCGCCCGTGATGTCCTTGGTCTTCGACATCTCGCGCGGAATCTTGGCGAGCACGTCGCCGGCCGCCAGCTTCTCGTTCTCCTTGACCGCGAGGTGGGCCCCGATCGGGAGCTGGTAGCGCCGCTCCTCGCCCTTGCGCCCGACCGACCTCGATGGTCGGGATCCGCTTGCCCGAGCCGAGCGGCTCGATGACGATCTTGTGGGCGTGCCCGGTGAGCTTGTCGATCTCCTCGCGGACGTTCTCGCCCTCGACCAGGTCGTGGAACCTCACCTTGCCGGCGATCGCGGTCAGGATCGACGAGGTGAAGGGGTCCCACTCGACCAGCACCACGCCGGGCTCGACCTCCTGGCCGTCCTCGACCAGCAGGTGCGACCCGTAGGCGACCGAGTAGCGCTCCTTCTCGCGCTGCCGCTCGTCGAGGATCACCAGCTTGCCGGTCCGCGAGATGGCGACCCGCTGCTCGTCCTTGTTGATGACGGTCGCGACGTTGAGGTAGCGGACCCTGCCGGCGTGGTTGGCCACGTGCCGCGACGCCTCGCCGCCGCGGGTCGCGGTGCCGCCGTAGTGGAAGGTCCGCATGGTGAGCTGGGTGCCCGGCTCGCCGATCGACTGCGCGGCGATGATCCCGACCGCCTCGCCGATCTCGACCATCCGCCCGCTGGCCAGCATCCGGCCGTAGCAGAGCTGGCAGACGCCGCGGTCGGTCTCGCAGGTCAGCACCGACCGGATCCGGACCCGCTCGATGCCGGCCTCCTGGATCTGGTTGGCGAGACCCTCGGTGACCTCGGTGTTCATCGGGCAGATGAGCGTGCCCTCGATCGGGTCGTAGACGTCCTCGGCCACCGCCCGGCCGACCACCCGGTCGCGCAGCTGCTCGAGGATCTCCCCGCCCTCGGAGATGGCCGTGACGTCGATGCCGTTGTCGGTCCCGCAGTCGTGCTCGACCACGATCACGTCCTGGGCGACGTCGACCAGCCGCCGCGTCAGGTAGCCGGAGTCGGCGGTCTTGAGCGCGGTGTCGGCGAGACCCTTGCGCGCGCCGTGGGTCGAGATGAAGTACTGCAGCACCGACAGCCCCTCGCGGAAGTTGGCGGTGATCGGCGTCTCCATGATCTCGCCCGACGGCTTGGCCATCAGGCCGCGCATCCCGGCCAGCTGGCGGACCTGCTCGCGGGAGCCGCGCGCGCCGGAGTCGGCCATCATGAAGATCGGGTTGAACGCGCCGGTGTCGGGGTCGAGCGCCGACATCTGGAGGAACATCGCCTTGGCCACGTCCTCGGTGACCCGGTGCCAGATGTCGACGATCTTGTTGTGCCGCTCGCCGGCGGTGATCAGGCCCCCGGCGCGCTGCCGCTCCACCTCGTCGACCTCGCGGTACGCCTCGTCGAGGTGCCGCTTCTTGGCGTCGGGAATCACCATGTCGCCGGCGGCCAGCGACAGGCCCGACCGGGTGGCGAACTCGAAGCCGATCGTCCTTGAGGTTGTCGAGCAGGGCGATGGTCGGCTCGTGCCCGAGGTTCATGAAGGCGAAGGCGACCAGGTTCTGCAGGCCCTTCTTCTTGAGCTGGCCGTTGATGAACGGCATCTCCTTGGGCAGCTCCATGTTGAACAGCACCCGGCCGACCGTGGTCTCGAGCAGCATGTTCTCGACCTCGATCATGTCGGCATAGAGCAGGTCCTGGAGCCGCCCTGGGCGACGAGGTCGATGAGCTGGCCGGAGAAGCGGAGCTGGATCGGCGCCTGGGTCGTGACGACGCCGGCGTGGTAGGCGAGGAAGACCTCCTCGGGGCTCGAGAAGACCTTGCCCGCGCCCTTCGCCATGAAGTTCTCGGTGGTCAGATAGTAGACCCCGATCACCATGTCCTGTGACGGCACCGCGAGCGGCCGCCCGGACGCCGGCGACAGGATGTTGCGGGAGGACATCATCAGGATCCGCGCCTCGAGCTGCGCCTTGGGGGACAGCGGCACGTGGACCGCCATCTGGTCGCCGTCGAAGTCGGCGTTGTAGGCGGCGCAGACCAGCGGGTGGATCTTGATCGCCTTGCCCTCGACCAGCACCGGCTCGAAGGCCTGGATGCCGAGGCGGTGCAGGGTCGGGGCGCGGTTGAGGAGCACCGGATGCTCGCCGATCACCTTCTCGAGCGAGTCCCAGACCTCGGGGGTCTGCTGGTCGACGAGCTCCTTGGCCATCTTGATCGTGTTGGCGAGCTCGCGCCGCTCCAGCTCCTGGTAGACGAACGGCTTGAACAGCTCGAGCGCCATCTTCTTCGGCAGGCCGCACTGGTTGAGCTGGAGCTCCGGGCCGACCACGATCACCGACCGGCCGGAGTAGTCGACGCGCTTGCCGAGCAGGTTCTGGCGGAACCGTCCCTGCTTGCCCTTGAGGTTGTCGGACAGCGACTTGAGCGGCCGGTTGTTGGAGCCCTTGATGACCCGGCCGCGGCGGCCGTTGTCGAAGAGGGCGTCCACCGCCTCCTGCAGCATCCGCTTCTCGTTGCGCACGATGACCTCGGGCGCGCGCAGGTCGAGGAGCTTCTTGAGCCGGTTGTTGCGGTTGATGACGCGCCGGTAGAGGTCGTTGAGGTCCGAGGTGGCGAAGCGGCCGCCGTCGAGCGGCACCAGCGGCCGCAGCTCGGGCGGCAGCACCGGGATCACCTCGAGGATCATCCACTCGGGTCGGTTCCCCGAGCGCCGCAAGGACTCGACCAGCTTGAGGCGCTTGGCCGCCTTCTGGCGGCGCATGATCGAGGTCTCGGTGCGCATGATCATGCGCAGCTCGGCCGCCATCTCGTCGAGGTCGAGCCGCTCGAGGAGATCGCGGATCGCCTCCGCGCCCATCAGCGCCACGAAGGCGTCGCCGAACTCCTCGCGCGCCTCGCGGAACTCCTCCTCGGAGAGGACCTGCTTCTCCTCGATCGCGGTGTCGCCGGGGTCGACGACCACGTAGGCCTCGAAGTAGAGCACCCGCTCGAGCTCGCGCATCGTCATGTCGAGCAGCAGGCCGATCCGGGAGGGCAGCCCCTTGAAGAACCAGACGTGGGACACCGGGGCCGCAAGCTCGATGTGGCCCATCCGCTCACGCCGGACCTTGGACTTGGTGACCTCGACGCCGCACTTGTCGCAGACGACGCCGCGGTACTTCATCCGCTTGTACTTGCCGCACAGGCACTCCCAGTCGGTGACCGGGCCGAAGATCTTGGCGCAGAACAGGCCGTCCCGCTCCGGCTTGAACGTGCGGTAGTTGATGGTCTCCGGCTTGGTGACCTCGCCGTGCGACCAGGACCGGATCTTCTCCGGGCTGGCCAGACCCAGGCGGATGGCGTTGAAGTCGTTGAGTGGCTTCGGCTTCTCGAAGAAGCTGCGGACCTCGCTCAGGGCTGAACGCTCCATGATCGCCACCCCCTACTCGTCTTCCTGCTGCAGCAGCTCGACATCGAGCGCCAGCGCCTGCAGCTCCCGCACCAGCACGTTGAACGACTCGGGCAGGCCGGGCTCCTCGGGAACCTGGCCCTTGACGATCGCCTCGTAGACCTTGGCACGGCCTTCCACGTCGTCGGACTTGACGGTGAGCAGCTCCTGCAGGGTGTGGGCGGCGCCGAAGGCCTCGAGCGCCCAGACCTCCATCTCGCCCAGCCGCTGGCCGCCGAACTGCGCCTTGCCGCCGAGCGGCTGCTGGGTGATCAGGGAGTAGGGCCCGATCGACCGCGCGTGGATCTTGTCGTCCACCAGGTGGCTGAGCTTCAGCATGTAGATGTAGCCGGCGGTCACCCGCTGCTCGAAGGCCTCGCCGGTGACGCCGTCATAGAGCAGGGTCTTGCCGTCCTCGGGCAGCCCGGCCTTGTTCAGCATCTCGCGGATCTCACCCTCGTTGGCCCCCTCGAAGACCGGCGTCGCGAACTTGAGGCCGAGCTCGCGGCCGGCCCATCCGAGGTGGGTCTCGAGGATCTGGCCGACGTTCATGCGCGAGGGCACGCCGAGCGGGTTGAGCACGATCTCGACCGGGGTGCCGTCCGGCAGGAACGGCAGCTCCTGCTCGGGCAGGGTCTGCGAGATCACGCCCTTGTTGCCGTGCCGCCCGGCCATCTTGTCACCGACCTGGAGCTTGCGCTTCATGGCGATGAACACCTTGACCTGCTTGATCACTCCCGGCGGCAGCTCGTCGCCCTGGCGCAGGAGCTCGATCCGCTCCTGGTTGAGCTGCTCGAGGACCTCGATCTGCGAGTCGGCCTGGCGGATGATCAGCCGCACCTTCTCGAGCAGCCGGCTGTCGCGGATCGGCAGGTCCATCAACTTCGACTTCGGGAGCCGCCGCAGCGCCTCCGCGCTCAGCTTCTGGCCCTTCTTCGCGAGCAGCTCGCCGCGTCCGACCGTCAGGTCGTCGGTCACCTTCACGCCGTCGAGCAGCTGCTGGATCTTGGACTCGCGCACCTCGAGGATGATCCGCCGCTCGTCCTCTGAGTTCTTGCGCAGCCGCGCGATCTCCCCGGCCTCGATGGCGAGCTGCCGGGAGTCCTTCTCGACGCCCTTGCGGGCGAAGATCTGCACTCCGACCACCACGCCCTCGATGCCTGGCGGGCAGCGCAGCGAAGCGTCGCGCACGTCGCCGGCCTTCTCGCCGAAGATCGCCCGCAGCAGCTTCTCCTCGGGGGTCAGCTGGGTCTCTCCCTTGGGAGTGACCTTGCCGACCAGGATCGCCCCCTGGCGGACCTGGGCGCCGATGTGGATGATGCCCGCCTCGTCGAGCAGGTTGAGCGCCGACTCCGACACGTTCGGGATGTCGCGGGTGATCTCCTCCGGGCCGAGCTTGGTGTCCCGGGCCGAGGTCTCGAACTCCTCGATGTGGATCGAGGTGTAGCGGTCCTCCTTGACCAGCTTCTCCGACACCACGATGGCGTCCTCGAAGTTGTAGCCGCGCCAGGGCATGAAGGCGACCAGCACGTTGTGGCCCAGCGCGAGCTCGCCCCGATCGGTGTTGGGTCCGTCCGCGAGGACCTGGCCCTTCGCGACGGCCTGTCCCTCGCTGACGAGGGGCTTCTGGTTGATCGAGGTGTTCTGGTTCGAGCGGCGGAACTTGGTCAGCTGGTAGATGTCGGCGCCGAACTCGCCCTCGCCCTCACCCTCGACGCGGACGATGATGCGCTGGCTGTCGACCTTGTCGACGATCCCGGCCCGGCGGCACATCACCACCGCCCCGGAGTCCTGAGCGACCACCGCCTCCATGCCGGTGCCGACGATCGGCGCCTCCGGCTGCACCAGGGGCACGGCCTGGCGCTGCATGTTCGAGCCCATCAGCGCGCGGTTGGCGTCGTCGTGCTCCAGGAACGGGATCAGCGAGGCCGCCACCGACACCACCTGCCGGGGCGACACGTCGATGAAGTCGACCTGGTCGCGGTCGATCACCAGGAACTCGCCCCCCGAGCGGGCGATGACCTTGTCGTCGATGAGGTTGCCCTCCTCGTCGACCCGCGCGTTGGCCTGCGCGATGTTGAGGTTCTCCTCCTCCCACGCCGCCAGGTAGAAGGCGTGCGGCTCACCCCAGGCCTCGACGCTGCCGGCCTTCTTGAGGCGCCGGTTGATCCGCTCGAACTCCTCGCGCAGGACGACCTGGCCGAGCTCGAAGCCGCCGTCTCCAACCTGGGTGATCCTGACGTGCTCGAGGACCTTCGCCCCTTCCACCTTCTTGTAGGGCGACTCGATGAAGCCCATCGGGTTGAGGCGCGCGAAGCAGGACAGCGACGAGATCAGCCCGATGTTCGGGCCTTCGGGGGTTTCGATCGGGCAGATCCGCCCGTAGTGGGTCGAGTGCACGTCGCGGACCTCGAAGCCGGCCCGCTCCCGGGACAGGCCGCCCGGGCCGAGCGCGGACAAACGCCGCTTGTGGGTCACCTCGGACAGCGGGTTGGTCTGGTCCATGAACTGCGACAGCTGCGAGGACCCGAAGAACTCGTCCACTGCGGCCATCACGGGCTTGGAGTTCACCAGGTCGCGCGGCATCGCCGAGTCGATGTCGGGATGGATCGACATCTTCTCCTTGATCGCCCGCTCCATCCGGACCAGCCCGATCCGGAACTGGTTCTCCATCAGCTCGCCGACCGTCCGCACCCGCCGGTTGGCCAGCGAGTCGATGTCGTCGACCCGCCCGAGGTCGCGGTGCAGGCGCAGCAGGTACTTCACCAGGTTGAGGAAGTCGTCGACGTCCAGGATGCGCCGGTTGAGGGCCTTCTTGAGCCCGAGCTTGGCGTTGAACTTGAAGCGGCCGACCTGGGACAGGTCGTACTTGCGGTCATCGAAGAACAGGCCGTTGAAGAGCGTGGTCGCCGACTCCTCGGTCGGCGGGTCTCCCGGCCGCTGGCGCCGGTAGATCTCCATCCGGGCGTCCATCTGGGTCCCGCTCGCGTCCTTCTCGAGGGTCTGGTGGAGGATCTCGCCGATCGGGTCCCAGTCGGGGAAGGCGAGGCTGAGGACCTCGATGCCGGCCTCCTCGGCCATTTCCAGGACCTCGTCGGTGAGCCTGGTGTTGGCCGGGGCGACGACCTCTCCGGTCTCGGCATTGACGAGGTCGTCGACGACGATCGCGCCGATCAGGTCCGCACGATTCACGCCGATCCGGGTCGGCTTGTCCGCGGCCGTCTTCTGCAGGCGCTTGCTCAGCGCGCTGTCGAGCGACCAGTCCGGCGAACAGGGGCGGCGTTGCCGCCTTTCGGAATCGCTGCGCCCGCTGGCGCTCGGCCTCGATGTCGAGGACCCGCGAGTCGAGCAGTAGGGTGGCGGTCGTCTTGCCGGCCGCCAGCCGCACGTCGAAGACGTGGTAGAAGGCCCTCAGAATCTGCGAGTTGGCCTCGAGCTCGGGGCTCAGCGCGCGCAGGAAGACGGTGCCCGGGAGGCGGCGCTTGCGGTCGATCCGCACCCAGAGGATCTGCTTGTTGTCGTACTCGAACTCGATCCACGATCCGCGGTAGGGCACGACCTTCGCCAGGTAATGGTTGGGGCCCTCGAGGGTGAAGAAGACGCCCGGCGACCGGTGCAGCTGGGAGACAATGACGCGCTCGGTGCCGTTGATGATGAAGGTCCCGGTGTCCGTCATCAGTGGCAGCTCACCGAAGTAGAGCTCCTCTTCCTTGACGTCCCGGACCTGGCGGTTGCCGTCCTCACCGGTGTCGAAGGTGACCAGCCGGAAGGTGAGCCGGACCGGCACCGCGTGCGACATCCCCTTGCCCCGGCACTCGTCGTCGTTGAACGGCAGGCGCAGTCCGACCGAGGTGCCGCAGACCCCGCAGCTCTCGATCAGGTTGCGGTTGGCCTTGCCACAGCTCGGGCACACCACCTGGTTCTCGTGCGCCTCGCCGGCCTTGAACAGCACCCCGCAGTGCTCGCAGGTCAGCCGCAGGTGGTGGAGACCCTTGATGCGGCCGCACCGGCAGCTCCAGTTGCCGATCTCGTAGCGCACGAACTGCAGCTCGCAGGTGTCGCGGAAGTCGGTGAACGGGAAGATCGTGGTCAGCACCGCCTGCAGCCCGCCGGAGGTTCGCTCCTCGGGCAGCAGGTCCATCTGCAGGAACTCCTCGTAGGAGGCCCGCTGGACCTGGATCAGGTTCGGCAGCTGGATACTGGACGGATTCTTCGCGAATTCCATCCGTCCGTGGGAGGTCGTCGTCATCTCCGGTCCCTCCTGACCAATAGAGACACGGGGAGGCAGACGCTCCCCGCGCCGTCAGTGTTCGGCCCCGCGCAGCCGGAAGCCAGAGGGCGGTCGATCGTTACTTGATCTCCACCTGAGCGCCGGCCTCCTCGAACTTCGCCTTGACGCTCTCGGCCTCGTCCTTGCTGACACCCTCCTTGACCTTGGTGGGCGCCGCCTCGACGAGCTCCTTCGCTTCCTTGAGACCGAGGGAGGTCACCTCGCGGACGACCTTGATCACATTGATCTTCTTGTCGCCCACGGAGTTCAGGATGACGTCGAACTCGGTCTGCTCCTCCGCCTGCTCACCGGCAGCGGCCCCGGGCACGGCGCCCGCGACCATCACCGGGACTGCGGCAGCGGCTGCCGACACCCCGAACTCGTCCTCGAGAGCCTTGACCAGCTGGTTGAGCTCCAGCACGGTCATGCCCTTGATCTCGTCCATCAGCTTCTCGATCTGAGCCATGCGTCGCAATCCTCCCTTAGGACTCTTTTGTTTCCATCGCGCCCGCCACCTGCCCGAGGACAGAGGCGAGTTTCTGGGCTGGGCTGTTCAGCGCCACCACCAGCCGCCGGATCGGCGACTGCAGCAGGAACACGAGCTTGGTCAGCAGCTCTTCCTTCGACGGCATGTCGGCGATCTTCCTCGCCTCCTCCGCCTCGATGAGCTGCCCTTCGAGGTACGCCTGCTGGAAGGTCAGGGCGGGGTGGGTCTTGGCGAAGTCGCGCAGCACCTTGGCGAGCGCGATGCTGTCGCCGGCGGTGTAGGCGAGCGCCTTCGGCCCGACCAGGTAGGGCGCGAGGCCCTCCATCTTGGTGCCTTCCACGGCCAGCCTGACCACCGAGTTCTTGACCACCTTGTAGGTCGCCTTGGTCCTGCGGACCTGTGAGCGCAGCTCGGTGACCTCGGGGACCTTGAGCCCGGCGTTCTCGAGCAGGAAGACGGTGCGTGACCCCGTCGAGCGCCGCCCGCAGGTTCTGTGACTGCTCGCTGTTTCTGGTCTTTCGTCAGCATGTCGCCCCCTACTTCACGTCCAGGCTCACGAGGTCGACCTGAACGCCGGGACCCATCGTGGAGCACAGGTAGACGGTGTGCACGTAACGCCCCTTGGCCGCTGCCGGCTTCGCCTTCTGCACGGCGTCGACGAAGCTGCGGGTGTTCTCGAGCAGCTTGTCCGCGGAGAACGAGACCTTGCCGACCGGGGCGTGGATGATCGCCGTCTTGTCGACCCGGAACTCGACCCGGCCCGCCTTGATGTCGTGGATGGCGGCCGCGATGTCCTTGGTGACGGTGCCCGACTTGGGGTTGGGCATCAGGCCCCGCGGACCGAGCACCCGCCCGACCTTGGAGAGGCCGCGCATCATGTCCGGGGTCGCGACGATGGCGTCGACCTCCAGCCACCCGCCCTGGATCTTGGCGACCGCCTCGTCGCCGGTCATCACGAAGTCGGCGCCGGCCTCCTCGGCCGCTTTCTGGTCCGCGCCCTCGCAGACCGCGAGCACGGTGCTCTTCTTGCCCGTGCCGTGGGGCAGCACCACCGTGCCGCGGACCATCTGGTCGGCATGCTTCGGGTTCACCCCGAGCCGCATCGCCACCTCGACGGTCTCGTCGAAGCGGGCGAACGCCGACTCCCGGACGAGCTTGACCGCCTCGTCGACGGGGTACGGCCTGCGCTCGACCTTGGCCGCGGCATCACGAAATTTCTTGCCTTGGCGTGCCATCGGCCACCTCCTCAGTCGCTGATCTCGACGCCCATCGACCGCGCGGTGCCCAGGATGATCTGGATCGCCGCCTCGAGCGATTCGGTGTTGAGATCAGGCATCTTGGTTTTCGCAATCTCCTCCACCTGGCCCATGGTGAGCGTCGCCACCTTGACCCGGTTGGGCTCGCCCGAGCCCTTCTCGATCCCGGCCGCCCTGCGCAACAGGAACGAGGCCGGGGGGGTCTTGGTGATGAAGCTGTACGTCCGGTCGGCGTACACCGTGATGATGGTGGGGATGATGATGCCCTGCTGGCCCTGCGTCCGGGCGTTGAACGCCTTGCAGAAGTCCATGATGTTCAAGCCATGCTGACCCAGGGCGGGGCCGACCGGCGGGGCCGGCGTCGCCTGGCCTCCCGGCAGCTGCAGCTTGATTTGCCCGACTACTTTCTTCGCCATGCTCGTACCCTCACGACAGCTTTTGCACCTGGCGGAACTCCATCTCCACAGGCGTCTCGCGCCCGAAGATGGTCACCATCACCTTGACCGTCGACCGGTCGAGGTTCACCTCCTCGATGACACCGTTGAAGGACGCGAACGGCCCGTCGATGATCCGGATCCGCTCGCCCTTGTCGAACACCTCCTTCGGCCGCGGCTTCTCTTGAGTCGCCACCGACTGGTGGAGGATCTGGTTGACCTCCTCCTCGGTCAGGGGGGTCGGCTTCTTGCCCGCCCCGACGAAGCCGGTGACCTTCGGCGTGTTGCGCACCAGGTGCCACGCGTCGTCGGTCATCTCCATCTCGACCAGAACGTAGCCGGGGAAGAACTTGCGCCGCACCTCGCGCTTCTTGCCGTTCTTGATCTCGACCACGGTCTCGGTCGGCACCTGGATCTCGCCGAAGAACTCCACCATGCCAAGCGCCTCGACCCGCTGCTCGAGGGTCTTCTTCACCCGGTCCTCGAAGCCCGAGTAGGTGTGGATGATGTACCACTGCTTGGCCATGGCCGGCGCTCCCGTCACGAGAAGACCCCGAAGATGCGGAAGATCCTCTGGGTCAGGAACACGAACACGAGGTCGCACAGGTAGAGGTAGATCCCGAAGATGAACGACGCGACCACGACCACCGTCGTGGTGTTGATGACCTCCTGCTTGGTCGGCCACGTCACCTTCTTGGTTTCGACCACGACCTCGGACAGGAAGGCCTTGAGACGCTTCCACCACTGCATGCCGACGACTCCTCGCCGAAGGAAGTTGGCAGGCCAGGAGGGACTCGAACCCCCAACCACCGGTTTTGGAGACCGGGACTCTACCAATTGAGCTACTGGCCTATGCGAATCCCGTCCTCGAAGTCCTGGCGCCCACCGGCCATCACCAGGATCGTCCTTCGATGCCTATTCGATGATCTCGGTGACCGAGCCGGCGCCGACGGTGCGGCCGCCCTCCCGAATCGCGAACCTCAATCCCCGCTCCATCGCGATCGGCGTGATGCAGCTCCACCTCCAGGTTCGTGTTGTCCCCCGGAATCACCATCTCCACGCCCTCGTCCAAATTCACCGCCCCCGTCACGTCCGTCGTCCGAAAGAAAAACTGCGGCCGGTAACCACGGAAAAACGGCGTGTGCCGTCCACCCTCCTCCTTCGTCAACACGTACACCTCAGCCCTGAACTTGTGGTGCGGCGTGATCGACCCGGGCTTCGCCACCACCTGCCCCCGCTCCACGTCCTTGCGCTCCGTCCCCCGCAGCAAAAGCCCAATGTTGTCCCCAGCCTCCCCATAGTCCGAGCAGCTTCCGGAACATCTCCACCCCAGTCACCACCCGCTTCACCGTCGGCCGTATCCCAACGATCTCCATCTCCTCCCCAACCCGCACCTTCCCCCGCTCAACCCGCCCCGTCACCACCGTCCCACGCCCCGAAATCGTGAACACGTCCTCGATCGGCATCAAAAAGTCCTTGTCAACGTCCCGCTGCGGCAACGGAATGTACGTGTCCATCGCCTTCAAAAGCTCCCATATCGACTTGCACTCCTCAGAGTCAGCGTCCTCACTCTCCCCAGCCTTCAACGCCGACCCCCTCACCACCGGAATCTCGTCCCCAGGAAACTCGTACGCACTCAAAAGCTCCCGAACCTCCAACTCCACGAGATCCAAAAGCTCCGGATCATCCACCATGTCCACCTTGTTCATGTACACGATGATGTACGGCACCCCCACCTGACGCGCCAGCAAAATGTGCTCCCGCGTCTGCGGCATCGGCCCATCCGCCGCCGACACCACCAACACCGCCCCGTCCATCTGCGCCGCACCCGTGATCATGTTCTTCACATAGTCCGCATGCCCCGGACAGTCCACGTGCGCGTAGTGACGATGCTCCGACTGATACTCCACGTGCGCCGTGTTGATCGTGATCCCCCGCGCCTTCTCCTCCGGCGCCTTGTCAATCGCCTCGAACGGCGTGTACTCCGCCAATCCCTTCGCCGCCAACGTCTTCGTGATCGCCGCCGTCAACGTCGTCTTGCCGTGATCCACGTGACCAATCGTCCCAATGTTCACGTGCGGCTTCGTCCGCTCAAACTTCTGCTTGGCCATCATTGCCTCCCTCTCGAGTTTCGGGCCGTGGAGGACCCGCGAGGTGACGGGCCCGCCCGTCGATCGATTGTCCTGGAGCCCACGACCAGACTTGAACTGGTGACCCCGTCCTTACCAAGGACGTGCTCTACCGACTGAGCTACGTGGGCGCGTGTCGTGCCTTTCCTGGAGCGGGAGACGGGGCTCGAACCCGCGACCAACAGCTTGGAAGGCTGTGACTCTACCACTGAGTTACTCCCGCACGAGCACCGTCCCGGAAATGGTGCAGGCGGATGGATTCGAACCACCGTAGGCAATTTGCCGGCAGATTTACAGTCTGCTGCCTTTAGACCACTCGGCCACGCCTGCAGTCCTGCTCCGCATCGCTGTGGAGCTGGCGATGGGAATCGAACCCGCAACCTGCTGATTACAAATCAGCTGCTCTACCATTGAGCTACGCCAGCGATCGCACGGCTCCCGCTTTCTCATAACTTGCAAAGAGCACACCTCCGCCGTTTCGCGGAGGGGGACGGAGACGATAGCACAGGAAATAGGGGGATGCAAGGGGTTTGCCAACTGAATCCAGGCGCTTCCCGCAGGCGTGCGGCGTCGCTCACCCGACCGCCCCGCCTTGGACCCGTTCGCGCCCGTTCCGCGTTCGCCCGTCTCCGAACGGGCGATCCTCACGGAGAGTAAGCCCGTGACGCGGTTACGGGCACGCCAGAGCGGGCACGGCACGCAGGACGGCGCACCCGGGCGTTTTGCCGAAGCTGGCTCACGCCTCACTGCCTCACGTCGGGCGCGGAGCGCGCGCGCGGAAGCGGGCGGGCGGTCGATTGCTCCACCTGCTCACTGTCCCTTGTCCACAGGCAGCACAGGTGGTACAGCAGCACTCCGGCGGCCACCGAGACGTTGAGCGACTCGACTCCCTCTGCCATCGGCACCCGCACGGTCTCGTCGATCTGGGAGCGGGTCTTGGCGCGCAAGCCCCGCTCCTCGGCACCCACGCAGAGCACCCAGCGCTCGGTCGGGCGGATGGAGGGGATCGGCTGCCCGTCCGGATCGGCCCCGAACGCCCAGTAGCCGGCCGCGCGGAGGCGGGTGAGTACATCGGCGGCGACCGTCGCCCGGACCAGCGGCACCCTGCCGAGCAGCCCTGCCGCCGCCCGCGCCGTGGCGCCGCCGAGCGGCGGCGCCGACGGGCCGGCGACGATGACGCCGTCGACGGCAAAGGCCGCCGCCGTGCGGATCAGCGCGCCGAGGTTGTGGGGGTCGGTCAGGTCGTCGACCAGCAGCAGACGCGCCGGCGCACCCTCGGCCGCAATCAGCTGCTCGAGCCGGGCCAGGGCCACCGGGCCGCAGCGCGCCGCGCAGCCGTTGTGCGGGGAGCCTCCGGCCAGCTCGTCGAGCCGCACCCGCGGCACCCAGCGGATGGCCACCCCTCGGTCGCGGGCGGCGTCGACCACCCGCTGCAGCCGCTGGTCGTGGCGGCCCTTCTGTAGCCACACCGCCTCCACCGGCCGGCCGGAGGAGAGCGCCCCCAGCACCGCGTGGAAGCCCACGATCCAGTCGGAGTCGGAGGTCGTTGCGCCGTGACTCACCGTCGGGGAGTGTACCGAGGGAAGAGACCAGGGGCGAGCCTCCCTTCGTCGCCTTCCGCATCCGCTTCCGCGCCCGCTTCCGCGGCCGCTTCCGCGGCAGAGATGTCAGGCCAAACGCCTCGTGACGAAACAGAGGTCCCCCACTTCTGATCCGTGGGGCGCGGTGGTCGATGCCGACAGGCGGGATCGCCGGCCACGGTCATCCGGCACGGGCCTGAGCTTCCACCCGCGACCGTCAACCGTCGCGAAGTACTGGTTGGCGCAGGACCTATCCCTGCCGGCCTCCCGCGGAAGCGACGCCGCACAGCGGGCCGCCGGAGCGGAAGCGGGCGCGGAAGCGGGCCGAGCCCCCTCAGGACCGTCCCTCCAGCATCATCCGGATCAATCGCAGGTCGTCGACCGTGGTGAGCTTGGGATTGGGTCGCTGCGCGACGACGCTGCGCACCGGTACGCCGAGCGACTCCAGCATTGCCGCCTCGTCGGTCCAGGCCCGGGAGAAGTCCACCGCCTCCCAGGCGCGGGCGAGCGCCGCAGCTCGAAAGCACCTGCGGCGTCTGCGCGAGGCGGAGCTCGGCCCGGTCCATCGTCTCGAGCACCAGGCCGCTCCCGTCCACCCTCTTCACCGCGTCTTCGACGACGCCGCACAGCACCGCGCCGCCGGCCGAGCCAAGGGCCTTCACCACCCACTTCACGTCCTCGGGATCCACCGCTGGCCGGGCCGCATCGTGCACGGCGACCACATCGGCCCCGCCCGCCACTGCCCGGGCCACGCCGGCCCGCACCGAGTCCTGCCTCCGGTCGCCGCCGGCGACGAGCTCGGCGTCGGGGAATCTGGCGGCCAGCAGCTCGCGCCATGACTCGATGCGATGACGACGGCACGACGGCCACCAGCGGCGCGGTCGCGTAGGCGCGCCGCAACGCTGCCAGCGAGTGCTCGAGGATGGACCGCCCGGCGACCCGCTCCGCCAGCTTGTCACCGCCGAAGCGCGCGCCGCGACCTCCGGCGACGCAGACCAGTGCGAGGTGAATGCCCATCGGTCTCCCAGGCCCGAACCGAGGTGCAGTGTACTCGCGGCGGCGCCGAGGATCCAGGGCCCGTCGACGCACGCTCCCGCTTCCCCGCCCGCTTCCCCGCCCGACGGGAGGGGCGGCGGGACGGATGCTGCGGAGGGTCGCACGACCGGCCGATCGAACACCGTGGGCCGCCGCTCAGGGACGGTGCGAAACGTTGGCGGCCGACGATGGGCTTCGCGGCCTCGACCACCGGCCCCCACGGATCGGGCACAGGGGGCCTCGGCCCCATCACGAGACGTCGGACCGAAGATCTCGGGCGCGGAAGCGGAAGCGGGCGCGGAGACAGGCACGGAAGCGGGCACGGGCGCGGAAGCGGAAGCGGGCGCGGAAGCGATCCAGCGCCTCAGACCTCGAGGATCTCCTTCTCCTTGCGCTCCAGGATCTCGCCGACCTTGGCCACGTAGGCGTCGGTCAGCTTCTGGATCTTCTCGAGGCCGAGGTGCATGTCGTCCTCGGAGATCTTCTTGTCCTTCTCCATCTTCTTGATCCGCTCGTTGCCGTCGCGACGGATCTGGCGGATGGCGTTGCGGGTGTGCTCGGCCGCCTCGTGCCCGACCTTGACCAGCTCGCGCCGCCGCTCCTCGGTCAGCGCCGGGATGACCAGCCGCACCACCTTGCCGTCGTTGTTCGGGGTCAGTCCGAGATTCGACCTCAGGAGCGCCTTCTCGACGTCGGCCAGGACCTTCGGCTCCCACGGCGCGATCACGATCGTCGTCGGATCCGGCACCGACAGTGACGCCACCTGGTTGATCGGCGTCGGCGTCCCGTAGTAGTCGACCGTGATGCCGTCGAGCACCGCCAGCGACGCCCGGCCCGTGCGCAGCCGCGACAGCTCCGCCCGGAAGCTCTCGACCGCCCCTGACATCCTCGCCTCCTGCTCCTTGAGCACCTCGTTCATACCGCCTCCTCCGGGCCGATCCACGATCCGACCTGCTCGCCGAGCACCACCCGCCGGAGGTTGCCCGGCTTCGCGATGTTGAAGATCTGCACCGGGATCGCGCTCTCCTTGCAGAGCGCGATGGCCGCAGCGTCCATCACCCCGAGCTCCCGCGTGAGAACCTCCTGGTAGCTCAGCCGCGCGATCAGCGTGGCCGCTGGGTCCTTCGCCGGGTCGGCCGTGAACACGCCGTCCACCTTGGTCGCCTTGATCAGGATCTCGGCGTCGATCTCGTTGGCGCGCAGCGCGGCCGCCGAGTCGGTGGTGAAGAACGGGCTGCCGGTGCCGCCGGCGAAGACCACGATCCGCCCCTTCTCGAGGTGCCGGATGGCCCGCCGCCGGATGAACGGCTCCGCCACCTCGTGCATCTCGATCGCCGTCTGCACCCGGGTCGGGATCGCCGAGTCGCTCGATGGCCGACGATAGCGCGAGGGCGTTGATGACGGTCGCCAGCATCCCCATCGAGTCGCCGGTGATGCGGTCGATGCCCTGGCCGTGCGCCGACGACTCCGCGGATGATGTTGCCGCCGCCGACCACCGCCGCGACCTGAACCCCGAGCCGGTGCACGTCAGCGAGCTCGCTGGCCACGCCCGCCACCACCGGCGGCGCGATGCCGAAGGGCTGGACCCCATCAGGGCCTCCCCCGACAGCTTGACGAGGATCCTCCGGTACCTGACCGTGTCTGCCATCGTCACTACGAGTCGACCGACTCCCCGAGCCGGAAGCGCACGAAGCTCGCCACCGTGGCGGCCTCGCCTCCGGTTTCCCGCAGGTATTGTGCCACGCTCTTGCTCAGTGTCCTTGGCAAAGGGCTGTTCGAGCAGCACCTCCTGCTCGAAGAACTTCTCCATCTTGCCGGTGACCATCTTGTCGGCGATGTGCTCCGGCTTGCCCTGGTCGATCGCCTGCTGGCGGGCGATCCGACGCTCGGTATCGAGGATGTCGTCGGTCACCTCGGCGCGGGTGACGAACCTCGGCTGGGCGGCGGCCACATGCAGGGCGACGTCGTGCAGCGCCTCGTCGCTGACCGACTCGGTGCCCTCGACCACGACCCCGATCTTGCCGCCGCCGTGGATGTACGACGACAGCTTGTGACCGGGCCGCGCGGCGACCCTGGCGAGCCGCGACAGCACGATGTTCTCGCCGATCGTGGCGATCTGGTGGGAGACCGCCTGCTCGACGGTGCTCCCTGGGTCGCCCGCGAACGGCTGCTGCCGGAGCTCGTCGACGGTCGCGATCGTCGACGCCAGCGCCTGCTCGGCGAGCGCGCGGGCGAAGTCCTGGAACTTCGGGTTGCGCGCCACGAAGTCGGTCTCGCAGTTGAGCTCGAGCACCACCATCGTGGCGGCGTCGCCGACCACCACGACGGCTCCTTCAGAGGCCTTGCGGTGGGCCTTCTTCGAGGCCGCGGCGAGACCCTTCGTGCGCAGGATCTCGATCGCCGCCTTCATGTCGCCGTCGGCCTCGGTGAGGGCCTTCTTGCAGTCCATCATGCCGGCGCCGGTGCAGCTCGCGGAGCTCCTTCACGGCAGCTGCTGTGATCGCCATGCTTCACCTCTTTTGAAAACGGGGCCAGGAGCTTGCGGCGCCTGACCCCGTGGACGTTGTTCGCGGTCGTCGAAGCTCACGCCTTGACGGACGGCATCTCCTCATCGTCGTCGGCCAGGTCGTCGAGCATCGCCGTCGCGTCGTCAGCGGCCCCGTCGTCGACCGCCGCCGTCGCAGCGGCCGGGTCGGCGCCCGCCGGGCTCGGCGGCATCCGGCCCGCGGCCGCCCCCTCCGCCGCCGCGGCGGCGGGGCTGACGAAGCGCTCGTCGGCGAGGTTGAGCCCCTCGAGGACGTTGTCCGCGATGCGGGACGTGAACAGCCGGATCGCCCGGATCGCGTCGTCGTTGCCCGGGATCGGGACAGTCGACCTCGTCGGGGTCGCAGTTGGTGTCGACCACCGCCACCACCGGGATGCCGAGCCGGTTGGCCTCGCGCACCGCGATGTGCTCGTGGACGGTGTCGATGACGAACAGGGCGTCGGGCAGATCCTCCATGTCCTTGATGCCGCCCAGCGCCCGCTCCATCTTGCGCCGCTGCCGCTCGAGCCGGATCCGCTCCTTCTTGGTCAGGTGCGACTCCTCGTTCGCGAGGATCCCCTCGATCTCCTTGAAGCGGTCGATCGACTTGCGGATGGTGCGGAAGTTGGTCATCGTCCCACCGAGCCAGCGGTGGTTGACGTAGAACATCCCGCAGCGCACCGCCTCCTCGCGGATCGCGTCCTGCGCCTGGCGCTTGGTGCCGACGAACAGGACGTTGCGACCCTTGGCGGCGAGGTCGCGGACGAACTCCCCGGCATCTTCGAAGTGCTGGAGAGTCTTCTGCAGGTCCACGATGTGGATGCCGTTGCGCTTGCCGAAGATGAAGGGCTTCATCTTCGGGTTCCAACGGCGGGTCTGGTGCCCGAAGTGGACACCGGCCTCCAGCAGCTCTTTCATCTGAATCGCTCGCCACGTATCGCTCCCTTACCTCTTGGAGAACTGGAACCGCTTGCGCGCCTTGGGCTGGCCGTACTTCTTGCGTTCCACGGTCCGCGGATCGCGGGTCAGGAAGCCCGCCGCCTTGAGCCGGGGCCGCAGCTCGGCGTTGTACTCGAGCAGTGCGCGCGCGATGCCGTGCCGGATGGCGCCGGCCTGGCCGTTCGGCCCGCCGCCGACGACGTTGACGAGGATGTCGAACCGGTCTGCGGTCTCGGTCAGCAGCAGCGGCTGCCGGATCACCATCTTGAGCACCTGGTTGGCGAAGTATTCGTCGAAGGTGCGTCGGTTGACGGTGATCTGGCCGCTGCCGGGCCTGAGGTAGACGCGAGCCACCGCCGTCTTGCGACGTCCCGTGCCGTAGTACTGGATCTCAGCCACTGGTCCCCCTTCGCACCATCACCAGGAGTGGATCTTCGGCTGCTGCGCTTCGTGCGGGTGGTCAGACCCGCGATAGACCTTGAGCTTGCGCAGCAGCTTGCGCCCGAGCCGGTTCTTCGGCAGCATGCCCCACACCGCATCTCGGATTGCTCGCTCCGGGTACTTCGTCATCCGCTCCTCGAGGCTCTCCACCCGGAGGCTTCCGGGCCGGCCGGAGTGACGGTAGTAGAGCTTGTCGGCCAGCTTGTCGCCGGTGACGCGCAACTTGTCGGCGTTGATCACGACCACGAAGTCACCGGTGTCGAGGTGCGGCGTGAAGTCGGCCCTGTGTTTGCCTCGGAGCAGCCGTGCAACCTCCGTGGCCAGCCGCCCGAGCACGTGCTCGGAGGCGTCCAGGACGCGCCACTCCCGCGTGATCTCGTTTATTTTCGGAACGTAGCTTCGCATCCCTCGAATCCTCGTGAGCCGACCCTGCGGACACAGGGGAGGAAGACTGTAGCGAAGCGCCTGTCCGCTGTCAAGATACGCGGCGCGATTCGGGGCCGGGGGTCAGGACCCGCTGCCCGGGGGGAGCGCCGGCGGGGGGTGGGCCGGCAAATCCACCAGCGAGCCCGCCCCGAACCACAGGTGCAGGGAGCGCTCGGTCGCCTGGACGGTCAGCACCTTGAGGTCCAGGCCCGCCGGCAGCGTGTCGCGCAGGTCGATCACCACGATGCCCTCGCCGGCGAACACCGTCACCCGCTCCGGGTCGACGTCCCGGATCGCGGCTTCGATCGCCCGCCGGGGCACCCTCAGGCCGCCGAGCACCGTGATCCGGCGCATCCTGAAGCCCAGGTAGCGCTGGCGCAGCCTGATCTCGCTGAGATCGACCGACACCCGGCTGGCGAGCCCCTTCCAGGACAGGTTGGCGAGGACACGCACCGTGTCGTCGCGACCCTCGAGGTTGAGCTGGGACACGCTGCCGGTACCGCCGCAGCAGGCGATCGAGGTGCAGCTCGATCGTCCTCAGGTCGACCACCAGGTGGAGTCCATCCCAGCGCAGCAGGGGGTCGGGCAGCATGGGGGGAGTATAGAGGGGTTTCCGCCCCGTGCCCGTGCCCGCTTCCGCTTCCGCGCCCGCTTCCGCGCCCGACGTCAGCGGCGCGTCGTGTCGCCGGAGGGCATTCCTCGAGTGGTCGACTCTGCGGACGGCTCGCTCGGGTTGACGCCCGAAACGAAACCTGAGGCGGGTGAGGGACGGCGTCGGGAACGGGAACGATTCGGGCGCGGAAGCGGGCGCGGAAGCGGAAGGGGCATGACGGGCACGGAGAGACGGGCACGGGCGCGGAAGCGGCGCGGAAGCGGACGGGCACGGTTCAGCGCTTCGGATTTCCCCGCCAACGCTCTACACTCTCGGCATGACCTCCCCCGCCCGCCTGCTGGAGCTCGTCGAACGCTTTTCCGGTACCACCGTGCTGCTGGTCGGCGACCTCGTCCTCGACCGGTTCGTGCTCGGAACGCCAAAGCGCATCTCCCGTGAGGCACCAGTGATCATCCTGCGCCGGGAGGCCCAGCGCGATGTCCCTGGAGGCGCCGCCAACGCGCTCGCCAACCTGGCGGCGCTCGACGTCCGGACCCTTTCGGTCGGGGTTGTCGGCGACGACGAGCCGGGCGGAGCGCTGCTCGACGCGCTCGCCGAACGCGGCGTCGACACCTCGGCCGTCGTCCGGGTCGCCGGCTACCAGACGCCGACCAAGGTCCGCATCCTGGGCGGCGGGCCGGGCTCGCTGAAGCACCAGGTGGCGCGCTACGACATCGAGGACCGGCTGCCGGCCGGCGGTCCCTGGCTGGGACAGCTGCTCGACCGGATCGACCGCCTGCTCCCGGAGGCCCAGGCGGTGGCGCTGTCGGACTACGGCTACGGCACCGTCGCCGACGAGGCCCTGCAGCGGCTGGTTGCGGGCGGCCGCCGGCCGCGCTGGACCTGCGCCGACTCGCGCTCCCGGATCGCGGAGCTCGCAGGGGTGGACGGCGTGACCCCGAACCTTCAGGAGCTCGAGACCGCCGCCGGCCGCGCCCTGGAAGGCGACGAGGCGGTCGCCGGGGCCGCCGAGGCGCTGCGCCGCCGGCTGGGAGCGCGCTTCGTGCTCGCGACCCGCGGCAACCGGGGCATGACGCTGGCCGAGGACGGCAAGCCCGCGCTCCACATCCCGGTCTTCGGCACCGACGAGGTGGCCGACGTCACCGGCGCCGGCGACACCGTGCTCGCGGTGCTGACGGCGGCGCTCGCGGCAGGGGCGACGCCGGCCGAGGCGGCCCGACTGGCGAACTACGGCGGAGGGGTGGTGGTGATGAAGCTGGGGACCGCGACGGTCAGCCGCCAGGAGCTCGCGGCGGCAATCGAGCGGGATACCGGGGCGGCCGGCCCGTGACCGCTCCCGCGGAGAAGCTCCGGCCGCTCGCGAGCCTCGCCGAGGAGTGCGCCGAGTGGCGCCGTCTCCGGATCCGCAGCGTGCTCGCGAACGGCGCCTTCGATCTGCTCCACGTCGGGCACGTGCGCTACCTGGCAGCGGCGAGCGCCCACGGCGACCGGCTGGTCGTGGCCGTCAACTCCGACCTCTCGGTACGGCGCGCCAAGGGGGACCGGCGGCCGGTCGTTCCCGAGCGGGAGCGGGTCGAGATCCTGAGCCATCTCTGGATGGTGGACCGGATCTGCCTGTTCGACGAGCCGACGGTCTCGGAGCTGCTCCTGACCCTGCGCCCCGAGGTGCACGCCAAGGGCACCGACTACACGGTGGACACCGTTCCCGAGCGCGAGGTGGTCGCTTCGTACGGCGGCACCACGGTGATCTGCGGCGACCCCAAGGACCACGCCACCACCGATCTCATCTCGCTCATCCTCGACCGCTTCGGCAGTGTTCGGCCGCTATGACGTTTCTCCAATTTCAATCCGCGGCCGCGGATCGGCGGTGAGATGGCAGTGAAGGCGTGACGTCGTCGTCTCTTGATTCACCACGGGCCGAGCCGGGGCCGCGAATCGAACAGGGCCGAGGCGGGCCGATGAGGGTTGTGCTCGTCAGACTGTCGGCCCTGGGTGACATCGTCCACACCTGGCCGCTCGCCGAGGCCTTGCGCTCCGCCCGGGCGGACGCCCACCTCAGCTGGGTCGTCGAGGAGCGCTTCCGGCTGCTCGTGGACGGCCACCCGGCGGTCGACAGCGTGCTCACCGTGGACACCAGGCGGTGGCGGCGCAGCCCGTGGAGCGGCCGCAACCGGGCCGAGATCGCAATGCTGCGCAGCCGCTTCCGGGAGCTCGCGCCCGACCTCGCCCTCGACCCGCAGGGGGTCGTGAAGTCGGCGCTCGTATGCCGGTGGACAGGCGCGCCGCAGCGGGTCGGCCTCGCCCTGCCCTGGCGCCGCGAGCGCCTCGCCGGCCTCGCCTACACCGCCACCCTGCCCGGGAGTCGCCACCACCGTCACGTCGTCGCGAGCAACCTCGAGCTCCTGCGCGCGATCGGCGCCGCGCCGCCGGCGGCGCTCCCCCGGCCCGACGGGCGCTGGTTGCTCGAGCGGATCGGGGAGGGCCCGTCGCCGGTCTCCGGCCGGCCGCCCTCCGTCGTGCTGCTGCCAGGCGCGGGCCGTGCCGACAAGCTGCTGCCGGTCGAGGGCCTGGCCGCGGTGGCACGGTGGGCGGCCGACTCGGGCAACACGGTGTCGGTGGTGTGGGGCCCCGGCGAGCACGAGCGCGCCCGCGAGCTCGTCGCCCGCGCCGGGGAGGGAACCCACCTCGCGCCTCCCACCGACCTCGCCGGGCTGGTCCGGGCGCTGGCCGGGGCGCGGGCGGTGGTCGGCGGCGACACCGGCCCGGTCCACCTCGCGGCGAGCCTCGGCGTGCCGGTGCTGGCTGTCTTCACCACCACCGACTGGCAGCGCAACGGCCCGCTCGGTCCGCGCGTCGAGGTCGTGTCCGGCGTCCGGGAGTCCGACGGCCGCCCGCGCGGGAGCGCCCGGGCCGCGCGGCCCGGGCCGGTCACGCCCGAGCAGATGGTGGCCGGGATCGAGCGGCTGCTCGGCGGCGGTGAGCCGGCAGCTGAGGCTCGCAGCTCGGTCGTACCCGGGCTGAGGAGCGCCGGCGACCGGGGATACTGAGATTCCGCAAGGAGCGGAGAACCCCCGCGGCCACCGCGGGGTCGTATTTTAACTGCCCACGAATGCTACAATTCATTGAGCTGCGTACGGGATCGGACGGACCAAATATGCCCCTCAAGCTTGGCGAGTTTCTCATTAAGGCCAACCTCATCACCGAGGACCAGCTCGAGCGCGCGCTCAACGAGCAGCGCGAGACCGGCGGCCGCATCGGCGAGCACCTGCTGCGGCTCGGCTTCGTCACCGAGGAGGACATCCTCGACTGCCTGTCGCAGCAGTACGGCGTGCCGTCGATCAACCTCCGGCACTTCGACATCGACGAGTCGATCATCCGCCTCATTCCTGCCGACGTCGCCCGCAAGTACCAGTTCATCCCCGTGTCCAAGACCGGCGCGACCTTGACCGTGGCGATGGCCGATCCGACCAACGTGTTCGCGATGGACGACATCACCTTCATCACCGGCTACCGGGTCGAGCCGGTGGTGGCGTCGGAGGACGCGCTGCGCGAGGCCATCGACAAGTACTACGGCACGACCCACGCCCTCGAGCTCAAGAAGGTCATGGAGGACCTGGCGGCGGTCGAGGACAGCGCCCTGGAGGTCCTCGAGGAGGAGGAGAACTTCGACGTCTCCGACCTCGAGGCCTCGGCCGACGAGGCGCCGGTGGTCCGCCTCGTCAACCTGATCCTCACCGACGCCCTCAAGCGGGGGGCCTCGGACATCCACATCGAGCCCTACGAGAAGACCTACCGGGTGCGCTTCCGGGTCGACGGCGTGCTCTACGAGGTCATGAACCCGCCGATGAAGCTCAAGGAGGCGATCTGCTCGCGCATCAAGATCCTCTCCAAGCTGGACATCGCGGAGAAGCGCCTGCCCCAGGACGGTCGCATCAAGATCAAGATGAAGTACCAGGGCAAGCTCAAGGAGCTCGACTTCCGCGTCTCCACGATCCCCAGCATGCACGGCGAGACGATCGTGATGCGGCTGCTCGACAAGGACATGCTGATGCTCGACATGACGAAGCTGGGCTTCGAGAAGTCGAGCCTGAAGACCTTCGAGGAGGCGATCTTCCGGCCCTACGGCATGGTCCTGGTGACCGGGCCGACCGGCTCCGGAAAGACCAACACGCTCTACTAGCGCCCTGTCACGGATCAACACCCCGGAGGTCAACATCCTGACCGCCGAGGACCCGGTCGAGTTCATGCTGCCGGGCATCAACCAGGTGCAGATGAAGGAGGCGATCGGCCTCAACTTCGCGGCCGCCCTGCGCTCCTTCCTGCGCCAGGACCCCGACATCGTCCTGGTCGGCGAGATCCGAGACTTCGAGACCGCCGAGATCGCGATCAAGGCGGCGCTCACCGGCCACCTCGTGATGTCCACCCTGCACACCAACGACGCGCCGTCGAGCATCAACCGGCTCATGAACATGGGCATCGAGCCCTTCCTGGTGGCGACCTCGATCAACCTGATCTGCGCCCAGCGCTTGATCCGGCGGGTCTGCCAGAACTGCAAGCAGGAGGAGGACGTCCCGGTCCAGGCGCTGCTCAACATCGGCTTCGCCGAGGCCGAAGCGCCGAACATCCAGCTCTACCGTGGACGCGGCTGCGACGTCTGTCTCGGGCGCGGCTACAAGGGCCGGGTCGCCCTTTTTGAGGCAATGTCGGTGACGGACGACATCCGCGAGCTCATTCTGTCGGGTGCATCGGCCGTCGAGCTCCGCCGTAAGGCACTCGAGGAAGGTATGATCGGGCTGAGGCAGTCCGGGCTGCAGAAGATCCGCGACGGCGTCACTACGATCGAAGAAGTCGTCCGCGAGACGGTTCTGTAGGACGGCGGCCGAGAGGAAGAACGATGTCTGCCAGTCTTCATCAGCTGCTCAAGACAATGGTCGAAAAGGGCGGGACCGACCTCCACGTCACCACCAACTCGCCGCCGATCATCCGCATCGACGGCCTGCTGGTCCCCCTCAACAATCCGTCCTTGACCGCGGTCGACACCAAGAAGCTCGCGTACTCGATCCTCACCGACGCCCAGAAGCACCGATTCGAGGAGAACCTCGAGCTCGACCTTTCGTTCGGCATCAAGTCGCTCGCCCGCTTCCGCGCCAACATCTTCGTCCAGCGCGGCGCGGTGGCTGCAGCCTTCCGGCGCATCCCCTACGAGATTCTGGGCTTCCGCGAGCTCGGCCTGCCGGCCGTCAGTGGAGGCCCTGTGCAACAAGCCGCGCGGCCTGGTGCTGGTGACCGGGCCGACCGGCTCCGGCAAGTCGACCACGCTCGCCGCGATGATCGACAAGGTCAACCGCGAGCGGGCGCTCCACATCATCACCATCGAGGACCCGGTCGAGTACCTCCACTCCCACAAGAAGGCGATGGTCAACCAGCGCGAGCTCCACTCCGACACCCACTCGTTCCCGAACGCCCTGCGCTCGGTGCTGCGCGAGGACCCCGACGTGGTGCTGATCGGCGAGATGCGTGACCTCGAGACCATCGAGTCGGCCCTGCGCATCGCCGAGACCGGGCACCTGACCTTCGCGACCCTGCACACCAACTCGGCGCCGCAGACCATCAACCGGATCATCGACGTCTTCCCCGAGCACCAGCAGTCGCAGATCCGCGCCCAGCTCAGCTTCGTGCTCGAGGGCATCATCTGCCAGTCGCTGCTGCCGCGGGCCTCGGGCAAGGGCCGGGCCCTGGCGACCGAGATCCTGGTGCCGAACTCCGCGATCCGCAACCTCATCCGCGAGGACAAGATCCACCAGATCTACTCGATGATGCAGTCCGGCCAGATCAAGCACGGCATGCAGACCTTCAACCAAGCCCTGGCCACCCTGTATCACCGGCGGATGATCAGCTTGCAGACGGCGCTGTCCTACAGCTCCCTGCCCGACGAACTCCAGGACATGATCAACCGGGGCGTCGGGACGGTCAGTCAAGTCACCGAGGCGACCCCGGCGAGGAGGGCCTGATCATGCCGAGCTATGAATGGAAAGGCCGCGACCGCAGCGGCAACGCGCAGTCCGGAGTGCTCATCGGCGACAACAAGGACGCCGTGATCGCGGCGCTGAGGCGCCAGCAGATCGTCGTCACGACGGTCAAGGAGAAGGGCAAGGAGATCGCCCTGCCGAAGTTCGGCGGCGGCATCCGGCAGAAGGCCGTCGCCGTGTTCACCCGGCAGTTCTCGGTGATGATCGACGCCGGCCTCCCGCTCGTGCAGTGCCTCGACATCCTCGGCCAGCAGCAGGACAACAAGGCCTTCCAGAAGATCATCCTGCAGGTCCGGCAGGACGTCGAGGCCGGTTCCTCCCTCGCCGACTCGCTGCGCAAGCACCCCCAGGCCTTCTCCGACCTCTACGTCCACATGGTCGCCGCCGGCGAGGCGGGCGGTATCCTGGACACCATCCTGCAGCGCCTCGCGAACTACATCGAGAAATCGGTCAAGCTGAAGACCCAGGTCCGGTCGGCGATGATCTACCCCGTGGCGGTCATCACGATCGCGATCGTGGTGGTCTACGTCATCCTGTGGAAGGTGATCCCGGTCTTCGCCACCCTGTTCGAGAGCCTGGGAACCCAGCTCCCCTTCCTGACCCAGGTCATCGTCAACATCTCGCGCTTCCTCGGCAACTTCTGGTGGCTGATCTTCCTGCTGGTCGGGGGCGCCATCTTCGCCCTGCGCCAGTACTACCGGACCGAGGCCGGCCGCTACCAGATCGACAAGCTGATGCTGAAGACGCCGGTCCTCGGCGGGCTGCTGCGCAAGATCGCCGTCGCCCGTTTCTGCCGCACCCTCGGCACCCTGCTGTCGTCCGGCGTCGCCATCCTCGAGTCCCTCGAGATCACCGCCCGCACCGCCGGCAACGCAGTCATCGAGGAGTCCATCCTGAAGGTCCGCAAGGACGTTGAGGAGGGCAAGAACCTGGCCGAGCCGCTCGCCCGCACCGAGCAGTTCCCGCCGATGGTCGTCCAGATGGTCGGGGTCGGTGAGCAGACCGGCGCCATGGACACCATGCTCAGCAAGATCGCCGACTTCTACGAGGACGAGGTCGACGCGGCGGTCGAGGGCATGATGGCGCTGCTCGAGCCGGTCATGATCGCCTTCCTCGGCGTGATCATCGGCACCATCGTGGTCGCAATGTACCTGCCGATGTTCTCTCTGATCAGTCAGATCGGCTGATGACCTCTGCCGGAGGGATTCCCGCGGTGGGCGGGGTTGGGACCCCGCCCTTCGCGGCGCCTTCGCGCACTGCGCTGCGCTGGCTGCTCGGGATCCGCCTGGTCGTCATCTCGACCCTGTTTCTCGGCATTCTCATCATCCAGGTCAACACCCAGCTGCTGCTGCAGCTCGAGCATTTCTACTGGCTGATCCTGGTCAGCTACGGTCTTTCGCTCGGCTACCTGGTGCTCCACCTGAAAGGGCTGTCGACTCGGCTCCAGGCGGTGGTCCAGCTGCTCGGGGACATCGGGGTCGTGACCGGCTTCGTCTACTTCACGGGCGGCCTCTACTCGCCCTTCTCCTTCCTCTACCTGACCGTGATCATGGTGGCTGCGATCCTGCTGCGCGGCGGCGGTCTGGTGTTCGCCGGCCTGTCGGCGATCGCCTACGGCATTCTGGTCGATCTGATGGTGTTCGGCATCCTCGCGCCGCCGGCCAACCTGTCCGGCATCGCGGTGCCGCTGTCCTCGTCACGGGTCCTCTACCAGATCATGATCCACGTCGTCGGCTTCGTGCTGGTGGCGCTGCTGGTCTCCTACCTGAGCGAGTCCCTGCGCACCGCCCGCCACCGACTCCAGGAGGAGACCGAGCGCGCCCAGCAGTTCGTGGCCCTGACCGACCAGGTCGTGCGCTCGGTCAGCGCCGGCATCCTCGCCGCCGACCTCGAAGGTAAGGTGCTCCACGTCAACCCGGCGGGCGCGCGGATCCTGATGATCGCGGACGCGTCGGCGGTGGTCGGCAGGCCCCTCGAAGAGGTGATGCCGCTGGTCGTCCACGGCTGGCCCATGCTGCGGGCTCGCGCCCGGACCGAGCTCCTCGGCCGCCTCGAGGACGACCTCGGCGACTCCGGGGTCCGGGTCGGGCTCTCGGTCGGCCCGCTCGAGGACGCACGCTCGAACCTGGTCGGCTTCATCGTCAACTTCCAGGACCTCACCGAGCTCGAGATCGAGACCGAGCGGCGCCGGATGCGCGACCGCATGGCCGCGGTCGGCGAGATGGCGGCCCGCATGGCGCACGAGATCAAGAACCCGCTGGCCTCGATCTCGGGCTCCGCCCAGGTGCTGAGCTCGCTCGGAGGCCTCGACACCACCGGCCACCGCCTGCTCAACATCCTGGTCGACGAGTCGCGCCGGCTGTCGAAGATCCTCGACGAGTTCCTCGACTACACCCGCCCCCACCAGGCGACCCACAAGCCGTGCAACATCGCGGCGATGCTGCGCGACTGCATGGACCTGCTGCGACGATCGGCGGAGATCACTGACCGTCACGTCCTTCTGGTCGAGGCTCCCGACGAGATCATCGTGCACGGCGAGGAGCACCTGCTGCGGCAGCTGTTCTGGAACCTGTCCCGCAACGCCATCCAGGCGATGCCCGACGGCGGCCGGCTGACCGTCTCCGCGGAGCGCCGCAAGAGCACCGCGATCCTGGTCTGGAGTGACAGCGGCGTCGGAATGAGCGACGATGTCCGGCAGCGCGCGTTCGAGCCGTTCATGACGACCAACCCGCAAGGCACAGGGCTCGGACTGGCGGTGGTCTACACCGCGGTCGAGGATCACGGCGGCTCGATCGACATCGACAGCGCGCCGGGCCGCGGCACGACCATCACCGTCGAGCTGCCGCTCCTGCCGGAGGTTGAATGACCGCGGGGCGCATCCTGGTCATCGACGACGAGGAGTCGATCCGCGAGTTCCTCACCATCCTGCTCGAGAAGGAAGGCTACGACGTCGCCACCGCTGACTCCGTCGGGGCCGGCACCCGGCGTCTCTCGGAGGGATCGTTCGACCTCGTGATGTGCGACCTCAAGCTCCCGGACGGAAGTGGCCTCGAGGTGCTCGAGGAGGCCCGCCGGCGGAGCATCGACTGGCCCTTCATCATCATCACCGCCCACACCACGCCGCAGCACGCCCTCGAGTCGCTGCGCGCGGGCGCCGCCGAGTACCTGTCGAAGCCGTTCAACGTCGACGACCTCAAGATCATCGTCCGCAACCTGCTGGCGCGGCGCGCAGGTGGCGCAGTGCCCTTCGAGGTCCCCGAGTTCATCGGAACCTGCCCGGCGATCCAGCGTATCCTCGACCTTGTTCCGCGGGTCGCGGCGACGCCGTCGACAGTGCTCATCACCGGCGAGAGCGGCACCGGCAAGGAGCTGCTGGCGCGCGCCATCCACGCCCACTCGGCGCGCGCCGACGGCCCGTTCCTGTCGGTCAACTGCGGCGCGATCCCCGAGGGCCTGCTCGAGTCCGAGCTGTTCGGCCACGCCAAGGGCGCGTTCACCGGGGCGGTGCGCGACCACGTCGGCCTGTTCGCTCAGGCGCGGGGCGGGACGCTGTTCCTCGACGAGATCGGCGAGCTGCCGAGCGCCACCCAGGTCAAGCTGCTGCGGGTGCTCCAGGAGCGCCGGCTGCGGCCGGTCGGCGGCGAGCGCGAGGTCGAGGTGGACGTCCGCGTCCTTGCCGCGACCAACCGCGACCTCCAGGCCGAGGTCGAGGCCGGTCGTTTTCGAGAGGACCTCTACTACCGCCTCAACGTCCTCCACCTCCACCTGCCGCCGTTGCGCCACCGCATCGACGACATTCCCGAGCTTGCCCGCCACTTCGCCGACCGGACCTGCACCAAGTTCGGCATCCCGGCGAAGCGGCTGACCCCGGACGCGCTGCGCGTGCTCCAGGCCTACCGCTGGCCCGGCAACGTCCGCGAGCTCGAGAACATCATCGAACGGACGGTTGCGCTGGAGCCGGCGGAGATCATATCCTCCGGCAGCCTGCCCGAGCACCTGCGGGGACAGTCGAGCGACACCCGGCTCGAGCCGGCGAGCCTCCCCGAGGAGGGGATCGACCTCGAGGAGTACCTGGACACCATGCGCTTGAGCCTGATGCGACGCGCCCTCGAACGAACCGGGGGACACCAGAAGAAGGCGGCGGAGCTCCTGCGGCTCTCCTACCGGGCGTTCCGCTACCACGCCGAGAAGCTCGGTCTCGTCAAGGACGAGGAGAACGGCACATGAACCGCCCAGTCGGCTCAGCCGCGGCGCTCGCGCTGGCGCTGCTGCTCTCATCCTGCGCACCGGCCTCAAACTCGGCCGACGCGCCGCAGCAAGCTCCCCCGACCCCGCGCCCGGTGGCGGCCTCCGCCAAGCCGCCGCGGGCGTTCCTCCCCGACGGTTTCGCGCTCCGCCTCGAGCTGGCCGTGACTCCCGAGGAGGTCGCCCAGGGGCTGATGTTCCGGCCGTCGCTGCCCGACGACCACGGGATGCTGTTCCTCTTCGAAGTCGAGCGTGTGCCGAGCTTCTGGATGAAGCACACGATGATCCCGCTCGACCTGCTCTTCCTCGACGGGAACGGGGCAATCGTCGACATCGTCGAGAACGCCCAGCCGTGCGCCACCGAGCCGTGCCCGCAGTACGTCCCGTCGCGCGCGGTGTCGGCCGTGCTCGAGGTCGGTGCCGGCACGGCGGCTCGCCACGGCCTGGCAGTCGGCGATCCCATCGCCTTCAAGCGCGTGCCGGGCTATCCGAAACAATCAAAGATCGAAGACTGAAGATCGAAGATCACCACGCCCCGCGCGCGGGAAGGCAACGCCTGCCCCGCTGCAGCCGAGGCGAGGCCTCGGTCCGCGGCGCGCCGTCCAAACCTCAGCTCGGCTTCTTCTTCCGCTTCGTTCCGCCCTTCGCCTCCGGCGGGGCGTCCGGAGCCGCGTCCGGCTTCGGCGGCGGCGTGCTCTCCGGGGAGGCCGAAGAGGACTCCTCGGCGGCCGGGCTCGGCGGCCTCGTCCCGCCGCCGTTGCCCTTGCCATAGTCCGTGATGTAGAAGCCGCTGCCCTTGAACTGCAGCGCCGGGACCCCGAGCAGGCGGCGCACGGAGCCGCCGCAGGCCGGGCACTCGGAGGCCGGCGGGTCGCTGAAGCGCTGGATCCGCTCGAAGCGGTGTCCGCACACGAAGCACTCGTACTCGTACAGCGGCATGGCGTGTCCTCAGCCCCTCGTCAATGGGCGCCGGGCGACTTCTTGACCTGGATCCGGATGTGCCCGGAACGCGGCTCCTCGCTGCGGCCAACCACCCCGAGCTCGGACAGCGCGTACAGGACCCGCGCGTTGATGCCCGGGCTCAGGGGCCCGTCGTCGCACAGCTGATAGAGGATCTTGCGCCCGTCGACCAGGTCGAGCAGGGCGCGCTCGCCCCGCTCCAGCTGGAATCCAGACAGGTACTCCGGCCATTCCAGGCGCCGCAAGACCGCGTTGCGTCCGCCGAGCCGAGCCGTCACCAGCTTGGCGTCGACAATGCGCTTGCAGCCGCCCATGATCACCCGCGGCGTCGAGATCGCGACCTGCTGGCCCTCGTGCTCGCTCAGCCGGCCGGCGCGGAACTCGACGGCCCCGTGGTTCCAGTTGAACAGCCCCCACACGATCTGTTGCACCTGGTCGCGGATCGCGATGGCGATCTCGTGGGCGCCGAGAAAGCCCATCTGGACCAGGATCGCGCCCAGGCGGCGGCCCGGAAAGCGCCCGACCTCGCGCGACGCGACGTCGAGCTGGCTCCTCGAGATCCGGCCTTTCATCAACAGGTACTCGCCGAGCGACTCCTCGCGGTCGGACGAGGTGGCGAAGATCACGTCACCGTCGAGGAAGTAGATCTGCTTGCGGTCGCTGCGGCGCGCACACTCGACCACTCCCGGCACCCGGTGGCGATGGATCGTCGCGAGCATCTGGGGCAGGGCGACCTCAGCCAGGTCCGCGCGAAAAATGTGCTCGTTGGCCGCCATCCACCCTTCCTCTGGAACCAGGGGGGCCGCACTGCTGCCGCAGCCTGGTGGCGGAAGCGCAAGGGAATCGAACCCTCCGACCGACGCCACAAGGGCCGGCCCAACGGATTTGAAGTCCGCGGAAGCCACCAGGCCCCATGCGCTTCCGTTCCCGTCATTCTAGCAAAGGTCGCGGCGGCCCACCTCCGCCAGGATCGCGCGCGCCGCTCAGGCGCGCAGCGCGAGCCAGATGGCGGCGATCGCGAGCGTGGCCGCTGTCACCGGCAGCCCGACTCGCGCGTGCTCCCGCCACCCGATCGCGATCCCCAGCCTCGCGGCCTGCTCGACCACGATGAGGTTGGCGATGCTGCCCACAAGGAGCAGGTTCCCGGCCAAGGTGGAGGCGAGCGCGAGCAGCGGCCCGGCCTGCGGGTGGTCGGCCGCCGGGAGCAGCAGCATCACCGCCGGGACATTGGAGACGAGGTTGGACAGCACCACCGTCGCGGCGAACAGCCAGGCCGGCTCCCCGAGGTCCACGCCCGAGGCCGCCGCGCTGGCCATCCACCGCGCCAACACGCCGCTCGACTCCAGCGCCGCCTGCACGATGAACAGGCCGCTGAACAGCACCAGCAGCTGCCAGTCGACCAGACCGAGCATGTCGCGCGAGTGCATACGCCGGCTCAGCAGGAGGACGCCGGCGGCCGCGAGGGCGACCACCTCGCGCGGCACCGGAACGAGCAGGAAGACCACCACGACCACCGCGACGACGACCAGACCTTTGCTGCTCTGCCAGCGGTTGAAGGCCGGCGCTTCGGCGTCGAGCTCGACCGGCGGGCAGTGCCAGCGGCCCCGGTAGAGCAGCGCGATGATGGCCCAGGTGACGGCGCAGCCGGCGACAGCCGGCGGCAGCGCGTCGGCGAGGTAGCTCGCAAAGCCGAGCCCGAGCCGCTGCCCGATGAGCATGTTCTGGGGATTGCCGATCAGGGTGGCCGCCGAGCCCACGTTGGCGGCGCAGGCCAACGCCAGCAGGTACGGCTCCGGCCGGAGGCCTCGCCGCAGGCAGCCCACCGCCAGCACCGGGGTGACGGCCAGGCAGACGACGTCGTTGGCCAGCACCGCCGACAGCGCCGCCGCCAGGGCGATCACCCCTGCCAGCAACCGGGCCGGGCCGACCGGCGCCGAGGCCACCCGCCGCGCGACCTCCGAGTAGAAGCCGCCCAGCCGCAGCTGCGCGGACACCACCATCAGCCCGAACAGCAGGGCCATGGTGGGGACGTCGATCGCGGCCACCGCGTCTGGCGGACTGATCCGTCGCGCCGCCACCAGCACGATTGCTCCCAGCAGGGCGGCGCCGGTGCGGTCGATGGCGAGGCCGGGCAGGTGCCCGAGCACCATCGCCAGGTACACCCCCGCGAAGACGGCGATCACCACCGGATCCACGGCGGCGACTTGTACACTCTAAATTCCGTCGGCGCAACGCTCGCAGGAGGGTCGGGCCGGTGACCGCGCCTCCATTCCTGATACACTCTCTCAGCTTTCGATCAGGCACGGCGTCGCGCATCGAATCGAGACCAGGGAATGATCGGAACCACGCTCGCCCACTACGAGATCCGCGAGCGACTCGGTCGCGGCGGCATGGGCGAGGTGTACCGGGCCCTCGACACCAGGCTCGGACGCGAGGTGGCGATCAAGCTCATCCCGCCGGAGGTGGCGTCCGACCCCGAGCGGATCGCCCGCTTCGAGCGCGAGGCCCGCGCCCTTGCCGCCCTGAAGCACCCGAACATCGCAACGATCCACGGCTTCGAGGAGGACGCCAGCGGGAGTCGCTTCCTGGTCATGGAGCTGGTCGAGGGGGACACCCTCGCCGAGCGGATCGCGCGCGGCCCACTCGAGCTCGGCGAGCTGCTCCCGATCGCGATCCAGATCGCCGACGGCCTCGCCGCCGCCCACGCCAAGGCCATCGTCCACCGCGACCTCAAGCCCGCCAACCTCATGGTCGCAGACGGCGGGGGGGTCAAGATCCTCGACTTCGGGCTGGTCACGACGACCGCGCTCGCCGCGAAGCCCGACGTCGACGACGAGGCCACCATGACACTCGGGCTCCCGCTCACCGAGATCGGCACCGCCGTCGGCACCGTCGCCTACATGTCGCCGGAGCAAGCCCTCGGCCGGCCGGTCGACGCCCGCTCCGACCTCTTCTCCCTCGGCGCCGTGCTCCACGAAATGGCGACCGGACGGCGCGCCTTCGCCGGACCCACCCAGGCGGCCGTGATCGACTCGCTCCTGCGCGGCGAGCCGGCGCCGCTCGGGCCCGATGGGAGGCGCATGCCGCCGGCCCTCGCAGGCGTCGTGCAACGGCTGCTGCAGCGCGACCCGGACCGGCGCTACGCGAGCGCGGCCGAGCTGAGGGCCCAGCTCGAGGCCATCGCGGGTGGGAGTCGGCCGGAGCCGCCGCCGCTGCAGGCACGCAGCTCGGTCGCGGTGCTGCCCTTCGCCAACCTGAGCGCCGATCCAGAGAACCAGTACTTCGCCGACGGCATGGCCGACGAGATCATCAGCTCGCTGTCCAAGCTCGAGGCGCTGCGGGTGGCGTCGCGGACCTCGTCGTTCGCCTTCCGGGACCGCCGCGAGGACGTGCGCGAGATCGCGCGCGCCCTCAACGTCGCGACCGTCCTCGAGGGGAGCGTGCGCAGGTCAGGCCGGCGTCTGCGGGTCGCGGTCCAGCTGGTCACGGCCGAGGACGGCTTCCAGCTCTGGTCGAGCCGCTTCGACCGCGACCTCGAGGACGTGTTCGCCGTCCAGGACGAGATCGCGGCGAGCATCGCCGACGCCCTCAGGGTCGTGCTCACCCCCGAGGAGCGGCAGGCGATCCAGCGGGTGCCGACCGCGAACCTCGCGGCCTACGACCTCTACCTGCGCGGCCGGGCGGAGCTGCGCAAGCTGACCGAGGACAGCATCGTCCAGGCCCAGCACCTGTTCCGGCGCGCGACCGAGCTCGACCCCGACTTCACGCCGGCCTGGCTCGGCCTCGACCGAGGCGGCGATGTGGTCCTACCAGTGGTTCGACCGCAGCGCGAAGAACGTGGCGGTCGTGGTCGAGGCGAGCGAACGGGCGCTCGCGATCGCGCCGGACATGGCCGAGGCGCACGCCGCGCGCGGCATGGCCGCCTGGCTGCAGGACGACGCCGCGGCCGCGGTCGAGGCCTTCGAGACCGCGCAGGGGATCGACCCCAAGCTGTGGGAGGCGCCCTTCTTCCTCGCCCGGGTGCATGTCACCGAGGGCAGGCTCGACGAGGCGGTCCGCTGCTTCTGGCGGGCTGCCGAAATCCGGCCCGAGGACTACCAGGCGGCCGGCCTCCTGACCGGCCTCCTGCGCGGCCTCGGCCGTCGGGAGGAGGCCAGGAAGGCGGCTCGTCTGGGCATCGAGATCATCGAGCGCCACCTCCGCCTGGACCCAGCCGACGCGCGCGCCTACTACCTCGGGGCGGGCTGCCACTCCGAGCTCGGCAACCGGGAGCTCGCGCTCGACTGGGCGCGCAAGGCGCTCGAGATCTCGCCCCGCGACGGCGCCGTGCTCTACAACGTGGCGTGCGACTTCCTCCACGAAGGCCTGGTCGACGAGGCGCTCGAACTGCTCGAGCGCGCGGTCGGCGAGGGCTGGGGCAACCGGGCCTGGCTCGAGCACGACCCGGACATGGACCCGATCCGGGACCACCCGCGCTTTGGCGCCCTCCTCGATCGCATCGCGCCGCCGGCCACGCCCTGAACTGGGCGCCGGCAAGCCGGTCGGCGGCGCCGCGGGCGCGGCCGTGATCGGCCCGGACCAGCCCTCACTCGATCACCGGCATCGGCGCGTCCGGCCGCCACCAGTGCTTGCGGCGAGCGAGGTCACCTTCGCGGTAGAGCTCCGGCCGCGCCCCCGCGCGGCCCGGCCGAACCAGCAGGCCGGTCCTCTCCTGGACCCAGCGCTCGACCACGCTGTCAGGCCGCTCCACCGTGTACGGTGGCCGGGCAGGCACCGCTGCGGCCATGACCTCCCGCCACAGCGGGCCCGCCGCCGCGGCGCCGGTGAGGCCGAGCCGGCCGCCGTCGTCGAGACCCACCCAGACCACGGTCACCACCGAGCCGGCCTGGCCGGCGAACCAGGCGTCGCGCAGGTCCGAGCTCGATCCGGTCTTGGCCGCCACGTCGAGCCCGGCGATGGCGCCGCTCGCCGCCGTCCCCTCCTCGACCGCGCTGCGCAGCAGGTCGCGGACGATGTAGGCGGCGGCCGGGTCCGCGACCTCGGTCGAGCGCGGCCGCCAGCGCTCGAGCGAGCTGCCCGCGGAGGTCGGAGACCCGCGCGAGCGGGAACGGCTCGAGGACCCGACCCGGGGTGGCGAAGACGGTGAAGGCGCGGGCCACGGCGAGCGGCGTACGTCTCCACGGCCCCGAGCACGAACGACGGCGGCGGGCTCGGCGGGCAGCTCGAGGCCGGCCCGCGCGAAGAGCGCGGCGGTGGCGTCGAAGCCGCACCAGCGGGCGATCCGCACCGCCGGCACGTTGCGGGACTCGGCGAGGGCCTCCCGGAGCAGGACCGGCCCGAGGTACTGGTCGTCGAAGTTGTGCGGCTCCCAGTCGCCGCCCGCCGGAGGGCGAGCGAGATCGGCTCGTCGGCGATCCGGCTCGACGCGGTCAGCGGGTCGCGGCCGCCGCAGTCGTCGATCGCCTCCAGCACCACGAAGGGCTTGACCACCGAGCCGGGCTGACGCTTCGCCGACCGCACCCGGTCGAAGGCGCCGGGCGGGTCGTCGGGGCGGCCGCCGACCGCGGCGAGCACCGCGCCGGTGCGGGCGTCGAGGCGACCACCGCGGCAGCGCTGAGCGAGCTCCCGCGCAGCCGGGGATGATCGCGCGAGAGCTCGGCGAGCCGCCGCTCGACCGCCCGCTCCGCGAGCTCCTGGAGGTAGGGGTCGACGGTCGTCTCGACCAGGAAGCCGCGCCCCTCGCTCGGCCCGGTTCGGCGCCGCCGCCTCGACCTCCTCCTGCACCCAGGCGAGCAGGTGGACCGGCGCGCGCCGCTCGAGGCGGCGACGGGCGGGCGGTCACCGGGGCCGCCTTCGCCTGCGCGACCTCGGCCGCGGTCGCCCAGCCGAGCTCCTCCATCCGCTCGAGGACCCAGTCCCGGCGGCCGCGCAGGGCGGCGGCGTCATCGAGCGGCGACAGCCGGTTCGGGCCCTGGATCATCGCCGCGAGGGCCGCTGCCTCGGCCAGGCTGAGCTCGGCGGCCGGCCGCGAGAAGTAGGCCCGCGCCGCGGTGCCGAGGCCGTGGATCGCGAGCCCCTTGACGTTGCCCCAGGTAGACGCGTGTTGAGGTAGGCCTGGAGGATCTCCTCCTTGCCGTACTCGTCCTCGAGCTCGCGCGCGCGCATCGCCTCGGAGAGCCTTGCGGCCGAGGCTGCGCCGGGGCGAGAGGTCGCGGTTCTTGATGAGCTGCTGGGTGATCGTGCTGCCCGCCCTCGACGACCCGGCGCTCGAGCAGGTTGCGGAGCCGCGGCGCGGGCGATGGCGCGCAGGTCGATCCCGCCGTGCTCGAAGAAGCGCGCGTCCTCGGCCGCGAGCACCGGCCGCCAGACCCGCTCCGGCAGCTCGGCGAGCTCGACGAGGACCCGCTCCGCCCGATCCCCGGCCAGCGACTCCGCGAGCAGCTGCGGCTCGAGCCAGAGCTCGTCCTCGTCGCGCGAGCGGCTGCGGCGCCTTCCCGTCCCGGAAGCGGCCGAGGATGCGCCCGCTCGCCGCGCTCGAGGGCGAGGCCGATCAGCTCCGCCTCGTGGTCGCGGCCGTCGGCGCGGCAGGGCCGGCGGTAGATCCAGTAGCGGTCGTGCCCGTGGAAGTACTCCCCGGGCCGCGTCGGCCGCTCGTGGACCCGCCGGTAGCCGAGCCGCTCCAGCCGCTCGTCGAGCGCCAGCTCCTCGACCGTCCGTCCCTGGGGCACCGGGACCGGCGCCGACAGCACCCGTGTCTCGTTGCGGCCGAGCGTGTCCTCGAGCGAGGCGGCTCGCAGCGGCGCCGGCACGAGGGCCAGACCGAGGAGCAGGGCCCAGCCGAAGCTCGGATGTTGCCCTCGACCGTCCGTCGTCACGCCCTCGGCTCGCATGCGTCGAGCCTAGCGCGCCGTCGCGCTGCCGTCGAGGCGCATTGCGCCCGCGCCGGTCCGACGGTGACCGCGGTCGCGATCTGCCTCGCCCGTCCCCGGTGCGACCGGCGGCGCCTCAGCCGCCCGCATCGCGTCCGAGCATCGAGGCGCCCCAGATCGCCCGCTCGACCATGAAGGCGACCGGTGGGCTCATGGCGATCGGGATCAGGGCGACCTCGGGGTGCTGCTTCGCCCAGACCCGGAAGACCTCGTCGGCGAAGCCCTGCCCCACCAGCTCGACGCCGCCGAAGTCGAGCACGACCTCGCGGAAGCGCTCGAGGCCGCCCACCAGACGCCTGGCCTGCGACCGGCTCACGAACTCGGTTCCGATCGCAAACAGCCGGATCACCATCCGCGTCCTCGTGAACTCGAAGTCCCGGGTGTACTCGGCGAAGACTCCGGTCAGGTAGCGCGCGCCGCGACCCGCGCCCTCCGCAACGAGGTGTCCCTCTGCAACGAGCTGACGGAGGTAACGGTGGGCGGTCTGACGGGTGACGCCGAGCGCCACAGCGACCTCGCCGGCCCGCATCACCGGCCGCTCGGCGAACAGCGATGCGATGTGACGTTTCCGATCACTCACGCCGCAATCGTAACATTCGGCGTGTAAATCGTAAGATATCTGTGCCTAATCGTCACAAGCGTCCCTGCGGCGATCCGCCAAGCGCCGCGGCAGCCGCGACGGCGCGCGCCTCGAGTGCGGCGACCCTGGCTTCGAGGTCGGCGAGGGCAGCCAAATCGGGCGCAGCCGCGGGATCGGGCCGGCGCGCCCCCTTCTCGGGGGCGCGCAACGTCAGCCGTGCAGGCCCTCCATCAGATCAGCGAGTCCGCCCAGAGGTTGCGCCCCCACGCGAACATGCGTTCGAAGTTGCCGCCGCTGGGTGGGCCCTCCGCGACCGACAAGGGAACAGGAACCATGACACCTCCGCGGTAGATCAGGTGGTTGGTGAACCACGAAGCCGACTCGAGAGTGATCGCGCTGTAGCAGACGTTGCCGAGCATCGGTGACGCGTTCTCGGGCTCGCCCGCGAGCTGCGCGCCGATGGCCGCGGCAACGAGCTTGCCCTCGGAGTTGGCGAAGTGGCCCGACTTCCCCACGCTGCTGCCGTTGGCGTCGCCGACGATGAAGACGTCGGGCGCGGCGGTCGACTCGAAGGTCTGCGCATCGACGCCGGCCCAGCGGCCGTTGACGTTGACCAGGCCCGCATCGAATGCGATCTGGCCGGCGCGCTGCGCCGGGATCACGTTGAGCACGCTGGCCTGGAACGACCCGATCGGGGTGGTGACCGTCAAGCTGTCAGCGTCCACCGAGAGCACCGGAGCGTTCGGGTGGTACTCGACGAACCCGCGGTGGGTGACGTCGAACGCGTGATGGAAGATGGCGGGCTTGGCCACGATGTCCGGGTTCGCGTCGAGCACGATGACCTTGGAGCGAGGCTTGGAACGCCGGAGGTACGAGGCGACCATGCAGGTGCGCTCGTAGGGCCCTGGTGGACAACGGTAGGGCAGCGGCGGAACCGTCAGCACGAAAGTGCCGCCGTTCGGCATCGCCCGCAGCATCGATCGCAGCAGCGGCGCCTGCTCGGCCACGTTCTTCCAGGCATGGGGCACCCGCGCCTGCGCGGCGGGGTCCTCGAGCCCCGGCGGGAAGATGAAGTCGATCCCCGGGGCCGACGACCAGCTTGTCGTACGGCAGCTGCTGGCCACCGCGCCAACGTCACGGTGTGGCCGGACGTGTCGACCTCGACGGCACGGTCATGCACCAGGTTGACTCCGCGGTCGACGAGCCCGTCGTAGGGACGTCTCCAGGAAGTCGAGCGGGATCCGTCCCGGGTAGTAGAGGTTGCTCATCACGCACGAGTGGTACGTCGGGGCCGGCTCGATGAGCGTGACCTCGACGTCGGGGCTCCACAGCCGCAGGTACTTGGCCGTCGTCCCGCCGCCGAAGCCGCCGCCGATGACCACGACCCGGCCCGAGGCCACCTGCGCCCGCAGGCTTGCCGGCAGGAGCATGATCGATGCCGACGCGCCTGCGACCTTCAGAAAGTCTCGACGTGAGTACGGGCTCATTCTGCACCTCCGCTCTCGACGTCGTCGACGGACGCGCCGTCCGGCTCCGACCGCCTCGCCACGTTCACTCTGGTCGGCCGCATCCGGATGCTCGGGCAGGCTGGCGATGTACAGCGACGAGCTCCCAGAGCTCCTGGTCGGTGTAGGCGTGGGCGATCGGCACCATGATGTTCCTGAAGTCGGTGCTCTCCTTGTACTCGAGCATGTTGCTGTACATGGACGGGGCGTCCTTGCCCGCGATGCTCGGCATGCCGTTGAGGGCTCGCCCGTCGGTGCCGTGACACTGGAAGCAGTTGGCGGCAAGAGCGCGGCCCACGGGGGCCGCGTCCTCCTGCGCATCCGCTGCCCACACGACGGCCAGAACGGGGAAGACGAACAGCACTGGCCACCATCGACGTAGGACCTTCATGTCACACCTCCAAGTTCGTCGTCTCACAGTCATGTGGAAGGGAGTAGCCGGCATGGCTGGCCTCAATCGATGCGGGTACCTCATGTAACACCTCCTCAGCGTCGTCGTCCTGCCAGGGAGCCGTCCTCGATCTCGAATCGAGTCAGCTGACCAGTCCCTCTCATCCGCCGATCGAGACTGATTCCTGGTATTTCTAGTTTGATGCGATCTGGATTTTGCCGAGTGACCCGGGTCACGAACGCTCGAGCGCCCCACTCCAGGAGTTCGTACCGCATTGGCCTTTTCGGCGGACGTGGTTGACCGAAGTGTCGTCAGACGGCCACTACGGCACGAACTCCCTGGGATGCGCGCAGCGCATCGTGCTCGGCGCGCGCGGGGCGTAGGCTAGCCAGCGACCGCGACGCGTCACACACACCCAGAGATCTACGACCCGCGTGCGCCGAGGGGCCTATGCCACACGATCCTCGCCCGGATATCTCACCGGGTTTCGTCGCGAGGGCGGCGAGGTGTCGTGCGCAGTGGGGATTTCGACCCGAGGGGCGCGGAGGCGAACCCGCCGGGGCGGTTGGGGGGAGTGCGGGAGGGGGCGGCGGGTCTGTGATGGGTGGGGGGTGGAAAACTTGACAGTACGTCGAGCACCCCGAGGCGAGAAAGCACCGCTGAGTGCGGTACATCGCTGGCCGCAGTAGAAAGTTGGTGAGATATCCGGGCTAGAGCTCCGCGAGCCCCTCGATTTCGATCAGCAGAGAAGGGCGACACAGGTCCGCCATCGAGACCTCGATCGTCGTGGCCCCAGGGAACTCACACGGGAGACGTTTCTCGATGAACGCGCGAATCCTCGCGCCGGCGATGGTAGACGCGAAGGTGTCTGAATCGCCCGAGAAGGCGTTTCCTCTCGTCCATGCTGGATTCTTCAGCCTCACAAGAGCCACTCTCTGCGACGGCGACAAGCGCGGCCAGGTTCACGAGGGTTTCGGCTGTTTGCGCTTCAAGGTCGTCGTCGTGTCTGCTCTCTTCGCCACGGACACTGGCGGTACCGCCCACCAGGAGCCACGTGCCCCGGCTCGTTTCAACTCGCGTGGCGCGAGCAAAACAGGGTGGGAGCGGGCCGTACTTCTCGGAGTATCGATATGCCGGCACCTGGCGTGGATTCTCCACCGGAGATGAGGGATCGTTCGACGCCAAACCGATGGATCATCAGGTCGGATCCGAAGTGGCCGACCCCTGAGGCCGTTGCGACCATTCGTGAGAATGCATCCTTGGTGGCGTACGCCCGTTCGTAGGCCGCGAATCGTCCTGCGTTGAACGCAAAGTACCGCTGAGGTATCCGCCCGAGTGGATCGAGAATCCTCGGGATGAAGTTCCAGACGCGGATCAGGCTGAATCCTCGGTGTCGATTCAGAGAGTCGAAGACGAGCTCGTAGGCCTGTGTCGTTTTCGACGTGAAGTCGGCAGACTCCATCGACACGGCATCGGCCACCCTCACCGAGACCAACATGAACTCGGAGCGTTGCACTATCTGAACAGATAGAGCGCCACTGACTACCTTTGGCGCCTCGCTGGGGACTCCCACCAACTCTGTGACCCATGAGGGCAGGGTCGTGACGCCAGATTTGGGATAGTGTCGCACCAACAGCGGGGAAACCGCGACTACGCTGGCCATCTGTCATTCAGAGTAAAACACGGCTCACGGCTCGTCAAACGCTGTGACGTCGCTCCGAGCCGACACCGTGATCGTCCGGGTTTGGCAATGAAGATCGCACCCGCTCATCCGGCAATACGCGGCCTCCTGACTCAATCCCAGAGATCGCGGGGGTAGTCCTCGTACAACCTTTCGAATCCTCGACGATACCTGCCTTCCGCCCTCCAGACCTTCCACAGGTCTGCTGGAACCAGGGGATGGCGATGCTGGCGCAGCGGAGTCCTGCGAACTCCCGCCACGGCCTGCTCGGCGAACAGCGTTGCGAAGCGACGCAGGGGAAGCTCGGTGGGAGTGATGGGATGCATGCAGTCGTGAAGGTCAAACGCATTGTCGATCCAGATCCGCGGTTCCGCCTCTCGATAGTCCGGTGTGCCGGGCGACGGCGTGCACACCGTGAAGCTGCTCTGTGCCGGTGGCAGGCGGTTGACGTAGTCCCGCAGTTCTTGGAAGTCAGTCTCCGTGTACTCGGGCTGGACCATGAAGGCCGCATGGACCGCCACCCCCACACCGCGGAGGGTATCCAGGGCCTTTTCGTTGTGGACAACACTGCCGCCCTTCTTGTACTGCTTCAGTTGCGCGTCGTTGGTGAACTCGAACCCGAGAAACGCGGAGTCAAGCCCGATCTCACGCCATCGCTCGAACAGCTCGGGTGACCGGTTGACTGTCGTGGCGCGGGTCCACGCGAAGTAGCGCTTGTGGATCCCCAGACCAGCGATGGCTTCGGCCAGCCCCCAGGCAAAGTCCTCGTCGATGAAGTTCTCGTCGTCACAGAAGTAGATGTGCTTGGTAGGCGTCTGTGCGATTTCATCGGCGACCAAGGCGGCGGGTCGGGGGCGGTGCTCTCCGCCACAGAGAAACGGGACCACGCAGAAGGAGCACTTCATCCGGCAGCCCCACGACGCGCGAACCAGGCTCACCGGGGGGAACAGGCGCTCCCACGGCGCCATCCCCTCGCAAGCCCACACCGATCGGTACCGCTCCGGCTGCCACAGATCGCGTCGCGGTTTCGGCAGGCCCGCGGGATCCGGAAACTGTGGCCACACTCCGGCAGCCTGAAGGTCGTAGCGATCACCGGTCATGAGGACGTCTGGAATGCCGTCCGGGGGATCCCCTTCTTCCAGCGAATCCAGGATCTTCGAGAACGGGCCACAGCCCTCGCCCCGGACAATGGCGTCGATTTCTGGGGTATTGAAATCTGACGGGGCCACCGTTGCGTGGTGGCCGCCCACCACCACGAACGCGTCGGGAAGGCAGCCGCGGGTGAGCTGCGCCAGCTGTTTGACGAAGCTCGCCTCATGCGTGTAACTGGTGAAACCGACGACGTCGGGCCGAAATCGATGCAGGCAAGCTCGGAAAGCGCGCACCGGATGGCGGGCAAGCCGAAGATCCAGAACGCGCGCCGTGTGAGGCTCCCGCACGACCGCCGCGATGTACCCAAGCTCGATCGGCTCGAGCCGTTGGAACGCCTCGAGCCCGAGGATGGTGCGCAGCCGCGCCTTGGGCTTGACCAGCAACACCCGCATGTCAATCCAGATCATACCGGGTTGATCCTGACGACGGGGTCCTGTGCCGGTCGCAGCGTTCACATTCAGGGGGCATCACGGCGCCCGAGTTTCGCGTTACAGTTGCGGCATGGGCCGAGAAGCCGACTTCAGGCAATCCCCTGTCGCCCCACATCCGCACCTGCCCGACTATTACTCGGATGTGGACGATCGACGACGATTCGTGAACCGACTCTTCGACCGCGGGGCCCGGCATTACACGTGGATCAACCACGTGATGTCATTCGGTACCGGCGTCTGGTATCGCCGGGAAGCTCTGCTGCGCGCGGGTCTGAAACCAGGGATGCAGGTCCTTGACGTCTGCGTGGGCAGCGGCCAGGTTGCTCGTGCCGCCTGCGGAGTCGTGGGATCGAATGGAACGGTCGTTGCGCTCGACGCGAGCTTCGGCATGCTTCTGGAGACGCGGAAGCGCATCGCCGTTCCGTCGATGCAGGGGCTGGTCGAGGCGATCCCTGTGGTCGACGAGTTCGCGGACTTCGTCACCATGGGCTATGCGCTGCGGCACCTCGCCGATCTTCGATGTGCGTTCAGCGAGTTCAAGCGGGTCCTTCGGCCTGGCGGCACGCTCTTGATGATCGAGTTCGCTCGGCCGACGTCGCGCGCCGCGTACCACGCGCTGAAGCTCTACTTGCACCGGATTGTCCCGGGCATCGCACGCCTCGGGAGCCGGGAAGCGGCGACCATGATGCGGTATTTCTGGGACACCATTGAAAACTGCGTGCCGCCGCGGATCATCCTCGACACTCTGCAGGAGGTTGGTTTCGAACGGGCAGCCAAGGGCGGGCAGATCGAGCTTCTGGCCGAGTACACCGCCCAGAAACCGGCTTGAGCCGCGCGGACGGGATCACGGCAGCGGCACGGCCTTCAGCCCGCGGCGTTCGATTTCACCGAGCAGCTCGGGGAGAACCGAGAGGATCATGTGGCCACCCGCCGTGCCAGTGCTGGCCGGACCGTCGTGCACGAGCAGAACGTGACCTGGAGCGAGCCCGGTGAGCAGCCGACCGATCACCCGTGACGGGCTCCTCGTCACGGTGTCGAGTCCCCGCCGGGTCCATGATGCGAGCCGGAGCCCGCGCCGATGGAGAATCGGCTCCAGCCACGGGCTTCGAATACCCGCAGGAGCCCGGAAGTACTCGGGCTGCCTTCCAGCGACCGCGCGAATCGCATCCTGAGCCTTGTCGATCTCGTGCGCGAGCAGCGATGGGGGGAGGAAGAAGAACCCTCTGGGGTGGCTCCAGGTGTGATTCTCGATCTTGTGCCCTCGATCTACGGCCTCCGAGATGATCCCGGGGTGCTTGTGGACCCTCTCCCCCACGCAGAAGAAGCTCGCCCGAGCGTTGTGTGAGTCCAGTACGTCGAGAACCGCATGGGTCACGTCGGGGAAGGGGCCGTCGTCAATCGTCAGAGCGACCTCACCGCGGGCCGCTGATGCTGCCGGCATGGAAGTGACGTTCGGGCCCAAAAGCCTGGCGCGCGGCAGCAGGCCGCCGAGGGCGATGCCCACGTGGTCGGCGACCATCGCTCCGACCAGGAGCGGCCACAGATGCGGTCGGACGGCCAAGCCACCCAGAGCGACCAGATGAGCTGTCGCTGACGCCGTGAGAAAGAGGGATGGCCGGTAACGCGGGGGAGGTCCGGAAGGGGCCATGGTTCGGAGCCGACTCCTGGCTCAGTCGTCGGTTGCTGCAAGGGCACGGATCGCCGTCCGGTCGAGCTTCCCGCGCTCATTCCTGGGCAGCTGGTCCACAACGACGATCGTCCTGGGGACCTTGTGCGACGCGAGATGCTCCTGGCACCACGATCGGATCTCCTCGTACCCAACATCGCGGGACGAGCGCTCGATGACCGCGCAGATTCGTTGCTCCAGCGTTTCGCTGTCGATGACCCCGAAGACAGCCGCCTCATCGACACGCTCGTGATTCCTCAGGATCGTCTCCACCTCTCTCGGATTCACCTTCTTGCCGCGAACGTTGATGAACTCATCGAGCCTGCCGCGCAGCACGATCTCGCCATCTTGAAAGACCGCCACGTCAGTCGAACAGAACCGCCCATTCGACAACGACGGAGAGGCCTCGGGGAAGTAGCCCTGCGCAACGGCTGCTGAGCGGACAGCAACGAGGCCCTCGTAGTGCTCAACTCCATCGACCGGCTCCAAGGTGACCTCGACACCATCCACGGGAGTGCCCAGAGTTCCCCGCTCTCCGGCCGTGCCGTCCCTGTCGTAAGCAATGCCTCCGACCTCACTCGCGCCATAAAAGACGTGGACCGGTCGGCCGTAGGTTTCCCTGAAACGGACCGCGACCTCTGGCGCCAGGGGCGCCCCGGCGCTGATGACGAGCCTCAATCCGGCAGGAAGCGGAGGAGGCTCTGCCGCGCTGAGCACGGCCTTGAGGTAGGCAGGAACCGTTGGGAGGAAGGTCACATCCCCAGCGACAGCAGCTCTCGGCGCGGCGTAGGGATCCCCCCTCTCGGGCACGACCACGACAGAGCCGCGCAGCACAGAGGGCAGAAACACCGAGATGAACCCGTACGCATGGGACATCGGAATCGCGGCCAAGATCCTCTCTTCTGGCTTCAATCCCATGACCGCGCTGAGATTCGAGTCATCGGCGATCAGTGCTTCGGAGGTATGCATGATCCCCTGCGGAGTTCCGGTTGAACCAGAGGTCAGCCGCACGGTCGCGATGTCTGGAGCGAACCGGGCGACCGTGGTGCCACGAGGATCTCCAAATGACCGCAGCGCGAAGTCCTCCGGACCGACCGGGAAGGGCCTGCCAACACGCAGTACGCCGGCTGCACGGAGTGACTCCCCGATGCGGGTGCACTCCGCCTCCGGAGTACTCCAGTCCAGCAGGAGAACCGTGAATCCGAGCCGGCGCATCGCGAGAAAGCCCGCGATGAAGCCGGGTCCGTTGCACGCAGCCAGGCCGACCAGCGAACCGTCATCGTACCGAGCCGACCGAAGGTGGCCTTCAACGGTCTTCGTCATGTCGCCGACATGGCCGACCGTCCAGACCTCATCGGCTCCGTAGACGAGCGGCTCGGTCGGCCTCCGCCTCGAGACGTTTTCGAAGCTCCGGGTGATCGGATCACGGTTCATCTGTAGAATATTAGCTGGCCGGCGTGCCATGAGAGAAGCCGTCTCTCTATTCCTGCCTATTGGAGTGGGCCGTGGACAAGGACGAAATGCGGGGCCAGTTGAAGACCCTGATCATCGAATCCCTGAACCTGCAGGGAATGACGCCCGACATGATCGCCGACGAAGCACCGTTGTTTGGTGAGGGCATGGGCCTGGACTCGGTGGACGCGCTCGAGCTGGCGGTGGCGATCGAGAAGAAATTCGGCATCAGGGTAGAGGATGAAGCCGCTGTCAGAGAGGCGTTTGCGTCGATCGCGTCTCTCTCGGCGTTCGTTGAGCAGCGACTGGGTCAGGAGCAGGCGCGTTCTGAATGACCGATCGCCCACGAGTCGTCGTCACAGGGATCGGTGCAGTCAGTGCCTGGGGCTGGACGTCCGGAGATCTTCAGCGGGGACTTCGAAGCGGTCAATCGGCGATTTCGGAGCTCACGCTCTTCGACTCATCCGCTCAGCGCACCCATCTTGCGGCGGAGGTGCCTCCGTCGCCTGAAACTCGACCCGACATCACCGTGGCATCAAGGCATCTCTCACGCGCCGACAGCTTCGCGGTGGCAGCCGCCTCGGAGGCCTTTGACCAGGCCGATCTCTCGCCCTCCATGAATCCCGTTGGCGTGTTCTTCGGCGGCAGCACCGGCGGCATGTGGGAGTGTGAAGAGTACGTGGCTCGTCTGCTTGGCGTTCGGGCCGGTCGCCCGGGCATCGCATGCCTGGCCTCTCAGCAGATCAACTGCCCTGGCGACGCCGTCGCGAGGCAGCTGCGGCTCACCGGGCCGACCCTGACCATTTCCTCGGCGTGCGCCTCAGGAACGCTGGCAGTCGGTGCGGCCCTCGACGCGATTCGACGCGGTGAGATCGATGTGGCCATTGCGGGCGGATCGGACGCTCTCTGCGTGCTGACATACTCCGGGTTCAACGCACTGCGCGCCGTCGACCCGGAACCGTGTCGACCGTTTCGTGCTGATCGTGTGGGGTTGAGCCTCGGTGAAGGCGCGGGTGTGCTGGTCCTGGAGACGCTGCGCTCAGCCCAGACCCGCGGGGCGAAACCGCTCGCCGAGCTGCTCGGATGGGGGGCGTCCTGCGACGCGCACCACATGACAGCTCCTCACCCCGAGGGCGAGGGCGCCGCACGCGCCATCGTCGCGGCTCTTTCGGACGCGGAGCTACAACCCGATGAGATCGGTTTCGTCAATGCCCACGGCACCGGCACGCCCCTCAACGACATCTCCGAGTGCAGAGCGCTGCATCGGGTGTTCGGCCCGCGCGCTTCGAAAATCCCGGTCACCGCAAACAAGGCTTCGGTGGGTCATCAGCTCGGCTGCTCAGGGGCGGTCGAGGCCGTTGCAACGGTGCTCGCTCTCGTACATCGCGAGATCCAGCCGACGGCGGGGGGTGGCGAGGTCGATGGGGAGATCGATCTCGACGTGGTGCTCGAGCACCCACGCTCGATAGCTCCCGGCAGCATCGGTGTCAGCGTGAGCTTCGCCTTTGGGGGGGCATGCGCTGCCGTGATCGTCGCGGACTGGACGATCGGGGCGAGGTCATGAGCCACGACGCAGCGGTCATCACCGGAGTCGGTGCTGTGACCGCTGCAGGTTGCGGGATTGCCCGTCTGGCAGAGGTTCTCGCCACGTCACAGGTCATCAGTGCTGAGGTCGATCGATCCGCCGGGTACCACCGAGCAGGATCGGCACGCACTGCGGTGACCGCACGCCACGTCGACACTTCCGAGTGGCTTTCACCGCTTGCCGGCCGGCGCATGAGTGTGGGTTCGAGATACGCCGTTTCCGCGGCAAGGATGGCGGTGGAGTCGGCTGCAGTCGAGCCCGGCATCCTGTCCCGCGCCTCGATTACGACGGGGACCGCCTATGGAGCGGCAGAGGTCACCGAGAAGTTGCTTCGGCAGATTCTCCTGGACGGGCCGGAGGCGGCCTCACCGGCGCTGTTCACCGAGTCGGTGGCCAACGCCCCTGCCGCTCAGGTGGCCATATCCATGAGTGTGAAGGGCCCCAACGTCACGATCACCCAGCGCCAGGCAAGCCCTCTGCTCGCTCTGGCCGAGGGGGCCGCGATGGTGACCACGGGTCGAACGCCGGTTGGGCTCGTCGGTGCGGTCGACGAGCTGAATCCCCTGCTGCACTCGGTTCTCGACCGGTTCGGAGCCCTCGCCCGTCCGGACCACGACGGATGCGAGGTCGCACGGCCGTTCGATGCACACCGCCGTGGGTTTCTGGCCGGCGACGGCGCGGCGTTCCTCGTACTGGAAAACGAAATCGCCGCGAGGAGACGCGGCGCCAAGATTCTGTGTCGCGTCGTCAGCTGTGGCAGAGGATTCGATCCCGACGCGCCGCGGGCCGGTTGGGGTCGAGACCCATCCGTGCTCTCGGAGACCATGTCTCGTCACCTGCATGCTGCCGGGATCCGTGCCGAGCAGATCGACCTGATTGTCGCGTCGGGGTGCGGCTCGCCGTCGGCCGACCGGATCGAAGCCCTCGTCTTGAGGTCCGTGTTCAAGGATCATCCCCTGCCGCCGCTCCTCGCGCCGAAGGCCGTGACAGGCGACCACGGGGGTGGGTTCCTGGCTGCGTCCGTGCTGGCCGCCTGCGGCTCGCCGTTCGGAGCGACGCCCGGGTTCGACGAGCCGGACCCGGAGCTCGGAGTCGTGCCGCATCAAGGTGGTGAGCTCCCCTCCCCTCGGCTGACGCTCGTCACGAGCTTTGCAGCCGGGGGAGCCGTGGCCTGGGCTGTCCTGGAGCGCTCCGAAGAATGACCCGACGTGTGGCTGCTGCGATGCCGGCGTTTCAAGTCGAAGCGTTCGTCGCCGACGTTGTCCGGCGAACGCTGGCCGTGCTGCCGGATCTTCTGGTGATCGATGACGGATCGAGCGATCACACCGGTGATGTCGCTCGAAGCGCGGGCGCCGAGGTCATCACGATGCCGCACAACCAGGGGAAGGGTGCGGCTCTCCGAGTGGCATTCCGTGAGATCTTCCGGCGTGGATGTGAGGCGGTCGTGACGCTCGACGCGGACGGACAACATCTCCCAGAGGAGATACCCAAGCTCCTCCGAGGCTGGGAAGAAGGCGGCGATCTGGTGCTCGGGACGCGGGAACACCTCTACTCGCAGATGGGACGCCTGCGTCGCACGAGTAATCGGGCGTCGTCGCGGGCGATTTCCATCGTGGCCGGGACCCGTCTGAACGACGTCCAGACAGGGTTCCGCCTGTACACAAGGGCCCTCATCGCAGCAACCGGCTTCCCCGAGCCGAGATTCGAGGCCGAGACCGCTGTTGTCGTTCGTGCCGTACGTCGAGGCTTCCCGATCATCACTGTCCCAGTCGACCTGGGTTACGCCGACGGCATCAAGACGAGCCACTACCGGCCGATCCTCGACAGCCTTCGGATTGCAGGCGCAGTCGCCCGTGCCCGGCTCGAGCGCATCTCACCGCCCGCGAGCCCTGGTGGTTGTCCTAGCCCGGATATCTCACCAACTTTCTACTGCGGCCAGCGATGCACCGCACTCAGCGGTGCTTTCTCGCCTCGGTGCTCGTACTGTCACCCGCCCATCACAGACCCGCCGCCCCCTCCGCACCCCCCACGGGTTCGCCTCCCGCCCTCGCACCCCGCCACGGCACCTCGCCGCCCTCGCCACGAAACCCGGTGAGATATCCGGGCTAGACCGGTGCGGCGAACCCCTCAGCTGCCTTGCCGTTGCCGTTTGGGCGTGTTGAGATACCACACATGAGCGGCGCCACAGACATCACGTTGGTCACTGGGGGCACCAAGGGGATCGGTCGAGCGATCGTCGAGGCCCTGGTGGGGGCAGGCAAGCAGGTCGCGTTCACATGGCGATCCGACAAGGCACTCGCTCGCGAGGTCGAGGAATGGAGCGGTGGTGCCGCGACCGGCCTCGCCTTCGACCTTCGGGATCGCAGCCGGACGGCATCGGTGGTGGACGAGGTCGAGCAGAAGCTTGGGCCGATCGCCGGGCTCGTGAACAACGCGGGCATCCAGGTGAGCACGTTGCTGGCACTGACGACCGATGAGACGTGGGACGAGATCCTCGACGTCAACCTGGGCGGCGCCTTTCGGATGACGCGAGAGGTCCTTCGTCACATGGTCTCCCGCCGGCGTGGGGCGATTGTCAACGTGTCGTCTCTGAGCGCCCTTCACGGGGTTCCGGGGCACGCTGCATACGCCGCGTCGAAGGCGGGCCTCATCGCAATGACACGGTGCGTGGCGCGCGAGATGGGGCGGCGCAACATCCGCGTCAATGCGGTCGTACCCGGGTACGTCGCGACGGACATGACATCAGGCCTCCCCGACAGCAGTGTTCAAACGCTGCGATCCGGCGAGGTCCTGCCGATTGGCACCGATGTGGCATCGGTCGCCGAGGCCGTGGTGTTCTTGCTGTCCGATCGCGCCCGGTCCGTCACCGGTCAGTCGATCATTGTTGACGCCGGAACCACGGCGTGACGGATTCACCCTTCCTGCCGGTGTCGTTCGTCGGTCGGGAGCGTTGACCGCGGGATCGCACCAGCTCCGAGGAGAGCATCGGGTGGCCTGCTCGGTGCGGCGACCGGCGAGGCGGTGCCTTGCGGTGATCTGAATCGCACCGTGTTCACGTGCTCCCTCGCCGTGCCACCAGAAGAGAGTGCCGCCGAGCCCACGTGAGCGTGTCATTCATGATCACCGTCTCGAGTCCGGCGGATGTTGTCACTTCCTCGATCTGACGTGCGGTGACCACCAGCTCGTCTCCATCGAGTCAATAGGCCAGGCGCCTTCTCACAAACGACCAGCACGTCGTGTGGCCCGAGCGCGCTCATGGCACGCGCCACGATCGGTTCCCACTGCCCACCATCGCAGTGGAACAACACATCAGACAACACGACGGAACCAGGCTCGGTGAACTCGAACCCGGCGGGGTCCGCCTCCTCGACTGCTCGTTCGCTCCCCAACGCGATGCGTGCGACTCGCACCAGCCTCTTGCGGTCGTCAACGCCGCGAAGGACCGGGTGGGTGACCGCGGAGCCCCCATCTGGCCCGGCGGTTTGAGCGGCTGACAGACCAACAAAGACGTCGTGCAGCACGAGCAGGATCCCGCGCCCGCACCTCACGTGATAGATCGTCCCCTCGCGGGGAAGGATGCCCGACCGGACCAGATCGACGTACGCGCGATGGCTCCGCAGGACCGCTCGCGTGGACTCCCACTGGAGATACCCGGCGTCGAGAAAGCGGCGAGCGGTTTCTTCTATGAGGAGGTTGCGTTCCCTGTCGCGGGATGCCCGCCTCGCGAGACTCAGCGTCGCCAACCCGAGGGTGAGACCGGCGGCCAGGCCCACGACGATCGAGCCAATGATGAGGTCCGCGGCGAAATCCAGGAGCCGCAGCTGCCGCACCGTCGCAAGCGTGTGGTGGTAGAACGCACCATTCCGGAGCAAGCCGCCGACTTGAAGCTCGGCATAGACCAACAGCGGCGCGAAGAGTGGATTGTTCAGGTTCGTCGTCAGGAACATGGTGATCAGGTTGAGGCGAAGGGCGCGGCTCAGCACCACGCAAAGTGGCAGGTGAAACCCATACACCGGAAGGGCCCCGATGAAGGCCCCAAGCCCGACCGAGATCGCCTGAGCGGCCGGCTGTGTTGCCTCGGTCCGCAGCCGGTACAGCAGCTCGGCGAGACTCCGCCGGAGGCTCTTTCTCGCGGGTTTCGGCGGCTCGTACACCCTGACTCCGATGGTACCCCGATGATCATTGCCGAGCGCGGCAGTTAGTTGTATCAATTCCCGACCGAGAAATCACAAGGGAGCAGGAAACTGGGTTTGCCCGACGAACCAGAAAGGAAGAGCCAGAAGAATGCGAAAGCTCGGCGTGATCGTCTTCGCGCTCGCCTGTGTGTGCCTCTCGGTCCCTCCTCAGGCGGTCGCTTCGGACGAGATCTGCGACCTGCGAAAGATGATGGGCCACCTGTTCGAGATCCAGAGTCCATGAGCCGCGGCTGATCTGCTGGGACGTTTTCACCCTCAGGGGACGCCAAACCAGAAAACCGCTGGAGCGGCCAATGGTTCCACTGGAACGCTTGAAGTCCCTGGCTCAGCTCCTTTGCCTCCTCCTTCCCCTGGTTGACATCCTGCGGCCCCGCGACGGATCCTGGCTTCGGTGATTTCTGGAATGATCTCGCGGCTGGCGGTGGCCTGCCTCGCACTGACGGCGACCGCCCTGCAGGCGGCTGAGCCCGACCTGGATGCGCTGCTCGCGCGGCTGGCGCGCCCGGCGCCCGATACCACGAGCTTCGTCGAGGTGCGCTACTCGAGCCTGCTCGAGACGCCGATCGTGGTTGCCGGCCGCCTCGAGCATCGGCAAGACGGCTCGCTGGTACGGCGCGTCGACTCGCCCTACCGGGAGGTCACGGAGCTGCGGGGGGAGAACGTCTCGGTGGAGCGCGAAGGCAGCAAACCGCGTCACTTTTCGCTCGACCGTGCCCCGGAGCTGCGCGGCATGCTCGCGAGCTTCGCCGCACTCCTCCAGGGTGATCGGCAGATGCTGGATCGCTACTTCGTCGTGACGCTGCAGGGCACGGATGCCCGCTGGGGAATCACGCTCTCGCCGCGCGACGCCAAGCTGAAACGCCGCCTGTCCCGCATCACCGTCAACGGCAGGGACGACCGCCCGCGGTGCTTCACGCTCGAGGAACCGGACGCGGATGCGAGCCTGATGGCGATCGGCGTGGAGCGTCCGGGCGACCTGCCGCAGCCGCTCGACCAGAAGGCGCTCGCAGCCTGGTGCGCCAGCGAAACCATGCCATGAACGGATGACAGGCTCCCGCAAGGCCTTGCTGCTCGCTGTGTGGCTCGCGACTGTCGCGACCCTCGGCTGGGTCGTGGACCGGCAACTCGTCATCGGCATGGACCTGCGGCTCTTCATGCCGTCGCCGCGGACACCGCAGGAGCGACTGATCCTGGAGGCTGTCGGCGAGGGACCGGCCTCGAGGATGCTGTTGCTCGCCATCTCGGGTGCGAACCCGGAGGCCGCGGCCGACACGTCTCGAGCATTGGCGGACGCCCTGCGGAAGACCGATGAGTTCCGCATGGTTGCGAACGGCGAGACGAGCCTCGAGGCGATTCCCGATTCGCTGCTGGCGTACCGCTACTTGCTGTCGCCGTCGCTGGACGATGAGACCTTCGATGCGCAGTTTCTTCGCGCACAGCTCGAGGAGCGTGTGCGTGACCTCGCTTCGCCCGCTGCCGGCCTTCTCGAACCGTGGCTGCCGCGCGACCCGACGCTGGAGCTGATGACGCTCGTCGAGTCGTGGTTGCCGACCCGGCAGCCGCAACTCCTGAACGACGTCTGGTTCGACGCTTCCGGGCGCGAGGCGTTGCTCATTGCCGAAACCCACGCGCCCGGCTTTGACCCGCAGGGCCAGCGGGTCGCCGCAGATTCGCTGCAGCGAGCGTTCGAGGCCGTCCGCACGGACTCGAGCCTCAGGCTCGAGGCGAGCGGGCCCGGAGCGTTCTCGGTGCTCATGCAGGCGCGCACGCAGGGTGAAGCGCAGTGGTTCGGCGGTGTTGCCACCGTCGGCATGGTGATCCTGCTGCTGGTGGCGTACCGCAGCGTGCCGGTGCTCCTGCTCGGCCTGCTGCCGCTCGTGAGCGCGGGGGTGGCTGGGTTGGCGACGGTCGGCGTCATCTTCGGGACGGTGCACGGGATCACGCTCGCCTTCGGCTTCACGCTGATCGGCGTGGCGCAGGACTATCCAATGCACCTTTTCAGCCACCAGCACCGTGGACTGAATCCCTGGGCCAACGCTCGTGCGTTGTGGCCGACGCTGTCGACCGGCGTCGCGAGCACCTGCGTTGCGTACCTCGCGTTCCTGTTCTCGGGTGTGCTCGGCCTCGCTCAGCTGTCGGTCTTCACCGTGGCTGGGCTCGCGGTGGCAGGCTTGACGACCCGCTTCCTTCTGCCGCCGCTGGTCCCGGAGCACGGCCGCGATGCGGCCGAATCCGCGGCACTCGGCCGCCTCTGGCACGCAATCGCGCGCCTGCCGCGGCCGCGCTGGCTCGTCATCGCTGCAGCTTTGATATGCATCGGCGTCATCTGGCTCTCACCGCGGCCGCTCTGGGAGAACGATCTTGGCGGACTGACGCCGGTGCCCCTGCCGCTGATCGAGCGTGACTCGGCACTGCGCCACGAACTGGGTGCGCCCGACATCCGCCACCTACTCGTCATCGAGGGCCGTGACCCGCAGTCCGTCCTGGCCAGCGCCGCGGCGCTGGATCCGCAATTGGAGTCGCTCGTCACTCGCGGCGCGCTCGGCGGCTTCGACCACCCGGCGCGCTACCTGCCGACGAAAGCTGTGCAGGAGCGGCGGCGCGCCGCCCTACCTGCGCCCGGTGAATTGCGGACGGCACTGGAGACCGCCCTCCTCGCAACGCCGTTCAAGCCCGGCGTCTTCGAGCCCTTCCTTGCGGACGTCGACCGCGCGCGACATCTGTCGGCGCTCGGTCCGGCCGACCTCGCGGGCACGCCGCTCGAGGCCCTGGTCGGTGGTCTGTTGCTGGAGCGGGATGGACACTGGATCGGGCTCGTCACCTTGACGGGCGTGCAGGACCCGGAAGTGTTGGCGGAGCTTGTGCGCCGGACACGTGAGGTCACGCTGCTGGACCTGAAACAGGCGTCCGAGGATCTCGTCGCGCATCAGCGCGAGAGAATCCTGTGGTGCCTGGCCGCCTCGGCCGTACTGCTGGTGATCGTGGTCTTCGTCGCGCTGCGGGATTGGTCGCGCGTGCGGCGGGTGCTGACACCCATGGCGCTCACGACGCTGGTTGTCCTGGGCATGTTGCACGCCGCCGGCGTGTCGCTCAGCCTGTTTCACCTGATCGCGCTGGTGCTGGCGGCCGGGCTCGGGCTCGACTATGCGCTCTTCTTCGAGCACGCGGCGGACGATCCCTCCGAGCAACGGCGCACGCTGCACGCCGTGATCGTCTGCTCGCTGTCGACGCTGATGGTGTTTGCGCTGCTCGCGTTCTCGACGCTGCCGGTGCTGAGGGCCATCGGCATCACGGTCGCGGCGGGCGTCGTCAGCAACTTCGTGCTCGCGCTGCTGCTGACTCGCCCCCCGGAGCCGTCTGGCGATGCCCGGTGGTAGACTCGAGCCGTGCAAGAGGGAAACCCTGTCCGTCATAGGTAAATGGAGTGGGTCATGGCAGCGAAGAGGTCCTTCACCACCGAACAGGCCCGCCAGATTGGTGAACAGCTTGGCGTCGACTGGACACGTTTTGACGTTGAGCAGTTCCGGATGGGGCTTGAGGTTGAGCTCGAACATGGCCTGCGTGATCCCTCCACGAACGTGACCGACAACGATCTCTTGATGACCGGCAAGATCGCGCTGGCGCATCTGAATGAGTTTGGAGACTACTACACCCGGCTGGCGGCCATGGAAGAGGAAGCCAAGCGCCACTGGGCCGCGAAGAAGCAATAGCGTTCAGCTCCGGACCAATCACCATCGGGCCGGCCGACGTGGACTGCGAACCCAGCACCGTACCCTGGCTATACTCGTGGCCGATGGACGTCGCTCCTCCAACCGCTGAGCCGTCCACGGCCGGCGCGGGCCCGCCGGAGCTGGGGCCGCGCGCAGCGGACCTTCCCCACGCCCCCGAGGTGGGCTGGGCCAAGCGCCTCCTCGGGCGGTACCACGTCACCGGGGTGTTCTGGTTCCGCTTCCACTGGTGGGGGGTGTCGATCATGCCGAAGTGGGGAGTCGGCGCCCTCGTGGCGCTGTTCACCCCCTTCTTCTTCATCTGCCTGATCAAGGTCCGCCGCGCCATCAGCCGTAACCTGGAGGCCGTTCTCGGCCCGTGCGGGTTCCTCCGCCGGCAGCTCCGGATCTTCCGCACCCTGTGGACCTTTGGCTGGACCCTGTCCGAGCGCTACGAGCGACTGGCCACCGACCGCTCCTTCCGGATCGACATTGATCTGCCCCGCTGGCTGTCCCTGTTCGAGCCCGGTCACGGCTTCGTGATGGTCACCGCCCACCTGGGGAACTTCGAGGTCGGCTCCATGCTGCCCGCCTTCGAGGAGGACCGGGAAGTCCACGTGGTGCGCGAGAAGGAGGCCGACCCGGAAGCTCAGCAGTTCATCCAGGAGTTGCTCGTGCGGGCCGGCGGAACCCGCTACGTCACCCACTTCGAGGGGGAGCACGCACTCCAGGGCGTGAAGCTCGTCCACGTGCTGCGCGACGGTGGCATCGTCGGCGTCCAGGGGGACCGGCCACGCAGCGGCGGTCGCATCGTGCCCGCAACCGTGTTCGGCCGGCCGTTCCCGCTGCCCGCCGGTCCGGCGGCCCTGGCCCGCGCCGCCGAGGTGCCGCTGGTGCCGATTTTCGTCTTCCGCGTCGCCCGCCTCCACTATCGGATCGAGATTCGCGACCCGATCCCCGTCGGCCGCTCCTCGAGCCGCGAGCACGACGTGGCCGAGGCGATGGGCCGAGTGGCGGCCGCGATCGAGTGGGCCATCCGCCAGCAACCCCACCAGTGGTTCTGCTTCCACGACGTGTGGCCCAGGAGCGTGCAGGGCACAGGCCCCAGCTCGCGTCCCTGATATCGGGGGCGATGCGGTACGGTCTCCCAGCCTTCGGCGGGCCGGGGTGCGCTCCACTACGCCATGTACGTGCTGATCGTGCCGTTCGCGGCAACTGCACCACCGGCGCCGACCTCGAACAGGTAGGTCGACAGCGGCGGCAACGCCGCGTCGAGGCGGATGGTGACCTGCAGTGGGAGCCCCACCGGTAGGCCGATTTGGAGCACAGCGTCTCGGGCGCCCACCAGGTAGCCGACCCTGGGCTCGGGATCGCCCCCGGCCCGCCGCCGCCGCAGCGCCTCGAAGGCCGCTGCCGCCTGGGCCGCGACCTCGAGGGCGACGAAGGGTGGTGCGAGCCCTTGCGCCGCGAAGGCTGAGCCCTGCGGGACCGCAGCCGAGGCCACGAGGCGGTCATCGGCCACCTCCACCACCGCATCGAGGAGCAGCGCCGGACCACGGTGCGGAATCAGCGCCTCCGGTGCGGGGAAGCGCTCGCCGCCCGCCGCCACCCCAACGACGGCCCCCCCGGGCGCTGCACAGCGGCCGCTCGCCACCATTCCCCTGCTTGCCAGGTCGGCACCGCGGCGGAGCTCGAAGTCCCACCCGGCCTCGCCCCTCGGCACCGCCTGGAGCTCGACCGCGTCGCCGGGTCCCACCACCTGCCGCAGCCTGAGCGCGGTCACCGCGACCAGCTCGAGCTCGGGGTCGACCATGCGGCGCAGCGCGTCCCGCACCAGCGCCAGGTGGGCGATGCCGGGCAGGATCGGCCGCCCCACGAAGTGGCCGACGAAGTGGGGCCAGCTGGGCTGGACGGTGATCCGCTGGCTGAACGGGCCGACCACCGATGTCATGCCGGCCGGCGACCCGACACCGCGCCAGTCAGGAAGGCCGGATAGACCTCGCGGATCCGCCGTACGTCCGGATACAGGCCGCACTCGACGAAGCCTGCGGACGCCAGCAGCCCCAGCCACTGCTCAGGGGTCAGGAAGCCGCCGTTGGGGCGCAAGGGCGGCTCGAGCCGCGGCGCGCGGAACGCCTCCAGCAGGTTGAACACCAGCTCGGTGTGCAGGGCCACGCCGCTGAAGGGCCGCAGGCACTCACCGAAAAGGAGGAGCCCGCCCGGCCGCAACGCATTCCGGACCTCTCCGAGCGTCAGCTGCAGGTCCTTCGCGACGTGCACGGTGTTGACCGCGAAGACCAGGTCCTGGCTCTCGGGCGCCACCCCCTGGTCGGCGAACGGACGGTCCATGTCGAGGATGGAGAAGAACAGGACCTCGGGGTAGCGCTCGCCCAGCGCCCGCCGGGCACGCCTGAGAAACAGGGGTGCGAGCTCGGTGAAGTGGTACCTGCCCGGCAGCCGATCGGACGCCAGGGCCTGGAGCAGCGCCTCGGCGCCGCTGCCGAGGCCGCCCCCCAGCTCCAGCACGTCGTTGGGGGCGGTCGCCAGCAGCTCCCGGGCCGCCGCGGCCGCCACCGCGTTGTTGACGGCGTAGAGCGGGTTGGTGTTGGAAAAGTAGGCCGGCCACAGGTCGAAGTGGTTCGGACCGAAGAGCACCGCCTCGCCCGACGTCTCGCCGCGCAGGAAGGCGGGGTAGTGCGCGGCCGCAACGTCAGCAACCCGGTAGGTGGGTAACGCCGAGGGGTCGAGCACCCGCTGCCGCTCCTCGACCTCGCCCGGGTCGGGCGTGGGGAGGGGGGCGCGACTCCAGAAGCGACGGGTGCCATCGGCCTCCGTGGTCTGCTCGAGGTAGCCGTGCCCCTCGAGGAGCCGCAGCAGCCAGTCCAGGACCACATCGGCTCGCTGGGAGTCGAGGCCATGGCGCGCCGCCAGCTCGGCAACGCTGACCGGCGCTTCAAGGTCGCCGGCCAGCCCGCACTCGGCCAGCACCCGCAGCGCGAGCCGGACCACGTGCTCCTCGTGGAGGTCGCAGGAGGCGACGAAGCGGTCGTCGAACAGGGGAAAAACGGCCGCGGGCAGGAGCTCGCGCCGGCGGTCGACGCCGCCGCTCCCGGCGGTGACCACTGGGCTCACCGGCGCCGTCCGGTTCGACTGCGCACGCGGGCACGCGCAGGACCCTTCACCGCCGCAGCGTAGCATGCCGAAGGGAGCGGCCTGAGCGGGGTTCGATTGACACCCATCCCCCGCTTTGCTACAACTCGCGGTCCCAAGTGGGGCCGTAGCTCAGTTGGGAGAGCGCTTGAATGGCATTCAAGAGGTCGTCGGTTCGATCCCGATCGGCTCCACCATGCGATGAAACTGCCGCCCATCCGGGCGGCTTTTCATCCCATACCGAGTCGGGATCTCACCTGCGGTTGCTCGCGCGCTGCGCGCGCGGCGCCCCGCCGCGATGAGCGGGCGGCTGTAGTCCGCCCACCGCCCTCCTCTGGACCCCCTCGGCCACAGCCGCAATCCGCTCCCTTCGGCGTGGTCGACCCGATCGGCTCCACCATGCGATGAAAACTGCCGCCCATCCGGGCGGCTTTCCATCCCATACCGATCGGGATCTCACCTGCGGTTGCTCGCGCGCTGCGCGCGCGGCGCCCCGCCGCGATGAGCGGGCGGCTGTAGTCCGCCCACCGCCCTCCTCTGGACCCCCTCGGCCACAGCCGCAATCCGCTCCCTTCGGCGTGGTCGACCCGATCGGCTTCCCGTGCGCAGGCCCCTTGCTCGACGAGCTCAGTCCCACCATCATGCGAGCTCGATGAACCCTTCGTCACCGGCGCTGGCTGTGGTGATCCCGACGCTCAACGAGGAGCGCACGATCGCCGCCTGCCTGCGCGCGGTCGAGCGACCTCCGGACTCGGCGGTTGTCATAACGGACGGCGGGAGCACGGACGCCACCCTCGAGATCGTCACGAGGGAGCGCCCCGACGCTCGTGTCGTCCACGGCGCGCCAGGCCGCGGCGAGCAGCTGCAGCGTGGCGCCGCTGCGGTGACAGCCCGAGCCTACATCTTCGTCCACGCCGACTGCCGCCTCCCGCAGGACTGGTATAGCGCGGTTTCCGATGCGCTGGCGGACTCGACCACGGCCCTGGGCTATTTTCGCCTGCACACCGAGCCACCCCCCGGCGCCAGTCGCTCGCCACTGGCGCGTGCCTGGTGGCGGCTCCTCGACCTTCGAAGCAGCGGCCTCGGACTGCCATATGGCGATCAGGCGCAGCACCTGCGCCGGGAGGTTCTGGAGGCGGTCGGCGGCTTTCCCGAGATGCCGCTGATGGAGGACCTCGAGCTGGCGCGACGCTGCCGTCGGCTCGGGCGTCTGGTTTGCATCCCGCTGGAGGTCCGGACCACGGCCCGTCGCTTTGCGCAGCATCCCATCCGGGCACGCCTGTGCATGGCGACCTTCCCGCTGCTCTATCGACTCGGCGTCAGTCCGGCGCGGCTCCTCTGCTGGTACCCTGTGGTGCGGTGAGCGCAGAGATCGTTGTCTTCGGTAGGATTCCTGCGCCCGGTCGGGTGAAGACACGCCTGGCGTCAGCTATTGGTGACAGTGAGGCCGCCGAGGTCTACCGGCTGCTCCTCGATCACGTGCTCGCCGAGGCGTGCGCTGCCGGGCCGGCCGTCACGCTCGCTCTGGCCGACGCTCCTCGCCCCGGCGATGCCTGGCGACCACCCGCAGGCGTCGAGGTCGAGATCCAACAGGCGGGCGACCTCGGTGCTCGCATGCTCAGTCCTTCGCGAGGCAGCTTCTCGCTGGGCACGAAACCGTCATCCTCGTCGGCTCGGATCTCCCGGGGTCTCGCCGTGACGATGCTTGCCCGATGCCGCCTCCGCGCTCGAGCGGGTACCCGTCGTGCTCGGCCCTTCTGCGGACGGCGGCTACTGGCTCGTCGGCCAACGCCGACCGGGCCATGACCTCTTCACTGGTGTGCCGTGGTCCTCCCCGGAAGTTCTTCACGCCACAAGGCTCCGCCTGCTCGAGCTGAAGGTGGCTCACGAGGAGCTGCCGACCCTGCGGGACATTGACACGCTTTCGGATCTCGAGACGCTGGTCGCCGACACGGAGCTCGACGAGACCCTGCGACGGCACCTCGGCAAGCTGGTGCGCAACCGCCAGGACGTGAGCCCGCCGCGCGGCGTCCTGGAGACACTGGATCCACGGGAATTTCCCGGCGGCGGGCCGGCTTCTGTTTGAACGTCAGATAGCTTCTCAGTTCAAGATGAGCACAGGCAGCATCACAGCGGGATCGAAGGTCGGGGTCTACACCGTCATCGGGGCACTCGGCGCCGGCGGCATGGGAGAGGTCTGGCGCGCCCGGGACACGGAGCTCGAGCGGGAGGTGGCGCTCGAGCTCCTGCCCCCGGACTTCGCGGCCGATCCGGAACGGCACGCCCGCTTCGAGCGCGAGGCGAGGGTCCTCGCCTCCCTGAACCACCCCAACATCGCGACCCTGTACGGGCTCGAGCATCTCGACGGCAAGCACGTCCTGGTCATGGAACTGGTGGCCGGCGAGGGGCTCGACGAGCTGATTTCGCGAGGGCCGGTGCCGATCGAGGACGCCATCCCGATCGCCCTCCAGATCGCCCACGCCCTGGAGATGGCCCACGACGCGGGCATCGTCCACCGGGACCTCAAGCCCGCCAACGTGCGGATCCGTCCCGACGGCACGGTCAAGGTGCTCGACTTCGGGCTCGCCAAGGCGTGGGAGGCGCAGACCGGCGACTCGAGCCCGTCGAATTCTCCGACCATGACCCGCCACGCAACGGCCGCCGGGGTGATTCTTGGAACCGCCGCCTACATGTCGCCCGAGCAGGCCCGCGGCAAGCGGGTCGACCGGCGCGCGGACATCTGGTCCCTCGGCGTCGTGCTCTGGGAGATGCTCACCGGGAGCAAGCTCTTCGAGGGTGAGACGATATCGGACGTCATGGCCGCCGTCCTCACGCACGCCCCAGATCTCGACGCGCTGCCACCCGGAACGCCACGTGGCGTGGAACAGGTGATCAGACGGTGCCTGGAACGTGATCCGAGCCGGCGGCTGCAGTGTGCCGGCGATGCACGACTGGGCCTTATGGCCGATGATGCGGATGCCTCGACGCTGGCTGCGGCCCCGTCGTCCCGGATCGATCGCCTGGGGTGGGCGGTCGGCGCGTTCGGGATTCTCGTGGCCGTCGCGCTCCTCGGCTGGTCCTGGCTGCGGCCGATGCCGCGACCGCAGGGAGCGCTCCACGTCGACATCTCGGATGCCTCCTTCAAGGAGTTCACGAACGCCGCCATATCGCCGGACGGGCGGTGGCTCGCATATGTTCTCGGTGGCGACCTCGCACCCCTGCAGCTCCGACCCCTCGACAGCTTCGAGGTCCGCACGGTGCCGGACACGCTCGACGTCGAGAACCCGTTCTTCTCGCCGGACGGTCGGTGGGTCGCCTACTTCGATCCGGTGGGCGACGGCATCGGCAAGGTCTCTCTCACCGGCGGAAACCCGATGCGCCTGCCGGGCGTGAAGATTGCAACCTCGTTCAACACCGGCGCATGGCACCCTGACGGCATCCTGATCATCAGCGGTGCCATGGTCGATGGCAGGGCGTGGAGCGGGCTGGCGACGGTCTCCGAGACCGGTGGCGACACGACGGGGCTCACGACCCCGGGCCCCGACGACATCTATCACCACGAGCCGTGCCTGGTGCCGGGTTCCGACTGGGTCCTGTACACCATCGAGACCGCTGATGACTGGCAGGTGGGCGCAGTTTCCCTGAAGACCGGCGAGACGAAGGTGGTCGTCAGCGGCGCCGCCACTCCCCAGGTGCTCGAGTCCGGGCACCTCCTGGTGTTCCGCTACGAGCAGCAGGACGTCGTCATGTACCGCTTCGACCTCGAGCGGGCGACCGTGGAGGGCGACCCGACGGTGGTTCTGCAGGGCGTTGGCAACGGGCCGCGCGAGGGCGCGCGCTACGCCGTCTCGAAGAACGGGACCCTGATCTACACGCCGCTCGAGGACAGCAGCATGTTGGCCGGCGGCCGCGCGGTGGTGTGGGTCGACCGTGAGGGTGCGGTCACGCAGATCGTCGAAGAACGCTCGTCCTGGGCTCAGCCCCGAATCTCGCCGGACGGCCGCCGTCTCCTGCTGCGCAAGGTGATGACTCCGAACTGCAGCCTGTGGATCCACGATCTCACGCGCCAGACCCTCACCCGGATCACGTTTGACGAGGACACCCACGATCCGCTCTGGCATCCGACGGGCGACGCGGTGATCTACGCCGGCGGTGCGGAGCCCGAGCGCAACCTCAGGAGCGTCTCGGCGGACGGCACCGGCGAGCCACAGCCGGCCGTCGAGGTGGAGGCGTCGCTCAGGCCCGCGTCGTGGACCCGAGACGGACGCCTGCTGGCGCTGGGAGTCCGGGGGACGGACCTCAACGACGATATCTGGGTGCTCGACGGCGAGCTCGGGGACCAGCCGCGACCCTTCCTCGAAAGCCGCTTCGCAGAACGGTACGCGGCGTTCTCACCCGACGGGCGCTGGCTCGCGTACGCGTCCGACGAGTCCGGGCGCTGGGAAGTCTACGTGCGGCCCTACCCGGGACCCGGAGGCCGGATCCAGGTCTCCGTCGATGGCGGTCTCGAGCCGCTCTGGGCGGGCGACGGGAAGGAGCTCTTCTTCCGCACCGACACCGAGATGATGGCGGTCGCGGTGGAGGATAGCGACGGTCTCGTGATCGGCCGCCCCAAGGTCTTGTTTCCGGACCCCTACCTGCGCCCTTCGAAGATCAGCCCCGATGTCCACAGCTATGACGTCTGGCCGGACGGTTCACGATTCGTCATGATCGAGCGTGACGACCAGGGTGCCGCGAACGCCGACCTGAGAGTCGTCATCGGATGGGCCGCCACCATGTCCGCGGACTGACGACCCGGGGCGCGCGCGACGGCGCGCTCGGTGGCGCCACCCGGCCGCCGCGGACGAGTGGTCGTGAAAAGGAGCGCTTCGCTCAGGGCAGCCGGCCGTCGGGACGCCTCGGATCCGGCGCGGGCTCGTAGGCCCAGATCTGCGCGTGCAGCAGCTTCCGGAAGCCCTCGCCGGCGAGCGGGTAGCGCTCCCAGTCGTCGGAGAGCTCGATGAACACGTCGTAAACGCCCGGCTCGGTCACCGTCACGGTGTGGCTCGTGGTCCCGACCACGGGCTCGCTCCACTCCTCCTGCCCGGGAACGTGCCAGACCGCCGTCACCGGGTCGCCGTCGGGGTCGCTCGCGGTCATGGTGATGGTCGCCGTGTACGGCGCCAGCCCAGACCACGGGGTCACCGCGATCGAGCCGGTCGGCGCCTGGTTCCACTCGACGGTGGTGTTGACCGGGATCGGGAAGGTGACGATGGTCGCATCCTCGATGGTCAGGACGAACTGCCAGGTTCCGGGCAGGGTCTTGACGATCGCGATGTCCTGGAGGCTGGTGCCTGAGGCCACGCTCATCCACTGGTTTTCGCCCACGATGAGGCGCTGGGGAAAACCGTACGGGTCCACCAGGTAGTGTCGCATCTCGCCGAACGGAAGGTTGGTCGCCGACCACCACACGAAGAGCAGCTGATCGGGGGTGGCGTCGTCGATCTCGGTGACGACCGCGAGGTCATCCCAGCCGGTTCCGACCGCGAAGTAGAAGCCGTTGACCGTTACGGTCGGGTCGACCGGCGGGATCTGGAGCGGTGATGGCAGCTCGAGCTCGCGCGGCAGGCCGTAGAGCGCCTGGGCGCCGGCGATGTCGTCCGGCCGTACCGACTGCACACCGTTGTAAGGGCCGGCGAACATCACCGAGTTCGGGTTGTCGGAGTGACCGAGGCACAGCATGTGGCCGAGCTCGTGGACCATCAAATGCCGGAGCACGAACTCGCGCTCGGCTGCCGGCCAGGTTGGTGGGCAGAACGAGGGGTCGATCGCGACGAAGCCCTCGAACATCGGCCAGTAGCCGAGCGACAGGTAGACTTCCCAGGGCGCGTCCGCGACGCCGCCGCCGAAGCTGCCCTGCCCACTCTCGTTCCAGCCGATCACCGTCACGCCGTCGTCCCAGTCCGTGGCCTGCCGGCTGGTCAGCCCCTGGAACTGGAAGCGGATGCCGCCGACCCCCTCCCACTCGGCCATCGCCTCCTCGATCAGCGCCACCGTCGCGGCGACGTCGGTGAACGGCTCGGAGGCGCGGGCCGGGTTGTAGAACCAGCGGATGGTGGGCGGCGCCCAGCGCGCGAACCCCACCCCCGCGCCGAAGTACTTGGCCTCTGACTGGACGCCCCCCGGACGCACCAGGACGAAGTCGGATGCGTCCTCGGCGCCGGGGAGAAGCGTTGCGACGGCGGCCACGAGCCACAACACGCCCATTCCAGCCTCCATTGACGGAGCGGCAGGCCCCGGCAGATCGACGCCCTCTTTCGAGCACCACGCTACGCCGACTCGCGAGGCGCCGCAACACCGCACGCGGCGCGCCGCGACGGCATCCGGGTCTGGGAGCCCTGACGACCCGCGCGGCGGCAGCAGCCGGCCGCCCCGCGTCCTCACTTGACTCCCGAACGGCTTCGTAATACTATGTAACACTCAACGGCGGCGAGGAGGCGGCGTGGACGGCAAGCACATCATCACCTTCAAGGCGGATCAGGCCCTCGTGGAGGCCATGGAGGGCGTCACCAACCGCTCCGAGTTCATCCGGGCGGCGATCCTGGCCGCCCTCGACGGCGCCTGCCCGCTGTGCCACGGCACCGGCGTGCTCAGCCCGCGCCAGCGCCAGCACTGGTCCGAGTTCAGCGCCACCCACGCGGTCGAGACCTGCGGGGACTGCCACGAAACCCGCATCGTGTGCAAGGTGTGAGCTTTGCGCTGGACGACGATCCGCCAGCTCGCTCGCATCGGCCTCGCGCTCGCGCTGGCGGCCGTGGCGCTGCCGCGCGGCGCCGCCGGCCAGCCGCTCGAGGTCTGGGTCAGCATCCCGCCGATGCTCGAGATGGTGGAGCGGATCGGCGGTGACGAGGTCCGGGCGCACGCGCTGCTCGCTCCCGGCGCCTCGCCCCACACCTACGAGCCCACGCCCCGCCAGCTCGCCGCCCTCTGGGAGGCCGACCTCTTCCTGGGCATCGGGGTCTCGTTCGAGACCCCGCTGCTCGCGAAGATCTCCGCCCTGCGCCCGGGCCTGCCGATCGCCGACTGCTCGCGGGGCATCGAGCTCGCGCCGATCGACGACGCCCATGCCGAGGCCCACCCGGGCGAACGATTCGACCCCCACACCTGGCTCGACCCGATGCTGGTGAAGACCGAGGCCGCGGCGGTTCGCGACGCGCTGTGCCGCGCCGCCCCGGCCGACTGCCCCGGCTTCGAAACCAAGCTCGCCGCGTACCTCGCGGAGCTCGACGCCGCGCACCAGCGCATCACGGCCCTCCTGGCGCCGTACCGCGGCCGCACCCTGCTCGTCTTCCACCCTGCGTACGGCTACTTCGCGCGCCGCTACGGGCTCGAGCAGGTGGCGGTCGAGGTCGGCGGCAAGGAGCCGACGCCCCGCCAGCTCGCCCTCCTCGTCGAGCAGGCGAAGGCCGCCGGAGCGTCCGCGCTGTTCGTCCAGCCGCAGCAGCGCGGCAGCTCGGCCGAGGCCGTGGCCGAGGCCCTGGGCTGCCCGCTCGTCGAGCTCGACCCGCTCGCGGTGGAGCTCACCGCCAACCTCGAGCGGATGGCGCGGGAGATCGCGGCGACCATGGGGGGCGGGCGGTGAGCGCGCCGGTGATCGAGCTCGAGGGAGTGTCCTTCGCCTTCGACGGCCGCCAGCCGGTGCTCTTCGACGTGACGCTGGCCGTCGAGCCGCTCTCCTTCGCCTGCGTGATCGGCCCCAACGGCGGCGGCAAGACGACGCTGCTCAGGCTGATCCTCGGGCTCATCGAGCCGACTGCCGGCCGGATCCAGGTGCTCGGATCCTCCCCGGTCAGGGCCCGTCACCGGATCGGCTACATGGCCCAGCACGCTACCCTCGACCGGGCCTTCCCGGTGCGCGTCCTCGACGTCGTGCTGATGGGCCGGCTCGGGCCGCGACGGGTCGCCGGCCCCTTCGACCGGGCGGACGTCGCCGCCGCGCGCGACACTCTCGAGCGGGTGGGACTCGCCGGGTTGGAGCGGCGCCCCTTCGCCGACCTGTCGGGCGGCCAGCGCCAGCGAGTGCTGCTGGCGCGGGCGCTGACCTCGAACCCCGAGCTGCTGCTGCTCGACGAGCCGGCCTCGGGGCTCGACCAGAAGGTCGAGCTCGACTTCTTCGACCTGCTGCGAGAGCTCAACCGGACGACTACCGTGGTCCTGGTGTCGCACGACCTCGGCTTCGTGCAAGCCTTCGTCCGCTCCGTGATCTGCGTCCACGGCACGGTCGACGTCCACCCGACCAACCAACTTGACGGGACCACGATCCGCGAGCTCTACGGCGGCGAGGTGCGGATGGTGCGGCACGACCACACGGAGTGAGCGTGGACTTCCTCGACGCCCTGCCCCGCTTCGCCTTCCTCCAGCACGCGCTGCTGGCCGGCGTGCTCGCCGGCGTCGCCTGCGGCGTGGTCGGCAGCTTCGTGGTGGTGCGGCGCATCACCTCGATCGCCGGCGCCATCGCCCACTGCGTGCTCGCCGGGCTCGGAGCGGCGCGCTGGCTGCAGGTGGTGCACGGCCAGGCCTGGGCGAGCCCAATGCTGGGAGCGGTGGCGGCCGCCCTGATCGCGGCGCTGCTGATCGGCGTCATCAGCCTGCGTGCCAAGGAGCGCGAGGACACCCTGATCGGCGCGCTGTGGGCGGTCGGGATGGCGGTCGGCATCCTGTTCATCGCCCGCACCCCGGGCTACGACCAGGACCTGATGAGCTACCTGTTCGGCAACATCCTGTTGGTGCGGGGCAGCGACCTGTGGCTGATGCTCGCGCTCGACCTGGTCGTGGTCGCGCTGTGCGCCGCTCTCTACCCACAGCTGCAGGCCGTGTGCTTCGACGAAGAGTTCGCCCGGCTGCGCGGCCTCAAGGTCGAGCTCTACTACCTGCTGCTGCTCGGCCTGACCGCGCTGACCGTGGTGCTGCTCGTGACCGTGGTCGGGATCGTGCTGGTGATCGCCCTGCTCACCCTGCCGGCCGCGATCGCCGGCCAGCTGACCTCGACCTTGCGCGGCATGATGGCCGCCGCGGCGGTGCTCAGCATCGCCTTCACGATCACCGGGCTCGCGGTCTCGTACGGGCCCGACCTGCCGGCCGGCGCCACCACCATCGTGATCGCCGGCCTCGCCTATCTCGTGGTCCTGATCGGCCGCCGCCTGCTGCGGCGATCGGCAGCCGCAGCAAAGGAGCGCTGACCCCTGCCGGCTGCGTGGGAGCCTGCCCTGAGCGAGCGGCGCAATGCGCCGCGAGTCGAGGGTCCCCGCCCCTTTCCGTTGCCGCCCGGCCGCCCCGCCTTGGCCGCCGGGCCGCGATCGGCTAGGATCCCCTGTGCGGCTCGATCTCGGGAGGGCTCGATGGCCACTCGGCGCCAGCTTCTCAACTGTGCTCTCGTCACTCTGCTCCTGATCCTGGTCGGTGCCACGGCCGGCGCCCAGGAGAAGGTGCTGCTCCAGTGCGGCAACGCCGCCTACGACGACGGCGAGTCCACCGACTTCGACTGGTTCGGCGGCGGCGAGGCCGGCGACCCGGACAAGATGTTCGCGGTCAAGTTCTCACTCGCCGACTTCGGCTACGAGCCGGGCTTCGTCGAGATCACCGGGATCTGCGCCGGCAACCTGCTCGCGGTCGGCGGCCTGTTCCCGAACGACATCTACGTCTACCCCGACAACGAGGGCGTGCCCGACGACACCGTGACCCTGGCGGTGGCCCGCATCCTCACCGGCAACGGCCGCGGCGCGTCGATCGTCGAGCTCGACCGGCCGGTCACCCTCCACGGCGACTTCTGGCTGGTCAACCGCGGCAACGCCTCGCTCGACTCCACCGACTTCAACATGGAGCACGACGAGGAGCCGACCGAGGGGCACAGCTTCGTCTCCGAGGACGGGATCGCGGAGCTCGAGGAGACCGAGGCCGGCGACTACATGCTGCGCGCCTACCTGCGGCCGACCGACCGCAGCTACCTCACCGCCGGCATGGCGCGCACCTCGGGTGCCAACGACACCGAGTGGCGGTCGCAGCTCGCGGTTCTCAACCTCGGCGAGCGCACCGTCGAGGCCACGGCGAGCTTCCGCGCCGCCGGCAGCGACCCGATCGAGATCACCGGCGCCATCGCCGCCGGCCAGCTGCTCGCCTGGGACGACGTGCTCGGCGAGCTCTTCGAGGTCACCGACGAGCTCGCGGGCTCGATCCAGGTCGACGGCGACGGCCCGCTGGTGGTGACCGCCCGCACCTACAACCAGAGCGACGTCGGCACCCTGGGCCAGTTCCTGCCCGGGATCGCCCCCGATCAGGCAATGGCCACTGGCCAGACGGGGGTGCTCTCACCGCTCGCCGGCAACCAGCAGTTCCGAACCAACGTCGGCTACATCAACCTTTCCGATCACTCCTGCGAGATCCGCGTCACCCTGCACGACGCCAGCGGCGTCCAGGTCGGCAGCGAGCGGATCCGCAGCATCGACCCGTCGGGCTGGAAGCAGGACAACGACATCTTCGCGGTCACCGGCGCCGGCAGCCAGGACCACGCCTACGCCAAGACCGAGACGCTCACCAACAACTGCTTGGTGTGGGTCTACGCTTCGGTGGTCGACAACGCGACCGGCGACCCGACCATGATCCCGGTTGTCATCCAATAGGAGCGTGTGGGCATAGGCCCCTCGGCGCGCTCCGAGGGTCGTTGCTGGTGGCCTCTGCCCACACGCTCCTCCGGATGCGCTGCGCGCATCCTGACGATGGAAAGCAGCCTCTCATGACTGCTGGGTGCGGTCGCACTGCTGAGAGATCTCCTCGTCGCGCGAGATCGCCGCGGCAACCCACGGCATGTCTCCCGTTCCGGTACTGACCGGCGATCAGCATCTCCACTTCACGGGGGGTAGCGATGGTCGCGCGCCGCGCGATGCGCTCCGGCGGAGTTCCACCTCAAGGCAGCGGTGCCTCGGCGTATGATCGTGGCCGCCTGGGAGGTCGAGCGCATGGCAGGACCCGCACGTCACACCGAGACCTTCCCGATCCGGGCCTTCGAGTGCGACCTCCACGGTCGGCTGCTGCCGCGCACCTTCTGCCTGCTCCTGCAGGAGGCGGCCGCCGCCCACGCCGCCGAGCTGGGAGTGGCGGTCGAGGGCCTGCTCGAACGCGGAGTGGCGTGGGTGCTGTCCCAGCTCAAGCTCGAGGTCCTGCCGCTGGCCGCGGGCCGGCGACACGCTCGACCATCGCGACCTGGCCCGAGGCCGCCAGCGGCACCCGCACCGAGCGCCGCTTCCTGCTCAGCGACTCCTCCGGGGAGGAGCTCGGCCAGGCGCTGACGCTGTGGCTCGTGCTCGACCTCGAGCGACGGCGGCCGGTGCGGCTGCCGGACTTCGTGGCCACAGCGCTGGCCGCCGTCGTCGGCTCGTCGTCGCCGACCCGCCTCGAGCCGATCCCCGCTTTGGCCGAGGTCCACGAGGAGCGCCGGCTCGCGGTCGGCTACAGCGATCTCGACCTGGTCCGCCACGCCAACAACGCCGCCTTCGTCGAGTGGATGGTGGAGTGCAGCTCGGGTGAGCTCTGGGAGAGCTACGACCTCGTCGAGCTCGAGGTCCACTACCTGGCCGAGTGCCGGCTCGGCGATGCGGTCCGCTCCCAGTCGGCGCCGGTCGAAGGCGCCGAGCCGCCGGCCGTGCTGCACCGGCTGCTGCGGGTGGCCGACGGCGTCGAGGCGGCGCGCGCCCGCACTGTGTGGCGGCGGTCCGCCGCCGCTGCCATCCGCTAGCTCATGCGCCCGCCGAGCCTGCAACCGTTGGTCCCCGGGCTCTTCCTGCTCGAGGCGGAGAAGGACGGCCGCTTCCCCTACAGCCACTCGTTCGTCGTCCGTGGCGAGGTCGAGCTCCTGATCGACGCCGGCTGCGGTCTCGAGCGGCTGCGCGCGCTGCGCCGCGCCTGGCGGCCCGATCGCGTCGTGGTCAGCCACTCCCACCCTGATCACTGCGCCGGCGCCTGGCTGTTCCCCGACGCCGAGCTCCTCAGCCCGCGCGAGCGCAGCGACTCCTTCTGGCGCTTCGAGCCGCAGGGCATCCGCTTCGCGGGGCACGACCATGCCGAGCTGTGGCGCGACTTCGTCAGCGAGGCGATGGGCATCCGCGAGCTCGCCGCGACCGGCCACTTCGCCCACGGCGACGTCATCGACGCTGGCGGGATCAGCCTCGAGTGCCACCACGCCCCGGGGCACACCGACGACCACTACATCCTGTACGAGCCCCACCACGGCATCGTGATGAGCTTCGACATCGACCTCAGCGCGTTCGGGCCGTGGTACGGCCACGTGGAAAGCGACATCGACCGCTTCCTCTCCTCGATCGCGATGGTCGCCTCGCTCGAGCCCAGGATGCTGCTGTCGAGCCACAAGGGCGTGATCACGGACGACATCGCGGGCCGCCTCAGTGCCTTCGCCGCGGTCGTGGAGGCCCGCGACCGGTGTATTCTCGAAATGCTCGACCGCCCACGCACGATCGTCGAACTCATCGAGGCGAGCCCGATCTACGGCGGACGGGCCTACGCACCGGGGGTGCTCGACTACTGGGAGGGCCAGATGATCCGCAAGCATCTCGAGCGCCTCGAGCGACAGGGGCGGGCCCACGGGACCGGGCCGAGCGACGAGGACCTCGGCGACCTCGTGCTCGATGGGAATCACGCCGAGGGACTGCAGAGAGCGGCCGCCAAACCCGATCGATTCCACGATCGCACACGATGGTTGAGGAGGTGAAGACCATGAAACAGCTCCGAGGAAAACCTGCACGGGTCGCCCTGGCGGCAGTCGCCGCCATGCTGGTGATGGGCGGCTGCTCAACGAACCCGGCAACCGGCCAGCGCCAGTTTTCTTTGATCGGCGAGCAGCAGGAGATCGCGCTCGGCCAGGAGGAGGCCGCCAACGCCGTCGCCCAGCTGGGACGGTACGACGACGCCAAGCTGCAGGAGTATGTGTCGGGCGTCGGCAACCGCCTGGCCGCGGCAACGGAGAAGCCCGACCTGCCGTGGACCTTCACGGTGGTGGACGACCCGGTGGTCAACGCCTTCGCCCTGCCCGGCGGGCCGATCTTCGTCACCCGCGGCATCCTCACCCACTTCAACTCCGAGGCCGAGCTGGCCGCGGTGCTCGGCCACGAGATCGGCCACGTCACGGCGCGCCACTCGGTGGAGCAGATGAGCACCGCGCAGCTCGCCAACCTCGGCCTCGGGGTGGCGATGATCGCGAGCGAGGACTTCCGTCCGTACGCCGGGCTCGCGATGCAAGGCCTCCAGCTGATGTTCCTCAAGTTCAGCCGGGACGACGAGACCCAGTCGGACGAGCTCGGCCTGCGCTACATGACGCGCAACGGCTACGACCCGCACGAGATGCCGAAGATGTTCGTGACCCTGGACCGGATCAGCGCCGCCCAGGGCGAGGGCGGGCGGATCCCGGCGTGGGCGTCGACCCATCCCAACCCGGACCGTCGCGCCGAGCGCACCGTGGAGGGCATCGAAGCACTGCCCCCGGACCAGCAGACCGGCACCGTCGAGCGCAACGGCTACCTGCGCCACATCGACGGCATCGTGTTCGGCGACGACCCGCGCCAGGGCTACTTCGTCGGCAACCGCTTCTACCACCCCGAGATGAAGTTCCGGCTCGACTTCCCGGACGGCTGGAAGACCATGAACACCCGCCAGTTCGTCGCCGCGGTCAGCCCGGGCCAGGACGCCGTCATCCAGCTCTCGCTCGCCAAGGGTACCTCGGCGGCCGAGGCGGCGAGCTCGTTCTTTGCCGCCCAGGGCATCGAGCGGGGACCGAGCTGGAAGCAGAGCTTCAACAACTTCCGCACCGTGCCCAGCCAGGAACGGCCGACCTCGCTGCGCGGCCTGATCGGCTTCCTCGAGCACGGCGGCCGGGTCTACCAGCTCGTCGGCTACACCAAGGAGGACCTCTGGAGCGCCAACCGCCCGGCCATGGAGGCGAAGCTCGCCACCTTCCATGCGATCTCCGACCGCGCCCACCTGGAGGTCACGCCCGGCGCGGGTCGATCTGGTCGAGCTTCCGGAGCGGATGACCCTCGCCAACTTCAACAAGCGCTTCCCGTCGACCGTCGACCTGACGGCCCTGGCGATCGCCAACGGCGTCGAGGAGAACGTGATGCTCGAGCGGGGCACACTGGTCAAGAGGATCGTCGGCGGCGAGCTGCCCGACATAGTAGCGTGCAGGGCATAGGCCCCTCGGCGCACGCATCTGAAGTACTCGGGAGGCGGCCATCACAGACAGACCGATTCCTCACGTCCGCCGAAGGGCAAGGCGCGAGCCCGCCTGCTATCCTGGCCGATGGAGAGTGCCATGGACGGCAAGCGGATCCTGCTGATCATCTCGGGCGGCATCGCGGCCTACAAGACCCTCGACCTCATCCGCCGACTGCGCGAGCGCGGGGCGGTCGTGCGTTGCATCCTGACCGAGGCGGCGGGCCACTTCGTGACTCCGCTGTCGGTGGCGGCGCTCAGCGAGAACCGGGTCTACCAGGAGCTGTTTTCGCTGACCGACGAGGCCGAGATGGGCCACATCCGGCTGTCCCGCGAGGCCGAGCTGGTGGTGGTGGCGCCGGCCACCGCCAACATCCTCGCCAAGATGGCGGCCGGCATCGCCGACGACCTCGCCACGACCTCGCTGCTCGCCACCGACACGCCGATCCTGGTCGCGCCGGCGATGAACGTCGTGATGTGGGAGCACCCCGCGACGCAGCACAACCTCTCGGTGCTCGTGGGGCGCGGCGTCCACGTGGTCGGCCCCGCCGCCGGCGAGCTCGCATGCGGCGAGACCGGCGCCGGACGGATGGAGGAGCCGGAGGCGATCCTCGCCGCGATCCTCGCACTGGTCGCGCGCGGCCGCGCGCTCGCCGGGCGGCGAGCCCTGGTCACCAGCGGGCCGACCTACGAGCCGATCGACCCGGTGCGCTTCCTCGGCAACCGCTCCTCCGGCCGGCAGGGTCACGCGATCGCCGCCGCCCTCGCCGCGCTCGGCGCCGACACCGTGCTGGTCAGCGGTCCCACCGCGCTGCCCGATCCTCCCGGCGTCCGCGTGCGCCGGGTCGAGACGGCGCACGAGATGCTCGCGGCCTGCCTGGCCGAGCTGCCGGTCGACGCCGCGGTCTGCGCGGCGGCGGTCGCCGACTGGCGGGTCGACGCCTCGTCGCAGCACAAGCTGAAGAAGACCGGCGGCCGGCCGCCCGCGCTGCGGTTGGTCGAGAACCCCGATGTCCTGGCCGCGATCGCGGGCGCCGACGTGCGGCCGCGGCTCGTGGTCGGTTTCGCCGCCGAGACCGAGGACGTGGTCGGCAACGCCGCCGCCAAGCGGCTGGCCAAGGGCTGCGACTGGATGGTCGCCAACGACGTCACGCCGGAGTCCGGGACCTTCGGTGGCGAGCGCAACACGGTCCACCTGGTGAGCGCGGCCGGCGTCGAGCCGTGGCCGACGCTGAGCAAGAGCGAGGTGGCGCGCCGCCTCGCCGAGAGGATCGCAGCCGCGCTGGACGGCGAGCCCGGCTCCACGCCGCACCCATGAAAGTCCGGCTAAGGACGAAACCCCACGAATAATCCGGGCGAGGTGTTGCGGGAGCGGCACGAACACAGTAAGCTATCGCTGGGCGCGGGGTCGGCTGCCCGTCGGGTCGCAGCCGAGGGCGCCTGGACGATCCGAGCCATTCTCACGCGGCGAGCCGCACCGGCCTGAGGTCGTCCGACCCGTGGGACAGCATCACATCGCGGTGGAGATGCGTCCTGCAGCGTGCGTTTCCTCGCACCCGATGAGGACATGGAATGGACGAGAACACAACACAGCAGAACGGGCAGGAGCATGGCAACGGCGGCCGGCGGCGACGACGACGGCCGCGGCGGCGCGGCGGCGTCAAGGGGCCGGTGACCGCGGTCCAGGGCTACCTCTGGATGCGCGACAACGGCAGCCCGTTGATGGTGGCAGCCGAGCGCAACTTCGTTGCCGACCGCTCCGATCCGATGGTGCCGATCGAGCTGGTGCGGCCGATGCACCTCGAGAGCGGCCTCCTGATCGGCGGCAAGGCGCGCGGCGGCGACCGGCCGCGGCTGACCGAGATCGACATGGTGGAGGGCCTGACCCCGGAGGACTACCGGGCCAAGGCGATCCCCTTCACCGAGCTCGTCAGCATCGATCCCCTGGAGCGCTTCGTCCTCGAGACCGAGCCCTCGCTCGTGGAGCCCCGGGTGGCGGAGCTGATCGCGCCGCTCGGCAAGGGGCAGCGCTGCCTGATCGTCTCGCCGCCCAAGGCCGGCAAGACCACCCTGCTCCAGCAGATGGCCCACGCCATCGCGGTCAACCACCCCTTGACCACCATCTTCGTGCTGCTCGTCGACGAGCGGCCCGAGGAGGTCACCGACTGGAAGCGCAGCATCATCCTCGGCGACGTCTTCGCGTCGTCGTCGGACCAGTCGATCGACAACCACATCCAGGTCACGGAGATGGTCTTCGAGCGCGCCCGCCGGCTGGTCGAGATGGGCGTGGACGTGGTCGTGTTCATGGACTCGCTGACCCGCATGGCGCGCGCCTACAACAACGCCCAGAAGGGCTCGGGGCGGATCATGTCGGGCGGCATCGACGCGCGCACCATGGAGAAGCCGCGCCGCTTCTTCGGCTCGGCCCGCAACGTCGAGCACGGCGGCAGCCTGACCGTCGTCGCGACCTGCCTCGTCGACACCGGCTCGCGGATGGACGAGGTGATCTTCCAGGAGTTCAAGGGCACCGGCAACATGGAGCTCGTGCTCGACCGCAAGCTCTTCGAGAAGCGGATCTTCCCCTGCATCAACATCCCGCAGTCGGGGACCCGCAAGGAGGAGAAGCTGTACCCGAAGGAGCAGATCGAGAAGCTCTACCTGATGCGGCGCGCCCTGTCGTCGCTGTCGCCCGAGGCGGCGATGGAGCTGCTCCTGCAGAAGGTGCGCGAGTTCCCGTCGAACGCGCAGTTCCTGTCCTCGCTGCAGCTGCGATAGGAGCGTGTGGGCATAGGCCCCTGCGGCGCGTTACCTGACGTGGTCGTTGCTTGTCTGGCCTCCGCCCGCACGCTCCGTCAGGATGCGCTGCGCGCATCCTGACGAGTTCGTGCCGCAGTAGCCGTCTGACGACACTTCGGTCAACCACGTCCGCCGAAAAGGCCAATACGGTACGAGCTCCTGGATGGCCCCTCCGATTGAACAGAGAACACATCTCAAATATGATGGCGCCGGAGGTGCCGTGACGCCATCCGTGGACCAGCTCCGGCTCCGCGACCCGCACCTCGGCGCGGTCGCCGAGGCCGTGCTCGCTGGCGGCCGCCTCGACCGCGAGCTCGCGGTCGCGGCCGCGACCTCCCCCGACCTCCTCGGGGTCGGCCGGCTCGCCAATCTCGTGCGCGAGCGGCTCCACGGCGACCGCAGCTTCTACAACATCAACCGCCACCTCAACCCGAGCAACGTCTGCGTCGCCTCCTGTGCGCTGTGCGCCTTTTACGTGCCGTGGCGCGACCGCGAGCGGGGCTGGACCTACTCGGTCGAGGAGGCGGTCCGAGCTCGCCGAGCGCGACGTCGACGAGACGGTCTCCGAGCTGCACATCGTGGGCGGCCTCAACCCCAAGCTCCGGCTGTCCTACTACGAGGAGCTGCTGCGGGCCCTCAAGGCGCGCTTCCCGTGGATCCACCTCAAGGCGCTCACCATGGTCGAGCTCGACTTCCTGGCCGGCCTCGAGCGCATCGCGGTCGACGAGGTCGTGCGGCGCCTGCGGGCCGCCGGGCTCGACTCGTGCCCCGGCGGCGGCGCCGAGATCTTCGCCGAGCGGGTGCGCACGCTGATCTGCGACCACAAGACCGACGGCGCGCGCTGGCTCGAGGTCGCGCGCACGGTGCACGACTTCGGCCTGCGCTCGAACTGCACCATGCTCTACGGCCACATCGAGACGGCCGAGGAGCGGGTCGACCACCTGCTCGCGCCTGCGCGAGCTGCAGGACTGCAACCGGCGGCTTCCAGTGCTGCATCCCGCTCGCCTTCCACCCCGCCAACACCCGGCTCGACCACCTGCCGCCGACCGGCGGGCGCCTCGACCTGCAGACCATCGCGCTGACCCGCCTGGTGCTCGACAACGTGGCGCACGTCAAGGCCTACTGGATCATGCTCGGCGAGAAGGTGGCCCAGATCGCGCTTGCCTTCGGCGCCGACGACCTCGACGGCACGATCGTCGACGAGCGCATCACCCGCGCCGCCGGCGGGAGCGCCGGCGCCGGCATCAGCCGGCAGCGGCTCGAGCACCTGATCCGCGAGGCGGGCCGCACCCCGGTGCTGCGCGACAGCCTCTACCGGCCGCTCGAGCCGGCCTCCGCCGCCATCGCCTGATCGCCGGCCTCGGCCGGGCCAGCCAGGGCGCCGGCCACCAGCTCCCACGCTGCGACGAGCCTCGGCGCCAGCAGCGAGCGCTCAATCGCGCCCCGCGCCGCCGGCGACGCCCGCAGCGTGACGCCGAGCAGCAACGCGAGCAGGACCAACCCGACGGTGCCGGCCAGCAGCACGCCGGCGAGACGGTTGAGCCAGCCGAGGTGGAGTGCCTCGAGCGTTTTCGAGATCCCCCAGCCGGCGGCCAGACAGAGAGCGATGCAGGCGATGGCCGGCAGGGCCCTGCCGAGCGCGGCCACGATCCAACCCTCGCCCAGCCACGTCGCGAGCAGCGCGGCGCATTCGCCGCCGGCCGCCACCGCTATCCATACCCCGGCCGCGAGCCCGCCGAGCCCGAGCACGATCCGCACCGCGCCCTTCCAGAACCCAGCGAGCGCGAAGCCGAGCCACACGCCGAGGAGGGCCCAGTCGAGGACCGTCATGCGAGCAGGCGGACCGTGAGGCGGAGGAAGTCGGCCTCGGTGACGATGCCAAGGAGGTCGCCCGCGCGGTCGACCACCGGCAGGCAGCCGTACTTGTTCTCGAGCAGGATCCGCGCCGCCTCGCGCACCGCCAGCTCGGGCGAGACGGTGACGACATCGCGATGCATCGCCTCCACCACCGGCACCGTGCCGAAGATCCGGCGTTGCTCGCCGTGGTCGACCTCGGCGAAGATCGAGAAGGACGCGGCCAGCAGGTCGCGGTGCGTCAGCAGCCCGACCAGCTTGCCGTCGCGCACCACCGGCAGGTGGCGGATCCGACCACGCGCCATGCAGCGCTGGGCGTGGGCCAGCGTCTCGTCCTCGGTGAGGGTCACGAGGTCGGTCGACATCAGCTCGCGGACCGTCATCGAGGCCGGCATAGAGGAGATCCTCCTGGAATCAGTGTACCCTGGACGGCGACGATGTCCGACCGGCGCGGGGCCCCAACCACGGGGGCCGAGACCGAGGGGCGAAGGCTCTCGATCCAGGTCCCCCCCGACCACCGCTTCCGGGTGGTGGTGGAGACCGCGCTGCGGATCTACCTGCGGCCGATCTGCCACGGCCCGGAAACCGCGCCGCAGCTCGCAGGCGAGCTCGCCGCCATGATCGACGAGGTCGCCGGCCGCGAGCCGATCGAGGTGGTCTTCAGCTGCCGCCGGCCTGCCCTCGAGATCACGGTCCGCTCGGGCCGCCGGCGCCGCTCGCGGCGCTGGCAGATCGCGCCGGACGGGTGATCGAGCGCGCGCTGCGCCGCAAACCCGGCTGGCGCGCCCGACCCCACGAACGACGAGCGGTCGTCGCGGCGGCCGGAGGCGCGGCCTACCGCCCGGCGGAGGGGGCCGCAGCTGTCTTCTGGCGGTGGGCCAGGAAGAGCTGCAGGTTCTCCGTCGCCAGAGGATGACCGGGGGCGACCCGGAGCACCTCTTCGACGAGGGCGATGGCCTCGTCCAGCTCGCCGCGCGACGCGACCAGGACGGCCAGGTCGTTGAGCGCGTTGACGTGCCCCGGTTCGAGCTCGAGGGTCCTGCGGAGCGCCCGTTCGCTGGCGCCCGCATCACCGCCGACGCGGGCGGCGAGCGCGAGGTCGTACCACGCCCCGGCGTCGTCGGGGTGCCGGGCGACCGCGTCCTCCGCCCGGCGGTGGGCCTCCTTGACCCGCCCCGCTTGAAGCAGCAGGCGCACCTCGAGCGACTGGAGGTCGCGCCGCGCCGGCGCCCGCTCGAGCGCCGACGAGATGAGACGAAGGGCCTCGCCCGTCTGGCCGAGCTCCGCGAACAGCCGGACCGCGTCCTCGACGAGGATCGGTGAACCCTCGGTCCGGGTGAGGGCCTGGCGGTAGACCTCCATGGCCTCCCGCTTCCGTCCCTGGGCGAGGATCGAGCGCGCCAGGCAGTGCCACGCGTCGACGAGCTGGGGGTGCTGCTCGAGCGCGAGCCGGAGCGCTCGCTCCGCTGTCGGCCAGTCGCCTCGCCGAAATGCTCCCATCCCGGTCATCAGGTCCTCGAGGGTGTGGATCAGGGCCTTGGGGTCGCCGAGCTCGCCCGTCTCGGGGATGGAGCCGCCGATCAGGTAGCCGAGGGCCTGGAGCTGTCGCTGGAGCTCCGGATCCTCCTCCCCGCGGGGCACGAAGCTGCGGTCGTAGGTCTCGAGGATGCGTCCCACGCGGGCGGCATCTGCGGGACGGTCGCCAACGATGTCCGCACGCTCCCCGGGGTCCTCCGCGAGGTCGTAGAGCTCGCGCTCGACGCCGTCGATCATGTGGAGGGGTCCCACGACCACCGAGCCGAGGTCGCTCCACCCGTACTGCAGCCGCGGGTAGAAGGTCTCGGCGAAGATCGGCCGATCCGTCTTCGGGGCCCCGTCGATGAGAGACAGCAGGGACACTCCGGCGACCTCTCGGGCCGGCGGGGCGGCGCCACCGAGCTCGGCGAGGGTCGAGAAGACGTCGACCAGCTGGGCCGGCGCGTCCACCTCGGTGCCCGCCCTCTTCGACCGCGGCAGCTTGAGGATCATCGGCACCTGCAGGGCCTCGCGGTAGAGCAGGATGCCGTGCTCGAGCTCGCCATGGTCGCCCAGCCCCTCGCCGTGGTCCGAGACCAGGAGGATCGCGGCCGGCTCGTAGAGCTGCCGCTCGTCGAGCGCCGCAATCAGCGCGCCCACAATCGCGTCGGCGGCGGCGATCTCGCCGTCGTAGGCAGAGGCGTACCGCGAGGCATAGGGCTCGGGCGGCTCGTAGGGCGTGTGCGGCTCGTAGAGGTGCAGGAAGAGGAAGAACGGGCGGCCTTCCACCCCATCCAGCCAGGCGATGGCCCGCTGCAGGGTCTCGGTCCCCTTCCGCTGCGCCTGCCCGGTGCCGCGCGCGTCTTCGAGCTGGACCTCGTCGTCGTAGGAGTCGAAGCCCTCGGCGAGCCCGAGGCTGCCGTTCAGGGACTGCGCCGAGACGGCGGCGCCGGTGGCGTAGCCCTGGTCGCGCAGCATCCGCGGCAGGTAGGGCAGCCGCTCGCTCGCGAGCGTGTAGCCGAGGTTGTCGCGCGCCCCGTGGGCGTTGGGGAGGAGGCCGGTGAGCATGCTCGAGTGCGACGGAAAGGTCAGGGGAGCGTTGGCGTACGCCTTCTTGAACAGGACCCCGTCCCGGCGCAGCCGCTCGAGCGCGGGCGTCGCGACCCCCGTGTACCCGTAGGCCGGGAGATGATCGGACCGCAGGGTGTCGATCGAGATGAGGATCAGGGGCGGCGGCGCGCCGTCCTGCCCGGACGGCGCCGCACATCCCACCGCGCCGGCGACGAGCATGGCGGCCGCCAGCCACGCCGCCGATCCCCTCGGCAGCGTGCCGGCGCGCGACGCCTGAAACCAGTCGGGTCGCCGCATCACGAGACCCTACATGTAGAGGCCGCCCGAGACGTTGAGCACGACGCCGGTGATGTAGGACGCCCCGGACGAGCACAGGAACGCCACCGCCTCGGCCACGTCCGCGGGCTCGCCGAGCCGCGGGATGGCGACGCTTGCAAGCAGCGCCGCCCGCTGGGCCTCGCTGAGCCCCTCGGTCATCGGAGTGCGGATGTAGCCCGGCGCCACCGCGTTGACCGTGACGTTTCGGGGCCCTAGCTCGCGCGCGAGGGCCTTGGTGAAGCCGATGAGGCCGGCCTTCGACGCCGCGTAGTTGGCCTGGCCGGCGTTGCCCATGAGGCCCACCACCGAGGCGATGTTGACGATCCGGCCGGAGCGCTGCTTGATCATGATCCTGGCGGCGGGCTGGGTCAGGTTGAAGGCGCCGTCGAGGTTGATGCCGAGCACCGACCGCCAGTCCTCGGCCTTGAGCCGGATCAGCAGACCGTCGCGGGTGATGCCGGCGTTGTTGACCAGGATGTCGAGCCGGCCGTGCCGTTCGTGGACGGCGCTGATCGCGGCGGCGGCCGCCGCACCGTCGCTGACGTCCGACAGCATGCCCTCGGCCGATCCGCCGGCGGCCGTGATCGCGGCAACCGTCTCGGCGGGATCGATGACGTCGCTGCACACGACGGTGGCGCCGCCGCGCGCCAGCCGCTCGGCGATCGCCCGCCCGATGCCCCGCGCCGCGCCGGTCACCAATGCCACCTGACCTTCGAGCTCTGCCATGGTCCCTCCTCTGCCTGTTTCGCGGCCGCGGTGGTGCCCGTCCGCCGTCGCGAAAACCGGAAACGGCTAGCCGATCAACTCCGTTACGGCCGCCTCGACCGACTCGACGGTTCCCGCGGCAAGACACCGCGCCTCCCGATCGATCCGCCGCACCAGTCCCGACAGCACGGTGCCGGTGCCGACCTCGAGGAAGGTGTCGAAGCCGTCGGCGCGCATCCGCTCGATGGTCGCCCGCCACAGCACCGGCGCGTCGACCTGACGGATGAGGCCGTCCCGCACCTCGTCGGGCGACGACACCGGCGCGGCATCGACGTTGCGGTAGACCGGGACCTCGAGGCGGGCGATGCGGAGCTCCCGCAGGGTGGGCTCGAGCCCTTCGCGGGCCGGCGCCATCAGCGGCGAGTGGAAGGGAGCCGACACCGGCAGCGGCAGCGCGCGGCGCGCGCCCCGCTCGCTGCAGCGCGCGATCGCCCGGTCGACCGCGGCGGCGTCACCGGCGATCACCACCTGTCCGGGGGAGTTGAAGTTGGCGGCGACCACCACGCCGTCGCCCTCGGCGCTGGCCTCGGCGCAGGCTGCGACGACCAGCTCGTCGTCGAGACCGAGCACCGCCGCCATCGCGCCCGCGCCCACCGGCACCGCCTGCTGCATGAGGCGGCCGCGCAGCCGCACCGTGCGCAGCGCATCGTCGAGGTCGAGCCCGCCGGCGGCGACCACCGCCGAGTACTCGCCGAGGCTGTGGCCGGCCACGGCGCCGACCCGGACCCCTGCCGCCGCCAGCACACGCCAGGCGGCGATCGAATGCGCGAGCAGCGCCGGCTGGGTGTTCTCGGTCAGCCGGAGCGCCTCCTCCGGGCCCTGCCAGAGCAGCTCGGACAGCGCCGTGCCCAGCGTCCGGTCGGCCGCCGCGAAGACCTCGCGCGCCGCTGGCCAGCGCTCGGCGAGGTCGCGCCCCATCCCGACCGCCTGCGACCCCTGGCCCGGAAACAGCGCGGCGACCCTCATCCTGCCGGCTCCCCTCAGTAGCGGAACAGCGCCGAGGCCCAGGTCAGTCCGCCGCCGAAGGACGAGGTCAGCACCAGGTCGCCGCGGCGCATCCGTCCCTGGTCGCGGGCGTCCACCATGGCGAGCGGAATCGACGCCGCCGAGGTGTTGCCGACCCGGTCCACGTTGCTGAAGACCTGCTCGTCACGCAGGCCGAGCCGCTGGCCCACTGCCTGGATGATGCGCTGGTTGGCCTGGTGCGGGATGAAGAGGTCGATCTGATCGATGCCGATGCCGGCGCTTGCCAGCACCGACTGGCTGATCTCGGTGAGCGCCCGCACCGCGACCTTGAAGGTCTCGTTGCCGCGCATCTTGATGAACGGTAGCCGCCGCATGATCGACTCCGTGCTCCACGGCGGGAACCGGCTGCCGCCGCCCGGCATGGCGATCAGATCGGCGAGCGTGCCGTCGGTGCGCCACGCGATCTGCAGGATGCCCTCGCCCTGGGGCGCGGGCTGCAGCACCACCGCCGCCGCACCGTCGCCGAACAGCACGCAGGTCGTGCGGTCGGTCCAGTCAAGGTAGCGGGTCAGGCACTCGGCGCCGACCACCAGCACCGTTGTCGCCTCGCCGGTGGCGATGAACTGGCGGGCGACGTTGAGGGCGTAGGTGAAGCCGGAGCAGGCCGCGGACAAGTCGAAGCAGGCGGCGTTCTCGAGGCCGAGGCGCGGCTGAACGATGGCGGCGGAGGCTGGGATCGGCTGCTCGACCGTGGCGGTGGCCACGATCAGGAGATCGACCGCGGCGGGAGCGACGCCGGCGTCGGCGAGCGCAGCCTTGCCGGCGCGCTCGATGAGGTCGACCAGCGCCTCGTCGTCGGCGACCATGCGCCGCTCCTTGATCCCGGTGCGGCTGGTGATCCACTCGTCGGTGGTCTCGACGACGGCCTCCAGGTCGTGATTGGTCAGCACCCGCTCCGGCAGGTAGCCGCCGAGCCCGGCGATCCTCGCCGTGCGGTCGAAGCCGTCGTGCATCGCTATCTCGCGCCCCTGTCGCCGGGCGCTTCCAGAACCTCGAGGATCTTCTCCCTGATCCGGCCGACCACGTCGCTCTCCGCGTAGGAGCGGGCGAAACGGATCGCGTTGCGGATGGCCTTCGGAGAGGAGCGGCCGTGGGCGATGAGGCACGCGCCGTTCACGCCGAGCAGCGGCGCCCCCCCGTACTCCGAGTAGTCGACCTTGCTCTTGAGGCTGCGGAAGGCGCCCTTGGCCATCAGCAGGCCGGCCCCGTAGACCGGCGACCGCTGGGCCTCCTCCTTGAGCATGCCGATCACCATCTCGCCGAGCCCCTCCGCGACCTTGAGGATGACGTTGCCGGTGAAGCCGTCACACACGATCACGTCGACGTCGCCGACGAACACGTCGCGGCCCTCGACGTTGCCGACGAAGCGGATGCCGGCGCCGGCGAGCACCCGGTAGCCCTCCCGGACCCGGGGGCCGCCCTTGCTCTCCTCCTCGCCGACCGACATCAGGCCCACCCGCGGCCGCTCCACCCCCAGCACCGACTCGGCATAGAGCGCGCCCATGACCGCGAACTGGACGAGCTGGTGCGGCTTGCACTCGACGTTGGCCCCGACATCCAGCACCAGGGTGTGACCGTCGGAGCGGGGCAGGATGGCCGCCAGCGCCGGCCGGTCGACGCCGGGGATCATGCCGAGCACGGACTTGGCCGCCACCCACGCCGCCCCGGTGTTGCCGGCCGTCACCATTGCCGCCGCGCGCCTGTGAGCGCACCAGCTCGGCGCAGACCGAGAGCGACGAGTTGCGCTTGCCGCGGAGCACGCTGATCGGCGGGTCGTCCATCGCCACGACGTCGGGCGCGTCCACCAGATCGAGGCCGCCCGGAGCGGTGCGAAAGCGGCCGAGCTCGCGCTTCAGCCGCTTGACCGGGCCGACGAGCAGGACCGGGATGCCCAGCTCCTCGACCGCCTGGCGGGCGCCGAGCACGGTCGCCCGCGGCGCGCCGTCGCCGCCCATGGCGTCGAGCGCGATCGGCCGGAGGGGCCTCTTTGCCACGGCTCACGCCCCGCGGGCAGACCACCGCGCCGACGGCCGCGGTCGGCAGGATCGCAGAGCTCCCCGGCGGCGGGACACCCGGCCGTCCATCGAGCTCAGTCCAGCTCCTCGACAGCAACGACCTCGCGGCCCTTGTAGCTGCCGCAGTGCGGGCACACCTGGTGGGGCGGCTTGGGCTCGAAGCACGAGGTGCACAGGCTGTATCCCGGCGGGACGAGCGCGTGATGGGAGCGCCGCTTGTCGCGCCGCGACTTCGAGTGCCTTCGTTTGGGGTTCGGCATGTTCGACTCCATTTCCTCAGCACATGGTCTGGTTGCGTTCAGTTCGTCGAGCCCTGGCCGGCCAGATCGCGCAGCGCCTGCCACCGTGGGTCCGGCTCCGGCTCGCAGCGGCACGCGCCCTCACGGTTGCGATTGGCCTTGCAGCGCGGGCAGAGGCCAGCGCAGCCCTCATCGCAGATGATGCGCATCGGCAGCGCCAGGATCACCTGCTCCGCCGCGAGATCGTCGAGCTCGATCTCGTTGCCGGCGAGGAAGGAAACCTCCAGCTCATCGTCGGCGATCGGAAACTCTCCCTCACCCGGGGCGTTGCCGGCGGCCCGGTACTCCACGGAAAACCGGTCCTTCAGCTCCCACCGCACCGGTTCGAGGCAGCGCGCACAGGACAGCGGGCCCGAAGCCTCGATCGATCCCTCGAGCACGTACCCGCCGGCCGCCGTCCGGACGGTGCCGACGAGCCGCACCTCGATCTCCCCGGCCACCTGGTCCTGGTCCAGGCGGTCTGGGGGGAGGCTCAGCCTCTCGTCGAAGCTGACAGCTTCCTTGTCGATCAGAGACAGATCCAGCTTCACGTGCCACCCTCCGTGCACGGAAGGCGGAGTATAGCAAAACGAGGCCACGATTCGAGTCGCCGTCATCCCCGCATCCGCTTCCGCGCCCCCGCCCGCTTCCGCTTCCGACAAGGGATGTGATTGGGAGGATGGGGGTTAGGGGTCAGCGAGCGGCTCACCCGCTTCCGCGCCCCCGCCCGCTTCCGCTTCCGACAAGGGATGTGATTGGGAGGATGGGGGTTAGGGGTCAGCGAGCGGCTTATCCGCTTCCGCGCCCCCGCCCGCTTCCGCTTCCGAGTTCACCACCTGGCTGAGAAGGTCGGCCCCCGGAGAGCTCGACCTCTTGGCTTCAAGAAACCCGCAACGGCGGGCGGAGTGCTGCTTCGACGGCGTTGTATCCGGAAGCGGGCGTGGAAGCGGGCGCGGAAGCGGAGGCCGTTAAACCCGACATCAGAAGGAGGCGCGACATCTTCCCTCAGACCCCCATGCTCGTCGGAAGCGGGCGCGGAAGCGGAAGCGGGCGGGGGTTGTAGAACCCCCGGCTCCCTTATCCCCTCACCCGAGCCGGGTCCGGCTGCGCCGCCATCGTCACGGCGAACACGCCGGCGCCCAGGGCGGCCAGCGACACCACCGTCCACGCGCCACCCCCCACCACCGGCAGGAAGCGCGCCATCAGCAGCAGCAGCACGCCGACGAAGACCGCCGAGGTCAGGGGCAGGGCGCGGCCGGACGCCAGCCGGCCGAGCACCGCCTTGCCGAGGCTGCCGCCGAGGACCGCGAGGCCCACCGCCTTGATCGCCAGGAAGCCGACCCCGAGCGCGGCGGCCAGCAGCAGGCCGACCCCCGGCCCGAGGCCGATCGCCGCGATCAGCGCGGCGAGCAGCGTGAGCGCCACCATGGCGCCGAGCACCGCGACCCTGACGCCGAGCTGGGGCAGCACGGCCATCCCCCAGCGGAGCCGCGCCGGCCAGAGCAGAGTGATGAGGGTCGTCGCGAGCAGCCAGCTCCCGGCGACGAGCAGCCGGACGGCGATCCGCAGGCGGGCGCCGTCCTCGCCGGCCGCCGGCAGCACGGCGAGCCCGGCCAGCGACGACAGGCCGATCATCCGCCCGGCAACCCGGGCTCCAGGCTCGGCGCGGACCTCGCCGAACACCGCCACCGCGTGGCCGCGGACGTCGGCCCGCGGCCCGAGAACCACATCGCCGGCGAGGGCCACCACGTCGCCGTCGACGAGCTCGTCGACCCGCAGCTCGGACAGCGCCGCCACCTTGGCCGGCGCTCCCCAGGCGACCGTCCCGTGCGCGAGCAGCAGGACGAGGGCCGCGAGCGGGATCAGCCGTCGCGGCGCCATCGCGCGACGGGCTGCCACCTGCGGGTGGCCACGATGACCAGGCCGAGGCCGGCGAGCGCCGCCACGACGGCGGCAATCAGGGCCGCTGGCGGCAGGGCGAGCCGGACCGCCCCGGCCGTGGCGCTCATCGCGACGCCCCAGTCGGAGGCGGCGTCCGCGAGCGTCAGCCAGGCCTGGGAGGAGACCACCGGCAGCTGGGCGAGGAGGCTCCCTCCCGGGACCCCACCCAGCATCGCCACGCCGAGCAGGGCGAGCAGCAGCGACGCCGCCACCGGCAGCCACGACGCCACCTGACGGCGGACGCGCAGCGGCTGGAGCGCCGCCATCACCTGCTCGGCCACCAGCGGGTCGGCAGGCGGCACCGCTTGCTCGAGCAGCCGGCCGAGCCCCCGCTCGGCCTCGGCAACCGCCCGGCAGGACGCGCAGGACGCGAGGTGGCGCAGCTCGAGCTCGCCGAGGCCGGCAGTGTCCCCGGCCGCCTCCACCAGCCGCTCCTGGATGTGTCGACAGTCCGCTTGCACGGCGCTCCTCCTCTCGCGCCCCACTACAGGTACTCCTGCAGCGCCCTTCGAAGTACGGAGTGGGCCCGGAAAAGTTTGTTCTTGACCGTCCCCAGGGGCATCCCCTTGAGATCGGCGATGTCCTGGTAGGACAGCCCTGCGAAGTGGCGCAGCAGCACCAGCTCGCGGTACTCCGACCGGAGACCGCGGATGGCGACCTTGATCGCGCCGGCGAGCTCCCGGTTCTCGAAGTGGCCGAGCGGGTCCTTGCTGACGTCGACCACCGCGATCTCGACCTCCTCGCCCTCGGCGTCCTGGCGGACCAGCGGCACCGTGTGCAGGCGCCGGCGGCGAAGCTGGTCGATGCCGAGGTTGTGGGCGATCCGGAACAGCCAGGTCGAGAAGCGGAACTGCGGGTCGAAGCGGTCGAGCGCCGTCCAGGCCCGAATGAAGGCCTCCTGGGACAGCTCGCGCGCCAGCTCCATGTCGCCCACCAGCTGGCCGAGGAACGCAGTCAGCCGGCGCTGGTAGCGCCGGACCAGGAGGCCGAACGCCGCCTGGTTGCCGTCCAGGCTCGCGGCGACCAGCTCCTCGTCGCTGAGCACCGACTGGAGATCGCTGCTGCGCGTCATCGCCCTCTCACACCACGGCGCCACCGACCGGGCGGCAGCTCCGAGGTCGCCGAGCAAGTCCGGACGCCTCGGTCACCACCGCGACCACCTCGCCCCCCGGGCCCGGCGCACTACGAGCCCGCCACGGCCTGGCCGGGCGGTCGTCGTCCGCTGTCGAGGCGGCCCGCCCTGGTGGCACGGCAGCTCCCCTGATGCCGACCGGACCGCTCCGGTCAGGGGCCGGACCCGCCGCCGAGCTGGCCGACGAAGTCGCGGGCGTTGGCCGCCTCGCGGTGGTTCGGATCGAGCTCGAGCGAGCGCTCGAGGTCCGCGCGGGCGGCGTCGTTGTCGCCCAGGCTGAGCTCGGTCAGGCCGCGGTAGTAGTGGGCGAGCGCGTCCTGCGGGGCGTCGCGGATCGCTCGATCCAACAGGGCCTTCGAGGTCTCGGTGTCGCCCTGGTTGAAGTGCCCCATCGCCATCGTGATCAGGATGTTGGGGTGGATCGGCTCGGTCGCAGGGATGCGGGCGTAGAGCTCGTCGGCGAGCGCCATCTCCCCCTTGTAGGCCACGATGTTGCACATTCCCTTGAGGCTCTCGATGTGGTCCGGGTTGAGGGCGAGCGCCTGCTCGTAGGCGCCCCTGGCCTCGTCGACCTTGCCCTCGTTGACGTAGGTTCCACCGATCGCGGAAAGGATGATCGGCTTGTCGGCGTCCGGCACTTCGGCGAGCGCTTTCTCGTACTCGACGCGCGCCCCGGCAAAGTCGCCCGTGGCCGCCAACGCGTCGCCGGCCTTCAGGATCCCGCTCACCTCGTCGCGCGCGATTGCCGCCAGCACCTCATCCGGGAGCCGCTGGAGCTGGATGTCGACCGGGTCGGAGACGCCGGTGCTGTACACCTCGACCGGGATCGACGAGGTCCACGGCTGGTAGCCGTCGGCCTCGACCCCGACCAGCCAGGCGCCACCCTTGAGACCGAGGAAGCTGAAGGTCCCGGACTTACTGGTGATGAACGGCGGCGGCCCGGCCTCGGGGTTCTCGACCATCCGGTAGTACACCTTGGCGCCGGCGATCGGCTTGCCGTCGGGACCCGTCACCTTGCCGCGCACCCGGCCGCTGCCGGACCAGTCCTGGGCGGCGACCTCGCCGGCGAGGCCGGCCATCAGCAACCCGGCGATCAGCAGACAGAAGGCTCGGCGAGCAGTCATGGGGCACCCCCTTCGGGCACAAGATGGTACAGCATCCGGGCGCGGAAGTGGAAGCGGGCGCGGATCCGGCTTCGTCCTGCGGACTTCGCCGTGACGAGAGCGGGCGCGGCGGTTTTCGGGAACGGGAACGGGAACGGGAACCCTTCGGCTCGCGACGCCGGAGCCTGCCCTGAGCGAGGAGCCCGCCAGGGCTCCGAGTCGAATGGGCGCCGCTCGCTCAGGGCAGGCTCCTCGGGCGCGGAAGCGGACCTCCCCAACCCCCACCCCAGAAAAGGGGGGCCCGGAGGCCCCCCGAATCGTGAAGAGAAGTGTGACTAGAAGGTGAGGCCGACGCCGAAGCGAACCCGACGGGCGGCCTGGGTGTCGGTGATTTCCTGGAAGTTGGGGTTAATCGCGCCGGTGGTCTGATCCGCCCCTTCCTGGACCTGGGTGGTCTCCTGGTTGTTGAGGACGTTGAACACGTCGGCGCGGACGTTCATGTTGAGGCCGGCGAGCGTGAAGTCGTACTTGACGTTGAGGTCGAGCGCCCAGGTGTCCGGGGTGGTGCCCATGCAGCCGCGCGGGCAGGCCACGGTCTGGTTGAAGAACGAGAACACGCCGTACTGCTCCGCCCACGGGTCGGTCGGGTGGATGCCGAAGGCGTTGATCGGGCGGCCCGTCCGGTACCAGAAGTTGGAGCCGACCTGGAGGCCGAAGTCCCAGGCGTAGGCGCCGAAGACCTTGACGTTGTGCCGGCGGTCGTTGGGCAGGAAGCCGTTGGAGTTGTCCGACAGGCCGGCAAAGTCGAAGGTCTGGGTGATGCCGGCGTCGTCCTGGCCGATGTCGGAGTTGACGTAGCCCTCGTAGTTGCCATAGGACTGCGACCAGGTGTAGGACGCCATCAGCATCCAGTTTTCGGCGAAACGCCGGTTGGCGGTCAGCTCGACCGCGTAGTACTTGCGCTCCGGCTCGGGATAGCAGGCCCTCCGCGGCGTTCCAGGAGATCGGATCGAGCTCGCCGTCGCCGTTGACGTCGTACCAGCCCTCGAAGTCCTCGCCGGGGTTGGTCAGCCGGTACTCGTGGGCGCAGTTCCGAAACCGGTGTCGGGGTCGTGGTTGTCGGGGTTGTAGCACTCGACGCCGTAGTTCAGCCACAGCTGCTGGTCGATCGTGATGTCCTCGATGACCTTGCCGAACTCGCGGTTGATGAAGCGGGCGCCGACCGACCAGTTGGTGCCGACCATCGTCTCGTAGCCGAGGATCAGCTCCCACTGCGAGCTCGGGTCGATCGAGTTGGACTTGGTCTCGCGCGAGTCCGGAACGACGCCGTCGGAGATCAGGGTGTAGGACAGGCGACTGGCCGAGCTCGAGCGGCACGCCGAACTCGTCGTACGGGTTGCCGGTGCCGTCCCAGACCACCTCGAAGAACTCCTCGTCGAAGAACTCCATGCCGGCCTGGCGGATGTTGGTGTTCGACGCGATGGGCAGGTAGTAGAGGCCGTAGCTGCCGTAGACCTTGGACCGGCCGTCGCCGCTCGGGTCCCAGATCGCGCCGAGGCGCGGCGCGTACTGGTCGTCGACCTTGATGTAGGACTCGCCGAGCGGCGTTCTTGTTGTCGAAGACCTCCCAGCGGATGCCGAGCGTTGAGGGTCAGGTTCGGAGTCGCGCGCCCAGCTGTCCTGGACGTAGATGGCGTTGGTCAGGGTCTCGTACTCGCCGCCCGACTCGTAGTGGCGCACGCGGACGACCACCGCGTCCTCCGGAAGCTCGGGGAAGCGGCTGCCGTTGTTGTAGTAGCGGTAGTACTCGTCGCCCGAGTAAGAACGTAATGTCGGCGGAGGTGTTCGTCTCGTCGTCGATGCCGGCGCGCAGGCTGTGGTTGCCGAGGAACCAGTCGGCGTCGACCGCGGATCGCCTCGCGCTCGTCGGCGGCCGTGCTGGCCTGGGAGTTGACCCAGCGGCCGACTGCGAGTCAGGTCGCCGCTGGCGGCCGTCGTAGGCGTACGGGGCAGACGTCGTCGCTCGACGAGGTCGGTGCGGTCGAAGTCGTTCTTGCCGTACTGCAGCGCGACCAGGAAGTTGTCGGCTAGGATGCCGGTGAACTTGCCGATGTAGTTCTCGCCGCCGCGGTCGACCGGATGCCGGTGCCGATCGGCGTCGCCGAAGGTGTCGGTCGTCGTTCGTAGTCCTAGACGCGTGGTGTCGACGGTGGTCTCGTCGGTGAAGTAGGTCCCCTCGAGGCGGTGGTTGGGGGTGATGCTCCAGTCGAGCTTGCCGCCGTAGTACGGGGTCGCGCTCTCGTCGAGGGTCTGCCGCGGTCGTCGTCATCCACCAGTCGCTGCGGTCGGTGTAGTCGACGAAGGCGAAGTAGAACAGCTTGTCCTTGAAGATCGGCCCGCCGAGCGAGGCGTTGGCCTCGAGCTCCTCGGACTCGCCGGCCTGGTTCGGGTAGAGGTAGTTGTTGTCCGTCATCTCCTGCAGGCTGGACGGGCTGGTAGTAGGTGTTGACCGCCGCCGTGGAAGCGTGTTGGACCCGGACTTGGTCACCATGTTGATGACGCCGCCGGTGGCGCGGCCGAACTCCGCCTCGTAGCCGCCGGTCTTGACCTGCACCTCCTCCATGAACTCGAAGGGCACGAAGCTCGAGCCGAGCCCGTTGCGGAAGTTGGTCAGGTTGAGGCCGTTGACCTGGTAGGAGTTCTCGGCCACCGAGTGCCGCTCGATCGAGACCACGCTGCTGGCCCGGGGTGTAGGCCTTGGTCGCCGGCAGAGCTGTTGCCGGTGAAGGCGCTGTCGCTGGAGACCGACGCCGGGGCGAGCATGGCGATCTGGGTCGCCTCGCGGCCGATCGGGAGCCGGTTGTTCATCTCATCGGTCGACACCGTGAGGCCGGTCACCGTCGAGGTCACGTCGACCATCGGCGCCTCGCCGGTCACCTCGATCACGTCGGTGAACGCTCCGAGCGTCATCGTGAAGTCGTTCTTCACGGTGCGGCCCAGGGAGACCGCGATGTCGCGCTTGTAGGTCTGGAAGCCGTCGAGCGTGGCCTGCAGCCCGTAGGTGGCAGGCTGCAGCGCGACGAAGCGGAACTCGCCGGCGGTGTTGGTCACGGTCGTCCGCTCGAATCCGGTGTCCGCATCGGAGATCGTCACCGTCACGCCCGGCATGGTCGCGCCGTCCTCGGAGGTGATGGTCCCGATGACGGAGCCGGTGGTCTCCTGGGCCCAGGCGAGCCCGCCGCCCAGGAGCGCCGCAAAGACGAAGATCGCGAGTACCTTCTTCATGATTCCTCCTTGAATCCCCGAAATCAAATGATCACAACCGCAACCAATTCTCACGCCTTCGAATCCTCCTCTCGTTTCGATGCTGGATGGAGGAGCCCGGTCTCGACGGGGTCCTTCCTCCTCCTTCAAAAACTCTTCTCGCGGCCCCCCGAACGGAGGGCATCCAACCCAGACGGTCGCAAAGCATACACCGTGCCACCTCTGCAGGGAACACCCCGCCCCCCGGAAGGCAGCTGAGAGGCGGCGCGGCAACCGTCGGGAGACTTCGACTCAACCTGTTGCCACTCAACGAGTTCAACTGGCATCATTCGGTTTGGACGACGCCCCGGGCAGCCGGCCGTGACCGGCGAGCCGGCGCGACCGTGGCCAGGTCTGTCCGAGATTCCGGATGCGGCCCCCGGCCGCTGTTCGGAAACCCGGCGAGATCGGGCTGCATGTAGACTGCTCGCCGGAGGTGGATCGTGAGAGCTCTCGCACGCTGCGCGCTGCTTGCTGCCCTGCTCGCCGGCGGCTCGCTGGTGCTCGGCCAGGACCAGCCGGCGGACGACCGCGACTCGATCCGGCCGATCGGCGGGCTCGCCTTCGTCGACGAGCTCGAGGTGACCGTGGTCAACATCGTCGCCTACGTCACCGACAAGCAGGGGGCGGCCGTCACCAACCTGACCAGGGACGACTTCCGCATCTTCCACGACGGCGAGGAGCGCCCGATCTCCAACTTCCAGCTCTACACCGAAGAGCTCATCCGCTCCTACTACCAGGCCGAGGAAGGCCCGCCGCTGCCGCCCGCGGCCGAGCCGGGGACGGAGCTCGAGGCGCCGCCGCTGACCGAGATCCAGCCGGTGTGGGTGATGATCCTGGTCGACAACGACAACCTGCAACCGCTCGACCGCAACCGGGTGCTCGGCCAGCTGCGGACCTTCGTCCGCGAGAACACCAAGCCGCCGGTCAAGATGATGGTCGCCAGCACCAACCGCGCGCTCAAGATCGAGCAGGAGTTCACCGACGACTCGACCGAAATCCTCGGCGCGCTCGAGGGGGTCAAGATGACCACCGGCGGCCGCACCAGCCGGGACTCGGCGCGGACCGAGGTCTACGACGAGATCGACCGCTTCACCCAGTCCCAGAGCTCGTCCGGCAGCTCCAGCCTCAACCAGGCGCGCGGCCTTGCCGTGAGCTTCGCCGAGGAGGAGCTCAACGGGCTGCAGTTCACCTTCGGCGTGATCCGCGAGGCGATCAACCTGCTCGCCGGCCTGCCCGGCAAGAAGATGATCCTGCACCTCTCCAACGGGCTGCCGATGACCCCCGGCCTCGACCTCTTCTACGCCCTGTCGAACGCGTACAACGAGCCCGGGATGGTCACCGAGGGGATGCGCTACGCGCAGAACCGGCAGTATGACTCGCTGGTCAAGAACGCCAACGCCCAGGGCGTCACCCTCTACACGATCGGCGCCGGCGGCCTCGAGAACGTCGCCATGGGCTCGGCGGAGCACCACTCGCCGCGCGACACCGTGGCCGCCTCGATGGAGCACGACAACTACGTCGACACCCTGCGCTTCATCGCCGAGGAGACCGGCGGGGTCGCGATCGTCAACGCCAACGACATCCGTCCCCGGCTCGACCGCGTCGAGCAGGACTTCTACAGCTACTACTCGCTCGGCTACAACCTGCAGATGAGCGGCAGCGACAAGGTGCACCAGGTCAAGCTGACCGTGCCCGGCCACCCCGACTACGACATCCGCTACCAGCGCCGCTTCGTGGAGAAGGCGCTGGAGAGCCGCGTCCAGGACAAGGTGCTCACCGGCCTCGTGATCCCGCTCGACGAGAACCCGATCCAGATCCTGCTCGAGACCGGCGACCAGGCCCCGGCCTCCGAGGACCGCTGGACGGTCCCCTTCAAGCTCTCCTTCCCGCTCGCCAACATCGCTCTGCTGCCGGAGGGCGGCGACTACGTCGGCCGGGTGTCGCTGTTCATCGCGGCTCGCGACACCGAGGGCAAGCAGTCCGACGTCGTCCGCCAGGAGCACGAGGTGCGGGTCGCCGCCGCCGACTACGAGGAGGCCCAGCGCCGGCGCTTCAGCGTCCAGGCCAGCCTGCTCATGGAGGCGGGCAATTTCAAGGTCTCGGTCGCCCTGCTCGACCAGATGACCCGGCAGGCCGGCTTCACGACCACGAGTGTCGTCGTCACGAAGTAGGCGAAGGCCCGCACTCCGCGCCCGCTTCCGAGTCCGGGTTCGATTCCGCGCCCGAGCTCATCGCATCACCAGCACGGAGTCTCCCAAAACGGTATGCGGACAAAGGGGAGGCTGGAGAGACTCCGTGCTCCGCCCGTGAAACGCAGTGAGTCGGAAGCGGGCGGGGAAGGGAAGCGGAAGCGGGGATGGAGTCGGAAGCGGGCGCGGAAGCGGAACCGGAAGCGGGAAGAGCCGCTACTCCAGCTCGATCAGGACCGCGCCGGCCTCCACGGTGTCGCCGGGGGCGACCCGGACCGCCGCCACCCGGCCGGCCTGATCGGCGGTGAGCTCGTTCTCCATCTTCATCGCCTCGAGCACCACCAGCGGCCGGCCGGGCTCGACCTCGTCGCCCGGTTTGACCGTGACCGCGACCACCTTGCCCGGGATCGGCGCCGTCACGACGCTCGCGCCGCGGCCCTGGGCCGAGGCCACGGCCCCGATCGCCTCGACCGGCGACAGGACCTCGAAGGTGAACTCGCGGTCGCCGACGCCGATCCGCCAGTCGTGGTTGCGGCCGCGGTCGTAGGAGACGTGGAAGCTGCGCCCGTCCTCGACGAAGCGCAGGGAGGCGACGGCGCCGTTGAGCCGGATCAGGTCGACGCCGTGGCGCTGGCCGTCGAGGGTGACCTCGAAGCCGTCGGGCGAGCGCTCGACCGTCACCTCGTGCGCCCCACCGCTGCCGCGCACCACCCACTTCATCGCGGGAACCTCCCGTGCTGGATGCGCACGCCCTCGCTCCACCAGCGGCTTTCACCCGCGGCGAAGGGGTCGTCCGACCGGCGGCGCGCCTCGAGCGAGGCCAGGCACGCGACGGCGACCACCGCGGCGTGCTCGGCCTCCGGGTCCTGCTGCCCGTGCAGCTCCTCGAGGCGGCGCGAGGCCAGCAGATCGTCGAGCAGGCCGGTATGGACGTCGCCCTGCCGGAAGGCCTCCATGTCGACCAGCACCCGGAACAGCGACAGGGTGGTGGCGATGCCCCGCACCCGGTACTCGTCGAGGGCCCGCCGCAGCCGGGCGAGCGCGGCCGTCCGGTCGGGAGCCCACACCACCAGCTTGGCGAGCATCGGGTCGTACTCGAGCGGCACCACGCTGCCGCTGATCACCCCGGAGTCGACCCTCACGCCCGGCCCGTCGGGGCGGATGAGCAGGCTGATCCGCCCCGGCGACGGCGCGAAGTTGCGCAGCGGGTCCTCGGCGTAGATCCGGCACTCGATGGCGTGGCCGTGCGGCTCGAGTGCGTCCTGGCGCAGCGACAGCGGCTCGCCGAGGCGCGAGCCGGATCTGCTCGCAGACCAGGTCGACGCCGTACACCTCCTCGGTGATCGGGTGCTCGACCTGGAGCCGGGTGTTCATCTCGAGGAAGTAGAAGCGGCCGTCCCGGTCGAGCAGGAACTCGACTGTTCCCAGCGACTGGTAGGCGGCCGCCTTGACGATCGCCAGCGCCGCCTCACCGAGCTGGCGCCGCAGCTCGGGCGTGACCACCGGCGACGGGCACTCCTCGACCACCTTCTGGTGGCGCCGCTGGATCGAGCACTCGCGCTCGCCGATGAAGATCGCGTTGCCGTGGCCGTCGGCCGCGACCTGGACCTCGATGTGGCGGGGCCGGTCGACCAGCCGCTCGACGTAGACCCGGTCGTCGCCGAAGAACGCCTTGCCCTCCGAGCGGGCGCGGTCGAAGGCCGGGGCGAGCTCGTGGCGCTCGCGGACCGTCCGCATGCCCTTGCCGCCGCCGCCGGCCACCGCCTTCAGCAGCACCGGCAGGCCGTGCTCATCGACGAAGGCCTCGAGCTCGGCGAGGTCCTCGAGCGGCTCGAGCAGCCCCGGGATCAGCGGCACGCCGGCCGCCCGGGCGAGCTTGCGGGACTCGGTCTTCGAGCCCATCAGCCGGATCGCCGCCGGCGGCGGGCCGATCCAGGTCAGTCCGGCCGCCTCCACCGCCTCGGCGAAGCCGGCGTTCTCGGCCAGGAATCCGTAGCCGGGATGGACGAGGTCGGCGCCCGAGCGCCGGGCCGCGTCGAGCAGGCGCTCGATCGAGAGGTAGCTCTCCGCCGCCGGCGCCGGGCCGATGCCGAAGGCCTCGTCCGCCATCAGGACGTGCGGCGACATCCGGTCGACCTCGGAGTAGACGGCCACCGTCGCGATGTCCATCTCCCGGCAGGCGCGGATGATCCGGACCGCGATCTCGCCGCGGTTGGCGATGAGGAGCTTCACCGCCGCCCTCCCCCCCAGGGGCTAGGGGTTAGGGGTTGGGGGTGAGGGACCGCACCCCCGCCCGCTTCCGCTTCCGCGCCCGCGCCCGCGCCCGACCGGATTCGTCGCATCCCTGATCCCTGTCCCCTCACCCCTACAGCGGGATGTTCCCGTGCTTCTTCGACGGCATGGAGTCGCGCTTGGTCTGCAGCAAGGTGAAGGCCGCCACCAGCTTGCGCCGCAGCAGGCGCGGCAGGATGACCTCGTCCAGGTAGCCCTTCTCGGCGGCGACGAAGGGGTTCGCGAACTTCTCCTGGTACTCCGCGACCAGCCGCGCGCGCTCGGCCTCCGGATCCGGGGCGTTCTGGATCTCGCTGCGGTAGAGGATGTTGACGGCCCCCTGCGGCCCCATCACCGCGATCTCCGCGGTCGGGAAGGCGAGGTTGACGTCGGTCCGGATGTGCTTCGACCCCATCACGCAGTAGGCGCCGCCGTAGGCCTTGCGCGTGATCACCGTGACCTTGGGCACCGTGGCCTCGGCGAGGGCGTAGAGCAGCTTGGCGCCGTGGCGGATGATGCCGCCCCACTCCTGGGCGGTCCCGGGCAGGAAGCCGGGGACGTCCTCGACGATCCACAGCGGGATGTTGAAGGCGTCGCAGAAGCGCACGAAGCGCGCGCCCTTGATCGAGGAGTTGATGTCGAGCACGCCGGCGAGGTGGTTCGGCTGGTTGGCGACCACCCCGACCGCGCGGCCGCCGAGGCGCACGAAGCCGACCACGATGTTCTTGGCGAAGTGCTCGTGCACCTCGAAGAACTCGCCGTCGTCCGCCGCCCAGCGGATGACCTTCTTGATGTCGTAGGGCTTGTTGGGGTCGGTCGGGACGAAGCTGTCGAGCTCGGCGATCTCGCGGTCGAGGGGGTCCGAGGTCGGCACGAGGGGCGGCTGCTCGGCGTTGTTGGAGGGCAGGTAGGAGAGCAGGCGGCGGATGCCGGCCAGGCACTCGGTGTCGTTGCGGGCGGCGAAGTGGGCGACGCCGGACACCGAGTTGTGGGTCATGGCCCCGCCGAGCTTCTCCTTGGTGACCTCCTCGTGGGTGACGGTCTTGATGACCTCGGGCCCGGTGACGAACATGTACGAGCTCTGCTCGACCATGAACACGAAGTCGGTGATCGCCGGCGAGTAGACGGCGCCGCCGGCGCACGGGCCCATGATGGCCGAGATCTGCGGCACCACGCCCGAGGCGAGAGTGTTGCGCAGGAAGATGTCGGCGTAGCCGGCCAGCGAGGCGACGCCCTCCTGGATGCGGGCGCCGCCGGAGTCGTTGAGCCCGATGACCGGCGCCCCGACCTTCATCGCCAGGTCCATGATCTTGCAGATCTTGGCGGCGTTGGTCTCGGACAGCGAGCCGCCGAAGACGGTGAAGTCCTGGGCGAAGACGAAGACCGGCCGGCCGTCGACCCGGCCGTGACCCGCCACCACGCCGTCGCCGGCGATCCGTTTGTCGTCCATGCCGAAGTCGGCGCAGCGGTGCTCGACCAGGGCGTCGATCTCCTCGAAGGAGCCCTCGTCGAGGAACTGCTCGATGCGCTCGCGCGCGGTCAGCTTGCCCTGCTCGTGCTGACGCTCGACCTTGTCCTGGCCGCCGCCGAGCCGGTTGGCGGCCAGCCGCTTCTCGAGTCGCTCGAGCACATCCCGGCCCATGCATCGCCTCCCCGTACACTGTGGCCGCTGCCCAGGCGGGCGGCGCCGTGATCGGACTGGAGTGCCATTCTACGCCACAAGCCGCCACGACCGCGCCGGCGGCGAGGTCCGGCCGTCAGCTTGTCCCGCTTCCGCTTCCGCGCCCGCTTCCGGGCCAGTGATGAGGTGATACGTGAAAGGTGATATGGCCACCACCCGCTTCCCCGTTCCCCTTCCCGCTTCCGCGCCCGCTTCCGCTTCCGCGCCCGATGCGACAGCTCTCACCGCTCAAGCCGTCGGAAGCGGGCGCGGAAGCGCGTGGGCAGGCGGAAGCTGTACGGAACGGCGGAACTCGGGCACGGAGGCGGAAGCGGGCGCGGAAGCGGGTAGGAAAGAGCGGGATTCTCGAGTGGCGATGACTAGCCCATCACCGGCTGGCTCGAGATCAGCAGCGACGGCGCGCCGACCGCACCCCGATCAGCCTGGAACCACGCCAGGTCGGTGCCGACCGCCTCGATGCGGCCGAGCAGCCGCGACAGGCTGCCGCGCAGCTCGACCACCGGGTGCCAGCCCCGCACCCGGCCGCTGTCGAGCCAGACCCCCGCGGCCACGATCCGGTAGCTCGCGGCGCCGAAGTCGACCAGGACCGGCGCGAGCGGCCGCAGCAGGTAGAGCGCGGTGCCGGCGGCGCGCAGCAGCTCGGCCGGCGGCGACCCGTGCTCGGTCGACACGCGGAGGTTGGCGATCCCGGTCGAGGGGTAGTCGCGGTACGACAGCCGGAGCGCGCCCCCGCGCGGCGTCTCCCCGTAGGCCAGAGCATCGCGGTAGGAGGCGAGCCGGTGGCGCGGAATCCCGCGCTCGACGAGCAGCGTCCGCGCCGCCGGCAGGCCCTCGCCGTCGCACGGGCCGGTGAGTCGGCGCCTCCGGGTCGAGCCGGTCGTCAAGGAGCGTCAGCGCCTCGGAGGCGAGCCTCCCCGAGGCGTCGAGCAGCTTCGACACGGGATCGCGCCGGTCGCGGCACGCCACCAGCAGCGGGGACAGCGCGGTCAGCAGGCGGGCCACCACCTCCGGCGCCAGGATGAGGCTGACCAGCCCCGAGGCGGTGGCGACCCTGCCCTGCACGAGCAGGGCGCGATCCGCGATCCGCCGCGCCGCCGCCGCCGGATCGAGCGCGGCCGGATCGGCGACGTGGTGCCACTCCCGCCACACGCCGCCGCGGCCCTCCGCCGGCTGGACCTCGGTCAGCAGTGAGCACGCCGTGCCGTCGAAGCTCGCCACGAAGCCCTCGCCGGTCTGCATCAGCCACGAGAAGCTGCCCTCCTGGAACAGGCAGCGCCGCAGCCGCAGCCGCCCGCCGGAGACTGCGGTGACCGAACGCGCGAGCTCGACCCCGGCGTGGCTGGCCCAGCCCCGCGGCGGCAGCCCCCGGGTCGTCCGGGTTTCGGCGGCGGCCAGCAGCCGCGCCGGCGGCAGCGGGTCGAACGGGAGCTCCTCTTCGACCGCGAAGGCCCCGGCGATGGCGCGGCGCGCGGCGTCGGCGTCGAGCCCGGAGGCGGCCGCGAAGCCGGCGCGGCCGCCCCGGGTCGTGCGCACAGCCACCCCCATCTCCTCGACCTCGAGCTCGCGGGGCGGCTCGTCGGGCGCCACCTCCACCTCCCGGGTCAGCGATGCCTTGGTGAAGACCTCGAAGCGGCAGGGCCCGCTGCGGGTGAGGACGTCGCGGGCGGTGGCGGCGGCGCTGCGCAGGCGCTCCTGGTGGCGGGAGTCGGCTGGAGCGGCCACTCACAGCACCTCGAGGCGGTGGACGAGCAGGGTGGGAGCCTCGGAGCCGGTCGGTAGCGGCACGCCGTCCTTGACGCACCAGCCGAGCCGCCAGTCGGGGGTGGGGTCGCTCCCCACCACCGGCTCGATGTGGGCGAGGACATCGAGGGCGCCGCCGGTCAGCTCGAAGGGCTCGAGCGGCCGGCGCCGGCGGCCCTGGCGCAGCTCCCAGCCGCGTTCGACGCGGAGCACGATGCGGCCCGACAGCGGGTCGACCGTGGCCCCCCCGAGCCGGGTCACCAGCAGACCCTCGCGGAGCCCGCGTTGGAGGTCCTCGGGCGCGGTGGTGCCCGGCGCCACGATCAGGTTCGACAGCCTCGGCACCGGCGGCCGCGCCCACGACGCCCGACGGCCTCGGCCGTCGGGCGCGTCGAGACGGAGGGCGCCGGCGCCGTCGCACAGCCAGCCGACGAGCCGGCCGGCCCGCACCAGCGGGAGCTGGGCCGCCGCCACGCCTTCGTCGTCACAGCTGAACGCTCCCGGGAGGTCGCTGCGGCAGGGGTCGTCGGCGACGTCGATCGCCACCGCGGTGACGGCTGCGCCGGACAGCGCCGCGAGCGGCGAGTCCCCGGACAGCACCAGGTCGGACTCCGTGAGGTGGCCGATCAGCTCGTGGAGCAGCACCCCGGCGGTGCCTGCGCCCATGAGCACCGGCACCGTGAGGCCCCCCTCCGGGCGCCAGCGGCGGGCCGGCGCTGGAGCGAAGAGCTCGGACAGCCAGGGCTCGAGCGTGGGATGCCCCCACACGGCGAGCAGCGCCGCCGGGGGCTCGCCCTCCAGCTCGACCCTCACCAGCGGCGGGCAGGACACGGCGGCCCAGCGGTCGGGGCCCACCACCACCGCGCGGCGGGCGAGAAAGCGCACGGTGCAGTGTCGGCTCCGGGCGCGCGCCAGGGTCGAGGCCGCCCAGTCGCGCCACCCGGGGGGCGGCTCGATCGCGACCGGGGCCGCCGGCCGCGACCGCGGCAGGACGGTCCGCCGGGCGTGCCGGGACAGCAGATCCTCGAGCGCCGGCGCTGAGCAGCCGGTGCGCGCATGGAGGGTGGTTCGCGAAGGGTACCGCCAGCGCGCCGCCGCGCCCTCGCTCCGGCTCTCCTCGGCATGGCAGGAGCCGGCAAGGGCGTAGGTCTTGAGCTCGAGCCGGCGCTCGAGGTAGAGGTCCTGGAGCCGGGGCATTGCGGCGGTGAGGCTACGGCAGGCTCCGGCGAGGGTGTCCAGCCACGCCGGATCGAAGGGCGGCTCCGCAGCCAGGGGCGGCGTCATGGGGACATGGTAGCTGCTCGCCTGCAATTCACGAGCGGCCGATGCCCGCTTCCCCTTCCGCGCCCGCTTCCGCTTCCGACGCAGACGCTCTGCCTGGGCTGCCGACGACCGGGCGCGGAAGCGGATGCGGAAGCGGACGGGGGTGGCGCTCGGAGGCCTCGCGCCTTACACGAACGCCAGGATCCACTCCGGCATCTTCCGCCACCACGGATGGAGGGAGGCCTCGGGCGAGACCGGGCGCACACCGCCGCCGACGATCCCGCTCGAGTCGCTCGGGCGGCGCACGCCATAGGGAGACGACTCGTCGACTGGTCCCGGGGTCGGCCGTGGCGCGGTGCCGCTCGGCCGCCGCGGGCGGACCCGCGAGGACGGCGCAACCTCCTCGTCGGCACCGGTGGCGCCGGTGGCGCCGCCGCGAGGCGAGGCGGCGGGGGTCGGCCGCACCGTGCTACGGGCCAGTGGCGTCGGGGTGGCGACAGGCGTCGCGGTCGGGGTCGGGCTGGGGGTGGGCGTCGGCAGGTACTGCTGCCGCACCTCCTGCACCTGCTTCGGTTCGAGGAACGCGAGGGGAGCCGCGGCGGTAAAACGCTCCTCAGAGCTCTGCTTGACAGCAGCTCCGACCTGCAGGTTCGACTGCAGCACCTCGGGGTTGACCTTGGGATCGGAGAGCCCGGGCGCGTGCTCGTAGGCCTTCTCGAAGTGCTCGAGGGCCTTGCTGGGATGGCCGGTCTGCTCCTCGAGCAGGCCGAGGTAGAAGTTGCACCAGCCGTGCCCGCTCATCAGGTCGAGGCACTTGTTGTAGGCGCGTCTGGCGTCCTCATACTCGCGCGCGCGGTGCTCGACCACGCCGATCCGCAGCCACGCTTCGTAGAGCTTCTTGTCGCGGTGGAGCGCCTCCCGGTACATCTCGAGCGCGTCCTTCGGGTAGCCGCGTTCGAAGAGCATCGTGCCGAGATCGACCAGGCCGGCAGGGCTCAGCTCGCCGCGCTGCGAGCGCTCCCAGTAGTCGCGGATCGTCTCGTCGCCGGGGTCGCCCGGCACCAGCCAGCGGACGAACACCGGGGGCTTCGGCTCGCCCGCCTCCCCGTCCCCGGCGACTGCGTCGAACGCCGGCACGAGCCAGCAGCCTGCGATGATCATCAACATCGTTGCAATCCCACGCCTCATGCCGTCACTCCCGGCCCGATCGCGCCCGATTCGTGCGCGCGGCGAGCCTGACCTTGCCGTCCTCGACCAGCACCTCGAAGAGCACATCATCTCCCAGCTTGGGCCGCAGCCGCTCGCGCTGCGCCGCGAGCTGGGCCTCGAAGGCCTCGCGATCCACCCCCACCGCCAACCCGAGCGCCAGCTTGGCGGCGACGTAGCGATCGTACAGGGCGGGCCCTCCCTGATCGTCTACGGCCCCCGCGGCGGCGGCGTTTGTCGGCGGCGCCGTCCGCTCCACGCCCGGTCGGCCGGCGGCGCCGGCCCGAGCCCGGCCCTCCTCGCGGTCACGTGCCATGCGCTCCCAGTTCTGCAGGTAGCTCTGGAAGCGATGCTGCAGCTGCTCCAGCCGGAAGCGCTCGACCCGGCTGCCGGCGGAGCTCTCGGCAAGCAGCCGCAGCCGCCGGCCGAGGCGATCACCATCGTCGTGCGGCGGCACCCTGAGGTCGCCCGCGAAGAAGCGCTCCCAGTCCCGGGTCAGCGTCTGCAGGGCGCGCTCGAGGATCGCGAGCTGCTCGCCGAGCTTCATCCGGACCCCCTGCTACAATCCGCACCGTGCAGGCCGCGCTTCGTCGCATTCCCGCCGTTCATCGTCTCCTCGACCACCCTGCGCTGCGCGAGGCGATCACCCGCCACGGCCGCGAAAGCGTCATGGAAGCCTGCCGCGCCGCCACCGACGAGCTGCGCCACCGGATCGCGGAGGGCGAGCTCGCTGCCGAGGCGGTCGACCAGGCCTGCGCAACACTTCCGGCCGAGGTTCTCGCCGTTCTCGACGGCTGGACCCGTCCTGCCTACCCGGAGGTCGTCAACGCGACCGGCGTCCTCATCCACACCAACCTCGGCCGTGCTCCGCTCCCAGGCGACCTCCCTCGCTCGCTAGCATCATACCTCGCCCTCGAGTACGACATTGCCGCTGGCGGACGCGGCCAGCGTCTGGCGCCGCTCTCCGGGCGCCTCGCCCGCCTGTGCGGGGCGGAGAGCGCGGTCATGGTCAACAACAACGCGGCCGCGCTGCTGCTGATCTTGAGCGCAGTCGCCCACGGGCGCGAGGTGATCGTGTCGCGCGGCCAGCTGATCGAGATCGGCGGCTCGTTCCGCCTGCCCGAGGTGATGGCGGCCTCGGGCGCCCGCCTGGTCGAGGTCGGGTGCACCAACCGCACCCACCTCGAGGACTACCGGCGGGCGATCACCGGCTCGACCGCGGCGATCCTGTCGGCGCACCACTCCAACTTCACGATCGTCGGCTTCACCGCCGAGCCTCCGCTCCATGACATCGCCGAGCTCGCGCACAGCTTCGGCCTGCCGATGGTGGTCGACCAGGGCTCCGGCAACCTCCACGACCTGCGCCGCTGGGGTCTCGGCGACGAGCCGACCGTCGCCTCGCTGCTCGCCTCCGGTGCGGACCTCGTCTGCTTCTCCGGCGACAAGCTGCTCGGCGGGCCCCAGGCCGGCATCGTGGTCGGCGGCCGGCAGTGGGTCGAGCCGCTCGGCGCCCACCCGATGTACCGCGCGCTGCGGCCGGACAAGACGGCGCTCGTCGTGATGGACCAGGTGCTGCGCGCCCACCAGAGCGGGCGCCTCGACGAGATCCCGCTCTACGCGATGCTCGCCGAGCCGGTCGAGACGCTGGCGCGGCGGGCGCGGCGGATCGCACGCCGCCTGGCGAGCCACGGCGTGCCGGCACGCGGCCGGGCCACCCGGGCCACGCTCGGCGGCGGCACCACCCCGGAGCAGACCGTGGCGAGCTACGGGCTCACCCTCGAGGGGGGCCAGCGCCTGCTCGACGCCGCTCCGCCTCGGCGAGCCGCCGGTGGTCGGGCGGATCGAGGACGACGCCGTCGTGCTCGACCTGCGCACCGTGCTGCCCCACCAGGAGCGCGACCTCGAGGCGGCGATCGCCGCGGCCTACCGCAGCAGCAGCGGCGGCATCCAGCCGGACGGCAGGTAGAGCCAGACCAGGACCGCGAGCGCGAGGAAGCTGCCGAAGGGGAGCGCGGTCCGCCCGCTGCCGCGGCCGGCGACGATCAGCGCCAGGCCGACCAGCGCCCCGAGCACGGCCGCCACCACCAGCACCCACAGGCAGTCGCGCAGGCCGACCACCGCGCCGATCGCGGCCAGGTACTTGACGTCCCCCCAGCCCATCCCCTCGATCCCGCGCACCAGCTTGTAGAGCACGATCACCAGCGTCGGGACGGCGGCCCCGACCAGCGCCCCGAGCGCGGCGTCGGGGAGGGTCACGAGGCCCCCGAGCGCGGCGCAGAGGAGGCCGAAGGCGATCGACGGGTAGGTCATGACGTCGGGCAGGAGCTGGTGCTCGAGGTCGATCAGGCCGAGCGCCAGCGAGATCCACGAGAAGACCAGCGCCTCGAGGCCGGCGAGGGTGACCCCGTAGCGCAGCAGGGCGGCGACTGCGAGCAGCCCGGCCACCGCCTCGACCAGCGGGTAGCGCACCGCGATCCTTCCCCGGCAGCTCCGGCAGCGGCCGCCGCAGGACGAGCCACGACAGGATCGGCACGTTGTCGAACCAGCGGATGGGGACGCTGCAGGCCGGGCAGTGCGAGGCGGGCCGCACGATCGACATCCGGCGCGGCACCCTCCAGATCAGCACGTTGAGGAACGAGCCGACCACCGCCCCCACCGCGAAGGCGTAGAGGATCACGAGCGGCTGCGGCCAAGAAGCCATCGGTAGAGCTCCTCCTGCTGGCGCACCATGCGATCGATGTCGAAGTCCTCGAGGCCATCCGGCGCGGCCGCCGCGAACCGCCGGTGGAGCTCGTCGTCGCGCAGCAGCGCGCACACCCGGCGCGCCAGGGAGGCGACGTCCCCGGCCTCGGCCAGGAAGCCGTTGCGGCCGTGCCGCACCACCTCCGGCGTGCCGTCCACCGCGGTCGCCACCACCGGCACGGCGGCCGCGAGCGACTCCACCGCCGCCCGCGGCAGGCCCTCATGGCGCGAGGTCAGCACCGAGACCCGGCTCGCCGCGAGCAGCCCCGGGACGTCGTCCCACCAGCCGCAGAACACCATCCGGCCGGCGACGTCGAGCTCGCTCGCCAGCTCCTCGGCCGCGGGCCGCAGCACGCCGTCGCCGACCATCACGAACCAGGCCTCGGGCACCTGCCGCGCCACCGCGGCCGCGACCCGCACGAAGTCGAGCGGCGCCTTCTGCGGCTTGAAGTTGCCGATCTGGACGACCAGCGGCGCGGTCTCCGGCAACCCCAACCGGCGCCGGGCCTCGCTGCCGCCGGATGCGCGACGGAATCGCTCGAGCTCGATGCCGGAGCGGATCACGGACGCCCGCTCCGGCGGGACCACGCCGAGCGCCGCTCCCTCCCGGAGGTTGTTCTCCGACACCGCGATGAAGTGGTCCGTCCAGCGCGCCATCACGCGCTCGGCGACCACGAACAGCGCTCGCACCGGAGCGGCCTGGAGGGGCGTGAAGCCGAAGCCGTGGATCGAGTGCACCACGACCGGGGTGCGAGCGATCCGCGCCGCCAGCCGGCCGAGCACGCCGGCCTTGGAGGAGTGGGTGTGGACGATGTCGGGCTGGAGCCGCCGGATGATCTCGAGCAGGCGGCGCAGCGCGCGCAGGTCGAGCGCGGGTACGAGCGGGCGGACGAGCTCCGGCACCGGCTCGCGGCGCAGGTCCGGGATCGCCGCCGCCGCCTCGTCGAGCGGGTCTCCCGGCCCCCACGCCAGGGCCGGCTCGAAGTGCTCGCGATCGAGGTGCTCGACCGTGTAGAGGGTGTTGTGCTGGGCTCCCCCCGGCTCGAGACGGGTGATCACGTGGAGGACGCGGGTGCGCATGGCTAGCCCCCAGCCCCCCAGGGGTTAGGGGCTAGGATCTGGGGGATAGCGTCCGCCCACCCTGATCTCGTGTCAGCCCTCACTGATCTTCCTCGCGACCGCCATGCCGTCGAGGATGGCGTCCTCCATCGCCGAGTACTTCCACTCCGCCCAGCGGCCGGCGAGCAGCACGCCGTGGTCGTCGAAGAAGCGGCGCAGCGCGGCCAGTGCCGGCCGGCGCCGGTGGTCGAACACCACGTAGGCCGGATCGATGACGGTCGACACGCGGACCCGCACTCGTCCGCGATCGAGCAGGCCGATCGCGGCGAGCGCGGCCTCCGCGGCTGCCGCCTCCTCCGCCACCCGCGCCCCGCCAGGGTCCAGGCTGAGCTCGATCGAGACCGTGTGGCAGCCCTCCGGCGCGAGCCGGCCGTGGTTCGACGGGAAGCCGACCCGGTAGAACGGCAGCTCGCGGTCCGGGAAGTAGAGCCAGTGCTCCGGCGAGGGCGCCTCGCCCTCGACCCCGAGGGCGACGTCCAGCACCCGCACCCAGCGCAGGGCGGCGCGCGCCGCCGCCACCTCGTCGGGCAGGCCCCCGACGAGCAGGTCGACGAGCCCCGGCAGCGCCACCGTGCTGACCAGGCGGTCGAAGGCGAGGCGCCGGCCGCCCGCCGTCTCGACCCAGCGCTCGCCGAGGTGGAGGGCCACGGCCCGGCTGCCCAGCTCGAGCCCGGGCACCCGCCGGGCGACCGCGTCCGGGAGCAGCCGGATGCCGCCGCGCCTCGGGTAGCGGAAGGTGGCGTTGTAGCCGACCGGCCGGTCGTGGAGGCCGAGGGCGCCGTCGACGACCTCCTCGAGGGTCGGCCTGGGCACGTAGCGGCCGACCCAGTCCAGGCTGAGCTCCTCGGCCGGCGCCCGGTAGAGCTTCTCGTTGTAGGGCACGAAGAAGTGGCGCGCGAGACCCTCGCCGAAGCGCTCCTGCACCCAGGTCGCGAAGTCGGGCGGCTCGGCGCCCTCCCGCTCCTGGCGGGCCCACGCGCGGATGAAGCCGAGCAGGCAGTCGCGCCGCACCTCGGGGGCGAGGGCGGCGGTGTGGATCTGGATCGGGTACGGGGTCTGGCGGCCGCCGACGACCACCGCGGCGCGCCGCTGGTGGAGCTCGAGCTCGTCCCACACCCCGAGCTCCCGGAGATAGCCTTCAGTCTCCGGCCGGGCGATGTGCAGCAGGTGGCCGGTGAAGTCGAAGTGGAAGCCGTCGCGCTCGACCGTGCGGCAGGCGCCACCCGGCTCCGGCTCCCGCTCGAGGACCACGGCGGGGAGGCCGGCCGCCGACAGCCGCTCCGCGGCCACCAGCCCGGTCAGGCCGCCGCCGAGAACGACGGTCGCCGACATCACGCCCCCATCGGGACCCGCGCGAGCCAGACCAGGGCGGCGATCACCAGCGCCCCGACCACCGCGGTCACGGCGACGGTCGCCATCGGGTCGAGCACCATCACCAGCAGGCCGATCGCGCCCAGAGCCGCGCCCGCCGCATAGACCACGAGCACGGTGCGGGTCGTCGAGCCGCCGAGCCGCCGGCGCAGCCGCAGCGGGAAGTGGTCCGGGCTGCCGTGGTAGATCCGGCGGCCGGCGCGCAGCCGCAGCACGATCACGTACACGGTGTCGATCAAGGGCAGGGCGAGGATGTAGAGCGGCGCCAGGAAGCCGAGCGGGCTCGAGTCGGTGTAGTGCATGACCATCGCCAGCGCGCCCAGCGACAGCCCGATGAAGAGGCTCCCGCAGTCGCCGAGGTAGATGCTCGCCGGCGGGAAGTTGAAGCGCAGGAAGCCGACCAGGGCGCCGAGCAGGGCGACCGTGAAGGCGGCCACCACCCAGCGCCCGTTGAGCACCGCCACCACGAGCAGGAAGCTGCCGGCGATGAAGCCGACCCCGCTCGCCAGCCCGTCCATGATGTCGAGCAGGTTGAAGGCGTTGGAGATGCCGAGCAGCCAGACGATGGTGATCAGGTAGCGCGCCCACCAGGGCAGGAAGACGAGCTGCAGGATCACCCCGGCCTTGAGCAGCACGAACACCGCCACGACCTGCCCCAGCATCTTCGGCTTCGGCGTGAGCACGCCGAAGTCGTCGATGAGGCCGACCGCGGTGACGATGGTCGAGGCCAGCACCAGCGCCAGCAGCTCGTGGTCGAACTCGAAGATCATGCCGAGCGACAGCAGGAAGCTGGTGAAGACCGCGAGCCCCCCGAGGTAGGCCACCGGCTCGTCGTGGTTCTTGAGGTGGCCGTCGGGACGGTCGACGACGCCGAAGCGCAGCGCCGCCTCGCGGGCCATCGGCGTGCCCATGCGCGCCAGCGCATAGGCGAGCAGGAAACCGAGGATCAGCTGGATCACCATGGCAGCTCGGACAATCGCTTCCGGGGAAGAAGTTCCCGCCGGCCGAGCTCACGATACACGAGCGGGAGCCGGCGCCGGAGGTGGCCGAGCAGCCGCGGCCGGCGCGCCACGCCGAGCACGGTCATCGCGAGGTCGAAGGCCAGCAGCACCGGCAGCCGCCGCGCCAGGTCGGCCGGGTGGAGGTGGCGGATGAGGGTCATCCAGCGGTTCGAGAGCACGCAGGCCTCGAGCTCCGGCGGCCGCCGCCAGCGCAGCGGTCCCTGCCCCGGCTCGGCGCCGGCGCCGCGGCCGTGGACCGCGACCGCGTGCGGGGCGGCGAGCACCGAGAAGCCGCGGTTGGTGAGCCGCCAGCCGAGCTCGAGGTCCTCCCAGAAGCAGAAGTAATGTCCGGCCCACGGCCCGCCGTCGTCGGCCACCGCGTCGAGGGCGGCCCGCCGGTACACGGCGAGCGCGCCGCAGGCCGCCAGCACCGGGCGGGGCTCGAGCAGCGGGGGGCTCAGCGGCTGACCGTAGCCGCGGTCGCGGACCTCGAGGGTGCGGCGGTCGAGCAGCTGGCCGACGCTGTCCACGGTCACGCCGTCGGGCCGCATCAGCCGCGGCGCGACCCCGGCGACGGTCGGATCGGCGACCGCCGTCGCGGCGCTCAGGCAGTCGGCGGAGACCGACAACGTCGGGGTTGACGAACGCCACCCACGGGAGCTCGCGCGGCAGCGCCGCGAGGCCGCGGTTGCAGCCGCCGGCGAAGCCGGTGTTGACGTCGAGGGCGAGCAGGCGGACCCGCGGATCGGCGATCGAGCGGACGAGCTCGACCGAGCGGTCGCGCGACGCGTTGTCGACCACCACGACCGCGGCGACCCCGGCCGCCCCGCACAGCGCCGCGAGGCAGGCCGGCAGCTGCTCCTCGGAGTTGAAGCTGACGACGACAACGCCGACCTGCCCGGTGTGCTCGGAGTGTGGGTCGGTTGTCGAGCTGGCCACTCCTGATGGTCCCTCGGCTGCGCAGCGGCGGCCCGGCGCGCGTCCCGGCCGCGGCCCGACCGCGCGGACCGGTCGCCGGGTGCGATCGACGCGCTGCCTCGTCCCTCTCATGCTACCACCGACCCGGCCTGCGCGACGTCACGGAAGTGGCTCGATTCGCACGCTATAATCGCTGGGTGACGGTCGGATCGCCGAGCGGGCCGCCCCGCGTGGGCGCGCGCCTCCGGCCGGCACGGAGACACACGCTGTCGTGAATCCAGCCACACCCGAGGACGTGCGCGGCGAGCTGGTGGTCATCGAGCCTGCCGGCCGGTTCGGGGCCATGCGGCTCGCCGAGCTGTGGGCGTACCGCGAGCTGCTCCAGTTCCTGATCTGGCGCGACGTCACCATCCGCTACAAGCAGACCGTGCTCGGCGCGGCGTGGGCGGTCCTCCAGCCGCTCGCCGCCGCCGCGGTGTTCACGCTCTTCTTCGGCCGGATCGCCGGCATCGCCTCCGACGGCGTGCCCTACGCCGCGTTCTCCTTCGCCGGCATGGTGCTGTGGAGCTTCTTCGCCCAGGGCCTGAGCCTCGCCTCGAACAGCCTGGTCGGCTCCTCCCACCTCATCACCAAGGTCTACTTCCCGCGCGTGATGGTGCCGGTGGCCTCGGTCACCGCCGGGCTGCTCGACCTGGCGATCGCGAGCGCGGTGCTGCTGGTGACCGCCGTCGTCTCCGGGCTCGGCCTCAGCCGTCCGGCTCCTGGCCCTGCCGATCCCGGCGGCGCTCGCGCTGATCACCGCGGTCGGCACCGGGCTCTGGCTGTCCGCCCTCAACGTCAAGTACCGCGACGTCCGCTTCGTGGTGCCCTTCGCGGTCCAGATGTGGCTCTTCGTCACCCCGGTGATCTACCCGGCGAGCACGGTCGTCCCGCGGCTCGAGCGTCTCGGGCTGCCAGGCTGGCTCTACGGCCTCAACCCGATGGCGGGCGCCGTCGAGGCCTTCCGCTGGGCGACCGTCGGCGTCGACACCCAGCCCTGGCCGCTCGTCGCCACCGGCGTCCTGGCGGCGCTCGTGCTGCTGCTGACCGGGGCCGTGTACTTCCGCAGCGTCGAGAGGTTCTTCGCCGATGTGGTGTGAGCCTGCTGCCACCGCCGCGTCCGGAGTCGCGCGATGAGCGCGCCGGCGATCCGCGTCGAGGGGATGGGCAAGCGCTACCGGCTCGGCGAGCAGCGCTCCTTCGGCTCGCTGCGGGAGTCCCTGGTCGGCCGGCTGCGCTCGCTCGGTCGCGCGCGTCCGGACACTGAAACGGCGTCGATCTGGGCCCTGCGCGACGTCTCGTTCGAGATCGCGCCGGGCGAGGTGGTCGGCATCATCGGCCGCAACGGCGCCGGCAAGACCACGCTGCTCAAGATCCTGTCGCGGATCACCGAGCCGACCACCGGCCGGGCCGAGATCCGCGGCCGCGTCGGCAGCCTGCTCGAGGTCGGCACCGGCTTCCACCCCGAGCTCACCGGCCGCGAGAACATCTTCCTCAACGGCGCCATCCTCGGCATGCGGCGGGCCGAGATCGCGGCCAAGTTCGACGAGATCGTGAGCTTCGCCGAGGTCGAGAAGTTCATCGACACGCCGGTCAAGCGCTACTCCTCGGGCATGTACCTGCGGCTCGCCTTCGCGGTGGCCGCCCACCTCGAGCCCGAGATCCTGCTCGTCGACGAGGTGCTCGCGGTCGGCGACGCTCGCCTTCCAGAAGAAGTGCCTCGGCAAGATGGGCGACGTCGCCCAGCCGCGGCCGGACCGTGCTCTTCGTCAGCCACAACATGGTGGCGATCCAGGGGCTCTGCGACCGGGCGCTGTGGATCGACAGCCGGGCGCATCGCGGGCGACGGCGGAGCGCAGTCGATCGTCCGCGAGTACACACGATCCCTCACCACGCCCGAAAACCGGCGCTCCTGGGCGACGCTCGACGAGGCGCCCGGCAACGAGGCGGTCCGGCTGCGCAGCGTCGTGGTCGCCGCCGCGGCCGCGACCCCCGAGCCCGAGCAGATCACGGTTCGCTCCCCGGTCGACCTCAGCTTCGAGTACCGCACGATCGAGGCCGACCTCCGCCTGAACCTGAGCTTCGAGCTCATCGACCAGCACGGCCTCACCGTCTTCAGCTCGACCTCGGTCAACGAGCCGAGCTGGCACGGCCGCCCCTTCCCGCGCGGCGTGTACCGGAGCATCTGTCGCATCCCGGGCGACCTGCTCAACCAGGGGCAGTACCGGATCAACCTCTTCCTGGTCAAGAACGAGGGCGTGCTGCTGTCCCGCCACGACGACCTCGTCAGCTTCGAGGTCCACGACGTCGCCGAGATGAGGGGGAGCTGGTTCCAGCGCTGGAGCGGTGTCGTGCACCCGCAGCTTGCGTGGCGGACCGAGTGCCTGGACGAGGGACCGCGGTGGGTCCTGACCGCCCGCACGACACAGCGCCGGCCGGCGCGCATCACCGCGGTTCAGCTCGCTGCCGCCAACAGCCTCTTCCCGCGCCAGCTCGCCGAGTTCTGGCGCAGCAAGGGGGTCCGCACTGCGCTCGTGACCCGCGACCTCCCGGACCCGGAGAGCGAGCGAGCCTTCGACGTCGTGCTGACCCGGAACGACGTCATGCCGAGAGGGGCGCACGGCTGGCTGCGCGCGCGGCTGATTCACGCCTCACACCTGGTCGAGCTCGCCCTGATACGCGCCCTTTCGGAGTTCCTACCACCGCCGCACCGGCAGGCCGCGCTCCGAGGGCTGGTACCCGTGGTTCGTCGGCCCGCTCTTCGACTCGGGGCCTCTCGCACAGGCGGCGCTGTCGCTCGATCCGCTGTTCGCCTTCGGCCACGAGGTCACGAGCTACGGACCCGCGGTCGCGCGCTGCCGCGGTGTGCCGAGGATCCTCTTCCCGTGGGGCGGCGACGTCTTCCTGCACTCCCGGACGTCACCCTTCCTCTGGCTGCTGGCTCGCGGCGCGCTGCGCTCGGTCGACGTGGTGCTGCCCTCCTCGAGCACGGCCGCCCGCACGATCCAGGAACGCTTCAAGATCCCCGCCGAGAGGGTCAAGCCGCTGTCCTGGGGCGTGGACCGGGGGATGTTCCGTCCGGCGACGCCACCCGAGCGAGAGCGGATCCTGGCGCGGTGGGGCATCCCGCCCCCAGCCTCCGTCGTCCTCAACGTGCGCCAGTTCCATCCCCTGTGGGGGTGCTCGGTGGCGCTCGAGGCCTTTCTCGCGCTCGCTCCCGACCACCCGACGGTCCACTTCATCATGCTCGGCGGGATCCGGACCGAAACGCTCGTTGCGGAAGCGCGCCGGAAGGTCGCGGCCGCCGGGCTGGATGGCCGCATCACTCTGCTCGACGACAGGGTGCCGCTTGAAACGGTCGCCGAGCTGATGTCGGTGGCGGATGTCTTCACCTCGCTGATGGCGGCCGCCGACATGCGATCGGCAAGCGTGCTCCAGGCGGCGGCGGCCGGAGCAGTGCCGGTCCTCTCCGATGCAGAGGAGTACCGCGAGATGGAGCGCCAGGGCTTCCAGGCGCGCTTCGTGAGCCCGACCGACCCAGCCGAGGTGGCACGCGCGATCGCCGAGCTCCTGGGTGCCCGGGAGACGGCCTCCGGCATCCGCCACGCCAACGATTGCTACATCGCGCGGCACGAGGATCGATCGGTGCAGCTCGAGCGGATGTGGCAGCTCATCCTCGAGGTCTGCGCCCAGCGGAGACCTTCCGGCCACCTCCGCTGACGATCACCGGTGTTCAGCAGCCTTGCCGGTGCCGTCGGGAGATGGGGAGCCGCCTGCCGCCCCGGCGCCCGCACGCCGGCGCTCGGAGATGGCTTGCCCGTGGGCCACGGCAAATCGAATCAGGGCGCACAGCTCGTCCACCTGGCCGACGCTGACCGCAGTTCCGGTCGGCAGCACGACGACTGAGCAGCCACCCCCTCCGTGTGCGGCAGCAGCAGGCGGGCATGCGGGTAGTACGAGCGGTAGGGTTCCATACGGTGGCAGCCCGGCCAGAAGTACTTGCGCGCCAGCACCCGCTCGGCCCACAGCAGCTCGACCAGATCGTCCCGCTCGATCCCGGCGGCCTCCCGGTCGATCTCGGCGACCACGTAGTGGAAGTTGGAGTCCTCACCCGCCGGAGGCGGCAGCATGCGGATCCCCGGGACCTTCTCGAGCCCGGCGCGGTACGCCTCGTGGTTGCGCCGGTTGTGCGCGATGAAGCCGGACAGGGAATCGAGCCCGACCAGCCCCATCGCCGCCGCCGGCTCGCTCATCTTGCCGTTGGTGCCGATGTAGCTGACCTCGTCGTAGCCGGCGAATCCGAAGTTCTTCATCAAGCGCATCTTGGCTGCGAGGTCGTCGTCGTTGGTCGCGACCGCGCCGCCTTCGAAGGTGTTGAGAACCTTGGTGGCGTGGAAGCTGAAGACCTCGGCTTGACCGAAGCTCCCGATGCGGCGGCCGTGGCCGCTGCAGCCGAGGGCGTGGGCGGCGTCGAACATCAACCGCAGCCCGTGCCGTCGCGCGATGTCGGCGAGCGCTTCGACGTCGCAGGCCCGCCCCCAGGTGTGGACGCCGATGATCCCACTCGTCCGCGGGGTCAGCATCGACTCGACCCGTGCCGGATCAATGGTGTGCGTCCGCGGATCGATGTCGCAGAACACCGGGGTGATCTCCTGCCACTGCAGCGCATGGGCCGTCGCGACGAAGGTGAAGGAGGGAACGATCACCTCCCCTTCCATGCCCAGCGCCCGGATCGCGATCTCCAAGGCGACGGTCGCGTTGCACATGGCGACGCAGTGGCGGACGCCGAGGTAGTCGGCGAGCCGGGCCTCGAAGTCGCGGACGAGGGGGCCCGCGTTGGTCAGCCACCTTCGGTCGAGGAGATCCGCGATTCGTTCGAGCACGAGCTCCTTGGAGCCGACGTTCGGCCTCCCCACATGGAGCGCCTCCGCGAAAGACGGATGGCCCCCGAAGATCGCGAGGTCGCCGAGAGACTTCTTTGCACTCATGATGGCCTCTCAAGCTCGTGGCGCGCGGGCGTGCCGTCCGGAGATCGGCGAACCGGCCGCTTCCTCTCGCGGTTGCCCCGACCCGCTTCGCTCTCCGCCTCTCATGGTACACGGCGCAGTCGGCAACGATGCCGGCGGTACATAATGGACGCCGTGGACAGCCCGTTCGAGCTGCAATGCAGCCCACACAACCGCGATCTGCGGCCGACCGAGAATGGCCTCCGGTGGAGATGCCCTGACGGCTGCGACATCCCCGCGCCGGGAGGCATCCCGAGGTGCGCAGCGTCGCAGCACTACGCCGGCCGCTTCGGGCTTCAGTGGAACACCTTCCGGCTGACGCAGCTCGACTCCGTCACAGGTACGACCATCTCCCGCGATCGGCTCACCAGGATCCTCGGGGGCTCGCTCGATCCGGTTGCTGGCCGGCTGGTGCTCGAGGTCGGCTGCGGTGCAGGCCGGTTCACCGAGCTTCTCCTCGCTGCCGGCGCCCGGGTCGTGGCCGTGGATCTGTCCTCGGCCGTGGACGCGAACCTCGCGAACAACGGCCATCACCCTCAGCTGCTGATCTGCCAGGCTGACGTCATGTCGCTGCCGTTCGCGCCCGCTCAGTTCGACGCCGTGGTCGCCATCGGCATGATCCAGCACACGCCCGATCCGGAGCAGACGATCGCGGAGCTCTGCGCGCAGCTCACACCGAACGGCCTGCTGGCCCTCGACCATTACGCGCCCGGCGGCCAGGGCAACCGCGCCCGCCGCCGGCTTCGCCCTGTCATGCTCGCGCTCCCGCCTCGACTGTCGCTCGCCGCAATCCGAGCGCTCGTCGCCGGGCTGTGGCCGCTCCATCGAGCGCTGTTCAGGGCCTCGGGACGGGTTCGCGGCGCCGGTCGGCTCTACAACCTGCTCGCCAGGGTCTCGCCGATCTTCGACTACCAGCGCAGCTACCCCGAGCTGTCGCCGTCGATGCTGCGCGCGTGGGCGATCCTCGACACTCACGACGGCTTGACCGACCGCTACAAGCACCTGCGGACCGCCGAGCAGATCGCCGCCGCCCTCGCCGCCTGCGGCATGACGCAGATCGAGACCAGGTACGCCGGCAACGGCGTCGAGGCGCGCGCCCGCGCCGCTGTGATAGCTTCGATGTGCCGGTGAGGGAAGCAGGACGATACGGTGAGCAGATCTTTCGCCTCTGACCCGTTTCCAGGGCGACCGAAGATCCTGTTCGTCGGTTTCGGCGAGGGGACGCACACCCACTCGTGGATCGATCTGCTCGAGGGTACAGAGTTCAACGTCCGGCTGTTCGCGCTGCCAACGCTGACCCTGCCACCTGACGACTGGCCGGTGCCGACCTACGTCAGCGGCGTGCCGTCGCGCCGGCTCGACCGCTCGCGGCGGCGGGCGCTCCATCCTCACGGGCGGCTCGGCTGGGCGGTGCGGCACCTCCGGGCGGCGCTGGGGGGTGGCGGAGACGCGGTCGTGGAGCGGTGGCTCGCCCGGGTCCTCACCACCTGGCGGCCGGACATCGTGCACACCCTCGGCCTCGCCCCGGCGGGCTTCCTCTTCCACCGCGCGCGCCAGCGCCACCCCATCGGCTGCAGCCCGCGCTGGGTCCTCCAGCTGCGCGGCGGCTCCGATCTGTGGCTGTCCCGGCACGACCCCGAGCTCCGGCCAGCGATCGCCGCCGCGCTCCGCGACTGCGACCAGCTCCTCAGCGACAACCCGCTCAACTTCGAGTGGGCCCGCGAGCTGGGAGCCCGCGATGAGCAGCTCGCCGAGATCGCGCCGGTGCCGGGCACCGGGGGCGTTGACGTCGACGCGATGGCGGCCGCCGCGTCGCTGCCGCCGGCGGGCCGCCGCGCCATCCTGATCCCCAAGGGCTACGACAGCCCGTGGTCGAAAGCGCTGCCGGTGCTCGAGGCGCTGTCCCGGGTGTGGGAGCGGATCGCGCCGTGCCGCGTGCACCTGCTCGCGGCCTCGCCGGAGATCATCGGCTGGGCACGCACCCTCCCCTCGACGTTGCACGACAACCTGACCCTCGAGGGCAGGGTCCCGCGCGCGCGGGCGCTCGAGCTGATGGCAGGGGCCCGGGTCATGGCGGCGCCGTCCTTGATCGACGGGACTCCGAACACGATGTTCGAGGCCATGGCCGCCGGCGCCCTGCCGCTGGTGTCGCCGCTCGACACCATCCGCCCGCTCGTCGAGGACGGGCGCAACGTGCTGTTCGCCCGCAACCTCTATCCCGACGAGATCGCGGCCGCCCTGCTGCGGTCGATGCACGACGACGAGCTGGTGGAGCGCGCCGCGAGCGAGAACCTGGCGCTGGTCCGCCGGCTCGCCGATCGATCGCAGATCCGGCCGAGGGTGATCGCCTACTACGAGGAGCTGGCGCGGAGGTCGGGCTGAGTCCCTGGGGGCCGACCGGAGGGACGGACGCCCGCTGACACCGCCACACCCTCATGCTTTCGGCGCGGGGTCGTGACGAAGTACCATCAGTTGAAGAGCGATGTGCGGGATCTGCGGGATCCTCAACTTCGGCTCCGGCGAGCCGGTCCGCCCCGAGGTCGTCGAGGCGATGGCGAATGCCATTGGAAACCGCGGTCCGGATGGCGGCGGCATCCATGTCGACGGCTCGCTCGGGCTCGGCCACCGTCGGCTGGCCGTGATCGACCTCAGCCCCGGCGGCCGGCAGCCGATGACCAACGAGGACGGCACCCTGTGGTTGACCTTCAACGGCGAGATCTACAACTACCGTGATCTGAGGTCTCGCCTGAGCGCCGCCGGCCACCGCTTCCGGTCGCAGACCGACAGCGAGGTCATCCTCCACCTGTACGAGGACAAGGGCACCGACCTGGCCGTCGATCTCGAAGGGATGTTCGCCTTCGCTCTCTGGGACGCCCCCCGCCGGCGCCTGATGCTGGCCCGCGATCGCCTCGGCATCAAGCCCCTGTGCACCTTCCTCACTCGCGACGGCCTGCTGTTCGCGTCCGACAGTCGCGCCTTCCTGGCGGCGCCGGGCTTCCCTGGGAGCATCTGTCGCCGTGCGCTCGCGTCCTACACCTCCCACCTGAGCATTGCCTCCCACGCGGCGATCTTCGAGGGCGTCACGAAGGTGCCGCCCGGGACCGTCGTCATCGTCGAGGATGGCCGCGTCTCGACCCGCCGCTATTGGGATCTGCCGCGGCCGGACCCGGCCGAGTCACGGCCGGAGGGCGAGACCGCCGAGCACCTCCGCGAGCTCCTCGCAAAGGTGACCGAGACCCATCTCGTCGCTGACGTTCCGGTCGGGGCGTTCCTGTCCGGTGGACTCGACTCGAGCGCGGTGGCGGCGCTCGCAGCCAGCGCCTCCGCCCGCCAGCTCGAGACCTTCTCGGTCGCCTTCTCGGAGGTCCCGCGCGTCGACGAGTCGCGGTACGCGCGGCTGATGGCCGACCGCCTCGGCACCCGCCACACCGAGTTCGACATGCACTACGACTTCGTGGCGACCCTGGAGGAGGCGGTCACCCTCTGCGACGAGCCCTTTGCCGTCTGGTCCGCCTATGCGCTGTACGAGATCTGCCGCCTCGCCAGGTCGAGGGTGAAGGTCGTCCTGACCGGCGACGGAGGCGATGAGCTCTTCGCCGGCTACCCCCGCCACCACCTGCCTCTGGCCGCCGCCTCGCCCGGTCCCCTCCGGAGAGCTGCCCCGATCGCCAGCCGCCTCCTCGCGAGCGGCCTCCATCACCGCCGGCTCTGGCCGCCGCCACTTTGGGATGTCGCGCAGCGGCTCCTGTGGCGCGGCAGCCGCCGAGGCTGGAGCCCGGGTCGCCGCTACCTCGGTCTGGTCCGCTACGTCGACGCCCCGGTGATGCTCGGGGTGTTCGACCGCAGCGTGCTGGTCGACGAGATCCTCCCCCAGCTGGCCGACGACGAGGAGCGCTTCATCACGCTCTTCGGTCAGTCGGACGGTGGTGACGAGGTGAATCGTCGGCTCGAGGTCGACCTCCGCACGTCGTTGGTCGACGAGATGCTGACCAAGGTCGACCGCATGAGCATGGCATTCGGTCTCGAGGCACGAGTGCCGCTGCTGGATCACCGGCTGGTCGAGTTCGCCTGCTCGATCCCCGGCACGCTCAAGAACGGTCCCCTCGGCGTCAAGCACATCTTCAAGCGCGCGATGCAGGCGGACGTGCCGTCCGAGATCCTGGGCCGGAGCAAGGCCGGGTTCAACCTGCCGCTCGCCGAGTGGTTCCGCGGTCCCCTCGCGCCCTACCTCCGGGAGCGGCTGTCGGCGCCGTCCCTGCGGGCCAGCGGGGTCTTCGATCCGAAGGCCGTGTCCAGGGTCCTCGACGAGCACATCCGGCGCGACCGCGACCACTCCGCGATCGTGTTCGCCGTCCTGGTGTGGGTGCTCTGGCACCGGCAGCTCGTCTCCGCGCGCACGCCGGCAGCCGGCAACCGGGCGTGATCGCCGCGACCGGCTGACGCGTCAGTCCGGGACAGCCGGAGGACCGGCGAGCGCGGACTCCCCATTGTCAGGAGGGGGCGAGCAGCGAATGAGGCCGAGCGCCTCGAGCGAGCCGAGCAGCGACTCGCCGAGCAGCCGGTGCCCGCGGGCGTTGAGGTGGGAGTCGACCTCGACTCCACTCTCGACTCCGGTGACGACCTCGCCGGCGGCCCGTGCCGCCAGCACCGGCTCCATCGCGTCGTCAAGGAAGTGGATGCCGTGCCGGCGGCAGATCTCCCGGTATCGCTCGCCGTTCTCGTTGCCGGGCCCCGGGTAGATGCAAAAGGCGACGACGGGCCGATCGCCGGCGCGCCGGCGCACCATCCCCATGATCCGGTCGGTGGTCGCCACCGCCTCCTCGAAGACCGGATCGCCGGGCCCGATCGCGGGCTCCTCCCCCACCGCGAAGCGCTGCCCGGTGAGTCGGAGCAGCCTCGCCAGGAAGGAGCGCTGCAGGAGCCGGGTCACAACGCCGTAGCCGCGCTGCACCGGGTAGGCGAGCTCGACCGCGCCGTCGATCAGGTAGGGCCGCGTCATCAGGTTGTTGTTGCGCCGGCTCGCCGACTCCCACTCGAGCGAGTTGTTGACGAGGTCGTTGCCGTCGAACTGCCAGACGATGAGCTCGGGTGAGACCTCGTCGATGAAGGCGTCGAGCACGAGGTACTCCTGCAGGGAGCCGTAGCCTCCCGCCCCGTACGCGAAGACCTCGATCTCCGGGCACCGCGCCGCCATCACCTCGTAGTAGGTCTCGCCGTCGGAGACCTGGCTGGCCTCGGTGGAGGAGTCTCCCAGCACCAGGACGCGACGCCCCTCCCGGGCGGGGTCCCCGAAGACCCGGAAGCCGTGCTCGGAGGTCGTGTAGCGGACCTCGCCGTAGCCGCGGTGGGGCCCGGAGACGCGCTGGTGCGCCCTGGTCTGCCAGCCGAGCCGCTGCTCGACGTGGCGGGTCGGCGAGCGGACGAGGTCGCGGACGCCGAACACGGCCCGCACCGACAGCTCGGCCACCAGGGGCGACGCGAGCAGCGCCAGCGCGGCGGCCGCGACGCCCAGGATCGGCACCCGGAGCCGGCGCCGCAGGCCGATCAGCAGGCCGCCGGTGCCCACGAGCGCGAGCTGGAGCGCGCGGACGATCCAGCGGTTGCGGGGCGCGAGCGCGCCGTCCGCGCTGAACAGCGCGGCCAGGACCCACTCGTTGGCGGCGAGGCCGGCGAGCACCATCAGCACGCCGGAGAGGAGCCACGCTCCCCCCGGCACCAGCCGGGCGGTGAACAGAGGATCGTCTCCGCGCCTCACTTCGCCTCCACGTGGACCGGCACTCGCGGGCCAAGTCTACTCGCCGACTCCCTCCTGGAGCGGGGAGAGCGCCTACAATCGAGGTGCAGGCCGCGGGCGCCGCGCCCGCGAGCCCGCGGTGTGCAGGGCCCGCGCGGGCGGCCACCGGATGGGATACAGGATGAGCCCTGGCGATGAGCGTGGAGCGCCGAGTCCGATCCTCCCCTCGGTGATCGTGCCGAACCTCGACAACGCCGCCTTCCTCCAGCAGACGCTGGACTCGATCGCAGCGCAGAGTGTTCCGGAGCTCGACGTGGTCATCGTCGACGGCGGCTCCACCGACGGCAGCGTCGAGCTCATCCGGCGCTGGGCCGGCGAGGTCGGCGCCCGCTGGATCTCCGAGCCGGACCGCGGGCAGGCGGAGGCGATCAACAAGGGCTTCCGCATGGTGCGCGGTGACATCGTGACCTGGGTCAACTCGGACGACCTCCTGCACCCATCGTCCGCCGCGCACGCCGTGCGGGAGTTCTCGCGCGACCCCGAGCTCGAGTTCCTGTGGGGCTTCTGCGTCGAGATCGACGCCCGGGGAACGCCTCTGCGGGTGCAGAACCCGATCGTCCGCCGCGAGCTCGGCGAGCTGCGCAGGACCCGGAACTTCGTCCCCCAGCCGGCCTGCTGGTTCCGGCGATCGCTGCTCGACCGCTTCGGCCTGCTCGACGAGAGCCTGCACTTCGCCTTCGACTACGAGCTCTTCCTGCGCTTCGCCGGCGAGACCCGGGCGCGCTTCCTGCCGGAGATCCTGGCCCAGTTCCGGGTCCACCCCGGCTCCAAGACCGTCAGCCAGACCGGCGCCTTCTTCCCCGAGGCGTGGGCCGCCTTCCGCCGCCACGGCGGCCGGCTGCGTTCGCCCTTCGTGCTCGACTCCGTCCGCAACCAGTGGCTGGCGCCGTTGTGGAAGGTGGCGAGCTCCCCGCTGCGCGGCAGCGCTGCGGCGGGCGTTCGGGCTGCGCCCGGGTGAGCGCGTGCGTCCCTGAGGCGCGCCACTCAGGCCGTGATTCCAGCGGCCCCCGCGCCGAGCATCGAGCGCAGCGTGCCGGCGAAGTCGTCGGCGTTCCGGTCCGCGCGCAGCTCGCGCTCCCAGAAGCGACGGGCCGCCGCCCGGTGGCTCGCGAACGACTCCAGGGCGACGACGGACTCGAGCACGCTCGCGATCTCCTCCGCCGTGGCCGACCCCGGCAGCAGCCAGCCGCGATCCGCGCCGACCAGCTCGGGGACCCCACCGACCGCGGTCGCGGCGACCGGCACCCCGCAGCTCATGGCCTCCATCATCGACACCGGCCTTCCCTCGCTCGCCGAAGTCGAGACGAAGAGGTCGACCGGGTGGTCGCGGTAGAACGCGATCACCCGCTCGGGCGGCACTGCGCCCCAGAGGGCCCAGCGCACGTTCGGCGGCAAGCTCTCGCGGGCGAGCCGCGCGATCTCCACCTGCCCGGCCCCGCCGCCGACGTGGTGCCACTCGAAGATCCGCCCCGGGCAGCGCGCGCCGAGCGCCGCCAGCGCGCCCACCAGCAGGTCGACCCGCTTGATCGGCGAGAACGAGCTGCACGAGACCACGCGCCAGCAGCCGTCGGCAGAGGGTCGGCTGAGGAAGCCGGGGTCGGGCGTCCCGAGCGGCGCCACCGAGAGCGTGTCGCGATGGGCGGGGTAGCGGTGGGCAAGGTGATCGCGCCCCGCCTGCGAGGCCGCGAACACCCGGTCCGCCGCACCGATCGCAAAGGGCTGGAGCGGAAAGCACGGCGGGCGGTAGCGGTCCTCATAAATGTCAGTGCCGTGAGCACGGGACACGATCCTCGCGCCCGGGAAGGTCCGTCGCGCGCGACCCAGCCCCGCAGTCACGTAGTTCATCCAGTAGGTGTAGAGCAGGGTCGCCGACGGGTCCCAGCTCCCCGACCCGAAGCGCGCCTCGAGCCACGTTCCGATCCGCCGCGCCGCGCCCGCGCAGAAGACGAAACGCTGCAGCGCGGCGGGAGACACCACCAGGCGAGGGCACCGCCGGATCTCCGCGAGCAGCCACCCGCTCCGGACGGCCTCAGCGGTCAGCCACTTCCTGGCGAGCGCCGAGCGCGGGTGGATCGTCTCGGCGAGGCTGTGGTCCACGGCGACCCCGTCCGGCAGCTCACATCGAACCTGCCCCACCACCGCAGGGACGAGGATCACCCGGTCGAAACGCCGGGCGAGCGGCTCGAGCTCGGGGCGCACGAAGCTCACCTCGGCAATCGGGTCGAGGGGGAACGCGGTGGTGAAGATCACCACGGTCGTCCTCGGGCGGGCGCTGGGTGGCGAAGGTGGCGCCACGGTTCAGACCGCCCCGCCTCGCCCGCCGGATCGGGCACGTGTCTCCCCGTCAGCTCCCGCACCGCGCTCACCGTGGGCGCGCCGCCGCCACACAGGATCTCCGTTGTGCCGGCTGGCAGCTGCGCCGCGGGGTCGGAGCGTCGCGTCCTCGACCACCTCGACGTAGGCCTCGCTCTCGCGGCCGAAGCCGCCGGTGTCCTCGATGAACCGCCTTCCGCTGGCTGCGAGCTCCTGTCGGGTCACGGGATCGAACAGGCGAATGATCGCCCGCTCGAACTCCTCGTAGGAGGTCGGATCGATGGCGATGCCGCCGCCGGACAGCTCGAGGTACCGCCCCACGTTTCCGAAGTTGCTGGTCAGAACCGGCAGGCCCGCCGCCATGTAGTCGAAGTTCTTGATCGGGACGTTGCGCTCGTACTTCTTGATCGGGAGCAGCAGGCAGACGCCGACGTCGTAGTGCGACAGCTCCGACATCAGAGCCGGGTACTCGATCCATGGCCGGTGCACCAGCATCCCGGCCGTCTCGAGCTCCCGGACGATCGGGTGCTTCGACCCGCACACGGTGAATGACAGGCGCTTCGAGGGCTGGAAGGCGACGTTGAACTGGCGCACGTACTCGGCGCACTCCCGGACACCACGGTGCTCGTTCACGCTGCCGATGTAGATGAGCTTCAGCTCGCAGGTCGAGCCCCCGCGATGGTCGCGAGGCTCACCCTCGGGAACGAACGGGAGGTTTCTGAGCAGGTGCAGCCGCCTCGCTCCATAGCGGCGAGTGGAGTAGCGCTCACGGAGGAAGTCGTCCGTGCAAAAGACGGCCGCGAAGCGGCGCAGGAGCAGCAGCTCCAGCACGCGCAGCGCGAGGCCACGCAGCAGCGCGACCGGGCTCTTCCGTCCGTACTCGTACGCCTGCCTGAAGTAGTCCTCGTGGGAGTCGTAGATCGGCACGGCGCCACTGGCAGCCGCCAGCGCAAGCGCCGGGAGGATCTCGCGGGCGTCGGAGGCCTGGATGACGGCGGGTCTGATGGTGCGAACCGCCGACAGCGCAGCGGCGGCCCGCCTCGGCCACAGCAGAGCCCGCCGCAGCCGGCTGCCGCCCTGCGGCAGGAGCCGGACCTGGAGCTCGATGCCGGAGCTGCAGAAGGTGCCCTCGTCGTGCGCCGCAACCGGACCCTGGTCATTCCCGAGGAAGCAGAAGCGAAGCCCTCGGTTGCGCTCGTGGAGCGCTCGCATCTCCCGGTAGAAGAGGCGCGGGTCGTCATGCCGGTGGTGGAACCCCAGGTAGAGAACCGTCCTCATCGCCGATTCGTCCACCGACGGTGAGGCTCCGGACATCCGGGTCGCGAGTCGACGCCGCAGTGAGAGCTGCAGGTGATGACAACCGCATGGTGACGCATCGCAGACGAGCTTCGACCTCCCGGGCCGCAACGTGCTTCCCCGATTGTAGCCCGCGGCCGCAGCGAGTCGGCGGCGGCACCCGTCGATTGGCTCCCGCCGGCGTCCCGGATATGCTACCCGTGCCGATGGGCCAGCGACGACTTCTCGTGTTTTCGTACTCCTACCCTCCCACGCCGTCGGTCGGGAGCGTCCGGGTCGGTGGGCTGGCGAGGTACCTCCCCGAGCTGGGCTGGGAGGTCACGGTCGTCACCCCCCGCCGTGCCGGTCGGGGGCGCGAGCCCGGGCACGTTCTGGAGACCGCCGACGCCGACCTCGGCGCCGGCCTCAAGCGGCTGCTGCGCGTCCCGGGCGACGCCGCGCTCAAGGACGCGATTTCCGGCGCCGCGTCGCCGCTGGCGCGCCCGTGGTCGGCTCGCCTCGTCGAGCTCGTCAAGGCGCTGGTCGCGATCCCGGACACCAACCGCGGCTGGATCCCGATCGCCGCCCGCGCGGCGGCGCGGCGGGCCGCCGAGGAGCGCTTCGACGCCATCCTCTCGAGCTCGCCGCCGCCCTCGGTGCACCTGGCCGCCCGCAGAGTCGCGGCGCGAGCGCGGCTGCCGTGGGTGGCCGACCTGCGGGACCTCTGGTCGCAGGACCACAACTCGACCGCGCCGGCCTGGCGCCGCCGGCTCGACCGCCGCCTGGAGCGGCGGACCTTCCGTAGCGCCTCGGCGCTGGTCACGGTGTCCGAGCCCCTGGCCCGCGAGCTGCGCGCGCTGCACCCGGCGTTGCCGGTCCGCGCCATCCTCAACGGCTTCGACCCCGAGGAGGTCGGCCTCGCCGACCGGCTGACCCCGGACTTCACCCTCACCCACACCGGGACCTTCTACCAGGGCCGCCGCGACCCGAGCCTGCTCTTCGAGACGCTCGCCCGCATGCTCGCCGACGGCCGCCTCCCGCGCGACCGGATCCGGGTCCGCCTGTTCGCCCGTCACGAGCCGTGGGTCGCCGCGCTGGTGCGGCGCCACGGGCTCGACGACGTGGTCGAGCTCCTCGCCTGGACCGCCCGCCGCGAGGCGCTGCGCTTCCAGCAGGAGAGCCAGGTGCTGCTGCTCCTGCACTGGGGCGGGCCTCGCGAGGAGGGCGTCTACACCGGGAAGATCTTCGAGTACCTGGCAGCGCGCCGGCCGGTCCTGGTGATCGGCGGTGGCGCGGGCGTCCTCTCCGAGCTGCTCGAGGAGACCGGGGCCGGCGTCCACGTCACCGACGCGGCGAGCCTCGAGCGGCAGCTCGAGACCTGGTGGCGGGAGTTCGCGGCTCGCGGCAGCGTCGCCTGGTGCGGCCGCGACGAGCTCATCGAGGGCTACTCGCACCGCCGGATGGCGCGCGAGTTCGCGGACGTGCTGGACGAGGTCTGCGCCGAGCGCGGATCGAGCCGCCGGAGTAGCCCTCGGCGTGAGTGAGCGACCGAGCGACGCGCGATCTCGCGCACCTGCCAGGCCGGCGCGAGCAGCAGGTCGCGCTCGTAGTCCGACAGCGACCGCCGCCGGCCCTGCGAGCGCCGCCGAGCGCGCCCGCTCGAAGCTCGCGGCGCCTCCGGCAGAGTCCCCGCGGTCGAGCGCCAGGCGAGCCTCGCAGCAGCCAGCCGCGCACGAAGCGGGGCTCCTCGGCGAGCGCGCGCTCGACCAGCCGGCTGGCGTCCTCGAGCTGCCCCACCGAGCGCTCGAAGGCGGCCCACCGCGCCCAGTACCACGGCAGGTGCGGCTCGAGCGCGGTCGCCCGGCCGAAGCCCTCCCGCGCCCCATCGAGCGCGTCCGGCCAGGGACCGAGCTCGCTGCAACCCGGGCATGGACGTCGCCGAGCGCCGACCAGGCGCGCGCCCTTCCCGGATGGAGCTCGACCGCGCGGCGGCTCCAGCTGATCGCCTCGGCCGCCTCCGCCCACGACCACTGCGGTCGCGCCAGCAGCTCGTCGACCCGCCACTCCACCGGCTCGGAGAACCACGGCTCGGCGCGCTGCGCGCGCTCGGCGAGGACCGCGGTCGACGGCCCGCTCCACCACAGGTACCGTGCCAGGGCGGGGGTGGCGACGCTCCACAGCAGCGCGAAGGCCAGGGCGAGCGCCGCCGGGAGCCGCACCCGCAGCCCCGCATCGACGGCCGCTCGGGGCGCCGGCGGCTGGTGCAGCGGCCACCGGGCAGGCGAGCCCGAGCAGCCCGGCCCACCACCACAGCACGACGTCGACGTCGAGGACAGTCGTGGAACAGCGCGAGCACCGCGATCCCGGCCACCACCGCCGGCGCCGCCGCCGCGCAGGTTTCGCCGGAGCGGCGCACGCGCCGCCACCAGGCCACGCGCCGCCGCCACCGCCAGCCCGAGGCCGAGGAGCCCGGTGCGGACGAGCAGGCCGTAGGGGGTCGACTCGGCGCTGCCGATGACATGCCCCCAGCGGGCGATCTCGCCCTCATGGGCGATCCGCACCACGCCGGTCGCCTCCTCGAGCCAGCCCGGCCCGACGCCGGCCAGCGGCGAGGACGCGACCAGCGGCCACAGCGCCCGCCAGATCGCGAGCCGGTGCCAGGCCAGGGCATCCGGCGCCACCGCGAAGCGCCACGCCAGCGCGAGGCCGGCGGCAGCCACCGCCGCGGCCACTCCCACCGTCCGCAGCCGCCCCCGCGGCAGCAGCAGGCCGGCGACGACCACCAACGCGAGCAGGCCGGCCCGCGAGCCGGTTCCGACCACCCCGGCCGTGACCAGCAGCAGCGCGGCGGCGGCCGGCCAGCGGCGCCGCCACGAAAAGCCCGAGCGCGAGCGCCGGCACCGCCGGGACGAGCAGGGCCGCGGCCACGTTCGGGTTGACGAACAGGCCGCCCATCCGCAGCCGCCCCGCCCCCGCGCACTCGGTGAGCACCGCCGCGGCCACGACGAACGCGGCGGCGGCGAGCAGGAGGCCGCACCACCGCCGCTCCTTCTCTCCTGCGCGCCGCAGCGCCAGCCACACCACCCACGCCACGAGCCAGCCTCCGAGCTGCTGCCTCGCGGCCAGCGGGTAGCCGCTCGCCAGGGCGGCGCTCACGCCGCCCCACCCGATCACGGCGAGAGCCAGCCACTCCTCGGCGAGCGGGCCCCGCGACCGCCGCGAGCACGAGCCAGGCGGCGGCAGCGGCGATGAGGACCGCGACCGCCAGCCGCTGGCCGGGTGCGAACGCGCCGCCCAGCACGACCGCCAGCGCGACCGCTGCGGCGGCCGGCACCGCGACCGCGGTCATGGCCGGGCCGCATCGTCCGCTTCCTCGAGCCTGGCCAGGAGGGCGGTCCAGGCGTCCCTGCGCTCCACCGAGCGGGGCTGCACGTGCTGCGCCGTCCAGGCGCCGGCCGCCGCCGTCGGCACCCGGCCGCGCGCCAGCTCGAGCTCGGCCGCCGCCGCCGCCACGGCGGCCGAGCGAGGCCGCCACCGCCGCGCCCGGTCGAGCGCGCCGGCCGCGAGCGAAAGGCGATCTGCGTCGCCCGCCTCGAGCGCCGACGCGGCCGCGAGCAGCGGCGGTGAGGCGCGCCAGGGCGCGAGCCGCTGCGCCACGAGCGACCCGTCGACGCGCTGCCCGGCCGAGCCGGCGGACCGGGCCGCCGACTCGACGGTCGCGCTGGTCGCGTGGAGCAGCGCGGCGGCGACCGTGAGGGCGGCCGCAGCCACCAGCAGCTCGCGGCGCGGGCCGGGCTCGACCACCGGCCGGGCCGGCCGCGCGGCCGCCACTCCCCAGCCGAGCAGAACTGCCCACGGCAAGCGCGACGCCGCTGGTGTAGAGCGAGAAGTCGACCAGGTTGTGCAGGGGCACCACCGCCAGGGCGACCGCGAGCTCGGGCCGCCGTGGCCACAGCCGCCGCAGCAAGCAGGCCAGCCAGAGACCACCGGCGGCCGCGGCGAGCAGCCCGACGATCCCGAGCTCCGCCAGCCACTCCAGCGGCAGCGAGTGCGCGTGAGCCGGCAGGTTGCCGACCTCGATCGGCACCGCGCGGGTGGCCTGGCCGTAGCTGCCGAGGCCGACCCCGGTCAGCGGCGAGCTCCGCCAGGCCCAGATCGCGGTCTGCCAGTTGTCGGCGCGCAGCCGCAGCGGCTCGAGCTCGCCGACGTCGCCGCGCATCGCCACCACCGCCACCAGGCCGATCGCCAACGCGACCAGGCCGGCGATCAGCAGCGCCCGGCGCCGGCGGGCGGCCAGCACCGCCAGCGCCAGCACCGCGAGGGAGATGCCGATCGGCGACCGGGTCAGCACCAGCCCGACGCCGCACAGCAGCGAGCCGACCAGCCAGCCCACCGCCCGCCACGACGGGCGGACCGCGGCGGCGAGGATCGGCAGCGCGGTCGCCAGCACGACCGCGAGGTGGCCGGGCAGCAGCAGCGAGGCGAAGGCGCGGCCGCTCCCGATCCGCTCGGCGGCGTTGGCGCGCAACGCCTCCGGCAGCGCGGCGACCGCGGGCTCCGCCCGGTCGAAGCCGACCGTCACCTGCCACAGCGCCCACAGGGCGAGCGCGGCGAGGCCGAGCGCCAGCCAGCGGGGCAGCGCCTCGGGCGGCTCCTCCCTGGAGGCGGTCCACACCAGCGCCGCCACCGCTGCGGCCAGGGCGAGCTCGACGGCCGCGGTCGCCAGGTCGTCGCCGGCGGCGGCGCTGAGCGCTGCGGCCAGCGCGACGGCCAGAGCCCACGGTCGCAGCCCCGGGCGAGGTCGGGGCCGGCGGTGCGCCGGTGGGCCCAGGGAAGAAGCGCGAGCAGCGCCAGCGCGACGAGGACCGGGGTCGCGGCGGCGGTCTCGGCCGGCCGCCACGCCGACCACAGCGCCACCGCGAGCAGCATGAGCTGGGCTGGCACGACTGGAGGGTAGCAAAGAAAAGGGGGGCGCCCAGCGCCCCCCTCGATCTCGTGTCGAAACCGGCTATTCTCTCTGGATGCCTTCCGGCCACTGGATGAACATGCCATCCTGGTGGCAGATGTCGCAGTCGAACTCCTGGGTCTCGTCGCCGACGACGCAGCCGTCGTCGATCTTGTTCTTGCCCCACGACTCGATGGTGTAGTGATCACCAGCGGCGTCGGTGTAGGCATCGTAAATCGTGCCCCAGCCGTCCTTCGCAGGCATTCGGCGCAGGTACACCGGAACCAGGAACGGGCTCGAAGTCAGCCAGGGTCGCCATGCCGCGCGGGTAGTAGTTCAGGTCGGTCGCATAGGTGCCGATGGCGGTCGCGATGGTCCGCATGTCGGCCATCGACCTCTTCTGGCGGCCACGGTGGATGGCGTTCAGCAGGTTCGGAATCGCGATCGCCGCGATGATCCCGATGATAGCCACAACGATCAGCAGCTCGATCAGGGTGAAACCACGATCTTTCCTCATATTGCGTTCCTCCTTTCAGAACCGTCCTCACTCTGAGCAAGCTGCGTGCCAGCTATTGCGCAGGCCGTGGACAGGCCGACGTGACGCTGCTGCGTCACATCGCGCGCGGTGGCGTGACCCGCCGCGTCACTCCCACAGGGGCCCGTCGCCCTCCCAGCGGTGCGGCGGCGCCCAGATCCCGGGCCAGTCGACCGCCGAGGTGACCCGGATCCTCGCCGCATCGCACCAGTAGTCGTAGGCCAGCCCGTCGGTGCGGTGGACGGCCGCGTCGAGCTGGTAGTCGCCGGGCGCGAGCGCCAGCGCATCGTAGCGGCAGCGCACCTCGCCGTCCGCGGCGAGCTGCCGCGGGCGCAGCCCGTCGAGGGAGGTGTTGTGGCCGCCGACCGCGGTCCCGTCGGGCCGCTGCCAGGCGACCCCGAACACGAAGTCGTCGACCGGCCGGTGGACCCGGTAGCGGATGTGGACCGCGCACGGCGCGCCGCTCGGGATGAGCCGCTGCTCGACGCCGCCGCTCGACACCGTCACGCCGAGGATCTCGACGTCGCCGTTGCCCCAGCGCCGGCCCTCCTCGAGGACCCGGACCGGCGGCAGGGACGCCAGGGCAGCCGTCTCGCCGCCGGCGACGTCGGAGCGGTAGCGCGCGACGACCGCGTCGGGCGCGCCGTCGGCCGCGATCCGCCCCGCGCGCAGGTAGACCGCGCGGTCGGCGAAGCGGCTCACCAGGTCGAGGTCGTGGGAGACCAGCACCATGGTGACGCCGCGGCGGCGCATCCGGGCCAGCCGGTCGAGGCCGCGCCGGCTGAAGGCCTCGTCGCCGACCGCGAGCACCTCGTCGATGAGCAGGATGTCGGGCTCCACCGACACCGCGACCGCGAAGCCGAGCCGGACGTACATCCCCGACGAGTAGGTCTTCACCGGCTGGTCGATGAACGGCCCGATCTCGGCAAAGGCGATGATCTCCGCCATCCGCCGCTCGATCTCCCGCCGCGACAGCCCGAGCAGCATGCCGTTGATGACGACGTTCTCGCGGCCCGTGATCTCCGGATGGAAGCCCGCCCCGAGCTCGATCAGCGCCGTCACCCTGCCGTCGACCGCGACCGCGCCCGAGCTCGGCCTCAAGATCCCGCTCGCGAGCTTGAGCAGGGTCGACTTGCCGGAGCCGTTGGGTCCGATCACGGCGACCGCCTCGCCCGGCGCGACCGTGAGGTCGATGCCGTCGAGGGCCACGAACTCCTCCAGCCGCGACGCCCGGTCCAGCAGCCGGCGGTGGAAGAGCGCGCCCTTGACGGTCTCGTGGCGCCGGCGCGGCCCCCGCCAACGGAAGACCTTGCGCACGCCGTCGAAGCGGATCGCTCCCCTCACACCGACTCCACCAGGGTGTCACGGTAGTGGGAGAACACCCAGGCCCCCAGGCCCCACACCACCACACCCACCGCGAACGCGATCGCCCAGTCGGCCGGCGAGCCGGCGCTGCCCGCGAAGGCGACGTCCCGGAACACCTGGACCAGCGGCGCCAGCGGGTTGAGCACGAGGACCCGGCGCAACGCGGACGGCAGCTCGAGGCCATCGAGCGAGTAGATGATGGGCGAGGCGAAGAACAGCAGGTTGAGCAGGTGGCCGAGGAGGTCGCGCAGATCGCGGTAGTGGACCGACAGGGCCGCCACCGCCGACGAGATGCCCGCGGTCACGAGCAGCCACGGCACGAGCGCGACGGGGATGAGCACGACCGTCCACGGGAAGGGGTGCCAGCCCGCGACCGCACTCCACGCCAGCGCCAGCAGCAGCACCGGCAGCGCCAGCACCAGGTGGACGAGGTGCGAGACCACGGTCACCGCCGGGAAGATCTCCGGCGGGCACATCACCTTGGCCAGCAGCGGGCCGTTGTCGACCATCGTCACCGAGGCGTCGAGAGCCGACCCCGACAGGAACAGCCACGGCAGCAGGCCGGCAAACAGGAACAGCGGGTACGGCTCGCCGCCGGGAAAGCGCGGCTGGAAGATCGAGGTGAAGACCACCGCGTAGACCGCGAGCAGCAGCAGCGGGTTGAGCAGGGACCAGAAGAAGCCGAGCACCGAGGCCCGGTAGCGGGCGGTCAGCTCGCGCCGCACCAGCACCGCCACCAGCGCGCGGTGCCGCCACAGCAGGCCGAGCGCGCGCATCGCGCCTCAGCCCTTGTTGATGAGCAGGTTCTGCACCTCGCGGTAGATCCGCGCGCGCTCGGCGTCCAGCCACCGCTCGTAGCTCAGGACCTGGCCGTCCTTGACGAGGAACATCTTCGGGTAGTGCTTGACCTCGCCGAAGTCGTCGAAGACGATCGGCCCGGTCACGCCCATGAAGTCCCTGACCCCGAACTGGAAGGCCTGCTTGATCTCGGTGAGCTGGGCCGGGCCCAGCCTCATGGCCTCGATCGCGAAGCGCATGGCATCGTAGCCGTGAGCGGCGAACACGTCAGGGGCGCGGTTGTAGGTGTCCATGTAGTGGTTGACGAAGGTCAGGACCGGCTCCTTCTCGGAGGTGCGGTCGAAGGGCGGCAGCGGGAACAGCAGGTTCTCGGCGAGCGGACCCGCGTCGCGGATCACCCGCGTCGAGTAGAACGCCGAGGTGGCGACCACCCGGCCGGCAAAACCTTGCTGCGAGAGGTGCCGGAGCACCTCCAGCGTCTCCTCGGCGTAGCCGACGACGTAGACCGCCGCGACGCCGGTCGAGGACAGCGCGGCCGCCGAGCGCTCGCGCCAGCCGGCTTCATCGAGCGAGACGACGGCGACCACCGACCCGTGGAGCGCCTCCTCGTACTGCTTGCGGAAGGCGGGCTCGATGCCCGGCACGTACTCCTTGCTGCCCTCGTAGAGGATCACCTGCTTCTGTCCGAGCCGCTCGTACAGGAAGGCCGCCGCGGTGTGGCCCTCGAGCTCGTCCGAGGGGTAGATCCTGAAGAACAGATCGGACTGCTTGCCGAGCCCGGGCGCCGACGCCGACGGCGACAGGCAGACCACGCCGAGCCGCTCCAGCTCCGGCAGGATCGCCTTGGCCTCGGCGCTGGTCGCGCCCCCGATCACCAGGCGAACGCCGCGGTCATGGACCAGCTTCTCCAGCTCGACCACCGCGCGCGCGGGGTCCGACCCTGAGTCCGCCCACACGATTTCGAGGCCCTTCGGCAGCAGGTCCTTCTCGCGATACTCGGTGATCGCCAGGCGGACTCCGCTCTCGATCGACTCGCCGTAGGTTCCGGCGGCACCGGTCGTCGGCAGCAGCACCCCGACCGCCGGCTTGGCGCCGCAGCCGGCCGCCAGCAGGGCCAGCGAGACCATCACCCAGACTGCGGAGCCGCAACGCCGTGCCATGAGCCCACCTCCGGCCGTTCGCCGCGAGAGTATCACAGACGAGGGCCACCCTCGGGGCCCTCGCACTCCCACTTCACACGGCGCGCGTTTCAGGTGGAGCTAGCTGCCGCGGTCCTCTCTCTCATCTCCGAGGAGGCTCGCGAAGACCTCGCGCCGGCTGATCCCGAGGCGCCGGGCGGTCTCGCGCAGCGCCTCCCGGCGACCGAGGCCGCGCCCTGCGGCCTCCTCGTAGAGCGCCCTCACCTCGGCTGCGCTCGCCTCGCGCGCCGGAGCTCCGGCGCCCGGGCCGATCACGACCACGTACTCGCCGCGCGGAGCCTCACACTCCGTGCCGGCGGCGAGCTCGGCGAGGGTGCCGCTCTGCGCGCGCTCATGCAGCTTGCTGAGCTCGGCGAGCAGCGTCGCTGCCCGCTGCGCCCCGAGCCCGGCGGCGAGGTCGCCCAGCTCCTCGGCCAGCCGGTGGGGCGACAGCAGGACCACCACGGTGCCGGTCCAGCCGGCGAGCTCGGCGATCCGGCGGCGCCGGCCCGCGCGCTGCGGCGGCAGGAAGCCCGCCAGCACCGCCGGCAGCGGCGGCTGCCCCGCGGCCGCCAGCGCGGCGGTGAAGGCGCTCGGCCCGGGCACGCTGCAGATCCTGATCCCGGCGGCCCGAGCCTCCCGGACCAGCCCGAAGCCGGGGTCCGAGATCGCCGGCGTGCCGGCGTCGCTGACCAGCGCCACCGACTGTCCCTGCCGCAGCTGCGCGAGAACCCACGGCAGGCGCTCGCGCTCGTTGTGGTCGTGGAAGCTGCGCAACCGGCGGCCGGCCGCGACCCCGGCGTGCCCGAGCAGCACCCGGGTCACCCGGGTGTCCTCGGCGAGGATGATCTCGACCGACGCCAGGATCCGCCTCGCCCGCGGCCCGAGGTCGTCGAGCGAGCCGATCGGCGTGGCGACGATCCACAGGGTTCCCGGCTCGCCCGGCGGCTCCTCCACGCTGCTATCATAGCAGCCGTGAAGCTCTCCCATCTGGTCCTGATCTCCCTCATTTTGTTCCACTTGCCCGGAGCGGCCGAGACCATCGACGAGGTCGCCGCGGCCGTCGGCACCACGCCGATCCTGCGCTCCGACCTGCGCCTCGCCGAGCTCATGCGGCTCGAGGAGCCGGCGCCGGGGGAGTCGGCCGACGACTTCGGGTCGCGGCTGCTCGACGCGCGGATCCGGCTCGAGCTGCAGTTCCGTGACCTCGAGGCCTCGGGGACGCTGTACCGCCTCGACATCGACGTCGGCCCGGCCCGCGCCAGGCTGGTGGAGCGGGCCGGCGGCGACGCGGCGGTCGAGGCCGCGCTGGCGGCCAACGGCCTCACCGCAGCCGACCTCGACGAGCTCGCCCTGCGGGTGGCCGTCGTCGACGCCTTCATCGAGCAGCGCCTGCGCCCGCGCGTCCGGGTCGGCGCCGACGAGCTCAGGGCGGCGTACCAGGAGCTGGTCGCCGGACCGATCGAGGCGGCCGGCCAGAGCCCGCCTCCCCTCGAGTCGGTACAGGAGGAGCTGCACCGGCTCCTGGCGGAACGCGCGCTCAACGACGAGATCGAGCGCTGGCTGGCGTCGGCGTCCGAGCAGATCGAGGTGACGCGCTTCCACCGCCGCTGAGGCCGGCGGCCGCCCCGGTCAGACCCTGCTCGCCCGCGAGCGGGGGCCTCGCGCCGTAGAGATCGGCGTAGGCCGCGGCCGCCCCCAGCACGTCGCGGGTGTAGCGCGCGGTGACGGCAAAGCTGATGGCCGTCACGAAGCGCTCGCTCGAGCACGGCGTGCCGCACTCCGCAAGCCACAGCCGAGCCTGGGCCTCACCGGCGTTGTACGCCGCCGCGACCGGTGCCGGCTGGCCGTCGAAGGCGTCGAACAGGCGCCCGAGCTCGAGCGCTCCGAGTGAGAGGCTGAGCTCGGGATCGAACAGCGCCTCGAGCGCCGGCAGCGGCAGGCCGTGGAGCGCGGCCACCTCGCCGGCCGTGGCCGGCATCAGCTGCATCAGGCCGCGCGCTCCGACCTGCGAGATCGCCGCCGCCTGCCAGCGCGACTCCTCGCGCGCGACGCCGCTGACCAGGGTCCAGGGCACCGCGCTCTCGACCGCGCCGCGCCAGGTCTGCTCCGGGTAGGGCAGCGGGTACAGGGCGCGCTGGAGGGGCTCGGGGTAGGCGCGCACCGGCAGCTCCGACCCCGCCATCCGCCACGCCCGGTCGGCGACGCGCAGCCCGCGCTCCGGAGCGCCGTGCGCGATGAGCTGCTGCGCCGTCCACAGCGCCTCGGCCGCGCTCCGCGCCGGGAAGCCCTCCGGGGTCCCAGCGCACGGCGGCGCGATGCAGCCCGCCGCGCCACAGCCGGTCGGCCAGCCCGGCGGGGAACGCCGGCGCCGGCGCGGCGTCGAGCAGCCCCGCCGCTGCGCCGATCTCCTGCCGCAGCCGTGCGAGCACCTCGGGATCGAGCTCGAGCGCCGCCCAGCGCGCGAGCAGCGGCCCGGCGCGAGGCCGCGTCGGCCGCCGCCAGCGCGCCGGCGGTCCGTGTCCGCCACTCGTCGACCGCGGCCGCGGGCAGCCGGGCCAACAGCGCGCGGGCGCGCTCGGCCCAGAACGGATCGAGCTCGGCGGCCGTCCGGTCGAGCAGCCGGATCGCCGAGGCGACGTCACCGGCATCGACGGCCAGCCCGGCCGCGAGCACCGCCGCCGGCCCCTTCGCCGGACCGCTGTGGATCGCCTCGAGGCGCCGTCGAGCCGCCTCCCAGCGCTGGTGGCGCAGGTCGTCGGTGACGAGCAGCAGCGCGCCTCGCACCCGCGCGGTGCGCCCGGTCAGCCGCTCGATGCCGGCGCGCGCCTGCTCCGGCTCATCGAGCCGCAGCCGGAGGCGGGCCAGATAGAGCCGCCGGTCGTCGCTCGGCCGGATCGTCACGGCGCGGCTTGCCGCCCCGACCGCCTCGTCGAGCCGGCCCGCGAGCTCGTGGGCGCGGGCGAGCTGGAGCTCGAGCTCGGCGCGTCGCTCGGCGCCGGAGGCCCGGGTCAGCGCGACGCGGTAGCGCGCCGCCGCCTCGTCGAAGCGGCCCTCGCGGAAGGCGCAGCGCCCGGCGAGGAAGGCGACCTCCACCAGCGGGACCGCGCGGCTCGCCGCCCCGTCGAGCTCGTCGAGGATCGGCTCGGCCTCGCGGTAGAGAGCGTGCTGGAAGAGGCACTGCGCCACCAGCCAGCGCTCCTCCGCAGAGAGGCTGCCCAGGGCCTGCAGACCGCGGGCCGCGTCCAGCGCCACCAGGTCGCCGACCGAGGCGTGGAGCAGGCGGACGAGTCGCGCCCGGCCCCCGGCCGCGTCGGTGCGTGCCAGGGCGAGCTCGAGCCGCCGCCGCAGCTCGGCCGGAAGCGTGCGCAGCGACCGCTCGACCGCAGAGCGCGCGGCCGCGTCGACGCCGCTCGCCACCGCCTCTGCCGCCACCGCGACCGCTGCCTCCCGCATCGCCCGGGTCTCGGCAGCGCCCAGGAAGGGCAGGGCCAGGTCGAGGGCTGCCGCGGAATCGCTCCCGACCAGCGCCTCGGCGAGCTCGAGGCGGGCGACCTCCGCGAGCGAGCCACCCTCGGCGGCGCGCCGCAGGTGGCGCAGCTCGGCGGGCCGATCGCCCATGAACCGGGCCGCGGCCGCGGCCAGCAGGGCCTCCTCGGGCTGCAGCGGCAGCTGCTCGGCCCGGCGGTTGGCCACCAGCAGCAACCGCTCCCACTGGCCGTCGTCGGCCAGCTCCGCCAAGCTGGCCTCGAGGGACGTGGTCACGGACACTGCGGCTGCGAGGAGCCAGCAGAGAGGCGTCAACTTCACCACGGCCTTTCTACCACTGTCGGCCGGCGATTGCAGCCGCCTTGCCCACACCTCGGATTCGTGGATAATGCGAAGTCGCCCCGCGCCCGCGCGCACGACGACGGCGCCGACGCGATGATCCCGGCCCGTTCGCGCCGCGCCCGCAGGGCGGACGCCGCAGCCCGGGCAGGGGCGCGGGAGGAGCTCGCGATGGCAGCGCAGCACAGCAGGGTCCTGATCATCGGCTCCGGGCCGGCCGGCCTGACTGCCGCGCTCTACACGGCGCGCGCCGGCCTCGCACCGGTCGTCTTCGAGGGCCTGCAGCCGGGCGGCCAGCTGACGATCACGACCGAGGTCGAGAACTTCCCCGGCTTCCCCGAGGGGATCCTCGGCCCCGAGCTGATGCAACGCACCAAGGCCCAGGTCGAGCGCTTCGGCGCGAAGTGCCTGCTCGACGACGTCACCGAGGTCGAGCTCGAGCGGCCGCCCTTCACCGTGCGCACCCGGGGCAACGGCGAGTGGACGTGCGACGCCCTGATCATCGCCTCCGGCGCCTCGGCCAGGCTCCTCGGCCTGCCCTCGGAGGCCGAGCTGATGGGCTTCGGGGTGTCGGCCTGCGCAACCTGCGACGGCTTCTTCTTCCGGGACAAGGCGGTGGTGGTGGTCGGCGGCGGCGACACCGCGATCGAGGAGGCGATCTTCCTCACCCGCTTCGCGACCTCGGTGACGGTGGTCCACCGCCGCGCCGAGCTGCGCGCCTCGAAGATCATGCAGCAGCGGGCCTTCGACAACCCGAAGCTCGCCTTCGAGTGGAACGCGGTGGTCACCGAGGTGATCGGCAGCCGCCAGGGCGGCGTCAGCGCGGTCCGGCTCCAGGACACCGTCACCGGCGAGGAGCGCGAGCTGGCGACGCAGGGCGTCTTCGTCGCCATCGGCCACCGGCCCAACACCGACATCTTCCGGGGCAAGATCGCCATGGACGAGGTCGGCTACATCACGACCGTCCCCGGGACCGCGCGCACCTCGGTCGACGGGGTGTGGGCCTGCGGCGACGTGCAGGACCCCCATTACCGCCAGGCGGTCACGGCGGCGGGCACCGGCTGCATGGCCGCGATCGAGGCCGAGCGCTGGCTGGCGGCCAAGGGCCTCGAGTGAGCCGGCGCGGCCGGAATACCGGCTCGGGGCTGCGGAGTTGAACTTTCGTCATGTGGAGGATGCCATGATCTCGTTTTCCGAGCGGGCCATCGAGAAGGTCAAGGAGTACGCGCAGCAGATGCCGGAGTCCAACGGCAAGGAGCTGCGGATGTTCATCGACGGCGTGGGCTGCGGCGGCTTCTCCTACGGCTTCACCTTCGACGAGAAGCGTGAGGGCGACACCGTGGTTGCCAATAACGGCCTCACGGTGCTGGTCGACGCGCAGAGCGCCCCCCACCTCACGGGGGCGACGATCGACTTTGTCGAGGACGCGCGCGGCTCCGGTTTCACCGTCGACAACCCGAACGTGCCGGAACACTCCGAGTCGGGGGGGTGCAGCGGCTGCAGCTGCGGTTGAGCCGTGATCATCCGCCCGCCGTCCGCGCGCCTGCTCGAGGTCATCCGACTCGGCCACCCCATGCTGCGGGCCACTGCCGAGCCGGTGCCCGAGGGGTGGTTCGGCAGCAGCCGCCTCAAAGAGCTCGGTGAGGACCTCATCCACACCATGCTCGAGGAGGAGGGGGTCGGGCTCGCGGCGCCCCAGGTGGCGGAGCCGCTGCGTCTCTTCGCCTACTGGCTGCCGGCAAGCGAGGCGGGCGACGGGCTCGCGCCGACGGTGCTCGTCAACCCCGAGGTCCGCGCCACCGGCGAGGAGCTGATCGAGGGCTGGGAAGGCTGCCTGTCGATCCCCGGCCTGCGCGGCCTGGTTCCGCGCCACGAGCGCATCAAGATCAAGGCGCGCACCGTCGAGGGCGAGCCGGTCTCGCTGACCGCCGACGGCTTCCAAGCCCGGGTCATCCAGCACGAGTTCGACCACCTCGACGGCATCGTGTTCCTCGACCGCATGACCTCGCCGCGGTCGCTCGCCTTCGAGCCGGAGTGGGAGCGCTACGTCCTCGAGGGAGGCAGGGACGACGACTGAGGCCGGCATCCGCGAGCGCCCGCCGTGGGCGATGCTGGCGCTGGTCGCCGCACTCGGCCTTCTCGCCGGCTCCTTCGCGATCGCCAACACCTCGATCGGCTGGCACCTCGCCTCCGGCCACTGGATCCTCGACCACCACGCGGTCCCCCGCTCCGACCCCTTCTCGACCACCGCCGAGGGCACCCCGTGGATCGACCACGAGTGGGGCTTCCAGCTGACGCTCGCCGCCGTCGAGCGCCTCGGGGGCGCACCGCTGCTGGTGCTGACGCGGGCCCTCCTGGTAGCGGCGCTCGCCGCGATGCTGCTGCTCGTCGGCGTCCGCAGCGGCCTGTCGCCGCCCGCGGCAACGGTGCTCGCGGTGCTCTGCCTGTACGGGGCGCGGATCCGCTTCTTCCTCAGGCCGGAGCTCGCGACCCTGCTGCTCGCGCCGGCGGTGGTGTGGATCTTCCTCCAGCGCCGCGAGCAGGGCGGCCGGCGATGGCTGCTCGCGATCGCCGCGCTGATGGCGCTGGGCGCCAACCTCCACGCCGGCATCCTGGTGGTGCCTCCCCTGCTCGCCGGCCTGCTCGCCGCCGAGTCGCTGCAGTGGCTGTGGACCCGGCGCGGCCCCCAGCCGATCGGCTCCGGGGGGCTCGCACTCGCGGTCGCTGCCGCCGCGCCGCTGCTCAACCCCTACGGCTGGCGGCTCTATCAGGTGCCGGTCGAGATCGCCCACTTGGTCGGCCTGCCCCACATTCCCAACCCGGAGTGGATCTCGCCGACCTTCTCCGACGTGCCGCCGCTCTACGTCGCGATTGGCGCTGGCTCTCGTGCTGCTCGGCCTCGGCGAGCGGCGCTTCGCCCGCTGGGCGCTGCTCCTGATGGCCGCAGTACTCGCCCTGCGCTATGTCCGCAACGTCGGCCTCTTCTTCGCCGTGCTCCCGATCGCGGTCGGCCCGGCGCTGGCCTCCCTGCCGGCACTCGGACGCGACGGCGCGACGGCGCGGCGGCCGCTGTGGCGCGTGGCGGCGGTCGCACTGGCCGTGCTCGTGGTGGTGTCGATGGTGGCGGAGCCCGGCCGGGCGCCGTCGCTCGGCTTCTCGGACCGCTTCTACCCGGTGCGGGCGCTCGCCTTCATCGACCAGCAGGGCCTCGCGGCCGTGCCGCTCTACAACGACGTCCGCTTCGGCGGCTTCCTGATCCGGGACGCCTACCCGCAGCGCAGGGCCTTCCTCGATGACCGCAACGAGATCCACGAGCCGCTCCTCGCCGAGATCCACTCGATCCTCGGCAGCAGCGATCCCGGCGCCTGGCAGGCGATGCTCGACCGCTACCGGGTCGGGGTGGCCCTGCTCCGCTACAACCCGCCGTTCACGGTGCTGCGCCCGGACGGGCGCACGGTGGGCCGGCGGGGCTTCTCCGCCCTCTGGTTCCCGGAGGAGCGCTGGGCGCTGGTCTACTGGGACGACATTGCGATGGTGCTGGTCGATCGGACGACGGCCGACCCGGCCCTGCTCGAGCGATTCGCCTACCGGGTCGTCCGGCCCGACGATGCCGAGGAGCTGCGGGCGAGGCTCGCCGCCGACCCGTCGCTCCGCCCGCTCGCCGCCGCCGAGCTCGCCCGCAAGCTCGTCGAGCAGCCCGACTGCGAGCGCGCGCTCGCCCTGTCCGAGCAGCTGCTCGACAGCCTCCCTTGACCCGACCGCTGCCGTCGCCGAATATGGGCCGGCCGGAGGAGCGGACGTGCGAAAGGCGCTGAAGCGGTTCCTGATGCGGCTCGGACTCTATGAACCGCTGTGGCGGCTGCGGGGCTGGCTTCGCCGTCACTCGCTCCGCACGGCGCTGCGCAACCGACACTGGCGCCAGGACCATTCCGAGGAGCTGCCGGTGCCTCCCCCCGATCTCATCTGGGAAGTTGTGAACCACGCCGACATCGAGAGCTTCCTGGCCGGCGGACGGGAGCGCGCCACCGCCATCGAACGCGCCTTCGCCGCCGCCGGATACGATCTCGGTCAGGCCCGCCGCGTGCTCGACTTCGGCTGCGGCTGCGGCAGGGTTCTCCGCCACTTCGCCGACCGGGGCGCGACCGAGTGGTACGGCAGCGACGTCAACGAGCGCCTCGTCAGCTGGTGTCACGACCACCTGCCCTTCGCCCGCTTCGCGACGAACGGGCTCGAGCCGCCGCTTGCCTGGGAGGACGGCCTCTTCGACGCGGTCTACGCCATCTCGGTGCTCACCCACCTCGACGAGGAGCTCCAGCGGCGCTGGCTCGCCGAGATGCAGCGCATTGTCTCTCCCGACGGCGCGGTGCTGGTGACAACCCACGGTGACGCCTGGCTGGACGAGCTCGACGAGGGTGAGGCCGCCCGCTACCGTGACGGCGCCATCGTCGTCCGCTCGAGCCAGGCGCCCGGCTCGAATCTGTGCGAGACCTACCACCCGCCAGCCTACTTCCGCACCGTCGCCGGCCGCCACTTCGGGGTCGTCCACCACCTCCCGCAGGGCACGCCAGCCCAGCGGGTACAGGACATCTGGGTCCTCCGGAGCCCCCGGCCCACCCCGGTTGGCAGTTCATCGTTGAAAGGCCCGCCCGCCGCCGCCGAAAGCTCCCGGCCTCCGGCTTGAGCCGCTCGACCTCCCCCTCCCTCCGGCCGAAGTTCAGCGCCGTGTGCTTGCTCACACCATCAATTGTGTGATGCGACTTCCCAGCGTCTGGATGCGCGCAGCGCATCCTGCTCGGCGCGCGCGGGGCGCAGGCCAGCCAGCGACCGCGACGCCTCACGAACACCCGGAGGCCTACGACCCGCGTGCGCCGAGGGGCCTCTGCCCCACACGCTCCTACCGGATCCGCTTGCGCGCCGCCAGGGTGCAGCTCTCCCGGTCGATGCCGTAGGGGTTGCCGACGTAATCGAGGGGCGCTTCGGGCAACAGGCCCCGCTCCACGACCTCCTGCCACGACTCCGGGCACTCCCCCGTGCGCTGGCGGATCGAGGCGAGGAGCGGGTCGAGGCGCCGGCGGTGCAGGGTCACGTAGCTGTCGTAGAGGTGGCTCGTCGCCAGCCTGATGTCCACCGTGCGGTTCGCCTCGGCCACGACCCCCTCCCAGTAGGCGATCGAGTCCTCGACCGTCCAGCCGTGGATGTTGTCCCGCCACCTGCCGTAGACGCGCTTCACTTCGGGCGGCGCGCCCGGCCGCTCGGCGGCCGCCTTCATCCAGCGCACCGCGAGCTCCTGATCGTTGAGCACGAGGTGGGCATCCCAGGCCGCCACCTCGGCCAGCTCCCAGCTGTCCGGCATGTTGCGCAGGCCCTTGTCGTAGAGCCGAGACGATCGCGGCCTTGTGCTGTGCCGGGTCACCGGAGCGCTGCAGCGTCATGATCAGGGCGCCGATCCGGTAGGCGTCGAAGTAGCGCGGGTCGAGGTCGGTCACCAGGTCGAAGACCGTCTCCAGGTAGAGGAACTTCTCGTCGAGCGCGAACTGTGAGTAGTACTGGATCGACCAGATGTACAGCAGATCGGCCATCAGGCCCTGGTTGCCGAGGCTCGCGAGCTTCAGGATCTCGGGCGTCGGCAGGTAGAGCAGCTGCTTGCCGAGCGAGTCCGCCCTGGGGATCGCGTGGAGCCGCTGCCCGGACACGACCGCGACGGCACCCAGGGCGAGCACCGCGGCGAGGGTCAGCGAGGCGCCGTCTCACACCAGGTCCTTGGTGCGGAAGCGGGCGCAGGCCAGCACCAGCACCATCGCGGTGTAGGCGAGGCCATAGATCACGGTGAGGACCACCTCGCCGGAGGAGATCCCCAGGTCGTGCACGACCTCGGTCTTGAAGTTGAAGCGCTCGAGGTTTGGCAGCACCGCGTAGAGCGCGGCGACCAGCGGCCGCACCAGGCCGCTGTCGACGTGCTGCGTGAGCAGCCAGATGTCCTCCACGACGTGGCCGATGACGAACACCGCGAGCGTGAAGACGGTGCCGAGCATCGGCCGCGTCAGCACCGCGAACAGGGTCGCGAAGGCGGTCAGGAGCGCCATCTCGAGCAAGGTCATGGCAGCGGCGAACAGCAGCCCGGGGTCGAGCTCCCGGAGATAGACCGCCGTCAGCGCCAGCAGCACCGCCGTCATCAGCGCCAGGTTCATCGCCACCGTGGCCAGCAGGCCGAGGTACTTGCCGATCAGGAACTGCCAGCGCGGAACCGGCTTGGCGAGGATGTTGTAGACCGTCCGGCTGTCGACCTCGCGGCTGATCAGCAGCACGCTCATCATCACCGCGATCAGCATCGTCGAAGAGCTGGATGCCGGCGAGCCCGAAGTCCTTGATGACCTTGCCCTCGTCGCCCACGGTCAGCAGGCCGAACAGCTTCGAGCACACCAGCAGCGCCACCGCGAAGCCCAGGAACAGGTAGAGCACGCGGTCGCGCAGCGCCTCGCGAAAGGTGTTGCGGGCGATCGCCGCCACCGCCCTCATCGCCCGCCTCCCTCGTAGTGGCGGAGCACGAACTCCTCCAGGGTGCTGCGGACCGGCGACAGCGCCACCAGCCGGGCGCCGGCGTCGGCGAGCTCCCGGATCAGCCGGTCGCGATGCTCGCTCGACACCCGGACCCACCATGCGTCGCTGCCCTGGTGGCTCGCCAGCAGCGGCGTCTCGAGCGCGGTCCCGTCGAGGCCGACGAAGGTCAGCTCGTAGGCGTCGGCCTCCTGCGCCACCAGATCGCGGACCTCGCCGACCGCGCGCAGCCTGCCATCGACGAGGATCGCCACCCGGTCACAGATCGTCTCCACGTCGGGGATGATGTGGCTCGAGAAGAAGACGGTGGTCCCGCGCTCCTTCTCGGCGAGGATGATGTCGCGGACATCGCGCCGGCCGACCGGGTCGAGCCCGCTCATCGGCTCATCGAGGATCAGCAGCTCGGGCCGGCCGAGCAGGGCCTGGGCGAGCGAGAGCCGCTGCAGCATGCCCTTGGAGAAGGTCCGCATGGCGCGGCCGGCGTGGCCGCCCATCGACACCAGCTCGAGCAGCTCGTCGACGCGGCCCGCGATCTGACGGCGCGGAAGGCCGAGCAGCTCGGCGTGGAACTCGAGGAACTCGCGGCCGGTGAGGTGGTTGTAGACGTAAGGGCTCTCGGCCATGAAGCCGATCCTGCCCCGCGCCTCGAGCCGGTCGTGGGGCAGCCCGCAGATCGAGATCCGTCCGCGGTCGGGCCGGATCAGGCCGGTGATCGCCTTGATCGTGGTGGTCTTGCCGGCGCCGTTCGGGCCGAGGAAGCCGAAGGTCTCGCCGCGGCGGACCTCGAGCGTGAGGCCCGTCAGCACGTCGACCCGCCGCTCGAAGAGCCCGGGATCGAAGCTCTTGTAGAGCCCGTCAATGCTCAGCGCAATCTCTGCCACCCGCTCCTCCATTGGCCGTCGGCAATGAAGTATATCGTGCGCTTTGCCCCCGCTTCCGCGCCCGCTTCCGCTTCCGCGCCCGTGATTGAGTGCAAGGAACCAAGAGGCGGACCCTCGCCCGCTCTTGTCACGGCGAAGCCGGTTCCGCGCCCGCTTCCGCGCCCGCGCCCGTTTCTCTGCCCGTCTCCGTTCCCGTTCCCGTTCCCGATGATCCCCGCCCGCCTTGGGATGTAGCCCCGACATCCCACGACCGGACGCTCGTCCGGGCGCGGGCCCGGAAGCGGAAGGGGAAGCGCGAGAGGATACGGGAACGGGAACGGGAACGGGAACGTTGGCGCCAGGAATCCCTCCAGCGGCATGCGCCAGATCACGGCGCCTCGACGCCGATCGGTGCGATAATCCAGGCGGGAAGGGTTTCACCATGGTGGAGCTTTCGGCTCTCGACATCCTCGGCAAGCAGTTCTCGCGACGCCTGCGCGGCTACGCCCCGATGGAGGTGCACGAGTTCCTGTCGCAGATCGCGACCTCGGTCGAGGGGCTGACCCGCGACCGCGGCGAGCTCAAGCAGCGCGTCCATCGCCTCGAACAAGAGCTCGCCGACTACCGGGAGCGGGAGTCGGCCCTCCACGAGGCGCTGGTCGCGGCGCAACGCACCGCCGAGGCGACAGTCGCGGCAGCGCGGACCGAGAGCCAGAAGGTCATCGACGACGGCCACGCCCTCGCCGAGCGGCTGGTCGAGGAGGCCAACCAGCGCGCCCAGAACATCGAGTCGCTGCTCTCGGAGCTGCGCTCCCGCCGCCGCGAGGCGCGCTCCGAGATGATGCGGATCGTCGAGGTGCTCGAGGGCTTCGTGCGCGACGACCAGAAGCGCGAGCAGGACGAGCGCGCCACTCCCCAGCTCGCGGTGCTGCAACGCCGCGCAGCAAGCTCCTCGGAGTCCTCGGGATGACCCTGCTCATCCGTGGCGCCTCCCAGGTCGCCACTCCGACAGGTCACGGCGCGCGGCGTGGGGCCGAGCTGGGTCGCCTCGAGCTTCTCCCCAAGGCGGTCGTGCGCTGCGACGGCGGGCGGATCAGCTTCGTCGGCGATCCCGAGGAGCACGACCGCCGCTTTCCGGAGCCGGATGCCGTGCTCGACGCCGGCGGCGGCTGCGTCCTGCCCGGCTTCGTCGACCCCCACACCCACCCGGTGTGGGCGGGGTCCCGGGAGGACGAGTTCAACCGCCGGCTGCGGGGGGAGAGCTACATGGACATCGCGCGCTCGGGCGGCGGCATCAACGCCACCGTGCGCGCCACCCGCAGCGCAGGCCGCGACCAGCTGCTCGGCGCGACCCTCTCCCGGCTCGACACCTTCCTCGAGCACGGCACCACCACCATCGAGGCGAAGTCCGGCTACGGCCTCGAGCTCGACACCGAGCTGCGCCTGCTCGAGGTGATCCGCGACGCCGACCGCCGCCACCCGGTCGACCTCCACCCGACCTGCCTGGCCGCGCACGAGGTCCCGCCCGAGCACCGCGGCGACCCGGAGAGCTACGTCCGGCGGCTGATCGACGAGATCCACCCCGTGATCGCGGCGAGCGGCCTCGCCGAGGCCGTCGACGTGTTCTGCGAGCGGGGCGTCTTCGACCTCGACCAGACCCGGCGGCTGCTCGCTGACGCCTCTCGCCACGGCTGGCGCATCCACCTCCACGCCGACGAGCTCAGCCCGCTCGGCGGCGCCGAGCTGGCGGTCGAGCTCGGCGCGCTGTCGGCCGACCACCTGGTCCACGTCTCGGGAGCGGGGATCAGCGCCCTCGCCGCCTCGGACACGGTCGCGGTCCTGCTGCCCGGCACCTCGTTCTTCCTGCGCTCGTCCTGGGCCCCGGCGCGCGCCATGGTGGAGGCGGGGTGCGCGGTGGCGGTCGCCACCGACTGCAACCCGGGCTCGTCCCCGACCCAGTCGATGCCGGCGATCCTGGCCCTGGCCTGCCTGGGTCTCGGGCTCACCGTCGAGGAAGCGCTGACCGCCGCGACCCTGAACGCGGCCGCGGCGATCGACCGCGCCGACGAGCTCGGCTCGCTCGAGGTCGGCAAGCGGGCCGACCTCGTCGTGCTCGGCGCGCCCTCCTACCACCACCTGGTCTACCACTACGGCGTCAACCAGGTCCGCCACGTGGTCAAGGATGGCCGCGTGGTGGTCGCAGGACGGCCGGCGCGTCACCTGAGCGCCGCGCCCGCGTCAGGCCCGTTCCCGTTCCTGCGCGACGCTCGCCTGTCAGCGTCCCCGCTCCCCGAGTCGCGCCCGAGCGGCAGCCGTCGAACGGGTCCCGGAACCTGGGACGGACGCGCGCGACGGGCACGTCGGGCACGGACACGTCAAGCCGTGCGCGATGGCAGCCACGCCGCCCCGGTCGAGCCGCCGGACCACGGACAGGCTCAGCCCCCGTCCAGCATCCCGAGCACTGCGCGCTCGACCCGCTCGACGGGGAGCTCGCGCAGGCAAACGGCGTTGCCGACGGGGCAGCAGCGGACGCGGCACGGAGCGCAGTCGAGGCCGCGGCTGAGGACGAGGTGGCGCTCGCCGAGCGGGCCGGTGCGGTGAGGGTCGGTGGGTCCGAACAGCGCCACCGCCCGGATGCCGACCGCCGCCGCCAGGTGCATCGGGCCGGAGTCGTTGCAGACCAGCACCGACAGCCGGGCGAGCACTCCCGCGAGGCCCGCCACGTCCGACTCGGCGCCGGCGATGGGCAGCGCGCCGCCGGCTGCCGCTGCCACCTCGCGGCCGAGCTCTTCCTCGCCCGGGCCGATGACGACCACGACCTCCAGCCCGCGCTCCCGCATCCGCCGCGCCAGCTCGCCGTAGAAGTCCGCGGGCCAGCGCTTGGTCGCGCCGCGGGCGCAGGACGGCGCGACGCCGATCGCGCCCTCCCGCGCCACTCCGGCGCCGCGGAGCACGCGGGCGCCTTCCTCGACGAGGGCGAGCGGCAGCGCGGGCTGCCACCGGGGGTCGACGCCGGTCAGCCCCAGCCCCTCGAGAATCGGGTCGGCGTCGAAGACCTGGTGGCGGCTGCGGTCGACCGGAAAGCGCTCCGACAGCAGCAGGCGGCCGCCGTCGCCGTCACTGCCGAGCGACCGGCGGGCGCTGAGGCGCAGGCAGATCTTCGCCCGCGACGCGTGGCGCAGCGTGATCCCGATGTCGAAGCGGCCGCTGTCCCCGCACAGCCGGCGCGCGGTTGCGATCGGCGAGGCCTTGAACGGGCTCGCGACCACCATCGCCGACGGAAAGAGCGACTCGAAGAGGCGGCGTCCCGCGGGCCGCGCGTGGAGGGTCGTCTCGCCGCCGGCGTTGCCGATCACCAGCCGGTTGATGGCCGGCAGCGCCATGACCTGGTCACCGACCCAGTTGGGAAGATCGACGACCATCCGGGTGGGCAGCACGCTCTGCATGGCTCCAATCCCATTACGGAGCAGGAGGCCGCAACGTCACGGTCCGTCGACGCGAACGCGGCGGATCGCCAGCGCGCGGCCGCTCGCCTCGTCGGCGTCGACGATCGCCCCGCGCAGCTGAACGTCCCGCTTGGCCGGCTCGAAGGGCCGCGGCGTGCCGTACAGGAAGCGCTCGATGACCTTGTCCGGCCGCATCCCGATCACCGACTCGTAGGGACCGGTCATGCCGACGTCGGTCTGAAAGGCGGTGCCCCCGGGGAGAATGCGCTCGTCGGCGGTGGGAACGTGGGTGTGGGTCCCGAGCACCGCTGTCACCCGGCCGTCGAGGTACCACCCCATCGCCTGCTTCTCCGACGTCGCCTCGGCGTGGATGTCGACCACCACGACCCGGAGCCCATCGTGCGCGCGCCGGATCTCCTCGAGCACCCGGTCGGCGACCCGGAACGGGTTGTCGATCGGCGGCATCAGCGCCTGGCCCTGGAGGTTGATGACCGCGACCGGCACGCCGGTGGCGGTCTCCTCGACGCACCACCCGCGGCCGGGGTTGCCCTCCGGGTAGTTGGCGGGCCGCAGCAACGAGGGGTGGGCGTCGAGCAGCGGCACCCCCTCCTTCTTGTCCCAGACGTGGTTGCCCGAGGTCCAGACGTCGACCGGGAGCCCGTCGAGCTCCTGGAGCACCTTGGCGGTGAGGCCGAAGCCGCCGGCGATGTTCTCGGCGTTGGCGACCACGAAATCGATGCGCTCGCGGTCCACCAGCCCCTCGACGTGAGTCTGGACGGCGCGCCGCCCCGGGCCGCCCATGATGTCGCCGATGAACAGGATCCGGATCACCTCGCGTATTCCACTGCGCGGGTCTCGCGGATCACCGTCACCTTGATCTGGCCCGGGTAGGTGAGCTCGGACTCAACTTTCTTCGCCACATCGCGGGCCAGCCACAAGGCCTCCTCGTCGGAGATCTTGTCGGACTCGACCACGATCCGCAGCTCGCGGCCGGCCTGGATGGCGAAGGCCTTGTCGACCCCCTTGAAGTCATTGGCCAGCTTCTCCAGCGTGTCGAGCCGCTTGATGTAGCTCTCGAGGATCTCGCGCCGTGCCCCCGGACGCGCCGCCGACAGGGCATCCGCCGCCGTGACCAGCACCGCCTCGACCGAGTGCGGCTCGAAGTCGCCGTGGTGGCACTCCATCGCGTGGATGACCTGATCGCTCTCGCCGTGCTTGCGCAGCAGCTCGCGCCCGAGCTCGAGGTGGGTGCCGTCCATCTCCCGGTCCACCGCCTTGCCGATGTCGTGGAGCAGCCCGGCCCTGCCCGCCACCTTGGCGTTGACGCCGAGCTCGCCGGCCATGTGGTGGGCGAGCCAGGACACCTCGAGCGAGTGCTTGAGCGCGTTCTGGCCGTAGGACGAGCGGAACTGGAGGCGGCCGATGAGCCTGTGGAGCTCGGGGTGGAGGTCCGGGATGCCGGCCTCCAGCGCCGCCGCCTCGCCGTCGGCGAGCAGCTTCTCGTCCATCTCGGTCTGCACCTTGGCCACCAGCTCCTCGATGCGCCCGGGATGGATCCGGCCGTCCTGGATGAGGTTGGTCAGGGCCAGCCGCGCGATCTCGCGCCGCACCGGCTCGAAGCAGGACAGAATCACCGCTTCCGGCGTGTCGTCGACGATCAGATCGACGCCGGTGGCCTGCTCGAAGGCGCGGATGTTGCGGCCCTCGCGGCCGATGATGCGGCCCTTCATCTCGTCGGACGGCAGGTCGACGACCGCGACCGTGCTCTCGACGACGTGCTCGGAGGCGATGCGCTGGATGGCCATCGAGATCACCCGGCGCGCCTTGTCCTTGGCTTTCTCGGTCGCCTCCTCCTCGATCCGGCGGATCATGCCGGCGGCCTCCATCCGGGCATCGTGCTCCATGGCCCGCATCAGCTCGCCCTTGGCCTGCTCGGTGGTCATGGAGGAGATCTGCTCGAGGCGGGCCCGCTGCTCGGCGACTCCGGCGGCGAGCTTGCGCTCGACCTCGGCGATCGCGGCCTCGCGCGCGCCGAGTGCCCCCTGAAGCTGGCCGAGGGCCCCCTCGCGGGCGGTCAGCTCATCGGCACTGCCGGCGAGCTCGCGCTCCCTCCGGTCGAGCTCGCGGCCGAGCCCGTCGAGCTCGATGCGGTGGTCTCGGGTCTCGCGCTCGAACTCGGTGCGCGCCGCGAGTAGTCGCTCGCGCACCAGGATTTCGCCGTCCTTCTGAACCCGCTGGCTGTCGATTTCGGCCCGCGCCCGGATCCGACGCGCTTCCTTCTCGGCGTTTGCGAGCAGGCGGCGCGCGGCGGCGCGGGACGCCCGCCAGAGCGCCCACACCACGATCAACGCGATGACCGCCACCAGCAGCACGCCGATGGCTGGAATCAAAGGATTCACGGTATCCCCCCTGTCAAGGAACGATCAGGGGTGACCGGCTGAGTGGTTGGCAGGAACTCTAGGGAGGCAAAGTGGAGGTCCCCGCTTCGGCCGTGTGAGCAATCCTATTTGAACCTGCGAAACCACAGGTGGGCGCCTGTCCTCCACCCTTCTCCCACCGTGCGGCGAGCCTCCGAATGGAGGAACGCGGCAGCCCTTCAAATAGGTGTTGGTTCAACGATAGTTTTACTCATCACCAACCGCGCAGGGACCTCCGAGTCCAGTGTTCATTCCCGGGCCTCCCCGGATCTCATGGCCTGTTCGAGCTTCGTAACGAGCCTTTCCGCCTGTTCTTCCAACCGTTCTTGCCGGACATCCTGATCCGTTTCACGCTCGTGAAACAGTTCGTCCGCAATGTTGAGTGCAGTCAAGACCGCGATCTTGACCGTGTCGACGCTGGAGCTCCGATCGGCGACCTCGCGCATTCGGGAGTCCACGAAACGCGCCAGCTCCTCGAGGCGCGCAGAGTCTCCGTCCGCCCGCAGACCGAGCCGCTGTCCGAAGATCTCGACGGTGGCCCGGACGGTCGTCATCGGTACTCCTTTCCACGTCCAGTATACAGCATCAAGAGGTCACGTTTCAGGCTGCCTCAAACCCTGTTTTCACGCTCCCGCTTCCGCGCCCGCTTCCGGGCCCGATTGAGGCTTCAAACTGTGGGGGGCGCCGCCTTCCCTCGCCCGCCTCCGCTTCCGTGCCCGTGCTGGCAGTGGGGCAGTGAGGCAGTGAGGCAGTGGATCCGAGCCCGCTTCCGAGCCCGCTTCCGCGTCCGATCTCACCTTCGAGAACGGGGGACGCCGCATCCCCGCTCCCGCGTCCGCGCCCGGATGCACAGCATCCTTCTTGCCCCCTTTGACTGGCGGCGGCCGGAAATCCGGAAGCGGAAGGGGGCGCGGAAGCGGAAGCGGGCAGGGCCGAGACGGATACGGAGACGGGCGGGCCGGGATCGGCGCCCCGGCCCCGGCCAGCCGCCGGCGGCCGTCCGGGGCTACTCCGCCGTCGAGGCGAGAGCCTTGTCGAGCACGCCCAGGACCTTGCCCAGGCGCTCGGCCAGCTCCTCGCGCTGCGACTCGAGCTTGGCGATCGTGGCCTCGAGCTCGCCGCTCCCGCCGAGCTGCGCCTCGAGCTCCGCCACACGGCCCTCCAGCTCGGCGATCCGCGCGGTCGCCGTGCCGTGGGCCTCGACGAACTCCTCGATCCTCGACTCCAGCTTCTTCAGCACCGAATCCAAGGACATGGCAGCTCCTCCGGTTGAGTGATCATCACGCGAAGCTCACGCCGAGCCGTACCCCGAGCCGCTCGCGCAGCTCGGCCTGGGTGGCATTGACCTCGTCCTGGGTCAGCGAGCGCTCGGGATGGCGGTAGACGAGCCTCAGGGTCGTCCGCACGCGCTCCGTCGGCAGCCCGCCGCCGGTGAACCTGGCCTGCAGCTCGACCGCCTCGACGAGCTCGCTCGCGAGCTCCCGGACCGCGCCGTCGAGGGTCGCGAAGGCGAGGCCGGCCGGATGCTCGACGGTCATGTCCGCCGCCACCGACGGGAAGCGCGGCACCGGCTTGAAACGCACCGGCTGCGACGGCCCGTGGGCAGCCGCGAGCTCGAGCTCGGCGACGTAGACCGGCTGCCGGAGCTCCCAGCGGGAGGCAGGCCCCGCGGCGAGCAGGCCGGCGAGACCGACGACCGCCTCCCCGGCCACCAGCACGGCGCCCTCCGCCTCGTCGAGCCACGGCCCGCCGCCGCGCCGCCAGGCCACGGCCGGAAAGGACATCCGGTCGAGCAGCCCCTCGACCAGTCCCTTGAGCTCGTTGAAGCCCACCGCGCCGCCGTCGCGCGTGCCGGCGAGCACCAGCGCCAGGCGCTCGCGCTCGACCGGCATGCCGTCGCCCGCGAAGAACACCCGGCCCTGCTCGAAGATCGCGAGCATGCGCTCGCCGCGATTGAGGTTGCCGCGCGCGCCGGCGAGCAGGCCCGGCAGCAGCGAGCGCCGCATCACGCTCTGGGTGCGGGCGAGCGGGTTGGCGAGTGGCAGCGGCGCGCCGTCCGCGAGCGGCAGCTCCCCGGCCAACGCGTCGTCGTCGGGGTCGATGAAGGCGAAGGTCATGACCTCCGCGAGGCCGATCCCGACCGCCGCACCCCGCGCCCGGTCCACCAGCTCCCAGTTGGGGTGGCGGTGCCCGGGCGGGGTCGACAGCACGGGCAGCTGCGCCGGCACCCGGTCGTAGCCGACGTGACGGATCACCTCCTCGTAGAGGTCGGCGACCCGGTCGATGTCGACCCGGTGCGAGGGCGGGGCCACGGTGACGCGGTCGCCGTCAGCCCGCGGCGCGAAGCCGAGGCCGTCGAGGATGCGCAGCACGTCCTCGAGCGCGATCTCGAGGCCGGCGAAGCGCGACAGCGCGGCCACCGAGAGCTCCATCGTGCGCGGCGACCGCGGACGCGCGTCGACGTCGATCCGGCCGCGGCACACCTGGCCGCCGCACAGCGTCGCGATCATCGCCGCCGCGACGTCGCAGGCAGTTCCGGCCATCTCCGGATCGCAGCCCCGCTCGAAGCGGTGGGAGGCCTCGGTGTGCATGCCGAGCCTGCGCGCGGCGCGCCGCACCGTCAGCGGGTCGAAGTGGGCGCTCTCGATGAGCAGATCCGTGGTCGCCGCCGAGATCTCCGAGTTGGCGCCGCCCATGATGCCGGCGAGCGCGACCGCCCGCTCGGCGTCCGCGATCACCAGTGTCGAGGGGTCGAGCTCGCGCGCCTCGCCGTCGAGGGTGGTCAGGCGCTCCCCGGACGCCGCCCGGCGCACGACGATCCGGCGCCCGGCCAGGCGCGCGAGGTCGAAGGCGTGCAGCGGCTGCCCGAGCTCCAGCAGCACATAGTTGGTGGCATCGACCACGGCGTTGATCGGCCGCACGCCGCAGCGCTCGAGGCGCCGCTTCAGCCAGGCCGGCGACTCGCCGACGGTCACGCCGCGCACCACCCGCGCCACGTAGCGCGAGCAGAGCGCGGGCTCGGCGACCTCGACCGCGGCGACGGAGGCGGCGGGCTCCGCGCCCTCGGCCAGCTCCACCGCCAGCGGCTGCAGGGTGGCGCCGGTCGCGACGGCGAGCTCGCGGGCCAGCCCGCGGTGGTTCATGGCGTCCGGCCGGTTGGTCGTGACCTCGATCTCCCAGACCTCGCCGTCCGCGTCGCGCTCGCGCAGCTCGACCAGAAGCCGCAGGCGGTCAGCCGCTCGGCGATGGTGTCCGGGTCGGGCGCCCGATCGACGAGCTCGCACAGCCAGCCGAGGTCGAACTTCATTCGAACTGCCTCGTCAGGCGCTGGTCGCCCTCGAACATCTGGCGCAGGTCGGGGATGCCGTGGACCAGCATGGCGACGCGGTCGAGCCCGAGCCCGAAGGCGAAGCCGGTGTAGCGCTCGGGGTCGACGCCGCACCGCCTCGAAGACCCGCGGGTCGACCATGCCCGCGCCCAGGATCTCGATCCACCCCGAGCGCGAGCAGACGCCGCACCCGGCCTGACCGCAGAAGATGCAGCTGATGTCGACCTCGGCCGAGGGCTCGGTGAAGGGGAAGTAGCCGGGCCGCAGCCGCACCGCCACCTGCTCGGAGAAGAGCGCGCGCAGGAAGGTCTCGAGGGTCGCCTTGAGGTGGCCGAAGGTGATTCCCTCGTCGACGACCAGCCCCTCCACCTGGTGGAACATCGGCGAGTGGCGGAGGTCCGAGTCGCGCCGGTAGACCCGGCCGGGCACGATGATCCGGATCGGCGGCTGCCGTCGCTCCATGACCCGCGCCTGGACCGGCGAGGTGTGGGTGCGCAGCAGCCGTCCTCCCGGCAGGTAGAAGGTGTCCTGGTCGTCGCGGGCGGGGTGGTCGGGCGGGATGTTGAGGGCCTCGAAGTTGTGCCAGTCGTCCTCGACCTCGGGCCCGTCCTCGACGTCGTAGCCCATGCGCAGGAAGATCGACTCCACTCGCCGCCGTACCAGCTGCACCGGGTGCTCGGCGCCCACCGGCGGCCGGCGGCCGGGCAGGGTGACGTCGACCGGATACCCTGCGGCCTTGACGCGCCCCGTTCGCCGCCTGCACCTTCGTTGCATGCGCGGTGCGCTGCGCCTCGGCCAGCGCCTCCTGGATCTCGGCCTTGAGCTCGTTGAGCGGCGGCCGTACTCCCGCTTTTCCTCCGGCGGCAGGTCGCGCAGCGCGGCCGCGAGGTCGCGCAGCAGGCCGGAGCGCTGGCCGGCGTAGGCGCACCCGGACGCGCTCGACCAGCTCAGGGTCGCCGCCCGCGTTGGCGAGCGCTTCCCGGAAGGCGGCACGCACCTCATCGAGCCGGGCGATGCTCATGCCGCCCTCAGCTCCCGGCGGCGGCTCCGGCGCTGCGCACCAGCTCCACGAGCTGGCCGAAAGCCTTGGGGTCGCGGGCCGCGAGGTCGGCGAGCACCTTGCGGTCGAGCGTGCAGCCGGCGGTCTTCAGCCCGGCGATGAACTGCGCTGTAGGTGGTGCCGTTGTCGCGGGCGGCGGCGTTGATGCGGGCGATCCACAGCCGCCGGAAATCGCCGCTTGCGCTGCCGGCGATCGCGGTAGGCGGACAGCTGCGCCTTGTCCACCGCCAGCTTGGCGATGCGGTGCAGGCGGGACTTGCCTCCCCAGAAGCCCTCGGCGCGCTTGAGGATCTTGGAACGGCGGTCCTTACGATGCGTCGAGCGTGCAACTCTCATGATGTCCCCCTACTTCGCGCCCGACAGCATGCGGGTCAGGACCTTGGCGTCCGCCGGCGACACCAGCGTCGCGGCGCGCAGGCGGCGCTTCCGCTTGGTGCTCTTCTTCTCGAGGATGTGGGAGTGGTAGGCGCGGCTCCGCTTCAGCTTGCCGCTGGCGGTCTTCTTGACCCGCTTGGCCGCGCCGCGATGGGTCTTCATCTTCGGCATCTCGATCTCCTTGTGCTCACAGCTCCAACGAACGCGTATGCACCGCGCCCGCGATCCGCTCCGCCACCGCGGCGAGGGGATGCACGCCCTCGTCGCGATCGGTGGCGCAGCCGCACCGCGACGGTGCGCTCATCGGCCTCCCGCTGGCCGACCACCAGCAGGTAGGGAACCTTCATCGTCTCGCCGTCCCGGATCTTGTAGCCCAGCTTCTCCGAGCGCCGGTCGACGTCGACCCGCAGCCCCCGGCTCTTGAGCTCCTGCGCCACCTCCTCGGCGTAGCCGATCACCGCGTCGGTGATCGGCAGCACCCGCGCCTGCTCCGGCGCGAGCCACGGCGGCAGGTCGCCGGCGAAGTGCTCGAGCATGACGCCGAAGAAGCGCTCCAGCGAGCCGAGGATCGCGCGGTGGATCATCACCGGCCGCTGCTCGCGTGCCGTCCTCGGTCGACGTAGCTGAGGTCGAAGCGCTCCGGCAGGTTGAAGTCGAGCTGGATGGTGCCGAGCTGCCAGCTCGCGGCCGAGCGCGTCGTTGACGACGAAGTCGATCTTCGGGCCGTAGAACGCGCCCTCGCCCGGGTTCAGCGGTGTAGTCCACCTCGCGCGGGCGTCGAGGCAGCGCTGCGAGCGCGCGCCTCGGCGTGCTCGCCAGAGCGCCTCGTCGCCGATCGCCTTCTCCGGCCGGGTCGACAGGTTGATCGCCACGGCTCGCCGAAGCCGAACAGGTGTCGTAGATCTCGAAGATGAAGTCGAACAGCGCCGTGATCTCGGGCTCGATCTGCTCCGGGGTGCAGAAGATGTGGGCGTCGTCCTGGCGAGAAGCTGCGGACCCGGGTCAGCCCGGTCACCACCCCGGAGCGCTCGTAGCGGTGCAGCCGGCCGAAGTCGGCGATGCGCAGCGGCAGATCGCGGTAGGAGTGGGCGCGGGTGCCGTAGAGCAGGCAGTGGGACGGGCAGTTCATCGGCTTGACGCTGCGAGAACTCGCGCCCGCTCGAAGCCGTCGGCAGAAGAACATGTTCTCGCGGTAGTTGTCGTAGTGCCCGGAGCGCTTCCACAGCTCGACGTCGAAGAGCTGCGGCGTGATCACCTCCTCGTAGCCGTACTGGCGGTACAGCTCCCGCATCAGCTCGATGAGCTCGTTGTAGACGATGGCGCCGCGCGGGTGGAAGAACGGCGATCGCCGGCGCCAGCGGCGAGAACGAGAACAGGTCGAGCTCCGTGCCGAGCCGGCGGTGGTCGCGGCGCCGCGCCTCCTCGATGCGCGCGAAGTAGGCGTCGAGCTCCTCCTGGGTCGCGAAGGCCGTCCCGTAGATGCGCTGCAGCATCTCGTTGCGCTCGTCGCCCTTGAAGTAGGCGCCGGAGGTCTCGAGCAGCTTGAACGCCCCGATCTGCGTCGTGCGCTGCACGTGCGGGCCGCGGCACAGGTCGACGAAGCTCGCCGCTGCGGAAGAGGGTGATCGCCTCGCCCTCCGGGATGTCGGCGAGGCGGAGCAGCTTGAGCTCCTCGCCGCGCTCGCGCATCAGCACCTCGCGGCCTACGCGCGGTCGACCTCGATGCGCTCGAAGGCGAGGTCCTCGGCGACGATCTGCGCGCCATCTCCTCCTCGATGCGCGCGAGGTCCTCGGGCGTGAACGGCCGCGGGAAGCGGAAGTCGTACTGGAACTTCTCGGAGTGGTCCTGGCGGCCGGCGTCGATCGATGCGTGCCCGGCCACAGGCGCTCGACCGCGTCGGCGAGCACGTGCTCGGCCGAGTGGCGGATGACCTCGCCGCGCCTCGGGGTCCTTGGCGGTGACGATGCGGACGCTCGGCGTCCGCGACGAGCGGCGCGCGCAGGTCGACGAGCCGCGCCGTCGAGCGGCCGGCCACGGTGTCGCGGGCGAGCCGCGGCCCGATCGACGCGCGCCACCTCGAGCGGCGTGGTCCCCGCTGGGGTACTCGCGCTCGACTGCCGTCCGGCAACGTCACCTGGATGCTGCTCGCTCATCGCCATCGTCTCCCCGCCGTCCTGGCCGGAGCAACAAAAAAGCCGACCTCGCAGGGTCGGGACAGCAGCCGTGGCACTGGTAGGCGCGTGCGGGCTCGAACCGCAGACCTCATCCGTGTGAGGGATGCGCTCTACCAACTGAGCTACGCGCCTGTCGCGTGCGGAGTTCTGTGGTAGGCGCGCGCGGACTCGAACCGCTGACCTCTACCGTGTCAAGGTAGCGCTCTAACCAACTGAGCTACGCGCCTGTGGCTGGTGACAGGTGGCCTCCCGCTGCCGGGCGCGGCGCTTGAAACCCGTCTTCGACCCTGGTGTCTGACAAAGATCAACTCGCCCCGCAGGGCGAACCGGGATCATAGCAATCGGGCTCAAGGACTGTCAACACGATGAGGAGGATCCAGGGGATAGGGCCGCTCGCCCCGCCCGTCCCGTCTCCGCGCCCGCTGCCCGCCACCGCGCCCGCTTCCGCTTCCGCTTCCGCGCCCGCTCCCGAGGAGGTGATAGGTGATGAGTGACAGGTGATCGCGATACGTCGCCCCAGCTTCGCCCGCCCACTTCCGCTCTTGTCACGGCGAGGCGCCACGGCGAAGCCGGATTCGGCGCCCGATGGAGCCTCGCCCTCGAGCGAGCGGTCGCGACAGCGCCGGTGAGTCAGAGCCGGTGCCCGTCAGTCCGTCGATCCGTGAGACTCGTGTCCCTTGCCCGCTTCCGGTGCCGCGCAGCGTTCCGTCCGCTCGTGCCCGGCTTCCGGATCTGCACCGCCCGGAGCCGAAGCTGACTGACGGTGGAGCCCCGGTCAGATGAGCCTTGCTCCGCGACGACCTTCCGGACCTTCACGCACTCCACAAGGGGCTCGATTCGTTCGCTGAGGACGTCAGATCTCGCGCTCGGCGATGGCGCGACCGTCCCGCCCCGCTCCGTCTCGTCTCGGCGTAGCCCACGGCCGATGCCGCGTCCGCGCCCGACGAGCCTGCCCTGAGCGAGCGGCGCAGCAGCGCCGCGAGTCGAAGGGTTCCCGTTCCCGTTCCCGACGTCCTCCCCTTGCACTGCGCTACCATGAAACAGGGGACCCAGCCGATGTCCGACGACCTGATCACCGTGTATCTCGCCCAGGGCGAGGTCGAGGAGGCCCAGGTCCGGATCTTCCTCGAGGCCCACGGCATTCCCTGCGCGGGGCGCGGCGAGGCGCTGCGCAAGACCCACGGCTTCATCCTCGACGGCCTCGGCGAGGTCCGGATCGAGGTCGCGGCCGAGCACGCCGAGCAGGCGCGCGAGCTGCTCGCCGCCGTCGAGCGCGGCGAGCTCACGCTCGAGGCGGAGCTCATGCCGGAGGACGGCGACGGAACCTGAGCCCTCGGCGCGGGGTCTCAGGCAGTGGGGCAATGAGGCAGTGGGGCAGTGCACCGCGATCGGCGGTCCCCAGCTCCCCGTTCCCGTTCCCGAGTGCCCGTCACTCCCTCAGCGCAGGCCCAGCTCCGCGAGCTGCGCCTCGTCGACCGGCGCCGGCGCCGCGGTCATCAGGCACGAGCCCGAGGTCGTCTTCGGGAAGGCGATGACGTCGCGGATCGAGTCGCGGCCGGCCATCAGCATGACGAGGCGGTCGAGCGCCGAGGGCGATGCCGCCGTGGGGCGGGACGCCGTAGCGGAAGGCCTCGAGCAGGAAGCCGAAGCGCGCCATGGCCTGCGCCTCGTCGATGCCGAGCACCTTGAACATCGCCCGTTGCAGCCCCCCGTCGTGGATCCGGATCGAGCCGCCGCCGAGCTCGATGCCGTTGAGGACGACGTCGTAGGCGCGCGCCCGCACCGAACCCGGATCGCTCGCCAGGCGCTCGACGTCCTCGGGCAGCGGCGAGGTGAAGGGGTGGTGCATCGCGTAGAAGCGGCGGTCCTCCTCGCTCCACTCGAGCAACGGGAAGGCGGTGACCCAGAGGAAGTCGTGGCGGCGCTCGTCGAGGAGGCCGTGCGCCCGCGCGAGGTGGAGGCGCAGCGCGCCGAGGCTCGCCAGCACCACCTTCTCGCTGCCGCCGACCGCGAGCAGCAGATCGCCCTCGCCCGCGCCGGCGGCGTCCAGGAAACGGCGGACGCCGTCGTCGCCGAGCGCCTTCTTGGCCGGCGACGCCACGCCATCGGCGCTGCGCTTGAACCAGAGCACGCCGCGGGCGCCGAAGGGCGCCACGACCTCGGCGAGGCCATCGAGCTGGCCGCGCGACAGGGCGGCGCCGCCGGGGAGGACCAGGCCCTTGACCCGGCCGGTGGCCGCCGCCTCCTCGAGCACCCGGAATCCGCAGCCCGCGCACAGCGGCGCGAGCTCGACGAGCTCGAGGCCGAAGCGGGTGTCGGGTCGGTCGCTGCCGAAGCGCTCCATGGCGTCGCGGTAGCTCAGGCGCGGGAAGGTCGCTGGCGGGGTGATCCCGACCAGCGGGAAGATCCGCGCGAACAGGCCCTCGACGAGGACGAAGATGTCCTCCTCGGTGATGAACGAGGCTTCGACGTCGATCTGGGTGAACTCGAGCTGGCGGTCGGCGCGCAGGTCCTCGTCCCGGAAGCAGCGCGCGATCTGGAGGTAGCGGCCGAGACCGGCCACCTGGAGCAGCTGCTTGAAGAGCTGGGGTGACTGCGGCAGCGCGTAGCACGCGCCGCGGTGCAGCCGCGACGGCACCAGGAAGTCGCGCGCGCCCTCCGGGGTCGAGCGGGTCAGGATCGGGGTCTCGACCTCGACGAAGCCCATCTCGTCGAAGTACTGCCGGCTCGCGGCGACCACCTGATGGCGCAGCATGAGGCTCGCCATCATCTCCGGCCGGCGCAGGTCGAGGTAGCGGTGGGTGAGCCGCAGCTCCTCGGAGGCGTTGCAGTCGTCCTCGACCGCGAACGGCGGCGTCTCGGCCTCGGTCAACAGCTCGAGCCCGGCCACCGCCACCTCGATCTCGCCGGTGGCGAGCTCTCGGTTGGCCTGCCCCTCGGCGCGCCGCCGCACCACCCCGGACACCCGGATCACGTCCTCGGTTGACAGCCGCTCGCCGTCGGCGACCAGCGCATCCTCGAACACGAGCTGGACGAGACCCGAGCGGTCGCGCAGGTCGACAAAGACCAGGCCGCCGAGGTCGCGGCGCCGGCGCACCCAGCCGACGAGCTCCACCGTCCGTCCGAGATCGGCGGCGTCGAGGTCTCCACACCAGGGTCGGTTCCAGGCGCTCGCTGCCATGGTTATGCCTCTCCCGTCCGCGCGATGAACTCCCCAAGCTCGGCGATCGGCACCGCCTGCTGCTCGCCGCGATCGAGGTCGCGGACCACGACCGCGCCGGCGGCGAGCTCGTCGCCGCCGACGATCACCACCGTCCGCGCGCCCAGCTTGCCGGCCCACTTGAGGCCGGCCTTGAGCGAGCGGCCGGTGACCTCGGCCTGGGCACTGAGACCGCGGACGGCCAGCGCGCGCACCAGCTCGAGGGCCCGTCCGGCCGCCGCCTCGCCCACCGGCAGCACCGCCACCGGCCGCCGCCCCAGCACCCGTTCCCGGAACCCGGCCGGCAGCACCTCGATGAGGCGGTCCTCGCCGATCGCGAAGCCGACGCCCGGCACCTGCGGGCCGCCGAGGTCGGCGATCAGCCGGTCGTAGCGCCCGCCGCCGCAGATCACGGTGTCCTCGCCGAGCTCGGGCGACACCACCTCGAAGACCGTGCGCAGGTAGTAGTCGAGCCCCCGCACCAGGCGCGGCGCCCGCCGCACCTCGACGCCGAGCCCGCGCAGCATGGCCTCGACCGCGTCGACGTGCCGCCGCGCCTCCTCCGACACCACATCGGCGACCGGCGTCGTCGCGGCGACCAGCTCGCGGCACCGCGGCACCTTGCAGTCCAGGATCCGGAGCGGGTTCGTCTCCCAGCGCCGGCGGCAGTCGGCGCACAGCTCGTCGCGGTGCCCCGCAAGCTCGCTGAGCAGCAGCTCGATGAAGCGCGGCCGGTCCTCGGGATCACCGAGGTTGTTGAGCACGATGACCAGATCGTCGAAGCCGAGCTCGGCGAGGAAGGTGTGGAGCGCCAGCACCACCTCGGCGTCGGCCTGTGGGGTCGCCGCCCCGAGCAGCTCGATGCCGATCTGCGCGAACTGGCGGTAGCGGCCGCGCTGCATCTTCTCGTAGCGGAACATCGGCCCGAGGTAGCTGACCCGCAGCGGGCCCGGCCGCTGGGCGAGGCCGTTCTCGATGAAGGCCCGTGCGACGGACGCGGTGCCCTCGGGGCGCAGGGTCAGGGAGCGGCCCTTGCGGTCCAAGAAGGTGTACATCTCCTTGCCGACGATGTCGGTGGACTCGCCCACCGAGCGCACGAAGAGCTCGGTCGGCTCGAGCAGCGGCAGCCGGATCTCCTCGTAGCCGAAGCCGCCGAGCACGCGCTGGGCGATGGCCTCGACCTCCAGCCATAGCCGCGACTCGGGCGGCAGGATATCGCGCGTCCCCCTGACCTTCTGGATCACTGCCGTCCTCCAGGCCGGTCTCTCTCTCGAGCTCTCGGGCGCCGTCGACGTCGCGCGCAAGCGGCTCGCCCGGCGCCGCGGGCGCCCTCGCGTCGAGAGCCGACATTCGGACGCGGGCGGCGCTGACGGTCGACCGTCCCCCGAGCTCGAGTGGACGAGGAACGCTACCACACGCCCGCGCTCCCCACCAATGCGCCGCTGTCCGGCAGCCGCCGCAGCACGCCGGAAATCCTGCTGCCGACCCCAGCCGAGGCGGCGCACGCAAGGGTCCGGATTTCAGTGAGTTGTGGATCGCTCACCGGGGCGCCGCGCGGCCAACGCTCTGATCGTCAATGACATAGGTCTAAGTCATTGAAAATAAAAGAGCTGAGTATTCACCTCAACGAATGACCCTGCGATCGGAAGTGCTTGTCTTTACGTGAGGTTTACCGCTTTTCCACAGGGTTTTCCACAGACTTTTCCGCAGCCTCCCCGAGGCGATTTCGGAGCCGCGCGCGCCGATTTCGGCGGAGCGCAGCGAGGTCCCTGCGGCACAGTGACTTGGGCGCGGCGGCGTGAGGCGGCAGCGCGGCAGGAGCCTCAGCCCAGCCAGTCCCACGGGTACGGCTCCTCCCAGCGCAGCGCACCCTCGCGCAGCACGCGCGGCTCGGCGCCGCTGAGGTCGACCAGGGTGCTCGGCGCCCCGCCCGGCGTGCGTCCGCCGTCAAGCAGGAGGTCCGGCGGTGAGAGCAGACTCGCGAGCGCCTCGTCCGGGTCGACGCAGGGCGGCCGGCCGTGGCGGTTGGCCGAGGTCCCGGTCAGCGGGCCGGAGCGATAGAGCACCGCGCGCAGCATCGCGTGACCCGGGATGCGGACCGCCAGCGTTCCTTCCGGCGCCGCGGCCAGCGGACGGCGGCACGGCAGCACCACGGTCAGCGCAGCGGGCCAGATCCGCGACAGTCGCGCCCTGTGCGCCTGCGGCACCTCGACCAGCGCCTCGAGCTGCTGCCAGTCCGAGCACAGCACCGGCAGCGCCAGCTCGGCGGGCCGCCCCTTTGCCGCGAGCACCCGTTCGACGGCGCGGCCGTCAAAGGGGCTCGCCGCCAGGCCGTAGAAGGTCTCGGTCGGCAGCAGCACGACGCCGCCGCCGGCGACCTCGGTGGCGACGGCGCGGCCGGCGGCGCTCGCGTCCGCATCCTCGCGGAACGGCAGCCGCCTCACCCCTCCTCCAGCAGTGAGCGTGCGTGGGCGCGAGCCGACGGAGTCAGCGTGCCCCCCGCCAGCATGCGGGCGAGCTCGAGCTCCCGCTCCTCGCGGCCGAGGGTGGTGGCGCGGGTCACGGCACGCCCCTCGTGGAGCACCTTCTCGATGCGGAGGTGGCCGGAGGCGCGCGCCGCCACCTGCGGCAGGTGCGTCACCACCAGCACCTGGTGCTCGCGGGCGAGGCCTGCGAGCAGGCTGGCGAGCGCGGCGGCGGTCTCCCCGCCGAGGCCGCTGTCGACCTCGTCGAAGAGCAGGGTGAGGCCGGGGCCCTGCCGCCGGCCGAGCAGCACCGTGCGCAGGGCGAGGTGGATCCGCGACAGCTCGCCGCCGGAGGCGACCCGCGCCATCGGCCGCGGCTCCTCGCCGGGGTTGGCCGCGATCAGCAGCTCGCAGCCCTCGACCCCGTCGGCGTCGAAGGCGACCGGGATACCGTCCCGCTCGAGCGGGCTGCCGGCGTCGGGACGCGGCTGCCATTCGAAGCGCAGGGTCGTGCCGGACATCTTGAGCTCGGCGAGCACCGCCGCGATCGCGGCTGCCAGCTCCTCGCCGGCCTGACGCCGCGCGCGGTCGAGCGCGCGGGCCGCGTCGTCGAAGGCCGCCAGCTCGGCCGCCGCCTCGCCCGCGGCCGCTCCCAGGCGCTCCTCGACGCCCTCGAGCTCGCTGCGCTCGCCGAGCAGCGTACGGCGGTGCTCGAGCACCCGCTCGAGCGGCGAGCCGTACTTCAGCATGAGGGTCTCGAGGCGGTGCAGCCGAGTCTCGACCGCCTCGAGCTCGACCGGGTCCTCCTCGACCCCGTCGAGCAGCTCGCGCAGCTCCCGCGCCACCTCCTCGGCGTGGACGCGGGCCTCGGCCAGCCGCTCGGCGGCGCCGGCGAGCTCGAGCCCACACTCGGCGATGGCGGCGAGACCCCGCTCGGCGCGCGCCAGCGTGGCGACCGCCGCGGCGTCGTCCTCGCTGAGCGCGGCGAGCACCACCGATGACAGCTCGCCGAGCCGTGCCGCGTGCCGCAGCAGCGCCCGACGCTGGCGCAGCTCCTCGTCCTCGCCGGCGCGCGGGTCGAGCCCGTCGATCTCCTGGAGCTGGAAGCTGATGGCGTCGAGGCGGTCGCGCCGCCGCTCGCTCGCCGCCCGCAGTCGATCGACCTCGGCCGCGGCCGCGGCCCATCGCTGGTGCGCGGACGCCACCGCCTCCTGCAGCCGCCCGTGGCCACCGTAGCGATCAACCAGCTCCCGCTGCACCTCCGGCGCGGCGAGGCCGTGCTGCTCGTGCTGGCCGTGGATCGACAGCAGCTGCGGCGCCACCGCCTGCAGCGCGGCTGCGGTCACCGGCAGGTCGTTCAGCCAGCAGCGGCCGCGCCCACTCTCACTGAGCTCCCGCCGCACCACGAGCTCGCCCTCGCTCGCCACGGAGAGCTCGCCGAGCACCCGCTCGAGCTCGCCGCCCTCGTCGACCCGGAAGCAGCCCTCGACCACCAGCCGCTCGTCTCCGGTCCTCACCAGGTCGCTCTGGGCGCGCTGCCCGGACAGCAGCTTGAGCGACTCGACGAGCAGCGACTTGCCGGCGCCGGTCTCACCGGTGAGCACCGAGAAGCCGTCCTCGAGCTCGAGCTCGACCCGGTCGATGATGCCGAGGCCGCGGACCTCAAGCCTCTCGAGCATGGCCGAGATCGTAGCACCGAAGGAGACTCGGAGCGCGGAGGGCATAGGCCGCGGATCCGGCTTCGTCCTGAGGACTTCGCCGTGACGCGAGTGGGCGCGGAGGAGGAACCGGCGTCGCTTTCAGCTACGCCGTGACATGAGCGGGCTCGGGCGCGGAAGCGGGCGCGGAAGCGGAAGGCGGGAATGCCCGCGGCTTCCGGGCCGAGCGGGTGGAGCCCGCGCCCCAGCTACTCGGCCGGGGGTTCGAGCCACTCGGTCTGGTAGCGCTCGGTGAGGGGCACCATGCAGAGGAAGCGCACGGGGACCCGGCCGCGGTTCTCGTACCAGTGGGCGACCCCGGCCGGGATGAGCAGGCAGTCGCCGGCGGAGACCTCGACCTCCCGGTCGTCGAGGCCGATGACCATCGCCCCCTCGAGCACCACCTGCTCGTGCTCGATCTCGTCGTGGCGGTGACACGGGATCCGGCCCCCCGGCGCGAGCGTGAAGCGGCGGGTGGCGAAGCGAGGCGCGCCGTGGGGGGCCCCGATCAGGACCTCGATGGTCGCCCCGCGCGCCCGCTCCACCGGCACCGCGTTCGCGTCGTCCATCGCCCGGATCACTGGCTGGGTCACGCCACACCTCCGACGTCCATCTACGGCAACCGCTGCAGCAGCTCGGGTGTTCCGTGACGGGAGCGCTCTGGCCGCTGACAGGCCCCCGGCCCGCTTCCGCTTCCGCGCCCGAGCCCGATGTTGCGGATTGCAGGATCGCTACGCCCCGCTTCCGCGCCCGCTTCCGCGCCCGAGCCCGCTTCCGTTCCCGTTCCGGTTCCCGTTCCCGAGTCAAGCCAACGCCCACGCGCCCGCTTCCGCGCCCGAGCCCGAGGTCGTCGACCCGGAGGCCGCGCGAGGTCTCCTGTCCCACGGCGCGGCACCGAAGGGTCGAAGGATGGATGCCCCGATGAGGGCGTGAGGAAAGTCCGGACGTCGGGCGCGGAAGCGGGCGCGGAAGCGGGTCTGCGCGTCCCTCAGTCGCACCGCGCCGCGCACCGCTCGAGGACCTCACGCCACGCGCGGTCGACCGCGGCCGCGAGCGCCTCGGGCGGTCCCGAGTTGTCGATGACGACGTCGGCCGCGGCCCGCATGGCGTCGATCGGAAGCTGCGCCGCCAGCACCGCTCGAGCGCGCTCCTCGGCCATGCCGCGCGCAAGCGCCCGCTCGAGCTGCTGTCGGGCCGGGCACCACACCACGACCAGCAGGTCGTAGGCGTCGCGGCCCTCCGACTCGACCAGCAGGGCGGCCTCGACCACCGCCACCGCCGGCGGCTCGTCACCGCGGCCGAGCCCGCTCACCCACTCCTCCACCGCGGCCCGCACCAGCGGGTGCACGGCCGCGTTCAGCCGAGCGAGCGCCGCGTCATCCGCGAGCACCAGGTGCGCGAGCGCCTCGCGGTCGACGCTGCCGTCCGCCGCCAGCACGCCATCACCAAACAGCCGCGCGACCACCACCGCACCGGCTTCCCCAGGCCGGTACATCCGGTGCACCTCGCGGTCGGCGTCGAGCACCGGCACGCCCCGCGCCTCGAGCAGCCTCGCGACGCTGCTCTTGCCCGAGGCCAGGCCTCCGGTGAGCCCGACCAGGCAGGGTCGCCGCGCCACGCTCACACCCCGCGCCGCCGCCGCGCCGCCCGCACGGTGTTGGCCATCAGCATCGCGATCGTCAGCGGCCCGACCCCGCCGGGCACCGGCGTGATCCGGCCCGCCCGCGGCGCCACCGCCGTGAAGTCGACGTCACCGGCGAGCACCGCGCCCCGCGACGCGAACGCGGCGAGCTTCTTGGCGTTGCCCGGGAACAGGCGCTCCACCGTGGCCCGGTCCTCCACCCGGTGCACCCCGACGTCGACCACGACCGCGCCCTCGGCGACGTGCTCGGCGCCGACCAGGGCCAGCCGGCCCGCGGCCACCACCAGGATCTCCGCCTGCCGGGTCACCGCCGCCAGGTCGCGGGTCCGCGAGTGGCAGAGGGTCACGGTGGCGTGGGCGTGCAGCAGCATCATCGCCATCGGCTTGCCGACGATGTCCGAGCGCCCGACCACCACCACCCGGCGGCCGGCGAGCTCGATGCCCTCCCGCCGCAGCAGCTCCATGATGCCGGCCGGAGTGCATGGCAGCCAGGCCCGGTCTGCCCTGCTGCAGCAGCCCGACGTTGTGCGGGTGGAAGCCGTCGACGTCCTTGGCGGGGTCGACCCGGTCGAGCACCGCGTGGCTGTCGACGCCCGCCGGCAGCGGCAGCTGGACCAGGATCCCGTCGACGTCGCCGTCGGCGTTGAGCCGGTCGACGAGCGCCTCGAGCTCGGCCTGCGGCACGGCGGCCGGCAGCTCGTGGGTATGGGACTCGATTCCGAGCTCGGCGCAGGCCTTCGCCTTCGAGCCGACGTAGACCCGTGACGCCGGGTCGTCGCCGGCCAGCACCACATCGAGCCGCGGCGTGATGCCGGCGGCGCGCAGGGCCGCGACCTCCGCGGCAACCTCGGCGCGAATCGCAGCGGCGGTCCGCGTGCCGTCGAGCAGCCTGTCCTGATCGCTCATCGTCCTCCCCTCAGCACCGCCGGCCGTCACCGGCCCGCTCGCCGTCGTACAGGGTGGCCACGCCACCGGTCAGCAGGGTGGAGCGCACCCCGGCGAAGCCCGCTGCCTCGAGCCGGCGGCGCAGCTCGTCGCCGTCCGGGAAGCTCGCCACCGAGTCCGCCAGGTAGCGGTAGGCCTCGCCGTCGCCCGAAACCAGTCGCCCGATGAGCGGCGGCAGGTGCCGCACCCACCACCGCAGCGCGGGGGCGAGCGTTCCGCGCGGCGTCGAGAACTCCAGGATCACGACGCGCCCCCCCGGCCGCAGCACCCGCGCCAGCTCGCGAAGACCGCCCTCGAGGTCCTCGAAGTTGCGGATGCCGAAGGCGACGGTGACCGCGTCCAGCGCGCCGTCGGCCAGCGGCAGGTGGAGGGCGTCGGCGGCGAACCAGGACGGCCGCCTCGACGACCGCTTCTTGCCCCGCGCCAGCGCCAGCATCGGCAGGCAGAAGTCGCATCCGTACACCCGCTCTGGGGAGGTCAGGTCGAAAGCGAGGTCGCCGGTGCCGGTGCAGACGTCGAGCAGGCGGCCCGGCGGCACCTCCGCCACCCGCGCCGCCACCGCGCGGCGCCAGCGCCGGTCCTGGCCCAACGACAGCACGCGGTTGAGCAGGTCGTAGCGCTACGCGATCCGTCCGAACATCCCGCGGATCTCGCTCGCCCGCTTGGCAGCCAGCTCCTCGCCGCACGGCGGGGAGCGTACCACGCGGTGCGCAGCGAGAGATGAGAGATCCTCCTGCCGCCCGCCCGCTTCCGCGCCCGAGCCCGATGTTACGAGTCGTGAGAACGCTACCCCTCGCTTCCACGCCCCCCCGCTTCCGCTTCCGCTTCCGGGCCCGAGCCCGGACGCCACGATCCGGCCAGCGACCACTGCTCGTGCGCAAGCCAGGCATCGCGCAGCCAAGCGAGGGCGGCAGCGGTTGAGATCGCCACTATCATCCGGAAGCGGGCGGGGAAGCGGGCTCGGAAGCGAAGGAGCTACTCCCGAGCTTTCAAGGAATCGCGCAGCGCCTCGAAGGCCTTGCGGCGATGCGAGATCGCGTTCTTCTCCGCCTCCGCCATCTCGGCGAAGGTGCGGCCGCCGCCGCCGTCCGGGGCGAAGACGCTGTCCCACCCGAAGCCGGTTCGACCGCGCGGCGACTCGACGATGGTGCCGGCGACCACCCCCGCTCCGACCGCCTCGGCAACGCCGTCGGTGGCGAAGGCGATGCAGCGCGCCGTCGCCGACCGGTTCTCGAAGCAGCCGGCGATCCGGCAGATGCCGGCCGGCCCGACGCTGGCGAGCAGCCAGCGCACGAGCGGGCCCGGGAAGCCGCCGAGGCCGGCGAGCTCGAGCGAGGTGTCCTCGACCAGCACCGGCGCTCGTAGCCGCCGGTAGGCCTCGGCCGCCTTGTGCCGGACCACCTGCTCGAGCTCGAGCGACTGCAGCTCGTCGAGCTCGAGACCGCGGTGGGCGAGCCGACAGCCGAGCACCGCCTCGGCCTCCCGCAGCTTGCCCTGGTTGGAGGTGACGAACAGGAGCTCCGCGAGCTGCATCAACGCCTCCCCGGCCGGCGGATCCGTCCCGTCGAGAACCACCCTGAAGACCGCGATCGGGCGGCTCAGGCCCGGCAGCTGGAAGTCGCCGACGTGCTCGGTCGCGAAGAGGTGGGCGACCGCCGCGTGGGTGGCCTCGCCCATCACGATCTGGCCGGGCTCGGAGGCGTGCTCCTCGAGCCGGGCCGCGACGTTGACCGTGTTGCCGAGCACCGTGTAGTCGACGCGCCGCTCGGACCCGATGTCGCCGACGACGACCGGACCGGAGTTGAGGGCGACCCGCAGCTGCACCGGCTCCAGCCCCTCCTCCCGGCGCTGCTCGTTCCACGCCTCGAGCGAGCGCAGCAGCGTGCGCGCGCTGCGCACCGCGCGCTCGGCATGGTCAGCCTGGGGCAGCGGCGCTCCGAAAAAGGCCATGACCGCGTCGCCGATGAACTTGTCGAGGGTCCCGCCGTGCTCGAAGATCGCGTCGACTGCCAGCGAGAAGAACTGGTTGAGGAAGGCGGCGACCTCGTCCGGCGGCAGGCTCTCGCAGAGCGGGGTGAAGCCGACGATGTCCGCGAACAGGATCGTGGTCTCGCGCAGGGCGACCTCGCGGTCGCTGCGCTGCGGGTCACCGAGCACGGCCTCGATCACCGCCGGCGAGTGGTAGCGCTGCAGGCGGGCGCGCACCGCTTCCTCGGCGCGGATCCGCTCGTTGAGCCGCGCCCGTTCGATCGCCACCGCGGCGTAGTTGGCAAGGGCGGTCAGCAGGTCGAGGTCCGTGGCGGAGAACGAGCCGACGTGGAGCGGCGAGTCGACCGAGATCGCCCCGATGACCAGGTCGCGCAGCCACAGCGGGGCGCACATCGCCGACCGGATCTGGTGGATCCGGATGCTGCGGCCGTCCTCGAAGCGCTCGTCAGTCTGGGCGTCGTGGGTCAGGATCGCCACCTTCTGGCGGGTCACCGTGTCGAGGATGGTCCGCGAGATCGGCACCTCGGGCGCGGCGCCCGACTCGGAGCCCCGGGTCCGGAAGAGCTCGAGGCGCGGCGCTCCATCGTCGTCGAACAGAACGATGAAGGCGCGGTCGACCGGCAGGTGCTCGAAGACGACGTCCATGACCTTGTCGAGGACCGGCTGCAGGTCCTCGGCCTGGATCAGGGTCTTGGCGACCTGGGCGACGATCTCGTACACCCGCTCCCGCTCGCCTGCCGCGGCCGGCGCCGACGGCACGCCCTCGAGGCCGAACTGGCGGTTGAACTCGACCAGCGGTCGGACGTAGGTGGTCGGCGCCAGCTTGCCGTCGTCGAGCTCGTCGTCGCACACGGTGAGCAGAAAGCTGCCGACCGCCACCCGGTCGCCAGGATGGAGGACGCCGTCGGTCACCAGGGTGCCGTTGATCTTGATCCCGTTGGTCGACCGCAGGTCCACGATCCGGAACACGGCGCCGTCCCCGGCCACCCGGGCGTGGCGGCGGGAAACCGAGAAGTCCCTGAGCACGAGGTCGTTGTCGCTCGCGCGGCCGAGGGTCAGCCCATCCCTGATCGGCATCCGCCGGGTCGCCCCATCGTCATCGAACACGAGCTCGAGCATGGGGTCTCATTGTACGCCGCGAGGCCTCACGACCCCGGCTTGGGCGCGCTGCGCATGAGGTCGATCGGATCGAGCCGGAACCACCTCAAGAGCTCCAGCCGCCGCTCGCGCATGAGCTCACTCTCCGGCTGCAGCACCGACAGCTCCCGCCACAGCCCGCCGCAGACGTAGAGCTGCCGCGCCGCCACCGCCCACCACCCGGAGTCACCGGCCCGCAGGACGTTCTGCCAATAGGCGCAGGCGCCCGGTCCGCGCGGGTCCTCGACCTCGGCCCCCATCGCCGTCAGGCTCGCGGCCACCACGCGGTCGCCGTCGAGGGTGCAGCCGTCACGTTGCCAGGTTGCGATGGCGGCATCCAGCTCGATCATCCCCCGATCGTAGACCTCGGGTCCCCAGGCCTTGGTCGAGCCAACCGAGCGCGGCACGAAGCGGCTCAGCGTCAGCCCCTCGATGAGCCGCATCAGGGCGATCCGGGTCGGCCGCCGCCCGGACAGCTGGTACGCCTGGACCAGCAGGTCGAGGTCGTCGAAGCTCATCAGGGTGTCGACCGCCCGCAGGCAGTCGTTCGCGGAGCGCTGCGGGGCGGCCCCGTCGAACGACGGCAGGCCGCGCCCCTCGGACTGCAGCAGCGCGTGCAGCCACATCGCCACCAGCGGGTGGCGGCGCAGCGTGTCGGCAAGAACGTCCATCTCGGCCACCAGCCGCGCCGCCTCACGGCCGCTCACGCCGGACCTGACGTCGGGCAGACGGTCGCCGATCAGGTCGTGGAAACCGTAGGCCGCGGCCTGCCGGATCCGGGGCGTCTCCGACTGGATCGCCTCCCGGTACAGCGGCAACAACGAGGGGTCGTGGTGAACGGGCGCGCCGAGGAGGATCGCCAGGCGCTGCGGCGTCTCGAGCGTGGCCGAGCGCCACTGCCCGACGAGCGTCGACGGCCCCGGCCACGACTGCAGAACTCGGGCCTGGAGCTGCGGGCGCCCGCTCGAGTCGAAGTAGCTTCCCGGAAAGTGCTTGCACCTCTGACGCGTGGAGCACCGCCGAGCCCACCACCAGCAGCACCGCCGCGATCATCGCCGCCCCCCGAACCGTCGTCTTCACTTCACCTCCGCCGCATGCGAGGATACCCGGGATGCCGCACCGGACAAAGCTCACCGTGGCCTACCTCGGCGGGAGCTTCCACGGCTGGCAGCGCCAGCACGAGCAGCGGACCGTGCAGGGCGAGCTCGAGCGCGCCCTGGCGGTGATGACGGGCGGCCTCCAGGCGGCCGTGGTCGGGGCCGGACGGACCGACGCCGGCGTCCACGCGGCCGGCCAGGCCGCCCACCTCGACCTGCCGGTCGCGATCCCGCCGGAAGGGATCGTTCGCGGCCTCAACGGGCTGCTGCCGGAGGAGATCCGGGTGCGCGCCGCGGCCGCGGTGGGCGACGCGTTCCACGCCCGGCGGAGCGCCCTCGGCAAGCTCTACAGCTATCGCGCACGCTGGCGGCCGTCGCCGGTGCCGTGGCTCGGGACCAGGTGTGCCGTGGTGGCGCCGATCACCGATCCCGCCTCGCTCACGCGCGCGGCAGCGCTGCTCGTCGGCCGCCACGACCTCGCCTCCTTCACTGTCCCCGAGGCGGCCGCGGAGCCCACCGTACGCACGCTGTTCCGGGTGTGGACCACGGTCCGCCGCGACGGGCTCGACCTCCACTTCGTCGGCGACGGCTTCCTGCGCTACCAAGTCCGCCGGATGGTCGGCGCGCTGCTCGCGGTGGGCAGGGGCCGGCTCGAGGTTGCCGACGTCGCGCAGCTGCTCGCCGATCCCCGCCCGGGGGCACCGCTCCTCACCGCCCCCGCGCGCGGCCTCACCCTGGAGCGGGTCTTCTACCGCCCGGTCCCGCGGCTCGGCGTGACCGCGGCCGGGGAGCCCCCTTGAGGCCGCAGCAGGCGAGCCTGCTCCGGGGCGCCGTCGGACCGCCCTTCGCGACGCCGCCCGCCGCGATTGTCCTGTGGTAGACTCCCGTGTCCTGGAGACCGAGGATGCGGCCGCTTGATGAGATTGCTGCGCCAGGGACCGAGGAACGGGCGGCCCTCGAGCTCCTCGACCTCGGCGCGCTGCCCCGCCACCTCGCCATCATCATGGACGGGAACGGCCGCTGGGCCCGGGCGCGCAACCTGCCGCGGGTCGAGGGGCACCGGGCCGCCATCCGGGCGGTCCGCGAGACCATCGAGACGATCGCCCGGATGGACATCCCGGTGGTGACGCTGTACGCCTTCTCGACCGAGAACTGGAAGCGCCCGCGCCACGAGGTCCTGGCCCTGATGAACCTCCTCAAGGAGTACATCGACCGCGAGCTCGCGACCTTCCAGGCCAACAACCTGCAGGTGCGGCCGATCGGCCGGCTCGACCAGCTCGACCCGTCGGTCCAGCGCCAGCTCCAGAAGGCGATCGACGGCACCAAGGCGTGCACCGGCACCGTTGTCCAGATCGCGCTCAACTACTCGGGGCGCCAGGAGCTCCTCGATCTCATTCGGGGCGCGGCGCGCGACGCCGCCGCCGGGCGGCTCGCCGCCGACACGATCGACGAGGCGTGGGTCAACGGCCGGCTGGCGACCCGCGGGCTGCCCGACCCGGACCTCCTGATCCGGACCTCGGGTGAGCAGCGGATCTCGAACTTCCTGCTCTGGCAGCTCGCCTACTCGGAGATCTACTTCTGCCCGGTGCTGTGGCCGGACTTCGGCAAGCGCGAGCTGTTTCGCGCGCTCCACGAGTACCAGAGCCGGGAGCGCCGCTTCGGCGGCCTCTCTCCCAGGGAGAGCATGTTCGGCCCGACGGGAGCGCCGGTTGCCAAGGCGTGAGGCCTTCGCGGTCCTGGCGCTTCCGATCCTCGTGGCGATCATCCTGTGGGCGCCCGCCTGGGTCTTCCTGGTGGTGCTCGGTGCGGTGGTCGTGGCGGCCGGCGACGAGCTCCTCGTGATGGCCGGTGCGCTCGGCACACCTCACTGGCGGTGGCTGACGCTGGCCTCGCTGGCCGGCCTCCTGGCCGCCTCCTGGGCCGCCGGGCTGCCGGGCCTGACGATCGCGCTCGCGGCGGCCGTGACCGTGTTGCCCGCGGCCCAGCTGGCGCGGCCCGAGGCGCCGCGCGGCGGCCTCACCGGTGTCGCCGCGAGCTGCCTCACCGTCCTCTTCCTGGGCCTGACCGGCGCCTGCCTCGGCTGGCTCCGCCTGTGGCCGGACCCGGAGGTCGGTGCGAAGCTGCTGCTGTTCTACCTCGGGGTGATCTGGGCCGGCGACTCCGGCGCCTACTACGTCGGCTCCCGGCTCGGGCGGCACAAGATGTCGCCGCGGATCAGCCCCAACAAGACGTGGGAAGGCCTGGCCGGGGGGACTGTCGTGACCTTCGTCGCGGCGGCCGCCCTGCAGCTGCTGCTCGCGGTCCCCTTGCCCTGGATCCACGTGCTGGCCGTCGCCGCCATCCTGGCCGTCGCGGCGCCGCTCGGCGATCTCGTCGAGTCGCAGTTCAAGCGCGACGCCGGCGTCAAGGACTCGTCGCGCCTGTTCCCGGGGCACGGCGGCGCCCTCGACCGCACCGACAGCCTGATCTACCCGGCGCCGGCGGTGCTCGGCTACCTGCTGCTGGCCGGCCTGATTCCATGAGCCCGCTCGCGGCCCTCGGCTCGACCGGACCGGGCGGCGGGGGAATGCTGCGGAGTAGCGTGGGGGTTCGTTGTTGAGATGTTGATGAGTGTGCTCGCCTTCGTGTTCGTACTCGGCGTGCTGATCGTCCTCCACGAGGCCGGGCACTTCGCGGCGGCGCGCCTGCTCGGAGCGCCGGTCGAGGTCTTCTCGGTCGGTTTCGGCAAGCGCCTGTGGGGATTCCGGCGCGGCGGCACCGACTACCGGCTGTCGGCGGTACCCTTCGGCGGCTACGTGCGGATCGTCGGCCTGGGCCCGGACGAGTCGGACGTCGTGGGCGGCGGCCAGGCCAGCTCCGAGCTGCTGCCGCGCTGGCAGCGCGCCCTGATCCTGCTCGCCGGTCCGCTCACCAACGTCGCCGCCGCCGTCATCTTCCTGGGAGCCGCCTTCATGGCCGGGGTCGAAACCCCGATCTACCTCGAGCAGCCGCCGCGGATCGGCTGGATCGATCCCGACTCGCCGGCGGATACGGTCGACCTCGAGCCGAACGACGTGGTGCGCTCGGTCGACGGCCGCCCGATGCCGACCTGGCGCGAACTCGAGATGGCGCTCCTCACCGCGGGCGGGCGCGAGCTCAGCCTGGAGGTCGAGCGGGACGGCGCGCTGCATACGGTGCGCCTGACCCCGCAGGCGGTGACTCGCTACCAGTTCGGTTACTCGGGGATCGCGGCTCCCCTCGACCCGGTGGTCGTGCAGCTGCTCCCCGGCCAGCCCGCGGCGCGGGCCGGCCTTGCGGTCGGCGACCGGATCGCGGCGGTCAACGGCGAGCCGGTGACCCAGTTCTACGACCTCATCCGCCTCATCTCCCCCCATCCGAAAGAGTCGATCACCCTCGATGTCGTTCGCGCCGGCGAGCGCCGGCAGCTCGAGGTCGTGCCGGCGGACGTCGGCGGCGAGGGACGGATCGGGATCGCCTTGATCTACCCCTCGGAGCTCCGCAAGCTGTCGGCGCCGGCCGCCCTGGCGGCCGGGGCGACCGAGAGCGTACGGATGACCCGGGAGACCTTCCGCGTGATCGGCCGGCTGCTGACCCGCAAGGCGTCGATGCGGCAGATCTCGGGCCCCATCGACATCGCCCGGATTTCGGGCGAAGCGGCCCGCAGCGGATTCCACACCCTGATCCGGCTGATGGGGCTGATCTCGCTCCAGCTCGGCATCTTCAACCTGCTCCCGATCCCCATCCTCGACGGCGGGCACCTGACCATCCTCGCCTTCGAGTCGACGATCCGCCGCGACCTGCCACTGAGGACCAAGGAACGGATCCTCGAGGTCGGCTTCTACCTGCTGATCCTGCTGTTCGTGGTGGTGATGTTCAACGACATCGTCAAGATCCTGCCTGAGAGCGTCTACCAGCTCATCTTCAAGAGTTAGGCCGCGCGCGCAGGGCCGGCGGCCCGCCCGGGCACCGTGCTAGAGTTGGCGCGATGGTCCGTCGCCTGATCTTCGTGGGCGTGTTCGTCGCCTGCACGCTCCTCGGGTGCTGGCAAGCGCTCGTCCACACCGTCCGCCGCGGCACCCGGACGGTGCCCGACCTGACGCGCCAGTCGGTCGACGAGGCCACGCGCAGCGCCCACGACCTCGGACTGCTGGTCGAGCTCGAGGAGCCGGGAGTGTACGCCGCCGACGTGGAGGTCGGAGCGATTGCGGCCCAGCGCCCGCGCGCCGGGTTCCACGTCAAGACCGGATCCACGATCCGGGTGCGGGCCAGCCTCGGGAGCGAGCGGACCACCATCCCCGACCTGCTGGCCGAGTCCCTCCAGGGCGGCCTGCACGACCTCGAGCGCGCCGGCCTCGTTCCCGGAAAGCGCGCCCGCGTCGACGGCATGACGACGGCCGACCGGGTGGTGGCCACCGACCCGCCGATCGGCACCCTCGTCGCCCCGGCCAGCGAGGTCCACGTGCTCGTCAACCAGCAGCCGGACACCACGCTCTATGTGATGCCGTCGCTGCTGTCCCACACGACCGATGAGGCCCGCCGCTTCTGCCTCGCCAATCGGCTTCGCCTCGGACAGATCCACGAGGTGCCGTACCCCGGCCTCCCCCGGGGCGTCCTGCTGCGCCAGTACCCTCCGGAGGGCTCGCCGGTATCGCGGACCGACATCGTCGCCATCTGGGTGGTCCAGTGAGCGTCCGCATCGCGCCGTCGCTGCTGTCGGCCGACTTCGCCCACCTCGCCCGTGAGGTGGCCGACGTCCAGCGTGCCGGCGCCGACCTGCTCCACCTCGACATCATGGACGGCTGCTTCGTCCCCAATCTCACTTTCGGCCCGCCGGTGGTGCAGCGCCTCGCCGCCTGCTGCGAGCTCTCGCTCGACGCCCACCTCATGGTCTGCGACCCCGACGCCCTGGTCCCCAGCCTCGCCGCGGCCGGCGTCCAGCGGGTGGCGGTCCACGTCGAGGCGTGCCGCCACCTCCACCGCTCGCTCGAGGGGATCAGGAAGCGCGGCATGGCGGCCGGCGTCGCCATCAACCCGGCCACCGCGCTCCACGCCCTCGAGGACGCGCTCCCCTTTGCCGACTTCCTGCTCGTGATGTCGGTCAACCCCGGCTTCGGCGGCCAGAGCTTCATCCCGGAGTCGGTGGGCAAGGTCCGCCGGCTGCGCGAGCTGTGCGCTGGGCGCGAGATCGATATCACGGTCGACGGCGGCGTCGGTCCGGACAACGCCGCTCTCCTCGCCGCCGCCGGCGCCACGACGCTGGTCGCCGGATCGGCGGTCTTCGGCGCCGACGACCGCGCGCTGGCCGTCACCGAGCTTCGACGCTGCGCCACAGGAGGCCGCCCTCGATGAACCGGCTGGCCAGGAATCTCGCACTTCTGGTGATGTCCATCACAGTGACTCTCAGCGGCTGTGGAAGCACGCGCCAGAGCGACGACGAGGTGCTAGAGGAGCTCGCGTCCCTCGACAAGCAGACAATTTTCGATCGCGCCGAGAAGCTGTACTCCGACAAGAAGTACGTGGAAGCACGAAAGTACTTTTCGTTCGTGTACGACACCTTTCCAAACGACCCTCTCGGCCACAAGGCGGCGCTCCGCGTCGCCGACAGCTACCTTGCCAAGTCGGATCCGACCAGCCTCACCGAGGCCCGGCTGCGCTACCGCGACTTCGCCAACCGCTACCCCAACGACCCGGACCGCGACTACGCCCTGTTGATGGTCGGAGATACCTATAGCTCCAAGAAGATACGTCCGGATCGCGACCTCTCGAACCTGCGCGAGGCCTTCACCGCCTACCAGCAGCTGACGACCCTCTACCCGAACTCGCGTTACGCCGAGGAGGCCCAGTCGCGGATCGCCGCGCTGCGCGACACCCTGGCCGAGCACGAGTGGCTCGTGGCGCAGTTCTACTACCGGAATAAGCGCTGGCAGGGGGCCCTGTGGAGGCTCGAATACCTGCAGCAAAACTACCCGGATTACACCAGGATCGCCGAGGTCAATTCGATGGTCGAGCAGACCAATAGCAAGATCACGGAGATCGAGGAAACCTACCGGAAACTCCTGGAAGAAAGACGCAAATCACAGGAGCGTTGACGCACACTATCGCTTCGAGTAATCTTAGAGTGTGCAACTAGTGTGCTTTCTCAAACCCGGGAGAGGGCCAATGAGAGTGGCAATTCGCTTTGCGATCGTGATTCTCTTCACAGCAGCGACGGTCACCGCCCAGTCGGTGGCTCCACCACCCAAGCCCCTCTACCTGCGTGGCGACCACTGGACGCCCTACGATCCGCCCACCGAGTTCCCGCCGGGAACCCAGGTCTACACGATCCAGAAGGGTGACACCCTCTGGGACCTGGCCCAGAAGAACCTCGGCGATCCCTACCTGTGGCCGCAGATCTGGGAGCGCAACCCCTACATCCTCGACTCGCACTGGATCTACCCCGGCGACCCGCTGCTGATCGACGTCGCCGTCCAGCCCCCGCCCACCGAAGCTCCGGCCGCAGCGCCGGAGGAGGCAGCACCCGCGCCGGCGGAACCGAGCGGAGCCGCGCTCGAGCCGGCCCCGGTGGCCGAGGGGGTTCCGTTCCCACTCGGCAGCCCGGCCGACGTCTACTGCTTCGCCAGGCTTTTCCAGGAAGGCGACGTCTTCCCGTTCAAGATCACCTCATCGGAGCGGATCGGCATGCAGGACCAGTTCTCCGAGGGTGAGATCATGTACATCGACGGCGGGGTCAATCAGGGCGTGGCCGCCGGCGACGAATTCTCCATCCTCCACCTCCACCGGCCTCTTGAGCATCCCATCTCGGACGACGACATGGGCATCGTCTACACCCAGGTCGGCCGGCTCCGGGTGCTGTGCGCCCAGGAGGACACATCCATCGCCGAGATCACCCATGCCTGCGATCCCGTGGTCTTCGGCGACGTGCTGCTGCCCTTCAAGCCGGTACCGGTCCCGCTGGTGCTCGCGCCCGATCCGTCGGACCGCTGCGACCTGCCCAACGGCAAGCCGACCGGCTACATCGTGTACAACCGTGACGACCAGATCGACATCGGCACCGACTGGACGGTGTTCATCGATCTCGGGACCGCGGAGGGCATCTACCCGGGGATGTTCGCGACCATCTTCCGCGAGAACCAGGTCGCGGGCATGCCGCGGCTCGTGATCGGCGAGCTTGGCGTCCTCACCGTCGAGGAGGGCTACTCGACCGCCAAGGTCACCAAGGCGTGGCGGCCGGTCGAGATCGGCGACCGGGTCGAGATCAAGTAAGCGATACCCCACGCGCGCGCTACCGGCCCCCGCCACCCGCGGGGGCTTTTCATGACAGCTCCGCCGCCGGTCGGACCGCCCGTGCAGCAGCCGACCGCCGAAGCGCGTTCCCGCGCCGGGCGGCGCCCACGTAGCGAGTAGTATTCTCCCGTGGTGATCCCTGACTGGGTGTACGACGACCGCGATCGCTCCTTCATGGAGGCCGCCCTCGAGGAGGCGCGCGCGGCCGCCGCGCGCGGCGAGGTGCCGGTCGGCTGCGTGGTGGTGCGCGACGGTGAGATCATCGCGCGCGCCGGCAACCGCCGCGAGGCGTCGCACGACCCGACCGCCCACGCCGAGCTGCTCGCGCTGCGGGCGGCCGCCGCGAGCGCTGCGGCGACTGGCGGCTCGCCGGCGCGACCATGTACGTCACTCTCGAGCCGTGCCCGATGTGCGCCGCGGCCTGCCGGCAGGCCCGCCTCGAGCTCGTGATCTGGGGTGCCGACGACCCCGCGCTCGGCGCCTGCACGACCGTCGTGGACCTGGCCGGGGATCCGCGGCTCGGACCGCCGCTCGCCCACCGCGGCGGCTTGCTCGCCGAGGAGAGCCGGACGCTGCTGCGCTCGTTCTTTGCGAACAGCCGCGCTTCGTCGTAGAATATGGAGCCCTCACGGAGAGGTGCCGGAGTGGTCGATCGGGGCGGTCTCGAAAACCGTTGACCTTTTCCGAGGTCCAAGGGTTCGAATCCCTTCCTCTCCGCCAGCTCTTTGATCGCGACGCGGCCGACTGTGGAGAGGTGTCCGAGAGGCCGAAGGAGCACGCTTGGAAAGCGTGTGTGGGGGCAACTCCACCGCGGGTTCGAATCCCGCCCTCTCCGCCATCAGCCGCCCGCAACGGGACCTTCCGGAGCCCACCCTGGAGCCCGGGTCCTGTGCATCGTCAGCCTTCGAACCGTGTCAGGCCCGGAAGGGAGCAGCACTTAGGAGGATGTGACGAGTGCCGCAGGTCACCTGGGCTCCATGGTGGGCTTCGTGTTCCCCGCCCACTTCCGCATCCGCTTCCGCGCCCGAGCCCGACGAGCCTGCCCTGAGCGAGCGGCACCCCTGCGCCGCGAGTCGAAGGGTCCCCGTCCCCGTTCCCGTCCCCGTTCCCGAATTTCCGCCCGCCTCCCCGCTCGAATCCGCCGCCAGCGTCTACATCCCGCTACTTGACCGCGAGGCGATCCAGATCGGCCCTCTGTTCTTCGCTCAGCGCGAGGACCGACTGCCTGCACTCCCAGTCAGGCCGCGCCCTGCCTTCGCCGTGCCAAATCCCAAACTGCAGGGTTGTGGGCCCGACCCACGTAAGGCAGCAAGAAGACGAATACTCCTCCACGACCTTGAGCAGCCGGGCTTCAAAGTCTCTGCAGCCTGCGAATGGTTCACCGCTTCGCAACCGCTCGAGCACTCCCGCGAGCTGAATAATGTAGATTCCGTCAAACCAATCAAAGGCCACCAGTGAACCGTCGTCGTTCGAAGCGAAGGCGGTCTCACCGGTCGCGCCTTCCTCGCACAACAGGTGCTTCTCGCCTGACCTCAGGTCATAGAGGTAGAAGAAAGTGCTCGCCTCTCCTCCCTCAGGGTTGTCGCACGCAAGGAACACGGCCTCGCTGCCGACAAAGGCGAAGTACCGCCAGTCATCAGCGTTCTTGAGCTCTGCCACGAGCTGACGTGACCCATCTGGTCGAGTCCAGATCAACGAAGCCCCAGACAGTGCCAGCTGGCCGGGATCGCCGCTGTCGGTTGACTGTCCATCGGAGCATCCTCCCTGCACGGAAGGGGTGACACAACACAGGAGCAGGAGGGGGAGCAGATACGATCGAGAACTTCCTGGAAGGCGCATCCCTGTGACCCCGTCAGCGCTCGTGAAACCCGAACGTTGCGAACTGCTGTTGAGTGGCGGGCCGTTCATCGACGATCTCTTTGTCCGCGTTGATGATACACGTCTGCGGGTTGTGCATCGCCTGACCCCCGGCTCAGCGCCATCACTTGCCAGCGCTTCTCGAAGGTAGAGACCTTCGCGACCTGATTGCGGTTCTTGACGACGTCAAACCGCAACAATGCCTATGATCCCCACGATTCAGAGGGCATGGTGGGACTGGCCGGCTCTTTCGACGGCGACTAGTCATTTCTATCTTCTCGCCGCAGGCGGTCTCGCAAGGCGCGTGGAGGTCGGGCAGGCCGGATTCGGCGGCCCCGCTATCGCAGCACCCCGCCGAACCGCTCGAGGATCGCCGCCGCGGCGGCGTCCGCGCCGTTGACGCGCGGACCGGTCGGTCGCTCGGCGTCGAGCAGGCTGTCGACCGCGTCGAGCCAGCTGCCGTCGTTGAAGGCGGCCTCGGTGATCTCCAGCGACGGCGCCGTCCGGCGCACGAACTCGGCTAAGACCGCCGATTCCCGGAAGCGGGGGCGGGCGAGGTAGGCCATCGCGGCCCGCGCCTGGTAGGTCTCGGCCACCGTGCTGTAGCCGAGCTTGCCGACCACCACGTCGGCCGCCTGCACGAGGTCCGGATGGTAGAGATCCGAGTGAAAGGGCAGCAGCACCACGCGGCCTCGCCGCCTCCTGCGCTGTGCACCGCCGGGGACGGCGAACCAGGCGCGCCGGTGCCGCTCGGCGGCCGCAAGCCCGCGGTAACTCCAGCCGACGCCGCCCATGGTCAGCACGACCAGCCGCGCCTCGTCGGGAATCCCCAGGCTGCGCCGCACGGCAGCTGGTGCGGCTCGGCGTCGCCGGGCCACCGGCGGCACCGCCAGCGCCGAGGCCGCCGGCCGGCACGCCGGCTCGGTCTGGACGTGAAGGTCGGCCGTTGCCGACAGCGCGGCCAGGGCATCGGCGTGCCGTGCCAGGCGCGGGGCCGACTCGGCGTAGCCGCGGTAGATCCAGTCCCAGCCGAAGTTCTCGACCAGCACCGAGGGGATGCCGAGCCGGCGGGCGGCGGCGATGCCGAGCGGGGCGATGTCGGCCAGCACCAGCCGGCAGCCCAGCTTCGCGATCCTGCCGGCCAGGCGCTCCAGACGGTCGCTCCGCGGCGCGAGCAGCCGGTCCAGCCGGTCCGCGGTGGCCTCGAGGTCCTCCTCGAGCGGCGTGCGCTGCACCAGCCCGACGTCGGTGACGAGCCGGTGCACGGAGAAGGGCGCCGCCAGTGACTGCTCGAAGAACCACCGCGGAACGGTCGTGACGATCTCGAAGCGCAGCTCGGGCCCGCGCTGCGCGAGCGCCGCCATCACGGCACAGGCGCGCGCCGCATGCCCGAAGCCGTGGGCGGACACCACCACCGCCACCGGAACGACCGCGGCCGGACGAGGGGCCATCATCGGCTGCCGCCTACGGCGGGCAACGGCAGGGATTCCCCCGTGGTCAGGCGAAAATGAGGGCTGGTGCGCACGGCCTGGCACGCCGAGTGTACGTGATAGGATGCCGCCATGAGGGGTGCGTCCGCCCTGTTCGGGGTGGTGCTTTTGGTGTCGCTGAACGCCGCGGCCCAGCACACGGCCCCCCGTGCCTGGCAGCAGCGGCTGCAGGTGGACGTCCCGCTCGCGGTCCCGATGGTCGAGCTCGCGGCCGTCAACCCCTTCGCGGCGCCGGTCGACGAGCCCCCTCGCCTGCTCAGCTCGGCCGCGCCCCGCAAGGTCGACGTCTCCGGAGCCGCGGTGGTGGCGGCCTACGTCGACGCCAAGGGCGACTGTCTCGGGAGCGTGCCGCTCGACCTTCCCTTCCCTGGCCTCACCTCGCGCATCGTCGAGGAGCTTGCCGGCAGCCGCTTCGAGCCGGCGCGCATCGGCTCGACCGCCACGCCCTCGTGGGTCGTCCTCGAGCTGGCCGTGGAGGGAAGGGTCAAGGAGGGCGACCCGGCCCCGCCGCAGCTCGAGCTCCCGGATCCGACCCGGCCGCCGCGGCGCGACCCGCCGCCGCGGATCAGCCCCCCGGGCAACCTCCTGCGCCTGCCGGCGACGCCAGCCCCCGAGCTGACGACGCTGGCGTCGCCGCGGCGGATCAAGGTGTCGGCGCCGGGCGGCGCTGCCGAGGCCGCCGTCAACGCACTGGTCCACGTCACCAGCGCCGGCCGCTGCGACCGCTTCGTGATCCTCGACCTCCCCGCCGGCCTCAGCCGGTGGCTGTCGGCCTACCTCGCCACCTGGCGGCTGGAGCCGGCTCGCCGCGACGGCGCTCCGATCGAGACATGGATTGTCTACAGCGGACGGGTGGCGCTGGAGCTGTCCGGCCTGCAGTCGATCAGCGCCAGGACCCTCTCCGATCGCAGCTACGACCCGCTCGCGGAGAGTGTCGATCTCGGCGAGTGAGCCGGCGACCCCTCGTTCACCCGCTTCCGCGCCCCCTTCCGCTGTCATCCTGAGCAAGCCGCCCGCCAGGGCGGCGAGTCGAAGGACCTCCTCAATCACCAGCCATGTCGCGATCGAAAAGTCCCGCGTGCGACCATGGGGACCCTTCGACTCCCGGCGCTGTCGCGCCGCTCGCTCAGGGCAGGCTCCTCGAACCCGGAAGGGGGCGCGGAAGCGGGGTCATGACGAGTTGCACTCCGAGTGCGGCGGAACGGAGCGCGGTCAGTTCAAGGAACGTCACGAGCGTCGCACGATCCGCCGCGAATCGCCGTGCCGGACCGTCACCCGCTGCGCGTCGAGCCACTCCAGGACCGGGATCGCCAGCTTGCGCGTCAGGCCGAACTGGTCCTTGAACTCACCGACCGTCAGCGTGTCCGAGGGAAGCGACCGCAGCCGGCGGACGATCTCGTCGAGCGCCGCGGCGTGCACCAGCAGCTTGCCCTCGAGCCGCACCAGCTGACCGCGCTGCACCAGGAAGCGGCAGACGCCCTCCACCGCCGCCGGGTTGGCCGCCAGGCGCTGCGCGACCTCGGCGGGCGACGGCGGCGCGAGCCCGGCCTCCCGGTAGGCGGCCTCCACGGCCCGGCTCAGCTCGGCGCCGCGCTCGGTCATGTGCGCCTTCTCGCCGGGCGGCACGACCCGGCCCTCGGCGAGATCGAGCACGCCCCGCCGGCGCAGCTCCTCGAGGTACTGGTCGGCCAGCGGCAGTGCCGCCCGCGGCAGCAGGGCGGCCGCGAAGTCCCGCGCCGGGATGCCGGCCGAGACCAGCTCGGAGGCAAGGCGCCGCTCGAGGTCGCGTCGCGCCGCCGCCGTCAGCTCCTCGAGCGCGGTCGTGGTCACGACGCGGGGCGGGCGGGTCGCAAGGGTCGCGATGGCGCCGGCCTCCAGCAGCCGGCCGAGCGGCGCCTCGACGGCCTCGGCGAGCACGCCGAGCCTGCCCGCCAGCTCGTCGGCCGACGGCGCGGCCAGGCCTGCCCGCTCGACCCAGCTCGAGAGCAGCTCCGGCCAGGCCTGGCGCTGGACTCCCGGCAGCTCGATTGAGGCCGGCGCTGTCGCGGCGGCGCCAGCGCGGGAGCTGCGCGTCGAGCACGAGCCCACCGGCGAAGGTGTTGACCGGGGACGGCCGGCGCAGCACCAGCCGGTCGCCCGGGAAGAGCAGCAGCGGCTCGCGCAGCTTGAGCTGGGCGGTCGCGCTCTGGCCCGGCGGGAGCGGCCGCGTCCCGAGCCGCTCGACCCGCGCCGGCACCCGGCAGGCCAGGGCGTGGACCTCGAGCTCGTCGCCCTCGTCCAGCGGCCCCGGCGCCGACGCCAGCAGCTCGAGCCGCACCGTCACGAGCGCGGTCGTCCGCCACGGTCCAGGCGTGATGAGCTGGTCGCCGCGCGCGAGGGTCGCGCGGTCGGCCCCGACGAGGTTGACCGCCACCCGCTCGCCCGCCTCGACCCGCTGGCGCTCCACCCCGTGCACGTGGAGGCGCCGGATGCGGGCAAGGTCGCCCCGCGGGTAGATCGCGATCTCGTCGCCCACGGCCACCGAGCCCCACAGCGAGGTCCCGGTGACCACCGTGCCGGCTCCGGTCAACGAGAAGACCCGGTCCACCACCTCGCGGTACGGCCGGCCCTCGATCGGGTGAGGGGCGGCCTGCGCCGCCTCGTCGAGCAGCTGCCGGCGCAGCTCCGGCAGGCCAGCCCCGGTGGTTGCCGACACCGTGAGCACCGGGGACGAGGCGTAGGGGGTCCCCGCGAGCTCCTCGACCAGCTCCTCGACCACGAGCTGGCGCAGCTCGTCGTCGACGGCATCGGCCTTGGTGACCACGACGACCATCCCGGCCACTCCCATCAGCCGGATGATCTCGAGGTGCTCGCGGGTCTGCGGCATCACGCCCTCGTCGGCCGCCACGACGAGCAGTGCCCGATCAATCCCGGCCGCCCCGGCGATCATGGTGTGGACCAGCCGCTCGTGCCCGGGGACGTCCACGAAGTGGAGCTGGAGGTCGGCCTCGGTCAGCTGCGCGAAGCCGAGGTCGATGGTGATCCCCCGCTCGCGCTCCTCCGGGAGCCGGTCACAGTCGGTGCCGGTGAGGGCCTTGATGAGCGTGGTCTTGCCGTGGTCGATGTGACCGGCGGTGCCGAAGACGACATGGCGCATGACGGCATGGTACGTGCGCCCGGGTCTCCTGAGAAGCGGTCTGCCGGCTTCCTCGCGCTCGGTTGACACTCGCGCCGGCCGGCCGGACAATGCCCGTCTCGCCGCCCGCGCGGCTCGGAGGTGCTCATGATCGAGGCCGACGGCAGCCCCACCAAGCCGGTGGCGGTGATCGCGTTCGGCGGCAACGCCCTGCTGCGCCCGCACGACCACGGCACCCAGGAGGAGCAGTTCACGCTCGCCTGGAAGGCCACCCGGTGGCTGGTCGAGATCATCCACCGCGGCTACGAGCTCGCGATCGTCCACGGCAACGGGCCGCAGGTCGGCAACATCATGATCCAGGTCGAGGAGGCGATCACCAAGATCCCGCCGCAGTCCCTCGACGTCTGCGTCGCCCAGACCCAGGGCTCGATGGGCTTCATGCTCGCCGAACCAGCTGCGCAACCGCTTCAACGAGGAGCAGATCGAGAAGGACGATCGCGGCGGTGCTCACCGAGGTCGTGGTCGACCGCGACGACCCCGCCTTCGACAACCCGTCCAAGCCGGTCGGCCCCTTCTTCACCGCCTACCGCGCCAACCTGCTGATGCAGGAGCAGGGCTGGCAGATGGTCGAGGACGTCGGCCGCGGCTGGCGCAAGGTGGTGGCATCGCCGATGCCGCGCCGGATCCTCGGCAGCCGGATGCTGCGGCGGATGATCACCGGCGGCGCGGTGGTGATCGCCGGCGGCGGCGGCGGCATCCCGGTCTACCAGGACGTCGGCGGCTACTACCGCGGTGTCGAGGCGGTGATCGACAAGGACTACGTGGCGTCGATCCTCGCCCGCGACCTCGACGCCGACCTGTTCATCGTGCTCACCCACGTCCCGATGGTGGCCGAGAACTTCGGCCGCCCCCAGCAGCGCTGGCTGCGCACCCTGCCGGTCGCCCGCGCCCGCGAGATGCTCGACGCCAACCAGTTCCCGCCGGGCTCGATGGGCCCGAAGGTGCGCGCCGCGATCCAGTTCGTGGAGGGGACCGGCAAGGAGGTGCTGATCACCGACGCCGAGCACCTCAAGCAGGCCCTCGAGCGCAAAGCCGGCACCTTCATCGTCGCCTCGGGCGAGGTCGAGATCGGGACGCCTGACTGAGGGTCGGTCTACAACCGACCAGGGGTTAGGATCTGGGGGCTCGGGGCTAGTCCCTCCCACCCGCTTCCGCGCCCGCTTCCGCGCCCGAGGAGCCTGCCCTGAGCGAGCGGCGCCCCTTCGACTCGGAGCCCTGACGGGCTCCTCGCTCAGGGCAGGCTCCGCCGCTGCGAGCCGAAGGGTCTCCGCTTCCGATTCCGTCTCTGGCTCCTCCACGCGGAATCCGAGCACCGACTCCGGAGTCAGAAGCGGGAGCGGAGGCGGAAGCGGGCTCGGGTGCCACGAGCGCCCTGTCGGCCCCTCCCGTTCCCGCTATGTCCTGCGCTGCAGCACCACGACCCGCTCGCAACCACCGAGGTCACGGACGCGCCGGGCGACCGCGAGGCCGCAGCGTCCGGCGAGGCGCGCGACCTCGTCGGCCTGGTCCTCGCCGAGCTCGAGGATGGCGCCACCGCAGGGCGACAGCAGGCGCGGCAGATCGTCGAGCAGCGAGCGGATGAGGTCGAGGCCGTCGGCCCCACCGTCGAGGGCCAGCGCCGGGTCGTGGCGGACCTCGAGCGGTAGCGACTCGAGGCGAGCAGTCGGAATGTAGGGCAGGTTGGCCATCACCAGCTCGTAGCCGCCGAACAGGCACGAGCCGAGCCGTCCGCACGCGAGCGCCAGTCTGACGCCGTGCCGACAGGCGTTGTGCCGCGCCACCTCGAGCGCGGACAGCGAGAGGTCAACGGCCCGCACCGACCAGCCCGGCCGCTCGGCGGCCAGCGTCACCGCGAGGCAACCCGACCCGGTGCCGACGTCGAGCACCCGCGCGGTCGCAGGCAGCGGCAGCTCGAGAGCGACCGCCACGACGAGCTCGGTCTCCGGTCGCGGCACGAGCACCGCCGGCGAGACCGCGAAGTCCCGCCCCCAGAAGCTGCAGCTGCCGCTGAGATGGTGCGCCGGCTCGCCGGCGGCCCGTCGCGCGATCCAGTCGTCGAAGCGGGCGGCGGTCTCCTCGGGCAGCACGGCGTCGCCGTGGAGGAGCAGCCAGCCCTCGGAGACCCCGGCGGCGCGCGCCAGCAGCCAGCGCGCCTCGCGCCGCGGGTCCGGCAGCCCGTCACGGCGCGGCAGCCGCCGCGCGCCCTCGTCGATCAGCTCACCAACCGTGCTCACCCGAGCTCGGCTTTGAGCAGCTCGGCCTGGAAGTTGGTGGCGAGCGGCTCGAGCAGCAGGTCGAGGTCGCCCTCGAGGACCTCGTGCAGCCGGTGGATGCTGAGGCCGATCCGGTGGTCGGTGATCCGGCTCTGGGGGAAGTTGTAGGTGCGGATCTTCTCCGAGCGGTCCCCGGAGCCGATCTGGCTGCGCCTCGTCGCGGCGCGCTCGCGGTCGCGCGCCTGCTCCTCCATCTCCTTGAGCCGCGCCTTGAGGACCCGCATCGCCTTGGCCCGGTTCTGGATCTGCGACTTCTCGTCCTGGCAGCTGACCACGATCCCGGTCGGCAGGTGGGTCACGCGGACCGCCGAGTAGGTGGTGTTGACGCTCTGGCCGCCCGGGCCGGACGAGCAGAAGCGGTCGATCCGGAGGTCCTTCTCGTCGACCACCACCTCGACCTCCTCGGCCTCCGGCATCACCGCCACGGTGGCCGCCGAGGTGTGGATGCGGCCGGACGCCTCGGTCGCCGGCACCCGCTGCACCCGGTGCACGCCGGACTCGTACTTGAGGCGCGAGAACACGCGCTCGCCCTCGACCACCGCCACCGCCTCCTTGATGCCGCCGAGCCCGCTCTCGCTGAGGTCGGTGATCGAGAAGCGCCAGCCGCAGCGCTCGGCGTAGCGGCCGTACATGCGCAGGAGCTCGGCGGCGAACAGCGCCGCCTCCTCGCCGCCGGTCCCGGCCCGCAGCTCGAGGATCACGTTGCGGCGGTCGTTGGGGTCCTCGGGCAGCAGCAGCACCTTGATCCGCTGCTCGACCGCGTCGAGCCCGGCGGCGAGCTCCTCCGCCTCGGCCGCGGCCATCGCCTGCAGCTCGGGGTCGTCGCTCGACGAGGCCAGCTCGCGCGCGCCCGCGAGCTCCCGCTCGATCCTGCGGTACTCGCGGAAGGCGGCCGCCACCGGCTCGAGCTCGGCGACCTTCTTGGCCACCTCGCGCGAGCGCTTCGGGTCGACGGCCACCGCCGGGTCGGCCTGCTGGGCCACGAGCTCGCTGTGGCGCCGGGCGATCTCCTCGAGCTTGTCGAACATCTCTCGCCTCCCTGCCCCCTCCCGACCAGGATCTAGGATCTGGGATCTAGGGGCTCGCCATCCCCCGCCCGCTTTCGTCACCCGTGCCCGTGGCTCCGTGCCCGACGAGCCGGCTCCGTCTCCGACTCGCCGCGCCGGACTCGCGCCCACCGGGCACGGGCTCGAACGCCGCGAGTCGAAGAGCTAGCTCCCCGGCCCTGCCCGTCGCCCGCATCCGCACTCACCCGCCATAACGCAAGATCCCGCGCGACAGCCATCGCGCGGGACCAACGTGGCCACCCGGGGGTGGCCGAGCCTCGCTACTTGCCCTTGGTGCTGTAGCGCCGCTCGAACTTCTCCACCATCCCGGCGGTGTCGATGAGCTTCTGCTTGCCGGTGTAGAAGGGGTGGCACACGCTGCAGATCTCGAGCCGGAGCTCGGACTTGGTGGAGCGGGTCATGAAGGTGTTGCCGCACGCGCAGCGCACCTCGACCTCTTTGTACTCGGGATGGATCTCGGGCTTCATCTCGGACCTCCGCTCGGCCCCCGGCCGGGCCGGGGAGCGCGCGAGTATACGCCTCGGGACGTCGCGTGGCAAGTGCCCTGCCCGCTTCGCGGATTACAGAGCGGAAGATGGAAGGTCGAAGCACCGCAGCCTGCTTCGCGCCCCGCGACGTGGGACGTCGCTTCCGGACGCGGTAGGGCGCATGCTTCGATCTGGTATCTGCGAATCCTCGATCCGGCGCGCGTTCACACCCGCCACACCGTGTCGAGGACCGTGCCGTCGACCCACTTGACGACCGCGACCGGCTCCTCGGAGAGGACCGGACGGGCCGGCCGCCGCAGATCCGGTCGACCTCGGCCTTGAGGTCGGCGATCGGCCGGATCGGCAGGCTCGCTGCCGCGTCACCGCGTCGAGCAGGTCCTGCCGCCGCGGGTTGATGGCGATGCCGCGCTCGGTCACGATGACGTCGATCAGCTCGCCCGGGCCGCACAGCGTCGTCACCTGGTCCACGATCACCGGGATGCGGTCGCGGAAGGACGGGATCGGCAGGATCGCGCACCCGGCGAAGAGGCAGTTCTGCCAGCCGCCGATGCCGTGCAGCAGGCGGCCGTCGGAGTGGGTGACGACGTTGGCGTTGAAGTCGACGTCGACCTCGGTGGCGCCCAGCACGGCGACGTCGACCATCGAGGCGAAGTTGCCCTTGCCGTGGCAGTTGTAGCGGGTGAAGGGCGAGGTGTCGACGTGCCGCGGGTTGTCGCGCATCGAGCGTACGCCGTGCGAGGTCGAAGGTCTGGCCGTCGAGGATGTAGTCGATCGAGCCCCTCCTCGAGCATCTCGACCAGGTACTGCGTCGAGCCGCCGCGGACGAAGCGCGCCTTGACCCCGGCTGCGCGCATGCAGGTCGCGCAGGTAGATGGCGAAGGCCAGCGCGGTGCCGCCGGCGCCGGCCTGGAAGGAGAAGCCGTCGCGCATGATGCCGGCCTCGGCGCAGAAGCGGGCCGTCAGCTCGGCGATCAGCAGGCGGTCCGGGCTCTGGGTGATCTGCGGTGGTGCCGGAGACGATCTTGCTCGGGTCGCCGATCGAGTCGACCTCGACCACGACCGTCGACGTTGTTGCCCTGGATCTGCCACGGGATGCAGGGGAAGGGGACCAGGTTGTCGGTCACCACGATCACGCTGGTCGGCGTACATCGAGTCGGCCAGGGCGAAGCCGAGCAGGCCGCAGGCCGACGGGCCGCTGACGCCGTTGGCGTTGCCGAAGGGGTCGGCGGTCGGGGCGGCGATGACCGCGATGTCGATGTGGACCTCGCCGTCCTGGATCGCCTGCCAGCGGCCGCCGTGGGAGCGCAGCACGCCCGAGCCCGCGCATCTTGCCCTGGCGTGCAGTAGTCGCCGAGCGGCCCGTTCATCGAGCCCTCGATGTGGTGGATGACGCCGCTGTCCAGGTGCTTGATCAGGTTGCGCGTGGCACGGGAAGGAGGCGGTCGGGAACCACATCAGGTCCGTCGACGCCGAGCTCGGCCGCGGCGTCGAAGATCAGGTTGGCGACGAGGTCGCCGTTGCGCAAGTGGTGGTGGGTCGAGATCGTCATGCCGTCGCGCAGGCCGACCTGCTCGCAGGGCCGCCTTGAGCGACGGCGCCCGCTTGTCGCCGTCCTCGGGGTAGTCGAGGCAGGAGGCGATGCGCGGGCGCGGCCTTGCGGCCGGACGGGCGGTAGCTGCCCACGCCCTGGAAGGGCACCGAGTCGCGGCCGTTGACCACGGCCGGCACCAGGCGCCCGGCGGCGTTCCTCTCCATGCTTCTGGCTCATGTCGCATTCCCTCCGCACCCGCCGCCAGGGGCTAGGTCCGCTGTCCCCGCACCCCGCCCGCCTTCCGCACCACGTGATCTAGGTGATCTGGCTCGCCACCCACCCGCTCTCGTCACGGCTGCACGCTCGATCCCTGCTCGTGAGCCTGCCCTGAGCGAGCGGCCGCTAGGCGAACGCCGCGATCCGCTTCCGCGTCCCCGTTCCCGATCACGCCCCCGGCAACCGACCGAGAGCTGCAGTGCCCAGCTCATCCCGCATCCTCCCAGTCCGCCGCCAGCACGCCGCCCGCGATGGCCAGCTCGACCGTCCGGAAGGCCTGCCGCACCACCGGCGGATCGACCATCTTGGAACCGACCGCGACCGCCCCGAGGCCGCGCGCCTCGGCCTCGCGGGCCGCGCGCACGATCCGCACCGCCCGCTCCGCCTCTGCCGCGCTCGGTGTCATCTCGCGGTGAACCACCTCGATCTGGCCGGGGTGGATGCAGCCGATTCCGTCGAAGCCGAGACCACGCTCGCGGCGCACATACTCGGTCAGGCCCTGCTCGTCGCGGATGTCCGAGTAGACCGAGGCGATCGGCTGCACCCCGGCAGCGCGCGCGGCGTAGACCGTGGTCTGACGGGCGAGGAAGCTCTCCCAGCCGTCGGCGGTGCGCGGCGCCCCGAGCTCGGCCGACAGGTCCTCGAGCCCGAGGGTCAGCGCCACCACCGATGGGTCGGCGGCGGCGATCTCGACGGCCCGGAAGATCCCGCCGGGCGACTCCAGGATCGGCATCAGGAAGGGAACTTCGGGTCCGCCCAGCAGCTCGCGAAGGCGCGCCGCGACCTCGCGGACGCGCTCCGGCTCCTCGACCTTGGGCAGGAGGAGGAGGTGCGGGTTGCAGGGAGCGATCGCTGCCAGGTCCTCGTCGCCCGCCGCCCCCTGGTTGATGCGGACCATCCGCTCCGAGCTCCCCCAGTCGAGCGCGAGCAGCGCGTTGCGCACCAGCAGCCGGGCCTCGTCCTTGGCGGCCGGCGGCACCGAGTCCTCGAGGTCGAGGATCAGGCCGTCGGCGCCGTAGAGGCCGGCTGAGAGCATCAGCTTCGGGCGGTTGCCCGGGATGTAGAGGCGGCTGCGGCGCAGCCGCTCGCGCAGCCGCGGCGCATCAGCGCCCGGCGCCGGCACGGGCAGCAGTGGCGAGCCTGAGAAGCCGGCCCGGCGCAGGCAGGCCTCGAGGCGGGCCAGCAGCACCCACTCGAGCGCGCCCTGGTCGTTGACCTCGAGGCGGCCGGAGGCGACCCCGAAGGCCTCGGCGGCGCGGCGCGCGGCGGCAGAAATCGCGGCGCCGTAGAGGTAGTCGACCTTGGACGCGACGACGATCTCGAGCGGCGTCGGGCCGGGCGCGGTAGGCGACGTGGACGTCCGAGCGGACGTCGTCGCCGAGAGGTCCGGCGGCGGCTTCGGTGATCTTTGGCTTCTTCATGGCGGACTCCGTCGCGGCCAGCGGACTAGACGCTTGCCGATGATGGCGTCGGTCATCTGCGAGGTCGTGGCGGCGCCCTGGGCGACCGCCTGCGCGCCGCCGCGCAGCTTGAGCATGTCGTAGGTCCTGACCCGCCCCTCGGCGACCACCGCGGCCACCGCCGTCCGGATCCGGTCGGCGCAGTCGGCCTCGCCGAGCCAGTCGAGCATCAGCACGGCGGACAGGATCATCGCGATCGGGTTGACGATCGACGGTGACAGCTCGGCGTACTTGGGCGCCGAGCCGTGGGTCGGCTCGAAGACCCCGACCTCGCGGCCGATGTTGGCCGAGGCCGCGAAGCCGAGCCCGCCGACCAGACCGGCGAAGCCGTCGGAGATGATGTCGCCGAACATGTTGCTGGCGACCACCACGCCGTAGTCCTCCGGGTTCTTGGTCAGCCACATCATCTGGGCGTCGATGTTGGTGTCCCAGAGCTGGATGTGGGGGTAGCGCTGGTGGGCCTTCTGCGCCTCGGCCAGCATCATGCCCGAGGTCTCGCGGATCACGTTCGGCTTCTCGCAGACGGTGACGTTGCCGTAGCCGTGGCGGTCGGCGTAGGCGAAGGCCTCCTCGATGATGCGGCGGCACTTGGCGCGGGTGAGGATGCGGGTCGACACCGCCAGGTCCTCGCGCGGGACCTCCCGGAAGGCCTTGAACTTGGGGTGCGTGTTCAGCGCGTCCCACACCTGGTCCGGAGGGTTGGTCCACTCGACCCCGCCGTAGAGGCCCTCGGTGTTCTGGCGGAAGATCACCGCGTTGACCCGCGGCTCCTCGACGGCGCCGCCGGGGCCGCGGCGGATGAAGTTGAGCGGGTTGCCCGGGAAGGTGATGCAGGGCCGGATCGAGATGTCGAGGTCGAAGCGCTGGCGCAGCCCGACGATCGGCGAGTAGTAGACGAGGCCTTTGTCGCGCAGCGTGGGAGCGAGCTCGCGCGCCGCGGCGTCCTTCGGCTTCGAGGTGATCGCCCCGAACAGGGCCACCTTGTGCCGGTCGATGAGCTCGACCGTGCGGTCGGGCAGCGGGTTGCCCTCGCGAATCCAGAGATCCCACCCGATCTCGGCCTCGATCCAGTCCGCCTCGAAACCGGCGGCCTCGAGCACCCGCAGCGCCTCGGGCAGCACCACCGTGCCGATGCCGTCGCCGGGCATCACCACCACCGTCCTTCGAGCCATCGTCTCCCTCCAGAATCACAGCCGCGGTCCCGGTCCCCCGTGACCGTACGCGCTAACATAGCGAATGATCAAGGGGATGGGAAGACCCCACCGATGCTCAACCACCAGCCGTCGCAGTCCGGCGAAGCACGCAGTGGCGACGCGGTCCGCGCAATCGCCGCTGCGGACTGGCTGGCTCCCATGCTCGCCATCTCCATCGGGATCATCGTCAGTGCATGGCAGACCCTGACCAGCGGCTTCCGACTGGTCCAGGGAGATCTCGGGGACACCCGGCTGGTGAACTTCACCCTCGAGCACAGCTATCGGTGGCTGGCGGGCATGCCCCTCGCCGAGGACCTGTGGTCGCCGCCGATCTTCTTCCCGGTCCGCGACGTCGCCTTCTACACCGACCTCCTGCTCGGGGTTGCGCCGCTGTACTGGCCGTGGCGCTGGCTGGGGGCGAGTCCTGAGACCTCCTACCAGCTCTGGATGCTGAGCATCTGGGGCTTCAACTTTGTTGCCGCCTACCTGCTACTTCGGCGTGGGCTGCGGACGACCGCCATCGGAGCCGCCGCTGGGGCCTACCTGTTCAGCTTCGGTAGCTCGATCATGGTGAACATCGTCCACCAGCAGCTCGCACCACGTTTCTTTCTCCTCCTCTCCCTTGCCGGCCTCGTCGCAATCTTCAGGCGACCGGGACCGTCAGACTCGACAGCGCGTCACTGGTGGGCGAGCGCCGCATTCTGGGGCGGCCTTGTGGCCCAGCTCTACACGGCCGTGTACCCGCTCGTGTTTCTGCTCCTGGCAGGCGCGGGCGCGGCGATCGTGGTCCTCTCCGCAAGCGGGCTGCGGCGTCCAGCTCTCGCCGCCCTGCGTCGAAGCGCTGCGGCGCTGATCGCGGTTGGTCTCATGGCAGGCGTGCTCGCCGCCCCGGCCGCTCTCCAGTACGCGAGCACCGCCGACGAGGTGGGGCTGCGTTCGGCGGACCGGATCTCATACCCTCGCATCCTGTCGTGGTTCCTGACCGGCCGCACCAACCGCATCTACGGCGGGCTACAGACCGCGCTGGATCTCGGTTTCGATGCCAAGGTCTCCAGGAACAACGGTCTTGGAGTCATCACCCTGGCGACGGCCGCCAGCGGCCTGTGGCTTGGACGCCGTCGTCGGGACGTGCAGCTGGTCGTGGCCGGTTTCGCCGGTCTCGTGATCCTCACGCTGGTGCTGCCGGGGGGTTGGAGCCCGTGGCTGCTGGTTCGCCGTCTGCTCCCGCCGGCCGCCGCCCTCCGCGCCGTCGCCCGGGTCGGGCTCATGACGCTGTTCCCTGCTGCGTTGGGCCTGGCGATCGTGGCCGATCGCCTCGCGGGTGCGAGGCGGTGGGGCATCATCGCGCTGCTTTCGCTATTCGTCGTCGCCGAGCAGTCGCACCGCACTCCGACCTACGACAAGGCCGCCAACAGCCAGCGGATCGAGAGCATCGCGCGGCGGGTTCCTTCCGAGGCGACCGTCTTCTTGCTCGTCGCGGCGGACGCTTCGTGGCACGGTCACATGCACGACGACGCGGCCTGGGTCGCTCTTGCTTCCGGCGTCCCGACCATCAACGGCCGCTCCGGCAACGCTCCCCGCGGATGGACCCTCGGCAGACCGGCGTTTCGGGACGAGGACGGGGCACGGGAGCTGCGCGCCAAAGTGGCTGCATGGGCGAGAAGGAACCGCCTGAGGACCGACTCAATCGCCTTGATCGAGGTTGATCCCACGGGCCTCTAGCGCGCCCAGAGGTTGAACCTGAGGATCGTCCAGATCGCCGCAACGCCATCCCGCCAGCCGATCTTCTTGCCTTCGGCGTAGGTCCGGCCGTGGTAGGAGATCGGCACCTCGTAGATCCGGCAGCCGGTGCGGGCGATGCGGGCGGTGACCTCCGGCTCGAAGCCGAAGCGGTCGGAGCGCAGGTCGAGCCGGCGCAGCAGCTCGCTGCGGAACACCTTGTAGCAGGTCTCCATGTCGGTCAGGTTGAGGTCGGTGAAGATGTTGGAGAGCAGGGTCAGGAAGCGGTTGCCGAGGTAGTGCCAGAAGAACAGCACCCGGTGGGGCCCGCCGAGGAAGCGCGAGCCGTAGACGACGTCGGCGTGGCCGTCGAGGATCGGCTGCAGCAGGACCGGGTACTCGGCCGGGTCGTACTCGAGGTCGGCGTCCTGCACGAGGACGATCTCGCCGGTCACCGCTGCGAAGCCGGTGCGCAGCGCGGCGCCCTTGCCGCGGTTGCGCTCGTGCCGAAGGAGCCGGCACGACACCGGCCGGCGGTCGGCCCTCGGCGCCGGCCGCCAGCCCTCGAGGCGGGACCAGCTGCCGTCGGCCGAGCCGTCGTCCACCGCGACCACCTCGAGCTCCTCGATCGCGGCCGGCAGCGGCGCGCCCGCCACCCGGTCGAGCAGCGCTGCCGCAGTGCGCTCCTCGTTGTAGATCGGTACCACGACCGACAGTCGCTTCATCGGAAGAGACTCTACCATCACGCCCCTGGTCGAACGACCTCGCGACAACGCCAAGCGCGTCCTGTCCGAGCCCGCTTCTGCTTCCGAGCCCGCGGAGCCTGCCCTGAGCGAGCGGCGCCCCTTCGACTCGGAGCCCTGCCGGGCTCCTCGCTCAGGGCAGGCTCCAGCGCCGCGAGACGAAGGGTCCCCGTTCCCGTTCCCGCTGTTCAACGATGACTGCGAAGCTCCTCGCCCCTCAATCCGCGACCCGCAGAGCGTGGGTGGCCAGGAACTCGGGCTCGATGGCGTCGACGATGACCCCGCCCTCCATGTACTGGGCGGTCGGCAGCCCGAGCAGGTAGCACAGGGTCGGCGCCACGTCCGCGAGCCGCGCCCCCGCAAAGCGCCGCCCGGCCGCGACGCCGGGACCGGCCAGCAGCACGGCCCCATCCGGATTGGCCTCCGGCGAGACCCGCCAGGCGCCGCCAACGCCGAGCAGGCGCCGCAGCAGCTCCCAGGAGGTGGGCGGAGCCAGGCCGTACGGGGAGACGACCGCCACGGTCGCGCCGTCACCGGCAGCGGCCAGGATCGCTCCCAGCTCATCGTCGATGAGCTGGAGGGCGATCTCGACCACCTCCCGTTCCCTGGTGTGGCGCGCCTTCAGCGGCTCGAGCTCGGTGCGCGCAACCGACAGGCCCTCGAGCTGGAGCCAGACGTTTCCCGCGCCCCCGTCGAGAGCCGCCAGCGCCGACCGGACCCGCCCGCGGTCGTCGCCGACCGCCCGCCGGATCACCCGGGCCTGCTCGGGGAAGGGCTCGAGCGCCAGCTCCAGCGACGTCCGCGTGCCCTCCTCGAGTGCTGGCTGCTGGTCGGCCTGCCGGCTTTCGAACGCTACCCCCGGTCCCCAGATCCCGGGCCAGTCCACCGCCGCGGTCGGCACCCCCGACGCCCGCAACCGCTCCCACAGCGGAGGCACCGAGGCAGCGGGCGGGGTCACCTCCCGCGCCAGCCCCCAGGGCAGGATCAGGCGCGACCCCTGCGGCGTCCACGGCAGCAGGCGCAGCGGCTCTCCTGGCAGCCACGGCAGCAGCCAGCCCCGCTTCGACTTGACGCCGTGCCGGCGGGGGTAGCTGCCGGTGGCCGCCGAGGTCCAGGCCGATCGCCGCAGGTGGGGGCTGTGCGGAGAGAGCGGGCCCCAGCAGCCGCGTCGCATCAGGGACGCCAGCTGCGGCGCTCGGGTGTCGTCGACCCGGCCGAGCAGAACCGTCGCGTCGAGGCCCTCGATGCCGACCACCACCAGCCGCTGCGTCGGCATGCCGATCGGTCGGGCCGCCACCTCGAGAGGAAAGCCGGGCGGCGTCGGCTGCAGCAGCATCCGCGCGAGCGGCAGCGCGATCGCGACCGCGGCGAACGCGACCCGCAACCGCGGCCGCGCCCCCGCTCTGCGCACCGCCGCGCCGCCGAGCAGCACGAGCGCCAGCCCGACGGTCCAGGCCACGGCGTCCTGCTCGAGGACCTGCAGGGCGCTCGCCGGCAACAGGAACTCGTGGAGGTCGGCGTTGACCGAGCTCATGACCGCGGCCACCAGGAAGGCGAGCGCGGTGAGCTCCGGCGCCAACCAGACATCGCGTCGGCGCACGGCGCGCAGGGCGGCGCCGAGCGCGAGCATGAGCAGCCCGACGCCGAGGGCGCCCCAGGTCGCCCAGAGCGGCGCTCCAACCAGCACCGCGGGGGCGCGCTGGGGCACCTCCGGGTTGAGCCGGAACACCATCACCTCGGCCAGCACCCCGGCGGCGGCGCCGGCGGTGGCGGCCTGGATCCACAGGCCTCCCTGCCGATCAGCCATCAGGGGATCATGGTATCAGCGAGGGACTCCGCGGGCGGGGGGCGACGCCCTGCGACCACCGGGCGGCCGGAGAATCCCGTACACTCTCCGAGGTCCAGGAGGAAGCGGCATGAGGTCACGATCACCCGAGCTCTGCATAGCGCTCGACGGCAGCGACCGCCGCTGGATCCTCGACGCCGCACGTTCCCTGGGCGGGTCTGCCGCCTGGTTGAAGATCGGGCTCGAGGCCTTTGTCGCGCACGGACCGCGGCTGGTCCGCGAGGTCGTCGAGCTCGCACCGCAGGTGTTCCTGGACCTCAAGCTGCACGACATCCCGGCGACCGTGCGGCGCGCAGCGGCGAACGTCGCCGGCTGCGGCGCACGGATGGTCACCGTGCACGCTGTTGGCGGCCGGTCGATGCTCGAGGCTGCCGTCGAGGGGGCGCGGGAAGGCGGGGCCGGCTCTCCGCCGCGGGTGGTTGCCGTCACCCTGCTCACCAGCCTCGACGCAGCGGCGCTCGACGAGCTCGCCCTGCCCGGCCCCGCCGAGGTGACGGTGGAGCGGTGGGCCCGGATCGCTCAGCGCAGCGGTGTCGACGGGGTTGTCGCGTCGGCCCGGGAGGCGGCCGCGGTCCGTGCGGCCTGCGGACCCGACTTCCTGATCGTGACGCCGGGCCTCCGGCCGGCCGGGCACCAGGCGGACGACCAGCGGCGCACCGCAACTCCGGCCGAGGCGGTTCGCGCGGGCGCCGACATCCTGGTTGTGGGGCGTCCGATCACCGGCGCGGCCGCGCCGCTGGACGCGGCGCGGCGGATCCTCGAGGAGATGGCCAGAGCCGGCTCAGAATAGCGGCCGGTCCTCGTAGTGCTCCTTGTGCCACACGTAGGTGTAGCCCGGGAACTCGATCTGGTAGTCGTAGGTGATCCGGATCTTGATCTTGTTGCCCGAGCGGTTGATCCAGATGTCCTTGGCGCCGATCGGAATGTCGAGCTGTTCAGCGATCGCGGCAAGGTCCTTGCGGATCCGCTTGTCGTCGTAGTCCGGCCGGCTCGCGCGATCGGCGTACGACTTGACCTCCTTGTCGAAGTCACCGACCGCGACGATCACCGGAATCGTCTTGATCGCGATCAGCAGGACGACCACGGCCACCACGAACCCGATCAGGCATCCGACCGGGACATCTCCCCGCTGGCTGCGCCATCTGTCCATCGGCTCAGGCCTCCGTACCGATCACCCTTAAAATGGTAACACTGTGCGCCGGCGGCCTAGTGGATGAACTGGAAGGACCTCTCCCAGCGGGTCTTGGTGAAGAAGTTGATGAAGACCTCGGCGAGCTGCTTCATCCGGTAGAGCACGCCCCGCCACTCCCAGTCGTCGCGCTTCGCCTCGTAGGACCAGTAGATGAGCACGGCCCGGCCCTTGACGTAGCTCAGCGGCACCGGACCCCAGAAGCGCGAGTCCAGCGAGTTGTCGCGGTTGTCGCCGAGGCAGAAGATGGTGCCCTCGGGCACCACCCTGGGCCCGAAGCTGTCGCCCGGCAGCCCGCGCGTGCGCCCCGCCTGATCGCCCTTGAACACCACGTAGGGCTCGTCCTGGGCCTGGCCGTTGATGAGCAGCGCCTTGTCGCGGATCTCCACCGTGTCGCCCGCCACCGCGATGCAGCGCTTGATGAAGTCGCGCCGCGGCTGGTTGGGGTACTTGAAGACCACGACGTCGCCCCGCTCGGGCGCGCGGTAGGCGAACAGCCGGTGGAGGACCGACGAGTGGTGGTGGCCGTAGATGAACTTGTTGACCACCAGGTGGTCGCCGATCAGCAGGTTGTCCTCCATCGAGCCGGACGGGATCTTGAAGTTCTCGAACACGAAGGTCCGCACGAAGAGCGCGAGGATGAAGGCCACCAGGATGGCCTCGTAGTACTCGCGCAGCGCCGACTTCTTAGCCCCCATGTCTCACCAACCCCGGAATCCTACACTTCCCCGCCGGTCGTGGAAAGCCCGCGCATGCCCGGCGGCTGCCAGGCCTCGCGCGGCCGGGCGTCGAGCCGCCGGGGATCGGACCAGAAGCCGCGGGCGTGCGCGAGCTGCCCCGCCCGGGCGACCATCGCCGCGTTGTCGGTGGTCAGCCGTCGCGCCGGCAGCCGCACGCTGAGGCCGAGGGCGTTGGCCTTTTCCTGGAGGCGGCGCCGCAGCTCGGTGTTGGCCGCCACCCCGCCGGACGCGGTCAGCAGCAGGGGGCGGTGCTCGGCGGCCAGCTCGTCGAGGGGCGCGAGCAGCTGCTCGACCACCGCCCGCTCGAAGGAGGCGAGGAGATCGCGGACCGCGCGGTCGGGCTCGACGCCGCCGCCGGCCGAAAGGCGATGTTCCCGGATCCAGCGCACGGCCGCCGACTTCAGCCCGGAGAACGAGAAGTCGAGGCGGCTGTCGGCGAGCCGCGCCCGCGGCAGCGGCACTGCCCCGGGGTCACCGGTGCGGGCGATCCGATCGACCACCGGTCCCCCCGGGTAGGGCAGGCCGAGCGCCTGCGCCACCTTGTCGAAGCTCTCGCCGGCCGCGTCGTCCCGGGTCCGGCACAGCCGTCGCGACCCGGTCTCGTCGACCAGATACCAGCTCGAGTGGCCGCCGGAGGCCACCAGCGCCAGCACCCGCTCCGGCATCGAAGCCGCAGGGCCGCCGTCGGCCTCGAGGAAGGGCGAGGCGAGATGGGCCTCGAGATGGTCGACGGCGACCAGCGGCAGCGAGCGGCCCCACGCGAACGCCGCCGCGTAGCGGACCCCGACCAGCAGCGCACCGACCAGGCCCGGTCCCGCGGTGACCGCCACCAGATCGGGCGGCCGCGCGGCTGCGGCCAGTGCGCGTCCGATGAGCCACGGCAGCGCCCGCAGGTGCTCGCGCGACGCGAGCTCCGGGACCACGCCGCCGTAACGGGCGTGGGAGGAGGCCTGACTGGCCATCGCTTCGGACTCGATGCGGCCGTCGGCGTCGAGCACGGCCACCGCCGTCTCGTCGCACGAGGTCTCGATACCGACAGTCCGCAGTAGCGTCATGGCTCCCGTTCCGTGCGGAGCGCGCACCCATCGTCCGGACCCGCGGTCGCCGTCCACGGCGACGGCTGCGCGTGCCCGGCCGGTGTGCTCGCGAGTGCACCCGGAGCGCGTCGTGCAGAGGCCCCTGTGCGCGCTCCTGATTGGGTGATTGCGATTGGCATCTGTCCCAAATGTTTCTCGGGATGCGCTGTGCGCATCCCAAGGAGTTCGTGCCGCAGTGGCCGACCGCCTACGCTTCGATCAACCATGCCCGCCGAAAAGGCCAATACGGCACGAACTCCTAGCGCAGGCTCGCCTTCACCGGCACCTTGATCTCCGGGAAGTCGCGGTCGCTGGTCTTCACCGTGAGGGTGGCGTTGCGGGGTCCGGCCGTCGCGTCGCCCTTGACGGTCACCGCCACCTGGTAGCGCCGGCCCTCCTCGATGGTCGACACCGAGGCCTCGAAGGCCGGGTCGTCGACGGTGGCGCCGGTGACCTTCACCGCTGCCCCGTCCGTTCGGTTGTTGACCACGATCAGGTTGCGTCCGGGGCGCGCCTTGGCCTCGACGCTTCCGAACTCGAGCATGGTCGGCGTCACGTGCACGAGCGCGCGCACGACGCCGTAGACCTTGACCGTCACCTGTTCGGCCTTGGGGTGGTCGGTGGTGATGGTCACCGTGCCGCTCACCGGGCCCACCGGCGCGTCGTCGGCCAGCGACACCGCCACCTCGTACTGGTCACCGGGCTTGTCCGCGATGAGCTCAGTTCCCGCGAGCCGCCGCAGCTCGGTCGCCAGGAAGGGGACGTTCGACTCCACCTTGGTGACCTTGAAGGCGCGGGTCGCGTCGGTGGCCACCACCACCACCTTCTGGGTCATCGGCTCGCGTTGCACCGCGTTGAAGCGGATCAGCGGCCGCGGCAGCACCTCGACGATCGGCTGCACGTCGGCCTTGATGACCACCGACACCGTGGGCTCGGTCGGATCGTTGGTCATGATCAGGATCGACTTCGAGATCGGCCCCGAGAAATCCTTGGTGTCGAGCTTGGCCTTGACGGCGCCGCGGCCACCGGCCGGGATCTCCTTGTCGTAGTCGGCGACCGTGCAGCCGCAGGTCGGCCGCACCGCCTTGATCTGCAGCGCCTCGGTGCCCTCGTTCGAGATCACGAAGTCGATGTCAACGACCGCACCCTGGGCGACCGTGCCCATGTCCTTGACCTTCTCCGGCACCACCATCTTCGGGCCAGCAGCCTGCCCGAGCGCCGCGCCGGCAAGCAGGCAGCAGAGCACTGCCGCGATCAGCCTGGATGTCGTTCGCATCATGCAATCCTCCTTGTCATCGACTCCTCGACCACCGACAATCGTAGGGACCGTCCGATCGGGCGACAAGGAGTTGGAGGGGCCTTTTTGCAGGATCGTTACCCTCAACCGCACACCGGGGTTCGCTCGGAGCACCTCTACCTGCTGCCCATCGGCGGCACCGCGATGGCCCCGCTCGCCGGGCTGCTGCAGGAGATCGGCCACCGCGTCGAGGGCGTCGACACCGCGCTCTACCCGCCGATGAGCACCCTGCTCGGCCGAGCTCGGAATCCCGGTCCGCGTCGGCTTCGACCCCGCCCGCATGCCGGATGACGCCGACCGGGTGGTCATCGGCAACGCCGTCCCCCGCACCAACCCCGAGGTGGCGGCGGTTCTCGAGCGCGGCACGCCCTACCTGTCGCAGGCCGAGGCGGTCGCCCACTACGTGCTCGCCCGCGGCCAGGACAGCCTGGTCGTCGCCGGGCACCCACGGCAAGACCACCACCGCCTCGATGCTGGCCTGGATCCTGGAGACCACCGGCCACGATCCCTCGTTCCTGATCGGCGGCATGCCGCGCTGGAGCGGCCGCCCCTTCCGCCTCGGCTGCGGCCGCCAGATCGTCATCGAGGGCGACGAGTACAACACCGCCTTCTTCGACCGCGGCCCCAAGTTCCTCCACTACCGCCCCCACCTCTTCCTGCTCGGCCCGGTCGAGTTCGACCACGGCGACATCTACCGCGACCTCGACGCGGTGCTGACCGCCTTCCGCGCCGGGGCGGCGCAGGTTCCGCGCCACGGCGCCGTCGTCGTCAACGCCTTCAGCGAGGGCGCCGTGGCCGCCGCCCGCGACGCCGCCGCCAGGATCGTGACGGTCGGCCCCGGCCCTGACTGCACCCTCCAGCTGGCGCCTGCCGAGCTCGACCCGGAGCGCTCCACCGCCGTCGTCCGCTGGGCAGGGCACAGCCACCGGCTCGAGCTGCCGCTGGCCGGCGCGCACAACCTCCACAACGCCGCGATGGCCATGGCCGCCGCCGCCACCTGCGGGGTCGAGCCGGAGTCGGCGGTGGCCGCGCTCGGCCGCTTCCCGGGGGTCGTCCGCCGCCTGCGAGCTGATCGGGGAGGCGGCCGGCATCGCCGTGGTCGACGACTTCGCCCACCACCCGACGGCCCTCGCCGCCACCATCGCCGCCGCCCGCCAGCGCTGGCCCGGACGCCGTCTGGTGGTGGCCTTCGAGCCGCGATCGATCACCGCCGCGCGCCGCTCCTTCCAGGAGGCCTACGTGGCGGCCCTGGCCGGAGCCGACCTGGCGCTGGTGGCGGCGCCCTTCCACCGCGACCGGCTGGAGCCGGAGCAGCAGCTCGACCGCCCCGCCCTCGCCGACGAGCTGCGGCGGCGGGGCGTCGACGCCGCTGGTCCGGAGACGACGACCCGGTGGCGGCGCTGGCCCCGCGCCTCGCCGCCGGGGACGTCGTGCTCGGGTGCTCCTCGGGCAGCTTCAATGACTTCCACCGCCGGCTGCTCGAGGCCCTCGAGGCTCGCTGAGCCTCCTGCTCCGCGCCCGCTTCCGCTCTTGTCACGGCGAAGCTGAAAGCGAAGCCGGATCCGCGCCCGTCCCCGTCTCCCGTTCCCGTTCCCGCACCCCTCCGCAGCTACGCGCCTCTGCTACGATCGCGACGTGCCAGCGCCCCCTCCTTCGCACGCCAAGGCTCGGGCCGCGCGCCTCATCGCCACCGTCGGCGGTCTCGGCGACCGGCTGCCGGCGCCCGGCACCACCGCCGGCTCGCTGCCGGCGACGCGTCCTCTGGTCGGCGCTGGCGCTCGTCCTCGGCGGGCCCTGGCCGCTCGCTGCCGTCACCGCCCTGCTGACCGTGGCCGCGATCGCGGTCGGCGTGTGGGCCGCCGGCGTGGAGGAAACGCGACGCGGCGGCAGCGACCCCGGGCCGGTGGTGATCGACGAGGTCGCCGGCCAGTGGCTGTGCTTCCTCGTCGCCCTGCCCCTCGCCGCCCTCGGCGGCGTGCGCGACGTGGCGCTCTTCGCGGGCGCCGGCTTCCTGCTGTTCCGGGTCTTCGACGTGGTCAAGCCGTGGCCGGTACGGCCGCTCGAGCGGCTGCCCGGGCGGGATCGGCATCGTCGCCGACGACCTCGCCGCCGGCGCCATCGCAGGGATCCTGCTGGCCCTCGGCTGGCGGCTTCCTGGCGCCCTGACCCGGGGCCGGTGACTTCAGAGCTCGAACAGCTCGGCGGTCGGCACGAGCTCCGCGACGAGGCGGGTTGCGCCGCTGAAGCGCAGCGGTCCGCTGCCAAGATCGCCCAGCGCCTCGACCATGAGCCGGTCGCCGGAGCGCGGCCGCAGCACGAGCCGCTTGGGTGCGCCCTGCGCCATCGCGACCAGCGCCGCCGCCACCACGCCGGACCCGCAGCAGAGCGTCTCCGCCTCGACGCCGCGCTCGAAGCTGCGCAGCGCGATCTCGCCCGCGCCGCCGGAGCGGACGAAGCTGACGTTCGCCCCCTCCGGGCCGAGCTCGGCGTGCCGGCGCAGCGGCGGCCCGACCTGCGCCAGATCGAGAGCTTCGAGCTCATCGACGGGCAACACCAGGTGGGGCACGCCGACCTCGAGGAGCCACCCACTCCAGTCGCGGCCCGCCGCCGTCAGCTCGACGGCGCGCGCCGGTCGAGGCGGCGGCGGCAGCACCAGCGTGACCAGCGGGCCATCGACCTCGGCCGGCAGCTCCACCCAGTCGGTCGCGATCGCCAGCTGCTGCGGCAATCCGAGCAGCTCGACCGCGGCGCGGGCCGCGCACCGGGTGCCGTTGCCGCAGAACAGCGCCGGGGAACCGTCGGCGTTGCGGTAGCGCAGGCGAGCCCGCGCCGGTCCGGCCGCCTCGACCGCGAGCACGCCGTCGGCGCCGATGCCGCGCCGGCGATCGCACAGCCGCCGCGCCAGATCGGGCTCCGCGGCGAGGCGTTGCGCCCAGTCCCCGACGCCGAGCACGAAGTCGTTGCCGGAGGCCTCGACCTTGTAGAGCCGCCCGCTCACCGGGTGATCCCCTGCAGCGCCGTGCACTCGGCCGGCTCGGAGCGGTTGCCGACCTGGTCGACGGTGCGCACCGCGTAGGTCAGCGCGCCGACCGGAGGCGCGTCGTCGGCATACTCCAACCCCCGATGGAGCTCGACCAGCGCCTCCCACTCGGCCTCGCCGACCCGGCGCTCGATGCGGTAGCCGGCGGCGTCGCGGGCCGCCTGCCAGCGCAGGCTGATGCGGGCCTCCTCGGGGAGGCACACCAGGTCGGTCGGCGGAGCGGGCGGGTAGAGGTCCAGGTAGTCGACGACCACCGGCGGCCCAGGCTCGCCGACCACCCGGCCCTCGCCGCCGCTCCCGCTGACGGCCCGCAGCCGGTAGCTCCAGCTCCGTGCCTGCTGTGCCGTCGCGTCGAGGAACTCGGGCACGTTGACCGGGTCGGCGGTCAGCGGGCTCCACCCCGCACCGTCAGCCGATCGCTCGACGATGGTGGCGGTGTTGCCGGCGGCGAGCCAGCGCAGGCGGATGCCCTCCCGCTCGGGCAGGGCCACCAGATCCTGGGGCGGCGAGGGTGGGAGCTGCGGGACGAGCCGGCCGATGTTGGAGTACTCCGACGGCCGCCCGCCGCAGCAGATCGTGCGGACCGCGTACCACAGCACCACCGGCTGCTCGGCGCCGTGCACCGCGCGCCAGGCGTCGAGGTCGTCCCGCCACTCGAGCTTCGGCCCGCGCGTCGCCTCGTCGAGCTCCGCCTGGCCGAGCAGCGCGAGCCGCTCGCCCTGGGCCTCGAGCAGCCGGTTGCGCATCGCCCGGTCCTCGGCCGTCGTGCCGAGCGGCTCCTGGCCGAGCGGGATCGGCACCCGCCACACCTCGACCGCGTCGAGGTCGGGCAATGGCCCGCCGGCCGAGGTCATCGACGGATAGCTCCAGCTGAGCACCGCCTCCGGGCCTTCCTGGAAGACGGCGAGGTCGCGGGTGGCGTCAGCGCGCCGGATCTGCGGCGGCAGGGGGTCGCCCTGGCGGCCGCAGCCGGGCAGGGTGAGGAGGGACGCCAGGATCGCAGCAGCAGCCACGAACGCAGGCAGGATGCCTGCGCGATTGCAGGCTGGAAGCCTGCGCTACAACGCAGCGGGCGGACGAGAGAGCTGTCGTTCACTGGCAACCGCCATCCACGCGAGATCAAGCAGGCTGGATGCCTGCGCTACAAGCCTGCGCTACAAAATATACCGCGTCAGGTCGCGGTCGCGCAGGAGCGGCGCCAGCGTGTCGCGAATCGACTCCGCCGTCACCAGGTACAGCTCTCCCGCCCGCGCCGGCGCGTCGAAGGAGATGTCCTCGAGCAGCTTCTCCATCACCGTGTACAGCCGCCGCGCGCCGATGTTCTCGGCGGCGGAGTTGATCTCGGCGGCGATCTCGGCCACCGCGTCGATCGCGCCGTCGGCGAAGCGCAGCTCGACCTGCTCGGTGGCGAGCAGCTCGGTGTACTGGCGGATCAGCGAGTTCTCCGGCTCGACCAGGATGCGCCGGAAGTCGGCCGCGTCGAGCGACTCGAGCTCGACCCGGATCGGGAAGCGACCCTGCATCTCCGGGATCAGGTCGGAGGGCTTCGCGACGTGGAACGCACCGGCGGCGATGAACAGCACGTGGTCGGTGCGGACCGCACCGTACTTGGTCGCGACGGTCGAGCCCTCGACGATCGGCAGCAGGTCCCGCTGCACTCCCTCGCGGGAGACGTCGGGCCCGCGGGCGGCATCCTCGCGCGACGCGATCTTGTCGATCTCGTCGAGGAACACGATGCCGGCCTGCTCGACCCGACGCAGTGCCTCCTGCTCGACCTGGGAGCGGTCGATGAGCCGGTCCTCCTCCTCGACGAGGAGGATCCGCCGCGCCTCCGCGACCCGCATCCGCTTGCGCGCCTTGCGGCCGAACATGCCGCCGAACATGTCCTTGAGGTCGATGCCCATCGACTCGATGCCCTGCGGCGTGAACATCTCGAGGGTCGGCATCCGGGACTCGGAGACCTCGAGCTCGACCTCGTGCTCCTCGAGCAGCCCCTCGCGCAGCTGGCGCTTGAGCGTCCGCCGGCGCTCCTCGAGCGGGTCGGCGACGCCCGCGCTCGCGAGGAGCAGCAGGTCGACCAGGCGGTCCTCGGCGGCCCGCTCGGCCCGCACCCGCACCTCGCGCACCCGCTCGTCGCGCACCAGCTGGATTCCGGCCTCCACGAGGTCGCGCACGATCGAGTCGACGTCGCGGCCGACGTAGCCGACCTCGGTGAACTTGGAGGCCTCGACCTTGAGGAAGGGCGAGCCGGTGAGCCGGGCCAGCCGGCGCGCGATCTCGGTCTTGCCGACCCCGGTGGGGCCGATCATGATGATGTTCTTGGGCGCGACCTCGTCGCGCAGCTCGGGCGGCAGCTGCTGGCGCCGCCAGCGGTTGCGCAGCGCCACCGCGACCGCCCGCTTGGCGGCGTTCTGGCCGACGATGTAGCGGTCGAGCTCGGCCACGATCTCGCGCGGGGTCAGGGCGTCTGACTTCACGAGGTCAGCTCCAGCACGGTGATGCGGTCGTTGGTGTAGATGTCGATGGCCGGCCGCGATTCTGAGCGACTCCTCGACGATCTCCCGCGCCGCCAGCTCGGTGTGCGCGACGAGAGCGCGCGCCGCGGCCAGCGCATAGCTGCCGCCCGAGCCGACGGCCACCACGTCGTCGTCGGGCGCGAGCACCTCGCCGGTCCCCGACACCAGCAGCGTGGTCGAGCGGTCGGCCGCGATGAGCAGGGCCTCGAGGTGGCGCAGCGCCCGGTCGGTGCGCCACTCCCTGGCCAGCTCGACCGCCGCGCGCTCGAGGTTGTGGCCGTGCTCGTCGAGCTTGGCCTCGAAGCGAGTGAACAGGGCCAGCGCATCGGCCACCGAGCCGGCGAAGCCCGCCAGCACGCGGCCTTCGGCGAGCCGGCGGACCTTGGAGGCACCGTGCTTCATGACCGTGGTCCCCAGGGTCACCTGGCCGTCGGACCCGACGGCGACCGTGCCACCGCGCCGAACCGCGATCACCGTGGTGTGGTGCCAGTCGTGTGTTGAGGGCTTCATGTCATCTCCCCGGTGGGTCGGGGGCTGGGCCCCCGCCCGCTTCCGCTTCCGCGCCCAAGGAGCCTGCCCTGAGCGAGCGGCGCCGCAGCGCCGCGAGTCGAAGGGATCCGTCGTTCCCGTTCCCGTTCCCGTTCCCGCCGATGGTATCCCACTCGCCGCCGGGCCACCGAGCTCACACCTTCTCGAGCTTGGCGATCGTCGGCAGCAGCGTCTTGCGGCCCGCCCGGTCGAAGTACACCACCAGCTTGAGGTTGTGGCCGCGGCCCTGGCAGGAGAGCACGACGCCGGTGCCGAAGCTCGCGTGTCGGACCCGGTTGCCCGGCCGCCAGCCCTGGCCGCTGGCGTCGCTGACGGTGGCCGCCACCGGCCGTCCCGGACGCGGCCGGGGGGCCGAGCTTGGCGGGGCCTTCGCTTCGCCGGTCGCCGCCCGCCCTCCGGCGGCCGGCAGCGTGACCGGGGCGTCCGACACGTCGCGCAGCGCGGCGGCCGGCAGCTCGAGCAGGAAGCGCGACGGCCGCGACGGCACCCGCGACCCGAACAGGAAGCGCGAGCGCGCCGCGGTCAGCGCCAGCCAGTGCCGCGCCCGCGTCATCCCGACGTAGGCGAGCCGCCGCTCCTCCTCCAGGCGTTCGAGGTCCTCGTGCGAGTTGGCGTGCGGCAGCAGCCCGTCCTCGAGCCCGGCCAGGAACACCACGTCGAACTCGAGGCCCTTGGCGGCGTGCAGGGTCATCAGGCTCACGGACTCGGCGGCCGCCTCCTCGTCGCCCTCCTCGAGCAGCGCCACTGCGTCCAGGAAGTCGGGCAGGTCCTGCCCGCGCGCGGCCGCCTCGGCCACCGCCGCGGCGAGCTGCTGCAGGTTCTCGCGGCGCGCGACCCGCTCCTCGTCGTCGCCGTCGTACCAGCGCGAGCAGGCCCGAGGCCTCGAGCAGCCAGCCGACGAAATCCCCGGCGTCGAGCAGCGCGCGCTGCCCGGCCGCCTCGTCGAGCACGCCGAAGAAGCCCTCGAGCGCCATCCGGGCGCGCCGCGTCAGCCCCTCCGGAAGCTGGCGGGCGGCCGCCGGCAGCGGCAGCCCGGTGGCGGCCGCGTGCCGCTCGAGCACGTCGAGGGTGGCCGACCCGATGCCGCGCGCCGGCACGTTGATGACCCGCTCGAAGGCCACGACGTCGTCCGGCCGGACGACGAGCCGCAGGTAGGCGAGCGCGTCGCGGACCTCCCTGCGCTGCCAGAAGCGGAGCCCGCCGACCACCCGGTGGGCGATCCGGCGCCGGGTCAGCTCCTCCTCGAAGGGGCGGGTCTGGGCGTTGGTCCGGACGAGCACCGCCATCTCGCCGAGCGCGCAGGAGCGGGCGAGCTCCTCGATCCGGTCCGCCGCCCACCGCGCCTCGGCGCGCTCGTCCTCGCCGACGTACAGCCGGACCGGATCGCCGCCCGGACGCTCGGTGAACAGCCGCTTGCCGCGACGCCTCAGGTTGTGGGCGATCAGGGTGCCGGCGGCGTCGAGGATCGGCCGGGTCGAGCGGTAGTTCTCCTCGAGCGCGACCACCCGCGCGCCCGGGAAGTGGCGCTCGAAGGACAGGATGTTCTCCATCTCGGCGCCGCGCCAGCCGTAGATCGACTGGTCCTCGTCGCCGACCGCCGTGATGTTGCCGGCCGGGCCGAGCACCGCCGCGAGCAGCTCCATCTGCAGCCGGTTGGTGTCCTGGAACTCGTCGACCAGCAGCCAGCGGCCGCGCCGCCGCACCGCCTCGCAGGATCTGCGGCTCGCGAGCGCAGGAGGGCGAGGGCGCGGGTCAGCATGTCGTCGAAGTCGACCACCCCGGCCGTCGCCTTGAGAGCCCGGTAGCGCTCGCCAGACCTTCGGCGTCAGCTCGTCGCCGGCGCGCGCGCCGAGCCCGGCCGGGTCCCGGCAGCGCGTTGACCTCGCGCGAGAAGCGCGCGAGCACGGTGCGCGGCGGGTGCTCGGTGGCATCGAGCCCGAGCTCCTTGAGCGCCTTGCCGACCATGGTGCGCTGCTCGTCGCCGTCGATGATCGCGAACCACCTCGGCAGCCCGGCCGCCCCGGGGTGGCGGCGCAGCAGCTCGAGCGCCCAGCGGTGGAAGGTGCCGACGAAGCCGCCGTCGAGGCGGCCGCCGACCAGCCGCTCGACCCGCTCGGCCATCTCGCGCGCGGCCTTGTTGGTGAAGGTCACGGCGGTGATCTCGTGCGGCGCCGCGGCCCGGCGCTCGATGAGGTGCGCGATCCGGTAGGTCAGCACCCGGGTCTTGCCGGAGCCGGCGCCGGCGAGCACCAGCAGCGGGCCCTCGCCGTGGCGTGACCGCCGCGCGCTGCGGGTCGTTGAGATCGTCGAGCAGTCCGGCCATGGGGGAGGAGTTGTACCACAGCGCCACGACAGCGTCGCGCCCGCGCCGGGAACGTCGAGCTCTGCGGCCGCCAGCTACTCGACCGTGACCGACTTGGCGAGGTTGCGGGGCTGGTCGACGTCGAGCCCGAGCTCCACCGCCACCTCGTAGGCCAGCCGCTGCAGCGGCACCACCGCCACCACCGGCTGCAGCAGCGGGTGCACGAGCGGCACCGGGAGCACGAGGTCGGCGAGCTCGGCGACCTCGGCGGCGCCGGCCTCGGCGACCGCGAGCACCACCGCGCCGCGCGCCTTGACCTCCCGGAGGTTGCCGAGCAGCTTGTCGCGGGACGGCGTCCGCAGCGCCACCGCCAGCACCGGGTAGCCCTCCTCGACGAGCGCGATCGGGCCGTGCTTCATCTCGCCGGCCGGGTAGCCCTCGGCGTGCAGGTAGCTGAGCTCCTTGAGCTTGAGGGCGCCCTCGAGCGCGATCGGGTAGAGGATGCCGCGCCCCAGGTAGAGCGAGTCGCCGCGGCTCAGCGCCGCCACGCCGCGGCTGTAGAGCTCGCGGTCGCCCTGCAGGACCTGCTCGACCGCCAGCGGCAGCCGCTGGAGCTCGAAGAGCAGCTCGCGGTCCTCGCCGCCGCCGAGCCCGCGCGCGCTGCGCAGCGCCAGCGCGAGCAGCAGCAGCGCGACCAGCTGCGTGGTGAAGGCCTTGGTCGAGGCGACGCCGATCTCGGGGCCGGCCTGGGTGAGCAGGCGCGCGCCCGCGAGCCGCCACGCCGACGAGCCGCGGACGTTGCAGATCGTGCCGAGCAGGGCGCGAGCGCTCCCGGGCGAGCTCCATCGCGGCCAGGGTGTCGGCGGTCTCCCCGGACTGCGTGATGCCGACCACCAGCACCTCCTCGTCGAGCAGGGGCTGCCGGTAGCGGTACTCGGACGCGTACTCGACCTCGGTCGGCACGCCGGCGAGGCTCTCGATCAGGAACTTGCCGACCAGCGCCGCGTGCCAGGAGGTGCCGCACGCCACCAGGTGCAGCCGGCGCACCCGGGCGAGGCGGTCCGGGGAGAAGCCCTGATCGTCGATCACCACCCCGCGGCGCTCGCTATCGAGGTGGGCGAGCGACGGTGTTCCGGATCGCGTCGGGCTGCTCGAAGATCTCCTTGAGCATGTAGTGGCGGAAGCCGCCCTTCTCGACCCGCGCCGCGTCCCAGTCGAGGGTCTCCACCGGGCGCTCGACCGCTCGCCCCGCCGGCGTCGACCACCTCGACCCCGTCCGGGCGGATCAGCGCGACGTCGCCGTTGCTGAGGTAGAGCACCCGCCGGGTGCGGTGGAGCAGCGCGGTGACGTCGGAGGCGACCAGGCTCTCGCCGTCGCCGAGGCCGACCACCAGCGGCGGGCCCTGGCGGAAGGCCACCACCAGACCCGGCTCCCCGAGGTGGAGCGCCACCACCGCGAACTGGCCGCGCAGCCGCGGCAGCACGCGCAGCACGCGCTGATCGAGCGGCCCCGGCTCGCGGCCGAGCAGCTGCGCGATGAGCTCGGTGTCGGTGTCCGAGCTCAGGCGGACCCCGGCGTCGAGCAGCTCGCGGCGCAGCTCGGAGTAGTTCTCGACGATGCCGTTGTGGACCACCGCCACCGTGCCCGCGGCGTCGGTCTGGGGGTGGGCGTTGGCCTCGGTCGGCGCCCCGTGGGTCGCCCAGCGGGTGTGGCCGATCCCGTGGCTGCCGTGCAGCGGCCGCTGGTAGGCGAGCTGCTCGAGGTTGCGCAGCTTGCCGGGGGCGCGCAGGATCTCGAGCCCGTGATCGGTCAGGACCGCCATCCCCGCCGAGTCGTAGCCGCGGTACTCCAGCCGCCGCAGGCCATCGAGGATGACCGGCACCGCCTCGGAGGATCCGACGTAGCCGATGATCCCGCACATCGTCCGGCCCGCCCCTAGTTCCCCGCGCGGACCGCCCGCGCCCGATCGAGCGCCGCCATGAGCTGGTCGAAGGACCGGGCAAAGGCGGCCACGCCCTCCACCTGGAGCTGCTCGGTGACGGCGTCGAGGTCGATGCCGAGGCGGCGGATGCGATCGAGCTCGGCCGCGCAGGTCGCGGCGCTTTCGGAAAGCGCATTGCGGGGACGGCCGTGGTCCCGGTAGGCGTCGAGGGTCGCGGTCGGGATGGTGTTGACGGTCTCCGGCCCCACCAGCTCCTCGACGTACTTCACGTCGGGGTAGCTGGGGTTCTTGGTGCTGGTGCTCGCCCACAGCGGGCGCTGCACTCGCGCGCCACGCCGCGTCAGGGCCGCGAAGGCGTCACCGTGGAAGATCTCGGCGAAGCGCCGGTAGGCGAGGCCGGCAGTTGGCCACCGCGGCCTTGCCGCGCATCGCCAGCGCCTCGACCGTGCCGATGGCCTCGAGCTGGGCGTCGACCGAGGTGTCGACGCGGCTGACGAAGAACGACGCCACCGACGCCACCCGAGCCGGCTCGGCCGCTCGCTCGAGACCGCGCAGGTAGGCCGCGGCCACCGCCTCGTAGTGGGCGAGCGAGAACATCAGGGTGATGTTGACGTTGACGCCGTCGGCGATCAGCTGCTCGACCGCGGGCAGGCCCGCCGCGGTGGCCGGCACCTTGATCATCAGGTTCGGCCGCGCGACCTCTCGCCACAGCCGGCGCGCCTCCTCCACGGTGCCGGCGGTGTCGGCGGCGAGGTGTGGCGACACCTCGAGGCTGACGAAGCCGTCGCTGCCGCCGGACTCGTCGTACACGGCGCGCAGCACGTCGGCGGCGCCGCGGATGTCCTCGATGACGAGCGCCTCGTAGAGCTCGGCCGTGGACAGCCGCGGCCGCTCCGCGAGCAGCGCGTCGATCGCCGCGCCGTACGCGTCGCCCCTGGTGATCGCCTGGTGGAAGATCGACGGGTTGCTGGTCACGCCGCGGATGCCGTCCGCCTCGACGAGCCGCTGGAGGCCGCCGCCGGTGACGAGCTCGCGCTCGATGTAGTCCAGCCACACCGACTGGCCGAAATCCTCCCACAGGCTGCGCAGTGGATTCATCTCGCCTCCCGCAGACATCGTAGCAGGGGCGCGGGGGACACAACCCGCGTCCGCTTCCGCCTTCCGCGTACCCGGCCGCTTCCGAGCCCGAGCGCAGCCGTCGACTCGCGAGCCGTCGGAAGCGGGCCGCGGATGCGGGCGCGGATGCGGGCCGGGGGCGCTAGCCCCTAGCCCCTGACCCCTCGATCACAGCGAGCGCCCGCTCGACCACCGCGTCGACCGTGAAGCCGAGCCTGGCTGCCACCACCTTGCCCGGCGCCGAGGCGCCGAAGCGATCGAGCCCGATCACCTCGCCGCGATCGCCGACCCAGCGGCACCAGCCTGCGGTCACGCCGGCCTCGATCGCCAGCCTCGGGATCCCGGGCGGCAGCACCTCGTCGCGGGAGGCTGCGGGCTGGGCCGCGAAGAGCTCCCACGACGGCAGCGACACGACCCGCGCCGCGATCCCGCGCGCCGCGAGCTGCTCGCGCGCCGCCGCCGCCAGCACGAGCTCGGAGCCGGTGGCGATCAGGACCACCGCCGGAGCTCCGGCGCTCTCCTCGAGCACGTAGGCCCCGGCCGCGACCCCGGCCGAGGCGAGCTCGGCGGTGCGGCCGAGCACCGGCAGGTCGTGCCGGCTGAGCACCAGCGCGGTCGGGCCGTCGCGACGCTCCAGCGCCACCCGCCACGCCGCCGCGGTCTCGTTGGCGTCGGCCGGCCGCAGCACCACCAGGTTGGGAATCACCCGCAGCGAGGCCAGCTGCTCCACCGGCTGGTGGGTCGGGCCGTCCTCGCCGACCCAGATCGAGTCGTGGGTGAAGACGTAGATCACCGGCTGGCCCATCAGCGCCGCGAGCCGGATCGACGGCCGCATGTAGTCGGCGAAGACGAGGAAGGTGGAGCCGTAGGGACGGATCCCGCCGTGCAGGCTCAGGCCGTTGAGGATCGCCGCCATGCCGTGCTCGCGGATGCCGAAGTGCAGGTTGCGCCCATCCGGCGTGGCGGCCGTCAGGTCGCCGCTGCCGTCGATCCGCGTCTTGCACGACGGGGAGAGGTCGGCCGAACCGCCCACCAGCTCGGGCAGGCCGCCGGCGATGGCGTTGAGCACCTTGCCCGAGGCGACCCGGGTCGCCATCCCCTTGCCGCCCGCTGCGAACACCGGCAGCGCCTCCGTCCAGCCCTCGGGCAGCCGGCCGTCGAGCCGGCGCCGCCACTCGCTGGCGAGCTCGGGATATTGCCGGCTCCAGGCCGCCACCTGCGCCGCCCAGGCGGCCTCCGCAGCGCGGCCCCGAGCTGCTCTGCCGGCAGTGCTCGCGGACCTCGTCCGGAACCAGGAAGTGCGCGTCCTCGGGCCAGCCGTAGGCGCGCTTGGCGGCCCGCACCTCGTCCTCGCCGAGCGGCGCGCCGTGGGCGTCGGCGGTGTCCTGCTTGGCGGGCGCGCCCCAGGCGATGTGCGAGCGCACCGCGATGAAGGTCGGACGGTCGGCGCTCGCGCAGGCCGTCGCCATCGCGGCCGCCAGCGCCGGCAGGTCGTTGGCGTCGTCGACCCGCAGCACCCGCCAGCCGTAGCCCTCGAAGCGCCGCGCCACGTCCTCGCGAGAAGGCGAGCCTGGTCTCGCCCTCGATGGTGATCCGGTTGTCGTCCCAGATCCACACCAGCTTGCCGAGCCGCAGGTGGCCGGCGAGCGACGCGGCCTCGCTGCGCCACGCCCTCCATGAGGTCGCCGTCCGAGCACAGCACCCAGGTCCGGTGGTCGACGACGGCGTGGCCGGGGCGGTTGAAGCGCGCCGCGAGGTGGGCCTCGGCCAGCGCCATGCCGACCGACGCGCCGCAGCCCTGGCCGAGCGGACCGGTGGTGATCTCGACCCCGGGCGTCAGGCCGCGCTCGGGATGGCCGGGGGTGCGCGACCCCCACTGCCGGAAGCTCGTGATCTCGTCGAGGCCGAGGTCGTAGCCGGTGAGGTGCAGCACGCCGTAGAGCAGCATCGAGGCGTGGCCGCACGACAGGACGAAGCGGTCGCGGTCCGGCCACGACGGGTTCGCCGGGTTGTGCTTGAGGAGGCGGGTGAACAGCACGTGGGCCACCGGGGCGAGCGCCATCGGCGTCCCCGGGTGGCCCGAGTTGGCGCGCTCGACCGCGTCCATGGCGAGGGTGCGCAGGGTGGTGACGGACAGCTCATCGAGAGCGTCGAAGCTCATGTCCACGGGGAGTCCTCCGGCGGGCGGCACCACGTCCGCCCGGGTGCGGCGGCAGACTACCATCGCGGCCCGCTCGGAAGAACAACCGAAACCGCGGAGAGCGCCGAGAGCGCAGAGACGGCTCGTTCGACCCTCCCGCCCTCTTCCTCGGCGTGCTCCGCGATCTCCGCGGTTCGATGCGGTGGCGCTTCGAGACAGCGGGCCGCGAGCTCCGCCCCCGCCGCCCCGGCGCTCCCTCTACACTCCACTTTATTTGCGCTTGAGGTCGTAGAGGACCTGCTTGGCCGACCGCCTTCAGGGTCTCGAACACGCCCATGCCCTGCGACGGCCACCGCCTCGAAGGTCGGCTCGCCCTTGAAGTTGAGGAGCCGGTACATGGTCGTCGACCGCGACGGCGGTCGGCAGGTCGCGCTTGTTGAACTGCAGCACGTAGGGGATGGCCTTGAGGTCGAAGCCGTTCTCGTGCAGGTTCAGCTCGAGGTTGCGCAGCGACTCGACGTTGGCGTCCATCCGCGCCTCCTGCGAGTCGGCGACGAAGATCACCCCGTCCACGCCCTTCAGGATCAGCTTGCGGCTGGCGTCGTAGAACACCTGGCCGGGCACGGTGTAGAGGTGGAAGCGGGTCTTGAAGCCGCGCACCGAGCCGAGGTCGAGGGGCAGGAAGTCGAAGAACAGGGTGCGGTCGGTCTCGGTGGCGAGCGAGATCAGCTTGCCCTTCTGGTGCGGGTTCGAGCGCTCGTAGATGTACTGCAGGTTGGTCGTCTTGCCGCCGAGACCCGGACCGTAGTAGACGATCTTGACGTTGATCTCGCGGGCGGCGTAGTTGATGAAGCTCATTCGGAAAACAGCGCGTCGATGTCCTCGTCGGTGATCTCGGCGAACGGGCGACGCCGCGTCCCTCGGCGCCGACCCGCTGCGCCTTCTCCTCCATATCGTTGAGGATCTGCTCGACCGAGCCGGAGGCCTTGCGCACCCGCAGCCGCACCAGGCCGAGCGAGGAGCGCTCGTCGAAGATCACGACCAGGATCAGCCGCTGCCCCACGATCGAGATGTGGATGTTGTCCTTGCGCCCCTCGTGGAACAGGATCGAGAACTCGCGTCTCGCCGATCAGCCGGGCCAGCCCGTCGGTGGCCGCCACGTTGCCGGCGGTGAGCGACGCGAGCGAGGTCGTGTCCACCAGGTCGATCTCGCCGGCGCCGGCGATCTGCTGCCCGTTCTTGTCGACCAGGAACACGATCTTGGCGTTGGCATCGACCTTGAGACGGTTGAGGACGAGGGAGATCCGGTCGAACTCCTCTTCGTACATGACAAGGCTCGAGCTCACCCTCGGATGCCCCCCGATCGACTTGACTTCTAACACAGTCGCCGCGGTCAGGCAAGGAAGGTCGCAATGAGCGACGCGGCCGCGGCGGCGGCCGTCACAGCGTGCGCCGCGCCTGCAGCGCCTGCGCCAGGGTCAGCTGGTCGACCGCCGACAGCTCGCCGCCGACCGGGATGCCGGAGGCCGGCCGGCTGACCACGAGGCCGAGCGGCTGCAGCCGCCGGACGATGTACAGCGCCGTGGTCTCCCCCTCGACCGTCGGGTTGGTCGCGAGGATCACCTCGCGGACCTCGCCGCCCCGGCAGCGCTCCTCGAGCCGGTCGATGGTGAGGTCCTCCGGACCGACGCCGTGGAGCGGCGACAGGTGGCCGAGCAGGGCGTGGTAGAGGCCGCGGTACTCGCGGGTGGCCTCGACCGCCCAGGCGGTGGTCGGCTCCTCCACCACCAGGATCGTGCTGCGATCGCGGTCCGGGTCCCGAGCACACCGCGCAGCGCTCCATCTCGGTGAGCAGGGAGCACTCCTCGCACAGCCGCACCTCCCGGCGCAGCGCGGCGAGCGCGTCGGCGAGCTCGGAGACCTCGCCGGCGTCCACCGTCAGCAGGTGCTCCACCAGGGCGCGGGCGGTGCGCGGGCCGATCCCCGGCAGGCGCTCGAGCTGCTCGAGGAGCCTGCGAACGGAGTGCGGCCTCAGCTCCACCGGGTGCCTCCCGCTGCCGTCATGTCGGCTCCGGGTCCGGCCGGACGGCGACGATCTCCCCCCCGAGCACGCGGCGCGCGAGCGCGAGAGCCGGATCCGACTGCACGGCCTGCTCGACGGCATCCGCCCCGGCAGTGCCGGCCGCCCCCCCTCCCTCGACCCGGACGGCGCGAGAGCTCCCGAACGCCGCCGCGCACGCCGCCTCGAGCGCCTTCCGTGACGCCGCCGAGCCGGCGAACGTGGCCAGCCCCGCGTCGCCGGCGGCGAAGCGAAGGACCAGCGTCTCCTGCTCGAGGGTCAGCTCGGCCTTCTCGACCGCGCTCGCGAGCCGCGGCTGGCCGTCCCACAGCACAGCGGCGAGCCGCGAGCGCGGGTCGCCGGCCCCGCCCGCACCGCCGCCGCCCCGCGCGTGCCCGGCCGGGGAGGCCCCACCCGGCGGTACAGCGCCGCCGGGATCTCCGGCGAGCAGCAGCTCGAGCCGCTGCACCGCCGGCCACCTGGCGAGGCGCAGCGCCGCCACCTCGAGGGCGAGCTCGCGGTTGCCGGCGTCGCGCAGCAGCGGCTCCTGGTCGGCCCACAGCCCGAGCATGCGGGTGAGGGCGTCCTCGCCGAGGCCCTCGGCGAGCGGCTGCAGCCGCCCTCGCTGGTCCTCGGTCAGCGACAGCTCGAGCTCCGGATCGATCACGAGGTGCACCGCGGCGCGCAGCACCCGCCCCACCTCGCGGTACAGCACCGTCGTGTCGTGCCCGGCCTCGAGCTCGCGGCGCAGCACCGCGAGACCGGCAGCGGCCTTGCCGTCGGCGAGGGCCTCCACGAGCTCGACCATGACCTCGAAGCGGGGGACCCCGAGCACCGAGGCCACCGCCTCGTCGTCGACCCGGTCGGCGGCGAAGGCGCGCAGCTGGTCGAGCAGCGAGAGCGCGTCGCGGACGCTGCCGTCAGCGGCCCGCGCGATGGTCTCGGCGGCGCTCGCGGTCAGCGCGAAGCCGTCATGTCCCGCGATCTCGAGCAGGCGCGACGCGATCCGCTCGGTTGCAACCGGCCGGAACTCGAGCTGCTGGCAGCGCGACAGAATCGTGGCCGGGATCTTGTGCCGCTCGGTGGTGGCGAAGACCCAGAGCACGTAGGGCGGCGGCTCCTCGATGCTCTTCAGCAGGGCGTTGAAGGCCGCCTTCGACAGCATGTGGACCTCGTCCACGATCACCACCCGGAAGCGGTCGCGGGTCGGGTGGAACCGGAGCAGCTCCTGGAGGTCGCGGACGTCATCGACCCCGGTGTGGGTCGCCGCGTCGAGCTCGACCGCGTCGAGGCTCGAGCCGTCGGCGATCTCGCGGCAGGACACGCAACGGCCGCAGGGATCCGGGGTCGGGCCCTCGGCGCAGTTGACCGCCTTGGCGAGCAGGCGCGCCGCGGTGGTCTTGCCGACCCCGCGCAGGCCGGCGAACAGGTAGGCGTGGCCGAGGGTCCCGGAGGCGAGGGCGTTGCGCAGGGTCTGCACCACCGCGTCCTGGCCGAGGATCTCCTCGAAGCGCTGCGGTCGCCACGCTCGGGCCAGCACCTGATAGGTCATGGGCGCATCGTAGCGCAGCCGGCCCCGACACCCCAATCCCCGTGACGCCGGTCAACCTCGCGGCCTGCTCTGCGTACCTCCAGCGCGGGATACACGCGCCGGCCGGCCGTGGCATGGTATCGTGTGGCGTCGCCACGCCGGTGCGCGACCGTGGCCAAGGAGGACGCCGATGACTCGCAGACTGCTGACCTCGATTCTTCTCATGGCGCTGGCCGCCGCTCCGGCCGTCGCCCTCAGCCCGGGTGAGACGGTGATCGTTCCGGCTGCCGGCCGTGGGGCGCCGTGGGGGACCGACCTCTACGTGATGAACCCCGGCACTGCCACCGTCGACGTCACGGTCTACTGGCTGGTCCGGGATCAGGCCAACACGAACCCGGCCTCGTTCAGCTTCTCGCTTCCGGGCGGCGACACCGAGGTGCTCGACGACGTCATCCTCAACGACTTCGGTCTCAGCGAGGGCAACGGCGCCTTCCTCGTGATGGCCGACGGCGGCGAGGTGATCGTCAACAGCCGGATCTACGCCTCGGACGGCACGGCCACCTTCGGCCAGGGCTTCGAGGGCGTTCCCGACTGGGCGGCGACCCAGGCCGGATCGGCCACCGATGTCGTCGGCCTCTCCCAGAACGCCGGCTTCCGCTGCAACGTGTATGCGACCGCCGGCGAGACCGGCGCGGTCATCAACTTCAGCTTGCGCGACCCGCAGGGCGGCGTGCTCGCCTCGACCGCGCTCTCACTCGACGAGTTCGAGCCCTACCTGAGGCGCGTCAACCAGCTCTTCCCGGGGCTCGCGAACTTCGACAACGCGACCCTCCACGCCGAGGTGACGACCGGTATGGCGGTGGTCGGCGCCTCCAAGGTCGACAACGCCTCCACCGACCCGACGACCCTCGAGTCGGCGGCGACCGGCGGCGCCGGCGGCATCGACGGCACCTACCAGTTCGCGCTCTATGACTCGCTGCTGTTCGCGGCCGGTGGCAACCTGGTGATCGCGGGCGGTCAGGTCGAGGCCATCGTCGGCACCTACTTCAACTGGGACAAGCTCGACGGCACCGAGCCGGCGTGCCCGCTGCTCTTCCAGTGGGGCCAGGGCTTCACCCCGACGCCGGTCACCGACTTCGCGGACGGCGTGACCTTCGCCGACAGCTACCAACCGTCGGGCAGCGGCGTGATGACCTGGACCGTGGAGTTCGTCCCCGGCAACGGGCCCTTCCTCGAGGGCCAGGTCACCGCCGTCGGCTCGGAGTTCACCGGCCAGGACGCGGGCTGCAACGGCAGCTTCCCGGCCCTCGTGCTGCACGCCGGCAAGACCAACTGAGCCCGGCTCGACTCCGTGCTCTCGCGGGAGCCGCCCGTATGGGCGGCTCCTTTCGTTTCGACGCCCGGCCCTGGAGCCGGGCAGGATCCAGGGGCTTGGATCTGGGGGCCAGACTGTCCGGCCGCCCGTGCTTGTCGCAGCAATCCCGCATCCGCGCCCGACCCCGCCCCCGTTCCCGTTCCCGATGACTTCGCACCGCGCCATGAGCGAGCCGTCCGTGAGGGCGGCGAGTCGAAGGGGCTCCTGTCGAGAGGGTTCGCGCGGAGAACACGTCGGGCACGGGCGCGGAAGCGGATGCGGGCACGGATGCGGGGCATGTCCCGGCACTCTTCAGCTCGGACCCCGCTCATGTAAGATGGCGAGCGAAGGACCCGCAACGCACCATGCTTCGCGGCAAGGAGTCAGCCTATGAGCCCGCACGACGCACCGCACCCCAGTGACGCACCGCCGGCGGCGCCGCCTCCCGAAGGGCCGCGCGAGGACGGCATGACCGACCGCATCGACCTCGGCGCCTACCTCAACCGGGCGTGGGCGCTGTTCACCGCGAACGCCGGCCTGCTGGTTGGTGGCTTCGCGATCGTGTTCATCATCCTGGTCGTCTCGGCGATCACGGTGATCGGGCCGCTGATCCTGGCGGGCCCACTGATGGCCGGGTACTACGGCATGATCCAGCGCCTGCGCGACGGCCGTGAGACCGAGTTCGGCGAGCTCTTCGCTGGCTTCCAGGACTTCGCGCGGACCTGCATCGCCGGGCTGTTGGTGGTGCTGGTCCTGGTGGTCGCCGCGGCGGCCTCGATGATCGTCGGCTTCATCCTGGGCCACATCCCGTGCCTCGGCCAGATCCTGGCGTTCGCCATCGGCCTGGCGGTCAGCGTGGTGGCCGGCGCGGCCTCGATGTTCATCATCCCGGCGATCGTGGTCACCGCCAAGGCGCCGGTCGAAGCGCTCGGCGACAACGTGCGCTTCGCCCAGCGCTTCGTCACCCCCGCGCTGCTGCTGGCGGCAGTGCACGTGGCGCTCGGCATGGTCGGCTCCCTGGTCTGTCTGGTCGGTCTGCTGGTGACCATGCCGGTGGCGTCAGCCTTCGTGATGGAGGCCTACCACAGCTTCTACCGGCCGCGAGCCGGCGGCTGAGAGTGACGGCAATCGGCTCGTAGCGGGCAGCGCCGGCAGCCGGCGCCGTCCGGCAGGCCTGCAGCGCTGCGGCGGCGGTGAACGGCGCTGTCACGCGTCTCGTTGCGCGCTTGCGCAGCGCTCTGATCGGGCCTAAGCTCCGCGGGTCGTGAGGTGACGGTGCGTCTTGCTGACCGACTGTCCGCCGAGCTCGTACTGATCGATCCCGAGGTGGCGGATCGAGACGCCCTGCTGCGGCTGTTCGGCTCGATCTTCGCCCAGGCCGGCATCTTCGCCGACGGCGAGGAGGTGGCGCGGCGCCTGCTCGAGCGCGAGCGGGTGCTGTCGACCGGAATCGGCGGCGGGATCGCGGTCCCCCACGCCCAGGTCCCGGGGCTCGGACGCCTCGCCATCGCCGCCTCGACCCACCCCCGCGGCCTCCCCTACCCGGCCGTGGACGAGCAGCCGGTCCGGCTGACCTTCTGCCTGATCGGCGACAGCACGACCGCCGCCGACCACCTCGCCGGGCTCGCGCGGCTGGCCCGCCTCGCCCGGCGCAGCGAGTTCGTCGAGGGTCTCATCGGCGCGCTCAGCGTCGAGGACTTCCTGGCCCGCCTCCGCCGCCTCGAGGGGGAGTAGCAGGCCTTCGGCAGGGGCCGGGATCTTGCACCTGGGGGATGGGGCGCGCCTTCCCCCGCTTCCGCGCCCGCTTCCGCGCCCGACGGCTGGTTCATCGTCCGGCCCTACTGCATCGAAACCGGAAGCGGGCTCGGAGGGCGGAAGCGGAAGCGTGGGTCTGGCTTGCCAGCCAGCCGACCCTGTGCTACCGTGCGCTCCCTGTGCGGCGGGTTCGTCTAGGGGTCTAGGACGCTGGCCTCTCACGCCGGTAACACGGGTTCGAATCCCGTACCCGCTGCCAATCCCCGTTCCCGTGCCGCTCTTCCCCTCCCAGTACCAGTTCGCTGCTGTCGCCACGGATCCCCGTGTCGCATCGAACATCGAAGAGCGGCACGGGAACGGGCCGAGGAAACAACTGCGGACGGTGTTTTGCTATACTCCACGGCCCGCGACGAACTTCCGGAGGACGCCATGAAGGTCAAGGTTGCGATCAACGGATTCGGCAGAATCGGCCGGCTGGTGGCCCGCCACCTCAAGGCCCGCAAGGGCTTCGACCTGGTGGCGATCAACGACCTCACCTCCCCGGACATGCTCGGCTACCTGTTCGCCCACGACTCGGTCCACGGGCGCTACCACGGCACCGTCGAGGTCTCTGGCAGTGACCTCCTGATCGACGGCGACCGGATGCAGGTGCTCGCCGAGCGCGATCCCGCCGCACTGCCCTGGGACAAGCTCGGCGTCAACTACGTGTTCGAGGCCACCGGCCTGTTCTCGAGCCGCGCCAAGGCCGGCGCCCACCTCGACGCCGGCGCCAAGAAGGTGATCATCACCGCGCCCGGCAAGGAGGTCGACGCCACCTTCGTGTACGGCGTCAACCATGCGACCTACGACCCGGCCGCCCACCACGTGCTGTCCAACGCCTCCTGCACCACCAACTGCCTGGCGCCGATGGTCAAGGTGCTGCACGAGACGGTCGGCATCCGCCACGGCTGGCTGACCACCATCCATGCCTACACGAACGACCAGCGCATCCTCGACGTCCAGCACTCCAAGGACATGCGACGGGCGCGGGCGGCGGCGATCAACATCATCCCGACCTCGACCGGCGCCGCGAAGGCGATCGGCCTGGTCTACCCCGAGCTCGCCGGCAAGCTCGCCGGCGCGGCGATGCGGGTGCCGGTGGCCGATGGCTCGGTCTGCGACCTGAGCTTCGTGGCGGGCCGCGAGGGAACCGTGGAGGAGCTGCGCGCCGCTTTCGTCGAGGCCGCGGCCGGCCCGCTCAAGGGCATCCTTCGGGCCACCGACGTCCCGATCGTGTCGTCGGACGTCATCGGCGAGAGCCACTCGACGGTGATCGACCTGCCGCTGCTCTCGCAGGTCGCCCCCGATTTCTTCCGGGTGGTCGGCTGGTACGACAACGAGAACGCCTACGCCCTGCGCTGCGTCGACCTGCTCGAGTACATGGCCAAGAAGGACCGCGCATGAGCCTGCCCACGCTGGCCGACCTGCGCGAGCTCGGCGGCGCCCGCGTCCTGCTCCGGCTCGACCTCAACGTCCCGGTGAAGGATGGCGCGGTCCAGGACGCGACCCGGATCGAGGCGTCGCTGCCGACCCTGCGCTGGCTGCTCGAACGGGTGAGCGTGGTCGCGGCGTGCTCCCATCTCGGCGACGCCAAGGGCAAGCCCGACCCGGCGCTCTCGCTCCTGCCGGTGGCGGCGGCCGTGGAGCGCGCGCTCGGCCGCCCGGTGGGCTTCGTCGCCGACTGCCTCGACCCGGCGGCCGGCAAAGCCGCGCCAGGCTCGCTGCTGCTGCTCGAGAACCTGCGCTTTCACAAGGGCGAGAAGGCCAACGACCCCGAGTTCGCCAAGCGGCTCGCGGCCCCGTTCAGCCACTACGTCAACGACGCCTTCGGCGCCGCCCACCGCGCCCACGCCTCGGTGGCCGCCACGCCGGCGCTGTTTGCTCCCGGCCGCAAGGCCGCCGGCCTGCTCATGGGCACCGAGGTCGCGGCGCTCTACCGGATGGTCCACGAACCCGAGCAGCCGTACGTGGCGGTCGTCGGCGGCGCCAAGATCTCGACCAAGACCGCCCCGCTCGCGGCCCTCCTCGAGCGGGTCGAGCTGCTGCTGATCGGCGGCGGCATGGCGAACACCATGCTGCTCGCCCAGGGTCGCGAGGTCGGCCGCTCGCTGGTCGAGCGGGAGATGCTCGAGACCGCGTCCGCCGTGCTGCGGCGGGCCGCCGAGCGGGGCGTCCGCATCGAGCTGCCGACCGACGTGGTGGTGGCCGACGCGATCGCGAGCCCGACCCGGGTCGAGGTGGTGGCCGCCGACGCGGTGCCCGCCGACATGATGATCGTCGACATCGGGCCCGCGACGCAGGAGCGCTTTGCCGTGGCGATTGCCGGCGCCCGGACCGTGTTCTGGAACGGCCCGATGGGAGTCTTCGAGACCGCCGAGTTCGCGGCCGGCACGATGGCCGTGGCGCGGGCGCTCGCCGCGTCGAAGGCGTTCACCGTCGTCGGCGGCGGCGAGTCGGTGATGGCCGTCCACCGCGCCGGAGTCGCCGACGCCATCGGGCACGTGTCGACCGGCGGCGGCGCCTCGCTCGAGTTCATCACCGGCAAGGTCCTGCCCGCGATCGCGGCGCTGGAGGCGTGATGGCGATTCGACGACCGCTGGTGGTCGGCAACTGGAAGATGCACATGGGCGTGGCGGAGACCGCCACCTTCCTCGAGGCCCTGCTCGTGGCCGGGCCGGCCGGCAGCATCGATGTCGTCGTCTGCCCGCCCTTCACCTCGCTGCCCCATGCGGCGATGCTACTCAGCGGCTCGGTCGTAGGCCTCGGCGCCCAGAACCTCCACTGGGAGGGGCGCGGCGCCTTCACCGGCGAGGTGGCGGCGCCGATGCTGTGCGAGCTCGGGGTGCGCTGGGTGATCGTCGGCCACAGCGAGCGCCGCACACTGTTCGGGGAGAGCGACGACAGCGCACTGCGTCGCGCGCGCCTGCGCCCAGGCGCACGGGCTGACCGTCATCTTCTGCATCGGCGAGACCCTCGCCGAGCGCGACGCCGGTGCCACCTTTGCGGTCCTCGAGCGGCAGACCGGCGGGCTCGGCGCCCTCGACCCCGCCCTCCTCGTGGTGGCCTACGAGCCGGTGTGGGCGATCGGCACCGGCCGCAACGCCACCACCGAGCAGGCGCAGGAGGCGCATGCCTGGCTGCGGCGGCGCCTCGGCCAGATCTTCGGCGCCGGGGCGGCGGCGGCGATGCGGATCCTCTACGGGGGCAGCCTCAAGCCGTCGAACTCCCGCGACCTGCTCGCGCAGCCGGACGTGGACGGCGGCCTGATCGGCGGCGCAAGTCTTGACGTCGATTCGTTTTGCGCTATCATGCGCGATGCGGCCTCGACGGCCGCCGGAGTTGGTCCGTGACTGTACTGCTCGTCATTCTGTACGTTCTCGTGTGCCTCTTCCTGATCCTGGTGGTGCTGCTCCAGCAGGGCAAGGGAGCCGACCTCGCCGGCGCCTTCGGCGGCGGCGGCAGCCAGGCCTCGTTCGGGCCGCGCACCAGCACCAACATCATGCACCGCCTGACGACGGTGTCGTTCGTGCTCTTCGTCGTGCTGTCAATGGCCCTGGCGATCATCTCGGGCAAGCGCTACGGATCGGTCATGGAGGCCGTCGAGGCGGCTCCGCCGCCGGCGAGCTCCGAGCAGGCGCCGGCGGGCCAGGGGCCCACGGATCTGACCGGACCGGTCGAGGGCGAGGTCGTGCCGGCGCCCGAGCAGGCACCCGAGAGCTCCGAGCCGCCGCCGAGCGAGTGACGGCGCCTTGCCTTTCGAGGAGTCGAGACCTACGATGACAGTGGCGCGTGCCGGAGTGGCGGAATTGGTAGACGCGCACGGTTGAGGGCCGTGTGGGGCGACCCGTGCCGGTTCGAGTCCGGCCTTCGGCACCATTGCCTACTGATCACGCCGGGGTCACCCGGCGTTGTCGTTTCCGGGCTTTCGGTTCCTTCCCTCGCTTCCCTTTCCGCCACTCACGCCCGCTTCGCGATCGTGTAGGACCAGTGGGTCTGGATGATCCGCCACGTGTCGCCCGCGCGCCGGAAGACCTCGGTGCAGTTCCAGCGGGACGGTGCCCCGCCCATACCGTACGATGCATAGTTGAAGGTCAGGACGGCCGCTTCGCCCACGACCTGCACCAGGGGGTTGACCAGCTCGAAGCGATCGAAGCTCACCGTGCCCCGCAAGCCCTCGTAGTACCGGGTCAGCGCGTCCAGCCCGTCGATGCGCCGCTCCAGCTCCGGGTCGAAGTAGACGACGTCGGGCGCGCAGATCTCGAGGAAGCCGCTCGGATCGCCCTTCCCCCAGCGCTCGAGCGCGGCGCGCTCCAGCGCGACCGTTTCGTGCCCTTCAGACCTCGTCTCGGCCATCGCCCCTCCGTAGTCCGCGCCCCAGTGGTTCGCGAAGCCAGCCGCGGCCAGCTCGCCGATGGAGCACCGCCGACCGCTGTGTTGACTACGAGATGGCAAGAGGGGGGTTGCTCCTTCACCGGCCGCATCGCCCGCGGCCGCGCCGTCGGTTGACGTGGTACCAAGACGGTACCATAATGGTTTTCAGGAAGGGTACACCATGGCCACCATCACGGTGAAGGACATCCCCGACGAGCTCTATCGACGGCTGAAGACAGCCGCCGCGAGCAACCGGCGCAGCATCAACCGCGAGATCATCAGCAGGATCGAGCAGAGCCTGCGGTCCCGCAGGGTGACGGCCAACGAGATCCTGGCCAGGGTGCGGCTCCTGCAGGCGAGCTTCGGGGAGCGAGCCGTCAGCATCGGCGAGATCGACGACGCGCGGCGGGTGGGGCGTCGATGATCGCCGTCGACACCAGCGTGATCGCGGCTCTCGTGCTGCCGACAAGCGACAGCACGATCGCGGCGACGAAGCTGCTCTCATCCGACCGCGATTGGGTCGCTCCCCTGCTTTGGCGCAGCGAGCTGACGAACATCCTGGCGACCGGAACCCGGAACGAGTGGTTCACTCTCGACCAGGCTCTCGAGGCTCTCTCCACCGCCGAGGAGTTGATGGACGGTGGTGAGTATCGGGTGCCGGCTTCGGACGTTCTTCGGCTTGCTTCGGAGTCGGGTTGCACGGGGTACGACTGCGAGTTCGTCGTGCTCGCGCGCGACCTCGACGTCAAGCTGGTCACGCTGGACCGGCAGATCCTCAAGAGCTTCCCGGGGACTGCCATCGCTCTGTCCGAGTTCCGGCCGGGAAGCTCGCCCTGACACCCCGGCTCGGGCCGGGCTCACTCCCAGGTGTTGGCCTGCCCCGCGATGGCGTCGTCCTTGGCCCGGCAGACGCAGAACCTCTGGCCGGTGGGAGCTTCCATGACCCACCACGTCTTGACCTGCTGAACTCGCGTGGCCCCGAGCGCCTCGAGTCGGCGAACCTCAGCCTCGACGTCGTCGGTGACGATATCCAGGTGCACCCGGCTGGGATGGGAGACCGCCTGGACGCCGATGTCCAGCGGCCCGCTCGGCTCGACCAGCTCGATGTACTTCCCTTCCTCGTCCGGCAGCGCGCCCACCTCCATGCCGAGCGCCGCGCCCCAGAACTCGGCGGCCGCCGGGAGGTCGTCGGTGTTGCAGTCGATGATGAAGCCAGCGAGCCTGCTCCTGTGCATGCCACCTCCGAAAGCTCGACTCCTGATGGCCGATCGAGGCGATCCCCCGTGTCGAGCGGTACGAAAGAGGGTGGGTGTGTCGTGCGGTACAACGCCGGCGGTTGTGGGAGATTCCCTGCCCGCTGCGACGACGCGCCGGACGCCTCCCCCGGTCAATGGCCGGCGTGACCGGAATGGGGCACCCGCTCGCCATCGAGCCTCCTCCGGGCCCATGAGCCGGTTCGCGCGGAGTCTGCGCCCGTGCATTCAGGCCCTCGACCGTCTGCTCTTTGGCAACGAGTGCCTGGTGTTGTACGCCACCGCCTCGCGCAGCAGCGCCTTGAGCGCGGTCGTGTCGATCGTGTTTCCCTCGCGAAGGTCGATCGCCCGCCACGTGCTCCCGTCCAGGCTCGCGTTGAAGAGCCTCGTGGGGTCCGGAAGCTCTGCTCCGTGGCAGAACGTGAGCTTTACCTTGTCCTTGTGGGCGTTGGCGAGGACGTACATCCCCTCGTGCGACCAGACCGGGGTCCCCATCCACTTCCATTCTTCGACCACCTCGGGGTCAACCTCGTGGATGAGCCTGCGGATTCCGGCCAAGCTCTCGCCTCTCCAATCGCCCAGGTCCGCGATCTTCCTGTCGATCCGATCGGATGCACTGGTGTGGCCTGATGACGCGGCGGCCGCCTTGCGCGGTTTGACCGCCTTCGCAGCGACCCGCTTGGCAGCGGCCTTCTTTCCACCCTTCGCCGACTTCTTCGCGGCCTTCCTGGTGGCGGTGTTCTTCTTCGTTGCGACCCTCTTCGTCGACGTGCCGGCCATCGTGTTCGCTCCAAGCTACGATTCCAACTGTCAGGCCTTGCCCCAGCCTGGCAATCGGCTGGCTTGCTTCACCCAGGCGGCGAGTAGTACCTCGTCGAGCCGGTCGTCCTCGTGGATGTCGAGGTAGCGCACGTCCTGGTGCTTGGACTCGCCGGGGGGGACAGGACGCAACGACGCGCCGCGGAAGAAAGCCACCTTGACGTACCTCGTGAAGCAATGGAAGTCGAGGAACCAGCCCTGGCCCTCGATGCCATAGAAGGGCGAGTTCCACCGCACGGCCTTGCGCACGTCGGGCACGTTGCGAGTGATGAGCGCGTCGAGGCGGCGTCCGACGTCGCGTTTCCATCCCGGCATGGCCGCGATGTAGGCCTGCACCGGGGCGTCACCGTCAGCCTTCGCGATCTGGGGGTTGCCGCCGGAGAGGAGCTTCGGCTTCGCGGGCTTGCGGGACTGCGACTTCGGTGCCGTCGTGCGCGGCTTGACCGCCTTCGCAGCGACCCGCCTGACGGCGGCCTTCCTTGCGACCTTTGCCGACTTCTTCGCGGTCTTCCCGGTCGCGGTGTTCTTCTTCGATCGCGGCCTTCTTCGTCGACGTGCCGGCCATCGTGTTCACTCCAACCTACGTTCCTGGCGTGTCGAGAACGGGCGCTTACCTGGAGCGGCTGGCCGTCGCCCTCGTGGCATCGGCCGCCGAGACCCGGGCGAATGATCCACACCGTGCGGACCAGCAGCGTACCGAGCGGGCCGACCGCCGACCCATCTCCAACAACGTCGTTCCGAACGGCGTGTCTTCCCTCGGTTCCAGCTCGCTGTCGCGAACGATGCGGAGCAGCTCGGAGATGGAGCTCTCAGGATCCTGCAGACGAAACCCTAGGGCACGGAAGACCAGCGCCTTGTACCAGCCGACGGGGTGTGCGCCCTACAGCAGACCTTCGCGCACCTTCCCTCGCTTCACAATGGGTGTCCGGGCCGGGACCATGTCTTGGCCCTTCCTGATGGTCCCAGCGTCCGGATACGCCCGCGAGCGTGTGGCGAGCCGCTTCGCCGATGTTCGCGGACGGAGTGCCAGCGATTGCCGCCCGCGCCCGTCCGCTTCTGCGAGCTGAATGTCGGCCCTGCCGCGCCGTGCGGATCGCGCCTTCGCCACGTCGTACTGAGCACCCCCAGGGCCCGTGCGGGCCGACAAGACGGGGGATGACAGGTCGATGTCATTGGAAGCACACTAGGGCTTCTACACCCCGTCGAATCGCGATAATCTCCCAAGTCGCTGCCTCGAAAACGAGTACATCACCAGACCGCATTTCGAACTCAAGAACACCCTGTGATGGAGTGCGGCAGCTGTTGACATAGATCGCTCGCCCCACGGTGCGCGGTGTGGGATCTGGATGTTCGATACACCAAGAAGACGGACTATCGCGTCACGGTTCTCCCTGCCCGCTGAAACGACAGGTGCCAGCCGCACCGAGGCCGTCGTGCCCCCCAGTCGATTTCGATTGTCCCAACAACGGCGTCATGTAACGACTCGAAGTCCATCTCAGGTCTCCGCGCGTACGTCTTCCCTCGCTGCGCTCTGCTCATGACGGCACGCTGCAAACGCGGCGGCATCTTACAGGGTGCTACTCGCCAAGTGGGTGCCGCGAGTCAGGCCTTCCGCCACGTGGAATGTCTCCAAACCGCTGCGATCGCCTGCAGTGCTCCATCTGAGTCGCCCAACTCCGCCACACACTCGGTGCGGGAATGCCGACCCGGTCGGGCGCGGAAGCGGATCCTGTCGCGCCTATTGCGGCTCTCTCCTTCGGCTTCGCCGTGAGGACAGCGGGGCACTGCCTCACTGCCCCACTGCCCCACTGCCTACTTGTCCGCCTCGCCCTTGGCCTGGATCTTGGCCCAGGTGTCGCGCAGGGTCGACGGTGCGGTTGAACACCGGCAGCTCCGGCGGTCGAGTCCGGGTCGACGCAGAAGTAGCCCTGGCGCTCGAACTGGACCGCGGGCCTCGACCGGCAACCCGGCCAGGCGCCGGCTCGAGCCGGCAGCCGCGCAGCACCTCGAGCGAGTCGCGGGTTGATGTCGTCCTGAAGTCCGCCGTCCGCGCCCGGGTCGCGGCCGGTTGAAGAGGTGGTCGTAGAGCCGGACCTCGGCCGGCACGGCGTGCGCCGCCGACACCCAGTGCAGGGTGGCCTTGACCTGCCGGCCGTCGGGGGCGTTGCCGCCGCGGGTCGCCGGGTCGTAGCTGCAGCGCAGCTCGACGACCTCGCCCGCGGCGTCCTTGACCACCTCCTGGCAGGTGATGAGGTAGGCGTAGCGCAGCCGCACCTCGCGCCCCGGCGCGAGCCGGAAGAACTTCTTCGGCGGCTCCTCCATGAAGTCGTCGCGCTCGATGTAGAGCTCGCGGCCGAAGGGCACCGTGCGGCTGCCTGCCGCCGGATCCTCCGGATTGTTGACCGCATCCAGCTCCTCGATCTCGCCCTCGGGGTAGTTCGTGATCACGACCTTGAGCGGCCGCAGCACCGCCATCCGGCGGTCCGCGGTCCGGTTGAGCAGCGTCGCGCACGCAGTGCTCGAGCAGGGCGACGTCGACGACGCTGTCCGCGCTTGGCGAGCCGACCCGCTCTGAGAAGTCGCGCAGCGCCTCCGGCGGGACGCCGCGCCGGCGCAGGCCGGACAGGGTCGGCATGCGCGGATCGTCCCAGCCGGTGACGAGACCCTCCCGGACGAGCTGGATCAGCCGCCGCTTCGAGCATCACGGTGTAGCTCAGGTTGAGACGGGCGAACTCGATCTGGCGCGGCCGCGACGGCACCGGCAGGTTGTCGAGGAACCAGTCGTAGAGCGGGCGGTGGTCCTCGAACTCGAGCGTGCACAGGCGAGTGGGTGATGCCCTCGATCGCGTCCGACTGGCCGTGGGCGTAGTCGTAGGTCGGGTAGATGCACCACGCGTCGCCGGTGCGCGGATGGCTCGCGTGCAGGATCCGGTAGAGCACCGGGTCGCGCAGGTTGATGTTGCCGCGACGCCATGTCGATCTTCGCCCGCAGCACCCGCGACGCCGTCCGCGAACTCGCCCGCGCGCATGCGCTGGAAGAGGTCGAGGTTCTCCTCGATCGTCCGCTTGCGGTAGGGGCTCTCCTGCCCGGGCTCGGTCAGGGTGCCGCGGTGGGCCCGGATCTCGTCGGCCGACAGGTCGTCGACGTAGGCCTTGCCCGCCCGGATGAGGTGGATCGGCCCACTCGTAGAGCTGCTCGAAGTAGTCGGAGGCGTAGTAGCCGTGCTCGCCCCAGTCGAAGCCGAGCCAGCGCACGTCACGCTGGATCGACTCGATGTACTCCATCTCCTCCTTGGTCGGGTTGGTGTCGTCGAAGCGCAGGTGGCAGCGGCCGCCGAACTCGGCGGCGACGCCGAAGTTGAGGCAGATCGACTTCGCGTGGCCGATGTGGAGGTAGCCGTTGGGCTCGGGCGGGAAGCGGGTGACGACGCCGGCGTGCTTGCCGCTCGCGAGGTCCGCTCGGATGATCTCGCGGATGAAGTCGCGGCTGTCGGGGCTCGGCTGATCAGTCATTGGCAGGGCTCCGGTACAGGGTCGAGACTCGGTCGGCGTCGCGCGGCTCGGGCTCGGGCACGGGAGCGGAAACGGGCGCGGGTCGCCCATGGCCGCTGCATGCGCTCAGGCCTTCATGGTGCGCAGCAGGTCGGCGGCAGCGCGCAGGCGCCGCCGGCAGACCTCCTTGCCGAGCACCGCCATGGTCTCGAAGAGCGGCGGCGTGGCCGCGCGGCCGGTGACCGCCACCCGGACCGGCATGAACAGCTGCTTGGCGGTCCAGCCGCTCGCCTCGCAGAAGGCGCGCATCGCCGCCTCGACGGTCGTGGCGCTCCACTCCGGGATCGGATCGAGGTGCTCCTCGAGCAGCACCCGGAAGGCCTTCGCGGTCTCGACCGCGGTCCGGTCCTTCGCCACCAGCGCGGCGCGCGCCGCCTCGTCGTAGGCGACCTCGCCGGTGAAGAAGAAGCCGGCGTAGCTGACGAAGTCCTCGAGCACGTCGATGCGCTCGTGGGCGAGCGGCAGCACCTTGAGCAGGTAGTCGTCGGAGAGCAGGCCGGCGCGCAGGCGGCCGAGCAGGCCGTCGGTCGTCAGCTCGCGGATGTAGCGGCCGTTGAGCCAGCCGAGCTTGGTCAGGTCGAAGACCGGGCCGCCGAGCCGGATGTCGGCGAGCTCGAAGTTGCGCGACGAACTCGTCGAGCGTGAACACCTCGCGCTCGTCGGGCATGGTCCAGCCCATCAGCGCGAGGTAGTTGAGCATCGCCTCCGGCAGGTAGCCGGCGCGCCGGTAGTGGTTGAGGCTGACCGGGTTCTTGCGCTTCGAGATCTTCGACGAGTCGGCGTTGCGCAGCAGCGGCAGGTGGCAGAACACCGGCTGCTCCCAGCCGAAGGCGCGGTAGAGCTGGCACGTGCTTGGGCAGCGACGACAGCCACTCCTCGGCGCGGATGACGTGGCTGATGCCCATGAGGTGGTCGTCGACCACGTTGGCGAGGTGGTAGGTCGGAAAGCCGTCCGACTTGAGCAGCACCTGGTCGTCGATCTGGGCGGCGTCGAAGCGGACCGCGCCGCGCAGCAGGTCGGCGACCTCGAGCTCGCCCTCGGTGGGCATCTTGAGTCGGATGACGTGCTCCTCGCCGGCCGCCGCCCGGCGCTGGGCGTCGGCGGGGTCGAGCTCCCGGCAGTGGCCGTCGTAGCCGAGCTGGCCCTTGCTCGCGCGCTGCTCCTCGCGCAGCGCCTCGAGCCGCTCGCGCGAGCAGAAGCAGGGGTAGGCGGCGCCGCGCGTCGACGAGCTCGCGCGCGTGGTCGCGGTAGATCGCGGAGCGCTCGCTCTGGCGGTAGGGCGCGTGCGGGCCGCCGACGTCCGGCCCCTCGTCCCAGCCGAGGCCGAGCCAGCGCAGCGCCTCGAGGATCTGTCGCTCGCTCGCCGGGTGGCTGCGCTGGCGGTCGGTGTCCTCGATCCGGAGCACGAACTGGCCGCCGTGCTTCTTCGCCATCGCGTAGTTGAACAGCGCGACGTAGGCGGTGCCGACGTGAGGGTCACCGGTCGGGCTCGGCGCGATCCGTGTCCTGACGGCACCGCTCATCGGCACTCTCCGTTCGGCGCGTCGCCGGGAGCGACGACGAGATGCGCTCCCGGCGGTCTGGCTCAGCTGCTCGTCCTCGGTCGTGATCCCCCGCGCGTCGCCCGGCGAGCGGCCGGGGCCGCGGAGGGAGCGGGGCGGCTCCCTGCCTACCGACGTGCGATCAAGAAATCCACCGCCAGTCGAGCCGGCGGTTGTGACTGGCGGAGAGGGCGGGATTCGAACCCGCGGTCCAGGTTAACCCCGGACAACTGCTTAGCAGGCAGTCCTGATCGACCACTCCAGCACCTCTCCGCGCCGGGAACGGTATTGTACGTTCGGGCCCGGGGACTGTAAAGTGCGGAGTGCTCTCGGGGTTCGTGCGCGTGGCTCGGCTCATGCGCGCCGCGCGGCGTGCGATCCCGAGCCCGCTTCCGCCTCCGCGCCCGAGCCTGATCGGTGACGGGAGCACGAATCCGGAAGCGGAAGCGGGCGCGGAAGCGGATGAGGGCGCTCCCCTGCCTCGGTGCGAGTCGCGGAGGGATGGCCGAGTGGTCGAAGGCGGCGGTCTTGAAAACCGCTGAGGTGCAAGCCTCCGTGGGTTCGAATCCCACTCCCTCCGCCAGCCAATGCGCTGCGCGCATTGGCCAGAACCACCATTACCCGCAGCTCGCGCTGAGCGATCCGATCGCAACATAGCCAGACCGCCGGCGCCGGCACCGGATGTTGGAGCGCCGGCATCCTGCCGGCACAGAGAATGCCAAAGTGTCGGCCCTGGCACCTCGGTGTGAGAGACCGTTTCCCCTCTCCGCACGATTCCTGGTGACAATCTCGTTGTCGGGACCTACATTCAGAGCGTCAGACACGCACTACGACGGGGGATGACAATGAACCGCCAGCATCGCCTGGCCCACGTGGTGGCGCTCGTCATGATCAGCGTGTGTGTTCTTGCAGTGCCTGCGCTCGCCCAGGACTGCCCCGAGCTGGTCGGCCGCTGGCCGTTCGGGCCCGCGTACGCAGTCGCGGTGTCCGGTGGCCATGCCTACTTCGGGAGCGGCGCGGCGCTGGTCGTCGCCGACGTAGCGGATCCCTCGGCGCCGCATCGTGTCGGCGAGGTGGCGCTGCCTGGCCTTGTCAAGGCGGTTGCGGTCGCGGGGGGCTACGCGTTCGTCGCCGCCGACCGCGGTGGTCTGCGTGTGATCGATGTGAGCACGCCGTCGACACCGGTCGAGGTCGGCTTCGTCGACATGCCGAGCTCTGCCAACGGGGTCGCGGTCGAGGGGGCCTACGCGTACATCGCGAACGACTACCACGGCCTTCGGGTGATCGACGTCAGCACGCCGTCCGCGCCGGCCGAGGTCGGCTTCGTGGATACGAGCGGAACTGCCATCGGGATCGCAGTCGCGGGCGGGTACGCGTACATGGCGAACGACTACAGCTACCTTCGCGTGATCGACGTGAGCACGCCGTCCGCGCCGGTCGAGGTCGGGTTCCTCGACGTGCCGGGCAGAGCTCGGGGTGTCGCGGTGTCGGGCAACTATGTGTGCGTCGCGGACGACTATCCGGGTCTTCGGGTGATCGACGTGAGCACACCCACCACGCCGGTCGAGGTGGGTCTCATACAGCTGCCCGGTAACTCGAGTGGGGTCGCGGTCGCTGGAGGCTACGCCTACGTGGCGAACGAGATGCACGGCTTGCGCGTTGTCGATGTCAGCACGCCGTCGGCGCCGGTCGAGGTCAGCTCCATCGACACTACGGGGCTCGCGTACGGGGTCGCGGTCGAGGCCAGCCACGCTTACGCCGCGGCTCGCGATGCAGGTCTTCGGGTCATCGACGTCGTAAACCCGTCCGCCCCGGTGGAGGTCGGCTTCGTCGATGCGTCGGGAACCCCATCGAATGTCGCGGTTTCGGCCGGTTACGCTTTCGTCGCGGCTGATGACTCCGGCCTTCGGGTGATCGACGTGCGCACGCCGTCCGCATCGGCGGAGGTCGGGTTCATTGAAACGCCGGGCGCCCCAGGTGCCGTCGCGGTGGCGGGAGCCTATGTCTACGTCTTGGATGGCATTGTGACTCCGTGGGGGCCGCCTTACGTCGAGACCTTCCGAGTGATCGACGTGAGCTCGCCCTCCGCGCCGGTGGAGATGGGCTTCCTTGATGGGGGCGGTTCCGCCCTCACGGTTGTGGGCGGCTATGCCTATGTTGTGAGAGGTTACTCGCTCAGGGTGATCGACGTGAGGACGCCGTCGGCGCCGGCCGACGTGGGCTCGCTGGAGATGCCAGGATCTGCGAGTGGGGTCGCGGTGGCCGGCGGCTACGCCTATGTCGCGGCCGGCTGGGCAGGCCTCCGGGTGATCGACGTCAGGACGCCGTCCGCACCGGTGGAGATGGGCTTCGCCGAGACGTCCGCCTCCGCTCAAAGCGTCGCGGTGTCAGGCGGCTACGCGTACGTGGCGTCGGGACGCCCCCATCTCCCGGGAGAAGGCGGTCTCGCAGTGATAGACGTGAGCACGCCATCCGTGCCGGTCGAGGTCGGCTTCGTTGAGACCCCGGTCTCTCCATACAACGTCGCGGTGTCGCGGGGCTACGCGTACGTCGCGGGTTGGGAGGCAGGACTTTCGGTGATCGATGTGAGCACGCCGTCTGCGCCGGTGATCGTCGGGTCCTTCAACACGCCTGGCGTCGCCGTTGATGTTGCAGCGTCAGGGGGAGAGGTGTTCGTCCTCGACTACGATGCCGGTCTCTACGTGTTCCGAGACTGCGCGGGGGGCATGTTCCCGGACGGCCACGAGTCCTTCATTCCGGCGGCGGCGGTGGCGGCCGGCGCTGAGGGCGCATTCTTCCAGACCGACGTTGAGGTCAACAACACCGGGACGGACGAGGCACAGATCTACTTCGAGTGGCTGCCCCGCGGCGAGGAAAACTCGGAGCCGGCCCTATCCGACCTCTTCAGCCTCTCCCCTGGTCGCAGCCTGCGCTTCGAGAATGCCCTCACCGAGCTCTTCCGCCTCGGGCCCGACTCGCTCGGTGCGCTCAAGATGGTGGCGAGCACCGAGTCCGTCATCGGCATGAGCCGGACCTACAACTCACCCGGGCGCGATGCAGCCGGCACCTTCGGTCAGGGCCTGCCCGCCATCCGGGCGACCGAAATGATCCAGGGCTCCGAGCCGCAGCGCATCATCTTCCTCAGCGAAAGCGACGACTCCCGCACCAACGTCGGCTGCGTCAACGGCTCGAGTGAGCCGGTTACGATCAACATCGGGATGTTCAACGCGGAGGGTGAGTCGCTCGAGACCAAGATCATGGATCTCGACCCTTACTCCAACAACCAGATCAACCGGATCTTCGAGGACTACGCGCCGGTCAACGGCTACGTCGACGTCTGGGCCGACAGCGACGAGGCGCTCTATTACTGCTACGGCTCGATGCTCGACAACTCGACCTCGGACCCGACAACCACCCTGCCCCAGGTCCCATCGGCCGTCACTGTCTCGATCCCGGCGGCGGCGTTGGCGGCCGGGCTGGAAGGCGCCTTTTTCGAGACCGACATCGAGCTCAACAACGTTGGCTCGACCAACCTCAAGTACCACTTCATTTGGCATCCGAGAGGAGTCGACAACAGCGACCCGGTTGTTAGCGACTTCTTCTGGCTCGCGTCCGGCGTTGGAGTGCGGTACGCCAACGTCCTCGAGGAGGTGTTCGGCCTCGAACCGGATCAGATCGGCGCGGTGGACATCGAGGCGAGCGAGCCTGATCTGCTCGCAATGAGTCGGACCTACAACCTGCCGTCAGCCAAGGTGGCCAGCACCTTCGGCCAGGGGCTGCCCGGCATCCCGGCCGACCGGATGATCCCGACCGGGGTGAAGAAGCGGATCCTCTTCTTGAGCGAGGATGACGACGTCCGGGCCAACCTCGGCTGCATCAACGGCGTCGGCACCGAGGTCGCGGTCCAGATCGAGCTCTACGACTCGGAGGGCGTCAAGCTCGAGACCAAGTACATGATGTTGCCGCCGTACTCCAACCGGCAGATCAACGGGATCTTCCAGGACTATGCTCCGGTGAACGGTTACGTCGACGTCCGTACCTACACCCCGGACGCCGCCGTCTACTGCTACGGCTCGGTGCTCGACAACCTGACCTCCGACCCGACCACCGTTCTGCCGCAGTGACTGTGAGGCCGGGCCGCCTCGGCGGCCCGGTCCGAACGTCATCCCGAGGAGCGCAGAGACGAGGGATCTTCCAAAGGAACGAGCGTCGCCCCGTTCACGACGCCCTGCCGGAGACCTCAGGGGATCCCTCGACTCGGCCCTGCGGGCCTCGCTCGGGATGACAGGGGGGCGGGGCAGGAGGCAGACAGCGAGAACCCGCGAGGGCTCCGGGCCCAGCTCTTGTTGTGGGGT
>CAVWIJ010000011.1:0-24893 GCA_963754985.1 uncultured Holophagae bacterium | reverse complement strand
GTGCGCAACACCGCCATGGGCACCGCCTTCAACCTGGCGCGCGGGGTGCAGTTCTTCACGCCGCTCGTCATCACCCAGGTGGCGTCACGCCACGGCCTCGGCGGCGGGATCTCGCTGGCTGCCTTCTTTGCCCTGTTCACCGGGGCATGGGTGTGGATGCTCCCGGAGACCCGGGGCACGAAGATCATCGCGGAACCGTGAGGACGGAGGACGGGATGAGGAACAGCGACACCGGGCGACAGCGAGGCTTCGTCCGCGGGCTCGGCCTGTTCGACGCCACGATGATCGTGGCCGGCTCGATGATCGGCTCGGGCATCTTCATCGTCTCGGCCGACATCGCGCGCCAGGTCGGGCTCGGCCGGCTGGCTGCTGGCGGCGTGGGTCGTCACCGGCGCTGCTCACCGTCATCGCCGCGCTGTCCTACGGCGAGCTGGCGGCGATGATGCCGCGACGCCGGCGGCCAGTACGTCTACCTGCGCGAGGCCTACTCGCCGCTCTGGGGCTTCCTCTACGGCTGGACGCTGTTCCTGGTCATCCAGACCGGCACCATCGCCGCGGTCGCGGTCGCCTTCGCCCGCTTCCTCGGCGTGCTGGTCCCGGCGATCTCGCCGACCGCCTGGATCGTCCCGCCGATCAACCTCTCGGCCGAGCTACGCCGTGAGCCTCTCCACGCAGCAGCTGGTCGGCGATCCTGCTCATCGTGCTGCTGACGCTGCATCAACACGCGCGGCCTCGCGACTCGGCAAGCTCATCCAGAACGTCTTCACCTCGGCCAAGACGCTGTCGCTCGCTCGCGCTCATCGTCATCGGCCTGGTCGCTCGGCGCGCAACGCCGAGGCCATCCGCGCCAACTTCGGCGACCTCTGGACGCCGCGCGGCGTCGATCACCGATCCAGCCCGACCTGTCCTTCGTCGCCGACCGTCGCCGCCACCGGCGGCGCTTTCGGCCTGCTCGTCGCGTTCTGCGTCGCCCAGGTCGGCTCGCTCTTCTCCTCCGACGCCTGGAACAACATCACCTTCACCGCCGGCGAGGTGAAGGACCCGCGCCGCAACATCCCGCTCTCGCTCGCCGCCGGCACCGGCCTGGTCATCGCTGCTCTACCTGCTGGCCAACGTCGCCTACCTCTGCACGCTGCCGCTCGACGACGATCCAGCACGCCCCCGACGACCGCGTCGCCACCGCCGCGCTGGAGGCGATCTTCGGCGGCGCGGGCGCCGTCATCATGGCGGTCGCGATCATGATCTCGACCTTCGGCTGCAACAACGGCCTGATCCTGGCCGGGCGCGCGCGTCTACTACGCCATGGCCCGCGACGGCCTGTTCTTCCGCGCCACCGGCCGGCTCAACGCCCGCCACGTGCCGGCCGTCGGCCTGGTCCTGCAGTGCGTCTGGGCCTGCCTGCTGGTCCTGCCGCGCACCCGGCTGCGCGATGCCGCCGGGGCGCCGCTGCTCGATCCCGCCACCGGCCTCGAGCAGTACGGCAACCTCTACAGCAACCTGCTCGACTACGTCGTCTTCGCCGTGCTGATCTTCTACGTGCTGACCATCGTCGGGCTGTTCGTCCTGCGCCGCACGCGCCCCGACGCCGAGCGGCCCTACCGCGCCTTCGGCTACCCGGTGGTGCCGGCGCTCTACATCGTGGTCGCGTCGGCGATCGCGGTCGTCCTGCTCGTCTACAAGACCCAGACCACCTGGCCCGGCCTCGTCATCGTCCTGACCGGCATCCCGGTCTATCTGCTGTGGCGACGATTCTCCCGCCTGCCGGCGGCGTCGAGCGGGGGCGGCTGAGCCGAAAGCCGGCCGGGGTCCGCCTCGGTGTCGTTGTGGGGCCCGCGTTCGCATACAATCGCGCCATGCGCGCCGGTGACGACCTCGACCGTCACGACCTGGCGATCCTCGCGACCCTGCGCAGGAACGCCCGGATCTCCAACAAGCGGCTTGCCGAGACGGTAGGCCTCGCGCCGTCGACCTGCCTCGAGCGGGTCCGCCGCCTGGTCGAGCTCGGAGTGCTGCGGGGCTTCCACGCCGACCTCGACCTCGCGCCGCTCGACATGGGCATGCAGGCGATGATCGCGGTCCGCATGCGCGAGCACTCGCGCGAGCTCGTCGACTCGTTCCGGGCCTACGCGCTGACCCTGCCACAGGTCCTCGGTGTGTTCCACGTGTCCGGCGCCGACGACTTCCTGGTCCACGTCGCGGTGCGCGACGCCCAGCAGCTGCGCGACCTCGCCCTGGACGCCTTCACGACCCGCCCCGAGGTCGACCGCATCGAAACCCGGCTCATCTTCGAGCACATGTCGAGCTGGACGCTGCCCGACCCCCACCCGACCAGGGGGTAGGATCTAGGATCTGGGGGCTGGTCCCGCCCGCCTCGTCACGGCGTAGTCCGAGGACGAGCGATCGTCCGGCTGCCCGCACGCTGCCGTGCTCGTTCCCTTCCCGCGCTCTGACATGCGGATGTGTCGGCATCTCTTCATTCAAAGCGCGGACAGCGCAGAGAACGCGGAGCACAGTCAAATGACTTCGTCCGCGATGGCCTCTGCGACCTCTGCGGTTCCATTCGGCTGGGAGGGCAGGGAGTGACTGGGACCGGCGTCCCGTTCCCGATCCCATTTCCGTTCCCGAACGCCGGCTTCGCCGGGCGCGAGGGGTTTCAGGCCCCCGTTCGCTTCGCGGGATCGAGGTTCTCCGCGCGGTTGCGGTACAGGTTGGGGTCGACCGCCTCGGCCATCCGGCGCTCGTCGAGCTTTCCGCCGAGGAACTCATTGATCTTGCGAGCCGCGCCGGCCGGATCGGAGAGCACCGACCGATGATCGAGGTAGAGGGCGTCGAACCAGGGCCGGAAGCGGAGCTGGAACTCCACCTTCTCGAGGTGGCTCTCGTACATCTTGATCATCTCCTCGTCGCTGGTCTCGGATGCCTCCCCCCGGCGGTCGAGCATCTTGGACTGCGACGCGAGCACCTCGTGGAGGTTGCGCCGCATGAAGATGACCTTGTAGAAGTTCTCGTCGGGCAGGTACTGCAGGAGCGACGACACGACCTTGATGACCTTGCCGCGCGCTGCCCGCAGCCAGCTCCGGTCTTCCATCTGGCCGAGGTCCTTGACGCGCTCGTCCTCGAAGTAGCCCTTGGGGTTGTCCTCGTCGGCCGCACGCAACTCGTCGGTCACCAGACCGAGCCCGCCGGCATCGAGCATCTTCATCGTCATCGACGTTCCGGATCGCGGCAGCCCCGACACCACGACGACCGGGGCCCCGCGGGTCAGACGCCGCACGAGCCGTCCGAGCTGCGACATGCTTGCCTCCCTCCAAAAAACCAGCGCCTGGACACCTAACCGGCTCGAAAAGCTGAGCTTCCCTGTCCGCGGCGCGGCCACCCGCCTTGCCAGGGTGGCGACCGATGCCTATACTACACGCCCGTTGACCGACTGTCGCGGACGGCCGGGCGTGCGCCGGTTGCTCGCGCGCGACGTCGGCGGCAGATCGGCGCGACCAACCCGGCGACGAACACGGGGAAAGGAGCGAGGGTGACCCAGCGAGCGACATCTCTCCGGTGGCGACTGGCCGCAGCGGCCGTCCTCGCCGCCGTCCTCGTTGCCTCCTCTCCGGCAGATGCCTACATCGGACCGGGAGCCGGCTTTGCCGTTCTGGGCTCCTTCGCCGTGCTCTTCGCGACCACCCTGATCGCCGGCTTCGCGATGCTGGCGTGGCCCTTCCGCATGTTGTGGCGGATGATCCGCCGCCGCTCGCGAACCAAGCCGCTGGTCCGGCGCCTGGTCTTCGTCGGCTTCGACGGCCAGGACGCGACGATCACCGAGCGGCTGATGGCCGAGGGCAAGCTGCCCAACTTCTCCAAGCTCGCCGAGCGCGGCGGCTACCGGCGCCTGCGCACGACCTTCCCGTCGGTCACGCCGGTCGCCTGGTCGAGCTTCACGACCGGCACCAACCCCGGCCGCCACAACATCTTCGACTTCCTCGACCGCGATCCGCGAACCTACCTGCCGCGGCTGTCCTCGACCCACATCGGCTCGGTCGACCGGGTGCTCAAGCTCGGCAAGCTGCGCATCCCGCTGCAGAAGCCTGCCATCCGCCTCCTCCGCAAGTCGAAGCCCTGGTGGACGATTCTCGGCGAGCACAACGTGTGGAGCACGATCATCCGGGTCCCGATCACCTTCCCGCCGGACGTCTTCTACGGCGCCCAGCTCGGCGCCATGTGCATCCCGGACCTGCTCGGCACCCAGGGGACCTTCCAGCTGTTCACGACGAGGCCCGAGTCAACCGCCTTCCAGGAGGGCGGCATCCGGCGACCGCTCGACGCGCACCGGCGACACCCTCACCGGATCGATCCAGGGACCAGACAACAGCTTCCTCGACGGCAGCCCGCCGATGGAGCTGCCGATCGAAATCGAGATCGACCGTCGCGCCCGCACGGCGCGAGTGTCAGTCGACGGCGCGGAGCTCCGCCTCGCGCCCGGAGAGCTCAGCGGCTGGGTGACGCTGCGCTTCCCGGCGATCGCCTCCGTCAAGGTCTCCGGCCTTGCCCGGATGATGGTCACGGAGCTCGACGAGCACTTCTCGCTCTACGTCTCGCCGGTCAACATCGAGCCCGAGAAGCCGGCGATGCCGATCTCACACCCTTCGTACTACTCGGCCTACCTGAGCAAGAAGATCGGGCCGTTCGCCACCCTCGGCCTCGCCGAGGACACCTGGGCGCTCAACGAGAAGGTCACCGACGACCGCACCTTCTGGACCCAGACCGCCGACATCAACGCCGAGCGCGAGAAGATGTTCCACGCCGCACTCGACCGGCTGCGCAAGGGCGCCCTGGTGACCGTGTTCGACGCCGCCGACCGGGTCAACCACATGTACTGGCGCTACACCGAGGACGGCCACCCGGCGGCGCGCGAGGCCGGCGACACCGAGTACCGCGACGCCATCGAGCGCCAGTACCGGTGCAACGACGAGATCGTCGGGCGGGCGATGGCGCGGCTCGGCGATGGCGATCTGCTGATCGTCCTCTCTGACCACGGCTGCACCTCGTTCCGGCGCGGCGTCAACCTCAACGCGTGGCTGCTCGAGAATGGCTACCTCGCCCTCAAGGATGGCGCGGACCCCCGTGAGTCGTGGCTGCGCTCGGTCGACTGGTCGCGGACCAGGGCCTACGCCGTCGGCCTGGTCGGCATCTTCCTCAACCTCGAGGGCCGCGAGGCGCAGGGCATCGTCGCCGCCGGCCGAGGCCGACGCCCTCAAGCAGGAGCTCGCCGGGCGGCTCGGCGGCCTGCGCGACGGTGAGGCCGTGGCGATCAACGAGCTCTGGGACACCGACCGGCTGTACAAGGGGCCCTACAAGGGCAACGCCCCCGACCTGCTCGTCGGCTACAACCACGGCTACCGGATCTCGTGGGACGGCGCGAGCGGCGTCGTGGCCGGCGCGGTCTTCGAGGACAACGTCAAGGCCTGGAGCGGCGACCACATCGTCGACCCGCGGATCGTGCCCGGCATCGTCCTCGGCCAGCCACCCGATCGCCACCGACGACCCGCACATCGTCGACCTCGCCTCCACCGCGCTCACGCTGTTCGGGGTCTCGCCGCCGGCGTACATGGAGGGCAGCTCGATCTTCGACCCGGCGAGCTTCGCGGCCGCGAGGACGAGGTGAAGGAGATGCCGCACCGGCCACTGACCGCTGCGCAGCCGGTGCCGCCTGGATATCATCGTCGCGCCGGCGGCAGCGCGCCGGCGGCGGACGGGAGAGGACGCTAGCCATGTTCGGAACCACCAAGGTCAAGCTCGACTCGGCGCTGGTCGACAAGATCAAGAAGTACGCCGAGATCGCCGGCTACTCCTCGGTCGAGGAGTTCATCACCCACGCCCTCGAGAAGGAGCTCGCCAAGATCGGCGACTCCGACGACGAGGAGGAGATCCGCAAGCGGCTCAAGGGGCTCGGCTACATCTCGTAGCTTCGCGCCGATGACGCTCCTCAACGCCGCCCTGCGCCCGATCTTCGACCTGCTGCAGGCCCCGCTGCGCGGCCTGCCGCCGTGGGTCGGGATCCTCATCTGGTCGATCCCGATCGGCGTGTTCGCGCTGTGGGTCTTCAAGAAGACCTCCAACCAGCGCCGGATCGCCGAGGTCAAGCGCAAGATCCACGCCTGCCTGTTCGAGATCCGCCTCTTCAACGACGACATGGCGGCGATCCTGCGCGCACAGGGCGAGATCCTCCGCCACGTCGCCCACTACCAGGCGCTCGCGCTCAAGCCGATGATCTTCATCCTGCCGCCGCTCGTCCTGCTCATGGTGCAGCTGCACGCCTTCTACGGCTTCCGCGGCTTCGAGCCGGGCGAGCGCGCGCTCGTCCGCGCGGTTCTCGCGAGCGACTCGGGCGAGCGCTCGGACCCGGCGCGGCCGCCGGTGGCTCTCGAGCTCCCGGCCGGGCTGCGGCTCGACGGCGACGCGGTGTGGGCGCCCGCCCTTGGCGAGACGCTGTGGCAGGTGGTGGTCGAGGAGGCCGGCGACTACGAGCTCGCCTTCAGGGTCGGCGACGAGGTCATCCGCAAGACCCTGCGCGCCACCAGCTCGGTGGTCCGCCTGTCGCCGACCCGGCCCGAGCACTCGTTCATGGATCAGCTCGAGTGGCCCTCCGAGGATCCGCTGCCGCGCTCCAGCGGACTGTCCGAGATCTCCGTCGCCTACCCCGACGGCAGCGTCGCCTTCGCCGGCTGGGACTTCGAGTGGCGCTACGCCTGGATGGTCGTGTTCTTCGTCCTCACGATGGTTGTCGCGGTCGCCCTGCGCAAGCCCCTCGGCGTCGAGCTGTAACCCCTGCCGCGGAGCTGCGGGGCCGCAGCTCCGCGGCAGGGGTTGTGGACGAAGCGCTGCGCGCCTCGTCCTGGGGACTCGACTGGGGCCTCCAGTGGACTCCCAACCCCAAGCCACTTCCCGGTTCGATTTCCCTCCCCGGTTGCAACCGACATGACCACGCCAGTCATGGCGCGAAGCGACATGCCTCGCGCACCAAAGAAATGGGGAGAGGCGAGGGCCTCTCCCCTGGATCCCAGATCCCAGCCCCTGGGGGGTTGGGGCGTTACTGCGGCAGGACGGTGGTCGGGTCGGAGGTCTGCGTTGTCGAGCACCGAGCCGTAGGCCATGAAGGCCGCGCCCGGCGTCTCGGTCCAGACGTCGATGTAGGCGGCCTCGACCGGCGCCTCAGCCGGAAAACACGCGGTTGAGCTGGACGTTGCCCCACGGCGGCAGGTCGGCGGAGGCCTCGTCCACCATCGTGCCATCCGCCAGGTAGCGGGCCCAGCTGATCGTCATGAGAGCGCCGGTGCCGTTGAGGATGCCGATGTTCGAGCGGAAGTCGCCGTTCTCCGTGAAGAAGAGAATCCGCTTGCGCTCGCCCTCCATGATCAGGTCGTCAGCGGGGAAGCCCGGGACCGCCTGGCCGAAGGTGCCCTCGTCCGACAGGTTGTAGGTCCTGGAGAAGAGCTTGAGGTCCGAGCTGTCCGAGATGATGGCGAGCGCGCCGACGGCGTTCGTGCCGTCCCCGACGCCGAAGACCTCGCCGAGCACATCGGCGTAGCGCATCGCCATTCCGGCGCCGAGCGAGTACTGCTCCGAGGCCAGCGGTGACGAGTTGTCGGTGTCGCGCGGCAGCCACAGGAACTTGTACTGCGCGGTGCCGTTGTCGCCGTTCTGAATGTCGACGTCGGTCTTGAAGAACGAGCCCTGGGCGCCGCCGCACGGGCAGCCGCCGGGATGAAGTAGAAGTTGTCGAGGGATCCGATGTCGGCGACCAGTCCCGTCGCGTACGCGGTGTAGATCTGGCCGTCCTGGAGCTCGATGCCGGGCAGCGCGAGAGCGACGTTCGTCGTGCCGGCGATGCGCGCCTCGAGGTCGTAGGTGCCGGCCGGCACCTCGAGGTAGTCCGTGCCGGACTGGAACGCGACGTTGGCAAAGAAGACCGGGCCACCGGTGACCGCGATGTCGACCGCGGGCGCATCCGGAGAGCCGTGGAAGAAGCGCACCCAGACATTGCCGGCCGCCGGGCCGCCGCCGGTTGCGGTCAGCACTACGGGCGTGATGTTGGCGAGAAGGTCGGTCGCGATCACCGTGTAGTCGGTCGCCGCCATGAGAGTGAGGTCGGCCTCGATCACGACCGGGTCGGTGGCGCCGGCCGGGACAACCTGCACATTGTAGGTGCCGGCCGGCACCTCGACGAAGTCGGTGATCTCCTCGAAAGCCACGTCCTCGAACACCCGGCCCCCCCCGACCCAGACGTCCACCGCGGGTGCGTCCGGCGAGGCGTGCACGACCCGGACCCGGGCGCCGCCCATGTTCCCTTCCGGGTCATCAACGCTGATGATGGCGTTCAGTGGAGTCGAAGCGCCGACGGTCGTGGCGAGCCCTAGGGCGAGCCCACCGGCCAACAGGTACCTGCTCATCGAGTTCATCTGCGGATCCTCCTTGTGATCGGCCTAGCGGGCCGTTGTCATCGCTGGCCTCCGCAACATCGAGCTGATATCTAATATTTCAGGAAACTCAAAAGTTCCAAGAGAATTCATAATCATATGCATCACATGAACTTAGAAATGTACACTATCAACGTCGCATTTCTAATATCTAGATTCTAAGTGGATCACCAAGCCGCGGTCGGCAAGCCTGCCGCCGCCACCGGATCGGCGGCTGCGGAAACCGCCGCGGCAGGCAGGCGGCAACAGCGTAGGCGTTGATCGCAACCACGGCGTGGAGGGTCACCCAGCGGCAGGCCGCGCCCACCCGGCTGCGGAACTCGGTCGGGATCGGCAGCGAAGGCGGCCGTGGCGAGAGGCGGCGCCAACGCCCTCCCTCGCCCTGCAGGCGCTGCATCCGCGCGACCGGCTCCGCCAGCCGGCGCTCGAAGGGCACCCCGGCCCGCGCCAGGGCCCACAGCAGCTCGACGAGGTCCGTGCGCGCCAGGTTGGGGTGTCCCGGGCGGTCGAGGGCGGGATCGCCATCGGCGAGAGCATCGAGCACGGCCGGCGGCGGCGCGATCGCGCAGCGGCTGCCGGCCGAGCTCGGGCCGGATCGCGAGCGCCGCACTGAGCACAGCCCCGGCCACCGTCCGCTGCCGTCGGTCACTCGACCAGGCGCCGGGGGTTTCCTCCATCCACGCCAGCGCCTCCTGCACGCGCAGGTGGCGGCCGAAGCCGAGCTCGATCGCGGCCTGGACGAGGCGCGCGGTCAGCAGCAGAGCCGGCGGCGCTCCGGCGCGCGGAGCAAAGCCTCCATCACCTGGCGCCGAGGCGAGCATCCGCTCGCCGGCAACGTGCAGCCGCGGGTCGCCGGGGTCCGCGCCCCAGGCCACGGCCGCCACGAGGCGCCAGCCCGGCCCGGCGTAGCGCGACCACAGCGGCCGGTCGCTCGCCCAGCTCCCGTCCGGGTGCAGCTCAGCGAGCAGCGAGGCCACCGGCTCGGCCGCATTCGCGCCGCCGCGCGCCCGCGCCACGGCCGTGCTGTCCGCTGGACGTCCGACCAGCTCGACGAGCACACGCCAGAGCAGGTTCGGCCGCTGCTCGTCGAGCAGCCACGGCAAAGGGTCTCCGGACAGCGCCTCCCAGCCGCAGCCGGCCGGTTGGGTCACAGCCGGCCCATGCGGCGCTGCTGCATGGCGTGGCGGAGGACCCGCAGGCCACCTTCGATCCTCGACAGCCGCCGGTTGCGCTGCTGCAGCCCCTCCTGGTCCTCGAGGTCCATCGGCTCCGACCGCGCGTCGCGCAGCTTCCGGTCGAGCTCGAACTCGAGCAGCTCCATCTGCTTGATGTCGAGCCGCTTGAGCATCACCGTCGAGAGCAGGATGAAGCCGTCGCAAATCTGCCTCGCCATCGCCGGCGCCGAACCGCCCATAAAGGTGCCCATGCCGTCATTGCCTCCGAGTTCCACCGCGAACACGCCATACCCGCTGCGCCTTCGAGCCGATCACGCCGACGTCTCCTCGAGGGCCGAGTCGAGACGGCGCAGGTTGCCGTGGGAGAGAACCATCGCGCGGTCGGCGCGCGACGCGAGCTCGCGGTCCGCCGTGAACCAGATCGCCGTGCGGCCGATCGAGGCGCGGACCACGCAGCGCCGCCACAGCTCGCGGTGCTCCGGGTCGACCCACGGCACCTGGTCCGCCACCACCATCACCCGGTAGTCGGACGGGATCACCCTCGCCACCGCGATCTGCATCCGGTGGATCAGCTCGAGCGGCGCGCCGTCGGTGCCGATCGGGCCGCCGTCGAGCAGCTCGACCACCTCGTCGAGGCCGCATGCCTCGATCACGGCGCTGATCGTCGTCCGCCCGGGGTGCTCTTCGCAGAGCGCGGTCAGATTGTCCTCCAGCCCACCGGCGACGAACCCCTCCCCTGCCGCGACCACCGCCACCAGCCGGTCGCCCGGCTCGAGCGGGGCGCCGTCGACCGCCACCTCTCCCGCCACCGGGCGGCGCCGCCCGGCCAGGGTCTCGGCGAGCGCCCACCCCTCGTCCGCCGAGGCGCACAGCACCGCCACCGCGTCGCCCGCCCGCAGCTCGAGCTCGATCGGCACCGAGCACGCCAGGCCGTCGGTCCCGGCCACGACGAGGCCACGGACGCTGAGCGTGCCCCGCGCCTCCCGGGTCGGCGGCTGCAGCGGCCCGGAGGCCGCGGCATACGCCCACACGGCCGACACCACCGCGTCGCGCGCCACGAGCAGCAGCACCGCGGGCGCCAACCATCCGCCGCGCTCGACCGAGACCAGGCCGGGCACCGCGAGCAGCGCGATCGACCAGCCGGCCAGCCCCACCAGGGCCGAGGCGAGGCGCGTCGCACCGCCCCGGCGGCCGCCCAGCCAGGCCAGCGCCGCCACCGCCGCAGCCAACAGCATCCACCCCACGGTGACCAGAAGTCCGCCGCGCAGCGCAAGGAAGATCAGCGCGGACACCGCGCACACCCCGCCGGGCCACGGCCCTGCCGCCCGCCCGCGCCCCGCGAGCAGGACGCCGGCGACGAGGGCCGCCGCAAGGAGCGGCGCCCACTGCGGCCGCAGTGCCGCAACCCACGGCAATGAAGCGAGAAGAAGCCCGTGGTACCATCCTGCGACAATCGCTCGGAAGACCTGCATGCACCGATGGTACCGCGCTCTCCCGCCGCGGCAAACCTCATCGGCGGCAGGCTGGCAGATTCCGCGACCTCCGGGTGTTCACTCGCTATGGAGGATGGGCATGCGACGCTTCGACGAACTCGACCTCTACCACCTTGACGAGCTGCTCGACGACGACGAGCGCCTGGTCCGCGACGCAGTCCGCGAGTGGGTCGCCGCCCGCGTGCTCCCGCACATCGAGCAGTGGGCGTGGGACTGCCACTTCCCGGCCGAGCTGGTGGCCGAGATGGGCAGCCTCGACCTGCTCGGCGCCCCCTACAAGGCGTACGGGCTGCCCGGGTCTCAACGCCGTCGCCTACGGCCTCATCAACCAGGAGCTCGAGCGCGGCGACTCGGGCCTGCGCTCCTTCGTGTCGGTCCAGACCGCCCTGGTGATGTACCCGATCCTCGACTGGGGCAGCCAGGCGCAGAAGGACCGCTGGATCCCTGCCCTCGGCCGCGGCGAGGCGATCGGCTGCTTCGGCCTCACCGAGCCCGACTTCGGCTCGAACCCGGGCGGCATGCGGACTCGCGCCGAGCGCGACGGCGACGGCTGGATCCTCAACGGCGAGAAGGCCTGGATCACCAACGGCTCGATCGCCGACGTCGCGGTGGTGTGGGCGCGCACCGCCGACGGCATCCGCGGCTTCCTGGTCGAGCGCGGCAGCGAGGGCTTCTCGACCGTCGAGCACAAGGGCAAGTACTCGCTGCGCGCCTCGGTCACCTCCCAGCTCGTGTTCCAGGACTGCCGGGTCCCGGCCGACGCGCTGCTGCCCGGCACCGAGGGCCTGAAGCGCACCCTGATGTGCCTCACCCAGGCCCGCTACGGCATCGCCTGGGGCGCGCTCGGCTCGGCCATGGCGACCTTCTACGCCGCCCTCGACTACGCCTCGACCCGCATCCAGTTCAAGGGCCGGCCGATCGCCGTCCCACCAGCTCGTGCAGGAGAAGCTGGTCTGGATGTACAACGAGATCACTCAAGGGCCAGCTGCTGGTGCTGCGGCTCGGCCGCCTCAAGGACGCAGGGCAAGCTGCGGCCCGAGGCGGTGTCGCTCGCCAAGCGCAACAACGTGCTGGATCGCCCGCGAGTGCGCCCGGCTCGCGCGCGAGATCCACGGCGCCAACGGCATCGTCAACGAGTACCCGATCATGCGCCACCTGATGAACCTCGAGACCGGTGTGCACCTACGAGGGCACCCACGACATCCACACCCTGGTCCTCGGCCACTACCTGACCGGCATCCCGGCCTTCGACCCTCCGGCTGACTGATGAGGGGAGCGCCGCCTCCGTCCCCGTTCCCGTCCCCGACGTTGTAGCGCAGCCTTCCAGGCTGCTTGTAGCGCGGCCATCCTGGCTGCGTCCGTGAGCCAGGAAGGATGCCTACCCCACAACCTTCCAGGCTGCATGAAGCAGGCAGGATGCCTGCGCTACAACGAGTCGGCATCACTCCGAGCAGCTCGTCGCAACCCGGAGCGCGCGGCAGACCTCGGCCATGACGCCGGAGCTGAGGTGCGCGACGTACTGCTTCAGCCGCTGCTTGTCGACGGTCTGGACATGGTCCAGATTGATCGCCGAGGCGCGCTTGAGCCCGTGCTCCGGCCCGACGAGCACCTCGCTCGGGACGCCGTGGACCGCGGAGGTGATCGGCGCGACGATCACCGTCCCGAGGAGCGGAATCACGGCCGGGCGGCTGAGGATCACGACCGGCCGCCGCTTGTCGGGCTTTGCGAACTGGTACATCCAGATGTCGCCGCGGATCAGTCGTCGGGCCACACGCCCTCCTCGGTCCCACCCCTCGAGCTCCTCGCTGACCCTCGATGTCTCCGCCGTAGCCCTCGATGTAGCGGGCGTCCAGCGCGGCCTCCCGCCGCTTCCGGAGATACGACGCCGCAAGCTCTCGAAGGACCTCGGATCGGCCGACGCGCTGGACCCGTTCATCCGAATCCAGCTCGGCCAGCAGCTCCTCGTCGAACAGCAGCTGTACAGGTTTCATGTTGACATTAGATATTGCCAATTGCGTAGTGTCAATATGTTGATAGTAGAACGACACGCGACCGTCGCCCCCGACTCAGGCCGTGCGTGCCCGCTTCCCCTTCCGCTTCCGAGCCCGCTTCCGGATGACCGCGCTTGTTCCCGTGCCCGACGTTGTAGCGCAGCCTTGCAGGCTGCCTGTCCCACAGCCATCCTCGTTGCATGAGGCAGGCAGATGCCCACCCCAACCATCCTGGCTGCATGAGGCAGGCAGGATGCCTACCCCACAACGGTGGGGCGAGGGGGTCGAGAAAGTGCCAAAGTGTCGGCCCTGGCACCGGAGGAGAATGCGTTCGCGTTCGCGATCCCGACCGGGAGGCCTTGAAACCGCGCCCGACCCTCGTCCGTACCTGCTGAGCGAGGGACATGAGCATCGGCGACAACGCCGAACCGCCTACTCCTTCGCAGACTCCTCCTTCTGTCGGCTCCCACCCGGGAGCCCTCTTTTCTAAGGTGGTGCAAGGGCTCCCAGCCTGCGGTACTCTGATACGGCAATGCCGGTAACGCACAGTCGATGACCACCAGAGATCCATGCTGGCGGCCCGGACACGGTCACCTGGGGCGGCGGCAACACCGCCCCCGTGACCGATGGGCTCCCGCCGCGCTGGCGGCTCGAGCGGCCGCTCGGCCGCGGCGGCCAGGCCGAGGTCTGGCTCGCCCGCGACACCGAGCTCGACCAGTGGGTGGCGCTCAAGGTCTTCCACGGCGGCCTCGACGACGCCTGGCGCGAGCGGATGCGCCGCGAGGTGCGGATCGGCCGCGAGCTCGCCCACCCCGGCATCGTGCGAGTCTTCGAGCTCGTCGAGGGCAACGGTTCGACCGCCGTCGCCATGGAGTGGGTCGACGGGCAGACCGTCGCCCACCGGGTGGCCGAAGGTCCGCTGCCGATCGCGGAGGTGACCGACCTCGCGTCGCAGCTTCTCGACGTCCTCGCCCATCTGCACCAGCGCGGCGTGATCCACCGCGACCTCAAGCCCTCCAACATCCTCGTCGAGCCCGACGGTCGCGTCCGCCTGGCCGACCTCGGTCTGGCCCGGCCGCTCGAAGGCGCGGTCGATGTCACCCGCACCGAGCAGGCGGTCGGCACGCCCGCCTACATGAGCCCGGAGCAGCTCCGGGGCGAGGCGCTGAGCCCTGCGTCCGACCTCTACGGCCTCGGCGCCACGCTCTTCCACGCGCTGACCGGAGCGCCTCCCTACGAGGGCGAGAGCGGCTTCTCGGTGGCGGACGGACACCTGCGAGCCGCCATTCCCGAACCCTCGCGCGCGGCGGCCCGACTGCCCGCGCTGGCTCGCCCGCTTCATCCGGCGGCTGCTCGAGAAGCGTCCGGCCGACCGCTGGCCGAACGCGGCCGCCGCCCTGGCGGCGTTCATCGTCCCGCCGCCGGCTCGTCTCGCCGCGGATCTGGCGTCGCGCGGCGGTTGCGGTGGCCGCGCTCGCGCTCGTGGCGTGGGCCGCCGTCGCGGCGCTCGATGCCCGCCGCGGCCCGACCCACTCGGCCCACGTCTCCGGCGACGAGGTCGTGGTCCTCGACGCCGCCGGGCCGGGAGCTGTGGCGGACACGCTTTCCGGGTTTCACGGTGCAGCAGTCGCTGGTGGCGGACCTGCGTCGGCGACGACGAGCCCGAGGTCGCGGTGAGCCTGCGGGGCGACGGCGAGCTGCCCGCCGTCCGTCGCAGATCCGGGTGTTCTCGCGCGACGCGATTGATCGATACCATCGACGTCGGCGGCCAAGCGGCCTCGCGCTATCCCCGGCAGTGGAACGTGTTCGCCGGTCCGCAGCTCGCGGCGGTGGACCCGACGGTGACGGCCGCAGCGAGCTCGGCTGGCTGGCCAGGAACTCGTACTCGTTCTCGAGTGAGCTCGGCATCGTCGACCTGCGCCGCGGCCGGATCGGTGCGGTCTTCGCCAACGCCGGCCACCTCCACTACCATGGCCGCCGGCGACCTCGACGGCGACGGCGCTCCCGAGCTGGTCTTCGCCGGCATCAACAACCTCCTCGGGTACCAGACCGCCGTCGCGATCCTGCACGCCTGTGCCGCGGCCTCGAGCACCGCCTTCCTGCCCTCCTCGTCGCCGGACGACCTGGTGACCTGGAGGCAAGGCTGAGTCCGGGACGGCACGGTCCGGCCGGTCATCGCGCTACACGCTGCTCGGGCTGTTCGACGGCGCACCCACGATCGAGATCGTCGGTCCCCGGACAGATCGTGGCTCCGCACTGCCCTCCGCACCGTGCGGCTCGACGCGGCCGGAAACCCCGAGGGTTCGCCGCTCTTCGGCCGGGTCCGAGCACGCGGCTCCGCTTCTGGGACGAGCTCGTGGACGCCTGCTACGACATCGAGGCCGGGACGCAGCAGCCGGCGGACCGCGCCCTCGCGGTCCTGACGACCACCCGGAGGTCCTCGCCGAGAATCCGATGCACCTCGCAGCCGTGCTGCTGCTCACCCGCTCTCTATCGCGAGCGGGTGAGGCGGTGGCCGCAGACGCGATCCTGCTGGCGGCCTCCAGGCGCCACCCCGACTCGGCCGACCTCTGGATCCAGCGCGCGACGTACCAGGCCGCTGCCGGCGGCACGGTTGCCGCGCTCGAGTCACTCGACACCGCGGCTCGGATAGGGGTGCGGACCTCACGCACCGGAGAGGCGCTATACCAGATGGTGCGGCTGTCGGCCTTTGCCGGCGACGGCCCACGCTTCCAGCGCGCCATCGGCCTCTGGAGCACGAAGTTTCCCGACTCCCTCGGCGGCAGCCGCCACGCCAGCGCACGCGCCCTCTGGGCGTTCTTCCGCGGCGACTGGCACGACCCGACCCTCGCCTTAGTGCTCCACACCACAAGTACAATGACGTATAATCTGGCTTGGAGGCCAGGTCGATTGACCTGGGATTACAGCCATGCCACGAACCAGCCCATACGTGATCTTCTTGAACACGAGCGAGCGGCGCCAACTCGAAGAACAAACTCGAAGGTATACGTCACCGTATAGAGATGTCATCCGAGCCAAGATCATTCTCCTCGCTGCACAGGGACTCCGTAACGACGAGATCGCTGCCCGCCTGGATACCCCACGTCAGATCGTCTCCAAGTGGCGCAAGCGCTTCTTCGATGAAGGGCTCGCGGGTCTCCAGGAGCGTCCTCGCGGAGGGCGGCCTTCGCTCTTTTCCCCCCAGCGTGGTCGTGGCGGTCAAGGCACTGGCGTGTGAGCTGCCAAGGAGGCTTGGGCTGCCGCTCTCCCGCTTCAGCATGTCGGAACTGAAACGGGAGGCTGAACGCCAGGGCCTTGTTGCATCCATCGGCGAGTCGACTCTGTGGAGGTGGCTGACCGAGGATGCAATTCGCCCGTGGCAATTCCGCAGTTGGATCTTCCCTCGCGCCCGCGACTTCGCCGAAAAGGCCAACCGTATCCTCGACCTCTACCAGCGCTCCTGGAATGGCAGACCACTGAAAGGCAACGAGTACGTGATCAGCTCCGACGAGAAGACCAGCATCCAGGCAAGAGACCGTGTGCATCCCACAACCCCGCCTCGGCGCGGAGCATCGGCTCGTGTGGAGCACGAGTACCGACGACGCGGTGCACTCGCCTATCTCGCGGCGTGGGATGTCCACCGCGGCGTCGTCTTCGGACGCTGCGAGAAAACCACCGGAATCGCCCCATTTGCGCGCCTCGTCGATCAAGTCATGGATCAGCCGCCCTACCGCTCAGCCTCCCGGGTGTTCTGGATCGTGGACAACGGCTCCTCCCATCGCGGCGAGAAGGCGGCAGCTCGTCTCCAACAACAATGGCCGAACGCGATTCTCGTCAACACACCCTGTCACGCCAGCTGGCTCAACCAAGTCGAAATCTACTTCTCGGTCCTCCAGCGCAAAGTGCTCACTCCCAACGACTCCGCCGACCTCAGCCAACTGGAAGACCTCATCCTCGCCTTCGAGCAGCACTACATGGCAATCGCCAAGCCCTTCCAGTGGAAGTTCACTCGCCGAGACCTCAGCCAGCTCCTCGAAAACCTCGAAGCGACTCAACACCGGCTCGCCGCTTGAAGAAATACGTCACCGAATATGCGGGCCAGAGCACTTAGGAGGTTCCCAGTGTCTGACGGTGCAACTGAGTACCAGGTTTGACGATCCAGGCTTACGATGATAGACGAACCTCCAACAGCCGCAAATACACTTCCATTGGTCGTCACATCAAGAAGAGTCGAATCCACGCCGCTTGTTGACTGGTGCCAAGAGTCGCCGGTGTTCCAAAGTACTCGACCGCTCAGTCCGACCGCGACGAGCTCACTGTCAGTTCCGCTTGCCGCCTTGATTCCTGGCGACGACACAGGCGTTTCTGTCACCCAGGTGAGACAATCGTCGGACCGGAAAACGAAGTCGCCGTTGCCCCCGACAAACTCGGTACCGGTCCAGTCGAGGTTGTTAGGGTACTCGCCAGCAGGAGAAAACGGCATTCGCTCCCACGTCGATCCGTCGCTGCTGACTATCAGGTAGCTGGTGAAGGGCCTCCAATGAATAGTCTCTCGTCGCACATAACGTCGTCCCATCTACGCTATGCCCTTCAAATGAGACTCTGTCGTCGAGCGAACTTCCCACGATCCGCCCGAACCAGACGACAGCAACACGCCACAATCTCCGACAGCCACCGCCGTTGCTCCGTTGCTTGCCACACCGAAGAGATCTTGATACGTCGGCCTCGCGCTTAATGTCCACACCCATCCATCTGGGCTCGTTCCTATGCAATCCTCCGCGTCCGGCAGCAACGAATTCAACCCCCGTCCATGACACGCCCTCTAGTGCTTCAAAATCGTAAGGGAAACCACCAACGTAAGATTGTGTCCATATGGCCGGGTTAGTGCACGTTGCAACGGTGCCGGAGCGACCCACTGTGACAAAAACGCCCCCTCCCCACGCCACGTCTCTAAAATCGTCGCCGATGGTCAACCCCACCACAGCGACATACCAATCAATACCGTTTGAACTATGCACGATGGTCGTCCAGTTGCCCACAGCAACGTAGTACTGGCCATTCCATGCAATTGACCTCAGATGGTCAGACGTCGGCGAGGCTAGCGCCTCCCAAACAGCACCGTCTTCGCTCCTCAAGATCTTCCCGTACGATCCAACTGCAATGAACGCCGTCCCATCCCAGACTACGTCTACCACCCCAACCGGACTGTCGTCGACTCGATGCCACTGGAGGAGATCCGTGCTCCAGTAGATGTATCCGGCCGCCGCAACATAGATACTGGAATTGGCAACCACGCTGTGGGGCTCACTGTTGTCGAGGATGTCTCGATGTACCCAGTTGGTGCCATCGCTGCTAACCAGGACGACGCCATGTTGACCCGCTGCGATGAACTGTCCATTCACGTGGTTCACGCCGTACAGACGAGACTGAAAATGTGAGTTAGCAAGACCCCACTGCTGACTCTGCGATGCGAAGACTGCTGTCGTGACTATGCACAGTGCAATTGAAACCAGGGCGATAAACCCGATCGACTTCTTCAACGATCACCTCCGGCCGAGAACATCATGTTCTTCACAGTGCAATGGCATGACCGAATAGCCTCTCCACCGGACCGCCCCCCAACCGTTACCCGAAGATCGAACTCACCACCCACGTCACATCGTCGGCCATGGCGTTTCTCATCGGCGTTTCGGCACCGTCGCCGACCATGCGACGTGTCGCCGGACTCAAAGCCGTCGGCGAATACGTCAGTCCCCTACTGGTCGATCGTGAACGTCTGCCCGGCGACGGTGAGGGTGCCGATGCGCGGGTCAGGCGAGCCGTTGGCCGACACGTCATAGGTGACTGTGCCAGGCCCGGTACCCGGTGAACCAGAAGTCACTGTCGCCCAGTCAACGTTGCTCGCAGCGTTCCACGGGCAATCCCCTTGCGAACTGACCACGACGCTTCCGGTATCCACCCGGTGGTCCGTACGCGGCGGATGTCGGATCGATGTTGTAGGAGCAGCATGCCAAGCTAACCGTGACAATCGCGTCCACTACTTCGTCGATGCCCCCATTGCTCACGGTGAAGGCTTCGCTCCCACAGATGTCAGCAAACGACAGCGCGAATGGCGCAGGGTCGACCTGGCGCGGAGGTGAAGTGAAGTGCTTCCTTCAGAGCCGGTGATGAACTGGACGCGGAACACCCAGCCTTCGCTCTGGAGCTTCTGCATCACGCAGGGATCATTGAAGCCACTGCTCGGATCGCCATCGACGATCCAGTCACCCTCGAGCGCCCAGCCGACCCTCCCGGCGTCGATGTTCTGGAGTCTGCGGGTATGCCATCAACCGCTGCGTACGTGGGATCGGGGTTGGACTGCGCATCCTGGACGGAAAGCGCGGAAGTCTCGAAACGATGTCGATCAATGCAGTGGCGATGCTTGCAGATCCCCCGGGGATGTTGTTGCCGCACGTGCGATCACAGGTGAGACTTCTCCGTCGCCTGGCCGAACAAACACGTGTGCCCAGAAGTCCACACTGGGAACCGCGCAGAAGGAGTTGCTCCCATCCACCGGGTTGTAGATTTCGACGTCGATTCCAGGGGCACTTGTCGTCTGGGCTGACACCACGCTGCACACGGACACGGCCAGCACCGCCAGGGCGGGTCCGATGTGTCGCGAGAAACGTCGGCGTTTCATACTGCGACCTCCGGTATGCATTCGAGTCGTCCGCTGGTTTCCCGGCTACTCGAAGACCGCATTGACGACGGGCAGGCCATATCCGACGCGTCCACGACTCCATCTCCGTTGCAGTCGCCGCCTGTGAAGGAAGCGTGGACGGGAAAGTGAAGACGACGCCACGAGCCTAGTATATCGAATTCGTCCCACTGGCAGAAGTCGGATTCAGGTCAGTCGTATACAGTCTCACCGGGGTTTACTGCCGCCATTCAAGAGTCCTCGAGGGTAATGATCCACCTCGATGACCTCATTCACGATGTGGTGTAAGGCACTTCAATCCGCCCTTTGGTAAATCCGAGTGTATCCCCCTGGCGTCGAAAAGACGCCCATCCCAAGGCGGTACACCGTCCCCGAAGGCCCGGGGTCTCCACCCGTAGGGGGATGTGCTCCCCTTGATCACGAACCTGAGTACGGCGCTCATTCCGTCCCAGAATTGGGGGATCCGAACCGTAGTCTGGTGCTCGCCTTGTGTCATCAACGTCCCACGTCTGAGGTGGTTAAATAGGTGCACGGGTATGTCGCTCTCGACCCACGGGGGGCAGTTCGGTACTGCATTACCGATCAGATCAATGTCGACCTGGACGTTGACTGTCGGCCCGTCAGCCCACGCCGATGACGTAAGCATACGACACTACAATACGATGAATCTCTTCACTGGCCGCCTCCTTGACCACGACCTAGAGCTGGGGCAGAGTCCCGCCCCGTTTCGTCAGTCTCGCAACATGTGTGCCCAGACTTGCTCCCAAAGACACGCACTGCCCATCTCGGGAAAGTAACCCACATTGCTCCAATTGTCGCACGGCGCAACAACGAATTCGGATCCAGCCGGGGCTGCGTGCAGCGCGACCGCACCCTCGAAGAATCCTGTGTCGTCGACAGCCGCGCGCAGACCTACGCGATCGTGGTGAGAATGGCGGCCACTCTACGTCGAGGTGGTCGGCTCGCGCCGCCCTGAACCGGGCTCGATGAAAGCCCACTACGAGAGTGGGCAACCAGGTGGTATGAGTTCGTCTTGGCGCCGATTTGAATCGCAGCTTGCGGGCGCCATAAACAAATGCCGCTAAAGCGCGAACGGACAGAAGATCGCCTTCTCGGCCCGTCGCGTCATCGACGGGCCTTTTCGATGGCGCCTCCTCCCGTCGTGCACCCGCGGCGCAACCACGAAGGAGGAAGCCATGAGCGACGACACCAAGAAGCCAGACGACCCCATCTTCAGCGACGGCTAGCACCTCGTTTTCTACGGCCCGACGATCCCATCTTCGAGGACCTCCCCGGTGCAGTGGAACTGCCGTCGCAGGCCACCCGGAAGAGAACAACCCCAGGTTCTGGGATGGCCGACTGCGGACCGAGACGAGATGATCAAGATCGTCTACGAGGTCATCCGCAAGGCCCTACGCTACCCGGTCATGGCCGGCTGCTACCTGGGTTGGGGCAAGACTTACGGCAAGTTCCCGTACGACGTGGCGCGACTGATCATCCAGGAGGGCCCGATCGACCTCGGGGAGTTCATCCGCTTCGACGCGGAGACCATGTCCTGGTACCTCTGGGCCATGGCCAGCACCTACGTCCACTTCGGCCCCGAGCGCGCACACGCCGTCCGCGAGCGCCTCCGCCGCGAGGCCTTCGAGGCCATCGAGCACGGGATCGAGAACTCAGTGCAGTAAGACCGCAGGGCAGTGGATCGAACATAAGAGGCCTGGAGTAACAGCGTCAGATGTACTTCGATTCAGTTCTCCCAGAGCTCGCTCCTAGAGTGGAGGTAACGAACCAGCCACGCATAACGCCCTGTCAATTTGAAGTCGCCCGCCTGCGCGAACCGCCCCCGCTGACTCTCGGCGAAATCGACCGCCTTGGCGAAAAGCAGCTCAGCGTCCCCTGGTTTGCGACGCGCAGAGTTGCTGAAGGCGAAGTGTGTCGGGATCCAGCGAAATCGGTAACGACGAGCCCATCCTCATCACGTATCAACAGTCTCTGAGGCCATCCGTGCTTGGGCCGAGCGCGGCTTCATCGCGTGCCGACGCAGCGTTCGAAGCAACGAGCCCGTTCAGGAGGGTGACCAGTACAGGGCCGGCAACGATGCGAGGACATCCCGCAACACAGCTCTCGAGGTGAGTGAGCACTCGATAACGCGGGCCCGTACACCTCCCCATCGCTGACCTCGCCTCCCAACCCCACCTCTACCCCCCCCGGACCGCGAACCCGACTGCGAGCGTCTGCAGCTGCAGGTAGCACAGCGCCGAGATGGCGTCGAGGATCCCGGACGCCGTCGGGCACGGGTCCCCATCGGCGGAAGCAAGAGAAACAGAGATGATTGTTGAATCGGAGAAGTGCTGATAAGAGACATCTGCCGTCGTAACGTCGCGCACGAAGTCCGCGGCTTCCCGCGACAGCGTCTGAAGAAAGGGGTGATCACGCCGAGAGGCGACAAGAAACGAAGCGAAGAACTGCCTCATCCTCCCGCACCCGGCCCAGCGTCTGGCGGAGTATCGCCGCCGCCCTGGCCTTTGTTCGTCGTTCGTAGGCAACTCTCGTAGCTCGGACAGTACAGACTGCTGCCCCAGCACGTCGACTATCGCGACGAGATAGTAGTTGAGCTGAACAGGCGTCCGGCATACGGAATAGCCCCCCAGAGAGTACCAGCACCATTCGAGACTCGTTACGCGCAAATGAGAATCGCGGATGGCGAGAGCTTACCGGTGCCAGGCGGTCGTGACGAGGACCGGGTGGTGCACGGAGAGCCACCCCGACCCATCGGTAGACCTCGCGTGGCGACTTCGAGGAGTCGCAGAAGTAGCGGGCGGTCTCGATCCTGCCCGAGGGCAGCTACTATAAGAACCGAACGACCGAATCACCCCGCGCAGCGGATGCAGCGGTGGGGTCCGATCCGGTAGGAGGGTGACAATGGGGATCAAGGCTGCATGCAAACTACGACCTGAGGTCCTCAAGGGCGATCTGGATGACGCGATCTTCGCTGCCGACTTCGGCGACGTCGTCCTGGGGAATGCGCCGCCGGTGTATGGGAAGGCGAAGATCTTCTTCCAGAACACCCACCCGGCACGACAGCTACGTAAGGTCGCCCAGATGGTGTTCAGGCACCGGCTCAGCGATCCCCGCGAGGGCGGCGCGCACGTCCGACTCAGCACCGGGTTCGGCGGCGGCAAGACCCACACACTGATGGCGCTCTGGCACCTCGCCAAGAACATCGCAGACCTCAGCCTGGGGACGGAGATTCTCCCCGCTGCGGGCCGGCCCAGGCGGTGCACGTGGTGGCAGTGGATGCCGCGAAGGGCGGCGTACCGCTTTTCGACGAGCACAAGGGGGTCAAGACCGACAGCCTGTGGGGTGAGGTGGTCCTGCAACTCGGGGGCAAGAAGGCGCACCAAGCCCTGGGAGAAGCGGACCGGCCAGAAGGTTCCCCTACGAGCCGCCAGATCGAGCAGGCCTTCCCAGAAGGCCCAGTGCTGATCCTGCTTCGACGAGCTCGTCATCTACATGGCCAAGCTCTCCGATCAGGGGCAGGGCAACCTCCTCGGCTTCCTCAACGTGTTGGCCTCAGCCGTGGCCAAGCGGCCGCAGACGGTGCTCGTCGTGACCGACCCGGCAGACCAGCGAGCGTACGCCAGGGAGTCGGCCGCGCTCAGGGACGCCGTTGCCCAGGCCGCGGTCAAGCTGGACGACATCTTCGGACGAAGGATCGCCGATTTCGACCCGATCGGGGACGAATCGGCGCGCGTCATCGTGCGCCGCCTCTTCGAGAAGGTCGATCCAACCGCCGCGCAGAAGGCATCGGCGGCCTATCTCAGCCTCTACAAGCGCGTGAACGGGAAGCACCCGGAGCTGATCCCGAAGGCAACCGGTCCGAGTACGCCAAGAAGATCGTCGACTGCTACCCCTTCCATCCGCGACTGCTCGAGACCGCGCGCGACCGGCTGGGTGCGCTCCAGGACTTTCAGAAGAGCCGCGGCGTCCTGCGTCTCTTTGCGCGCATCCTGCGGACGTCTGGGAAGCCGAGGAGGATCTCGACCTCATCTCCGCAGGCGACGTGAATTGGTCGAGCCGCGCATCCAGGCGGACCTCCTACAGCGACTCAACCGCGACAACTTCAAGGCCGCCGTGTCGGCCGACATCGAGAACCACGCGGGAGAGCTCGACGGCGGCGCGCAGCGCGGGGTGCACCGCGTGCCGCCTCGCGCTGCTACTCGAGAGCATCCCCATGCAGTCGAACAGCGGCCTCGACCCGGCCGACCTGACGCTCGCGACATTGCGCCCGGACGAGGCCGGACCGGAGCCGAGCGAGGCGCTCGATCGACTGGCCGGCGTTTGCTGGCACACCTACCCCATGCCGGGCGGCCGCGGCTGGCAGTTCCGCTACGAGCCGAACGTCATCAAGCAGATCGAAGAGCGGATGGGGCAGATTCCACCCGAAGACGCGCGCAGCCGAGTGCTCGCCGAGGTGCAGAAGTACTTCGATGGCCCAGCTTCAAGTTGACCGCCTGGCCGAGAGCGCCAGACGAGGTGCCCGATCGCGCCGAAATCCAGCTGGCGCTCTGCGAGACCGAGGATCTCGCTCGGCGCGTCGTCGGGTTGGTCGACGACCGCAATCCAGACTCGCCGATGCCGCGTGCGTTCATCAACGCAATCTTTGCCATCAGCGCGAGCACTGGTGCGCTCGCGAACGCCATCGAGCGCGCGCAGCGACTGATGGCGCTCGAGGCCATCGAACGGGACGCGCGCACAGGGGACGCGGCGCGGCTGGCCAAGGAGCAGCTGCAGCGCATCAAGCCGGACTACCAGAAACAGTTCCAGATTCAGGCGTGCCGCGCCTTCGACCAAGTCGTGCTTCCGGGCCCGAAGCCCCGTACGCCTCGACGAGCAGTACCAGGCTCCCGAGGATCAGATCCTGCAGCGGCCGCAAGGCCAGGCGCTGCTGCGCCGTTTCCTCGACGACAAGAAGCTCGTGTATCAGCCCGAGGAAGGTCTCGACGTCAAGCTGTTCCTGGACAAGATCCTGCCGGGCACCACACCCAGAGATCAGGATGTCTACAGCA